>NZ_QGTQ01000005.1 GCF_003182255.1 Paenibacillus cellulosilyticus | reverse complement strand
CCATCCACAGGTGACAGATTGCTCCGTCTTTCCCGATCTCCCCATGCGAGGAAATCGATTATCCGGTATTAGCATTCGTTTCCGAATGTTATCCCAGTCCTGCAGGCAGGTTGCCTACGTGTTACTCACCCGTCCGCCGCTAAGCATCAGAGGTGCAAGCACCTCATCAACTCCGCTCGACTTGCATGTATTAGGCACGCCGCCAGCGTTCGTCCTGAGCCAGGATCAAACTCTCCATAAAAGAAGCGCTTGTTTAGCTCATTTAAAACATTTAAACTGACAGTTTCGCTCGTTGTTCAGTTTTCAAAGAACAATATCGTTTTCGACAACTTTTACATCTTATCAGATGTTAATCAGTGTGTCAAGCATTTCTTTCGACTTGTTTCGACAACGTTCATCATCTTAACAGATAATTTCGCGTCTTGCAAGTGTTACTTTTTTCTCGTGTCTCGCTGTTGTTCAGCGGCGACTTTTATAATATATCACAGCCGCCCAACGCATTGCAAGCACTTTTTCTAATTAATTTGAGGAGAGTGTACAATGCTCATTTACTGCTGTTTCGTCGTAATACGAGACCTATCCTTTATTACTCCGTCTCGGCTAATCCATTCCCAACATTATTCTAGAACAACACAGCTTTCAGTCCCGCTATTAACGCTACTCCAGGAAGACCAAGAACCATGACCGTACCGACAGTTGTTACGTTAAGAGGGATTTCCCATCCACTAAGTAGTCCGGAGTAGTTAACTGCATACAATGCGAGTGCAGCCAGTATGAGATGAAGGGCGAACCTGCGGAGAGCTTCAAGGGAGTTACGGTTCCTCAACAGTACGATGAGCAGTGACAGCGAAGATATAACGAGTAAAGCTACCCAGAACCATTTCATTGTCCTTCACTCCTTGTCCATGCTGGCCACTCTACATCCTTCATTGACTTCGCGCGTCTAACAAGCATTGCGTATCGCTGCTCTGCCGCCATTAAATGATACACGGCATAATCAACCTCATCCTGCTCTACAGCGTATTGAAAGAACCGTGTTGCGCTGAGCCAGCTCTTGCGAGCTTCTTCGATATCGATTTTAAGGTCCCACATATCTTGTGTTACCTCACTCCGCTTCTGCTTGTCCATCACTTCCGGCTGATTATGCCCCCACCATTTCAATCGCATATCCGTTCCCTCCGCTCGTCCATATTTGCTCATCACAATGTATGAACCTACGCGGCCGGATAGAACGAATGTGGCAGACTAAACAGCATCCGCTCCAATTAAAAATGCCGCAGCATCCATAAAGAACGCTGCAGCACCAGGGATAAAGCTCAAAATATTAGGTAAGTTCTCGACGGCCCTCAAGCGCCTTGGACAACGTGACCTCGTCCGCATATTCCAAGTCGCCGCCAACTGGCAAGCCATGCGCGATACGCGTTACGCGAATGCCGAATGGCTTGACCAATCTGGACAAGTACATTGCAGTCGCCTCACCCTCAATGTTCGGGTTAGTCGCCAGAATCAATTCTTGCACGCGCTCATCACTTAGCCGTTGAAGCAGCTCCGCGATTCGAATCTGATCGGGACCGATCCCTTCCATTGGAGAGATAGCACCTTGCAGAACGTGATAATAACCATTGAATTCTTTGGTGCGCTCCATTGCGACCAAGTCTTTAGACTCCTGTACGACGCAAATAACCGAATGATCGCGGTTCTTATCTTGACAGATTCGACATGGATCCGTATCCGTTATATTGCAACAAACCGAACAGTAGCTCAAATTGCGTTTGACGCTGACTAGTGCTTTGGCAAAATCGATTACATCATCCTCTTGCATGCGAAGCACATGCAACGCCAATCTCGCAGCCGTCTTCGGACCGATGCCCGGCAATCGAGTGAATGCATCGATCAATTTGGCTATGGGCTCAGGATAATACATGAGCGTTCTCTCCTCTTTAAAAGACAAACGACCTGTCGGTCGCGGTATGCGGGTCCGACAGGCCGCCTGTCATGTTGCATTAGGCATATCTAATCTTAGAACAGGCCAGGAATTTTCAATCCGCCTGTATATTTGCTCATATCATCGTTCGCGAGTTCTTCAGCTTTCGTGAGCGCATCGTTCACAGCCGTCATTACGAGATCTTGCAGCATCTCGATATCCTCTGGATCTACTGCTTCTGGCTTAATGTTGATGCTCAATACTTGTTTGTGGCCGTTTACTTGAACCGTTACAACACCGCCACCTGCAGTACCTTCGATTGTCTTCGTGCCGAGTTGCTCTTGTGCTTTGAGCATTTGTTCTTGCATTTTCTTCACTTGCTTCATCATATGCTGCATATTTGTCATATTAATTCACCTCGTGAGAATGATAAGAAACGCTAATAACGATATTCTACCTAATCGGACTTGAGTTCGACAAGCTGGTCGCCAAACATTTTATATGCTTCCTCGACCCATTCCGGTCTAGTCCCCGATTCATCCTCGGGTTCAAGCTGGAGTGTCTCTGCAGTTTCTTGACGAGAAGCGCCGCTCTCCGCAGCCGCCTGCCAATCCTTCATCATGACGGTTGCAAGCCGCACAGGTCTGCCGAATACTTCCCGCAGCACGTGTTCGATCAACTCGCGGTTGGCTGGTTTCTCTGTCGTTTCCCGGTGCATCATGCTCTTGAACGCAACAAGCACCGTTTCATCAACAGCCGAAACAGGGTCCCCATCAACGAGCCATGCATGAACTGTAATCTTCGCATCTTTGACCCGCTGAAGCAATTCTCCCCAACGCATACGAATCTGCGATATGGCAGGACCATTCAGTGCAGCCACGAAAGGCTCAAGCTTCGGCTTACTAATAGAGCCTCCGCCACCAACTGAACCAAAGGCTCCCCGAGCTGCACCGCCACGACGGTTCGCATTGCCTGCGTTAGCTTGACCAGCGTTAGCCGCCTCGCCAGCGCCTGCGGCAACCCCTGTACGAAGCAACTGCTCGAGCTTGCCCTCCAGCATCTCAACTTGACGTTGCAGACGAGTGATTTCACCTTGGCTGGCTGCTCCGCCTGCCTGTGAACCACCGGCACCTGCGCTTCCGCCCGATGCAGCACTCCGCTCAACGATCTCACCCTGCTCATTCATCGTACAAAGCTTCATGAGCGCAACCTCAAACAATGTCTGGGGCTGCAGCGCATGCTTCATCTCTGTCTGATAACGGTTCAATACGTCGATCATACGGAAAAGCCGATCTGCTGTAAAGGATTCCGCCATTTCGCGGAAACGCCCGTCATCGACGATTCGCTCCGTCGATGCGCCGCCCTGCGGAGCAAGCTTCAAGACGAGAAGATCGCGGAAATAATAAATGAAATTCTCCATGCACTTCTCCGCACTCTTACCCGCTTGCATCAATCCTTCAACCAACGGTAGAATCGCACCTGCATCCCGGTTTCGAACAGCCTCTGCTAATTGGGCGAATTGATGCGCAGCCAAACCGCCTGTAACATCAACAGCACCTTCAAGCGTAATCGACTCCCCACCGAAGGCAGCCGATTGCTCAAGCAAACTAATCGCATCGCGCATGCCGCCTTCTGATAGACGAGCGATGTAGGACAACGCTTCTTCCTCCGCTTGTATGCCTTCCTCTTGGCAGATCAGACGAAGCCGCTCTGTTTGTTCCTCAAGCGACACTTGTCTGAAATCAAACCGCTGGCATCGCGAAATGATCGTCGGCAGCAGCTTGTGCGGCTCTGTTGTTGCCAAGATAAAGATAACGTGACCTGGAGGTTCTTCTAACGTTTTCAGGAGTGCATTGAATGCCTCGGTCGTCAGCATATGCACTTCATCAATAATGTACACTTTATAACGAACTTCGGACGGGGCATAACGGACTTTATCGCGGATTTCGCGAATCTCGTCGATCCCGCGGTTGGAAGCGGCATCAATCTCAATGACGTCCATGATCGTGCCTGCCGTAATCCCCTGACAAGCATCGCATTCATTACACGGTTCCGGCGCCGGTCCCCGTTCACAGTTGACGGCTTTGGCCATAATCTTGGCCGCACTCGTCTTACCTGTTCCGCGAGGCCCATTAAACAGATAGGCATGCGAGACACGATTCTCTCGAATCGCGTTCTGGAGCGTCTTGATAATGTGCCGTTGGCCGACCATGTCATGGAACGTCTGGGGACGCCAAGCTCGATATAAGGCTATGTGAGACATGCGGACCCATCCTCTCTAGATGACATTTCGATCCGATTATTCCATTATACACGAACCCAAGCAGCAACAAAACAAGCATATTGCTCCTTCTCCATTACGCATACCCTATAATAGATGCAAAAAATCCGGCCTGCGCGTCATGGTATGTAACCATTCAACGCACAGCCGGACGTGGCATTATAAAATAGGAACCGTGCACCTGCTCCCGATACATGCGATCCGAGTGGCACCTTTGATCCCAACTCGAGTCAGGCACTCCCCCAACACATGAACGTGTCTGCTTATGGCTGCTTCCTTCCGGACCTGACCAGGTTCACAGATGCCCATTGCGAGGGACCCAACTGTCAACGTTGTTCACAAAGACCAAACCCCGCATCACATAACCTCAAGCAGGAATTCAACCTCGCTACAGCGGATTGCGAGTTACAGGGCACCGCTACCTCCCCGTCTAGCACGGTAAAACTAAGTATAGACGATTAGAACTCAAAGTGCAACCTCTCGGCAAAAGTTACATAATGAACCCTCGGTTACGGCGTCATATGAACATCCACTTCGTATCGTGGCATATTCTGTTGAACAACTGCGATTGCTTTCTTCTTCAGCTGCGCCCGCTCGGCAGCACTCAGTCCGGAAGCAGCATCGATCGTTACGGTAAGTCGCGCACCATCTATAACCGTACGTGAATGTGCTATTCCTTTCAATTCGCGCAATTTCTGATCAACGAAGTCAGTATCGTTCTTAATCGTCAGACTGTGTGGCGAATTCGGGAGAGACGGATTCGTATTCGTAAGACCCATATAGCCGTCATGGCCGTAATGCTGTACGCGCATTTTATTATCATACTTGCCGCTGCCCCCGCCACAGCCGGCCTCCAGTACAATTAGACCGACGGCGAGCAATCCAAGCAGAAGCTTGCGATTTGCCGTATTACGTATACGTGAATGAGCGAATCGATTCAAGAACATACAAAAAACCTCCCTTTAGACCATAGGATGGCTGAGGGAGGTCGTTGTATTCTGCCAATTTCAAACAGAATATTAGATGCCGTATTTCTTTTTGAACTTGTCCACACGACCGCCTGCATCGATAAACTTCTGTTTACCAGTGAAGAACGGGTGGCATACGGAGCAAATCTCGACACGAAGGTTCGCTTTGATCGAACCCGTCTCGAACGTATTACCGCAAGCACACGTTGCAGTCGTTACATGGTACGTTGGATGAATACCTTGTTTCATCTCGTTCACCTCTTTCCGCCCTGGACTTCATGCGAATCCAGAGTAAGTAGCACATACATCGGTGATTATAGCATGCTCATTCGAGCTGTGCAATGACATGTATATCCTTCGTAAAGCTTCAGAGCAATAATCTGGTGCTTACTGCTATAAGACGGACTAACGACTTCCGAGCTTCGATGGCGGGATATGCGTGAAAGAACCGATCACAACGTCCGGCAGCTCATCGCGGAAAATCTCCAACATTTGCTTCATGCCATAAATCTCGCCTTGCGGCTTCGGAATAAGCTCCAAGTAGCTCTCAGGGTCGATATTCAGGTTCCGCATCTGAATAAGCTTAAGGCCTGTCCGCTTCACGAAACCGATCATCGCTTCGATCTCTTCCTCGCGGTCGGTTACACCTGGGAAGATCAAGTAGTTGATCGAGGTATAGACCCCCTTATCCGTCGCGTACTTCAAAGATTTCTCTACATTCTTAAGCGTGTAAGCCCGCGGTTTGTAGTAAGCATTATAATGATCGTCCAGTGCACTGATCGTGCTGACGCGCATCAGATCAAGACCAGCATCAACGATGCCGCGAATGTGATCCGTCAAACCTGCATTCGTGTTGATATTGATAAAACCGTTCGAAGTACGGCTGCGCACTTCTTTAATTGCTTCAATAATAATCTTCGCTTGCGTGGAAGGCTCGCCTTCACAGCCTTGACCGAAGCTGATGATCGCATCCGGTGTAATGAGCTGTTCCATCATTACTTGAACGAGCTCTTCGACCGTTGGTCGGAAATTCATCCGTGTCTGCGGCGCTACAAACCCACTGTCATCCGGCTGTTCCGAGATACAGCCATAGCAGCCAGCATTACAGGAATACGATACAGGAACGCCGCCTTCCCAGCGCTGCAGGAACGTATTCGAAGAGGTCAGGCATTCGTACCCAAGCGCACAGTTCGATAAATGCTGATAAAGACGGTTCTCCGGATACTTCGCAGTCAGCAGTTCTACTCCCTTAGCCACATCGCGGCGATCGCAATTCAGCGGATTCCAACGCTCAGGGTCATCCGTTGCTTCAGCCGCTACATAAAACTGTCCGTCCTTCCAAACAACAGCCGTATAGCCGAACAGCGGGAATTTCTCTTCCTTGTTCGTCTTTACGTAAGATGGGATATTCAACCGTGTGTAGCCTTGCGGCAGCAGTGCGCCAACCGCCTGCACATCACCTGGGAGTACAGCCATCCCTTTCTTCGGGTCCAAGCCAATCGGCCGAGTGTGCGGCAGGCCAACCAACGTTGCCCCCTCCGGCAGTGGGATGAGCTCATCTTCCATTAGTTCTACAACCATATCGCCGCTGCGACCGAGACCAATCCATGTAGGATGGTCGAATACATTGCCATCGGCGTCTGCATAAACAAGATTCATGCTGTCCTCCTAAAAGAAAAGGTTTGGCTAGCCAAACCCAACTTCGTAACCATTAAATTCTATTCACGCGGCGTCGCTGCAGTCGTGGAACGAGCCTGCGGTCTACGTCCCGCGCTTGTGCCCCCGCTGCTTCCTGCCGAATTCGTACCTGTGTGAGATGATCCGTTCGAGAACGATGAAGTATCCAGCGACATGAGGAATTCTTCGTTCGTCTTCGAATCGGCAAGCTTCTTGAGGAAGCTGTCGACGAACTCCATGGAGTCATTCATGCTCTTGCGAATCGCCCAAATCTTGTCGAGCTCTTCCTTCGTCAGCAGCATTTCTTCACGACGCGTACCCGAACGACGAATGTCGAGTGCCGGGAAAATGCGGCGTTCTGCCAATCTGCGGTCCAGATGAAGCTCCATATTGCCTGTACCTTTAAACTCTTCATAAATGACGTCATCCATTCGGGAGCCCGTCTCGATGAGTGCCGTTGCCAGAATGGTCAGACTTCCGCCCTCTTCCACATTGCGCGCCGAACCGAAGAACCGCTTAGGCCGATGGAATGCAGCGGGGTCAATACCGCCGCTCAGTGTACGACCTGACGGAGGAATAACGAGATTGTAAGCACGAGCAAGCCGAGTGATGCTATCGAGCAAAATAACGACGTCCTTCTTGCTCTCGACAAGCCTCAGCGCACGTTCAAGCACAAGCTCCGCCACTTTAATGTGATTCTCGGGCAGTTCATCGAAGGTCGAAGCGACAACTTCCCCTTTGACCGAACGCTGCATATCCGTAACTTCCTCTGGACGTTCATCAATAAGCAGCACAAAAAGCTCAATATCGGGATGATTGTTCGAAATGCTGTTGGCAATCTCCTTCAGAAGCAGTGTCTTACCTGCCTTCGGCGGTGCAACAATCAAGCCACGCTGCCCATGACCAACTGGGGCGAGCAAATCCATAATCCGAGTCGAGAGCTTGTTAGGGGCTGTTTCCAGTACCAGTTTCTTCTCTGGGAAAAGAGGGGTAAGGGCGGGAAAATGAAGGCGTTCTGCAGCAGTCTCTGGGTTCTCGCCGTTAACGGCATTGACCTGAAGCAATCCATAATAACGCTCGTTCTCTTTGGGCGGTCGACATTTGCCTGAAACGAGATCGCCTGAGCGTAGATCAAATCTACGAATCTGGGATTGCGAAATGTATATATCTTCGTTACTGCTGGAATAATTGATCGGTCTAAGGAATCCGAAGCCGTCCGGCAAAATATCCAAAATGCCTTGCATAAAGAAAAATCCGCTTTTCTCCGCTTGCGCCCGCAATATTGCGAAAATAAGTTCTTTTTTCTTAAACTGTCCGTAATAAGGAATCTGATACTGCTTCGCCAGCTTGTACAGTTCCGTTAATTTCATCTCTTCTAGATCAGCGATCTGAAGATCTGCCATATTCTCACCACTCTATTCGATTTTGCTTACAAGCATTGCCTGAAAAAGTAGGCGCTATTCCATTTAAAGTCAAAATAACGCCGCTTTCTTGTGTTCCTATCTTATTTATCGTCAGAAGTCGTCTCCCGCCAAATATCTGCGCCTAATCTGCGCAGGTTTTCTACCAAATTATCGTATCCGCGGTCAATGTACTCCACGCCCGTTACTTCTGTAATGCCATCCTTGACGGTTAGGCCAGCAATAACAAGTGCAGCCCCTGCCCGCAGGTCAGTCGCATGCACCTTGGCAGAGCTCAAAGGTCCGCCTTCAATAATCGCAGAGCGTCCTTCCAACCGGATGTTGGCACCCATAAGCGCTAATTCAGGCACATGCTTGAACCGATTGCCATAGATGTAGTCGCTTAATACGCTTACACCATTGGCCTGCGTGAGCAAGCTTGTCATCGGAGACTGCAAGTCCGTTGCGAAGCCAGGGTACACAAGCGCCTTTACATCAACAGGATGGTAAGGTTCATCGCTACTAATGATACGCACCGCATCATCGAGTTCTTCAACCGTTGCACCCATCTCACGAAGCTTAGCCGTAACGGCCTCCATATGTTTCGGAATGACGCCTTCGACTGTCACATCGCCGCGAGTCGCAGCAGCCATGATCATGTATGTGCCGACTTGGATGCGGTCTGGAATGATGGAGTGACGACAGCCATGCATCTGATCGACACCTTCGATTCGAATCGTCTCGGTACCTGCACCCTTAATGCGCGCGCCCATGGCGTTCAGCAGTGTTGCTACATCTATGATTTCAGGCTCTTTGGCCGCATTCTCGATAATCGTGGAGCCCTTGGCTCTGGAAGCCGCAAGCATAATGTTGATCGTTGCACCAACGCTGACGATATCAAGAAAGATTTTCGCCCCGCGCAGCTCCTTGGCTGTAATTCTCATGGCGCCATGTTCATTCACAACGGTAGCACCAAGCGCTTCAAAACCTTTGATATGTTGATCAATTGGCCGTGGTTCAAAATTGCAGCCGCCCGGCAGACCGATCACAGCCTCACCAAAACGTCCCAGCATCGCACCCATCAAATAATAGGATGCACGCAGCATCTTCACTTTGCCATTGGGCATCGGAACGGACTTCAGCTCGGACGGATCGATGCGGATGATATCATCCTTCCGTTCAACGACTGCGCCGAGGTCTCTTAGAATATCACTATATACGGCAACGTCACTTATTGCCGGCAAATTATCTAATGTAACAGCCGACTCTGCTAAAATGGCAGCTGGAATAAGCGCAACTGCGCTATTCTTCGCCCCACTGATTTGTACAACACCATGAAGCGGACGACCGCCCCGAATCATCAATTTCTCCATGCCTTTAACTCGAACCCTCCCCCGTCAGAAGCGAACAAAAACAGCGAATAACGACAACGACCGATTAATGGAAATTAGCCCTATGAATATGGCGAATCTCCCCCGACGAATCACATATGATCCGCAGCAGGAGAGACTTCCGCCTGACAAGCATAAGGAGGGCGCTGACCCTTCCTTCGCTGGAGCACCGCTCCATTATGGTCGATCCGTCCACCCTGGACGGTCGTTCGGTTTAATGGTTTCGAACGTTACGCTTAATTGCTGCTGCCGAACAGACGGATTTTTTCTTAAACGACTGCTCCTGCTGCTATACGAATGACGTACAACTCACGTTGCATCGTCTATGTTTGCTTAGGACACACTGAATCAGTATATCACAATAGGCTCGAATATGGTAAATGGATTGTGGCACAGCGAGGTGAATCGGCTGTCGCCGTCCTTTAAACGGCGAAGCAGCGTTCATTCCGGAGAAATCCAAGCCTAAGCCTGACGAAATACTTACTTCCTGGGACTAAAAAAGGACCTAATGACTAGGTCCCAATTGGTGTACGGCTATTCAGATCGCCTCGCAGCTGGTGATTCACAGCAAATCGAAGCTCATCAATATCGAATGGTTTCGTAAAATGCATCAGCGCTCCGAGGTCGCGCGCCTCATTGATAATATCGAGTTCCCCATATGCAGTCATCATAATGACTTTAATATCAACATCGATCGTCTTGATATGACGCAAAATTTCGAGTCCATCCATGCCAGGAATCTTCATATCAAGAAGCACTAGATCAGGGCGGTGAGCCCGAACGATCTCCAGTGCAAGCTTACCGTTGGATGCTTGATAAGTCTCGTAACCTTCGCTGCTGAAAACCTCCATCAGCAGAACTCGAATCCCGTTCTGGTCATCAACGATCAATACTTTGTTGTTCTCCACTTACTCGCCTCCTACAAAACCTCGGACTCGCCGAAAATTCCATATTTTATTTACTATAAACTATTCGCATCTGCTATCCATTTTTCCTTCCGTTTTTTCAAAAAAAGGAATTACATGTCTTGTCAGATATTGAAGAAGAACAAAAAACCAATAGAACCTATGCCCGCATAGACTCAGGAATTCATGTTAATCCATCAAAAATAGACATAAAACAAAAAAATCCGCCTATGCATTCGATCAGAATGCATAGGCGGAATATCATTTTTATTGATTCGAATAGTTCAGCGCTGCGCGAACGAAACCGCGGAACAGCGGTTGCGGGCGGTTCGGACGCGACGTAAATTCCGGATGGAATTGCACGGCGAGGAACCATGGGTGGTTCGGAAGTTCAACCATTTCGATCAGACGGCCGTCTGGGGACGTACCCGAGAACACAAGACCGCTGGATTCGATACGCTCACGGTATTCGTTGTTGAACTCATACCGGTGACGGTGACGTTCATACACGAGCTCGTCGTCGTATTCTTTCATGCCAACCGAGCCCGGAAGCAGCTTACAAGGATACAGACCAAGGCGCATCGTGCCGCCCATATCTTCGATATCCTTCTGATCTGGCAGAAGATCGATAACCGGGTATGGCGTAGATGGATTGATCTCGGAGCTGTTCGCATCGTCCAAACCGCAAACGTTACGCGCATACTCGATAACCGCAACTTGCATACCGAGGCAAATGCCGAAGAACGGAACGCTGTTCTCGCGCGCATAGCGGATCGCCGCTACTTTGCCTTCGATACCACGATCGCCAAAACCGCCCGGAACGAGGATGCCGTGTACGCCTTGCAGCAGGTCGGCCGCATTGCGGTCCGTCACTTCTTCCGCATTGACCCAACGGATGTCCACATCGGATTCCAGTGCGATACCAGCATGACCAAGCGATTCAACGATCGACAGGTATGCATCATGCAGCGCAACGTATTTGCCGACGATTGCGATCTCGGTTTTTTTGTGCAGCGACTTCACACGCTTCACGAGCGCTTCCCACTCCGTCATGTCCGGAGGTGTCGTCGTCAGCTTCAGGTGGTTGACGACGATATCGTCGAGACCTTGCTCGCGGAGCATAAGTGGTACTTCGTACAGTGTCGAAGCATCACGGCACTCAACAACAGCATTCGCATCCACGTCGGTGAACTGAGCAATCTTACGCTTCATGTCGTCCGGCAGCTCTTGCTCCGTACGGCAAACGATAACGTTCGGCTGAATACCGATGCTGCGCAGCTCCTTAACGCTGTGCTGCGTTGGCTTCGTCTTCATCTCGCCCGCTGCTTTGATGTAAGGAATGAGCGTAACGTGGATATACATCACGTTATCACGGCCGATGTCGCTCTTGATCTGACGAATCGCTTCCATGAATGGCAAGCTCTCGATATCGCCAACCGTACCGCCGATTTCCGTAATGACAACGTCAGAGCCTGCTTCTTTGCCTGCACGGAAGATCCGGTCTTTAATTTCGTTCGTAATATGCGGGATAACTTGAACGGTACCGCCCAAATATTCGCCGCGGCGTTCTTTCGTAATAACGGTCGAGTAAATTTTGCCGGTCGTTACGTTGCTGTTCTTCGACAGGTTAATGTCGATAAAGCGTTCGTAGTGTCCCAAGTCAAGGTCCGTCTCCGCACCGTCGTCCGTTACGAATACTTCACCGTGCTGATAAGGGCTCATTGTACCCGGGTCAACGTTAATATAAGGATCAAATTTCTGAATCGTCACTTTAAGACCACGGTTCTTCAGCAGTCTGCCAAGAGATGCCGCCGTAATGCCCTTACCAAGAGAAGACACAACGCCGCCTGTTACGAAAATGTATTTAGTCACTGTACCAATACCCTCCAAGCTCCTATGTTAATGTTTAGGTTTGCCTAATCTCACGCGAATCAGCGCTTGTCCACTGCAAGGGACGTCGTCCAAATTATGGAACAACCTTGAATCATCGCACGATGAAAAAGGTTTCGCCGTCCGATAATCGGACGGCGTCCTATGTTAATTGGCAAAATAAAAAAAGTGACACCCGTGTCCACGGGGCACTTTCGTTCTCGTAGATATACAAGTTATGACGACAATAAGAACGTCACAACGACTGAACGTTAACAAATATACGTTAACAAATTCTTATCCTGCATCAGAAGCCCATGCAATAGTTTACCTTCTGGGAGAAGGCCTGTCAAGTAATCATGCAAGGCAAAAAATACAGTAAAAAAGCGGCTTCGCGCGCCCCTAGAAGGGGAACACAAAGCCGCGCCGCGATTAGTTATCGTCGTCGTCTTCCTCGTCGCTATCATCTGCATCGCCGTCGAAGTCGTCGCTTTCGTCGTCGCTGATTTCTTCGCCTTCCGCGTCATCTTCGATCTCTTCATCGTCGATCGCCACATCTTCGTCGACTTCTGCGTCTTCTTCGTTCTCTTCGAAGTTCTCGCGATCCTCGTCGTACGAATCGTAATCGTCCTCTTCCGCCGCGTACGACTCTTCTTCTTCATCTGCATAAATATCTTCATCGTCCATATCGTCATCATCATTGATGATGCGCGGACGTTTGGCATTCGTAATTGGATCTTCATTGCGCTCAATCGGATACCAACGCTTCAAGCCCCAATTGTTGCTGCCGACACACGCAAAGCGTCCGTCAACGTTAATCTCTGTATATACTTGTGCAATCACATCATTAATTTGATCTGGATCCAGTTCGCGGATCTTTGCTATCTCCATCATCAAGTCCCGATAATACATCGGGGTGTTGGTTGCTTTCAACACTTCGAATGCCAGGTCCACCATCGGCATTTCTTGAATCTGCTCGCGGTCCCATTTTGCGGCGAAATCGCTGCTCATCCTGACCCATCCTCCCGCTACCTCAATATCGTCGAAAACCCGTCCTATTACGATTGTTTCCGTATCAACCTATAGTAAAACCTATTTCCATACAAAATGCAAGCTTATAAGCTCGTCCACACGCAAAAAACGAAGGGCATACCCCTTCGCTTTGACTGTATCCTTCCGGTCGGGGTGTCTATGTTCCGCCTTCCGGGATGATAAGAACCTTTATTGGCTCTTACACCATCCTATGTCCTGTTCCGCTTTTTGACACGGTTTCAAGCCTAATTATTCGAAAAAAGGTCACTTGCTCATACAAGTCTCGACGCTCGTTCATACAATACCTCAGCATCGTCGTCGGGAGGGGACCTGTAATTTGGACACCACCGCTTTTCTCCGTTGGCTGCAGGGTACGATGACCGAAAAAGGCGCAAGCCATAGAAAGAGAATTATCCGTTTTCAGCACACCGAGGACTTTCGCCGATTCGTTCATGAATGGTCGGAAATGAAAGGCTCCGTGTCGACGCTGCAAGCGGTTAGGCAGATGGGCATTATTCAAGCCATATCCTGTCCAATCCCCGATGACAGTCCCCATCGTCGATTCGATGGTCGGGTCTGGGTGGAGACGGACCAGCGTGTCCGCATTCATGGCGTGACATCGCGAGTGCCCGCTCCCGAGAAAGGAATCCCCTGGGGTGTTGCGCACGTTAAGGCACCTCAAGCATGGAGTACGACAACGGGTCATAAAATTCGAATCGGCGTCGTCGATACAGGCGTCGACTTCAACCATCCCGATCTGCGCGGCTCGCTGGCGCGGGGCATTAATCTGCTCAATCGCAGCCTGCTGCCGCATGACGACAATGGACATGGGACGCATATCGCTGGCACCATCGCTGCCGCTAATCAGCCGCAGGGAATGATTGGCGTTGCCCCCCGTTCCCTCATTCATCCGATCAAGGCATTCGATCATAATGGAAGTGCCTACGTCTCCGATATTATACTCGCGATCGACTGGTGTGTGCGAAATCGGATGAATATTATTAACATGAGTTTCGGGATGAAATCGAGGAGTAAAGCGCTGCTTAACGCAGTCACAAATGCAGCCAATGCAGGCGTCATTATTGTTGCTTCCTCCGGCAATGACGGCAAACGGCGGGCCATCGATTATCCCGCTCGCTATCCGCAGACGATCTCGGTAGGCGCCACCACGAGGCTGCGAAGGATCGCGCCATTCAGCAATCGCGGCATCTACATTGATATCTATGCGCCTGGTGATAAAATTACGTCTGCCTGGCTCAAGGGCAAGTACCACGAGATGAGCGGAACTTCGATGGCGACTTCTCATGTAAGCGGCGCCGTCGCTCTGCTGCTTGCCAAGCACCCAGAGTTGACGCCCACTGAAGTGAAGTCCGCGCTCCGGCGCTCGATGCAGCCGCTGCGCGGCAAGAAAGCACCTCGCATGACCGGAGAGCTGGATATTGCGAAGATGCTTCAGATTATGGAGAAATAGGCTATGGGAGTTACAATGATCATGAAGGATGCAAGAGGCGGGAAGCACTGCCCGAACGGACAAAAGGCCTGAAGAGAAGCCGCAGCGGCTTACTCATCAGGCCTTTATTATTCGGTAATTACATACGTTCCGGTGCTGTAACACCGATCAGACGAAGAACGTTCGCGATAACAACACGCGTTGCAGCAAGCAGGGCAAGACGCGCTTGCGTCTGCTCGGCATCGTCCGTCATGACGCGCTCTGCTTTGTAGTAGCTGTGGAACTGGGACGCCAGCTCATAAACGTAACGGATAATCCGATGCGGAGCGTATTGCGCAGCTGCATCCGAAATTTCCTGCGGCAGCTCACCAAGCTTGCGAAGCAGGTCGTATTCTTGCTCCGTCTCAAGACGCGACAGGTCAATGTCTGTAAGTGCACGCATCGCTACGCTCTGTTCCTCCGCTTGACGGAAAATGCTGCAAATACGCGCATGCGCATATTGCACATAGAATACTGGGTTCTCGTTGGAGGTCGATACCGCCAGGTCCATATCGAAGTCGAGATGCGAGTCCATGCTGCGCATCGTGAAGAAGTAACGGATAGCATCCACGCCTACTTCGTCCATCAGGTCTTCCATCGTAACGGCTTTCCCCGTACGCTTGGACATCTTCACTTTCTCGCCGTTCTGGAACAAACTGACCATCTGTGCGATGAGAACCGTCAGCTTGCCTGGATCGTTACCGAGCGCTTCCATCGCTGCTTTCATACGTGGAATGTAGCCGTGGTGATCAGCGCCCCAGATGTTGATGAGCTGATCGTAGCCGCGGCCGTATTTGACACGGTGGTAAGCGATATCCGGCGTCAGGTACGTGTAGGAGCCGTCATTTTTCACAAGCACGCGGTTTTTGTCGTCGCCGAATTGCGTCGTATTCAACCACGTTGCGCCTTCTTCCTCGTATACATGTCCGGTTGCACGCAATGCGTCCAGACCTTGTTCAACGAGACCTTGCTCATACAGCGACGTTTCGCTGTACCACAGATCGAAGCTGACGCGGAAGCGGCCGAGGTCGCGTTTGATTTTATCCAGTTCACGTTCCAAGCCGTATTGGCGGAAAAATGCAAAGCGCTCGTCGTCCGGCAGCGACAGCAGACGATCGCCCTCTTGCTTCGCCAGCGCTTCTGCAAAGCCGACAATGTCAGCACCGTGGTAGCCATCCTCTGGCATTGCTGCATCTTGGCCGAGCGCTTGCTTGTAGCGCGCCTCGATCGAGTATGCCAGGTTGGCAACTTGGTTGCCTGCATCATTGATATAGTATTCGCGTGTTACGTCGTAACCTGCGAAGTCGAGTACGTTGCACAGTGCATCGCCGACAGCGGCGCCGCGAGCGTGGCCAAGGTGCAGGCTGCCCGTTGGGTTCGCGCTGACGAATTCAACTTCAATGCTTTTGCCCGCGTTATCTTGTACGCGGCCATAGTTGTCGCCCGACGTCAGCACTTCGCCAACGACAGGATACAAGTAGCTCTTGTTCAGACGGAAGTTGATGAAGCCTGGGCCAGCAATCTCAGCCGATTCGATCGAGGCGGAAGAGCCGTTCAAATTCGCGATGATTGCTTCTGCAATCTGGCGCGGGTTGCGCTTCGCGATCTTCGTCAGCTGCATAGCTGCGTTCGTCGCAAGGTCGCCATGCGATTTGTCACGCGGTACTTCGAGCACGAACTCGGGCAGCTCCTCGCGTGCGACGATGCCCGCTGCAACGACGGCGTCGGCAATTGCTTTTTTCACATTGTCATATAGTTGATCCATTACGTTTGTCATGGAAATGTTCCTCCTAAAAGTTTTTGCGTGTCTTACCCTAAGATCAATTAGCACTTATCGTTCTTCAGCCGGCGTCGAGCTCGGCTTTCAGCTTGATTTTGAACTCGCCTGTTAATTCTTCATCTACATACATGTTATAGTGCCACTCCAGCAGCATCGGAAGCGTAGGAAGCAGTTCACCGTCTCCATCGGTCTCGGCTTGCATGTGATCGCCGCGCTGTACGAGATCGCCGCATTGCATCCACAACAATGACGTGTCCGTCACCATCTTGAATCTTGCGAATGGCGATTTGTATTCGCCGGCCTGCTTGGACCCTGCTACGAAATTCTGCTCCGAATCAACGACGCCACGCCTTGCAATATGGAGCTGGCCGTCCCGCCATCGAATTACGGTTCGCACCTCGCCGGAGCTCTCATCGGTCTCCGTATATCGCACATAGACGGTACGCCCTTTGCGGTACCATTCCCCTGTGAACGTGTGCTCCTGCACTTCGCCTTCAATCTCGCTCGTTAACGTCAATTGAACGTTCGCTTTATCTGTCACTTGGTTGACCACCCTCCTATCTGCCCAATTATTACGATACAAGCGCTGCATTCGGGCATATCCCGGCAGGTGCAAAATAAAAACCTCCATCTCTTCTAGGAAAGAGACGGAGGTTGATCCGCGGTACCACTCTTCTGGCTGTTCACATCATCGAGCAGCCTCTCAAACACGATAACGGCGTGACCGGACAATCCTACACAGCAAGCAGCAATATCGCCCTGCGCCTTCAAATTGTCAACTCCCGGGTGCGTTTCCGAGGCATCGATACTGCCGGCTTCCACCAATTCCGGCTCGCTGTCGCATCGCATCGCATCGTACTGTCCCGCTCATCGTCAGTAACTTAATTGCATCTATTATATGCGATTCGTTGGATTTTGCAAATACGGTTCTATGACTCGCCACGCATTTAGACGGTCGTCCAGATTGCGCATCGTCTTCGTCGGCACCGGGCTTGTAGACGGCAGCTTCAAGCAGACAACGTCCGCCACTTCCTTCGCCTTGCCAAAATGCCGCTTAAACGTATCATGCGCCTTGGTACCGTTCAGCGCGATGGCGCGTATGTTCGGATAACGACGCAATAGGCCTGGAATATCATTGACCACTTCATCACGAATGTTAGCATCAAGACTACCTTCTCGCGTGCAAGACTTCAGCACATCCCAGATCGCGACATGGTGATCCAGGGCAAAGGCCAATCTAGCCTCGTACTCTTCATCCACCGGCAGTTCATGCAAGCCGTAGAGCACTCGCCAGAAATAGTTTCGTGGGTTGCCGTAATACTCATTCACCGTTAAAGATGGGACACCCGGCATACTGCCAAGCACCAGCACAGAAGATCGCTCGTCAACGACGGGCTCGAAGGAATGTACAGTCGTCATGTCAGCAGGGCAATCCTCCTTCTATTCTATGCGAAATAAGGAACTCATCTTGATGGCGTTAGGATCAGCCGCCGCTTCCGTTACTGCTTGGCGTACCGCCGAACCGTTCGATCTCTTGGCACAGCTCATGCTGCCATTCTTTATCATCGGTCATCGAAGCCATCAGCGACAAATTGTACAACTGCGCAAGCCGCAAGCAATGGTCTGCATTCACATCCAAGCAATGCTCCATCTCCAGCCGTTCCGAATCGGTCAGCTTACGACGCTTCTGAATAATTCGCAGCTCTGCCATCCGTTCATAGATTGGCATCAACTTCATGCGGACACCCCCTTCGTAGTATCCAGCATGCCCACTATTGAATGGAAATATAGCAGTCTGATGACAGAAATGATAGCACAAGAGGCAAGTTCGAGTTATTTCATATTTAATAGTACAAATAGATTCGCATATGCAATTGGAGCAAATATCAAGCAAGAGTAATAGAAGAAAAGCTTCATTCCGATCTGCAATTAGCCGATCCGAATGAAGCTTAGGTTGTCGCTCTCCTATTTCACGAAGCCGAGCAGCATCTCACGAATGACTTTCGCTGCCACGATTTGCGTTTGTTCCGTCGGGTCGTAATGCGGCGCTACCTCTACGAGGTCGCAGCCTACGATGTTAACGCCGGAGCGTGCGATTGCATGGACCGCTTCGAGCAGCTCCTTGCTCGTAATACCTCCCGCTTCCGCCGTACCTGTACCAGGTGCGCACGAAGGGTCGAGTACGTCGATGTCGATCGTCAGATAAACAGGACGGCCCGCCAGCTCAGGCAGCACTTTCTTCAGCGGCTCAAGCACTTCGAATGGGTGGAAGTTGATGTTCTCGCGCGCATATTGGAACTCTTCGCGGGAGCCGGAACGGATACCGAATTGGTAAATGTTCTTGCCGCCCATCAAGCCAGCTGCTTTGCGAAGCGGCGTCGAGTGGGACAGCGGCTCGCCTTCATAGCTCTCACGCAGATCAGCATGCGCATCGAAGTGAATGATGGCAAGATCCGGGTACTTCTTGTACACCTCTTGGAAAATTGGCCACGATACGAGGTGCTCGCCGCCAAGACCAACTGGCATTTTGCCATCGCTCAGCAGACCGCCAACGTATTCGCCGATAATTTCGAGCGAACGTCCCGCATTGCCGAATGGCAGCAGCAGGTCGCCTGCGTCGAAGTATGTAATGTCTTCGAGGCTGCGGTCGAGGTACGGGCTGTACTCTTCCAGACCGATCGATACTTCACGAATACGGGCAGGACCGAAACGGGAGCCTGGACGGAACGATACCGTGAAGTCCATTGGCATACCGTAAATTACAGCTTTGGAAGCTGCATAATCGTCCGAGCTAAGGATAAAGACGTTGCCGGAATACTTTTGATCAATTTTCATGAGAGGGGTTGTCTCCTTTAAATATAAGGCTATTATTTCACCAGATTCTCAACAAACTTCGGCAGCGCGAACGCCGCTTTATGAAGCCGCGGAGAATAGTACTTGGTATCCAATTCAGGAATTGCCGATTCATCAACCGCAAGCGGATCATGCTGCTTGCTGCCCATCGTAAACGTCCATAGGCCCGACGGATATGTCGGTACGTTCGCGCAGTACACACGAACGATCGGGAACACTTCTTTCACGTCGCGGTTAACGCTTGTGATCAGATCCGCTTTGAACCATGGATTATCCGTCTGCGCAACGAAGATGCCCTCATCCTTCAGTGACTCATAGATCCCTTGGTAAAAGCCGCGTGTGAACAAGTTTACCGCTGGTCCAACTGGCTCGGTCGAGTCCACCATGATGACATCGTACGTATTCTTGTGATCGTGAATATGCATAAAGCCATCGTTCACAATGACTTCAACGCGCGGGTTGGCAAGCTCTCCAGCAATGTTCGGCAAGTACTGCTTCGAGTACTCGATTACTTTGCCATCAATCTCAACAAGAACGGCCTTCTTCACCTGCGGGTGCTTCAACACTTCGCGGATAACGCCGCCATCGCCGCCGCCAACAACAAGAACATGCTCAGGATTGGGATGGGTGAACAGGGCAGGGTGTGCCACCATCTCGTGGTAAACGAACTCGTCTTTATCGGTCGTCATGACCATGCCGTCGAGAACAAGCATCGTTCCAAATTGTTCCGTTTCAATCATGTCGAGCTTCTGAAAATCCGTCTGCTCGCTCACGAACGTTTCTGTAACTTTGGCCGTAATGCCATACGATTCCGTCTGCTTCTCCGTATACCACAATTCCATCATCATCTTCCCTTCTATTAGTGCGTGTTCAAAACACCTCTATACGCACAATTCTGCCTTAGGGTCAATGTTTCCTTTTGTATTATAGAGTAACCAAAACGGCAATACAAACAATTATTCCAGCGCCATTTTTTATTGCCAACTTGCGGAGATCCCTTCATAAATTATAGTCGTCCGTGTTTTATTCATGTTTTGTAAACATGAAGGGAATGTAAATCTTTAGGACGAAATGGAGTCGTTACAAATAAAAAAAGACCGCGAGTGCGCTCGCGGCCTGCTGTTGTTCCCATTAGTTAAATTGGACGGTATACGAGACATTCGGATAAGCACCCGTCGTGTCTGCCACACGCTCCAGTACGAGCACAAGCGTACCCGGGCTGTAGTAAGCCGAACCCGTATTGTAGGTTGTCGCATTAGCCGTAAATGCATTGAGCTGGATCGGCGAACCACTGGACAGCTGCCATTCGAAATGACCTTTAATTGTACCCGCTACCGACGAAGTGATTGTTACAGATGTTCCCGTCGTGCTTGCATTCGGAAGAATGTAAGCCTGTCCATCGCCAGCCGAAATCGTATTGTAGTAAATGCCGCCCTTCTGTACGACCGATACGGACTGGCTTGCCGATGCCGTAGCGCTAAATGCGAATACGATGACGAATACGAGTAACGCGATGCGTGTCGTTAATTTGTTCATCTTCATCGCCTCCAGGAGATTAATTGTTATACGTAATCGTGTACGATACGGACGGATAATCCGTTGTCGTGGAATCCACACGTTCCAGAACCAGCACCAATGTACCAGCGGTATAATAGGCGTTGCCTGTATTGTAGGTCATGCTTGTCGCCGTGAATGTGCCCAGATCAAGGTTCACGCCGTTGTAGCTCCAGTAATAATGTCCTTTGATCGTACCAGCCGCCGAGGAGCTGATCGTAATGCTTGTACCTGACGTTCTGGCATTAGGCAAAATGTAAGTATGACCATTGCCGCTCTCCATGGTGTGGGAATACGAGCCTCCGTAAGATGCAACCTGCACTAGTGAGACCGGATTGGCATTAGCCGTCAAACTGAACGACAACAGCAGCACAATAAACAAAAACCCAACTCGCAATTGAAGCTTCTTCATCAATGATCCTTCCTCTCTTCAATTCGGAATACAACCTTGCCTCGACTGTCCTTAAGCCTAATAGTTGAACAACTATGTCCGCTCCAAGATGACAATCTTCCATTCGGGTTATGCATCCCTCCTCACCGAGAATTGAAAGCGTTTTCGTTGCTATGTAAGTTACTATACTACTGTTAAATCATGATGTAAACACCATTTTTTGAGCGAAAACGATTCTGTTGTTGTTTCGAAATCTCTTTCGCAATATGGCAGCACAAATAGGAATAGCACACCCTCACTTTTTCCATACTAAGGAAATGAAGCTTTCGGCGATTGCCGGATATGCTACCAGCTGAGAGGAAGTTGTCACATGATAAAGCGTTGGTTCACTCGTCTGACCGGGCGCCCCGCCTCAAGAAGCAAGGCTCCCGCTGCCAGACGCCGCAAACGTCCTCTATTCCCAATCATTGCCGAACGTATTTGGCCTCGTTTACACGGACGAGCTAGATGGATGCGGCTTATAAAATTAACTGGCGTGTGCGCCACTCTATTCGTTGGCCTGATTGCCGGCTTATTAATCTATCTGCGGGTGCAGTCACTGCCTGCTGCCTCCATCAGCCAAACCTCCGAAATGCTTGATCTGCAAGGCAATGTCATTGACACATTCCATACGACACAAAATCGGCGGTCTGTGCCGCTTGACCAAATCTCGCCGTACGTCGTACAAGCAACGCTCGCTATTGAGGATCGAAGATTTTATGAGCATGAGGGCTTCGATCCTGTTGGCATGGGTCGCGCGCTGCTCGTCAATGTCCATAACATGTCTGCCAAGCAAGGTGCCAGCACGCTGACGCAGCAGCTCGCACGGAACCTATATCTGACCCATGAACGCACCTGGGGACGCAAAATAAAAGAAGCGCTCTATACAATCCAGCTCGAGATGCACTACTCCAAAGATGAAATCCTCAATATGTACCTGAATCAGATTTATTACGGGCATGGCGCATACGGCATTGAAGCAGCGGCAGAGCAGTACTTCGGCAAGCATGCATCGGAGCTCGACCTAGCGGAGAGCGCAATGCTCGCTGGCATTCCGAAAGGTCCGAAGTATTACTCACCTTATATGAGTATGAAAAATGCGAAGGATCGCCAGCACACCATTCTGCAGGTGATGGCTAATGACGGCGTCATTAAACAGACGGATGCGGATAAAGCCTATCGCGAGCTGCTTACCTTCAAACCGTTGTCTGAATCTCGCGGCAATAGCTTCGCGCCGTACTTCCGCGACTATGTCCGCTCCTTCGTCGTTGGACAGCTCGGCATTGACGAGCGGCTGCTCGATGAGGGCGGTATTCGCATCTATACGACGCTTGATTCCAATGCACAGCGGGCAGCGGAGAAAGCAGTTGCTGAAGGCATTCCTTCGAATACCGAGCAGCAAGCTGCGCTTATTGCAATCGACCCCCGCAATGGCTACGTGAAAGCAATGGTCGGCGGTAGGGACTATCCGAACAATCAGTACAATCGGGTGTTCGCGACGACACGACAGCCGGGGTCATCTTTTAAGCCAATTTTGTACATGACCGCTCTGCAGCAAGGCGGCATGACGCCGCTCAGCCGATTCATGAGTGCACCAACGACGTTCACTTATGATGAGGGCAGACTTACCTACGAGCCACACAATTATAACGACAAGTACGTGAATGACTATATCGATATGCGCCAAGCGATCGCGAGCTCGGATAACATCTATGCCGTAAATACGATCATGCAGGTCGGCGCAGACAACGTCATTAACATGGCGAGAAAGCTCGGCATCGACAGCGCGATGAAGCCTGTCCCGTCTCTCGCACTGGGCACATTCCCGATCAGTCCGTTCGAGATGGCCTCCGCCTTCGGCACATTCGCTAATGGCGGCGTACGCGTGAAGCCAATCGCCGTACTGCGCGTCGAAGACAGCAGCGGTCACGTTCTATATGAAGCAGAGCATGAATCAGAACAGGTCGTGGATGCTGCGCATGCGTATGTGCTGACCAGCCTGATGGAGAGTGTGTTCGATACCGGCGGTACTGGCCATCGCGTATCGGCGACGATGAACCGTCCTGTCGCCGGCAAGACGGGAACGACGGCGTCCGACGCTTGGCTGGTTGGCTATACACCAGAGCTGGCAACGGCCGTCTGGGTTGGCTACGACAAGGGACGCCAGCTTACGACGACTGAAGCGCACCGCGCCGCGCCGATCTTCGCGGCATTCACGGAAGGAGCGCTCGCGGCGGTGCCGCCGAAGATATTCCCGATGCCCGAAGGGGTCGTCAGCGCCTACATCGATCCGAAGTCCGGCAAGCTGGCCGGAGAAGGCTGCGAGGACAATAAACGGCTGGAGACATTCATCGCCGGCACGCAGCCGACAGAAACTTGCGATGGAAGCAGCAGCAAGGCGGAGGATGCGAGCAGCACCGGAACGGATGCACGGAAAGAGGAGCAGCGCAAGTCATGGTGGGGCGACTTGAAACGATGGTGGAAAGAATAGGGGCTTGCCCCTATTTGACCCCTTTGTTTACAAGATTACTACCTAAACCGGGATTTCTACCCACCCAAACCCTCCCTGCTAGGGAGGGCCCCAGGGTTTCCAACCCCTGGACCCCGGAAGGGGGAACGTGGGACGGCAAGAGGCGCGGATATGCCAATGCGTGGCGGGAGTCGCGTGACCCTTTGGGTCAAAGCTTACTTGTTGCGCGTGATAATTAGTTAGGTATGAACATTAATAAGCGCGGCTCAGCCGCGCTTATTAATGTTTGGATACTATAGTCGGAGGATTAAGCGAAGCTAAACATCGCTTAATTGTTCACAAGGAGGTTTTAATTATGTGAAACACATGATTAGAGTGGTATTGCCATACTTATCGGTTGGCGAATGCACGATTTCCAGGAAAAAGTGATAATTTACCACACCTATTCGCCGCGATAACAACCAAGTGCCGAGGTTATTTATTGAGCTCCAGGAATACGATCTGGCGCTTGCCGACCTTTAGCTTTTTCAACCGCCGGAAGGCGAGATGGTCAACTGACTGTTTCTTGTCTGCAACGATCGCCACTACCGATACTGGTGCCAGTCGGGGCATAAGATTGCCCAGCAGCCGACCGATCGGGTCTGCACTGTCGGCAGACCATTGAACGATGTCGCCGTAGGGCACGTCCGTGAAGACGAAGTCGACCTGCCCATTAAGCTCGTCCAGCACAGCTGACGATGATGGCTGACCGATTGCATCATATATGCAGCATTGCACGTCAACTGTACGATTCCGCTGCTCGACAAGCGCAAGCAGTCGCTCCGCGCTTTCGACCGCTTCTTGATGCGATGACTTGCCATATGCCTGCACCAGCTCTTGCAGCTGTACGATACGTGTCTGCATACCATCTGGGTTCACCATCGCCAGATTACGCGCAGCGATATCGAGCACTCGCTGGTCAACGTCCGAACCAACCACGCGTTTTAAATCTCCACCGTGCCGAATGCCAATGCTGGTCAGCAAATGCGCACCGCCACAGCATGGATCGTATAACGTATATCCACTTGTGCGGCCCTTGTTAGCCAAGTATGCTTTACCCTGCTGATAAATTTCGCTCGCAAGCCTCACGGGGAAAGCCGTCGTCCCCTGTGCATTGAGCAGTACGCGGCCGCTCGCATAGTCCTCGTAGCTGCGCGGCTCCGCTTCATATCGGTATTCCATAAATGCCCGTCCTCTCAAGATTTTGCGATAGCTTCACACCGATTTACGGTGTGATGTGCAGCAAAAGCTACATCGGAAGCATACGCTCTCCACACTTCTATTCATACCCGTCCGTATACTGTTCTATAAAATGACGTGCGCTCTTCGACAAATACCGATCCTTCAGCCACACAATGCCGACCTCCGACTGGAACTCGGCATCCTCGATCCGAAGCATACGCAGCGAATCGATCGGCGACATGGCGACGACCGACTTCGGCAGCACCGTCGCGCCAATGCCCGCCGCAACTAACGACAAAATAATCGCGACGCTGGAACATTCGCAAATAATGTTCGGCGTTAAGCCGCTCTTCCGAAACTCGCTCATCACCTGCTTATGCATCCCGATCGTCTGGTCCGTCTTGAGCGTTAAGAACGGATAGTCCGCCAGTGCAGCAAGCGTAATGGAAGACTGCTTCTGATCCGGCTGCAGCTTGCTTGGAATGACTGCAACGAATGGGTCAGAAGGAAGACGAAGCTCATCATATTCATAAGGCGATTCTTCCGCGAATTCGAAAGGAAGACGAGCTACGACCAGCTCAATGCTTCGCTTCGCCAGCGCTTCGCCGAGCTGGTAATGATCCCCTTCGCTTATTTTGAACGTCACTTGGGGATACTTCTCCCGGTAGCGCTCAATTGCACGTGGCAGCAAAGAGACGCAGGAGACGACGGCACCAATCGCGAGAAAGCCCGAAACGCCTTCCTCGACCTCCTTCACCTCCTGCAACGATTCATGAAGCTGGCGAATGACACTCTCTGCCCGCTCTCGCAGAACCTCGCCTGCATGCGTCAGCGTCAACTGCTTCCCGCTGCGGTCGAACAACGTGACACCAAGCTCCCGCTCCATCTGCTTCAGCTGCCGGCTGAGCGGCGGCTGTTCCATATTAAGCGCTTTGGCGGCACGCGTAATTTGCCCAGCCTCGGCAATTGCAAGAAAATATCGAAGCTGCCGGAAATCCATCGGCCCACCTCCATTTCGTCCCATACCTAAAAAGTATGGCGATTCAATAAAATTGATATTTTCAATATATACAAGAGAGTGTTACGATTCAAATATGAAAACTTTTATCAATGCTATTCATTGATGAACGAACGTTTGAAATAACCATCTAAGGAGCTGTATATTCATGTCGAAACCGACGATTTCAGTCACACTGACAACGAATCCTAAGCCACGCCCAGACGAGAAGAAGCTCGTCTTCGGTAAGTACTACTCCGATCACATGTTCATTATGGACTATGATGCGGGCCAAGGCTGGCACGATCCACGCGTCGTTCCTTATCAGAATATTTCGCTTGATCCAGCCGCGAAAGTGTTCCACTACGGCCAGACGATCTTCGAAGGTCTGAAAGCTTACCGCACGAACGACAACCGTATCGTCCTGTTCCGTCCGGACCAGAACTGGGATCGCCTCAACCGCTCCAACGACCGTCTGAGCATTCCGGCTGTAGACCCAGAGGTTGCTATGGAAGCGCTTCGTACGCTTATTAAAGTCGACCATGAGTGGGTTCCATCCGAGCCAGGCACTTCGCTCTATATTCGCCCATTCGTCATCGCAACGGAGCCGCAGCTCGGCGTAGCACCATCCACCAAATACATGTTCATGATTCTGCTGTGCCCGGTAGGCGCGTATTATGCAGAAGGCCTGAACCCTGTACCGATTCACGTTGAATCCGAATACGTTCGCGCAGTTAAAGGCGGCGTAGGCAACGCGAAAACTGGCGGCAACTATGCAGCAAGCTTGAAAGCACAAGAAGGCGCATCTGAGCTTGGTTACTCCCAAGTGCTGTGGCTCGACGGCGTGCATCGCAAATATATTGAGGAAGTCGGCAGCATGAACGTCTTCTTCAAAGTAAACGGCACGGTTATTACGCCAGCTCTGAACGGCAGCATCCTGGATGGTATCACTCGCAAATCGGTTCTGCAGCTGCTCCGTTCGTGGGATGTTCCAGTCGAAGAGCGTCAAATCTCCATCGACGAGCTTGTTGAAGCTCACCGCAACGGCACGCTCGAAGAAGCATTCGGTACGGGTACGGCTGCTGTTATCTCGCCAGTTGGTGCCCTTCATTACAATAACGAGAAGCTCGTTATTAACAATAACAAAACTGGCGACCTGTCGAGCCGCGTATACGACACGATTACGGGTATCCAAAGCGCTGTTCTGCCAGATCCGTTCGGTTGGGTTCTGGAAGTATAAAAGCAGCAGCTTAACAAAATCACCAACAGTTCCAACCCTTATGATAAAATAACAAAAACACCTCTCGCACAAGTCAACCACATCAACGACGCTGCGAGAGGTATTTTTGTACGAATAAACCCAAAGGGCTGGTGCAGCTCCATGAATAAAATATACGGGCTACTCGCCCTCCTTCTCTGCTCTACGTTGTGGACCGCCGGATGCTCCAGCGACGAGTCTGCAAGTTCTTCGGACAGCAGTTCTGCCGTCTCGATTACAGATGCTTTCACTGAACAAACCAATTCGCAGCAAAGCAGCTCACAGCCCTCACACGACCAGGCAGTGGATACAGATGCACCTGACGCTAATGACGCGTCAAAGCTAGAACTAGCTTCCTCTACCTATTCACTCGTTGGATCAATCGCAGGCAAATATCCAATCGAGATGAAACTGACCCTTGAAGGATCACGCGTTAGCGGTACATATATGTACACCAAGTACAAGCAGGATCTCAAGCTGCAAGGAACAGTAGATGAAGCAGCAAGCACGGGTGACAAGCTTACCATTAGCATGGATGAGTTCGATCAGGATGGGAAGATTACGGGCCATTTTGACGGTACGCTCATTTTTAATACAACGAACACCCCAGCTAGCTTATCAGCCTTCGTAGGCAGCTGGACGAATGCCGATGGGACAAAGACGATTCCTTTCGAAGCTGTACCTGCTTCCAATCCAAACTTATCGTCAGCCGATGCTGCTTGGCTTGGCACTTGGAAGCTGCGAGACAGTACCCAGTTCGTCGATCAAACCTTAAAGATTGAAGAGATAACGTCTGCTTCGTTCTCATTCAACCTGGATGGCATAGATGGCGGACACACTGGCGAAGTGACGGAATCCGCCACACGTTCAAAGGATGGCAAGACCGCCGTGTTCACAGGCAATGGCTTGACGCTGACGTTTATATTGCAAGACAGCTACCTAACGATAACGGCTGAAGGTGACTCCACTTATTACGCAGGAGCAGGTGTAGCCTTCGGCGGACAATTTGTCAGAGACAATACCCTGCATTCTCTCGACCTCCTACAGCTTAACGTCCTGCCGTCTAAAGATTTGGACGATCAATTCCGAGACCTCGTTGGAGACGATTATTCCTTGTTCGTCAACTCGTTCCAAATCATTGATTCCTATCCGGACGAGGACTTACCCGAAACGACTGTTGTGACAGGCGGCGTAAGGGGCTTGTTTACCGAGATGGAAGCCATCATTATGTATGACGATAACGCTACGTTCTATGCCGCTGTCATTGCCGACGACGGCTCAGTCGATTATTATACGACGGACAAATCCTTATATAATAAACTGCCAGCAGCAATAGAAGAATGGCGTTCACGATTCAAAGAGAAAGACGTAGTGTACATGTCTTTTGCATAATTGGTATAACGAAGAGCGTTCCATTCACCATCGCTCGATGGTCGATGGAGCGTTTTTTTGTACTAGGCGCCGGGCGTCTCTCCCGATAGGATAGACATTCATCGTCGGCATTTATCTCGGATTGATAGCCGTTGGAAGTTGATAGAATAGGGTTATTGCGTAGTACATAGCATCTACCCGTTACGTATATATACATCACAGCTAAATATTTAATAGCTTGCTAGCCAGGGGGCAAAGGAGGGATCCAGAACAACTGGCACAATCGGAAAAGCTCGAATCCGCGAAAGAAACGATAACCACTGTGGACGAGCTATAACCAAGGAGGACAACCGCGAACATTTTATTTTTGAGAAGAGGTAATGCAACATGCATGAACTAGCGGTATGGGTTACCGTCCTATCGTTTATTTTCACCGTCTCGTTCATATTCTGGCGTTCAACAGTCAATGAAGCGATTCCTGCTTCGATCGGTGCATTCATCGTATTACTCGCCGGCACTGTCTCCCTATCCGATCTGTGGACCATTACAGAGACGATCGGCGGGGCGGCCGTCACCATCATGGCGACCATTGTCATGGCCATCGTATTGGAGAGCTTCGGTTTCTTCCACTGGGTGGCTGAGAAGCTGACCGCACAGTCAGGCGGATCTGGCATTAAGCTGTTCTGGTATACGAATCTGCTCTGTTTCCTCATGACCCTGTTCGTTAACAATGATGGCAGTATCCTTATTACTACACCGATCCTGCTCATGATTTTGCACAACTTAGGTTTGAAAAATCATCAGAAACTGCCGTACTTGATCTCCGGCGCCCTGATTGCGACAGCGTCCAGCGCACCAATCGGCGTAAGCAACATCGTCAACCTGATCGCGCTCAAAATCGTGCACATGTCGTTGTACATGCATACGGCCATGATGTTCATCCCCGCAACAATCGGCTTATTGATTATGGCTTCTCTTCTGTTTCTCGTCTTCTACCCAACGCTCCCGAAGAAGATCAACATGGCATCTGGCAGACATCGACCATTCTCCCCTCGGCCCGGACTTCATCCGCTAAAATATTCGAGTGACACCGCTCCAGCTCAAATGAGTGGAGCATTCATGCGCAACATCATTTTGTTCGTTCTATCCGTTCGTATTGGTTTGTTCGTCGCGTCTTATGTCGGTTTCCCAGTGCCACTGGCAGCCGTTATCGGCTCCCTCGTCCTCCTCGGCTGGCGCTGGTGGAAGCTTCGCATTCCGCCGACGGACATGATTAAGAAGACACCATGGCATATTCTGATTTTCGCCTTCAGTATGTATGTTATTATTTATGGACTTCACAACATCGGCTTGACGGATTTTCTTATCCAATACTTGAGTCCCTTCGCCCATGGCGGCCTACTGCACGCCAGCATCGGCATGGGTGTTGTCGTTTCTTTGCTGTCTAACTTGTTCAATAACCACCCCGCCCTTATGGTCGGCACGCTGACGCTGACGAACATGGGTCTCGATCCAATCACGCTCAAGATCTCTTATCTAGCCAGCGTAATCGGGAGTGATATCGGTTCGCTGCTGCTGCCGATTGGTACACTCGCAACACTAATGTGGATGCATATTCTGCGAAAAGGCAAGGTGAAAATCTCCTGGGGCGATTATTTGAAAGTAACCATTCTCGTCATTCCGCTGACAGTCATTCTTACGCTTCTTATTCTCACCTACTGGGTCCATCTCGTTTTCTAACAAGAGAGACAAAAATAATCGGCTATCTGTAGGACAGCCGCTTGAGAAGGGTATGGTAAAGCACAAATTAATGTATGTTAGAAAACTGGCATCCGTACAGGCGTTAGTGCACATTGCACTAGCGCTCTTCTTTTGATAGGCGAATATTGCTGGTATACTCTCGTGTGTAAACTGTTATTGATCGGGCGTCTCTATAAAAAATGCGAAGGAGCAGCCACATGAAGGTCGTCATTGCAATCGATTCATTCAAAGGCAGCATTTCCTCTATCGAGGCAGGAACGGCTGCTGCGGCAGGCGTGAGGGATGTATTCGAGGAGGCGGAAATTATTACCGTGCCCCTCGCTGACGGCGGCGAGGGTACGGTAGATGCGCTTATCCGTGCAGCGAGCGGACAACGCGTCGACCTAATGGTAACTGGCCCGCTAGGCGAGCCTGTCCAAGCCGGGTATGGCCTGCTCGACGGCGGCGCTACTGCCGTCATCGAAGTGGCGGCAGCCTGCGGCTTGACGCTCGTGTCACCCGAGGAGCGCGACCCGCTCGCGACGACAACCTTCGGCGTCGGCGAATTGATCGCCGACGCACTGGAGCGCGGCTGCCGCAGGCTGATCGTCGGGCTCGGCGGCAGCGCGACCAGCGACGCCGGCGCGGGCATGCTGCAGGCGCTCGGCTGCGCACTGCAGGACGCGCACGGCGCCGACATTGCCCGCGGCGGAGGCGCGCTCGCGTCGCTCGCGGCAATCGACCGCAGCGGGCTGCATCCGCGTCTCGCGGACGGCAGCGTACGCATCGAGGTCGCCTGCGACGTCGATAACCCGCTGCACGGCCCCGAAGGGGCCGCGCACGTGTTCGCGCCGCAGAAGGGCGCCTCGCCGGCCGCTGTCCTGCAGCTCGACGCCGGGCTGCGCCGCTTCGCGGACGTCTGCCGCGAGCAGCTCGGCTGCGACGTGCAGCGCATCCCCGGCGCTGGCGCAGCCGGCGGGCTTGGCGCTGCCTTCGCCGGCCTGCTCGGCGCGGCGATGCGCCCCGGCGCGGCGCTCGTGCTGGAAGCAGCCGGCTTCGATCGGCTGCTCCCGCACTGCGACTTCGTCATTACCGGCGAGGGCCGGCTCGACGGTCAGACCGCGCGCGGCAAAGCGCCGCTCGCCGTGGCAGCCGCAGCCGCCGCGCGTGGCATCCCCGTCATCGCCCTCGCAGGCAGCATCGCGCCGGAAGCCGACGCCCTCGCTTCGCACGGCATTACGACTGCGCTGCCGATTGGGCCGGGGCCGATGCCGCTCGAACAGGCGATGCAGCCGGAGACAGCTCTGCAAGGCATGCGACGTACGACGCGCGAGCTATTCCGGCTTATACGCAGCACGAAGGGCGATCATCATTGACCCTTTTTCTCCGCCAAAGAAGAGATTCTAGGCGAGGAAGGTCCATAACCCGCTGGTGTCGGACCAAGTAGAACCCAAGACCAACGGACGTACCGAAACATGAAAAGCAGTACCCCAATGGATAGGCCAAGTGCAGCTATGTAACCGCCAACTATCCATAGATGATAAGCAGGTGGCCAGCCTGAATTTGGAACATAACGGCGGTATAACAACAAGAAGAGCGGATGGATCAAATAAATCCCGAACGAAAGCGCGCCTAGCTGCTGAAGTCTCTTCGCGATGGCTCTTGAGACAGCGCTACGATTCAAGACGGCACACCCTTTTAACAAAACAATCGTCGTCAGTGACGTATAAAGCTGGTACCCAATCTCGAACCAATACCCTTCGGGCACTGGTTTGCCCGTCCGATAGGCAATGTACAACCAGAGAAACCCAGCAGTTGACGCCAGCCACAGCAATCCAACGACAGCTGCAGCAACCTTAGCCAAAGCCGTGGTTCCTTGTCGCTTATCCGGCACATCTTCTCGCTTATTATGAAACCATCGCTGATAGGTCGTACTTTTCATCCCAAGATACGCTCCCAGCATGAAGATGAAGATGTAGGTGAACGACCAGCTTGCTTTAGCAGCAAGATGCCAGTAATCCCGGTTCATTAGATAGAACGTCCATTGGATGACAAAACCGATCGGTACGGCCGCCCAAGCCGCAACACGCAGCTTACGGAATAATAGCAGCAGCAGCGGAAACAGCACATACAGCTGTAACGTAATAATGACATAGTATAAATGAGTGTAGGATTTGCCGTACAACAGATGCTTGCCGAACTGCTGAAGCAGCGTCATCGGCTCCCACGTCTTATGACTCATAGCAATGGTACAAAGCTCATATCCGAGCGAAATGAATACATAAGGGATTGCTAGCTGCTTAAGCCTCTTCAAATAAAAATCACCCAATGTGCGCGGTGTCAGTGGCTTATCAACATACTGATAGAATAGTACGAAGCCGGATAAAAAAATAAATGCGGGTACACAAAATAGCGATAACGTGTTGAGTACAATGTACACCGTTTTTGCCGTTGAGTTCGGCAGCGCTCCTACTGCGACGGAAGTCGCATGCACCATAAGAACACCTAAAATCGCAATCCCACGAAGACTGTCCAGCTCTGGCAGTCTTCCTCTCGCTCTAGCAGCCATGTCTGTAGATTCTCTCCTTATCTGTCTGAGCCCCAAGTCGGATGTTTCTTCATATATACTTGTCATTAATCAATAAATGTGATTATTCTGCACCAGCGACGAATTCCCTTTAATTCAAACTGTTATTTCTCACGCACATTACGTACATAACGGACCAGCCAGCGGACATATACTGTTCCATCCCACTTGAAGCGTGAGGAGGCTGGAAACGATGTCCGAACACTCGACCCCCTTGCAGCACAACGTATCCGGCGCTTGCCACACCGATCGCGAGCCTGCACTTGAAATTCATGCTGCTTCCGAAGCAGCTTTGCATAATCGCTTACCTTCTAATAACGGCTCAATAGCAGCTGCACTCCGCAATCGATTCGTTGCGCAGCGTCGGTTCACTCCGATCGCCGGAGCTATTATCGTACTTATCGCGCATGTTATCCATCTGCTCGCATTGCCGCTGCTTGCCCTGCTGCTTGGCACACAGACTGGTTCGGACGGCACCGCTCCACTGTTTAGTCACGATAACCATACGATTAGCAGCACCACGAGCAGCCTATTGGGTGCGAATGGTCTCCTGCTGAAATGGACCAGCGACTTATTAGTCGCTGCGACCATCGTAACCGCCATCGCGATGTGCCGTGCTACTACAAGACTGTGGCTTCGTGTTCGGCAGCACCCACTACTCTGTCTTCTGCATACCGTCATCTCCGTGCTTTGCGTATGGCTGGCGATCAGTTAGTGTACAATAAGACGCCCGGTTATCCCATCGTGGATCAATCGGGCGTCTTCTGTTTATACATATTGACAAGCTGAGACACGCTCTTTATGATGATGTTAGTTGTTGGATAAACAAATTCATCAATCGATTAATGTATTTATTAATCCATTGAACCCAGGATTCCACAGAATCCATCACATTCACACATGTTAAGGAGCGATTACTGATGGCAACGAAACACACTGCTGTATTGAACGCTGATCTGACGACCGGTACGATTAACCGCAACATCTACGGCCATTTCGCCGAGCATCTCGGACGCTGCATATATGAAGGCTTGTGGGTTGGCGACAATCCAGAAATTCAGAATACGGGCGGTATCCGCAACGATGTTTTGGAAGCGCTTCGCAACCTGAACATCCCTGTTCTGCGCTGGCCGGGCGGCTGCTTCGCTGACGAGTACCACTGGAAAGACGGCGTCGGTCCTGTTGAGTCCCGCAAGCGCATGGTTAACACGCATTGGGGCTGCGTCGTTGAAGACAACAGCTTCGGTACGCATGAATACATGCACCTTGTTGAACTGCTCGGCTGCGAGCCTTACGTCAACGGCAACGTGGGCAGCGGCACGGTGCAAGAGATGTCCGAGTGGGTTGAATACATGACCTTCGAAGGCGAATCGCCAATGGCGAACTGGCGTCGTGAGAACGGCCGCGAGAAGCCTTGGAAGCTCAAATATTTTGGCGTAGGCAACGAAAGCTGGGGCTGCGGCGGCAACATGCGTCCCGAATACTACGCTGACCTGTACCGCCAATTCCAGACTTACGTCCGCAACTATGGCGACAACAAGATCTACCGCATCGCATGCGGCGCTAACGTGGACGACTACCGTTGGACAGAAGTACTCATGGAGCGTGCCGGCAACCATATGGACGGGCTGAGCCTTCATTATTATACGTACCCAGGTCTGTGGGAAGATGAGAAGAAGCCTGCGCTTCAATTCGACGAGGGCATCTGGTTCGAAACGATGTTCAAAGCGTACTTCATGGACGAGCTCATCACGCGCCACTCGAAGGTTATGGATAAGTTCGATCCTAAGAAACGCGTCGGCATCATCCTTGACGAGTGGGGCACTTGGTTCGGCGTAGAGCCAGGAACGAACCCAGGCTTCCTGTATCAGCAAAGCACGATGCGCGACGCGCTTGTTGCGGGTCTGCACTTTAACATTTTCCACAACCATAACGATCGTCTCCATATGGCGAACATCGCGCAGACGGTTAACGTGCTGCAAGCTGTAGCACTGACGGATGGCCCTCGTATGCTGCTGACGCCAACGTACCATGTATTCGAAATGTACAAGGTGCACCAAGACGCGCAGCAAATTCAACTGAACTATGACAGCCCCGTGTACGAAATGGACGGCCGTTCGATCAATCAAGTAAGTATGACGGCTTCCAAAGCAGCAGACGGTACGATTAACCTCGGTATCTGTAATGTTCACCACGCTGACGCAGTGAGCATCAGCATCGAGCTGCGCGGCCAAACGTTCTCGTCGATCGAAGGCCGTGTACTGACGAGCAACGAGCTGCGCGACTGCAATACGTTCGACAATCCTGAAGTTGTGAAGCCAGTTCCATTCACAGCGTTCACGCTCGTAGACGGCGTGCTTCGCCTCGACCTGCCAGCACGTTCGGTTACTTCGCTTGCACTGAAAGCTTAATGATTCGTCCCTATCAGGACTATCGAATCACCCCTATTTAATGAGCAAAAGGGTGTCCCAAGCCGCGTTCACATGGCTTGGGACACCCTTTTGCTTTACTCTTACAATCCGCCCTAATGCCTGATTTGGCGCGGCTTTGCGCCCTTTTCGCTAGCAAACTACCAAATTAGCCCTTAATGAAGGTTCTCTCATTCATTTTTAAGAATGCGTTACCAATGCAGCAATACCAACGGTTTGACTCCTCTTTGGCACAAATTAGGTAATCGCGGACGTGCTATAGTAGCCCTACGACAGCTAGACAAAACATAAAGCGGAGGAGATATAAACATGAACTTCAACAAATCGGTAATGGGCAAAACATTGGCGGCGGCGTTCTTGGCACTGACCGTTTCGACAGCATCGATTGGGGGTATCCTTCCGACAGAAAAGGCGCACGCAGCAACGGCATCTGAGAAATCGAAAATCGTATCGGTAGCAAAAAAATATCTCGGCACACCATATAAATTCGGTGCTTCGACGTCGACGACTGCTGTGTTCGACTGCTCGTCCTTCACGAAGCGTGTATTCTCGACGATTGGCGTTACGCTGCCACGCGATACGACGAAGCAAATTAAAGTTGGCAAATATGTGTCGAAGAGCAACCTGCAGGTTGGCGACCTGGTCTTCTTCTACTCGCCAACTCACCATGTTGGTATCTACATCGGCAATGGCAAAATCATTCACACGTACGGTGCAGGCGGCGTTAAAATCTCGTCGATCACGTCCGGCTGGTGGAGCAAGTACTACAATACGGCTCGTCGCGTAGCTTAGTCTTTCTTAATCTGTTTTAATTTGCACCTTGCATGCTTGCTTCATTCATTTGATTCATTCCCTAGACGTCCGGAACAGCGCTCCCCCGCTGCCTGGGCGTCTTTTGTTTCTACAGTTATCCTAACAGAGGTAACTGAATTGAAGCTGAATATGAGCTTGGCAATTTACGGTGTACAGTGAAATGGATTAGTTTCGTCCATACAGAAAAAGGCCAAGGAACTGCTCTACAGCATTCTCCTTGGCCTTCTTCTATTCTAACTAGTTATCCTACGACTCAAGCGCTTGCTTCAACGCGTCGGACGAACGATCCCACCACTCTTGGTTGTGTTCGACGAGCAGCGTACGAAGCGCAGCTTTCTCTTCTGCGTTCAGTCCATCGAGCATGAAACGGCGCTTGATCGCATAGTCAAGCCGGTTCACGTGATCCGCCAGCAGCTTCCAGCCGCGGCGCGCTTCCGTATCGATGAGCATCTCGCAAGCTGTTGCACCGCCATACAGCGAGCCTTCCTCATTGCGGTCTACCGCGATCCATACGATCCAGCATTTGCGGCCGTTCGGCACATCTTCCTTGTTCGCGCTGAACTTGATGCCCTTCTCGATCTTGCTCTTCGCGTGCATCGCACCTACATCAATAACTGCTGTATCACCATCAATAATAACGGGAGACACTTGGCTCAAATCGATCGAGCCTGCGCCGAATCCACGATGCTCTTTGCTGCTGACAACGTTCAGCGACAGCGACTTCTTCGGTTTCGCCTCTTGCCCGCCTTGTCCTTGCTGTTCCATCTTGATTCACACCTTTCCGCTCTTCATGTGCCTCCGACAATCTGGCACCTAACGCCTTCGGCAGTCAGTCTTATGCCCGCGAGGCCGCGCCGTGCGCGGGTTTGTCCTTAATCCAAGAAAGCCTTTATCGTCAACTAAAACTTTCTTGTATCTCTCCGGTATGAAACGCCGCTGCCCCGCCGAAATGGACAGGGAGCAGCCGGTTCACCTTGCTGCCGCACAATAATTCCATTTTAGCTAATAATCTTCGAAAAGCAAACATATACATGCCTTAGATTGCTTGTCAACGGGAGGGAATCGTTCAATGACTCCACGGCATTTCAAAGGAACTGCGGTGCTACTACTCCTCGCCGCTGTGCTTGTATTTACGTCAGCCCCATGGTTCGGCGATGCATGGACATCCGAGTATACGTACGCTTATGAGCCTGCAGCTTCGGGTTTGGATGGCTCTCTTGTCAGCATGAATCCCATTGAGGTTGGCGCTGCCGTCCCTTCCTCACCATCGCCGACACCATCAACGGGCAGCAAGACGCCTGAGCCCAACACGGTCATGAAGCCGGACGAGCAGACGCTCAGCAAGCGCGTATCCGAGTACCACATCGACGTGAAGCTGGACGAGTCCGGCAAGAAGCTGAACGGGGACATGATCGTCACATGGACGAACCCTGGTCGTAAGCCAGTGTCCGAGATGTACTGGCATCTGTATCCGAACGCGTTCCAATCGACCAAAACATCCTTCATGCGAGAGTCGGGCGGCAAGCTGCGCGAGGATAATGCGACATCGAACAGCTTCGGCTCGATGACGATTACTTCGCTCATTACCGAGCAAGGAGACAGCTTACTCCCTCGCCTCCACTACGTTCAGCCGGACGACGGCAATCCGGACGATCAGACGCTGGCCAAGCTGCGGCTGCAAACGCCTGTTCAGCCGAACAAGAGCGTCACGCTGAAGCTCAGCTTCGAGGTACAGCTCCCGGAAGTGTTCGCACGAATGGGCTACGCCGGCAACTTCGTCATGGCCGGTCAATGGTTTCCGAAGCTGGCTGTCTATGAGACGGCAGGTACTCGCGGCAGGGCTGCTGAAGGCTGGAATGCGCATCAGTACCATGGCAACTCCGAGTTCTACAGCGATTTCGGCATCTACAGCGTCAACATTCATGTGCCGGAGCGCTACATTGTAGCAGCGACAGGTTTCCAAACAAAGCCGATTCAGACAAATGGCAGCTATAAGAGCTATCAATTCTATGCCGATGATGTGCATGATTTCGCATGGGCGGCATCTCCTGATTTTGTATACGAAGAGGATTCGCTCTCCGCACCGGGCATACCGGGCGTTCGCATAAAGCTGTATCTCGATCCACTGCACGCCGGTCTGAAGGACCGTTACCTGCATGCCGCTAAGTCTGCACTTGTTAAATATGCACAGTGGTACGGACAGTATCCGTATTCGACCCTCTCGATCGTCGTACCGCCAAAAGGAGGCAACGGCGCAGGTGGAATGGAGTACCCGACGCTCGTTACCGCTTTTGCCGCTGAGGATGACAATCCGGGGTACTCGCTCGAACGCACCGTCGTCCATGAGATCGGCCATCAATATTGGTACGGTATGGTCGCATCCAACGAGTTCGAGGAAGCGTGGCTCGATGAGGGCTTCACCTCCTATGCCGAAGACAAAGTAATGGAAACCGAGTACGGCGTACTGCCGAACCTTGCGCTTGAATCAAGCTATATGACCGACCCTGCACCGCTGAAGCAGCTGTCTTGGAGCTACCACAGCCATGATCACTATGCAGAAAATGTGTACATGCGCGCCAAGCTCGTACTGGTCGGCATCGAGAAGCTCGTCGGCGACAAGACGATGCAGAAGATCATGCGCACCTACTTCCAGAAGTACAAGTTCAATCACCCATCCACCGCCGATTTCGAGCGTGTCGTGGAGCAGGTGACGAAGACGAAGTGGAGCGACTATTTCCGCCAATATGTGTACGGCAGTCTCATGGCCGACTTCGCAGTCGAGAGCATCGATGTGCGTACCGTTCGCCAGCCGGACGATACGACACAGTATGAATCCGTCGTACAGGTGCGGCGGCTGGGCGGCAGCTACGGCCCCGTACCGGTCAAGTTCCGATTCACCGACGGCACAACGATGACCCGCACTTGGGATGGCACCGAAGGAAGCGTACAGTTCAAGTTCGTCCATACAGCGCCGCTGGATTGGGCCGTTGTCGATCCTCAGAACACGAATGTGCTCGACAATCGACATTTCAATAACTATTTGAAAGCCGAGCTGCCGGAGCAAACACAGGCACGCTGGAGCCTCGGCGCCGCGAAGCTGCTCGACAGCCTCATTGGCGCACTCGGCTGGTAGAGAGGAACGATCCGTATGAAGCAGCATTTGAAAGCCGGCTGGTCGCTAACGGTCCGTCATCTGTATATTATTATCGTTCTATTCGTCTACCAGCTGCTGTGGGGCTTCTTCTTGTATCGGTTTGTAGACGGCATCATCATCCCGCTGCTGCGCCGCTATCCGGGCAGCGGGATGCCCGCATCTGCAGCTCGGCTGTACGTGTATGAAGCGGAGTTTCGCCTCATGAAGACTGATCTAATTCAACCCTACTTATGGACATTCGCCGGCCTTATCGTACTCCGTATGCTGTTGACACCGCTGCTCAACGCGGGACTATTCCACTCGCTGCATCATGCATCGACCGAGCAAGGAACCCGCTTCCTGCAAGGCATGCGCCGCGCTTGGCTGCCGATTACAATTCTCTACTGGGTCGAGTCGCTGCTTGCACTTGCGCCTGCCTACTGGCTGCTGCCACGCGCATTGTCGACGATACTCTCTGGCGTATCGGTGAAGAGCATCATCATGGAGCTCTTGCCTTCAGCGTCTGGCTGGCTTTCCTGGGGGGTTCTGCTCCACCTATTCTTCCTTGCGATGCAGCTTAGTGCCGCCTCCGGCGGCGGAGCCTTCAATGGATTGTGGCGAGCCTTCCGACATTTCCTGCCCTACATCGGCATGTCACTCTTCTTATGGTGTGCGATTGGCGCCTTGGGACTGTTTGTCTTCTCTGCTTCGCTGCTCTGGGCAGGCTTCCTGGCAATCGTCGTGCATCAAGGCTACCGATTCGTGAAAACGTTGCTTAAAGTATGGACGATTGCCTCTCAATATGACTGTCTCCAGTCCCGTTCTCAAACATAAGCTGACAAGCCCTCCTCTCTGTCCTACAACATTCGAGTTTGATAGTGTCGCCCTATAGAAGGACCGCAGCTGTGAAAGCGCGGTCCTTTTTCGAGTTTTCCGGCCCTAAAATGAGAGATTCTCTCATAAAACTTACGAATTCCTACTCTATTCATGAGAATTATTAGAAATTCGACACGCAGGAAGGATTTTCTTCATAAACTACGAATTATTACCCCTTGTACAATCAAACACTGCCGAATTTCCGTGTACGAAAACGGGGGAACCACACTGGGTGAATTGAGCCCGACCGCGTATGTCCGTTGGACAAGCCGGTCTGAGGGAATCATAGGGGACCTTCAACCGAACCCCACAGCTAACCTCGTAGGCAATGGGAGGAGCACTTCAACGTGCGCAACAAGATTACAGCAATTTTCCTGGGTCTCGCACTTCTTCTTGCTTTCCAAGCAGGAAGCGCTTTCGCGGACTCGAAGCTCGACACCGTAGTTGATAGCGTTTACGGAACGCCGTACCAGACAGCTGGCACGACGGCCAAAGGCTTTGACTGCTCGGGCTTCACGATGTATGTATTTAAGCAACTCGGTATCACTCTGCCTCATTCGTCCTATGATCAAAGCCAACTTGGCCAGAAAGTTGCCAAGGACGACCTGCGTGCAGGAGATCTCGTATTCTTCAATACGAGCGGCAAAGGCGTTTCCCACGTCGGCATTTATGTTGGCGATGGCAAATTCGCTCATGCTTCCTCCTCCAAAGGCGTTACTATCAGCAGCCTGAGCGACTCCTATTATGTTAAGCGTTACTTGACTGCACGCCGTGTCATGAACGCTACATCTTATGAGAAGTATGCCAATGATCCGTCCGACCAAGCCGATGGCGGTCCGGACGTAGACTAAGAAGCAAAGCTGCATGATATGCATGGTTCGCCATGCCGATAACAAACCCCGCTCGGTTTCGAGCGGGGTTTGTTATTTTATGCTGATTTATGGCGCGTCATTGCCTGCCTCCCGCCAACCGAGCTAGTTAGCATACTTTTAAGGATACTTTTATGTATCCTATCCACCTGCCTTCCCCACGCAAGCTAATGAATCCCACTACTCAACCGCTTCACACTAGCGATTACATCATTATTTCTACTATTCTTTTCTGTTGAATTCATATACTATTTCATATAATATGGAATTTCTATTATTCCACTGTGATGATTTACGGGTCTGAATAGACAATAGAGAGGGGTCATCCAATGAGCTTTATTGAAATTCGTCAGCTGACGAAGCAGTTCCGACAAGCGGTGAAAGAGCCAGGTCTCGCTGGTGCGGTCAAACATCTTTTCACCCAGAAGTATGTCGATAAAACGGCTGTCGCGGGCATTGATCTCGACATCGAGGAAGGCGAAACTGTCGCTTACGTCGGTCCGAACGGCGCCGGCAAGTCTACAACGATCAAGATGCTAACCGGCATTCTCATCCCAAGCGCTGGCACGATCAGCGTCGGCGGCATTGATCCTTATCGTAATCGGATGGAGAATGCGCGTACGATCGGCGCAGTATTCGGGCAGCGAACACAGCTGTGGTGGGACATCCCGATCTCAGAAACGTTCTCGCTGCTGAAAGATATTTATGAAATTCCAGATGCACAATACAAACGCAACTTGGATCAGTTCATCGAACTGCTAGGCATGGAGGATTTCCTCCACCTGACGGCACGCAAGCTGTCGCTCGGTCAGCGGATGCGGGCCGATCTCGCCGCAGCACTGCTGCACAACCCACGCACCGTTTATCTCGATGAGCCGACCATCGGCCTCGATATCGCCGTGAAACAGCGCATTCGCGAGTTCATCCGTGCCTCCAATAAAGAGCACGGGACAACGGTTATGCTGACCACACACGACCTTGGCGACATCGAGGATCTATGCAACCGTCTCGTCATCATTGACCAGGGCAGCTTGATCTATGATGGTACGCTTGCCGCTGTGAAGGACCGCTTCGCCCGCGAACGGGTCATTCACTTCCAGCTGCAGAGCGCCGACCTTCCCGCACTCCGCGAAGCGCTTGATCATATGCCGAAGGTGACTGCCGAGAAGCTGGATCGACAGCATGTTTCATTGCGATTCGACCGCTTCCACATTACAGCGAGCGAGGTCGCATCGGCTGTGATGCGCTGCGGTGAAGTCGTCGACTTCCGGATCGATGAGCCCGGCATCGAGCACGTCATTAAGCAGGTGTACGAGGGCCACATCACGCTCGATGAACAGCACGCGGATAAAGAAACAGCCGCTGGAACGGAGGCGAGTCGCCGATGAACGCCTGGCTTCGGCTTCCACGTTCTTGGCGGGCCTATACGGGCATTGCAACGCGTTCCATGCAAAATACGCTGGCTTACCGCCTGTCCTACGTCGTTAACTTTGCCTCAAGCTTCGTCCTGCTCATCGCCATGTATGCACTGTGGAGTGCCATCTATGCTGGACGCGACGAGCTCGCCGGTATGTCTTGGACGCAGATGAAGACGTATCTCATCATCTCGTTCATCAGCAACTCGCTGCTGTCCTACTATTCCGAATCGCGTATATCTGGCAAAATTCTCGATGGCAGCGTCTCCGCCGATCTGCTCAAGCCGCTCGACTTCCAGAAGGCGCGGCTCGCTGAAACGCTTGGCTCTACCGTTATCGAAGGCGGGCTTACCGCTATCCTTACATTCATCGTCGTACTCTCTGCATCCGGCATACTGAAACCGGATTTCATCCATAGCCTGCTGTTCATCCTCAGTGTGCTTGCTTCGCTGATGGTCAAGTTCGGCATCGTCTACATGGCCGGACTGCTCTGCTTCTGGTCGACGGGATCGCTCGGAATTGTATGGGCACGGATGGCTGTGACGAGCCTGTTCTCTGGCGCGCTCGTGCCGCTCTCCTTCTTCCCAGACTGGCTGGAGAAACTGGCGCTGGTGCTGCCATTCCAAGGCATCGTACATACACCGGCAGCCATCTATCTCGAAGAGGTCAGCGCATGGGGCGCGCTTGGGCTGCTTGCCGTGCAATGCGTATGGGCATGCGTCCTATGGCTTTGCGGCAAACTCATGTGGTCATGGGCAGTGCGGCAGATTACGATTCATGGAGGTTGATTCGGCATGTCCATTGTTCGCTCAGCAAGACGTACCTTTTTCTTATATCGCAGATTGTTCGGCACACAACTGAAAGCGATTCTCGAATATCAGACCGACTTCTTCATTATGATCGTCTCCGCCGTTCTGACGCAGATGCTCGGCATCGTATTCCTATGGGTCGTCTATAATCGGATTCCGGATATTAACGGATGGACGTTCTGGGAAGTTGTCTTTATGTATGCCATGATCTATCTAACCGAAGGGTTCGGCTCTTTATTCTTTGAAGGAACCTGGCGGCTTGGCGGTCTCGTCAACCGCGGGGAGCTTGATGTTATGCTGCTGCGTCCCGTATCCCCTATTCTCCAGGTGCTGACTAACGGCATCGGAATGAACGGTATCGGCAATATCATCATTGGCTTTATCATGATTGGACAAGCGCTAACCAAGGTCGATCTACACTGGTCCTTCGGCAAAATCGTTATCGCTATCTTACTCATCATCACAGCCGTTGCCATCCGCGTATCGATCAATTTGGCGGCCAACACAAGCGCATTCTGGATCAAAAACGCCGGCAACGCCTTTCCGATTATGATTCATAATCTGGGGGAGTTCGCGAAATACCCGATTACGATTTTCTCGATGGGCATTCAATTGCTTGTCGCCGTCCTCGTACCGTTCGCGTTCGTCAGCTTCTTCCCGGCTTATTATCTGTTCGACAAAACGACTAGTCCGTGGATCTGGATGGCTCCGCCAGTAGCCGCAATTTATTGCGCGGCGGTTGCCTACGTGCTATTCCGAATCGGAATGCGCAAGTATGAGAGCGCAGGCAATTGACCGCTCATCAATAGCCGCGAGTTCAATTCGAGAAGGGCCCTCTTATCGCTAGAGGGCCCTTGTTGTTATTGCCGCGCTGCGGTGGGGGCAGCCGCACTGCGGCCGTCAGCCGTTACAGACGCTCGATTAATAATCGAGTCGACTTGTTATATAGGCAGACACGTGCCAGTTGTATGCGCTGTCATAAAACTTGAAGTAGTTGCCTACTGGTTGGCTGAGGCCATACACCGTCCCATTGACCGTTGCGGTCAGCGTGTTATTGACATAAATATCGAAAGTACCGTCGATCTGATCAGTAGTCGTCGCGCTTAGACTGACGAGTCGGAATTCGTACTTCACGCTGCCTACATACACAATCGCGTTGAAGAAACCTTGATCGCCCGAGCTGAGCGGATTCTCCGTCCAGCTTGCAATTGCATTGCCGCTCGTCGCCGTCAACCAATTGCCGGTTACACCGTCCTTCACATAGAGCGGGCTAGTCGAGAAGACGCCGTGCACATAAGTGCTAGGCGCCGCTGAGCTGGATACCGTGAAGCTCATCATGACAACAAGCAAAAGCACAGTAAACGCTGCGAGCCACTTTCTTTTCATTAATCATCCACCTTTCAGTCCCGAAATTTGACCCCCGAATGAACATATGCCCGGCCAATGATAGCCATTCCGATCCAAAAGAACCAATCATTATAAATGAAAAGAACTAGCGTAAAATACAAAAGATCCCGTTCACAATGAGCGGGACCTTCTTATGGGACGATTGTATTCAACTGTATCATGCCTCAATCGCTCTAGCTTATTGAACCCGCTTAATATGATCCGTAATACTAGCCGCTGTCTCTCGCAGCGCCTTCGCAGCTTGTTCTGTCTTGGCCTTCGTCGTCAGTTCATGGCCCCATGACTCATTCCACTCATAAGCCATATCTACACCGTCTTTCGTAAACTCGACACTTTCGCCCAGATAGTAATCCCAATGCGAATCGGTTGTTACGAGCTGATCGGGCTTAATGATTCTGCGGATGTAATCAACAACGGGATCAATGTAGCGTGAATCGTTCGGAATTTGAATGGGAACCTTTGTAAAACCTACATTTGAATTTTCGTTTCCTCCACGCATCAGCAAAACCTCCTGCCTCGAATTAGGGTTGGTATTGACGAAGTACTCTGAAAAGTTCAATTATTTTAATTATAACATCTCAATAGGTAATAAGTGTTTCATGAGATTAATTTCATTAAATTGAACATTCACACCAAATGACCGCTGCCGATGAAACGCCACTGCTCCCTATTCATTCTAATTCACACGATCGTTATTGCCAATTATATCCTATCATGGTACCTTATAGTTCGCGGTGACCAATCTCACAAACCAACTCCCCTCCTTCCATCGTATGAATCCAACCTCGACTATAGTTGGGGATATCATCCCGTCGAGGGACCGTGTGCGAACCACTGTTATTCTTCTATACTGAACTCAACTGTTATTTCCATTGAAGGAGTCTGAGTACGATGAAACAACAAACTGAGCACAACCCATCGATCCCGCTGCCGCCGGCAGGCCCGATCGGACGATATGCCAGCCAGACGCTATATATGTTATTCATAACGCTGCCGCTCTCCATCATTAGCTTCGTCTTATCGGTCACGCTGACCGCACTCGGTTTCGGACTAACGCCGCTCTTAATTGGTCTTCCGATTCTGAAAATGAGCGTCCATCTCTCGCACGCGCTTATGATGGCGGACGCCCGCCGCATTCGGATGCTCCTGCCAGAGAAGTACGCAGCCGCTCTGCCTTATCAGCATGCATTTGGCCCGTTCTCGTATAAGGATCTGTTCACGTCGACGGCTCCGTACTTCCCGCTGACGTATTGGCTCGTTAAGCTGCCAGCATCCGTTCTGCAATTCGCAGCTGCCGTGACATTCCCGCTTGTGGGTACGGCTGCGCTGCTATCGCCGGTCGTCTACCTCGTGCTGAAGCAATATGACATTGAAATTTATCAAGATGATGTCGTTTTCAATACCATATTCCCAATGCTATCGCCGCTAGAACGGTCATATGTCGGATCGGGTGTCGGACTGCTGTTCCTCTTGATCGGCTGGAGCGTATTGTCTCGACTGACACATGTGCAAGCGAACCGCACGGCTATGCTGCTGGAGGCGAATCCACAGCGGCCAGCAGCTGCTAAAGCACCGATCGTCCCTGCTGTACAGCAGGAAGTGCCCGCAGACGCACTGTATCAGGCTGCAGCAGCATCTGCACAACCCCCGTACAGCGACACGGCGAAGTCCGAGGCGGATTACTCACTCGATTCGCTTCCGTTCGAGCCATTCGATCCAGATGCACCAGCGCCAGCATCGGCAACAACGCGCTACTCCTCGAACAATAACGACGATCTGAAGGCTGAGCTCGACGCGCTGCGTCAGCAGCTTCACTCGAAGATGTACCCGCCGCAATAATAAGCAGTTTACATCCGTCTCTCTCCTGAGAGGCGGATTGTTTGCGTATATCCGCTATTTTTTTACAAGGAAGGGAACCTTACGAGCACATTCGATCTCTAATAGGTATAAGCTTGGCCGAAAGGAGTCCCCACATTGAACGAACTTATCGATATTGTCGTTCGCGCAAGGCACGGGTCAAAGGACGACTTCGTCCGTATGATTCGCATGTTTGAAAAAACGCTGTACCGTGTTGCCTTCGGCATGCTGCGTTCGGATGAGGATGCGGCAGATGCGATCCAAGAGACGATCATCGCTGCTTTTCGCCAAATTCATCAACTGCAGGAACCTCGTTATGCGCAAACTTGGCTCGTCCGCATTCTGATCAACCATTGTAATGGCATGCTGAAACGAAAAAATCAGGTAATTCCGTTGTACGAGCACGACACGATCATCGCCTCTTCGCCTGATCAACCTAGCGAAGACAAGCTTGATCTTTATCACGCGATCGGGCTGCTAGGCCCGGAACAACGGGAAGTCATTATGCTGCATTACCTTGAGGATATGCCGTTGAAGGAGATCGGTGAGCTGCTGCAGCTGTCGGACGGAACGATCAAGTCAAGGCTGTATCGTGCAAGGGAAAAGCTGGCGATGCTGCTGAAGGGTCCTGTGCAAGAGGAGGGAATGCTATGAGCTTCGAAGATAAGATTCGCAACGATCTAAGAGGAACGACGGACGAGCAGGACCTGCCGATTCCTGATGCGGTGAGAAGAAGGATCGATGAGACGCTCGCATCTCTGGTCGGCGATTCTGCGATCAAGCATGGCACGGGACAGGTTGACGATAAACAAAACCAGAACATTGTTGAGGTTCCGAGTCGGAGAAAAGCAGTGTTTTCCCTCCGCCGGACAAGACGACTCGCTCTTGCGATCACCTTCCTTCTGCTATCTACGAGCATATGGATTGCATCCAATCCGCAAACGGTTGATTCGATGAAGCCGTATCTATCTTCGATTTTCGGCTGGATTGGCGATGAAGGTGTGAAGCAGAACTTGCAGCTGCAGCAATCAGGTGAGCTGCCTATTCTAACGGAGGTTAAGAATAACGGATACATTCTTCGGATTCATGAGGCGTTCTACGATGGTTTGCAGGTATCCTTCACCTACACGTTCCGCAAGGAACAAGGTGAGATTCCTACAGGAGATTATGTGATACCCGACTTTCAGCTTACACCATCTGCGAAGTCGGTGCTCGGCTACACGTATAAATTTGATCATGGCGGTTTATACGACGGCTACGAAGCTGGGGTCGTCAAATATTTTTTGCAGAAGAAGCTCCCCGAGACGTTTACATTAGCGATCAACGTTCCCAAATTTGGTGTTCAACACTCGGACGGCAGACCTTATACGGTCATACAAGGGGATTGGAGCTTCGAACTGCCCATCACCGGCGTAGACCACACCCATACGGTGAAGTGGGACAACCCTTTACGTGCCGAGCATGAGAACCATTCGTTTGAGGTGGTACGGCTGCGGATGTCGGATACGGCAGCAGAATGGCATTTGAAGCTGCAAATTCCTTTCATGAGGAAGCAGGCTATGTTTGAACAAGGCGAATATGTTCATTTCCGCATTCAAGATGAGAAAGGCAAGGAGCTTGAGGGGACAGGCGAGTGGAGCACCTCACATCACACCGAGCGCCCACCTACTCCTGATTCTGCTTATATTGAGGATGCGTGGCTGTATACACCGCCTGTCCCAAGCGGCTCCACCATTACCGTTATACCCATGATCCGAACGATGGCAACCGTCAACGGCGAGCCCGAATGGAAGGAAACTCCGCTTGAAGGGCTGACGATGCAGGTACCTGTCCAATAGTTGATTTTATGCAAAAGGAGCTGCTCTTCATGCCATCATCCGATGTGCTTGCAGGGCAGCTCCTTCATGTTGCGAATGCAATTATGTACGTTGTCTAACCCCACTGTACATAGTCGATTTCCAAGAAACGCACGACCTCGGTCTCCCATCGCTCCGCGACGAAAGCTGTGTGTTGAGGATGGTTATTGTAAGCTTCATATGCTTCTTGATCGGCGAACGCCATCGAGAAGCCGTATTGATAGTCATTCTTCGGGCTCACCTGCAGGTTCACCACGAATTGCTCGACCGACGGGATACTGCTCAGAATGCGGCGGCCGTCCGCCAGGAACTGCTCGGCTTCCGCGGATTCGCGCGGATGCTTAAGCGTGAATATTACCGAATGGATAATGCGAGATTGCTGATCTGCCATCGTTCTTCGCCTCCTGAAATCAATTTGCGTAAGCAAATTGATTGCTTCGTAAGCATACGCTAAATCAATTTGCTTGCCTCTTCGATACCGCTACTTGTAAGCAAATTGATTGCTTCGTAAACGCTTATTCCGATACCTTCTCATCATAGCGTATCTGCGGACAGGCGTGAAGACGAAGAAAATGTCGATCCGAAAGTTCATGCTTATTTTCTAGTCCCAAGGATGGGTTACCGTGAGATAATCTGCGAAGCGCTTGCTTTCTTGCCGACGAAGACGGCGCATTTCGGCCCGCTGCGGCGCTGTCTCATGCAGCTTCAGCTCTTCCTCGGTTTCCGGCACAACGTCCGGGACCTCGATCGGCTTACGGTTCTCATCCAGCGCGACGAACGTCAGGAACGAGGTTGCCGCAATCGTCCGCTCACCGGTCAGCAGCTCCTCCTTGACGACCTTCACGAATACTTCCATCGAAGAGCGGCCCGTCCAAGTGACGAATGCCTCCAATGAAACCGCATCGGATGGGCGAATCGGGGACAAGAAGTCTACCGAGTCAGTCGAAGCGGTTACGACGGGCCGACGGCAGTGCTTCGTCGCTGCAATCGATGCAATATCGTCAATGTACGACATCAGCTTGCCGCCGAACAGTGTGTTGTGGTTGTTGACATCCGTCGGGAACACCCGAGCTGTCTTGAAGCATCTTGATTCTCGTGAAAACCGCTTACCCATACGTTTACGCCCCTTCACAATCGATCGTTATACCCGTACTTTAGCACGTCTAACAATAGATTGCCATTTTAGAGGTCGTTCAACAAGTCCGCTTTTGATCACGAAGCATCACAAGAAGTGTATTCGGCATCGAATCTTGGATGAAGCTGTGACTTCCGGTTCTCACGTAGCACTTCACTACGCTCCGATCCTCATTCCCCGCTTGATCCAACCTTCTCGGTGCTGAAAACCGAACTTTTTGAACACGTATTTTAAGAGGTCGTTCAACAAGTCCGCTTTTGATCACGAAGCATCACAAGAAGTGTATTCGGCATCGAATCTTGGATGAAGCTGTGACTTCCGGTTCTCGCGTAGCACAACACTTACGCTCCGATCCTCATTCCCCGCTTGATCCAACCTTCTCGGTGCTGAAAACCGAACTTTTTGAACACGTATTATAAGAGGTCGTTCAACAAGTCCGCTTTTGATCACGAAGCATCACAATCTACCCGAACGCGCACTTATACATGCTGTACGGCATCGAGTGTGAGGCAAAGTCTCTTCAGCATCTCATCGACATCAGCATGCGACACGATCAGCGGTGGTATCAGACGAATGACGGATGCGCTGGACGCATTAATAATGAGTCCATTCTCCATTGCGGCAGCCGCAAGTCTAGGAGCTGCTGGCTGCGAGAGATCGAATGCAATGAGCAGTCCCAACCCCCGAATGTTCGCTAGCTGATAGCGCTTCGCAATACTCTTTAGTCCAGCCTGAAGGTATTCTCCTAACTCCTTCGCATTCTCCGACAACTGCTGCTCTACGATCGCACGAACAACGGCCTGCCCCACGGCCATCGCCAGCGGCTGTCCTGTGTACGTCCCACCTTGCTCACCTGGCTCGAACAGGTTATACCGCTCTTTCGTCAGCATCGCCGACAGCGGGAAGCCGCCGCCTATCCCTTTGCCCAACGTCATAATATCCGGTTCAACGCCATAATGCTCGTAAGCGAACAGTTTGCCCGTGCGCCCCAGACCGGTCTGAATCTCGTCGAAAATAAGCAAAATCCCGTGCTCGTCACACAGCTCCCGCAGCCCTGTAACATAAGCCGGGTCCGCCAGATGTACGCCACCTTCGCCTTGCACCGGCTCAATCATAATCGCACATGTCTGCTCGCTTACCGCTTCGCGCATGGCATCCAGATCATTAAACGGTACATGCCGGAAGCCAGGTACCTTCGGCGCAAACAGCGGCTCCCAATACGGCTTGCCTGTCGCCGACATCATCGCCAGCGTCCGGCCATGGAAGCCGCCAAGCGTCGTAATGATCTCATAAGCGCCGCCGCGATGCACAGCACCATATTTGCGTGCCAGCTTAATCGCGCTCTCATTCGCTTCCGCCCCGCTGCTGCCGAAGAATACACGGTCGAATACGGTCAGCTCTGTGAGCTGCTTCGCGAATTGGGCCATCGGCTTATTGTAAAAGCCAGGGCTCGCATTCACCAGCTGCGCTGATTGTGCAGCTAGCGCAACCTGAATAACGTGCGGGGAGTGGCCCAGCGCATTCACCGCCCAGCCCCCAATGAAATCGAGATACGAACGTCCCTCCGTATCCCACAAATACATGCCCTCGCCTTTCTCCATAATGACGGCAGGGCGTACAGCCGTGAATAATACAGCATTCTCAGCAGCTTCAAGCAACTCCATTGTTTCTGACGATGGCGCTCCAACACTCCTATTCGGCATTCCAAACAAACCTCCCCAAATCGCAATCGGTTAATTATTTATACAACAATATGAATAATTATACAACCGCGTTTTTGGAGAAAGTTGTCCGTCTATCCCTACACCCAAGCATCGTTGCTATAACCACGTTGTTCCCAATAACCCACGTGGCTATCAGCAATCAGCTCGATTCGGACTAGCCATTTCACCGATTTATAAGCATACATTTGAGGTACGATCAGTCGAACCGGACCGCCAAGATCGCTTGGAATGGGCTTGCCATCATGCATAACCGCTACCATGACATCGGACATTTGCACCTTCACTTGTTCGAGCGACAAAGCGTCGGTATAAACCCCGTCACCGGAGTAAAATTTAATATACTGAGCCTCTGACTTAACTCCCGCCTCGGCCAAAAGCGTACGCAGCGGAATGCCTTCCCACGTATTGTGATAGACCGACCAGCCGGTCACACAGTGAAAGTCGCTCACTTGAACCTTGCGCTTCAGCTTCACGAACTGCTCCCATGTGAACTGCAGCTTCTTCTCTACCAGTCCGTCAACCGTAAACGACCAGTTGTTATTGTCAAAGCTCGGAATCGGCGTCACCGTGTAGACGCGGAAATGTCCGGATGAGCCGCCGCCTATTGGCGGACTCGATGCCGCAAGCGGCAGCGGCGCAGGCACGAGATCGTTCGAATCGCTCTCCAGCAGCTGTTCCATGGAGTTGCCGCCAATCGAGCCGCCGAGCGATTTGCCGATCCATTTTAAAAAAGAGGGTCCTATTAACACAGCCAGTCCAGCCGCAATCGAACCTCGAATGAACGAACGGCGCGTATAGAACGGCTGAGGCATCGACGCCGGATGCAACTCCTCCTGCGCGGGTCTTCGCCCTGACGATACGGTCCGACGGTTCGGTTCCTTCAACCATTGTGTTCGTGTAATCGAGTGATAGATGATATACGGCAGTCCAATCCATGTGAGCAAATCATGCACGGTTAGCGCGGGATTCGACCAACGCGGCCCGACCGCTCGGAACTGCCACAGCAGTACGCCAGAGGCGAGCCAACCGACTAATAGTGCAAGCACGAACAGCACATTGAACCGCTGCCACGGCTTGTCACGCAGCTGCTTCCAGTGCTTCCCGGCGAGCAGCAGGTAATAAAGAACCGGCACCAGTGAGCCAATGCCAACGACGATGTGAATCTCTTTGATCCATACTCGCCCTTCGCCTAGAATCTCACGCCAGAATCCTCCGAGTAGAATAAGTCCGGTTACTGCCAACGCGACGACAATCCATCCGTTCCATGCATGCAGCATAACAAGCTTCCGACCGTAACCTTTACGAAGCCGATCCAGCAGCTTCACCAACGCGATCAACCCCCTAATGGGCATTAATTACTATCAGAACTGGTATGTATCCCCTTTCATTGTAGCATCCGAATATTTAAAAAAGCTTAAAATCCAAGCTCTTTTCCATTTTATAAAATGATAGAAATGCAACCTATACTATCTCGTATAGTTTCTTATATAATTCAAGTATCTACGTGGATTTCGGCTATTTCGGAAAGCGTTTCTGCCATACTATTTTTTGCATATGTACACTATGAACAACACATACTACCGAGAGCGCTTAGTAAATTAATTTTTTCTACAAAACGTGTCCTTGACAACTTTGTCGGTTTACTTTTTTCTTGACATCTCTATATACTAGAACCTATGCGTTTTATTCGAATTCAGGGAGGAAAAACCAAATGAGTAAGATTCAAATCGGCATCGTTGGTTACGGTAACCTCGGTAAAGGTGTCGAAAAAGCAATTGCACAAAACCCAGACATGGAGCTTGTTGCAATCTTCACACGCAGACAACCAGAGGATTTCGCTTCGCACAGCGCTAAGTTCGAGCACATCTCGGCAGCTGAGCAGTACAAAGGCAAAATCGACGTTATGATTCTGTGCGGCGGTTCCGCAACGGACCTGCCAGAGCAAACGCCGGTTATCGCAAGCATGTTCAATACGGTTGACAGCTTCGATACACACGCGAAAATCCCCGAGTTCTTCAACACGGTTAACGCTGCGGCAACGCAAGGCGGCAACCTCTCTGTTATTTCCACTGGCTGGGATCCAGGCCTGTTCTCGCTGAACCGCCTGCTTGCTGAATCGATTCTTCCAGAAGGCAAAGACTACACGTTCTGGGGCAAAGGCGTAAGCCAAGGCCACTCCGACGCAATCCGCCGTGTACCAGGCGTGAAAGGCGGCGTGCAATACACGGTTCCAGTTGAATCCGTAATCGACCGCATTCGTTCCGGTGAAACGCCTGAGTTCACGACGCGCGAGAAACACCTCCGCGAGTGCTTCGTCGTTGCTGAAGAAGGCGCCGACCAAGAAGTGATCCGTCAAACGATCGTTTCGATGCCGAACTACTTCTCCGACTACGACACGACGGTAACGTTCATCTCCGAAGAAGAGCTCAAAGAGAAACACCAAGGCATGCCGCACGGCGGCTTCGTTATCCGCAGCGGCATCACGGGCGAGAACACGAAACAAATCATCGAGTTCGGTCTGAAGCTCGAGAGCAATCCTGAATTTACTGCAAGCGTGCTCGTTGCTTACGCACGTGCTGCAATCCGCCTCAGCCGCGATGGTCAAAAAGGCGCGAAAACGGTATTCGACATTCCATTCGCTTACCTGTCGCCAAAATCGGGCGAAGAACTTCGCCGCGAATTGCTGTAAGTTAAAAATTTTTAACGCCTCGTAAACCCCCGTCGCTATGCGAACGGGGGTTTTTTTTGGCAATTTTTTGTACTCATATACATTTTATTTGTACTATATAATAGAAGAGAGAGAAAAACCCCCTGCAAATAGAGCAAATTAATCAGGGGTGAAAGGTTTTTTTAATTGGCGAACCAGGAGTCTTATGTTTTAAACTTTGAAATTATCACGAGAAAAAAGTGTAAACGATAGGTGAAAAACTATAAAAGAGCTGGAGGAGCATTCCTCGCAGTTACTGAGTAAAGGGAGTGTAGAACGTGGTAAGTACGATTACGAAAGAACAACAAACCGCGAAAGAATACGTACAAGCTGTGTATGACAAAGTGATTAGCCGTAACCAAGGCGAAAGCGAGTTCCATCAAGCAGTTAAAGAGATCTTCGACTCTCTGATCCCAGCAATCGAGGCTAACCCTCAGTACATCAAGCACAACATTCTCGAAAGAATCGTTGAGCCTGAGCGCGTTGTTTACTTCCGCGTACCTTGGCTGGACGACAACGGCAACGTACAAGTAAACCGCGGCTTCCGCGTTCAATTCAACAGCGCAATCGGACCTTACAAAGGCGGCCTTCGCTTCCACCCATCCGTTAACGCTAGCATCATCAAGTTCCTTGGCTTCGAGCAAATTTTCAAAAACTCCCTGACGGGTCAACCAATCGGCGGCGGCAAAGGCGGCTCCGACTTCGATCCTAAAGGTAAATCCGATAACGAAATCATGCGTTTCTGCCAAAGCTTCATGACGGAACTGTACCGTTACATCGGTCCAGACACTGACGTACCAGCTGGCGACATCGGTGTTGGCGGCCGCGAAATCGGCTTCATGTTCGGTCAATACAAACGTATTCGCTCCGGCAACGAAGCTGGCGTTCTGACGGGTAAAGGTCTGCTGTATGGCGGTTCCCTGACGCGTACGGAAGCAACGGGCTACGGCTGCGTATACTTCGTAAACGAAATGCTCGAGTCCAAAGGCCTGAGCTACGAAGGCAGCACGGTTGTTGTCTCCGGTTCCGGTAACGTATCGATCTATGCAATCGAGAAAGCAACGCAGCTCGGTGCTAAAGTCGTAGCATGTTCCGACTCGAACGGCTACATCTACGATGCAGACGGTATCGACCTTGCGCTCGTTAAGCAACTCAAAGAAGTTGAGCGCAAACGTATCAGCGAGTATGTAAAATCGCGTCCAAACGCAACGTACACGGAAGGCTGCACGGGCATCTGGTCGATCCCTTGCGACATCGCTCTTCCTTGCGCAACGCAAAACGAAATCAACGAAGAGTCCGCTAAGCTGCTCGTTAAGAACGGCGTAAAAGCAATCGGCGAAGGTGCTAACATGCCTTCGACGCTGGAAGCTATCGAAGTGTTCCTGTACGCTGGCGTTCTGTTCGGACCTGCAAAAGCAGCAAACGCAGGCGGCGTAGCGGTATCCGCTCTCGAAATGTCCCAAAACAGCATGCGTCTGTCGTGGACGTTCGAAGAAGTTGACGCTAAACTGCACCAAATCATGAAAAACATCTTCAAAAACAGCACAGCTGCTGCTGAGAAGTATGGCCACCCAGGCAACCTCGTAGTTGGCGCTAACATCGCTGGCTTCACGAAAGTTGCAGACGCTATGATCGCTCACGGCGTAGTATAAGATTACTACCTTTATACATGCAAAGACCGCGCTTATGCGCGGTCTTTGTTTATATGCTGCTATTTGTGAACAAATCTAGACACAAACCGTCCTTTTAGGTATGTTTCTGTCTCAATGTGGTTGGCTAGTCCATCCGCCCGTGATATACTAAGGACAGCGAAGAACGTTCTTGAGCCTCCGGGGCTTAAGGGCGTTTTTATTTGTTTATATCTACTATTTTCGACGTGTGTTTCTTCATTAATATATGTGCTGCGTTACAACCTCCATACGCCTTGTGTCGAAGAGCCTTGCAACCCCTTACATTTGCTATTTACCTAACTCCCATCCACGTAGTGATCCCTACCTTCTGACCTGCGAAGGCGTTACCCCTTTATACTGCTTGTACAGCTTGGTGAAATAGTTCGGATTGTCGCAGCCGACTTGGCCGGCAATCTCGGTGACGGTGTCGGTCGTATCGCGCAGCAAACGCTCCGCTTCGTTCATTCGGCACAGATTGACGTATTCGACAAAGGTGCGGCCGGTCAGTTTCTTGAACATTTTGCAGAAATGATACGGGTTGAGGCTCACGAACTTCGCCGCCTGCTCAATCGTCCATCGCTCGGCATACCGTTCCTCCACTTGGCGAAGCAGCGGCTTGAACCGCTCACGGTTCAGGCTGTGCTGCGATTCGCTGCCTACTCTTCCTTCCGCCTGATGCGGCAGCAATATGCGCGCCAGCTGCGTGAACAGCATATGCAGATGCGACTTGATGACAAGCGGATAACCCGGTTGCTTCGCTTCGAACTCCATCACCATCTGCTCGAGCAGCACGTAGTGAGCGGCACAATCCGCGTTCAGCTTGTCTGGCTGCACCGGCAGCTGCAGCTTGCCCTCCACATAGGGTGCCACGAGCTCGGCATGTATCGCATCATGCGACCAATCGTTGAACAATGCCCCGTTGAACACAATCGAGATGAATCGAATATCCCCGTTGCATCGGCTATAGCCGACATGCAGACCCCCTGCTGGTACGAACAGCACGTCACCAGGCTCCATCTCATAGGGACGGCTATCAATATGAAACACGGTGCTCCCCTGCCGCATGATAATAATTTCGAAGTGCTCATGCCAGTGTAGAAACAATATATTTTGATCCATTCGCGCGTCCGAACAGCGGTTATCGAACAGCATATATGGATAGGTTTTGTGCGCGAGCCGCGTGTTTTCCCATAGTGCCTGCGGATACGTCATGCGTTCCACCCCCCACAAGATCCGACTACTATTCCCCAAGATTATATAGAGAATTCAACAAATGATAGCGCTATTATGAAGTTGTTCAGTTCTACTATAAGCCAATATTGGAGTGATACACAAGATGAGTAACTTGCTGCGCATCGGCACGCTGGTTGGCGGTGGGGACGCGGTTCGCGTCATTCCCCAAATCGTAGGTCATGGCTTCGAATCGTTCAGTCTCACCTTCTGGCAGACGACGGGTTCGGTTGATTTGAAGGAAACAGCAGCTCGTGTTCGCGAGCTGGCGGATAAGCACAATTTTGTTATATCGACGCTTGGCATCTTCGGCAATCCGCTGACCGGCGCGGGCGACAATGCAGATACACTTGCAAGCTGGGAGCGCCTGATCGACCATGCGCATCTGTTCGGCACAGACATCGTCTCCGGGTTCACAGGCCGACTGACGGATCGTCCGATTGACGAATCGATTCCTGCATACGCGGAAGTATTCGGTGAGCTGGGCCGCCGTGCGGCGGACAAGGGCGTTCGGATCGCATTCGAGAACTGCGACATGGGCGGCACTTGGGCGACTGGCGACTGGAACATCGCGCACAATCCGACGGCGTGGGAGATGATGTTCAACGCGATTCCATCGGACAACATCGGCCTGCAATGGGAGCCGTGCCACCAGATGGTCAGCTTGATCGATCCGATCCCGCAGCTGCGCAAATGGGTGTCGAAGGTGTTCCATGTACACGGCAAAGATGCAACGATTGCTTGGGATATTGTGAAAGAGTACGGCATTCATGGTCCGAAGGAGTTTGTCTGGCACCGTACGCCAGGCTTCGGCGATACGAACTGGTCGGACATCATTACGATTTTGCGCCAAGCAGGCTATCAGGGCACGATCGACATCGAAGGCTGGCATGATCCGGTATACCGGGGCGAGCTGGAGATGACAGGACAGGTACACGCACTCAACTACCTTAAAAACTGCCGCGGCGGAAGCATCATTCCGAACCCGGTCTAAGACGAACGCGGAGGGTACTAAGCGATGACAACTACTTATCGAATTGCTCTCGTCGGCTGCGGAGGCATTGCGAATCTCTGGATGAAAAATGTGCTTCAGCGCAAAGACGCATCCGTCGTCGCTCTCATCGACGTGCGTGAGGAATCGGCTCAAGCAATGGCGGAGAAATATGGGCTGTCCTGCCCTACGTTCACCGATCTGCAGACGGCCATCGAAGCAACGGACGCGAATCTCGTGCTCGACATTACGATTCCAGCGGCTCACTACGAGATTCGCCGCACCGCGATGCTCAATGGCTGTCACGTATTCGGCGAGAAGCCGATGGCGGAAACGATGGAGCAGTGCAACGATCTCGTCGCACTCGCCGATCAGACAGGACGCTCGCATGCGGTCATGCAGAACCGTCGCTATGAGCCAGGCATCCGCGCGCTGCAGAAGCTTATCAACGATGGCACAATCGGCAAGCCGGGTTACATCGGTGCAGATTTCTTCATCGGCGCGCATTTCGGCGGCTTCCGGGATGCAATGGACAGCCCGCTGCTGCTCGACATGTCGATTCATACGTTCGACCAGGCACGCTTCATCATCGGTGCTGATCCCGTGTCCGTCTATTGCCAAGAGTTTAACCCTGTTGGCTCTTGGTATGCAGGCAACGCTGCAGCTATCTGCATCTTCGAAATGTCCGATGGCTCTGTGTTCTGCTATCGTGGTTCTTGGTGCGCGGAAGGTCAGCCGACTTCATGGGAAGCAGACTGGCGCATTACGGGCGAGACGGGAACGGCAATCTGGAACGGCGTCGACGCACCGTATGCAGAAGTCGTTGCGCCTGGCGATCAATCCGGCAAATTCATTCGAGAGTATGTCCGTGTCACGACCGAAAAGCAGTCGATGGAGAGCGTCTTCCATGACGGCTGCATCGACGAGATGTTCGAGTCGCTTAACGAAGGACGTCCGTCCGGCACTTCCGGGCATGACAACCGCTACAGCATGGCAATGGTGCTCGCGGCGCTTGAAAGCGCGCGGACCGGCCAGAAGATTAACATTGCGGACTTCATGGCGGGGCGATAACCTTAACTCGTCATCTGTTATATAACATGCACTGAGCGGAGTCCCCAAATAACGAACAAGCCTCCAACGCCCGCTTCTTTAGCGGACGCTGGAGGCTTTTCTCATGCATCAAAAAAGACACCCGATGGTGTCTGTGCATTCAAATATGGAATTGAGGGTGAATTCAAATAGAGCATAGGCGTCCTCGCCTTTCATAATAGTAGTATAACTTACGGAAAATTATCAGTCTACACTTTTTCTCTATTTTGGGATACATTTCTTTAGGCAAACACATCTAAAGGAGGGTTCCCCCACTGAGTAACCTTTATCGTGTATTTCACCATGCCATCTCCATGCTCGGCCAAGAGGACCGACGCCCCGTCATGCAAAAAGCCTCACTTGACACCGTCACCATGCTGATGCTGCCGCTCCGATTGTATTTGATCAAGCTTGTCATGGATCGGATTCAGCAATGGGGACAGCCAACGAGTGATCGCGAGTCCTTGTTCCTCGCCTGCGCCGGACTTGCCTTGCTTATGACAGCAGCCGCATTCATCGGTTCTTCTTCGCTGCTGAAGCATACCCGTATTTATGAAATCGGCACCCTGCTAAAGGAACGCCTGATCGTGGAGAAAACCGCCAGCCTCCCGCTTCGCGCAGTCGAGACACCTTCCGTGCAGGACGTACGCCGGCGTGCACTACTCTATGCACCCGATGCCGTCTGTCTCGAAGGAATGAGCCTCCTCATCCAAAGCATGCAGGCGATCCTGCTGACCGGATTGATCTGCTGGATGGGCTACTGGCCATTGGCAGTTGGACTGCTGCTTCTTGGCTGCGGACAAAGCTGGCTCTACGCCGCAATCGGCTCACGTCTTGAACGAACACAAACGAAGCAAGCCACTTCACTTCGGCTCGCCGATCATCTCCATCAGTTACTCATCGCGGAGGTTCCGGCGAAGGAAATTCGAATCTTCGGTCTTCACTCCCTTCTTCAGCAGCGCTGGTTGGATTACAGCCGAGATGCTGGCAAGCAGAATGAGCAGGCTGTCGCCCGGAGCGAAAGACAGAAGCTGCTGCCAGAGCTGTCCTTCTCACTCATTAGCGGTATAGCGATTCTACTAATCATCCTTTCGAGCTCAACAAACATCAGCACTGCAGGTGATTATGTCGTGCTGTTCCAATGCGTCACTCTGCTTGCTGGAGCAATTCCGAGTGTCGTGAAACAGGTTGGTTCGCTGTCGCAAATGGCCGTTCACTGCGAGAATTTCAAAGCCTATATCCAGCATCCAGATGACCGTACAACCTACAACCACAATCAGCAGCAGCGTGGCAATATTCCCGAGCAAGCCTCTGGACCGATTGGTCTGCGGACAGAGCAGCTAACTTTTCGCTACAACGTCTCGCCCACCGATCGCCTTGCAGCGCTCGATGACATCAGCTTCGAGATGGAGCGAGGCACGAAGATCGCCATCGTTGGCGAGAATGGTTCCGGCAAATCAACGCTCGTCAAGCTGCTGCTCGGACTGTATCGCCCCGATGCAGGCGAAGTCCACTGGTTAACTAAGGAGGGCAATGTACAAGCGGGTCATCCAACATACCGGACAGCGGCCGTCTTTCAGGATTTCAATCGGTACCAAATGCGGCTGCGTGATAACGTCGCCATCGGCGACGTTATGAAAGTGACCGATGATGCTGCAATTACTGAAGCCCTAGCCAAGGCTGGACTGCGTGAATGGCATACATCGCTCGATGATACAATCGGAACCGCGTTCGGACGATTCGACTTATCCGGCGGGCAATGGCAGAAGGTCGCAGCGGCACGCGCTTATATGCGCGGCGACTGCTTCCTCGTCTTCGACGAACCAACGTCTGCGCTCGACCCGCAGGCAGAACGGGAAGCTTTCGCCGATTTCCTGCGGGCAGCAGAAGGACAGACGGCTATCCTCGTGACACATCGGCTAGGCGCTGCTAAGCTGGCCGATACGATCCTTGTATTGAAGGATGGCCGGCTCGTTGAACAAGGCACACATGCGCAGTTAATGACGGCGCATGGCGAGTATGAACGGTTATATCGCCTGCAAGCCGCATGGTATGTCTAATCTTTAAGCAAACGGAGGTCTTATCTTGACGATGTACATACAACGAGCTGCAAGCATTATAAGACTGCTCAAGCTTATTGTGAAACAGAACCCCCGACTCACAATCCTATGGATGCTCATCCCTCTGCTGTCAGGCTTCGTCATCGTTCCATTGGCAGCAGCCGAACGGCATCTGATCGACACCGCGATTAATTACGCGGGCAGCGGCAGAGCACGTATCCTGCAAGCGGCATGGCCATCACTCGTAACACTTGCCGCGGCATCTGCCGGAGCTGTCTTTCTCGGTATGATGAAGAGGCTGACCGATACGTACATGGCGAATCGCGCATCTCGGCAGTTGATGATGGAGATTCAGAGCCATGCGATTCATGTACCGCTAGAGCAGCTTGAAAGCCCCGACTATTACGATCGCTTGAGCCGCGCACAAGCGGCGGCGGGGCAGGCTTTGACTAGCATTCTGTTCAGCACCGCCGAGACCATTCGGCTAACCTGCGCACTTGCTGGCATGATCGTTGTTGCAGCATCCGGACATTGGGCCATTGCAGCCATGCTGTTCACCGTCAGTGCAATCGTCCTCATTCAACGCGTACGACTTGAAATTACAGTGAAACAGGCAGCAAGAGCGCTCACGACGGACGGGCGCATGGCCGATTACTTGAAGCAGTCGTTGGCCGAGCCAAGTGTGCTCAAAGAACTGAAAGTGTTCCAAGCTCTCTCCTATATGATCGAGCAATGGTTCGGTAGAGTACGAACCTATGAAATAACGCGCAACAACTATCGGAGACGCGAAGGCCGCATGGCGGCATGGTTCGGACTTTCCTTCCTCCTTCTGCTGTTCGCGTCGCTCGCCATTATAATAGGACAGCTTGACCAACGCACCGTTACGGTCGGTACAGCAGCAATTGTGTTCCAGACCATCCTTCAAGCGCAAGGTGTTCCGCTCCAGATGTCGTGGTCATTAAGCCGGCTCTACATTCAAGGTGCGCAGGCCTCCGACCTAGCCGATTTTGTTAATGGGTCCATCCCTTTGCATGCTCATCAGCAACTTGCATGGAACGAAGCCATTCATACCATTCAGTTCGACAACGTCGGTTTCCGTTATCCAGGAGCACATTCCGATGTGCTGCGTGGACTGAATATGACACTACGCGCTGGGCAAACGGTCGCTCTCGTCGGTGACAACGGAGCTGGCAAGTCCACCTTCGTGAAGCTCATGCTCGGATTATTCGAGCCGACGGAGGGACGTATTCTAATCAATGGACACGACATTCGGCACCTTAATCGGCAGAGTCTGTACACCCAGCTCAGTGCCGTCTTCCAAGATTGCGGTCATTATCCGCTCACGATGCGCGAGTACGTCACGGCGGGTTCCAGCTCGGCGGCTGCCTCGTCAGACGATCGGGAGATTCAACGCGTCTTACAACTGTGCGGTCTTCACTCCTTGGCCGAAGGCAGTCATGGGCTAGATCAGAAACTAACGAACGTATGGGCGGATGGCCGAGAGCTGTCGGGCGGACAATGGCAGCGACTAGCGATCAGCCGGGCCGCGCTTCGAAGCAGCAGCGTCATTGCACTGGATGAACCAACCTCCGCGGTCGATCCAAGCGGTGAGTTGGAACTATACAACATGTGCAAGGCGCTTAGCACGGGCAAGCTGGCCGTCTTCGTCTCCCATCGACTCGGCTGGGCACGTTACGCCGATCGCATCCTAGTGCTGCACGACGGCAATGTAGTAGAAGACGGCAGCCATGAACAGCTAATGGCGCTTAATGATCGATATGCGAGCTCTTTCCGTTCGCAGGCATCCTGGTACGAGCCGGAGCAGCTGAATACGGCAGCGCTATAACGAACAACCCCGCCAACGGCCGTTGGCGGGGCATCTCACTTTACTTCTTCAGCTTATTGTATTCATCCGTGATTTCCTTCAGGATCTCATCGCCGCCCTGCTGACGCCACTTCTTGCTGAGCTCGGCGATTCCCGTATCGATATCGATCTTCCCATTGATTATATCAAGGAAGTACTGGTTGTAGATCTCGTTCACGATTGCACTGTTCTTCAGTTCAACTGGGCCAATTGTTGGCACAAGGTTCGGGATTTGCGTCTTGGATGAGATCTCGACCGATTGAATCGCGCGGTCGCGGTTCGGCTCCGTCTGCGGCAGGTAGCTTGCATCCAGCGGATAGATCACATTGCCCCATGCGAGCGGATGCGACCAGCCGTTTTTCGCAAAACCGTCCTTGGCGCGCTCTTCTTCATTGTAAGTGATTTTGTCGCCGTCCTTCGTGTAGTGGATGCCTTCGATACCATTCTGCAGCAGGTCGCGGCCTTCCGGCGACAGCAGGAATTCGATGAACTTCGCAGCTTTCTCTTTGTTCTTCGCTTCCTTCGTAATACCGGTCAACAGACCGCCCTTCGGAACCGTCCACATGCCGCCTTTGCCTTCTGGGCCGACAGGAGGAGCGGTCCAGCCGATAACGCCATTCGGGTTAACCGCCTGCAGACTGCCCTCAATACGGCTGACGTTGCGGAACAGGGCATCGTCCATCGCACCGGCTTTCTGCTGGTAGAACTTCTGCTCCTTGCCGCCGTTATCATTCACGAGGAACTCTGGATCGATCAGCTTCTCCTCATTGAGCTTGCGCAAATATTCGATGCCTTGTTTGAACGCCGGATGCTCGAAACGCGGAATGACATTGCCCTGGTCGTCGAGCTCATAATCCGCATAAGGAAGGCCGTAAGCATAGAACGCAAAGTCGAACGTACTAATACGGCTGCCTGCACCAGGCTTTGTCGTCGTTAACCCGTACGTATCTGCCTTGCCATTGCCATCAGGGTCCTGCGTTGCGAATGCCTTCAGTACGTTATATAGGTCATCAAGCGTCGTCGGCAGCTGGAGATTCAGCTTATCGAGCCAATCCTGACGGTATGTGATCGTATAGTTCGAGTGTTCGCCACCGACCTGATAGAGGTAACCATAGTATTTGCCATCGATCGCCGTCCATTGCAAACCGTTCTCCAGCTTCTGCTTCACGGTCGGCATTTCGTCCAAATAATCATTGATCGGCACAAGAATGCCTTCGTTAATCCATTGGGAAACGGCCTGCGTCGGGTAGCTCGTCGTTACAACATCCGGATAATCGCCGGAAGCGAATGCCGCGATGACTTGGTCGTTCGCGCCGTAAGGCACGATTTTCAGGTTCAGCTTAATGCCGAGCCGTTTGTTGATTTCCGCAATGATGCGGTCATCCTTCGCGAGCGGCGCAGCGACCAAGTCACCCGTCGTCAGATACGTCAGTTCTACTGCCTCATCCGATGCTGCGGCACCTTCACCGGAAGCAGAAGCCGCCTCCGTCGATTTCGAATCCGATTTGCCGCATGCCGCAAGCAAGGACATAATCAATGTGACCATAATGGCTGTCGTCAACAATCTCTTCCACGTCTTCATCGTTCAATAACCCCCAATTAGTGCGATTCATAGTCTAACCTCTGTCTACTCTCTCGTCTTACTCCTTAACAGCGCCAAGCATAGCGCCCTTGACAAAATATTTCTGGAAGAACGGATACAGCAGCAGAATCGGAAGCGCAGCCGCCATAACTGAAGCCATCTTCACGGAAGGGCCGAGCAGAAACGTGCTCTCTCCGCCGCTCATATAAGCCGCCTCATTCTGGAACAGCATGCCCCGCAAGAACAGCTGCAGCGGCCACAGATCATGATCTGTGATGTAGAAGATTGCGTTGAAATATTCGTTCCAGCGGGCTACCGCATAGAACAGCGTAATCGTTGCAAGTGATGGCAGCGACAGCGGCAGCACGATTCGGAACAGCACCCCTACATCGCTGCAGCCATCGATCTTTGCAGAATCCTCGAGACTCTCGGGAATCGTCTGGAAGAATGTTCGCATCAGAATGAGGTTGTAGGTGAAGATCACCGTCGGAATGATGAGCGCCCAGACGCTGTTCATGAGTCCGGTATTTTTGACCACGAGATAGGTCGGGATGATGCCCCCGCTGAACATCATCGTGAAGACAAACAGAAACATGATGACCCGCGTTCCCTTCAGACTGCTCTTGGACAACGGATAAGCGGCAAGTACGGTGAACAGCATGCTTATCAGCGTACCGACAACCGTAACGAAGATCGTCACGCCGTAGGATGTCCACAGCTCCTTCATCCCGAAGATATAATCATAAGCAGCCAGCGTGAAATGCCGCGGAAACAGGTGAACCGCCGAGCTTAGGTTGTCATCGAGCGGGCTGAGCGAAACGACGAGCGTATCCCAGAACGGGTAGAGCGTAATCACACCAAGCAAGGTAAGGATGATCACATTAAAGCCATCGAATAATCTGCTGCCGTAAAATCTGCTATGCATAGTCTCCCTCCCCCTTAGTAAATGCCCTGCTCGCCCGTCATTCTGGCTAGCCGATTCGCAATAATGAGCAGCGTGAAGTTAATGACGGACTTGAACAGCCCGACCGCCGCCGCTATGCTGAACTGGCCTTCTGTAACCCCGATTCGGTAAACGTATGTATCGATAATGTCAGACACCGAATAAACCGCTGGATTGTATAGGATCAATATCTGTTCAAAGCCGGCCTCCATCATCGAGCCAAGCCGCAGAATGAGCAAAATAATTATCGTACTCTTAATTCCGGGCAGTGTAATGTGCAGCATCCGCTGCCACCGATTCGCTCCATCCATCATCGCCGCTTCGTACAGCTGCGGATTCACCGCCGCTAATGCCGCCATGTAGATGACCGTGCCCCAGCCGAATTCCTTCCAAATCATCGAGCCGATCAACGTGCCCCGGAAATAGGTCGGGTCGCTCATGAATCCAATGGGTCCGATACCAATGCCGTGCAGCATACTGTTCACCGCACCAGAGTCGAGTGCCAGCAGGTTCACCATCAGACCGCCTAGAATGACCCACGAAATAAAGTGCGGCAAATAAATAATCGTCTGAATGCTTCGCTTGAACAGCTGCCTCCGTACTTCATTGAGCAGCAGGGCAACGATGAGCGGCAGCGGGAATCCGAACACCAAGCGCAGCAGGCTGATCTGCACCGTGTTCCAGAACACACGCCAGAACTTGTCGAGGCCGAACAAGTATTGAAAATGCTCGAAGCCCGCCCACGGGCTGCCCATGATCCCTTTGGTAATACTGAAATCCTTGAATGCAATCACCGCGCCATACATCGGAACATAGTGGTAGATGATATAGTAGATCACCGCCGGAACGAGCATCAGATACATGTACCGGTGCTTCCACACATACCGCAAAGCTGCATGCTTCCTCAGCACCTTCTTATCAGGCAGACTGACCTTCGAGAGCACAAGCTTGTTTTCCGGTGTAGACATTCCGCTTCATCCTTTCTTTGACAACAAGACCTCTAGGAACGCAAAAAAGACACTTTATGAAAACAGCATTCCCGCTGTTATAAAGTGCCTCCAGTGTACTGGTCGGTTGTGAAATATTTATTTCCTATAAGTTTACTAGGTATTATATTTGCACATAGAAGTTGGAAAGTCAACAAGAAAAACCCGTCACTGGACCAGCAGCAGACAGAGCAACGGAACTCGAATTGGTCGGCTCGTTCAGCGGTAAGCTACCACGTTAATATTGTGCAAGCATCACTTAGTTTCGTGTATGTAGCTCTGGCTCGCTCGCTCCTATAATCAAATCAAGAAAGGCGACATTCCCATGTAGGAGGTACAGCATATGACGAACCACGAGCCCATTCGGCTGACCGACGAGCAGATGAGAACATTCGTGACAGAAGGCTTCCTGATTCTCCAAACGGACTTCCCCGTTTCCTTCCACGAGGCGATGACCCAAGAGCTGCATCGGGTTTATACGGAGGAAGGAAACCCCGGCAACAACCTGCTGCCGCGCATTCGTGAAATTCAGCAGGTGTTCGACCATCCGATCATTACGGGCGCATTAACGAGCGTGCTCGGACCGAATTACATGCTTCATGCGCACCGCCATGGTCACTACAACGCACAGCCGACTGCCGGCGGATGGCATAAGGACAGCTATTGGGGTTATAACAAAATGCGCCACCATCACCCATGGTGGGCGATGATCATGTACTTCCCGCAGGATACGCCAATCGAGCTCGGACCAACCGGCATCCTGCCCGGTACGCAAAACTATGAAACACGCACCTTCGAAGCAGACGAGATCGAAGGCGAAGGATATGCAAGCGGTCAAGCCGGTACGTTCGCCCTGATCCATTATGATATCTGGCATCGCGCAACGGCGAACATGCTTGGCAAGCCGCGCTATATGCTCAAGTTCGAATTCATGCGGACAGCTGCTCCAACGGAGCCATCTTGGAATTGTTCGGAGCTGCAGTGGAGGGAGCCTGCGAAGGCAACGCTGCCGATCGCTCGGCATGAAGCGATGTGGGAGGATACGTGGAATTGGCTGACTGGCCGGGTTGGCAGTCTTGCCGGTACTGCTGTGGCGAATGAAGAACGGATTACTCAGCTATCGGCTGAGCTGCGAGATGCCAACGAGCCGGCCGCGCTCAATGCGACTTATGAGCTCGCACGTTATGGCGTTGAAGGAATTGCGGCACTACTGAACGGACTGCACGATGCGTCCACTGCCGTCTCGCGCGTGTCCGCGTATGGTCTGGCTGCGGCAGGCGCAGACGCCGTCAGCTGGCTGTCCGCCGCACTCGATGATGAGCGTGACGAGACGGTGCAGCATGCTGCATTCGCGCTTGGAGAGCTCGGCGGTCTAGCGGGACAAGCGGCGGATAAGCTGTCCTCGCTATTGTCGCACCGCTCGCCCGCTGTACGAAGCGCCGTTGTAGAGTCGCTCGGCATGATTGGCGGAGCGTCTGCACTAGCGAAGCCGCAAGTTGATCTGGCGGTGAGCGCCCTCATCCGAGCGCTGCAGGACGCCGATGTGCAGACGCGCTTCATGGCCGGGCTCGCTCTGAGCCGAATCGGCCGCGATGCAGCCGCTGCTGTTCCAGCACTCGCCGCAACGCTGGATGACGAAAACCGCTATGTACGCGCACATGCGCTGGAGGCGCTGCGCTATATCGGCACGGAAGAGGCGAAGGACGTCCTTATTCATTCCTTATTCCAAGCACGTTGGTGCACAACGACCACACCTGCGAATACGTTCTATCCTTGATCAGCTCGGATTCGGCACAGTCGCTTCCGATCCGGCGAGCGCCAGCTCTCGGAAGTCGGTTGGCGACAGCGCCGTATATTCCTTGAATAAGCGACTGAAATACGGAGCATCCATCGTGAGCGTCTCGGCAATGGCCGAGACGCTTTTATTCGTAAAGGCGAGCAACTGCTTCGCCTTGTCCATTCGTTTGTGGTTGACGTATTGGATGGGCGATAAGCCGGTTGTATTTTTGAATAAACGAATGAAATAATTCGGGTGAAAATGGACGAGCTGCGCCAGCTGATCAACGGTTAGGCTCTCGGATAGGTGCTCGTCGATGTAGGCGAGTACGACGTTCATTTTGTCCATCGTGCCTGACGCCGGGGCTTGGACGGTAATCGGGTCCGCATGCTCGACGAACGCTGCAATGAGATCCAGCATCGCGGACTGTACGTGGATCGCCGCGGTCCACTCCGTGCTGTTATGGTAGTGCACAAGCCGCTTGAACGATTCACGCACGCGCTCGCTGTCTTGGATTCGCACCGTAATCGGCGTCTTCAGCAGCTCGAACAGATTGAACGAACCGACCTTCGCCGTAAAATGGCACCAATACTTGCCGAACGTATTGTCCGAGGTCGTCCCATACGACTGGCGCACATCCGCCGGCAGCAGACACAGCTCACCAGGCTTCGGCAGCACCTTATGGTCGCCCACCTTCAAGTACCCTTCGCCTTCCTCGATCCAATACAGCTTGTTCACGTCCGGCACATAGTCATCCTCGTTCCACGAGGGCGGCACCTTCGTATAATGCGCAATCGCCACATGCAGCTTCATACCGGACAGATAGGTTTGCCAGAATGACTGCTCGTTCGCTTTCATCCGTCTTACGCGCCTCCTTATGTCTTTCCAACGATTACATGAATGTCTGCATTTCCACCCGTCGGGCAAATATAGTACGATGAGGTGAAACGGCTGACGCCGTCCTTGAGTGGGGCAGTGCGTTTCATTCCGGAAAAATCCAAGTCTAAGAATAATGGTGCTTTATTCGTCCTTGGATTTTGAGGAGCGTGACTCTATTTACACCGCAGGGAGACTTTCATCTATTATGCCTACTGACCGCAGGTCCGCCGGTACGTACGAGCTGTTGTTCGTCATCGGCATTATCGCAATCTCGTTCTCATCGATCTTCGTTCGCTGGTCCAGCGCTGACGTTGCCGTCATCGCGATGTATCGGCTCTATCTGACTAACCTGCTGATGCTGCCGCTCGTATGGCGCTATCGCCATGAATGGATGCGACTTCAGCTCCGGCAGTGGGGACTGCTAATTGCCTCGGGCGTCATGCTTGCGTTGCATTTTCTGTTATGGATGGCTTCGCTTCGGTTAACGACCGTCGCCAGCTCTACCGTCATTCTAACGCTGGAGCCCGTTTTTGTCATGCTTGCTTCTTATGTGCTGTTCCGTACTCGAGTGAATCGGATGATGCTGATCGGTATCGGCATTGCGATGGTTGGTTCCATCATTATCGGATCTGGCGATTTCGCCTTGTCGGGTGACGCGCTTGTTGGGGACCTGCTATCGATGCTTGGAGCGCTTGCTGTCGCCATTCACATGATGCTCGGCAAGCATCTTCGTAAGGACATGAGCGCCTTCGTCTACAACTTCTCCGTATTCGCGCTGGCTGCGACTTCGCTCGCCGTGTACAACCTCGTGCGAGGCATTCCGTTCTTCGGATACGAAGCGAAGGAGTGGGGCGTGTTCCTGCTGCTCGCCATTGTGCCGACGTTGTTCGGGCATTACCTGTTCAATTGGCTGCTGAAATTTATGAACACGGCCGCTGTCTCGATGTCCGTGCTTGGCGAGCCGGTTATCGCTTCCGTGCTTGCATGGATGCTGCTCGGTGAAGCACTTACGATCTACCAGCTCGGGGCCGGTATGCTCATTCTGTTCGGCGTATGGCTGTTCATTCGTCACGGCGATAAGGAATAGCGGTTTTTAGAAAAAGGCTGTCTCACGCATCATCGTTGCTACCGATGACGTGCGAGACAGCCTTTTTTATCGTTATGAGATACGGACGGCGTTTGCAGCCGCATCCCATACTACCTTACTGCCAAACGCTTCGCTGATAAGCCGCAGCGGCACGAACGTCCGCCCGTTCACGATGATCGGCTTCAGCTTCGTGTCGATTGCTTTGCCATTTACAGTTGTTGTGCCCTTCACGGAATCGAGCACAACCTTCGTCTCTCCTAGCTTGGCAATGACCGAGCGGGTTGGCTGATCCCAGGTCAGCGTAATGCCCATTTGATCCAGCACACCTCTCAGTGCCACGTAAGTCGAGCCCTGTACGAGCAGCGGCGGTGTATCGCCGACGACCTCTTTGCCATCCAGATACACCTTGATCGAGGCTGGAATGACGCGCGGCTCCCGAATCGTCATATCCGGTACGCCAAGTCCGGTCTGACCAAGACCATTCGACCCCCACGCCATAACCCGCCCGTCACCCAGCAGTACGTAATAGTTATTGTTACTTTCCGTAATGGCTTTGGCATCCTTGATGCCCGTCACCTGCTTGAGCTCCTCCGGCTTGTCGTTGACGACCCACGTCCAAACCGTGCCGTCGGACTTCACCGCGGCGAAGTTGGCAATGGACACGACGTCCTTCAGCCCCTTCACTTGGAACAGCTCATTGGTGGCGAACGCTTCAGGACCTGCCCAACTGGCATTTTTCCACATCCAGACCGTTCCGTTGAAGGCGAGCGCTGTGCCATATGTTGAGCCCACCGCGATTGCGCCGAATTCATTACTCTGCATCGGCTCCGGAGCCATATCCAGCTGCTCGGGCTTCCGAGTCACTTTGTTACTGCCATCTATGTTATGATCAAGCCCCCACGCCCAGATACGTCCGTCACTCTCGAGCGCTGCCGACTCATATAGTCCCGCCGAGATCGTGACGATGTGCGATAGTCCCTTCACCTGTACCGGACGCAGCTGATTACCTGTCCCGTCAATGCCGAGTTGACCGTTCTGATTGCCACCCCACGCCCATACCGTTCCGTCGTTGCGAAGCGCGAGGCTGTGATCATCTCCTGCTGCAATGCCGATGATGTCCTTAAGCCCTTCCACCTGAATCGGCTCTACTGTAAGTTCGGTAGACTGCTCCCCGTTGCCGAGCTGCTCATTACCGCCTACCGCCCATACAGTGCCATCATCCTTCAACAGAAGCGAGTGACGATAGCCGCCCGATAGTCGTTTCACATGATCAATATGCATTTGAACAGGAGAGTAAGCCGTCTGCGAATATCCGTTACCAAGCGAGGTGTAGGCACCGCCCCATGCCCATACGGTACCATCCGTCTTCAGTGCATAGCCGCTGTGGCCACCGCCATCGACTTGTTTCACATCGGACAAATACTTATTGCTGTCGGAACTCGACTCCGCGGCAGCTCCTGACACTAGACTGCAACCGATGACTACCGCTAAGCTGACGCTCGCCAGCCAACGTTTCGATATTACGCGCATTGCGCACCTCCATGATAAATCCATTATTTTACACACAAATAGACGATATTGCTTGGTCGAAGGTTTCAATAGGGTGCAAAAAAGCCCGTCTTTCGCGATGCGAACAGACCGGCTTATAGGGCGCGGATTTGCGATTAGCGCTTGCGATATTTCGAACCGGCGAGCTCCTGCAGCAGTTGGCTGAACTGCTCCGGTGTACCTGTAACGAAATCTTCCTTCGGAATAATGAATGCCTGCATGTTGCTGATGTAAATATAGAAGCTGTCATCCGACTCATACGCCTGATAGATGTTGTCCCAATCGGTCTCCAGCGTCGTCTTCAGCTTCGGCGAGGTCGTCTCGCAGGTGATTTTATTGCGCTCGAACTTGTAGAGGACATTCTTCATGCTGGCGAACATTCGGTTCGTCTTCAGGTGACGCCTCGCCGTCAGCATCGTAAGCCCGAGCAGCAGGAATGGGAACACAACGGCAAGCACCCAGAAGGTGATTCCCTCTGCCCGATCGGAGAAGAAGATCGCTGTACCTGCGGCTAGGAATATGACCGATGGCAGCATGGTGATGATGCTATTTTTGCGGAAGAGATGAAACCGATTGAACTTGTAGTAGGACGGACCGCCATTGCACGTATGAACCTCATAAACTGCGTCCATATGAAACCTCCAAATTTGTTAAATAACCCCTGTTTATTATAGATGATACCGGCAGTGGCGGACAGACTGAATTGCATTATTGATGTTTCTGATTGCTTTCACTAACGGTGGATAATTGAATGTTCGTCCTGTATATTCCATTTATAAAGAAGTAACTTCCATCCACTGCAGAGCGTCTATGAAGCATCTACGAGAAAAAGGGGAATATGAAATGCAATTAAGAATGCTTGTGGCAATCTTTGTCCTTCTTACTGTAATGACTGGCTGCACGAACGGAGGGAAGGCCGCAAACACCTTCACACTCGAACAGGTGGCGGATGCCATTCGTGCAGAAGGCGCTGAGTTAAGTCCTCGCGGCACTGACGATGCTGCACTGCTTAACCACGTCAAGCCATCGGTATATGTGCTTGGGCACCCGACTATCAAACCTGTCTACCCTCACAGCATTTATATCTATGTTTTCGACTCCGAGCAGGAGATGCAAAAAGCGAAAACCGATATGAGCGGCAAGTTTACGATCTCGTTATTGACCAATCTCAAGAAATATGAGCAGGGTAATGTCATGATTATGTATTTTGCAACAGATGGAAATATGAAAGAATTCAATCAGGAGATTCAATCCGCGTTGCAGAAGCTGGCGGTTTAGCCGTTACATAGAGAACCCCGGTCGATTGACCAGGGTTCCTTGTCGTAATGGATATGATCAGCCCTCCGCACTTACGGTTGCCGCGCTCGGCGGTTGCTGCCCATCTTCCTTCTTCGGTGTCAGCACTTCTTTCTTCATGAACCACGTGATGATGAACGCCGCAACGGCGAAGACGGCTCCAACCATGAACAGAGAGTTGAACGAATCCGCGAAAATCGTCTTCACCTGCAGCAGCACATCGTCGGGCAGCCCTTTCGGAATACCGTCGGTCGCGATCGTCTCGGCCGTATTGGCTGGGAGCTGATCCCCCATTCCCGTGAGGCCGTTCTTGATGTGACCTGCCAGCAGGCTGCCAAATATGCTGAAGCCCATCGTCGCGCCCAGCGACTGAACCAGCTGCACCGTGGACAATGCCACGCCGCTGATGGACGAATCGACGGATTCCTGCACGATCAGATTGTCGGAGCCGAACAGGACACCCATCCCAACGCCCAGAATGAAGCAGCTAGCGATAATGTACAGCACGGACGTGTCAGCCGTCAGATAAGTCAGCATGAAGAAACCGACGACGGGGAGGATGAACGAGCCGATGAACAGTCTCTTATACGGAACCTTCGTAATAACAAAGCCATTCACAATGCTTGCCGGTACCGCGCCCGCCATGAACGACAGCAGCATGTAGCCCGATGCGGTCGGCGTCAGGCCGATGACATTTTGCAGGAAAAGCGGGAATGTCGCCATGCCGCCCATCGCGCCAAACATAATGGTGAATACGAGCAGAGAGAGTACAATGACCGTCCGGTTGCGGAACAGGGACAGCGGGATAATCGGCTCCGCCGCTCGGCGCTCAATTCGGATGAAGGCAGCCATGAAGATCGCCGCCAGCACGAGCATGCCGATAATAACCGGCGAACCCCATGAGTACCCTTTCGTATCGATAAGAACAGGTGCCAGCAGCAGCGACATGAGGGACATAACGAGCGTCGCAGCACCTGCCCAATCGACGCTGCGTTTCTCTGTACCGATCGATTCCTTCATGCCGCGAGCTAGGACGAGCGCAGCTACGAGGCCTACCGGAATGTTGATGAGGAAAATCCAGTGCCAGCTCACGTGTCCAACAATGTAACCGCCAAGCGTTGGTCCGAGCAGCTGCGGGATGATCATGAGAGGACCGATCAGGCTTTGGATTTTGGCCCGCTGCTCAAGTGGATATGTCTCCCCAATGATGACAAGCGACAGCGGCATAAGTCCACCTGCGCCGATCCCTTGAATGCCGCGTCCAACGAGCAGCATAACCATCGAATCGGCTAAGCCGCTTACGATGGAGCCCGCGATAAACAGCCCCATGCAGATCATATAAACCTTCTTGCGTCCGTACAAGTCAGCAAGTTTGCCGATAATCGGCATAAACATTGTAATAGCGAGCATATAGACGCCCGCTACCCAGCCATACAGCGAGAGACCGTGCAGCTCTCGAATGATGGTTGGCATAGCCGTCGAGACAACGGTCTCGTCGAGCCCGGAGAAAATCAAGCCGAGCATCAGACCGATAAGCACGAGCGTTTTGTTGTTGCCTTGAATCGCCATCGTTATTACCTCGATTCCATTATTTTTCTGATCCGTTGAATTCACATTCTGCTATATTCAAAATAAAGCAACTAAAGCTAGGTTTCATCCGCCTTAAGACGGGTGAAAGACTCCTTCGTTGGGGCTGACAAAGGGCGTAAGGTAGCGATTTTATCGCTTTTGTCCCTTGCCGTCCGGGGGCTGAAGGAGTATGCTGATTAAAGACTTAGACTACATAGGATAGGAATCGATTGCACATGACTATTGGGTTCTTCGACTCGGGCATTGGCGGGCTGTCAGTGCTTGCGGAATCACTACGGCGACTGCCCGATCAGGATTATTTGTATATGGCCGATACATTGCATGTTCCTTACGGGTCCAAGACAAAGGATGAAGTAAGAGATTATATATTCGAGGCAGTCGGCACGATGATGGAGCAGGGCATCGACGCACTGGTTGTGGCGTGCAATACGGCAACGAGCATTGCGGTGGAGGAGTTGCGCTCCGTCTATGACCTGCCGATCGTCGGCATGGAGCCGGCTGTGAAGCCAGCCGTTGAGATGAATCGCGTGACAGGCAAGCGTGTGCTCGTGCTCGCAACGCCGCTGACCCTTAAGCTGCCGCGCTATTACGCGCTTGTCTCCCGTGTAGACGAGGGCGGTATCGTAGATTCGCTGCCACTGCCGGAGCTCGTGCACTATTGCGAGAGCTTGCAGTTCGATCCGCAGGTGATGGAGGCTTACTTCCGCTCCAAATTCGCGGAATATAATCTCGACGATTACGGCATCATTGTGCTTGGGTGCACACACTACCCGTTCTACCGGAACATTTTGCGCGGCATGCTGCCTAGTCATATTGAGATCGTCGACGGCAATGCTGGAACGGTTCGCAGGCTGTCCGCGCTGCTCAACCGATTCGGTATCGTTGGGCACGGCAGCGGCAAAGTCCGTTTCATGTGCACAGGCAACGAGCCGGCTTATATCGACAAAATGCAAACGGCGCTCTCCTACTACGAGAGCAACCTGGCACAGCGCGAAGAATCGATTTCTTAAAAAAAGAACCCCGCTCGGCGTAAGCTGAGCGGGGTTTGTGTGTGTTGAGGCGCGTATGGTGCGGTGCGTGAGTGGTGTGGTGGTGAGATGATGCGTGAGTTTAGGGGCAGTTATTCGCCCCTATCCGGCTGGACGGGGACTGCGTGTGCCTATAGAGGCGATTTTCCGCCTCTATATTGGTCGCCGGGGGCACCACTTGCCTATAAGAGCGAATTTTCGCCTCTATCCCGCGAGCCGAATGACTCCGTGCGTCATAGAGGCGGAATTACGCCTCTATCTCGCCAATCAGGCACCCTTGGATTTTTAGCGGCGATTATACGCCTCTAACCACCAGCCAGTGAGAGTTTCCGTTTGGCAGATAGCCTACTTTTTTGTATCCTATCCCACCCAGTCGGCGCGCGGCGGGCAGTTAGTGTACTTTTTTGTGCTCTATCTGGACCGGTACACTCGCTGTCGGCAGTTAGCCTACTTTTTTGTATCCTATCTCACCCAGCCGGCGCACGGCGGACAGTTAGCGTACTTTTTTGTATTCTATCTAGCCCGTTCCGCTCGTGGTCGGCAGTTAGCCTACTTTTATGTACTCTCTGTCACCCAGTCGGCGCGCGGCGGGCAGTTAGTGTACTTTTTTGTATTCTATCTGGACCGGTACACTCGTGGTCGGCAGTTAGCCTACTTTTTTGTGCTCTATCTGGCCCGGTACACTCGCTGTCGGCAGTTAGCCTACTTTTTTGTATCCTATCCCACCCAGTCGGCATCCTGCGGGCAGTTAGCATACATTTATGTACGCTAGCCAGCTCCCTCACCCCCACCTAATCCAGCGGATCCTCCATTAACAGGCCGCTGTATGGTGCATTGGGATCATCGAGCTTCTCCGTCTCCAGCGTGCCGAAGTCGGCTATAATCCATTGGCCGTTTTGCTGCTTTAACTCGACCTCGAGGTGGCCTGCCAATCCGATTGCGTACCAGAGGTTGATCGTAAACGTGAAGCGGATCGTGTCCGGTGAGGTGTATGCCGCATCGATGGGATTCCATGCGAAGGCGCGGTTCGTATTGCCTGTTCTCTGCTCCTGCTTAACGAAATCCTCACGCAGAAATTGAAATCCTGGATTACTCCATGCCTGATCCGTGAACAGCTCGCGCAGCTTATCTTCGGGCAGTTTACCGTCCGGATAATCCACTTCCGTCAGTCCAAACGCCTGCTCTATATGCTTCGACGCACGACTCGTAATATCGTCCAGCTTGGCATATTCCTCTGTTCGATCCTTTAGTTCCTTGGCAAGCAGCTGATGCTTATCCACATCCAATGTCCATCCGATCTCATACCGCTCGCCCATAATGACCGTCTGAGCAGACAACGCCGTCCCCGCCGATTCAATCGGCCCGTTCATGTCGAACAAGAACGAATCCATCACCTTCAGCCCGCTTCCCTTCTCGTTGTACACGAATTCAAGCGGAAACGCTTCTTCATTAGCCGTAATTGCATAAGCATATGTTGTATAGATAGCATCATACCCTTGCGCAAAGCGATAGTAGCGCGGCAGAAATAGCAGCACATCGGTATCGCCTAGCGGAACAACCTTCATCACCGCCGCAGGCTCCGGCAGCTGGCGAAGCACCTGCTTCACCTGATCCGGCAGCTTATGCGTCTTTCCCGACGCATCCACATACTGTACCGTATACGTGCCATTGTATTTGGTCGGTCCGCCATCCCGCTTCGTTAATTCGCCCGGCTGCGATATAATCTCTAACCTTCCATATCGGCTGATGCCAGCGGCGCGGAGCTGTGCACTGTCATTGACGACAATCATACTCGAGCTCTCCGGCCAAGAAGGGGCATCGTATAGCCGGCTTTCCAAAAGTCGGTTCGGCAGCAGAGGCATATCATAGCCTGGTTCAAGCTCACTTGATGAGAAATCTGTCGTCGCGGCCGCAACAGTCGAATCTTCGATCGAATCCTTGTGGGATCTAAGAGGAATCACAACAGCAACCACTACAACAACAATCATTAGCGCAACTAAGGTAGATAGGAGAATGATCTGTTTTTGCTTAACGGACAAAAGATTAACCTCCTCGATAACAGGCACATGTTTGTGTTCTAGACGGTCACCATTCCGATTTGGTTGCTATTGTAAAGATGATATATTCAATTAATTCCTTATAATGGTATACTCTTCGTGTCTTGCTTACTTAATTACACAAGGAGGCATCACTATGGAAAAAAGACCTGTCATACGGGTTCCCCGCTCGGCGCTTGAGCTGTGGCTTGAGGTAGTGAACATTGTCGTTATCGTCGGTACGCTTATCTACTTGCTCGTCCGATGGAGTGACCTTCCGTCGACCATTCCCATTCATTTCGATGGGTCCGGTGAAGCCGATGGCTGGGGAAATCGAGCCACGCTGCTGCTTTTCCCGCTCATCACGATTGCGCCTTATGCTTTAATCACAACGCTCAACCGATTTCCCCACACCTTCAACTATCCCGTTGCCGTTACGGAGCAAAACGCTTCACAGCTGTATCGCCTTACCGTTCAAATGCTCACCTGGCTCAAGCTGGAGCTTGTGCTGCTGTTCAGCGCGATTGGCATCATGACGATTCGAAGCGCCGAGACTGGCCGTTCAGAAGGGGTCGGCATCCTCACTATTACCGCCATTATCATTATTCTTGGTACTGTATTAAGCTATTTATTGTATATAATCCGCCGCTTCCGAACGCCAAAGACCACAATCAGCTAACGCTGAAGTCCCGCTAACCGAACGATATCCGGCACCTCAAGTATGCGCTGCCCGGGCAACTCCTTCGCAACATGGATCATTGCCTGTCCCAGCTCACGCAGCGTCAGCGCATACTTCGGGAACAACCGGCGCAGTGCCGGGTACAGCCACGTCATATATTTGTAGTATTTATGTACGTTCTTAAACCCCGGTGTCGGATGAATGTAGCCGGGACGGAACATATATGCCGCCTTAAACGGCAGCTTCATCAGATCGTTCTCCGTCTTCCCCTTTACCCTCGCCCACATGGATTTGCCCTTCTCCGTACTGTCTGTATGCATGCCTGTTACGTACGTAAACACCATCTCCGGGTTAAGACGAACAAGCGTTGATGCCACGTGCATCGTCAGATCGTAGGTCACCTGCCGATAGGCTGCCTCCGACATTCCAACCGAGGATACGCCGAGGCAGAAGAAGCATGCATTGTACCCCGTAAGCTGATCTTCGATTCGTTCTAAATCATGAAAGCTGGCATGCACAATCTCCGTCAGCTTCGGATGTTTCACTCCGCACGGTCTGCGGTTAATGACAAGCACCCGCTCCACCTCGTGCGATTGTAAGCATTCATGCAGCACGCCCTCGCCAACCATACCCGTAACGCCCGTCACAATAACGCTCAGCTTGTCCATTCCTCAACCCGTCCTCTACCGTCAATTAGCCGCTTGCAGCAGCTGTTACAAGCCAGTATACGGTGCCAGAACATGGAACTCAAACGTACCAGAGCTCCCTACATACACCGATGGCCTGCCACCATGCACCGTCCACCACAGAATCCAACCATTCTCTCCCGCATCGCTTGAATAACCGACATATGCTACACTTGTACGAGCACATCATTCATTCGACAATTGAACCTTGATAGATTGGAGAACACCTAGCAATGAAACTCGTATCTTGGAATGTGAACGGTCTGCGCGCCTGCGTGACCAAAGGCTTCGGCGATTATTTCCGCGAGGCTGACGCCGATATTTTCTGCGTGCAGGAAACAAAGCTGCAAGAAGGACAGATCGAGCTGGATCTCGGCGAAGAATACGGACAGTTCTGGAACTATGCCGTGAAAAAAGGCTACTCCGGCACCGCTGTATTCACGCGGATCAAGCCAATCACCGTACGTTACGGTATGGAAGAGGACAGCGAGAACGAGGGACGAATACTGACTCTCGAATTCGATAGCTTCTATCTCGTGAACGTCTATACGCCAAATGCGAAGCGTGACCTGTCGCGGCTTGACTACCGGATGGAATGGGAGGAGCGATTCCGTACCTACCTGACAGAGCTCGACGCACGGAAGCCTGTTATCGTATGCGGAGATTTGAACGTCGCCCATCAAGAAATCGACATTAAGAACGCGAAGTCGAACATCGGCAACTCCGGCTTTACGGACGAGGAGCGCGGAAAGTTCTCGACACTGCTCGAAGCTGGCTTCATCGATTCGTTCCGTCATCAGCATCCCGAGCGTGGCGATACGTTTAGCTGGTGGTCCTTCATGCCGAAGGTGCGCGAGCGGAATATCGGCTGGCGCATCGACTATTTTCTCGTATCGGCTAGACTTGCCCCTAGCATCGTAGAAGCTGAGATCGACTGTCACATTTTTGGCAGCGACCACTGCCCAGTGAGGCTTGAGCTAGCGGATACCCTGCATAATGGAGTGCGGTGACACAATCTGCTAGGAGCGATTAGGAGAATTTCAATGAGCCATTCGCAAGAGCACAGCAGCAACGTATTTACGATAGAATGCGAAGATCTTATTTTGCGGGCGTTTCGTCCGGAGGATCTGGATGATTTTCACGCGCTGACGTGGGAGCCGCACTTCCATGAATATTTGATCGATTGGAATGTACCGAAGGAACAGCGGGAAGAGTGGTTCATCCATTACGAAATACCCGATAACGATCGGTTTCTGGCTGCCGTATCGCAAGGTGGTGATCTCGGGAAAGCGCGTTTGCGGCTCGGTATCTTCCTGAGAGCTACGGGCGAGTTTATCGGTGTATGCGGGACTGGCATTAAGGACGAACTACCTCCCCCAAATCGGGAGATTCTATATGGAATCGCAAGCAAGCATCGCAATAAAGGATACACAACGCAAGCCGCACAAGGGTTGATCAAGTATTTGTTCGAGCATACCACGGTCCGGGAACTCATCGCGATCGCGGAGACCAGCAACGTCCCGTCAAACAGCGTGATTCGCAAATGCGGCTTTGACTATTTGCATGATGTTGTAATTGAAGAGCGAAGCTATCACTACTACATGCTTAATAGGAACTAGCTGAAAGCTTATGACTGAAGGGTTGCCATGCGGCAGCCCTTATGTTGTATAAAAGCAGGCATTCATCTAGTCACGGCCAGCTGTATCGGATACCGGATTAGCCGACGGTACGTGCCGTCTATCGTTTACTGAATTTCTTCGTTGCAGCGTACAGCTGTCCATCCTGCTCTGCTGCTTACCATTACAACTTCATTCATCCCCGGCGCCGTGTTCTTAAGCGCATAGACTTGGTCGAAATCACCCTCAAGCTCCGCTTCCAACGCCGAGTCAGCAGGTGTTATCGGCTGCGCTTCCTCCGATTCATCCCCCGTCACTTGGCGGAAGTCCAAGCACAACGTCATCTGCCTGCGCTTCATCACTTCGCCCTGTCTCGCCCTAAACAGCTGGCTTGTTCTCATCCGTATCCCCTGCTGCATCATTGACCGTATCGGCCTGCTCATGATCGGTATGCTTGCCCTCTTCTGCCGCTGCACTGCAGCTGGCAATGGCGATCATGAGCAGCAGTGCGCCTGCGCCAGCTGCCGCCTTTAGCGCAAGCCGCTTCGAGCGGCGAGACTGTTGTTTGGACATTGTACATCACCCTCGCAATTCCTTAATCATCTACTCCAATAGACGAATAAGGACGGACAAGGTTTCTGATTTCCTGTTATTTTATAGAAACTTAAACCATTAAACCCTCGCCGGACTAAGGTCCAGTACACGTCGGCTCTGGAGGCGGATCGCCTGCTGGCCCTTCGTACGATCGCTCAACCCGCCTAGGGCCGCTGTGATGCCTATCGGTTCCAGTGCTACATTGGAAGCAGGGAAATTAATCAAGGATCGGATACGGAGGGTTACATGATGTTCACTCGCAGCGCGGCAGCGCGCAAATGGATGTTCGGACTGCTTGCTTTACTTGCGGTAGGAATCGGCTTGTACGCTTTCGCCTTCTACGGCACCATTGACAGCACCCATAACACCCCATTCGTTGAAAGCAAGGCAGATGCAAGCTTGCCGGATCTGTGGTACACCGTTCTCTGGCTGCATGCGATCTCGGCCGGAACCGCACTTGGGATCGGTTGGCTGCAATTCGTGAAGCGCATCCGTCGCAGCAGCCCGAATGTGCATCGCTTGGCGGGCTATCTATACAGTGCCGGCATTACAGTCGGAGGTGTCACCGGCTTGTATGTCGCATGGTATGCGGATGGTGGCATGAGCGGCAAAATCGGGTTTGCCGCGCTCGCGCTCGCTTGGCTCTACACTTTGTACCGTGGGCTCAAAAGCATCTACGAACGGAACTATGGCGAGCATGCCCGGTGGCTCACTCGCAACTACGCGCTCACCTGTGCGGCCATTATGCTCCGCATCTACTTGCCGGTTGCGGCTGGTCTATTCGGCGTGTCGGATACGAACGACTCGTTTATCGTCATCGCTTGGCTGTGCTGGATCCCGAATCTGCTGTTCGCCGAGATGATCAACAGCGGCCGCAGACCCGCGCGCCGCCGGCCCGTTCAGCTGTAAGGATGTGTACCCCGCGATGAGAAAACCGCACCGTCAACAGCTCGAGCTTACAGTCGCCGTATGGAGTATGGGTATGCTCATGCTTCTAAATGAAAGCCGCCGCCTGGCGAATCTGGCGACGAAAAATCAAGAGGCGGACACCGCCTCGGCATGCTCCGACGACATGCCCCCTCCATTGAATGATTGCACTGAACATAATGTACAAACGTAAGCCGTTGCGCCTACATCACTAACTGGCTAACGAACGCAGCAGCGCCTATCGGGCTCCATGTACACTTTCAATTAGTCTAAAGGATATAATGGCGCTTATTCGCCCGATTCGCACTAACAACGAGACAGATAGATATCAATATCCGCAATGGCAACCGTTACACCATAGAAGGGCGTAATACTGGCACATGAGCCGCTGTCACAACCTTTATCGGCTCCCGCCGTCCCCACTTAGTTGCAAGCGCGAGGTACAACGGCGCATTTTGACTATCACCCTTTATCGTGCCGATTCATACAACGTCAAGAAAAGGTGTACGCATATCGCGTACACCTTTTCTTCTACAATCCCTATCCCACATTACCAGCCGAAATCCAGCGTCTTGCCCGTCTCCGCCAGCGTCTTCAAGTTGCTCAGAATCATCGGCCAGCTCTGCTTCGTGTTCTCGTAGGATGGATGGTTGTCCGGCCATTGATCGTTCACAAGCGTCAGCTTCGTAGTAGCGCCAACCGACTCCAGCGTCAGGGACACGCGCGTCTCCAGCTCGGCATGGTTCTCTCGATAGGTTGGGCCTGGATGCTCGGTATAGCTCATGAATCGGTTCGGCTCGAAAGCCAGCACCGTACCATACACATGAATCGTCTCATCGCCATCATTGCCTGGGCCGACATACCGATACGGCGATCCAATCTCGAAGGTTGACTCCAGCACGCTGCCGAACAGAATGGCTTTGGTTCCCTCCGGCTGAATAAACAAATCCCACACACGCTCCATCGGCGCACCCACATACAACTCGTATCGAAGCTCTATCATTCTATTTTCCTCCATTTCGTTAACCATTCGTTGCACGAATAGCGATGAACTGATAGTCTCATTATAGAGAAGCAATATTGACTAGTATTGTAAAAACGCGACAAACGTATCTGGGGGTGGGTAATGTTACCGAAAGAGCCAACATCGGATCGGGGCATTCTGAAGGCTGAGATAGGCATGCGCAATTTTACACTGATGCGATATCGTCCAACACCAGCGCTCTCGCCCTACATTGAGCACTATTGGACCATTCGGTGGGATTTGCGCGGTCAAGCGCCGTTCAGCCAGCAGGTGCTGTCCTACCCCAACGTCAATCTCTCGTTCGAGAATGAAAGCGGCCGCCGATTCACTGGCGTCTATGGCGTTCCGAGCACGGTCTATACACGTCATCTGCAGGATACAGGCATGGTGCTCGGCATCAAATTCCGCCCCGGCGGCTTTTATCCACTCTGGGGACAACCCGTCTCACAGATTACCGGTCAGATCATTCCCGCTCACCAGTCCTTTGGTGCATCTATGGAGCAGCTTGAGGCTCAGATGTGGGAGCAGAACAGTGACGAGTCCATGGCGAAGCTGGCGGAGCAGTGGCTGCTTACGAAGCTTCCTTCTCAGACTGATCCGAATACAATGCTTATCAACGAAATTGTCCAGGCAGCGATCGACAATCGCGAAATGACGCAGGTTGAGCGTATGGCTGAACAATTCGATATGAGCATACGCGCGCTGCAGCGCTTATTCAACCGCTACGTCGGCGTAAGCCCGAAGTGGGTCATTCAACGTTTTCGCCTGCAGGAAGCAGCGGAGCTAATGGAGACCGGCGACGTAATCGATTGGATCACATTGTCGCAGCAGCTCGGATTTTTCGACCAGGCCCATTTTATTAAAACGTTCAAATCACTTATCGGCAAATCACCGGATGCATACCGCAAAGAAACGCAGCTCTAATCCCACTTTCTATGATTGAGGAGAATCACCATGTCTGACGTACCTCTCGTTGAAACCGCCTATCAACATATTCGCACCCAACTGCTGAATGGCGCTTACCTGCCTGGTCATCTGTTCACCGAATCCGAGCTCGCTGCTGAGCTTGGCATGAGCCGTACGCCGATCCGTTCCGCTGTCTCGCTGCTCGAGAAGGAAGGCTTCGTTCAGACGTTGTACAAGCGAGGCATTGTTGTCCGCGGAATTGAAACCAAAGACCTTTATCATATATTCGACCTACTCAATGCATTGTACTCCTATGCGCTCGATTGCATCGACCAGGGTATGTACTATGAGCTTGATCTGGTCCAGCTGCGCAAGCATTACGATCTGCTCGTCGAGGCAAGCGACAATCAGCAGTACCGTGCCTACTACGAGAACGGTCTGATGTTCATGCACACGCTGCTGGACTCGATCAGGAACCGCTACATTACCGAAACGTTCTACCTGCACCGCGACAAACTGCTGTTCTATGTCGTGGCGTATCGTCTGACACAGGGCGCCAACCGCCCGTATACAGGACGGAAGCTGTACGAGGAGATCTATAATCGACTCGCTGAAGGCAAGTACCAAGAGGCGAAGAAGGCGATTATCGATCACAAGCGCAACATGCGCGAGGATTTGCTCCGCAACAGCATGCTGCCTTAAAGGCACAGGCTGTGGAGGTCTCGGGACGGACGGCTGTGGCCAACTAATCGACAGCTGCCAATCTTACGATTGGACCGCCAAGTCACCTACCTCTCGCTAATGCTCCTCTTCGCGGCACCTTTGGCAGCTAATCAACCCTGAAGACGCTATTTGGCCAAAATCGAACCTTCATCAGCTCTAACGAACGCCAGCCGTGTTATTACAATTTCAATCAGCATTACCTGCCGAGCGGACGCCAAATAGCGTCCGCTCGATTCGTTACACGTCGAGACCAACGCTGTGTCTGCCTAACGTTGGTACAGTTCACTAGATCGCCCCTCTGGAAGCATCGCTCATAAGCTGCAGCCGCCGATCCACTGCCACTCCCTGATAGCCGCTTCTCCCCCTCCCAACATAAACTTAACGGACTGAGGCGCCGCTATTGTGCCAAATCTACACCCTCTGCAGCTCTAACGGACCCCAACGACCCTATCTGGCCGCAACCTATCGTTTCGGACCGCCTCAGATGCCCAATAGCGTCGCTAAGGTCCCTTACCTTTCATGAACGCCCCTCATCGATCTAATAGCGTCACCACAGTCCGTTAGCGCACCTACCACACCAGTCAAACACTCGAACTACCGGTACTTCAAACCTCCTTATGCCATGACATGCCGCGGTCGGAGGTTTTTCGTGCTGCGCCGCGCTCCCTATTAAGCTCACGTAAATCACCCTCTCATCATTAATAAAAACGATAGATGGCGTTGATACAGCATTTACATACAAGATGTACATTTCTTGTATGCAAGATGAACTTGTCCTGAACTGGACGTCATCTGCAACAATAACCAACCCAACTTATGGAGGTAAGAAAACGATGGAAACGATCAAATTTGTTCACCTGACGGATACGCACATGAACGCACCACAAACGGACAACATGTTCTCGAAGTTCAACCTCGCAGGCAAAGTAACGCGTCTGTTCGAACACCTGCGCGACACGAACGTGGCACCTGCTTTCGTTATCGTGACGGGCGACCTGTCGCACGAAGGCGGCGTAGAGGACTATGCTTACATCCGCCAAGTGCTGGATCAAGGCTCCACGATGATTGGCGCTCCTGTGTACGTCGTACTGGGCAACCACGACCACCGTTCCCCTTTCCGCGAGGGCTTCCTCCAACAAGACGCTTCCGAAGACGCTTATTTCTATAGCATTACGATCAATGGTCTGCGCTTAATCGGTCTGAACTCGCAAGTGCCAGGCCAACACCATGGCCGTATCGACGAGCAGCAGCTCGCTTGGCTCGAAGAGACGCTGAGCATCCCCGCTGAGAACGGCACGATCGTGGCACTCCACCATCCACTGCTCTCCGTGAACGGCATGCCTGACGACCATGTGCTTGAAAACCGCAAGCAGCTCGGCGACGTAATCGTTGGCACGGACGTTGTAGGTGTACTGGCAGGTCATGTGCACTCCAATAATGTTGGCTCCTACCACGGCATTTGCAGCGTAGCGGCAACAGGTACGGCTTTCGCTGGCGAACTGGCGGATGAAGAGAACTACCGGATGATCGATTTCCTCGGCTACAACCTCGTAACGGTGAACGGCGAAGGCATCTCGGTTCAATCCGTTGTACTGCCTAGCTCGCAGGAAGAGTACTTCCGCTTCCCAATCGCCTTGCTCGCAGTTGAAACCAACCACTAATAAGCATCCGGGAGTGTAGAGCGTTTATGCCAAATCAATTAATGCCAAGCTGCTTGATCCCCCTCGAGGGGGCGTTTAACTTCCGCGATATGGGCGGCTACCGCGCTAGCGACGGACGCAGCGTGAAGCGCGGCCTGCTGTTCCGTGCAGCTGAACTGACTGGCTTGACGCCAGACGATCACCGTCAACTTGAGGCGATTGGCCTCAAGCATGTGTTCGACTACCGCAACCGTGGTGAAGCGGAGCAGAAGCCCGACCCGGTTATCGGACAAGCAATCAACACGCGTGTTCCAGCGAACGAAGCGGCGGAGCAGGCACCGCATATCGACCTTGTGGAAATGTTCCAAAAAGGTCTCCATCGCCACTTCTCATCGGACATGTTGACAAAGATGTATGCAAATCTGCCAATCGGCAGCAGCTCCTACCGTGAGTTGATGAAGCTGCTCTCTTCGCCTGAGACCAACCTGCCGCTCGTTCAACATTGCGCTGGCGGCCGCGATCGCACAGGTGTAGGCAGCATGCTCATCCTGCTGACGCTGGGCGTACCGTATGAGACGGTCATGGAGGACTACCTGCTTTCGAACATTACGCTCATGAGCTACCATCAGGAACTGTTCGATATGGCAGCCCAATACATCAGCATCGAGGAGCTCCGCTCCTTCGAAGACGCGATGCGCCTGCAGGAGAAGTACCTGGATGCATCGATGGACAGCATTCTGCGTGAATATGGCAGCTTCGAACGTTACCTGGAGCTGGAGTTCGGTATCGATGAGGCCGTCCGTGCGCGGATCCAAGACTACTGCCTCGAATAAATACTTTCATACTGTGGGGGTTCTATTAATCATGAAACGTATGGCAAAAGGCGCGCTCGCACTGATGGCAATGAGCTCGATGGTATGGCTCAGTGCATGTGGGTCAGCATCCAAATCAGCGGGTGCTGCTGAGCTCGGAGCGCTCGATCCTGCGAATCCAACAAAAATTACATTCTATTCCTACTCGCTCGCTTACCCGACCATGAAGGCAGGGATGGAGCAGCTGATCAAGGAGTTCAACGATACGGTTGGCAAGGAGAAGGGTGTCGTCGTCGAAGGTGTTGCCGATTCGACCATGCAGCAGTACAAAGCCGACATCTCGGCCGGCAAGGAAGTCGACGTTGTGCAGCATACGTTCAGCACGCTCGACAGCTCCCGATTGAGCCTTGGATTCAAAGCATACGAGGATATTTTCCCGAAAGACCAGCTGGACGAGCATCTGAAGGGCATCTCGCCGAATGCGCTTGAGCTGGGCAAGATCGATGGCAAAATGTACGGTCTCGCCTTCACATTCAGTACGCCGATCGTCTTCATCAACGGCAAGCTGTTCGAGGAAGCCGGTCTGGATCCTGCGAAGCCGCCGAAGACGTGGGACGAGATCAAGGCAGCTTCGCTTCAAATCAAAGCAAAAACCGGCAAAGACGGCTTTGGCCTTACGCCAAGCAACGGCTGGATAACGGAAGGGCTCATTCTGAGCAACGGCGGTCAAGTGCTGGCGAAGGACCGCAAATCGGCCGATTTCGGCTCCGACGCGAGCATCGCTGCCATTCAGATGTGGAAGGACCTCTACCACAACGGGGCATCCGCACCAGGTACGGAGAACGAGCTGGCTGAGCAATTCATGGCAGGCAATCTAGGCATGTACGTTTCCTCGACGGCTCTGCACAGCGGCGCGAAGAAGGCAGCAGATGCAGGCGGCTGGAAGCTGTACGGCGCAGCACTGCCACAATTCGGCGATACCCCATCGGTTCCGGTTAACTCGGGAAGCGTGCTTGCGGTTCGTCCAGACAGTGCAGTGAAGACGGCTGCGGTATGGGAGTTCATTAAGTTCGTAACAGGCGACCGCGGCTACACGATCATTACGTCGCAGATCGGTTACCTCCCGCTCCGCACAGGTCTTGCTGATGATCCGAACGGCCTGAAAGATTTTGTTGAGCAAAACCCGCTGTATAAGATCAATCTCGACCAGCTGACGCGCATTCAACCGGTAGCTATCTGGCCCGGCGACAATGCAACGGAAATGGCGAAAGTATTCACGGACGCAATCGTGAAATCCGTTATGTCCGATGACGACGTGAAGACGACGCTGACAACCGCGCAAAACGAAATCAACGGCATGATGCCGTAGCTACCGGAAGCGGTAGAACAAGAAAGGAACGATTATGAGCCAATCCTTGGACAACACAATCGCCCCCTCTTTATCGGGGGGGACCATAATCGTGCGTAGACGCCTGAGCAAGAAGAAGCTGCGGCGCTTCAAGCCGTACTTGTACTTGCTGCCGGCTGTCGCACTGCTTAGCATTTGGATGTACCGGCCGCTGCTGTATACGTTCTATCTCGCTTTTCAAAAGTGGAGCATGGTTCCTGGCACGTCACCGGTATTCGTCGGGTTCGACAACTTCGAGCATCTGTTCCATAACAAAAGCTTCATCGATTCGATCGGCAATACGATCTTCTATACCGTCGGCCTGCTGCCGTTCTCGATTCTTATTCCGATGATCCTGGCGGTCGTCACGGACCGGATGGAAAGCAAGTCCAAAAACTTCTATCGCGCCATGTTCTTCATTCCGATGATACTGGCTCCGGTCTCGGTCAGTGCAATCTGGCGATGGCTGTTCCATCCGTCCAACGGGCTCGTCAACTACCTGCTGGTTAAGCTGCATTTGATCAAAGAGCCGATTGCGTATTTCTCCGACCCCGGCTTTGCCAAGTGGATTATTCTGCTCATTACAGGCTGGAAAATGATTGGCTTCAGCACCATTATGTTCTCCGCCGCACTGACGAGCATTAACCGCGAATACTACGAGGCTGCTTCGCAGGATGGCGCCGGAAGCTTCCGGCAGTTCGTACACATTACGATCCCGCTTCTGTCGCCGATGATTATTTTCATGCTCACGATGAGCATCCTGTTCTCCAGCCAATGGACGTTTGCCTATATCGACATGCTCACAACGGGCGGACCGTACGGCTCATCAACGAACATCTACTACGAAATGTACCGTTTCGCATTCTCAAGCTTGAACGCAGGCCTAAGCTCTGCGGCAGCACTGCTGTTCTTCGTTGTGTTCGGCCTGATCGCGCTTGGACTCAACATGGTATCGCGCAAGTTTGCATTTTACGACAATTAAGGCTGCGAAGGAGAAGAAGCGCAATGTTCCATCGTTCCCCGATTCAATCGTTTGCTCGGCACGGGATGTTGGTCTTGCTGTGCGTCCTTGCCGTATTCCCGCTGTATTGGATGCTGAACTCGTCGCTGAAGAACGAGTCGGAAATATTCACCTCGTCCATCTTCCCGCATAAGCCGGTATTCAGCAATTACACGTACGCGTTCACGCAAATGCCGATCGTTCGGATGGCATTCAACTCGTTCGCCGTGTCGATTATGATGACGATGCTCCAGCTGGCAACCAGTCTGCTGGCGGCTTATGCGCTCGTACGTTGGCGGTTCCGTGGCAAAGGAGTCATTTTCGCTATCTTAAGTCTGACCTGGCTCATTCCGTTCCAGTCGATCATGATTCCGAACTACGTGCTCGTGAACGATCTGGGACTGAATGATACGCTGCTTGGCATCGTACTGCCGTTCAGCGTCTCGACGTTCGCCATTCTGTCGCTGTACCAGTCGTTTCAATCGTTCCCTGGCGTACTGATTGAAGCGGCACAGATCGATGGCATGAGCGACTGGAGCATTTTGACGCGGCTCATTATTCCGAATACCCGCTCCACGATCGCATCGCTCGGCATCCTGCAATTCATCAATGCATGGAACGAATACCTGTGGCCGATGCTCATCGCCAAGTCGATGAACCATGCGCCGCTGCAGATCGGCCTCCGGTTGTTCGTCAATTCGGACACGAACATGTGGGGTTCGCTGATGGCAGCAACCACAGTCTCATGTGTGCCGATTCTGCTCATCTACCTCATTCTGCGCCGCCAGATCGTCGACTCGTTCGTCCGGTTCGGCATCAAGTAACGTGTTTAGACACAAGGAAGCCCCGCTGCGGACCATAAGGTCCTCGGCGGGGCTTCCTTGTTTGATTATCGTCGAAGGTATAATGCTCAACTTCAACTAGCTTGTTGTCTCAACGAGAATAGGAAGCTCGAAGATCATGCTGAACACCACTTGGATAACAAAACTAACGACAAGCATGATGGCAACAGAAATGAAAAACCGGGCTTTGTTCTGACGTTTTATTAAACTACGTACAAAGAAGAAGCTTGTGATCGGAAACGCCAGCACATTGATGACAACCATGATGAAGGCAATAACCGCATGTCCAAATCCATGATCTGAACTAGCATCGTAGTAAGTATGGAACACGAGCGGAAAACCTCCGAAAAACACAAGCAGCGGCATAACGATTGCTACAATCAGTGCCACGATAATCGTTACGGCATACAAGACAAACGATCCACTTTTACCCATTTGACAACCCCGCAATAGATTCTAATATATGGTACGATCGGATCAATTATGGATTCGGTTGCAGTCATTTGTCAATGGAAGTTCGACTGTTGCCTAGATGATATTCATAACGTTGGATTACCCGGATATGCTAACGGACCATAGAGACACTATTCACGCCTTTTTACTTCCCCTGACGGCTTAACGGACTGCAATGACACTATTGCGCCTATTTCGAGTCCTACACCTATCGATTTCTTGAAATAACGTTTCTCCTGTCCGTTACGTTATCGTTTGATGTGACTCTACCGATTAGCGGCATCCCAGTCCGTTAAACTAACCCAGCCGGCGATGCTCAAATCAAATGAACCATACTAGTACCCCACGGCGTTTAATAGTATGATCGTGGTAATGAAAAAGCCTACACCCTGCTGCTGCAAAAAGGCGGTGAAGCCCGATGCCTGACTGGTCCTACCAAACGATATTTCGTCCGCTGCTGTTCCGCATTCCCGCGCGTGCAGCACGCGGTTTCACGCTGCAAGCAATGGGGCGCCTAAGCCGAATTCCCGGCGGCACCTTCATCATTAAGACGCTGGGACATGTTGAGCCATCCCCGCTTCTACAGCGCAACTTCGCCGGCATCCTACTACCAACACCGGTTGGTCTCTCCGGTGCGATCGACAAGGAAGGCATAGCCGTCAAGGCGATATCCCAATTCGGCTTCGGCTTCGTCGAGATCGGTCCCATTACATCTAGTCCCATCAAGAGCGATTCCCCGATTCGCATCGATCCTGCAAGTGAGAGCATCCTTTACCCTTGCGAATATGAGAATCTCGGCGCCGAAGCCGCACTGCACCGTATTCGTCATCCGAAGCATCGGCTGCCGCAGTTTGTCCGTGTCGCTGCGGCGTCACCGGAAGCAGGCCCGAATGAGGCCGCGGTTGAACTGCAGTCCTTAGCTGAACGTTTCATGGCCGAACCCAACGTATCGGCACTCATTATCGAGGCGATGAATACGTATCGGGACGATTCGAAGAGTGCGAAGCTCCTCCTTGAGCAGATGTCTTCACACTTGGTTGAAAACGCCAGCATCACCGAGAAGAAGCCGCTGCTGCTCTACATTCCTTTAGATATGCCTGACTCCGTGCTAAAGGAGATTGCACAAGCAGCCGATCCCGCCGTATGGAGCGGATTCGTCATCGGGGATTCGATTCGAACAGCGGACGGCGCTGTGCTGACGGGTCATGATGGCCGACAGGCTTGCATGACTAAGCTGCAGACGATCCGAGCCTATGCGAGCGGGAGTCCCGTTCTGTTCGCGTCGGCCGGGGTGCATGAACCGGCCGATGCGCTGACGCTGATAGCGGCAGGCGCCGACTATTTGCTGCTGCACAGCGGCTTGGTCTATGCCGGACCCGGCTTGCCCAAGCGGGTCAATGAGGCCATTCTATACGATAGACTGGCGAGGGGCGAACCGCCGCCTACGCCGTCTTTTTGGACCCATTGGGGTTGGATGTGTCTGCTTGGGGTCAGTATGATGCTCGGGGGTGTCATTGCGTGGTTGATCGCGGCAAGCTCGGTGCTGCTTCCTTACGATGAATCGTTCCTCGATATGGCGCGCAGCCAAGTGGCAGCGATTAACGGCAATCTGCTGCACTTCATGTCGCATGACCGAATCACGCTCGCCGGCACGATGCTGTCGATCGGCATTCTGTATTATCAGCTTGCAAGACACGGCCTCAGGTACGGGCTGCATTGGGCCAAGACCACGATATGGGTCTCGTGCGGCGTTGGGTTTCCGAGCTTTTTCCTCTACTTAGGATACGGATTCTTGGACCCGCTCCATGCCGCGGCAGCCATCTTATTGCTCCCGATGTTCCTGCTCGCCATGCGCCGCAATCCAGACCGCCCTAACCACAAGCCGGTAAACCTGCATAACAGCAAGGTATGGCGGCGAGGGCTATGGGGACAGCTCTGCTTCATCGTCGTTGGTGCTTCCCTATGTATCGGCGGCATCGTCATTGCTTATGTCGGCATTACCGACGTATTCGTACCGCAGGATATCGGTTACCTGTGCACGACGCGCGATGCGCTCGATCTCGCCAATTCGCGACTTGTTCCGCTCATTGCCCACGACCGCGCCGGCTTCGGCGGTGCGCTGCTGTCGGATGCCATCGGTATCCTCATTGTTGCTTTATGGGGGCTGCAGCAAGGTGCGCGATGGCAGTGGTGGACGCTGCTGTGGAGCGGTTCGCCAGGGTTTATCGCCGGACTTAGCGTTCATTTTGCGATAGGTTATACGGATTTTGTTCATTTGCTTCCTGCTTACTTCGTACTCGTCGTCTATATTGCCGGTCTTATTCTGCTGTACCCTTATCTCATGTTGAAGGAGCGTGACTGTTAAATGTCCCAAACGAACCCATCCACTGCGATTCTCATCTCCACCGACCGAAACCTGCTTAACGTACATGAGCTATACGAGCAGCTTCGACCGATGCCTTGGGCCGAGTCCTATACGTGCGAACGGCTGCAGCGAGCTATTGACAATACGGCGGTTGTCATCGGCGCTTACGATCAGGCCGCTGACGGCAGGCTGGTCGGGTTCGCACGCGTCGTTTCCGACTGTGCGACGTTCGGCTATTTGACTGACGTATTCGTCGATGAGGCCTACCGCGGACAGGGCCTGTCCAAGCAGATGATGCAGACGATCAAGGACCATCCAGACCTGCAAGGTCTGCGCCGCTTCATGTTAATTACGGGCGACGCGCACGGGCTGTACGCACAATACGGCTTCGAGCAGCTGCAGCATGCGGAGAAATGGATGGAGATTTTCACCCCCTAATAGAATAGCTGAGGCTGCTTTATGCCAGCCCGTCCCATTCCAACAAGAATTGTTGAACATACTGCTCCATATACTGATGACGCTGCTCTGCGATCCGGCGGGCAGCGGACGTATTGATTAGTTCCTTCAGCTTGAACAGCTTCTCGTAGAAATGATTGAGTGCCGTATTGTTGCTGTGATCTCGGTACTCCTTCGCCGTCATCGTATCGCGTGGTTTAATGGCAGGGTTATGGATCGGGCTGCCCATCCGTCCTGCATATAGGAAGGTACGCGCGATAGCGATGGCGCCTATGGCGTCGAGCCGGTCTGCATCCTGCACAACTTGTCCCTCCAATGTACGCATCGGCGGGTTCGTGCCGGCGTTATAGGACATTGTAGAGATGATCGCTAGAATGTGATGCTGATCGTCCTTAGCAATCGGCTGAGCCGCGAGCCAGTGCTGCACCTTCTGTAGACCACTTTCCTTCGTATCATTGAGCTTCTCATCCGCTACGTCATGAAGCAGTGCGGACACCGTACAGATGAAGCGATCCGCGCCTTCCTCATCGGCGAGCCGCTCGGCCATCCGTACAACACGATGCACATGCCACCAATCATGACCGGTCTTATCATGCTCAAGCTCCGCTCTCGCGAATGCTTCTGCTGCGAGAATGACTGTGGCTGCAAGTTGATCGCTATATTTGACGTTCATTATTCATACTCCCTTATGATGATTCGAATTGGAATAACGGCTGTGTTGGTGGCACCTGCCAATAGTACGATGCGATTCGTCGTAACGGATGCCGTGGGGCCTATTCGAGTGTACGGAGGGACTTATCACATGTAACGGTTCCCACAACGGTTATCAGATCAATTATCGTCTGTTCGGACTTCGTATTGGTCGAATAGGCTCTATAGCAACCCTTACCGTACAGAAAGCAGCTGTAGGAAACAAGTAAGCCCTGCTGCAACCATTAGCGCCGCAACCGGCCCGCCCGCCTGCCTGTGCCTACTTGCCGAAGGAATAGGATTACTACGAAAGGAGCACAAATGATGGATTTGGATACACTATACCGGACCTACAAGCCGGTACTGCTCGCTTATGCCTATCGGATGCTTGGTTCCATCACAGATGCCGAGGATATCGTGCAGGATGTGTTCGTGTCGGTCCGCGACCTGGATTGGCAGTCGATCGAGCATCCGAAAGCATACTTGATGAAAATGGTCACGAACCGTTCGATCAATATGATTCGATCTGCCCGCCGCCAGCGGGAGGTATACCCAGGCACTTGGCTGCCGGAACCGGACATCCGCTTCACCACTGCAATCGCTGCAGATGAACCTGCCGAGCAGCTCGTGCTGCGCGAGCGCTTCGGCTACGCCCTGCTCGTGCTGCTGCAGCAGCTGTCGCCACTGGAACGTGCCGTCTATATTCTGAAGGAATCGCTAGGCTACCCGTACGATGAGATTGCTCTGATGCTGCAGAAGACAGAGGCTGCATGCCGCAAGCTGTTCAGCCGTGCCAATGCAAAAGTCGGATCGCATGCCCAGAACGAGGACGAATTAACAACGAACAGCGCTGTCGCGGCGGAGCCTTATGTGCAGGCCTTCACCGAGGCGGTCAAAACCGGGCGCTTCGAGTCATTCATCCACTTGTTGACCGATAACGCGGTACTCCTTAGTGACGGCGGCGGTAAGGTGCGCACCGCGATCAACCCAATCTACGGGCGTGATCGCATTCTTGCTTTCTTCAGCGGCTTGTACAATAAAGGCTCTTATCGAGGCACCCTCCACTCCGTGTCGATAAGTGATCAGCCCGGTGTTTTATTCGTACGTCCTGATGGCTATATGAAGGTTTTCTGCTTCGGTTATTCATCCGATCAAACGATTCAATACATTTACTCCATTGCGAATCCAGATAAGCTGCAGCACATTCACGGTTCTCCAATTCATTAAAGCTTCTCCGAATCAAAACATCGGCGCGAAACGGAAGCCCGCAGGCTGCCGACTTCGCGCTGTTCGTCTGTATGAAAGTAATTGAAGAAAAAATTCTTTCCGACATGTCACAAATCCGACGGCTATTTTGTCTTAACTAATGTCAGCCGGCCGCAGACGAATACAAAACAAAATCGTGGAGGGAAACAAATATGAATACTCGAATCAATCACCAAGAGGTAAGCCCGGAAATATATAACACGATGCTGAAGCTGGAGGGCTTCATCGCCTCCTCCGGTCTCGATCACACCCTGTATGAGTTCATTAAGATCCGTGCATCGCAAATCAACGGCTGTGCCTTCTGCCTCGACATGCATACGACGAAGCTGCGCAGCATGGGTGAGACGAACCAGCGCATCGACCTGATCAGCGTATGGCGCGAAGTACCATTCTACAGCGCCAGAGAGAGGGCTGCACTTGAGCTCACGGAAGCCGTAACATTAATTTCCAAAGCCGGTGTTCCGGATGACGTCTATAGCAACGCACGCGAGTACTTCTCTGAGAATGAGTTCCTGACGATCATTATGGCGATCAACACGATCAACAGCTGGAACCGGATTGCGATCTCGACCAGAATGGTACCGGCGCAGGCGCAGGTGCAGGTGTAATAACCAACGTGTTTGTTTGAAAATAGTAGGGCTGAGCAGCCGCTGTCATTCGACAGTCTGTCTCAGCCCTTCTTCGTTATTTCAAATAATAAGATTCAAAGGACTCCGGTCCACCATCGCCAGGCTCTTCAGACCCACCGTCTGACTGCCCTTCCTCTGCTTCCGGCTTCCGCTCACTTGCTTCCTCCAGCTCCGCTGCCGACTCCCGGTCCGGCAGCTTATCGAACTTCACAAGGTGCCGAACCGTTGGCGGCTCTGGACGCAGCTGGCCATAAAGCCGAACGTAAATTTCCTCGATCTCTTCACCTGTCAGATCCTCCTGCCGAAGCAGCTCAGAGGCGATGACATGCACGAAATCGGCGTGCTTATTCACGAGCTCCTTCACCTGATTCATCTGATCCTTCAGCAGCTCGTTGATCTTCGGACGAAGTGCCCGGAAGCCCTCCACCCGGCCGCCAACCGCCAGCCAACTGAACAACTCATCCCCCATGCCGACGGTACCGAGGTAGGCGCCGGCCAGCTGTGTTGCCTGCTGCAGGTCGGAGGTGACGCCGTTCAGCTTCTTGCCAAGAAACTCTTCCTCGACCGCACGTGCCGCCAGACACACTTGAATCTCTGCGAGAATCTCGCTGTCGCTCCGGTTGTACCGTTCCGTCATCGGCTTCGTAGCCGCCAGGCCGAGTGCGCCGCCGCGACGGACGATCGTTACCTTCCATACCCGATCATGCGGCTTCAGCAAATATTGCGCTACCGCGTGGCCAGCCTCGTGGTACGCCACGTTCCGCTTCTCGTCTGCACTCATGGAGCGAAGCGGCTGCTTCAGACCCCATTCGTACGTCTCCATCGCGGCGCGGAAGTCTTCATAACTCGCGAGCTGCGCACCACGCTGATGCGCAATGACGACCGTCTCGTTGACAATATGTTTGATCTGCGCCGGGCTGTAGTGAACCGTGTCGAGCGCGGCCTTCTCAGGCGTGAAGGACGGGTCCGTCTTCACCTTCTTCAAGTAATAGTTGAACACATCCACCCGGCCGTCATAGTCAGGTGAGTCCACCCACAGCTTGCGGTCGAACCGACCTGGACGCAGCAGCGCTTCGTCGAGTACATCTGGCAGGTTCGTTGCTGCAATCGTCAGCACCGGAGGGCGTTCCGCTTTCTTACGGCGCAGGCCGAGCTGGCGCAGCAGCTTCGCGATCTTGGAGCTGTCGAGATTCGGCGGGTCCATCTGGAGCAACAGCTCGTTGAGCAGGCCGGAGCCTCCGCCCATCCCGAACATCCCCATTGCACCACCGCCGCCGCCGCTGCCTTGGCGTTTCATGCCGATCGCATCGACCTCATCGATGAAGATAATGCAGGCGCCATAGATGCGGGCTAGCTTGCGGGCCTTCTTGTAAATGCGCATGACCTTCAAGTTGCCGACGCCGAAGAACATGTTCTGAAAGCTTGGTGCCGAAGCGTACGCGAAAGGCACTTGTGCTTCGTTCGCAATAACTTGAGCGAGATAAGACTTACCTGTGCCCGGCGGTCCGCACAGCAGCAGACCGCGGATCGCTTCGCCGCCCATCGCTTTGAAGCTCTTCACGCCCCGAAGAAGGGTAACGATGCGCTTCGCATTTTCTACAATCTCGGGGTTGCCTCGATAATCATCCCATGTAGCGCCCGTCTCCCCGGGCAATACCCAATACGTTCGACCCCGTGCGAGGAACCAGAAGAGCGCAACGAATTGAATGATCATGAACGCCATCGCATAGAGCAGATTTACGACGATGCCGAGCAGGCTTAAACCGACCATCCAAGTCGTTGGAGCGCCCGCCCACATGAAGATGAGTAGGACAACTATTACTGCGAGACTGATCAGAAACCTGCGCCACTTAATCCATTGATAGTTCCTCATAGCGGCCATGCCCCTTTGCACTGGAATGAATCCGACTTGATAACTTCTATCTATTTCAAACCTAGCCGAATAGAACGTCCGCCGCTGGGATGCGAATATTAATTTTTGATGACAGAACGTGTTCGTCATAGGGGTGAAACGCTTTAATGAAGTACTGAGCTGAGATGCGCTGGTTAGTCGTTGATAAGCATTAGATTCATTTGTAAAGTGGAGTAGGCTTTCATTGGGGATAAGGGGAAGCAATTGTAGTGAGAAAGAACAAATTCTTATGTTTAGAAGGAACTAGCTCTAAGCAGGGTCGCTTATTTTCGAAGATTCCTCGAAATGCGTTTTCACATATTTACTGTACAGCATCGGGCGGGAGGGCGACAAGGACAAACTGAGGAAGGGAAGCAACGTGTTAAATGGGACGGGGAGTACTAGTAGTGATTTCGGAGGAAGGGGCTGGGCCGAGTTGGGTTGAGAAAAAGGGGGCGTGCTAGAGGTTAAAGGGGATGTATCGGTATCCGGACGCTTTAGCGCTGCTGGGGTAGTTAGCGTACATTTTTGTACGCTATGTGGGTGCTTCACTACAGCGGGGACGGTTAAGATACTTTTATGTGCACTAACGGCGTGGTTCTGCTTAAACGTGGGGCATAGCATACTTTTTTGTACACTATGTGGGTGCTTCACTACAGCGGGGACGGTTAAGATACTTTTATGTGCACAACGGCGTGGCTCTGCTTAAACGTGGGGCATAGCATACTTTTTTGTACACTATGATGGTGGTTTCGCACGACTGAAGCGATTAGGATACTTTTTTCTGTTCGATCTCGCTCGCCCTGCGCCTCGCCTTAGAGGTGGTTTTCCACCCCTATCCCATCAGTTACTCCAAGGCCAGGCACTTAGAGGCGTTTCTTCGCCTCTCTCCCATCTGTCCGACGCCACACCTCACTTTTGAGGCGTTTCTTCACTCCTATCTCAGCCGTCCAGCACCGCACCTCACTTTTGAGGTGGTTTTCCACCCCTATCCCATCAGTTACTCCAAGGCTAGGCACTTAGAGGCGTTTCTTCGCCTCTCTCCCATCTGTCCGACGCCACACCTCACTTTTGAGGCGTTTCTTCACTCCTATCCCATCCGTCCAGCACCGCACCTCACTTTTGAGGTGGTTTTCCACCCCTATCCCATCAGCTACTCCAAGGCTAGGCACTTAGAGGCGTTTCTTCGCCTCTCTCCCATCTGTCCGACGCCACACCTCACTTTTGAGGCGTTTCTTCACTCCTATCTCAGCCGTCCAGCACCGCACCTCACTTTTGAGGCGTTTTTTTCGCCCCTATCCCATCAGTTACTCCAAGGCCAGGCACTTAGAGGCGTTTCTTCGCCTCTCTCCCATCTGTCCGACGCCACACCTCACTTTAGAGGCGTTTCTTCGCCTCTCTCCCACCTGTCCAGCACCACGTCTCACTCTAGAGGCGTTTCTTCGCCTCTATCCCAGCCGTCCAGCACCACGTCTCGTCTCGCTTTAGAGGCGTTCTCTCGCTCCTATCTCACCTGTCTCACACAAAAAAACATCACGCCCCCACCCACCGCCCTCGGCGGTATTAGGGATCGTGATGCTTTCACTTCACTCCGTGTTACTTCTTCAACAGCAGGTACAAGAAGTACGGTGCGCCGATAAAGGAGACCATAATGCCGGCCGGAAGGCCGCTTGGGTCGAGGATGTTGCGTCCGATCGTATCGGCGAACAGCAGCAGCCAGCCGCCCATCAGGATGGCAACCGGAATGTGCAGCTGGTGACGCGCACCGACGACCGCTTTGGCGATATGCGGAGCCATCAGGCCGATGAACGCGATGCCTCCCGTGATGGAAACAGCAGCTGCAGCTAGTGCGACAGCCACGACGAGCATAATGCCGCGTTCGCGGCCAACCGCAACGCCGGAACCAATCGCGCTGCCCTCGTTAAGCGCCAGCAGGTTCAAAGCGCTCGCCCGATAGAGCGTGTACGGTATAAGCACCACCAGCCACGGAATGATCGCCCAGATGAACGGCCAATCCGTTCCCCAGATGTTGCCGGCGAGCCATTTTGCAATAAAATCGACCTTTACCGGTTCTGCCGACTGAATAATGACGATCATTGCGCCGGACAATGCAAGAGAGAAGCCGACACCAACAAGAACAAGCCTGATTGGATTTAGACCCTCGTTTTTGTTATACGAGAATGCGTAGATTAGCCCCGCCGTTAGAAGCGCACCAAGGAAGGCCACGAGCGGCAGCATATAGACGAACGAACCGGGTTCAATCGGGAAGTACAAGAAAAAGACCGAAATCGCAATGCCTGCGCCAGAGTTAATCCCGATAATGCCCGGATCGGCCAGATCGTTGCGTGTAATGCTTTGCAGAATCGTACCGGACAGCGCCAGCGCCATACCGGACAACAGTGTAACGAATATACGAGGCAGCCGGAGCGAGAAGAGAACGAATTCCTCCTTGAATGTGCCTTGTCCGAACAATGTTGGAATGAGCCGATCGAACGACAGCGAGGCTGCGCCTAGGCCCATGCTAATGACGATCGTAGCTATAATAAGCGCCAGCAGCGAGGCGACGACAATTCGTTGTTTGCGAACAGCTGGTACCATCATGATAGGGACTTGGCTCCTTTGCGAACGATGAACAGGAAGAACGGCAATCCTAACACCGCAATAATGGCGACGACTGGCGTCTCGTATGGCGCATTAATGGTACGCCCGAGCGTATCCGCCAGCAGCATGAAGATCGCTCCCCAAATCGCCGACATCGGAATAATAACCCGATAATCAATGCCGAACATCGCGCGTACGATGTGCGGAATCATAAGGCCGATGAACGCCATGTTGCCTACCAGCGCAACAGCAGCACCCGCGAGCAGCGTGATGACAATGTGAAGCGTAATCTTCACATACTTCATCCGCAGACCAAGACCGATTGCCGCTTCTTCGTTCAAGCTCAAAATCGTCAGCTGACGTGAAAAGAAGAGCGCAACGATAATCCCGATAATAATACACGGAGCGATGATCTGAATCTGGCCCCATGATGTACCGCTCAAACCGCCGGCAGTCCACATCGTAACATTTTTAGATACTTTGAACAGCAGACCGATCCCATCGGCAAAAGCATACAGAAACGCTGACACAGCCGAGCCCGCAAGCAGCAGTCGCAGTGGCGACAACGCCCCCTTCTTCAAAGCGCTAACGCCGAGTACCATGAGCGTACCTAGACCGGCGCCGATGAAGCATGCAATCATAATGCCGTAGAAATTGACACTTGGCAGCAGCGCGACTGAAAAAGCAAGCGCAGCGTTCGCACCAGCCGTCAGGCCAAGCAAACCTGGGTCAGCGAGCGGGTTGCGTGTCAGGCCTTGCATGATGGCACCGGATACTCCCAGAGCTGAACCGACGAGCATCGCAGCAACCTCGCGTGGAATGCGAAGCTCGCGGAGCTTCGTAATATCGGCATTGGTTACATGCGAGGTCAGCGATAGCCAGACGTCCCTGGCGCTAATATCTGCCGCCCCAAGGAGCAGCGAAATCGCGAACATAACGATTAGCACGAGGAGTCCTGCAATGATTTTGACACTCATATATTTAGTACGTGTACGATTCATAGTCATTGGCTCTCTTCATTCCCTAGTAGAATAGAAAGAGGAACACGTCAATAGACGAGTCCTCTTCGTAACAGTCCTTAACTATTGGCCAAGAAAGAATTTCGTGAATAGCTCCAGCTGATAATCAAGCGTCGATGCATCGTTGAAGTAGAATCCTTGCGCATCCACTTCAAGTACATGATTGTTACTTGCTGCCGGCGTATTCTTGTACGTATCCGTTTGTTGGAACGAGGAATCGCCGTTTGCGTCTTTGCTGAAGATCACGTAGTCGCCCATATAATCCGGAACCACTTCCGCAGACAGCTCGTACCAGCCATCCTTCTCCGTCATTTCTTTTACTTTCTGCGGCATTGCGAGCCCCATAGCCTGATACAGAATTTCCGTACCACGGCCCCATGCGTCACCGAATACATACAGGCTCTTGTCATAGTTCTCGATAACCGAGACCGTCGAGTCCGCACCGATCTTCGCTTTAATCTCTTCACCAGCCTTCGATGCGCGCTCCTTGAAGTCGTCCACCCAAGCTTGTGCTTCCTTCTCTTTATTCAGCAGTTTGCCGATCTCAACGAACTGCGTCAAATAGTCAACTTTGTTGTACGTATATGCAACCGTTGGTGCGATCTCTTTCAACTTATCGAGGTTCTTCGTGCTGTCCGAACCGATGATGAGGTCCGGCTTCAGCTCGATAATTTTCTCTAGATTATCATCGGAAACTTCAGCAACATCCTTCAGCTGCTCTTCGAAACGCGGATTCGACTTGGACCATGAGTCCACCCCAACCATATTAACGCCGAGCTGAATGACAGAACCAACATAAGAGGTCAATACAACGACACGCTGCGGGTTAGCTGGTACTTCGACTGGGCCTGATTCAGATTGATACGTGATGGTTTCGGCGCTGCCTGCCTCGTCATTGGATTTTCCACAAGCGCTGAGCACGAGTACAAATACGAGGATAAGCGGCAAAAGCAGTTTGCTACGTTTAAACATACGAATATTTCCCCTTTATTTTGAATAATGAATAGATGACTGATTAAGAGCTTACTTCGGTCAAATTATGGGATAACCATGTGATGATAATGATTATCAGTTGCAATCGTAAACCAAGCACACCGGTTTGTCAACTTATTTTTTGAGAATGATTTGTAAATTCCCCTATAGAAGAGGCTTCCTCTCGAAAAAGAATGGCCTTCAATCGTCTCCACAGCCGGACCGAGCCTATTGTGGACCGCGCTTCCCTCCTATACACTCGGGAGTGTAGGCATAGGCGAAGGAGATGATGACCGCTATGAGCAAAAGAGGGCTTTATCGCAACTTCTTTCTGCATTCCGATATCGTCATTATGGCCGGTGTATGGATCGTGCTAGCGGCTGTTGTTGTGAACCGTGACCCCTCATGGCTGAACGCTGCTGTATTCCTATTCGGAATGGCTTCATTTATGGTCAGTGAGTATATGACGCATCGATTTCTGTTCCATCTGAAAACCCCAAAGAACGCTCTTGCTTTGAAGTTTCTTAAGCGCTTACATTATGACCACCATACCGACCCGAACGATCTAAAGCTGCTGTTTCTTCCGGTCTGGTACAGCCTTCCGAACTTAGCCTTCTTCGCTGTTCTTTTCTACCTCGTGACGGGCTGGGTAAGTGCGGCATTAGCTTTCGGGGCGGGACTTGTGTGCATGCTGCTCTTCTACGAGTGGAAGCATTACATGGCCCACCGTCCGATTCAGCCGACAACCAAGCTGGGGCGCTGGAATAAGCGAATGCATCTTCTCCATCATTACAAGAACGAGAACTACTGGTACGGTGTCTCTACCCCATTCGTCGATGTGCTGTTCGGCACGCTAAAGGATGAGAAATCCGTACAGACGAGCGCCACTGTTAAAGATTTGGAGAAACGCGGGCAGACAACGCCTTAACGTAAAAAATATACAGCCATCCCGTGCATGACTGCATGAGATGGCTGTTTTGTTGTATCGCCTAACGACAAGCTTTGCATAAATGCTAATTTTTGGTGACAAACCTGCCGATAAATGTTTCAGAACATTTACTAAATCACAAGAAAAGGAGTTTCTAGAATGAAAAAGAAATATTCCAAATTGCTTCTTCTATCGTTAGGAGCAAGCCTGCTCTTGCCAGGTGCAATCACGAATGCTGCAACGAAAACGTCAGCCGATTTTACTGATTTGGCTGGTCTGGATGCCGCTACGAAAGCCAAGTTTGATGCACTGCTGAACGCAGGCGTTTTCGAAGGCAACGGCACCAGTCAATTCGGTGTTGATGAAGAAATGAATCGGGCGCAATTCGCCAAAGTCGCTGCACTAATCTACGGCCTCGAAATCAACAAAAACATTACAACCTCGAGCTTCAGCGATGTTGGCGGTGATAGTGGCACGAACGCATGGGCAATTCCTTATATTGAAGCGGCTAAGAAAGCCGGCCTTATCAACGGTAGAACGGATGGCACCTTCGATCCAAGTTCCAATGTCAACATGGCAGAATTCGCCACGGTGTTATTGAGAGGACTTGGCGCACAACTAGATCAAACGAGTACACCTTGGTATGCAGATGCCATCAGACAAGCGATTAGCGTCAAGCTCCTCCCCGACGGCAGCGATCCTAAACAGCTGGCTACTCGCGGTGATCTAGTAGTCGGTGCATATAACGTAGTGGAAAACATCGATGAGCTTAAGAAAAAACTGCAAGAGCAGAACAACAACAATAACAACAATGAAAATAACAATAATGAAAATAACAACGGCTCCGAAGAACCAGGTGACACCGATACGCCTTCCACGGGTGGTACGATCCGGCCAAGTTATCCAAGTGACAAAACGGCGCCAACCATCACAGCAGCTACGATCAACAATCGAAGTGTGAAGGTGACAGACGGTACGACAGGTATTATCAGCTTCAAGAGCAGCGAGTATCTAACAAGCGGAACGCTGAGTGTAAGCGAAGCGTCTACGCTTAGCATCACTTCGATCGAAGGCATCTCGCTGTCTGACTATACTTCCCTGTCGTTTACGCAGTCGCTATCCGCTGGGTCGAACTCGCTCAATCTGATTAAGACGCTCGGCGCGTTGGATCCACAAGAGGATGGCGTATCGATGTCGCTCCTGAACCAGCTGGATTCCAATCAAGACGGTCTTCTCATTGAAGGTACGCTTCGCGATGCTGCGGGCAACACCAGCGCGATTCAATTGAAGATTAAAGCCGACGATATCGCACCAAGTCTGACAGCAGCAACGATCAACGGCAGCAGCGTAACGCTCAGTGACAACTATGGCAGCTTTGGACTTCTGCCAAATGACTACCTGCGTACAGGAACGATTACATCGAACGAAGATGCTACGTTTACGGTTACTGAAATCGAAGGCATCGTACTTTCCCAGTATTCGTTCAACTTCTCACAAGAAGTAAAGGAAGACACTGCAGCATCTTTGGATCTTGTAAGCTTCCTCGGCAGCTCAGATCGACAAAATAACGGCTTGTCCTACAGCTACCTAAAGCTGCTCAGCGGAGCCTCCGACTCGCTGACGCTTACAGGCACATTAACGGATGCAGCAGGCAACAGCAGCACGGTTACACTCACAATCAACTTCCTTCAATACGGCTAAGGCCAACACTAAGAGGGAGATCCAATGGATCTCCCTCTTAGTATGCAGAAGAAGCAGCAGCCATCGCTCATCACGACAGCTGCTGCTTCTTTGATATAAACTTTATTATGCGTGCAAAGCCGCTTGGCGTTTGTAGTGATCCTCAAGCACGAGGCATGCCATTGCTTCGATAACCGGCACGATGCGCGGGCAGATGGACGGATCATGACGGCCTTCCGTCACGATTGGTTTCTCATCGCCGTTGACGTCAATCGTCTTCTGCGGAACCGAGATCGAGGATGTTGGCTTCACTGCAACACGGAATACGATCTCCTCGCCCGTGCTAATGCCGCCTAAGATACCGCCAGCATTGTTCGTGACGAAGCCATCCTTGTTCATATGATCATTATGCTCGCTGCCGAGCATGCGTGCTGCTGCAAAGCCTGCGCCGAACTCGATGCCCTTCACCGCACCGATCGACAGCATCGCCTTCGCGAGGTCTGCGTCGATCTTATCGAATACCGGCTCGCCAAGGCCTGGCTGTACGCCGCGAATACGGCATTCGACGACGCCGCCGCAGCTGTTGCCTTCCTTCGCGAGTCCTTCGATGAGCTTAACCATCTTCTCGGCAGCAACTGGATCGCAGGCACGAACCGCGTTCTTCTCGATGACCTCTTCCGAGTACGTCTCGCATTGAATGCCGCCGATCTCCTTCGTATAAGCCACGATGCTGACGCCGCGCTGCTCCAACGACTTACGCGCTATCGCGCCTGCCGCTACACGGCCAGCTGTCTCCCGGCCCGATGCACGGCCGCTGCCGCGGTGATCGCGGATGCCATACTTCTTCAGGTACGTATAGTCTGCGTGACCTGGGCGGAACAGATTCTGGATGTCGCTGTACGCTTCGGATTTCATGTCATGGTTGTACAGGACGACCATCATCGGCGTTCCCGTTGCTTTGCCTTCGAAGATGCCGGATACGATGTGCACCTTGTCGGATTCCTTACGCGGCGTCGTAACCGACGATTGACCCGGCTTACGACGGTCCATCTGAACTTGAATTTCCGCTTCGCTAATTTCAAGACCTGGTGTAATACCATCGATAATAACGCCTACTGCTTCACCGTGCGACTCGCCGAACGTCGTAATTTTGAACGCTTCACCAAACGTGCTTCCTGACATATGAATACCCTCCATCATGCTGAACGTTGTGATCTTTCCTCTATGTTCAGTATAATCAATTTAGTGAAATTAATGAAATTGTCATTTCTCACAATAGCCATAGAGGTGATCTATATCATGTCAATGATGAACATGGAATGGTATCGCATATTTCTGCATACCGCGCGGGTCGGCAACCTGACGCGTGCAGCACAAGAGCTCCACATTACCCAGCCCTCAGTCAGCTACGCGATCAAGCAGTTAGAGGAAGCACTCGGCGTGAAGCTATTCGACCGCCTCTCCAAGGGAGTAGCGCTAACCTCAGAGGGACGTACGCTGCTCGACTACGTCGAGAAGTCGTTCACCCTGCTCGATAACGGCGAGAAGCAAATCGCTTCGCTGCGCAATTACGCTTCGGGCGAGCTGCGCATCGGCGCGAGCGGCCCGATCATTAAGCATCTGCTGCTGACGCCGCTGGACGAGCTGCGGTCGCAGCATCCGAATGTCCGCATCCGCCTCTTCCAAGGCAACACCGCCGACATTCGTACACGGCTGGTCGAAGGCCAGATCGATCTTGGCTTCGTCCATCTGCCGTATGTCGATCCCGAGCTGCAGATTAAGCCGCTTACAGCCATTCAAGGCTGCTTCGTTGTCGGACCTGCATACAAAGAGCTGGCCCGCCAGCCGATTACGCCTGCGGACCTGAACAAGCTGCCGCTGCTGTTCCTTTCCCGGGGAAGCCATACGCGCCAGTTCATCGAGCGGTGGTTCGCCGAGCAGGGCATTGCGGTCGAAGTCGACATGGAGCTCAACAGCTCCGAGATGCTCGTGGAGCTTGCCCGGCATGGCTACGGTGCCGCGTATGTAACGCGCTCCTTCGTCCAGCAGGAGCTGCGCGACGAAGCGCTGTTCGAATTGACGACGACCGCGCCGATTCCCGAGCGCTTCATTGGCGTCGCAACCCGAAGCAGCGCTTCGCTGTCGCTTATTGCGGATCACTATATGGGGCTGCTGTCGGCTACTTTTTAATCGTAAATTGGGTCAAATGCGCGTAACTGTACACGAATATATCGTTGTCCCGTTGCGCAATGAAATTAGGGCCGTCCTTCAGCAGCACCTTATCCAGCGTCTTGCCCGTGCGCTTGTCGAGTTGATACAGGTAATCCTTCTCCGCCGTGAAGCCATAGCCAGACAAGATGACGTCACCTGAGATGACGAAATTGCCCGCATTGCTCACAAGCGGAGCGGAGCGCCACAGCATTTTGCTGTCGGACAGCCGAATTGCCGTAATATACCCGTTCATTCCGTTCGAGCTTTTCGCATACGTCAGATGGCTATGCGCCACATACAGGATGCCATTCTCGATCGTTGCCCAGCGTACCCGCTCGTAGATGTAGTCATAGTCTGCCTTTACATAGCTCGGCGCAATCGCGTAGTTGATGAAATCATAAGCTTTTATAAACTTGCCCTTAGCTGTATCCATGATGATCATGTAGCGGTTCTCACCAAAGTTCGCGCCATAGATTAGAATCGCATAATTGCCGCTCTTAATCGCCTGCACAATCATCTGGCCCTTATAGGTCGTCGGGACGCCAGCCGGTAAGTTACCCTTAATATTGCGGTCCGGAATCGGTACCGTATACTGTCCTGCCGTATACTCGGGCACCGTAGCCAAATCGAAAGTGACCGGCTGACTCTTCACCGACTTCTGGCTTAGCGTCAGCTTCTTCGTTGCGGTTGATTCTGTGGGCTTGCTCACCACTGCGCTAAGATAATAGCGAAAAGGCGGCTTCGTCAGCTTCTTCAGCGGGAGTGACTCAAGCGCCGCAGCCGCATCGTTTGCCGTCGTCTTTTCAACCGCAGCTGCCGTCGCTGCCTCTGCCTTCACCTCCGTACCTGCCGCTGCTGTCAGCAGGACAATCAGCGTACTGCAAATCCCCAATCTTCGCATCCAGACCGTTGCTCTCATCCTTCAACCTCTCCCCTTCCCAAATTCCAATCCCCACTCTATTTCTACCATAAAATAGGAGAGTTGAAACCTATATTCATGCACACCGCCTCGCGTTCACGTTCTTCCTTCATCTAATGGTTATGACGGCGCTTGTTAGGACTCAGACACGCTCTTTCAGAATTTATGGGTTGCAGGGGGGCTTAATGGCTCTGTATGGTACGAAAAGGGTCCGATTGTGCTGCGATAGCCTCTCTCACAACCGTTGCACGCTCAAACGTCGCTTCTTAACCTCAATAGCCGCTATCGCAACCGCTAGCCAGCCGCCAGTCGAACTTAACTTAAACAAAAAAACGCAGCGAATGACCCGAAGGCCATCCACTGCGGCATTGTTGCGCCACCTATGCGCTGTCGTTAAATCTGTACGAGCAGCAAAATGATCGATGTCAAACTGAAGCACATGCTGATCAAGCAGAGGAACATAAGCACCTGCTTAGTGTTAAGTCCCGCGCGCAGCAGCCGGTAGTGAGCTTGGCTCGCATCTGCCTGGTAAATCGACTTGCCCTGCACGAACCGCCTCGCGACGACGAACAGGTTATCGAAGATCGGGACGCCCAGCGCCAAGATCGGGATGAATATCGACAGCACCGTCGCTTGCTTGAATGCGCCATCCAACGCGATGACGGCAAGCATGAAGCCGATGAACGTCGCCCCGGCGTCACCCATAAAGATACGCGCTGGCGGTCGGTTGAACAGCAGATAGGCTGCCGTTACACCAACGAGTACGATTGCGAGCAGCGCCGAGTTCGACTGCCCCATAACAAGCGCCACGATGAACAGCGTTAAGCCGGAGATCGCCGACAGTCCACCCGCCAGTCCATCCAGTCCATCCGTGAAGTTGATGACGGTCGTCACCCCGAAGATCCACAGAATCGTCAGCACGAATTGCAAAATAACCGGCAATACGACGTACTCACCCGACAGCGGGTTGTAGAAGCCCGAGAACTGGACGCCCGCCATATAGACAAGCACAGCGGCAGAGACTTGTACGATTAGCTTCGGCAGCGCCGGAAAGTCCTTGCCCTTCGTCTTGTACCAATCGTCAATCGTCCCGATGACGAGCAGCAGAATGCCGCCTGCCACAAGCGCCGCGGTCTCCCAAGAGAAGTCTCTGGTAATAACGAGGTATGTGACGAAGAAGCCTATAAAAATCGCATAGCTCGCCGTAAGCGGAATCGGCTTTCGGTGCAGCTTACGCTCCACCCCTGCCCGAGGCTTGTCCACAAAATCAAGCCGGAATGCCAGCTTGCTAAATGGCGGAATGAGCGCGATAACAATGAGAAATGAAAGCACAAAAGCGGCTAAATATAAAATGCTTCTCACCACCGTTACAAAGGCTGTGTAATTTCGAGTCACCTTATATTAACCGCTAATTGTGTCGATTAAACCATTCGCTTCCTCAAAAATCCAGATATTGTGTCAATCAGCGTCTCCATCACGATTATGCCGAGTACAATAATGCCTAAACGATCCCTTCGCGGCTGCTTAGCAAAAGCTTAACATCACTTTTTGCATAAATATGGTTCAATGAAAGGAGCTATCCTCTACTCTTTGACAGACAGGAGCAGTATCCTTATGAATTCGCCGCGAACAGCCATCGTTACGTTATTGGAAACGTCCGATCTGCACGGACATATTTATCCGACCGATTACCGAGGACCCGAAGACAAGCCGATCGGGCTTGCCAAGCTGTCCGCCATTATCCGCAAAGAGCGGAGCATCGATCCGTCGCTGCTGCTCATCGACAACGGGGATCTGCTGCAAGGGACGCCGCTCATGTATCACTATGCCAAATATGGCGCGGTCGGCACCCACCCCGCGGCCGATGCGTTGAATGCGCTGCGTTACGATGCCGCTGTGATCGGCAATCATGAGTTTAACTATGGACCTGATCTGCTGAAGCAGACCGTCTTGCAGTCTGATTGCCCGTGGCTGTCCGCCAACATCGTGAACGAAGCAGACGGACAACCCGCGTTCGGGCAGCCTTACCGCATCTTCACCTTGCCTGCGGGCATCCGCATTGCCGTGCTCGGCGTAACGACGCACTACATTCCAAATTGGGAAAATCCGAACCATATTCGCGGCCTCACCTTCGAGGACGCACTCGAATCCGCAACGCGCTGGGTCCGGCATATTCACGAGCATGAGCGTCCCGATGCGCTTGTTGTCTGCTATCACGGCGGCCTTGAACATGATCCCGTCACTGGCGAACCGACCGAGCCGCTTACCGGCGAGAATCAAGGCTACGAAATGTGTAAGCGAATCGGCGGCATGGACGTCCTGTTCACCGGTCACCAGCATCGCCTGCTTGCCGGTGAAATAAGCGGCGTCGCCTTCGCGCAGCCCGGCTTCGCCGGACAAGCGATCGCCAAAGTCCAACTGACCTTCGAGCAGACGGCGGAAGGTACATGGTCGCTGCGCGGCAAAAAAGCCAGCCTGCTCCTCACAGCGGATGCCGAGGAGCAGGCTGACGAAGAACTGCTTGCACGGTTCGCCGCGAACGAGCGGCAGACGCAGCAGTGGCTCGACCAGCCGATCGGCAGCACGGAAGGCGATCTATCGATTACCGAGCCGTTCGCAGCGCGGCAGGCTGATCACCCGTTCACCGAATTCATCAACCGGGTGCAGATGGAGACAACAGGTGCTGCGATTTCGTGCGCCGCTATTTTTACCGATGAAGCGAGAGGCTTCGGCAAGCGGATTACGATGCGCGACGTTACCGCGAACTATATTTACCCGAACACGCTTAAGGTCGTTCTGCTAACAGGCCGCGAAATCCGAGAAGCGCTTGAGCAGAGCGCCAGCTATTTCGACCGGGACGCGCGTACGGGCGAGCTGCGGGTATCTGCTGCTTACCTCTTGCCGAAGCCGCGCCATTTTGACTATGACATGTGGGAAGGCATCGAGTATGCGCTCGATATATCGCAGCCTGTCGGAGAGCGGGTCGTCAAGCTGCGCTGGAACGACGCGCCTATCGATCCGGAAGCGTCCTTCGAGGTTGCCATGAACAGCTACCGCGCGGGCGGCGGCGGCAACTTCGATATGATCAAGGGCCGACCGGTCGTACGGGAAATACCGACGGACATGACCGAAATCTTAGCCGATTGCATAATGAAGCGTGGCACGATCCGCAGCGAATGCGATCATAACTGGATCGTTTATTGAGTGGCGCGAGGCGTGACTGGCTACCCTTTGACCAATTTGGCGCGCATCTTATTGGACAGCAATTCGATCAGCAGAATAAGGATGACCAGGCCGATTAGAATCGATCCGGCTTGACTCCATTTGTAGCTGTTCATTGCGAAAATAAGCGGCGCGCCGATGCCGCCGGCGCCGACAAGCCCGAGTATGGAAGCTTCGCGCATGTTCATGTCGAACCGGTAAATCGTCACGGACAGGAACACCGACAGCAGCTGCGGCATAATGCCGTAGCGGATTTTCTCGAACGTCGTACAGCCGATGGATGTCATCGATTCGAGCACCTTCACGTCCAGCTCTTCGATCGCGTCCACATAAAGCTTGGCCAGCATGCCGATCGACGTAATGCCGATGGTGAGCACGCCTGCGAACGGACCCGGGCTTGTCACTTTGATCAGCATTAGGCCATAGACGAGCTCCGGAATCGTTCGAATGACGATCAGCAGCAGCCTTGTCAGCCATGCGACTGGCCTCGGGACGACATTCGAAGCCGCTAAGAAAGCGAGCGGAACGGAGAGGATGCCGCCGACGATTGTCCCGAGAAACGCGATCGCAAACGTCTGAACGAGCAAATAGAGTATGCTTTGTTTGGATACGTTGAACAACAGGTCAAGATCAGGATGCACGATCCCTTTCCATATGTTAAGCGCGATTTGAAAACCGCTCTGGTTCACGTCTTTGAAGCTTACGGCGCCCACCGACCAGCCGATCAGAATGATGGCGATGAGCGTAATGGCTAGTCTGTACCATATCCTGCGCGGCGAAGCCTGAAGCTGTCTCTCAACTGTCATCATAGCGAGTTCTCCTTAAAGCGGTCGTTCAAAAAGTCCCCGAAAACCAAACTTTTCAAACACGCATTTAAATTAACTTCTTCCGAAAATGTTCGCTTACCGTTTCGATCAGATAGACGGTAACAACCAGCGCCAATATAATCATCCCTACGCTCGGATAATCCCGCCAACCTATATCCTCTTTAATGAGCAAGCCGATTCCGCCTGCGCCTACGTAACCAAGAATGGCTGCATGTCTGACATTGCCCTCGAAGCAAAATAATGAAGTCGACAAATAACCGGGCAGCACTTGCGGAAAGACCGCATTCCGAAACGCCTGGACACGCGTCATGCCAAGCGATTCCATCGCTTCGAACGGACCCATATCGGCGTTCTCAATCTGTTCATAGAGCAGCTTTCCGACATATGAAACCGTGAATAACGTGATAGCCACTACGCCCGCCATCGGCCCGAGTCCGAACACAAAGGTCGCAATGAGCGCCGTGACGAGCGTCGGCAGCGTTCGAAGCAGGCTAAGAATCGTCTTGAACAACGCAACGATGACTCGGCTGCGGACGACGTTAGAGGAAGCCGCGACGGCGAACGGTACGGCCAGCAGTGACCCGAGTAAAGAGCCGAGCAGCGACATCTGCAGCGTATCCAACAGCGCTCCCGTCAGCTCATGCCAGGAGCTCCAGTTCGGCGGAATCATTTCATCGAAGAGGACAAAAAATTCACCGATCCGATTTACGAGCTTATGCAGATTAAATTCAGTGAGCTGAACCGAGTAATAGATAGCCACAATTAGGATAAGGACAATAAGCGGCAGCCGCGTCCGCTTCTGGTACACGTTTTTGCCGCTTGGCAGCACGATCGGCTTCGGCGGAAACAGTTTATCGTACATGGCGTGCACGCTCCTCGGCCGAGGCTGCTGCCTCTTCCATCTTGCCGCCGTAAATATAGGACAGCACATCCTTCGTCACTTCGGCGGCGCGCCCGTCGAAGACGACCTCGCCCTGACGGATGCCGATGATCCGGTCGGCGTATTCGAGCGCGATCTCCACATGGTGGATGTTCATAATGACGGAAATATTCATGTCTTGATTGATCCGCTTGAAATCGTCCATGACAAGCTTCGCCGTGACCGGATCGAGCGAAGCGATCGGCTCATCAGCGAGAATGATGTCCGGGCTTTGAGCGAGCGTGCGCGCCAGTGCAACCCGCTGCTGCTGGCCGCCCGACAGCTGGTCGACGCGGACGAACGCTTTGTCCAGAATGCCGACCTTCTCCAGCGCCTCCAGCGCTTTCAGCTTCTGATTGCGTGTAAAAATTCCCGTTACCCTCTGCCACAGCGGCATATCGGGCACTAAGGACACGAGCACGTTGTTGATGACGGTCGCGCGAGTAACGAGGTTGAACGATTGAAATATCATGCCGATCCGCCGGCGGAACCGCCGGATTTGCTTGCCCTTGAGCTTCGCTGTGTCGACGCCGTCCACAAGCAGCTGTCCGTCCGAAATGTCATGCATCCGGTTAATGCACCGAATCAAGGTTGACTTGCCGGCACCCGACAAGCCGATTACCGCGACGAATTCGCCTTGCTCGATGCTCAAGTTGATGTTGTTCAACGCGGTCGTACCGTTGGCATACGTTTTGTTCACATTAGTAAACGCGATCATCTGAGTTCTCCGATCTTTTAGTCTTGAACTAGGAAAAGATGAGCACATCAAGGCTGATGCACTCATCTTTCTTCAACAGTATGGATATTGATCATTTGAGAATAGACTGCTAGCGCTATTGATTACTTCTTCAAGCTCTTGATCAGGTCTTGTGCTTTTCTTTCATTGTCATAGTCAGACGCTTGAGCAGCTTGGTAGCCTTCATGGCTGTAGATTTTGATCACATTTTTGCCTGCGTCCGTTTGCGCGATGGCGATGAACGCGTTTTGCAGCGCCGTTTTGAATTCAGGCGTCATCTTCGCATCTTTGTCTTCTTTGCTCACGCTGACCGTATCGTTGTAGATGCCTTGCGTTACGCCGATAACGTTCGTCTCGTCCCAGATCGAAGCTTTACGGCCGAGATCCGTCGTCCATTTCTCCTCGTAATCACGTCTAGCGTCCGCATACGTCACGATGATGTCGGCCTGTCCGCCAGCCAGACGAGCGAAGGAGCTTGCATACGAATCCGACGTTACGACATGCGCGAGGTCGGTAATGCTTTTGTTATAGTTTGCTTGCAGCCAGAGCGTAGGGTAGATGTAGCCTGCCGACGAAGAAGTCGACATTACCATCCAGTTCGCGCTGTTCAGATCGTCCCACGTCAGTTGTTCACCGCCGTTTACTTTCGCAGCCAGCTCTTGGCCTTTCTTCGTTGGGCCTGCAATGAACAGGGCGCGGTAGTACGTCGCTTGATTTTCCGTCGCCTTTGTTGGTTTGTTGTCGTTCCAATCCTTCGGATTGTCCGAATCGTTCGACAGGCCTGCGCGCGTAGCCGTCAGAATAACGTCAGCGCCATCGCTGTACAGCGCGTAAGTGCCGCCAGGAATGAAACCGATATCCGTCGAACCCGACGTCATTGCTTCGCCTACCGCTTCGTACGTCGTACCAACGTCGATGGTAACTTTATCAACGGTGTAGCCTTCCGTTGCCAGTTGGTTTTTGAGCAGATCCTTAAGCGGATCTGTTGCCGTGATGATTTCGCTAGGATCTTTCGAAGGTACGAAGCTCACTTTCAGCTCACTGATTTGTTTGGAAGCATCCGTCGTCGAAGCCGTATCTGTCGATGCGTTCGCATCTGTTGTGGCAGCCTTCGTGTCAGTCGACGAATTGTCCGTCGTCGTCGTGCTGTTCGCAGCGGTGTCAGTCTTTTCATCTTTCTTGTCCGAACCGCAGCCGGCAAGTAGTCCGATAAGGAGTGTAAATACGACAAAGAGTACAAGCTTGTTTTTCACTTTCGATAACCCTCCACTTTTTTCGTCATTCGAATCTCGAAACTATCGTACGCCGACTCTATTAACGGGCGATTATCGGAATGTTAGAATAGTATTGTGAAATTATGTATGTATTGTTAACTAGAAGGAAGTAATCGTTGTTAGCGAACCTCCGACACCTTCACAACAATCGAAACGACGAACGATGCTGCAAAAAAAAGCATGGCGCGATCGCGCCATGCTTACTTCGTTATTCCGCTGACAGCCTATAATGCGCCTGCTTCCTTCACGATCTGCGTCGCCTGCTCGTAATCTTCCTCGCCGACGATGGCTACGAGCATAATGTCTCGGCCAGTGACACGGTTATCCGGTCCGCCTGTACTGTATCCGCTCGCGCTCACACTAGCGGCAGCCAATATTCCTGCGTCTGGCTGATCGAAATCGCCGCCTAACGTCAAATAGCCCAGTCCAGGGAACTCGCCCGTAATCGTGTTGCCTGTCTGATCGAGGCTCTGATAGCCGGTTCCCGCATAGCCGTCGAAACGTTCAACCTTGTATTCAATAAGCTTGAGCTTCTCAAGCCCCTTCAACGCCTGTTCGGCTTGCTCTGGTGTATTGAAATAAGCGAATACCGCTCGATCTCCCATTCGGGCTTCACTCCAATTCGTCCATATCGTATTCGTATCGTGGCAAAAGACCCCAGTAGTGTGCACCTCCCCACTCGTATCTATTCGCAACCACCGAACACGACGACAAAGACCCTGCCGTCTCGCGACGGCAAGGCCTTATGAATGAATGATTAATTATTCCGTGTACATCGCTTTCAGCTTCGCACGCTCTTCTTTCGTCACGCCAAGGCCTTGTTCGATGAAGTTGTCGATCGAGCCGTACTTCGCTTTCATCTCGTCGATTGCCGCTTGCAGGAATTCCTTCTGCACGCCCATCAGTGCCGTGATAGCAGCTACTACGTTCTCGTCGCCGATTTGCTGCTTCACAGCTTCGACTGCTTTCTTGTTCGCTTCTGCACGATATACGTTCGAAGCCAGGTAGTCTTCCATTACCGTCTTCTCGTCAACGCCAAGCGTCAGCAGAATGATTGCCGAGCCAAGGCCCGTGCGGTCTTTACCTGCTGTGCAGTGCTGCACGAGACCGATGTTGTTCGGATCGTTCAACAGTTCCATCAGTTGAATGTAGAACTTCGGTGCGTCAACCATTTGCTTGTTGAAGCCAACCATCATCGCTACAGCCGATGCTTCGTCCTTCATCAGACCCGATGCGATCATCGAGTTCAGGTCAGCTGTGCTGCCTGCATTACCTGCATCTGTACGAATATAGTTCGCACCTGGGATCACCGGGTCAGCGAGTGCGTTAACCTCCGCGTCCGTACGGTAGTCAACGATCGATTTCAGACCCATGTTTTGAACATACGTCAGGTCAGACGCTGTCAGGTGTCCAAGCTCTTCGCCACGGAACAACTTGCCCCACTTCACCGTCTTGCCGTCCGTCGTTTGGTAGCCGCCGAGATCACGGAAGTTGAACGCGCCTTGCAGGTTGACTTTGCGCTCAGCCGTCACGATCGTGTCGCCGTTGCCGCCTTTGATCAAGAAATAGATACGGGAGTTTGGCTTCGGATCAGCCGTTACATAGCCGTTGAAAGCCGTGTAAGTCTTCGCCAGCAGCTTGCCGTTCTTCTCGATGTTGTCTGGGGATGTGCTCCAATATATTTTTGCCGCGCCCAGGTCCGCATTCGCTTTCCAACGAACAACCAGTGTCCCGTCACTCTTACGCTCCACACTTGCTGTCGTGAATTGGCCCTGCTTCTTCACTTGCACAGCCGAATTGGCTGAAGCAGCGAAGCTCGTCATTGGCGCTACAGCGCCGAGCAGGATGGATGCAGCTAGAATCGCGGATGAAAGTTTCTTGTACATGAATGTTTGTGCCCCCTAATAGATATGTGCTTGTACACAAGATTAGGAGATTAGTATTCACATCACATCAACTGCATGTTAAGAGTTAGTAAATGAACGCTGGAATTGTCGTGCACACGCTATGAAACTTCGATATACTTTTTATGTAATCATTTTCCACTTCAGATTGATCGGAGGCTTTCCCCCCTCATGCCGCTTTCCATTACGATCAGACCCGTTCAAGCTGCCGACCATACAGACGTCTATGCCTTTCAACAGGAATATCTAGACTCTGAGCCGTACGAGGCGTTCATTCAGCGGATTGAGCCCCCTTCCGCTTTGTACTTCGCTGCCTATCAGGGGCATCAGCTAGCTGGCATTATCTATGGAGACCCTTCTCGTAACAATGAGCACGAATATGTGCTGCAAGGCGTGGCAGTTAACCTCGACACCACACTTGGCTTGGCGCGGCAGGGTATAGGATCGCAACTGATGCAGACGTTCGAAGCCGCCGCACGGCAGGTTGGCGCGCATTCTATTGGCGTAGGCTCGGCCGACGACCTGAAGGTCGAGCTGTTTTATCTCAGGAATGGCTATGAGCCCATTGAACTCGTTGCGAAAGACGCTAACTATCGCGAGCTTGAGCGCGTGTCCATCCATGATGATGGCTATGGGGCGGGCAAGCAGTTGCAGGAGGAGCTCCGCACGAAGCATGCGGCGCACGAGGTTATTTTTATTTTCGCAAAGATACTGTGAGTTAGAAGGAGGCCCCATCTTGCACATTGGAATCGACTTGGACAACACCGTACTTGACGCAACGACCCCACATCTTCACTACTACAATATAGCCTCTGGCTTAACCTTAACAGCTGACGATGTCGACAATTTCTATTTGTACAAAATGTACGGGTGGAACAAAGAGGAACGCGAAGCCATCTATCATCTGTATGGCCGCGATATTCACTGGCATTCGAATCCGCTGCCGCACGCTGTCGAAGTACTGCAGCAGCTGTATCGCCAGCATCGGCTGTCGATTATTACGGCGCGTCCACTTCTATTCCGCGATGTAACGCTCGAATGGCTCGCGCAGCATGGTATTGCCTATCACGACATTGCTTTCGTTGAGGACAAGCTGCAGCAATGTGCTGATTCGAAGGTCGATGTGCTCATCGACGACGGGCCGCATTATGCAGAGCAGTTCGTACAAGTGGGCAGGCCGGTCATTCTGATGGAACAGCCCTATAATCTATCAGTACCTTCGCACGATCTGCTGTTCCGAGCCACTGGCTGGGCAGACGTACAGAAGCATCTGACAGCTATCGCAGAGCGATAATGGATACAGCAAAAAGGAAGTGATGGCAGCCGTTTGCATCATCCGATTATCACTCAATAAAGTTCTAACGTATAAGATTTCAGAATCAACACTAGACTTTCTTAGATCCTTTTATACAAGGAAAGGGCAACACAAAGGGATCATTCCCTCTGCGTTGCCCTTCCTAATTACACGATTATTTGCTCAGCTCATCAATAACGGCTTGCACGCCGTAGGAATTGCCGATCGGACCGTAACCGAGCGCGAGCTCGCCGTTAATGCTGTACACATGGCCGTTCTGAACCGCCTTAAGCTTCTTCCACACTTCGCTGTCTTCCCAAGCGTCCGTCGCTGCTGCCATCGATTTGTCGCTGTAGTTGAAGTAGCCGAGGAACAGGTAATCTGGATCAAGCGCGGCCAGACCTTCTAAGCTGATCTTCGCACCATCGGCCATATCATTCGATTGTGGAGGCGTCAGGCCAAGGCCTTCATAGTACTGCTTCGTATAGTTCGTGCCTTGCAGATACACTTCCTGCTCACGTACTTGAACGAAGGCTACCGTGCCATTCAAGCTGGACAGCTTCTCTTTGCCTGCATGCTGGTCCGCTTGATACTTCGCGATATAGTCCGCTGCTACGTCCTCTTGTCCGAGAATTTCGCCGAACTTCGTCACGAGCGCTGGCCAGTTGGACCATACATCCGTTTGCGCTTCGTCAATGACGACCGTCTGAGCGATCTTCGAGAGCTCGCCCAGAACGTCCTTGTTGATCGCGTTGCCGGCAATGATCAGGTCCGGGCCGTATGCGAGCAGCTTCTCCAAGTCCACCTGCGTGTTCTCACCGACGATTTGCAGATCTTTTACTTTGTCTACGTAAGGCTTATATTGATCCGAATGAAGCACGGATTGCTGCTCTGTAAAAGGCAGCGCGATGCCTACCGACTCAAGGTCGAACAGCAGCAGCGAGTCGCCGTAACCCCAGTGAACAACGGCAACCTTCTTCGGCTTCTCATTAATCGTAACGTCACCGTTCGCCGTTTGGATCGTGCGCGGGAATTTGCTCTCATCCGCCGCTTTATCCGTCGTTTGCGCTTGGCCGGAGCTGCTGGTTTCCTTGTCCGACTTGTCACTGCTTGAGCAAGCGCTCGTTACAACCGTGAAACTCAATAGAACAACCAGCATGACATACCATTTCATACCCTTAACCATGAAAAGCTCCCTCTCTATGCAGAACTAATAGATAACAATTCTCATTATCAATTAGAACTCTATCACTCTGCTTCTCAAAAGCAAATAGAGAATTTCACCGCTTATGATGGACTATTTCGCTTTCGGTGCAGCCCAACCTGGCCTGGCGGCAGTCCTTTATGCTTCTTGAACAGCCTGCTGAAATAGTACGCGTCCGCATAGCCGACGCTCCGCGCAACGGCGGCAACTGTGAATTGTCCCGTCATGAGCAGCTCATGCGCTCGGTTAATCCGGAATTGAATTAAGTAATCAATCGGCCCTAGGCCAACATATCGATGGAATAGAGACGAGAAATATTTGGGCTTCAGCCCAAAGCTTCCCGCCAGCTGATCCAGCGTCAGCGGCTCTGCATAATGCGATTGAATATATTGAATCGCTTGATCGATAAGCGTATAGCTCTCGCTGTTCTGCTGATGGCGCTCGGCCTGCAGCAGCTTGTGGATCAGCCGATAGAACAGCGCCTTTTTCTCGAGCTCCATCATTCGATCCGGAGAGGACGCCGATTGTAGCAACTGATCGAACAGCCCCATAAGCCCGGGATCCGGTGAAGCATGAAGTAAGCTGACCTCTGTCAGCCTTTTCATCTCTTCTTTGCCCGCTATGGCCTGTGGCAAATAGTGAACGAGTGCGTACTCGAACCCTTCCTTGCTTGTATGAATTTCAAGCCGCTTCTGTACGCCGCCGATAAGGATTTTGCCAGGCTCCAGCCTGTACCGCTCGGTCTCGTCATAAATAAAATCCGCCTGTCCCCGCAGGCTGATAATAACGGCACACTTCGTCGTCGGACGATCAACATGCCCGTCATATACAACGCCTGGTTCCAACTCCGTTCGGTACACGCCATGCACCTCAAGCGGAATGGTTACAAGCGCATGCGCCAATTCTTCCACCAAATAAGCCAACGTCTTCACGCTCCAACGCTGCATTGTCATGCATTTGTCCCTAGTATAGCCAGCCGTTGTGCAATGTGCAAAGCGCCACCTAAAATCCACCAATATGACGAAGATCCCCTTGACGGACGGTTTGGATGCCTCTATACTTTCAGATAATGAGAATCATTATCAATTTTGTATGATGTGATGGACAGTCGTTGGAACTTTGATGATCCAGTAACAAGGGAACGTCTGCTTGATGAGATTGTGAAGATCATGACTGCGAAATAAGCGTTCGAACGATAGATTGCAATGCCAATTCAGCGATTAAGGGAGATGAGCGCATGCACGAACAGGACATTTTTGACGTGACGGTTATTGGGGGAGGTCCCGCGGGACTGTACTCCGCTTTCTACAGCGGCCTGCGTGAATTAAAGACGAAGATTATCGAGTTCCAGTCTTATCTTGGCGGCAAGGTCAATGTCTATCCGGAGAAAATGATCTGGGATATCGGCGGTCTTACGCCTGTCACCGGCGAGCAGCTGATCAAGCAGCTCACTGCACAAGGACGCACGTTCGATCCGACCGTTGTGCTAGGTGAGAAAGTAACCTCCATCTCCAAGAATGAAGATACAGGCATCTTCACCCTGTTCACCTCTTCTGGCGCGGAGCATTACTCCCGCACGGTCATTCTTGCGGTTGGCGGCGGCATTCTGAAGCCGCAGAAGCTGCAGCTGGAAGGCGCCGAGAAGTACGAGGTGTCCAATCTGCATTACACGGTCAAGTCGCTGTCCCGCTTCAAGGGCAGAACGGTGCTCATCTCCGGCGGCGGCAACTCTGCGATCGATTGGGCGAACGAGCTGGAGCCTTTTGCTAAGAAAGTTTATCTGACGTACCGCAAGGAAGCGCTGAAGGGGCATGAAGCCGAAGTTACTCGACTGTTCAAAAGTTCAGTGTCCTGCCTGCTGAATACGGACATTGAGCGGCTCGTTGCAACGGATGACCATACAGCCATCGATCGCGTCGTGCTGCGTAACTTGGATGATCACGCAGTCGTCGAACTGTCCGTGGACGATGTCATCGTCAGCCATGGCTATGAGCGCGATAAAGATCTGCTCGCGAACAGCAAGGTGTCCATCGAGATGAAGAACGAGTGGTGCATCGACGGCACGTCCAGCAGCGAGACGTCTGTGCCGGGCATCTTTGCAGCAGGCGATATTCTTGCGCACGATGGCAAGCTGCACCTGATCGCAGGTGCCTTCCAAGACGCGGCGAACGCCGTCAACAAGGCGAAGCAATATGTAACGCCAACAGCTGAAGCTTGGGGCATGGTCTCCTCGCATAACGAGCTGTTCGAGGAGCGCAATAGGGAGCTGAAGAAGCAGCTGTTTGCGAACTAAAGGACTCTACCCACCTAATTCCTCCCTGCTAGGGAGGACCCCCCGGGGTTTCCCAACCCCGGGACCCCGGAAGGAGAAACGTGGGATGGGGAGAGGCGCGGACTAGATGCTGCATGGTGGGAATCGCGTGCCCCTGTGGGGCAAAGCTTACTGTTGTGTGTGAAAGTCGCCGCCCATTGGGCGGCGACTATTTTTTTCTATATACTCTCAGCAGGTATCCGCATTCGTTAGATAGAGGCGATTTTTAGCTCCTATTTGCTCTCGGTCAGCCACATGTGATCGTTAGAGGTGGTTTTTCGCCTCTATCCGCATCCATCGCAGCCAGAGCGCCAGCTAGGGGCGATTTTTCGCCTCTATATCCACTCAGCCAGCCACGCGTGGTCGTTAGAGGTGGTTTTCCGCCTCTATCTACACCGGCCGCATCGTCCGTGCTGGTTAGAGGCGATTTATCGCTCCTATGTCCACTCGGCCAGCCGCGCGTGCCATATAGAGGCGGGTTTTCACTCCTCATCGTCTCCGCTCATTAGCTCTGCGATCATTTTTTCTCGATTGTTCATGAACTGCTTCATAATGATGAAGTGCTCTGTTTCCTCCAGGTCCTTCTCTTCGATGCCGTCTGGCGATAAATTGTAGATCGTTGCTTCGGGGTACGCCATCAGAATGGGAGAGTGCGTCGCGATAATGAACTGGGAGCCCTTCTCTACCAGCTCGTGAATGCGAGCCAGCATCGACAACTGACGAAGCGGCGACAATGCTGCCTCTGGCTCGTCCAATATATACAGGCCGCGTCCTCCGAACCGATAAAGGAATGTTGCGAAGAACGATTCGCCATGCGATTGCTCATGCAGCGACTTGCCGCCGTAGGAAGCCGTCAATGGCGGACCAAAAGACATCTCCCGATCTAACGCATCAATCTCCGTCGCCAGGTTGTAGTAGCTCTCTGCCCGGAAGAAGAACCCGTCCTTCGGTTTTCGCGTCCCGCGCACAAGCCTTATGTAGTCATACAGCTCAGAGTGTGACGCCTTCGTCGAGAAAGTGAAATTCATCGAACCCCCTTCCGGATTGAAGCCCCACGCAACTGCGATCGCTTCCATAAGCGTCGACTTCCCCATCCCATTGTCACCAACCAAATACGTTACCTTCGGGTGAAAAGACAACGTGCGCAGCTGCTTTACGACCTCTAAGTTGAACGGATAACCATCAAAAGATGGAATGCGCTGTCGATCGAGCTCCACCTGGCGCAGGAATGGCATTAGACCATACATCATGAACACCTCCTCATTCATTCCATTATAAACGATGCCTCTCCATTATTTGAGACCACCTCTATGCCAATAAGTCCGATTTACATACAAAAACCGGCCATCCCACAAGTCCGCAGGATGTCCGGTTTTCTGTTAATGCGCGTATCTCGAAATCACTTGGTCGAGCAGCGAAGCGACGCGCTGCGGTCCACCTAGGACATCCTGCTCGGACACGGTTACGCGGACGAAGCTTTCGTCCATCTCCATCGCCTCTGCGAAGTGGCCGAATAGGCCAACTGCCTTGCGGTCGATCTGAAGCAGAAGCTCTGCGCCACCGCCTTGCTGACGCAAGAAAACCACTTCAAGCTCATCCAGACGACCTCTGTATGCACCAGACTGCGGTTTATATTCCCACTCCTGTACGAACGGCGAATGAGAGCCTCCAAGTCGTGGTGCGTAGATGGTCTCTACCTCGCGAAGCCGGAAGCCAAGCGACTCCACCGCTTGCATGACAGCCCGCATCGCTGGCGTTGCCACGACATCGATCCGGTCCTGGTCAGTCGGGTCTACCGCAGAACGAATATCCGCTGTCGTCTGAATGAAGACTGGCGTTCTGCCGACCGTAAGCGGTGTGCTGACCGGCAGTCGGAACGAGAACTCCACATCCTTCTGCTCATTCGCTCGCAATTGAATCGCTCCCGTTGCACGAACTACGCCGAGCTGCGCCTTCTCCTGTACTTTCGTATCGTTGACTTCTCTCGTGTAGTACGTCATCACAGCCAGATCAATTCCTTCGATTCGCTGTTCGACTGCTCCACCATAAATACGAATGACGCCGCGAATCTCTTCTCCTGGGTAATACGACGATTTCTCGAGCAGCGTATCGACCTTCGCAGAACCGATTCCTACGCTCGCCATAATCCGATTAAATAATGACATCGATTTCCCTCCTGCATCTCGTCCATGAAGATACGATGCAAGGCTTTCACCTCGCTTCCGTGCCTACCAAGCATTTACGGCCGGAATGAAGAATGGATTCATCTTTATTGAATAAGTTCCACAAATTGCTTGGGAATGGAGCACATCCAACACAAAAGCCGCCTCTCGCAAGGCGGCTCCAGAACCTTATTCACTTCTTCCTGCCATACTTCTGTGCATAGGACATCACTCGGCGGTGCATGCTGCGGTTCGAATGCTTCATCGCAGAGAAATACGGCCGTGTATTCACCTCGAGAATCCACGTCCTGCGCTTGCTGTCGAGCGCTATGTCCAGCCCCAGCTCACGGAAGCCCTTGCTGTGCCTGCTGAAAACTCGGCCGACCGAGCGGCCCAGCCGTTCCAGCTGCGCCTCTTTACGTTCAATCGCCGCATTGCCGTAGCCGGCGCCCTTCAGCGTGGAGCGGAAGTACCCAAGACGTCCACCTTGATGATAGTTCGTCGTTACCTTACCCGGCTTGCCGATCTTAGTGAACAGAGCCGTGCTTTTCCAGCTGCCGCCCTTCGACTTCTGAACGACTACGCGAATATCGAACCTGCGGCCCTTCGATTTGGCCAAATTAACCCCTCTTTGAAGCAGATAGGAACGGCCGTGCGCGTGCTTGCTTAGATGTTTGTGTAACGCGCTGAGCGACGACAGACGGCTTTTTGAATAGTTATATTGCGCTTTATAGCCTTTGCCCTTCTTTTGAATACGAATGATGTTCTTACCGCCTGTACCATCAGTCGGCTTGAAATAAACCGTCGAGTATTGCGAAACCATTGAGCTTAAATTGCTTCTGTTAAACAACCTAGTTCTTGGAACGTACCGGCGCGTGGTGCTGCTGGCGAGCAGCCATTTGGTTTTGACCCACTTGCTCTTGACCGATGTACTCCGATAGCCCATAACGATTCCACCCCTTCACTGTAATCGTATGAGCAATCGATAGGACTGGGTCGTGCTCTTGTCTAGCGCTTCCGTCCATATTTGCTAATCTCTAGCTGCCTCATACAACCGCTGTGCAAGAAGTGCTGGTTTCGAGCGAAAATAGGTCATGTGGTCACCCGGCGATTTGATCAGTCTGAACAGGCCAAGCCTGCTCGACATGTGGGGATGCCAGCCGTATCCCTCCCCTTGGGGTAGTACATTATCTTCTGTCAGGTACAAGTAGCTTCTGGGCGTGGACAGCTTATAGAACTGCTTGAGATCGAGTCTCTCGAAGGCAGGCTTGGCTGGTTCTGGCCGCGCTTCGCTGTACAGCTGCTTCGCCAGCGCTAGGTCGGCCACATTGACGAACGTTTCGCGGAACACCGGGAATGGCAGCATGATCGTATCGTCCTTCGATGCCTTCCGCAGTTGCTCGAACGCCTGCAGCATTGGCGGAGGGAATTGGTCCGCCACCGATTGCCCGTCCGCCAGCACGAACGCATTCATGAACACCAGCCGCTTAATGCGATCGGGCACCTGCTCTGCCGCCTTTTGTATAACAGACCCGCCAAAGCTGTGTCCGACCAAAATAATATCTTGGAGATTATTCGCTGTCATATAATCGGCAACTGCCTTTGAGATCATCCCGTGCGTGACATTCGTATTCAGATCACCCCCATGCCCCGGATATTCCGGAATGTACACAACATGCCCCTTTGCACGAAGCTCTGCGGCGACCGGATTCCAGAAGCTCGCATCCGCCCACGAGCCATGCACGAGCACAAACGTCAGAGGTTGAACGGGACTGGCCTGATGTTGTTGCTGACTCTGTTGCTGCTTATATTTCGGCTGATGATGAATACCGGACGATCCGCTGTAAATGGTATACATGCTCCATGATCCACTCCCACAGTCGTAGTCTCTACGCATAGTCTATGAGTTCAATGAACGATCATGCCAGGTCACCGGTCATCTGATCGACCCGCGCATATTCCCGCCATTTTATGGGCAAAAAATGGTGGTGGATTCGTTCCTGTCAGCAGTTGACGCAACCATAAGAAAGGGCGGGTTCTCCATGTGGCGGAACATTCGAGTATGGATTGAGCAGCGGTCGCCCGCTCAGGTGATTGCCGGCTACTATTTGTTGGCTGTGCTGATCGGGATATTGGTATTCAGCATTCCAGCGGTTCAACGTCCCGGGCACGAAGTGTCATTCTTCGATACGGTCTTCATGGCCGTCAGCGTCGTCAGCGACACAGGCCTCGGCGTATTCAATATGGCGGAAACGTACAGCGTATTCGGCTACTTCATGATCATGCTCATGCTGCAGTTCGCGGGTATCGGCATTATGGCGATGAGCACCTTCTTCTGGATTTTGTTCAGACGGCGAATCGGATTGCGTGAACGCCGCCTCATTATGGTCGATAACAACCAACTGGCCTTATCAGGCATTGTGAAGTTGATGCGGGAGACGCTTAAGATCGTACTGTTGACCGAGCTGACCGGCGCGGTCATCTTCGGCTTCCGCTTCCTGCGCTACTACCCAACATGGGAGGAAGCCTTCCTGCAAGGATTGTTCGCATCTGTCAGCGCAACAACCAATGCCGGGATGGACATCACGGGAACATCATTAGCTCCTTACGCCAATGACTACTTCGTGCAGATCATTACGGTTATCTTAATTGTTTTTGGTGCAATCGGGTTTCCGGTCCTTATCGAAGTGAAGGCATTCCTATCGAGGAGGGAGCTTCATCTGGAGCGCAGCTTCCGCTTCTCGCTCTTCGCGAAGATCACTTCCGCCACTTACTTCATCCTGCTTGTTATCGGGACGATTCTGATCTGGCTGCTGGAGAGGAATCATTTTATGAAAAACATGTCGTGGCATGAGAGCTTCTTCTACGCGCTGTTTCAATCGACCACGACGCGAAGCGCAGGGCTGACGACGATGGATATTAACGATTTCACACTGCCAACTCTGCTGCTAATGAGTGTGTACATGTTCATTGGCGGCTCGCCGAACTCGGTAGGCGGAGGCATTCGGACAACAACGTTTGCGCTCAACATGCTGTTCATTTTCAACTTTGCCAAAGGGATTCGGGAGATCAAGGTATTCAAACGCCAATTGCACCAGGACGATATCATGAAGTCGCTTGCGATTACCGTGTTAGCCATTCTAATGTGCACCGCATCCGTCATCGCGATCAGTGCGACCGATCGGTCCATCCCGTTGATGTCGATTATATTCGAGGTCAGTTCGGCCTTCGGAACGGTCGGCATGTCAACCGGCATTACACCAGACCTGAATGCATTCGCCAAATGCGATCTCATGGTGCTCATGTTCGTCGGCAGAATCGGATTGACCTCCGTCCTGCTCATTATGGGCGGCAACAAGAGAGAGCCCAAGATCCGTTATCCGATCGAGCGGGTTATTAACGGGTAATCCCCACACAGCCAAAAAGCACCGTACGACGCATCGGTCGCACGGTGCTTTCTTATATTCCCGCTCCATTAAGAGCTATTCCTCGTCTTCATCGATAACAGCTAAAGGGTTGCCGAACCGCTTGAGCGATCTAGCACGGGCACGCTCCTGCTCCACCTCGCGGTTGCGCGGCTGGGCATTCGTGACCAAGTTATCGAGCAGCTTCTGCGCCGCTGCGGCAACCTCCTCCACAGCCCGCTGAAACACCTCTTCATTCGCTTTGGACGGTGCGTTAAAGCCCGAAAGCTTACGGACGAACTGCACAGCCGCCGCGGTAACCTCGTATTCGGTAGCTGCTGGTTCAAAATTAAATAACGTTCGGATATTTCGGCACATGCTGCGCTTCCTCTCCTTGTCGCGACTTTACGATCCAATATTGGTTACTATAGCATACGTCTTCATACTGATCCACACGAGGTGGTAGACGGCTAGAGCGCCATACAGAATCGTCACGACATAGAGAAGCTTATAAATAACCGATCGGCTGTCAATGCGCTTCAGCAGCACGAAGATTTGTATCATTAATGGAGGCGAACCGCAATCTATCCGATTATTATGGCAGCCAGCCTGCGATCTGGAATACCGTCAAGAGTACCTCAATCACGATGAGGATAACAACGATCCATTCCACGAACAATCCACGTATCGAGTGACTAATCGTCGAGAAGCCCTCCATGATGCGGTACAGTACCTCCGTCTTGCTTTTCAGAATCGTAAACCGGTCATTCATCTCGAAGAACTCCGTCATTCGATCATAGAACTCTCCCGCACTGCTGCTTGTCCACGTAATGTCCGGTTTATCGAGAATCATGACATACGATATCGTGTTATATTCGTGGCGCATAATGTTCGCTGTCTGCCGCGCCAGCTCCTTGTTACCGATCCGCAGCCGGCCTGATTCGAGGCGGTCAATCATCAGCTCGAGACGGTCGTGGATTTTGCCCGATTGCTCCTCAATCTTCTCCAGCGCCACCGACTTCGCCAGTACAGTCGAAATCAGCTCGGGGTAGAACGACTCATAGTCAGACACCACCACATATTCGTCCGTCACTTGAAACTCTGCTTTCTTATCCGTATGAAGACTGTAATCGTCGGTATATTGGTGAATGTTCATCAGATCAATTCCGGGTTCAAACGCATGAACGAAGCGCATGAAGCTCGATATTTCGTCCGCATGGCTATGATTAATGAACACAACGCTGCCGAACGAGAATACCAGGACCTGCTGCGACTTGTCCATTTCCTTGTGCAGGATTGACTTAAGCGTATCGCCCTTCAGAATAAGCGGCTCTTCCCAGGTGAATTTCTTTGGAATGCCGCAGTGTGTGGCGATTTTGTTCAGATCAATTTCGTTGGCTACAGCAAAAGCTTTAAACGTAAGCTCCTTCATGATTGCCGCCCCTTTCGAAGCCCATTATATATCCGAACTGTAAAGACCAATGCCGGGATTCGTTTTCAATTCGTTAACTTTTTCCATGTACAAGCATATGTAAGATCGGACCCAAAGATACCTGAATAACGCGATCTTCTTATATACCGTTTCTTATGGGCAGCCGTTCGTATATTGCAAGTCCTAGGTCATGCACAGCCGATCAACCGGCAGCACAACGAAGGACCTGCCTATACCGCTAACCGACGGTACATGCAGGTCCTTGTTATTTGTCACCATTATTCGCTCAGTAGGCCGACGCCTCTGAAAAACTTTTTCCTTAGCGACACATAGAGCAGTCCATTCATCACAACGAACAAGACATACAATCCGAGCACTTGAAGCATCAAGTAACCGGCATACACCGTAAACCCTACGGATGCATGCAGCAGAATGAGTGCTGGAATGCCGCCGATGAGCATCGGAGCGAAGAAGAGAATCGCCAGATGCGATTGCAGATAAGACTTGCATTCCGCCATCGTCAAGCCGATTTTCTTGAGTAGTATCATGCGTTCCTTCTCTTCATCCATGTCTGTCATCAGCTTGTAGTACAGCACAACAAGTGAAGCCAGCAGGAATAATACGCCTAGGAAGGCAAAGGAGAAAAGCATGAAGCCGCTGATTCGCATTGCAATCTCATAGCGCTCCGCCTTGTAGATCGGCCGCAGGAACTCCGCCGTATCCTTCGGCGTGCCGAACTTGGATTCCGCACTCGCCCATAGGCTGTTATCCGCATGATTCACCTTGCGCAGCGTATCCAGCAAGGCCGCATAAATCTGGTCGCCATCCCCGCTTGCCAGATTGAATAGGTACGCCGTGTTGTGTATCTGGTCCTCCAGCTTGCTGTATACCGAGTCGTCGATCACATTGGCTATTACGCTCGCAAACTCGACATCGCCATATGAGTTGATGAACGCAGCATACATGCTGCTCGTCTTCGCCTGCTCATATTGGAGTATCGGAGTACCGCCGCCTACCGATTGCACGAACCGATCCTTATTCATCGGGTGTCTGCTGAATGCTTGCGCACGAGCATCCCCTTCGCGCCATGGCTCAACCGTGATCGTGGTGTCGTAATCGATCGCCGCAGCCTCGTCGCCTTTCATGTTCTGGACGATCAGCAGCTCATCCGGCGCAACATCGATGGACGTCCCCATATGCTTGTTATAATTCGACTCGCTCACAATGAGGCTGCCTTTATAATCATGCGTGAACGAACCGCCGGCAATGTCTCTATAGCTCTCGCTCCAAATATATTCAAGCTCGCTGAACGCCCCCACTGTGCCGCCATTCGCCTCAATAACCTGCTTCACCTCGTCCGGCGAGATCGCATTGATGCTGCCCGTCGTCTCGATCATGTAATCATAGGGCTCGAATTCACTGATCGTCTTCTTCGTGTAGCTATAGAGCGACAGACCGAAGCCCATGAAGAACAGCGACAGCGCAATGAGCATCGACACCATGTAGAGCGATACCTTGTACGTGAAGAAGCGATGCGACAGACTGGACAGAATCAGAATATGCCGATTATAGAATGCCGGGAAACGGGAGCATACCGCTCTAACGGCATCAATACACGACGCAATCGCAAAATAAAGCGATACGAGAATGACAATAACAACAAGCGGCAGCAAGGCGGATTTGTTCTGCCCGAGCAGGTTATTCACGAACTTATCGCCCGTAATACCCGCATAGAACAGCCACATCGATACGATAAAGACGACCGTCGAGATACCGCCAAGGACGGGCCGCGACTTGGACTGACCTTTGGTGGTGGCCGCCTTCGTAATCTGCACAATCGACAGCCTGCGAATGAACACGCTCGTGAAGAGCAGATTGCACAGGAAGACGAACAGGAAGACGCCAAGACTGAGGACGAACGTTTTGTAGCTGATGAAATAGATGTCCGTCGATAAGTTAAGCACTCTGCCCAATAGGAGATAGAACAGCTTGGATAGCAGCAGTCCCGCCGCGATGCCGCATAGGACCGAGCCGGTCACGATTACGAGACTTTCGAAGACGATCATCCGAATGAGGTCACGCGTCGTCATCCCTAGTGTGAGATAAACCCCGAACTCCTTACCCCTCGACTTTACAAAATAAACCCCCGTATACGACACGAAGACGATGCTGAATAGGATGATGGCGTAAGCCGCAATAGCGATATAATCGGACGCGATCTTCATCGCATCATCTTGGGCGAGTATCTCATTGAACAGCAGGCTGCCGTACATGAACAGCACTGCCACGACGAAACTATTGACGAAAACATACGAAATGAACCGTCGAAAATTGTATCGCAAGTTTTTGTTCACGATATGCCGGAATGTCATGACACTCATTGCGCATCGCCTCGCATCACGCTCAGAATCTCGAGTATTTTATCGAAGAACGCTTTCCGGTCTCCCGCCCGCTGAATCTGAACACTAATCTGACCGTCCTTGATGAAAATAATCCGTTTGCAGTACGAGGCAGCGAACGCATCATGCGTCACCATCAGAATCGTGCTGTTCTTCCGTTCGTTCATCTCCGTCAGCATGTCCATAATATCCGATGCCGACTTGGAATCGAGGTTGCCCGTCGGCTCATCCGCGAATACGACGGCTGGTTCCGTCACGAGCGCCCTCGCCGCTGCGGTGCGCTGCTTCTGCCCGCCCGACACATGGTACGGGTATTTGCCAGCAATGTCCGCAATGCCGAAGAACTGCATCAATTCATCGACGCGGCTGTTAATCTGCTGCGGCGCCACATGGTCGAGAATGAGCGGCAGCGCAATGTTCTCCTTGAGCGTCAAACTGTCGAGCAGGTTGAAATCTTGAAAAATGTAGCCGATGCGCTGACGCCTAAACAACGCAAGCTTATCCTTCTTCAGACGGGCAATCGACTGCCCCTCGATGATGACCTCGCCCGAGGTTGAGGTATCAACACCGGATAGGATGTTGAGCAGCGTTGTTTTGCCGCTGCCACTTGGCCCCATAATGCCAATAAATTCACCTCTTGAGGCCGCGAAGCTGATCTGATCGAGCGCCCTCACTTCCTTCGCGCCCTTGAAGGCCCTATACACCTTCGTCAGATTATCGATTTGAATCATGTCGTCCATTATTCGACCTCCGTTCCTGCCTCTATCATAGACGGAAAGCCGAATCCCAGACATGGATTCGGCTTTCAGTAAGCTTTCAATTTTGAAAGAAAAGAGATCGTCACGCACGTGCCCTCACCAAGCTTGGACGTTAGGCTCACCTCATGACCGAGCCGCTTGGCCGTATGCCGAACCATTGCCAGCCCAATGCCTGTCGCCTGCTTATGGCTCCTACCGTTCTTGCCCGTGTAGAACAGCTCGAATACGCGCGGCAGATCCTCTGGATCAATGCCCTCGCCTTCATCTCGCACACGTACTGAGGTGAGACCAACGTCTTCCTCCTGTACAATCTCGAAATAAACACTTCGCCCCTGCGGGCTGTATTTGATCGCGTTCGTTACAATTTGGTCCAGAATAAAGCTGCACCACTTGCGATCCGTGTAAACGTAGGCAGACTGCCCCTTCACCTTCGGATACACGCTGGAATAGATAAACGACCGACGCTTATCGTTAATAACCGCTTGGACAATCTCCAGCAGATCCGCGCGTTCCGGCACATAGTCATTCGTGAATTCATCCAGCCGGAGCAGATTCAACAGCTGCTCCATATTCGTCTTCAGCTTCTCATTCTCCGAGGCAATATCCGCCAGCACCTCATCTGAGCGCTTATGGCTTGCCAGTTCGATGACAGCCAGCGACGACTTCATATTATGAATGAAATGAGAGAATAGCGAATTGCGCCCATCCAGCTTCTCGTTCATCGCGACCAGCTTATCGAGATAGTCGGTATGTATCGCTCGTATTGCATGGAACACGAGCTTGTCCTTCTCATGGTCCGCATCCTCTTGGAAGTCCGCAACTTCCTTCGCTTCTGCCAGCCCGTCTTCGAAACGAAACAGGGCATAAGTTTTCACGCCAAGATAGATAATCAGGATCGTCAGGCTGACGGAGAGCGGGTACACGACGCTGACCTCATCCATCATCAAGTTGAATATCAGAAGCAGCATCGCGGTATTGATGAGATAGACGATAATCGCCCGACGTTCGCTGCTAAGCGTCCGGCGAAGAAGTCCCATCCAGGACATAGCCTACGCCTCTTTTCGTTTGAATCGCGCTGCCAAGACCAAGCTCTGCCAGCTTCTTTTTGACACGGGTCATGTTGACGGTCAGTGTATTGTCATCTACGAAGCTCGTATCGTCCCATAGCTCTTCCAGCAGCTGCTCACGGGTTACAATTTGCGAGACGTTCTTCATGAGCACGCGCAGCACTCGGAATTCATTCTTAGTCAGCTCGGCCGATATATCCTTATGCTTCACGCGCATCGTATCGCTATACAGCGTTAGAGGACCAACGTTGATCTCATTCGCTGTCTGATCCGTTCTCCGCAGCACCGCATTGATCTTCGCCAGCAGCACGCCGATCGAGAACGGCTTCGTTACATAGTCGTCCGCCCCCATATCGATGCCACGAATCTGCTCACTCTCCTCGCTGCGCGCAGAGATGACGATGATTGGCGTCGTGAAGTGCTTGCGAATCAGCTTCAAGTAATAGAAACCGTCGAACTTCGGCAGTGTAATGTCCAGCAGAATGAGCTTGGGTGCTACGGCGCCGATCGTATCCAACACCTTTTCATAATCCTGCAGCACATGCGTCTCGAAGCCATACGCACTTAAATATTCCGTTATATACTTCTGCAGCTGCTCGTTATCTTCGATCAGTACAATGTTCGTCATGTACCTTAGCCTACAGCTCCTTCGTCATGAACACGCTGTACGGATCCTCGGTGTAATCCGCGAACGGTCCCGTATATGCGAAGCCAAGGTTCTCGTAGAGCTTCCGGGCTGGCCAGAACGATTCCGGCGTTCCCGTCTCCAGGCTGAGCCGCTTATAGCCCCGCTCCTTCGCGACGTCCAGAATGTGCACTAGAATTCGTTTTGCAACACCTTTACGCAGATGAACAGCCGACGTGCGCATCGACTTGATCTCGCCATGCTCGTTATCGAGCTCCTTCATCGCACCGATTCCAAGCAGCTCGTCGTCCTCCCAGAGACTCCAGAACGTGACGTCCGGGCTTCTCAGCCCATCAAGATTAAGCGCATGTACACTTTCAGGCGGCGAATCCGCCGACATTCCCTGCAGATGTACAGCAATCAATGCTTGCACTTGCTTACCTGTCAAATCGTCTACTCGAATCTCCATTGTCCTCACTCCTTGCTTTGATGAATCCTATTATGACGGAAGTAAGTATCATTTCCAACCCATCTAAATTTGCATAAAAGAAAGCCCCCGCGCTTCCTGTAACGGAAGGCGGAGGCTGCTATATCTATCTTAGTGGCCGCTTGCTCCTGCAGCCGCTTGCTTATCCGAGTCAGCAGCCGCTGTTGCGCATTTGCGAATCAGAGAGATCTGTCCGGCATGAATACCGGTATGATACATTAGGCGGCTGACCGCCTCCAGCGGCGTCGAAGCTCCCATCGGATGCTCGATCGAAACGTTCCAGCTTTCCTCCGGCAGTGCACGCATCGCCTCGATCAGGTGCGCATTGGATGCTTCCAGCAGCGCGATAAGCTCCTCTAAGTTCGTGAACTCTACCTTCGCCCCCGCAGCGCCACGGTTTGTCGTAATGACCAGACCCTCTGGCATCGGTGCGCCGAAGAACCACTCCGCGAACATATACTCCACCTCGGCATTATGGCGAAGCATATAGCCGATTGAAGAGCCGTTCAAGTGCAGCGGCAGCTCAGCCTCTGGCAATGCCTTCACTGTCTTATGGAATCTGGACTGGATCGCCTGCCATATCGGCAGTATTGTATCAAACGTCGTCATCGTTAACTCTCCCTTGTATTGGCCTATGCCTTAATTGGACGGCTTATGCCCGTCACGTGCTGCATGCTCGAATCGCTCGCCTGTGAAGTCGATGTCGAACGCCTGACCAAAGCCAGCTACATAACGCCCTTCACTCGCTGTCAGCTCAAACAAGGAGAAGTCGAGTCCACGCAGCATCCCCACCGTCGCCTTGCCGAACCGCTCTCCCATCCGTTCGAAGACCTCTTCATGCCCCTCATTGCCGACATTCACAGCCGTACAGACAAACCGCGCACGCTGGCGAGCGAACAGGTTCGAGGTCTTCGATTCGTCCGCGATGAGCATAACGTCGACAGCCGGATTGTTCTCCATATAGCGATAATGATTGGCGATGCGGCTGATATAGATATACAGCTTGCCGCCGACCTGCACGAACGGCGCATAAGAGATGAACGGCTTTCCCTCGTCGTCGATTGTACTGAGCAGCAGCGTCTTCACTTCACTGGCAAAATCGACATACTGCTGTTTGATCGTCGCGATATCCAACGGCTTCAATTGGCATCCCTCCGCCTTCCGAATAATGAAGATAGGGCATACATCATCATGATTTCAGTAATATACTTTAATTGATAATGAATATCATTGTCAATAATGTTGTTAGTAAAGTCCAGCGCCCCATCCTATTGCTGTTAGGGCTCGCCCGGCTGGTTCAATAAAAGCCAACGGCACATCTTCCTCCGTTGGCTTCACTATCTATATTCATTCTTACTGCTGTTCAAGATTAAAATGCACAAAGAACGTTGTACCCTGCTCGCTCGTGTGCACCTTGATGATCGCATTGTGACGGGCAGCAATGCCATAGCAGACGGACAGGCCTAGGCCTGTTCCGTTCGACTTTGTACTAAAGAAAGGCGTGCCCAGCTTATCTAGAAACTCTGCCGGAATACCTGTACCTTGATCCTTCACGGCCAATACGACTTCCTTCTCATCGCTATACGTCTGGATGATGATCGTCCCGGCGGATCGCATCGCATCAAGGCCATTCAGTACAAGATTAAGAATGAGCTGCCGCAGCTCCTTCTCGTTCATATCAAATGCCGGGCACTCCCCCAGCTCCAGTGCGATTTCATGATTGCCGGTTATCGCCTTCGACTGAATGAGCGGGAACAACGTCTCAATCACGGTATTGATCTGCTTCTGCTGGTGGCTCGCCGGCGTAGACGAACCAACAGAAAGAAATTCGGTTACAATATCGTGCACCCGGTCGAGCTCTTCAATCATAATGTCGTTGTATTCGTTCGACGGCCTATTCTTCGACAACTGCAGGAATCCGCGAATGGTCGTCATCGGGTTACGCAGCTCATGCACAATGCCCGCCGCCATCTCTCCCGTCAGATTGAGCCGATCAAGCCGCACCATCTCCCGCTCCAGATGAATGCGTTCCGAAATGTCAGTCACAACCGTAAGCAGACACGATTCTCCTTGAATTTGGGTCATGGTACTAGACATAATCCCATCCCGCAGCTCACCGGAATGGGTCATGTACCGAATCCGTACATTCCGAAACAGGCTCCAACGATCAAACGTAGAAGAATGTCCCCCAATGTCATCTGTATCCACATAATAATGCAGCAAATCCGAGGTCTGGTTAATGACCTCTTCGAGCGGCCGTCCGATAACCGTTAAGAAGCCTTCATTAACGTTGACATACCGTCTGTCCTGTAAGGATCGAAGGAAAATAATGCACGGCGTCGCATCGAACATTTGCCGAAAACGCTCATCGCGCTGCTGCTCGCGCTCCGTTACATCCCGTACAGAGCAGACATAGATCGGCTGCCCCATAATGATTGCTCTCCCCGTTTGAATATCTACCGGGAACGGAATTGAACCATAACGCAGAGCTGAAGTTTCAATCACACCTGATCGGCTGTTCGCTGTATGCTCAAGCTTGGAGGAAAGTGAAGGCACGAGCTGGTCAATTGATGACCCAATGAGCTTGTCCTGTGGAAAGCCAAACATGGAGACCGCATTCGAATTGGCGGTCAGAATGAGTCCTTGTTCATTGACCGTAACGATCGTATCATTCGATGCCTCACCGATTACGCGCATGACCTCACTCTGCAGCTTAATCTGTTCCTGATACATATACATTTGGACGAACGCTTCAATCTTCATCTTCAGTGTTTCGGGATGGAACGGTTTGAATATGTAATCCACGGCACCTACGGAGTAGCCGTGTTTCACGTGCTCGGCCGCTTGGCTGATCGCTGTAATGAAAATGATGGGCACGTACCGCGAACGCTCTCTCATTTTGATCAACTCAGCCGTTTCGAAGCCGCTCATGCCTGGCATTTGTACATCCAGCAGAATAACTGCGAAGTCCGTCGTTAATACGTAACGCAATGCCTCCTCTCCAGAGTATGCACGGAATAACCGATATTTCGGGGAGTCCAGAATCGCCTCCAATGCAATGAGATTTTCAGGCCGGTCGTCGACTATAAGGATGTTTATCGTTGACATCGTGCTATTTAACTTTTCGATAAAGCTTTTCATTATGTTCAATCTCCTTATAACAGTCTGTGAACCTCGTAAAGGTAATGCTCTCTTTGTGACCTAGACCGAGAAATCCAGAAGGAGACAAGCTTTGGTAAAACAACGTATGAGCGCGATGTTGAAGCTCAGCGTTGAAGTAGATCAACACATTGCGGCAAATAATGACGTGGAACTCGTTAAACGATTCATCAACGGCAAGATTATGCTGGGCAAACGTAATTCGGGACGCTAGAAAGGGTTGATATTTCACCCGATTGTTCGTAACGGTCAGGTAGTCGCTCATCGACTTTCTCCCACCGCCCAGCAAATAATTGCTGCTGTACTTATGCATATGCTCCGTGTCGAACGACTCGAGCTTAGCTCGTTCAATCACTTCCTCATTCATGTCAGTGGCATAGATTCTCGACCGTTCCAGCAGCCCTTCCTCGTGCAGGAGAATCGCCATGGAGTAAGCCTCTTCCCCTGTCGAGCAGCCTGCGTGCCAAATACGAATACTCGGATAACCCCTCAGCAGTGGAACGACTTTACTCCGGAATGCGCGGAAGAAGCTCGGGTCGCGGAACATCTCGGTCACGTTGATCGAGAAATCGCTGGTCAGCCGTTTGAACACTGCCGGGTCATGCAGTACCTGTTCTTGCAGCCCCGATACGGACATCAATCGCTCGGATCGGATGCGATGCCAGATGCGGCGCCGGATGACTGGAAAGGCATATTTACGAAAGTCTACCCCGTAATGCCGATACAGCGCTTCAAGCAGCAGTTCGATCTCGAGTCTCTCCAAATCATCGATCTGATCCATTCTTTCTATCATGAATGTGTCACCTACCTCGTAAGCCAGATCTGCATGCGGGCGAATAGCTGTTCCAGCTTCACAGGCTTGCTAAGGTAATCGGAGGCACCGGCTTTAATGCACTTCTCCCGATCGTCCTTCATCGCTTTGGCCGTCAGCGCAATGATCGGCAGCAACTCAAACCCTGGCGTTTGGCGCAAGGTACGCATCGTTTCGTATCCATCCATCTCTGGCAGCATGATGTCCATCAGAATTAAATCCACATCCGGGTGTTCCTTCAACACCTTCAGACAGGAGATCCCATTCTCCGCGAACAGCACGTTCATTCTTCGACTCTCGAGTGCTATGGTTGTTGCATAGACGTTGCGCATGTCGTCGTCGACGATGAGCACCTTCTTACCCGCCCACAGCGTGTCATCCAGCTCAACCTCTGCCTCATGCGACACCTCAACAGCAGGTACAGGTGCTGCTGCAGCAACCTCTTGCTGAACAACGACTACTGATGCCGGGCTCTCTGATCCTGCCTTTTCCCCGCATGGAAGTACGAGTGAGAAGATACTGCCTTGACCAACATTGCTTCGTACGAAAATATCCCCGCCCAACAAGTGGGCAATGTTCAAGCTAATCGACAAACCCAGGCCTGTCCCGCCATACTTGCGATTCGTTGTGCCGTCCGCTTGCTGGAACGCTTGGAAAATAAGGCCCTGCTTGTCCTTCGGAATGCCAATGCCTGTATCGTGAATCGAAAATGCGATGCCATCCTGCAACGAGAACGTTGCTCCACCGTCTATCGGCAGATTATGCAGCGCCCGATGAATGTGAAGCTTCACCTCGCCGCGCTCGGTGAACTTGAAAGCATTGGACAGCAGGTTCTTAATGATCTGCATAACGCGCTGCTCGTCTGTGACGATCGCAGCAGGCAGGTCAGGATCCATAATCGTCGTGAATTTGATACCCTTCTGACGGGCGACAGGGAAAAACTGTTGCTCGGCAAATTCACTAATATAATGCAGGCCAACCGACTTCGTAATGAGATCGATTTTGCCTGATTCAATCTTGGATAGATCGAGAATATCGTTGATTAGATGAAGCAGGTCATTGCCGGACTGATGAATCGTATTCGCGTATTTGATCTGATTGTCATTCAGATTGCCAGCCGCATTCTCCGCAAGAATGTTAGATAGAATAAGCAGGCTGTTCAGCGGTGTCCGCAGCTCATGCGACATATTGGCGAGAAACTCCGATTTGTACTGCGAGCTAAGGGCGAGCTGTCTCGCCTTCTCCTCGAGCTGACTCTTCGTCTTCTCCAATTCCCTCGTCTTGTGCTCGGAGTTCTTGTACTGCTCCTCAAGCTTCTCGTTAATGCCGCGCAGCTCCTCCTGCTGCATCTGAAGCTCTTCGGACTGCGTTTGCAGCTCCTCGGTTAACGTCTGCGATTCAACGAGCAGGCGCTCGATTTGCATCCGTCCTCCGATGCTGCTGAGTACGCTGCCCAGCTGGTTAGCTACCTGCTGCAGCAGCGTCTGTTGAACCAAGTTAAAGGCTCCGAACGACGCCAGCTCGAAGACAGCAATCACCTGGCCTTCGAATTGTACGGGCATAATGAGCAAGCTGGATGGCTCTGCTTGACCTAAGCCCGAAGAGATTTGAATATAGTTATCTGGCACGTCGTTCAGCAGAATCGTTCGGTTCTCTAAGGCGGCTTGTCCAACGAGCCCCTCACCAAAGAGGAAGCTGTCTACACCGATACCATCCTGCTGTGCCGCATACGAAGCAATCTTTCTTAGCTCAGGTCGGTGGCTGCTGCCCTGCTTCAAGTAGAACACGCCATACGTAGCATCCACGAGCGGCGTTACCGTCGTGATGAACAGCTGCGCGAGCATCTCCAGGTTATGTACCCCTTGGAACTTCACCGCCATCTCGCCAACGTTGTTCTCCAGCCATCGCTGCTCCTGCTCCAGTACCGAATATTTCTCGAGTGTTCTGACCATTTCGTTGAAGGACCGAGCGATATCGCCTATCTCGTCCTGTGATCGAACTTCGATGCTAGGCAGCTTGGTCGTATTTCTAGAGTCATTCGTGATGCCGGTAATCACTCTCGTAATTCTCAATAAATTACTTGTAATCCGTTGGGACAAGAATAGTCCGATAAGAAGGGTTAATAAGAAAGTAACGCCCGTAAGAAGGGCCGTCATCTGATTGACGAAGTCGACCATGTGCGTGTTGTCCGAGCGGTCCCGATCCAATACTTTACGTTGAATGCCCGCGAACTCGGTGGCGAGCGGACCTATCTTCTGCCCAATCGGCAGTACGTCGGATTTGAAAGAAGCGAGTGCCGCTGCCTGGTCATGGTTTTTCTCCAGATTCGTAAGCAGCAAGTTCGTTTCGTCCATAAACGCCTGATCAGCTTCCACCAGTTCCTCGAATGGCTGCTTTAGCTCTGGCTCTATGTCCATTGCCTCCACTTGATCAACAAGATCCTGCAACAGCTGATTAGCAGCCTGAAGATCGTCAAGGAATACCTGCTCCTGCGTGAGCAGATAGCCTCTAAGGTTGTTCGTCTGCTGCATCGACAAGTGTTGAATCTCCGTCGCCTTGTTCAGCACATCGACTCGCTTATCGATCAGGTTGTCGAAGGATTGATTGAGTCTATCATTATAGTAGTAGGCATTTATATTAACGGCTGTAACGAAGAGTGAAACAGATAAAAAGCCTACTAGCAGCTTGCTGCGGATCGTAAATCGCATCGAATGTCCCCCTGCCCGTCACCGTAGTCCATTCGGAATACTTCTAATTATTGGACTCTAATTGAAAGGTTAACATACAACACAGTAATTTCAAGAGCTATAAATCGTCGAAATGTGAGTTGGCAGTTTGGCAGAGAATTTGGTATGAAACAAGAGTTGCCATTCAATTAGGATATTTAGTGAAAATATAGTTTTTTTATGTACAGGAATAAGAAGAATTTTGTCGAAAGTTAGGAAGTACGTATCATATTGCTTCTGAGGTGGAGTAACGTGAATAAGAACCGTGTAAAAACAATAATGATGCTCGTCGTAGCCATAATGGCTATTCTTTTCGTGTGCCCTCAGACTGGATTTGCGGAAGAAAACAGGACTTCTGACGTGGTCATAAAGGACTGGGAGATTCAGTGGTTTAATGATAAGACGCAGTCAGCGGATTCTCCGTCTACTATTGAGCCATGGGTTAAAGCGGGAGTCCGTTCTCCAATAACCGAGATTCCGAAAGGCTATAATGGAGCATGGGTGCATATTGTCATACCAGCTACTACAAGTTGGAAGGCACCTGGATTGCTAATCAGCCAAATGAGTGGACTCGACATCTCAATTTACGAAAATAAAAACCTGCTGTACCACTCGACACGTGATTTCAGTTTTGATCGGAATATGGTGTTGACAACCCTCACACCTAACCCTAGACCGTCTAATTTCTATATACGCATTACCTCACTGGATCGAGCTGGAGTAATAAGTCCCATTCGAATTGGTGATTACAACGCGCTGACACAATCTTTTATCACTCAAGAGCTACCCAGCTTAATGCTCGGCTCCTCAGTTGCTTTCGTGGGGCTTATCATGCTCCTTATATCTGGCTATCTCAACTCTCAGCAACGTAAAGCTTGGGTAGCTCTCAGTTTAATGGCACTGGCTACTAGTATTATGATTTCAACGTACTCCACGCTCCCATACACGTATTTCGAGCAGTATGGAAAGCTGCTGCAATTCCTGTTTGATGTATCAATGCTAGTTGTATTCCCAGCGCTTCACTTATACACAGCATCCATTTTCGAGGGGAAACTGCTCTTTTACCGTACGTTTGGACGATGGTTTGCAGGCTACTCTGCATTTTGCTTCCTTATATTAATTCTAAATGAATGTATCGGTGACTCATTTTACTTTATTTACAAACTCTTTACTTTTTACCTTTTGGCTCCTATGCTGCTGATCCATCTGTTCCTGGTGCTTAGCCAATCGGTCATTCAATCAGTGCGAGGCAATAAGAACAGCCTCATTCTTGCCATGGGATTTCTCGTCTTTACTATGACATTCGTGGTGGATCTATTCATGGTATTTATAAGTGACAGAATGAAATTAAACTATCTTTGGAAATTCGGAATCGTATTGCTGATTATTTCGCTAATCATCGTATTGGCCCGTCGCATCTCGGCGGACTATAAGAAACTTGTGTCCTATTCAAAAGAACTGGAGTTATTCAACGGTCGGCTTCAACGTGAAGAAAAGCTGAAATTTATAAGTGAACTCGCAGCTTCGATTGCTCACGAGGTGCGTAACCCCCTCCAAGTCACAAGAGGATTTCTACAACTGATTTCCGGTAAGTCGGACGAGCAATCTAAAATGCACTTTTCCATGGCCATTAGTGAGCTGGACCGGGCTTCGACCATCATTACCGACTTCCTTACATTTGCAAAACCAGAACTTGATAACAACGTAATTACAATGGATATCCAACATGAGTTGCAGACCATTGAGACGATTATTAGCCCCATGGCCGCCTTAAGCGGTGCTGCTTTGCAAGTAGATATTCCAAATAAGATCTATGTAATAGGTAACCCTTCAAAGTTTAAACAGGCCATAATGAATATGGTCAAAAACAGTATAGAAGCAATACAATCGCATGAGAATGGAATTGTTGGGATTAATGTTCATGAAGAGAACGGCATGGCAGTCATTCGTATCTCAGATAACGGGGAAGGTATGGAAGCAGAACAAATTGCCAAGCTTGGAGAGCCTTACTACTCAACCAAGACGAAAGGAACCGGCCTCGGGCTAATGGTTACATTCCGAATCATTGAAGTTATGGAGGGGACACTGCAGTTCCGAAGTGAAAAAGGAAAAGGAACCGAAGCGTTGATTCGGTTCCCAATTGCCTCTGAATTCTAGGTCCAGATGAATGGCTCGGCTTCAACTTTTTCTGCAGCGAGCGTTTCCTCCGGTTTTGCTGGAAGGACCATATAGTAGCTTTCTGGTGCCTCTTCGACAACTTTCAGCTCGATATCGGCTGGCAGCTCAATCCCAAATGCTTCCTGAATTGCACCCTTAGGATCTTTTAGCAATTGCTCTTTGAACTGAGGGTCTTCCCATGCTTTCTTAATAATCTGAACTTTCAAATCATCTGCTGATAGGGACATTTGCTGCACAACCTTTTCTAGTTAGTAGGATACAGGTCTATATTACCATATAATTAACTATTTTTTCGCTACTTATTTACTATAATCGACATTTTTTTTGAAAATCCAACAAAAAATAGAGGGTCCCATTATTTTGGGCTCCCTCTATTTTTATGTTTTTAATATCCGTATATCGTTATGCTATTAGAACCAGACATACTTCCTTACGTTTTCCTCTGCAACAAGCGAACTCTCTGGACGTGGCGGAATAATGAGATAATGTTTTGTTGCAGTTTCCTCAACAACCTTAAGGTTAGATCCGGCAGGCATCGCGATACCGAATGCTTGTTTAATGGCCTGGATTGGATTGTCCAACAATTGCTGCTTAAAGTCAGGTTCGTCCCATGCCTTCTTGATAATAGCTGTAGTAGACATTTAGCTCACTGCCCCTCTGTTCGTAGGTGATCATTAAAGCCAGTTATATTTCCTTACGTTTTCTTCAGCTGTCAATGCGTTCTCTGGACGAGGAGGGATAACGAGATAGTGACTCGTTGCCGTTTCCTCAACAACCTTAAGGTTGGATCCGGCAGGCATTGCGATACCGAATGCTTGTTTAATGGCCTGAATTGGATTGTCCAACAATTGCTGCTTAAAGTCAGGTTCTTCCCATGCCTTCTTGATAATGGCTGTAGTAGACATTTAGTTCACTGCCTTTCTTCCCGAATGAATGAGTTGATTATTAAATCCAGACGAACTTTCTTACGTTTTCTTCTGCTGTCAGTGCATTCTCTGGACGCGGTGGAATAACCAGGTAGTGGCTCTTTTTCGTTTCCTCAACAACCTTCAAGTTGGATCCCTCAGGCATTGTAATGCCAAATGCTTGTTTAAGCGCTTGAATTGGATTGTCCAACAGTTGCTTCTTAAAGTCGGGCTCTTCCCATGCTTTACTGATAATAGCCGTGGTAGACATTTAGTCCATTACCTCTTTTCTTTTTGTATTAGATTATTATTAAACCCAGGTGTACTTCCTCACATTTCCCTCTACTGGTAGCGAGTTCTCCGGACGTGGTGGGATAACTAGGTAGTGACTTGTCGTCGTTTCCTCAACAACCTTCAGATTGGACCCCTCAGGCATCGTAATTCCAAATGCTTGCTTAAGTGCTTGTAAGGGGTTGTCCAACAACTGCTGTTTAAACTCGGGTTCTGCCCATGCTTTGTTAACGATTGCTGCAACAGACATTTGTCTCACTACCTTTCATATCTAGTAGATTTGTATATGTATTATATTACCATAGAACTATTTGTTAATCCTCATATTTTCCTAAAATTCGACAATAATTGTGAGAACCCACCTTGAGTGGCAAGTCCCTCAACAGCTTGCACAACGTTCGTTGCACTCTCTCGAAGATTCACTACGATAGCTCGCTGATAAGTCTTCAACCTCTGTGGCGCCTGATTGACTTGCTCCATACGCTCTCCATAAGCTTCAGCGATCTCAGCCAGTTGAATGACCGCACCTCGGCGATATATCGCCCGCTTTACAGCCTGCTCGTCCAATGGGCCATCAGCCTCTCCAGCCAGCTCTTCCTTTACGATTGTTAGGAAAGAGTTGCGGCTTTCCTCTTGCATATCCTCCAGCCAATCCGCGTAGTCATCCGATAATTGCAGCACAGCAAGTGCAAGGTCGATGGCCTCTTCTACTTCTGCAATCCGCTGTTCTGTTTGTCCGGACCATAACAGCACGCCTGCTGCACCCAGTTTAATCGGCGCTGCTTTGCCCGCCAGCTGCCTGCAATCCCGAGGATCGACCGATTCAAGCGCTTCACTCGTAACAGCAGACGACCACTGCTCCACATAACGACGCTCATACGACCATATCAATGAATCCTGTGCAAAATAACGTGAATACCGCTTCCGAACCAACACGCTCAGCATCTGAGCAAGCGCCAACGACCTGCGGATACCTGCCGACTGCAGGCGCCCATCGCCTCCGTCCATGACGTCGTCCAGTATGAAATATTGGAGCATCACGTACACGCTTCCAATCGACAGATCCCGGCAAAGCGCTATCGGTGCACCTGTCTCCTCCTTCAGCCAGTAGGGCAGCAGAAAACTGATTGATTTCGCCTGCCCTCCGCTGTTCAATGGATTGCAGCGCTTGAGAAAAGCCAAGCCCATCTCACGCAGCTCGACAGGCAGCTCCTCTAGCTCTCGTGAAGCTTCTTCAAATATGTACGCTATTTCATCCTTGAAATCATCGACTTCTCTCATGGGGCCACCCTCGCATATTGGTTATATTTGTTATTCGACATTATATCATGACATTATAGGAAAAGAAGACTATCTAAAGACAAAAGAAGAGCACCATATACCGGCGCTCTTCTGGTCCATATGATCAATTTAATTATCCCATTCTTCTAACTTCCTAACACCCACTCGCCATCCCCAGGAATCGCAACCTTCTCAAGCAGATCATGCTCCGCAAGCTCAGCTCGCAGCACATCCCGCGTAGCATGACAGTGATTAATCGAATCCATATGAACGGCAATAACTCGCGTATAAGGCGCGTATTGGACTACTTGTATAACGTCCTCTGCATCCATCGTGATCGCATCGCCGACAACGAATCTTGCCCCGCCTGCATTTACAACCGTATGATCCGGCTTATACGCATCGAGTGTGTTCTGCACGTCATCGCACCAAATTGTATCACCTGCGATATACAGCGTAGGCTCTCCATCCACTTGGAACACAAAGCCGGACACCTGCCCCATGAGCTGTCCGATTTCGCCTGTACCATGCTGTCCATCCGTACGATGAATCGTTATGCCTTGGAAGGTGAATGACTCCGCAACCTCTGTCACATCGGCGAAACCGGCAGTGCGGATCGCTTCCGAATTACCCGGCTGGCACACAATCGTCGATGACTTCGACAGAGCTTGTATAGCCGCAGTATCCCAGTGATCCGGGTGTAGATGCGTCACGATGACGGCATCCGGCGCGAGCCAAGCGTCCAATTCATCGGGCAACGGCACCAGCGGATTTCGTCGTTCATTATCAGAATTCATAATTGGCGGGTTAGCACCTTGGTCACTAAACATCGGATCAACTAAAAATGTCGTCCCCGCATAGTCCAGCCATAGCGTAGCATGGCGAATGAGTTGCATGCGCATTGGAATCCCTCTTTTCGGACGGAGTAAGGTTCTGTTACGATATCGATGATAGCATTTATCGCCAAAACCGAACCATAACCTGATGAACGTATTCAGGAGGGTTCACTTTCACCGTGAAAGGAGTGGACGCCAAGTGGCTAACCAAACCATAGATGATACCGATATTCGCATTCTACAAGCGTTGTTGAATGATGCTCTGCTCACTCACAAGGAAATCGGCGAGCTCGTCCACCTGACCGGACAGGCGGTCGGCGCACGCGTGCGCAAACTGCAGGATCTTGGCGTCATCGAAGGCTATACGCTGCGATGGAACCCTGAGCGAATCGGCCTGAGCGTTCATGCCTTCCTTATCCTATTCCTAAACTCCAACCAAGCGCATCAGGCACTTCGGGAATTGGTTCAATCCAGCGAGGCCATTCAAGAGATGCACCGCGTCAGCGGGGAAGGCTGCTACTGGCTGCGTGTCCGCGTAAGTGACATGACCGAGCTTAACAAGCTCCTCGAAGCAATCTTAACGTTCGGCAACTACAAGCTCAGCATGTCGATCGAACAAATTAAGTAGAAACCTCTCCAGAGCCCACTAATATCTTCTGTACATGCCAACCGACTTCGGTTGCGTGTATTCAAACCCGAACTTAAGGTATAGCTGATCTGCCGGAACATCCGCAATCAGACTTGCGTAGGAGCCTGGATGCGCATTCGCGTCCAAATAATCCGTTAAAGCCTTCATAATCAGCTTACCGAAGCCTCTTCCCTGCTGGGATGGGTGAACCGCGATATCGACAATGTGATAAAAGCATCCGCCGTCGCCGATAATTCGCCCCATCCCAACGAGCTGCCCATCATCCCCGCGCAAAGTGACTACATAGATAGATTGCTTCAGCGCGATCCTCGCTCCGGCAATATCTTTCGGGCTTAACCCCGCAGCAAGCCGCAGCGCAGTATATTCCTCGGCGTCAGGCGCCTCATGGCACAGCTCGATCTGATCGTCCATTCTTATCCTCCGTCCGTCATTTGGCTAAACCATGCAGATCATGCAAATCCTAAAAGGTAGGGTAACCCTTTGAATAGGGCTTCCCTGCCTGTTATTGTTCTATGCACTGTGATCAATGTCACAAAACCGTCAATCATTTCCCATTGTGCAACGTTGCCCATTGGGCAATAATATAACTATCCCGTCGGTTGAATAACCGTGTTGAACGACCATTACAGCATTAAGCGAGGGGTGAATGAATCATTACGATCCATAAACAAAGCCTGCGCGACATCAAGAAAGAGGCAACCGCTCTTGCGCTGGCCGAAGCAGCATTCGAGCTTGCGCTCGATCGAGGGCTGGACGGCTTCGTCGTCGAGGACATCGTGCAGCGTGCCGGCTACTCGAGACGGACATTTGCGAACCATTTCTCCTGCAAGGAGGAAGCCGTTGCGGCCGCGGCCGTTATTTTCAAAGGCGCGCCTGAAGAAGAGGAGCTTGTAGCTGAGCTGTCGGGGACAGCCTCTATGGTCGATATACTGCACCAATTGATGCGCATGCAGTTCACCATCGAACAAATCAAGACGATGCGCAAGCTCGTGAGGCTTTCGAAGCAGTCCCCAACGCTCGAACCGTACATTCTGACGATCTTCCACCAGTTTCAGAAGAAGGCGCAGTATATCCTCAATCGCTGCTCACGCGGCCGCCATTCCGAGATGTACACGCACTTGCTTGCTGGTGCTATGTACGGGGCTGCATTACCGCTGCTCGACAGCGAGCTGAATGTCCAATTCCCTGGCGATCCGGACGAGGGAGCTCCGGGCGTCATTACGTTTGACCAGTATTTGAAAGACATGTTCAGGTATTTAAGCAAAGGCTTCTAGAAACACGCCCGTACACGGGCACCTATAGATAAGAAAAAGGAGAGGACCACCACCGCATGTCTACATTCCTGTACAAAATCGGTAAGTCTGCCTACAGCAAGCCTTGGTACTTCATCGTTAGCTGGATCGCTATTCTTGGTGTCGTGCTTGCCCTTATCGGCATTAACGGTATCCACGTCGGCTCTGAGATGAAGATTGAGGGCACCGAGTCCCAGAAAGTGCTCGACCAGCTCGCAGAAGAGCTTCCTGAAGCTTCTGGCGGTCAAGCAAGCGTCGTGTTCGAAGCACCCGAAGGCGAAAGGCTTGATACCCCTGAGCGGGTAGCTTTACTCAGCAAAGCCGTCAATGACGTCTACAATCTCGAGTATGTCATTAATGCAGCCAAATTAGCAGCGGATGCTGCCGCAGCGAATACGGAGCAAGCACAAGGTGCGGCTGCAGACAGTACGCAGCAAGCGGCGACTGCAGACAGCACACAGCAGCAAGCAGCTTCCTCTGATGCGGCAAGCGCAGCGACGTTCGGCCCGCTGATGGATAATGGCGTTCCGGTAACGGGCGTTACGCTTTCGGCAGACGGCAGTGTAGCGTTGTTCCAGTTCCAATTCACCGTTCAACAAATGGATCTGCCGCAAGAAGTTCTCGACAGCGTCATCAATACCGTAACAGCGGTTGAACAAGGCGGACTTGGCATTAAGGCATTGCCTAGCGATACGTTGTCTTCGAAGCCAGCCGTCGGAGCAACCGAAGGCATCGGTATCGTTGTCGCAGCAATCGTCCTCTTCATTACGCTTGGTTCGATCGTTGCAGCCGGCCTGCCGCTGCTCACGGCACTGCTTGGCGTCGGCATTAGCGTCGGCGGTGCGTATGCATTCTCCAAGTTCATCGGTATGACAGATGTAACGCCTGCACTTGCACTGATGGTCGGCCTAGCCGTCGGCATCGACTACTGCTTGTTCATCGTCAATCGTCAGCGCCGCATGATGCTCGATAACGGCCTGAGCGCTCGCGAAGCGGCGAGCCGGGCGATTGGTACGGCGGGCAGCGCGGTATTTTTCGCAGGATTAACGGTTATTATTGCCCTGTGCGGCATGCTCGTTATCGGCATCGCCTTCCTCTCGACGATGGCGCTGGTCGCTGCGGCGAGTGTATTCATCAACGTCCTGATTGCACTCACACTGCTGCCAGCACTGCTCGGTCTCGTGGGTGAGCGCATCTGCTCGGAGAAGGCACGCAAGAATGCAGCAAGCAAGGGCAAATCAGCTGCGCGCCACGGCTTCGCATACCGCTGGGCCAATGGCACGGTCAAATATCGTTGGCCGATCATCATCGCTAGCGTTGTTATCCTTGGCGTAGCTGCTATCCCAGTAGCGAAGATGGATATGGGCATCCCTTCGGGTGCAACAGCTAATTTCGATACGGCAACAAGACAGAGCTATGATGCGATTACCAAAGGTTTTGGTGAAGGCTTCAACGGTTCCCTGCTGCTCGTAGCTAGACCAAATGATGCTTCTAACAAAGTCACACCTGAAGTACTCGGCGCTCTTGTTCAAGGGCTTCAGCAGCATGATGATGTGATGATCGTTAATCCAATGGGTATCAACGAGACGGGCGACCTTGCTATTATTAGCCTCATTCCGAATTCCGGCCCAACGGATGCAATTACCAAGGACCTCGTGAATGACCTGCGCGATCCTAACTCGGCGATTGCGCAAGCAAGCGACGTCAGCATCGGTGTAACCGGCTTTACCGCAATCAACATCGACATGTCGGCGAAGCTGGCGGAAGTGTTCCCGCTCTACGTTGGCATTATCGTAATCTTGTCGATCATTATTCTACTGCTCGTCTTCCGTTCGGTCATCGTACCGATCAAGGCGACGATTGGCTTCCTGCTTAGCATTCTCGCGACATTCGGTATTACGACAGCCGTATTCCAATGGGGCTGGCTCCACTCGCTCTTCGGCTTCGACACCGGCGGTCCGCTGTTGAGCTTCATGCCGATCATGGTTACAGGTATTCTGTACGGTCTGGCGATGGACTATCAGGTGTTCCTCGTCAGCTCGATGCGTGAATCGTATGTTCATGGTCACAAAGGAACGGCCAGCGTCGTGTCCGGCTATGAGCAAGCGAGCCGCGTCGTATTGGCCGCAGCGGTTATCATGGTGTCCGTATTCGCAGGCTTCGTCCTGACGGAAGACATTATGATCAAACAAATCGGCTTTGCACTCGCAGCTGGTATTCTGATCGATGCGTTCATCGTTCGCATGACGCTTGTTCCAGCCATTATGGCTGTATTCAGCGACCGCGCATGGAGCCTGCCTCGCTGGCTGGATCGCCTGCTGCCTAACCTCGACGTCGAGGGCGATAAGCTCATCGCAGAACTGAATGCACAAGAAGAGCAGCACGGTCATGTGAAACCGAAAGTAAGCCGCGCTCATTAATGAAACAAACACCGGAGTCTCCCATATGGGAGGCTCCGGTGTTTTGCATTGTGGTGGACGTTACTCGCACGAACCCGCTTGACAGAATCGACGAATTGGATTATCTTTAATTCAAGATAATTATCTTAAATTTAAGATAATGGCCGTTGATAACATCCAATTACTCATAAAGGAGACGATTGAAGATGACAACTTATCGTACAGTAGAAGGCATTTACCATGGCGCTCCGTTTCATATGGTGGGGGACGGGTTTCGGGTCTCGAACTATTTTCCCGGCGGCAATAACTTCGACTATCGCATCAGCCCGTTCATCCTGCTCGACTATAACGCACCATTCGAATTCCCGCCAAGCCCACATGTAAGAGGCGTCGGTGCGCATCCGCATCGCGGCTTCGAGACGGTGACGATCGCCTATGACGGTTCCGTTGAGCATCACGACAGCTTCGGCAACCACGGCATCGTTGGCCCTGGCGACGTGCAGTGGATGACCGCAGCCTCCGGACTGCTGCACAAAGAATATCATGAGCGCGAATTCTCGAAACGCGGCGGACTGTTCCATATGATTCAGCTATGGGTCAACCTCCCTCGCGAGCACAAAATGCACGCACCACGCTACCAAGAGCTGCTCAAAAACCAAATGGGCTACGTATCGCTCCCAGACGATGGCGGACAGGTGCGCATCATTGCAGGCGAATATAACGGTGTGAAAGGTCCTGCGCTGACGTTCACCCCAATCAATCTGTTCGACATCGCCTTCCAGACGGGCGGCCGGGCCCAGTTCGAGCTTCCGGCGACTTACAACACTGCTGCACTCGTCCTGAAAGGTGCCGTCAAAATCAACGACTCGAAGCAAGCGATCGCGGGCGACTTCGTCCTCTTCGATAACGTAGCTGGCGAGATCACGATCGAAGGCCACACGGATGACACGCTCGTCATCATCTTAAGCGGCGAGCCAATCGATGAGCCGATCGTCCAACACGGACCGTTCGTCGTGAACAGCCGCGAAGAGCTGATCCAAGCCTACAACGACTTCCAGGATGGCAAAATGGGCGATCCGAATTTCTGACTAACAACAAAACAAGGGAAGCGCATCGATGAGATGCCCTTCCCTTGTTCATTTTGCTGCTAGCTATATTGAACAGCCCTCAGCAGCTCAATCGTATATGCCGACTGAGGATCCGCAAGTACCGAATCCGTCTCTCCCATCTCAAGAATCGCCCCATTCTTCATTACCGCAACTCGGTCTGCAAAACCCGAAATGGTCTCCAGCCGATGGGTAATATACAGAATCGACATTCCTTCCGACTGCTTCAACGACAATAGAAGCTGTAAAATCTCTGCCTCGGTAGACGGGTCCAAGGCAGACGTTATTTCATCCGCGATCAGCAGCTTCGGCGACACGGACAATGCCCTCGCGATCGCGATTCTCTGCTTCTGTCCACCCGAGCACTCATGCGGATATCGGCCGAGCAGATCTGCAGACAGCTTGACCTTCGCAAGCAGCTGCTCCGCTTCTGCATAAGCCTGCCGCTTCGGGCAGCCACCTAAGCGCATCGGTTCCGTTACAATGTCACGGATTCTCCAGTATGGATTCATCGAACGATCCGGATTCTGGAAGACAAGCTGAGGCTGCGAAGTTGGCTTACTCATATGGGGCGCCCGCGCATCATCCAGCCATGTGAGGGTACCGCTTGTCGGCTGCTGAAGCCCTACGATCAACTCAGCCAACGTCGATTTGCCCGAACCGCTCTCCCCGATACACGCAAATATTTCATTGTGTTCCAGCTCAAACGTAACGCCATCGACAGCGCGGATCGTCTGCCCTTTGACGCTTCCAGCATAATGTTTGGTCACATTCTCAACTTGCAGCAGCACACTCACATCGTCCATCCTCCTCTATTCTGCTGTATGCGGGTACAGCTGCTTGCTTTGCCTCAAATACTGCTCCTGCTGCTCGTTGCTCAGCCGCCTGCCTTCCTGTAGGACGATGATCTCATCCGAAATATGCAGCGCCGCCGGGAGATCATGTGTGATAAGCAGCAGCGCCATCCGATGCTCCTTCACCTTACGAACAAGCAGGTCGAACACTTCCCTTTTCACGATCGGGTCTAACGCGCCCGTTGGCTCATCCGCAATAAGTACCTTCGGCTTGTTCACTAGCGCAAGCGCAATTAATGCCCGACTCAGCATCCCGCCGCTTAATTGGTGCGGATACTGAGTCAGCACATGCTCGCCAAGCTGTACTTCCACCAGAGCAGCCACAGCCGCTGCTCGCTTATCCTCCATGGTCGTCTGCAGCTTCATTGCTTCATAGAACTGCCTTCCAATCGTCATAATCGGGTTAAAGCTGTTTCTCGGATCTTGAAATATATAAGCCGCGTCCACCCAGCGCTGCATCGTCGACGGCTCATCCTGCATGTACACATCATGACCGTTAATCTTGATCGTGCCCTCTACCGATTGCTGCGGCACAAGTCCATAGATGGCCCGGGCCATCGTGGTCTTACCCGATCCGGATTCACCAACCAATGAGGTAATGCCTCCCTGCTTCACCGTGAAAGAAATCGGCTGAACAATCGTCTTCGCGCCGTACATGACTTGGACATCTTGCACGATAACCGCAGAAGCGTCCTCCGTACCCACCACATTCACTGCAGCTGCATGACTTGCTTTACGGCGAAGCTTGGCAGTAAATCGGTTGCCCGTCGATTTGCTTTCACCAAGCAGCGCAAGCGCTACTGTGATTAAGAGGATTGCCGCCGCAGGAGGTACAATCATCCACAGCCACGCGTTCGTCATGAAAGTCTGTGTGCGCGAAAAAGCATCCTGCAGCATCCGGCCCCACGACACCGTGTTAGGGTCGCCAATGCCGATGAACGACAGGCTCGCTTCCATCGCGATTGCATCTCGGAACGAGAGAATGAACTTCGTCCGCACAAGCGGCCCTATGAACGGCAGCAGATGACGGGAGAGAATGTAACCTGTCTTCCCTTGATACAGCTGCGCCGCCTTAATGAACTCCCGTTCCTTCAGCGACAAGATCGAAGCGCGGATCAGCTTCATGAACCCCGGCCACGTCAGTAAACCGAGTGTCAATATTAGCTGCCAATTGCCGCCTCCTGTGAACGAAGCCACGATCAAAATGAGCAGCAGAGAAGGAAGCACTAGCAGCATATTTGCCAAGCTGTTCAATATCGGATCCAGTCTCTTCGAGTATCCCGCCAGCAGGCCTAATGCTACGCTTAGCACCGTACTGATGCCTGCTGCCATTACACCAATGAACAGCGTCGTCCGAGCGCCATGGACCAACCTGCTGAAAATATCCTGACCAATCACATTTGTTCCCAGCCAGTGCGAAGCGGAAGGCGGGAGCAGCCGATCCGCCTCAATACTGGATGGCGATTGGCTGCTAAGCATCGGCCCAACTATCGCAAGGCATACGAGCAATCCGACCAAGATGACGCCGATTCGCTGTGACCATGATAGCCTCATCATGCTCGATCACCTCTTCCTGCCGTTCGAATCCTCGGATCCAGATAAGGATAGATCAGATCCGCGATCAGATTGAGAAGAAGCACAAACAGCGTCATTATAAGGAATAAGCCGTGCAAGAGCGGATAATCGCGGCCCAGAATCGCCTCCTGCAGCAGCTTGCCAATGCCAGGATAGGCGAATACAGTCTCAACGAGCACTGAACCGGCCATGAGAAATCCGATTCTAAGAATGATAAGCGTGACAAGCGGCAGTGCCGCATTGCGGGTTATATGCTCCGATACAATACGGAACGAACCAATTCCTTTGGCAGCTGCAAACTCCACATAGGGCTCATTGCGTACGCGAACCGCCTCATTGCGCATCAGAAGATACATGCTTGCGACACTCTCGATCGTTAGCGTCAGTGCAGGCAGCACCGCATGACGGACAATATCAATTAAGTGATCCAACCAATCATCCGACCGCAAGAACGCTGTTTTCGCTCCACTAAGCGGAAGCCAATGCAGCTTCACGGCGAAGAAAATCAATAACGTCATCCCGATAAGAAATTCAGGAATGGCGCTTATGCCAAGCATCGTTATGAACAAACTCCGGTCCGTTCTGCCCGGATGGCGCCACGCCGAATAGAGCCCCGCAAGCAAGCCGATCAAGATCGACAGCACACTCGCTGTACCTACAATGAGCAGCGTCCAAGGCACACGGTCCATAATGACCTCAGATACCGGCGCCTTATGACTGATCGATAACCCGAATTCGAATGTGACAATGCCCTTCAAATACTGCACAAACTGCGATCCTAACGAGTCATTCAAATGGTAGTATTCCAGCATTGCCGCCTTCTGTGCCTCTGTCAGAAATACGGCGCCCTCTTCGCCGCCACCCGTAATATACTCAACTGGCCCCCCCGGCAAGAGCCGAGGAAGCCAAAAATTAAGCAATACAACGAATACGAGCACTAACAGGTAAGAGCCGTATTTTTTACTTCTCAACATCAACTAAGAACGCCTTGTTCTCCCACAATGGCATGCCGTCAGCAATACCACCGGAAGTGTTCTTCCATCCGTCGAATACTTTCGCATTGTGAAGATCGTAGAATGGACGATGGTACAGCACGAGGGTAGGCAGCTCATCAGCAAGAATATCCTGCATCTGGTTGATGATTTCATGACGCTTGTTTTCGTTGTCTTCCTGCATCTGCTGTTCAGCCAGCTTGTGGAAGTCACCCAACGCCAGTTCCTTGCCGCGCGCTGCAAGCGTATTCGCAGCTTGACCGGAGAACCATAAACGCAGGAAGTCCGGGTCACCGCTCGCGCCGATATGGCCGGTCAGCGCCATATCGTATTTATTCTCGCCCATAGCATCAGCAAATGCTGCGCCATCCACTTGGACCAGGTTGAGCTCAATACCAACCTTCTTCAGCATTTCCTTCATCATCTCAGCTTCCTGCATGGAAGACGAAGTCATTAGACTCAGCTTCAGGCCGTCGCGAACACCGTTGGCATTTTTCTTATAACCAAGCTCATCCAACAACTGCTCTGCCTTCGTCGTGTCATACGGATATTGCTTCACGTCCTTGTTGTACCAAGGAGAATCGGTCGGTACGACACCTGCATTGCCTACCATAGGCTCAGCGCCCGTCAGCTTGCTCGAGATTTCTTCACGGTTCAAAGCATAAGCAATAGCCTGACGGAGCCGCTTGTCGCCAAGCTGGGAATGCTCCATATTGAACGTAATCCGCACGACGCTGCCGGCTGGCTCGCTCTTGATCATGGAGAAGCCTGCTTGCTGGGCCGTTTCAACGTCCGCGTAGTTGAACGTGTACGTCTGATCGATTTCGCCATTCTGCAAGGCCAGCAGTTTATTCGATACCGATACGTAGGCGATTTCCTTCACTTTCACCTTACCCTTGAAGAAGTTCTCGTTCGCCTCGTACAAATATTGTCCGGATGCCGAATCATACTGCTTCAGCTTGTACGGACCCGTACCAACCAGTGCAGCGTCCTCACGGAATTCGACCGGATTCGTAACGTTCTCCCAGATATGTTTCGGAATAATCGGTACGATGCCAACCAGATCGCTCAAGAACGGCGCAAACTTGTTATTGAGGTGGAAAGCTACCGTCAGATCGTCGATTTTCTCAACGCTCTTGATCTGGCTGACGTCCCCGTTCCAGTTGAACGGATGCGTCTTGTAATAATCGAAGCTGAATACAACGTCGTCAGCCGTGAACGCCTCCCCATCATGCCATTTCACGTTTTCCTCCAGCGTAAACGTATAAGTCAAGCCATCCTCCGAGACATCCCACGACTTGGCCAGCCATGGAATGACGCCCGTATCATCTTTCCAAGTTAACGTGTCGAAAATAAAGGAGTTTCTCAAATAGCCAAATGGACCTGAGGAGCTGAACGTGAATGGCGAAGGATAACCAACGTCACTGCCTGCAATTCGGAGCAGATCGATGGTTGTGCCGTCCTCTGCTGCGGCCTGACCGGTGCCTGCCGCGCTGGCTTGCTCTGTTTCTTTCGTATCCGTGCTGCTTGTTCCGCTTCCCTCGCCGCATGCTGTGAGGATCAAGATCATACTTAGAACAATTCCGAACATTATCTTTCTCATAATAAAGTCCCTTCCCTTTATATATATCTGTAATGATAGGTCTATTGATTCCGTTAGATCTGGCCATTCGCCAGCCAAGGCAGGAAGCCATCCAAGAAGCGTTCCGTCGCTGGCATAAAGTAGGAACCAAAGTGATATTCCGGATCAAGCGTCGTCAGTACGAGCGTCCCCGAAGTGCTCGTCTTATCGATGTACATAATAGACCCGTCGTTCTCGATCTCGATAAGTGATTCCACCTCATGCCGAGGGAAGAACACACCGTGATAATGCCAGGTCGCATCCTCGAGCGTGATATAACGGAACAAATCATGCTCCGGCTTCGATAATACGAGCCCGCTCTTCGCCTCTGGCTCCCGCCACCACCAGAAGTTGGTTGGACGGAATTCCCAGTGATGGCCTTCGAACCAACTCTGATGCTGTGCCCCAAGGGCGACCACGATCCTACCGCTGTTAAGAAAAGCATGGATCTGCTCCATGTGCATGGTCACCATCTCTTGATGAATCTGCGAAGGAACAATGAGCACGTCGAAGGCGTTCAGATCGATGGACGCCAGCTTCGGCAGATACAGCAATTGTGCAATATAAGGCTGATACTTCGGCTCGGTAAAAGAGCGGTACTGATGCGAGCTGCCTGCATAAAGTACGGCGATCTTTCTCATATGCGCACACTCCTTATTGGCATGGCATCATACTCCTCATAGAGGAAACGGCGAAGCTGCTCACCAATTCGGCCTGCACTGTTGTTCTCGTGACGATACCGAAGCAAATTACGACCAGCGTGCACCAGAATCGTTCCTTGGGTACTGAGTCGATCGATATATGTAATCGGCTCGTCTCCCGCCAAGCGCAGAATGACCTCAGCACCTTCCGGAATCGGATGATGGCCTCTGGCGAAGAAGCCTGCAACTCCCTTGTTGTACGTAATATCTTCGGACTGCACGCCCGCAAATATCGAATGATCAAGTACTTGGATCGTGTAATCGAGATGATTGTAAATCGTTTTCGGAACAAAAGGCGCTGCGCCTGGAATCCAGGGCCGGAATAGATGGCCCGAGAAGACAAGAATGTTACCTTGATTCAGGAATGCCTCAATCTTCTCTTTTTGCTCCAGCATCAGCTCTTGATCAATAAACTCATCAATGATCAAGAATCGATGTGCTGCTCCTAATAGGTCGTAGGTAGCGAATTCGTACTGATCGAGTACCAAGGTGCTCGGATCGCTCGCCCCGTCGCGAACGATCTGCTCACTGAAGCTCGCTCCCGAATCCAACAGAAGGAAATCCGCTGCTGTATGCACACTCATGATAGCCGCTTCACCTCCAGCAACTCCGCCTGCGGAAGCGATAATGCTTTCTCGCACAGGGACGCTTTGAGTTGTTCGTTCGCTGCCTTATCTTCGGCGGTGAGGGTGCCTTCTCTCGATTTGAGCAAATAAGCATAGAAAACAGCAGGCAGAAAATTAGGCTTCAATGCCACTTCAACCGAACCCCCTGCCGAATCGGAAATAACGTAAGCGTAGGATTGCGGTCGGAAAGGATCATACTGGGCAACCGGATAATTCACATCGACTGAATACGCTCCTCGCGTAACCGCTCGTGTCGTATATTCGAATGCATCGCGGAAACCCGGCCCTGCATGGCCGGACCGTACGAATAGACTGCTTCGCTCAGGCGCCTCCTCCCCGTATAGCTCGGTTAATGCAGCCTGAACGACTCGAAACCCTACGCCGATGGCCATCAATGCGAGATTGCCATGATAACTACGTAACTCGGAGAACTGCAGCGTTAATAATTCACCACGATCTTTAATTCGAATGACGGACACAGTTGAACACTTCCTTTGATATTGAGAATCATTATTAGTGATAATATCAATAATGATAATGATTATCAATATCAGAAATTGGGATAATGATCGGCTCATGTGTCGATTTCATGAAGGCATTTACTGGTTCATTTGGTGGTAGACAGCACAAGAAAAGGTAAGCCAATGGCTTACCTTTTCTCCTCTCCCTATGACAATGAAGCAGCTTTCTTCCGACCAATGCGTGTCGAGATCACGGCTGCGAACAAACAAACGAAGCCAGCGGAGACGAAAGCGGTGGAGTACGTGCCGAGCCAGTCGCGGAGCGCACCTGCGCCGTATGCGGCGGTGGATGCACCAAGCTGGTGCGCGACAACGACCCATCCGAAAATCATACCCGAGCGCTCCTTGCCGAACTCCTGCGTTGCCAGCTTCACGGTCGGCGGAACTGTTGCAATCCAGTCCAAGCCGTAGAAGACGCTGAAGAGCAGCAGCTCCGTTGGGCCAGCGCTCAGCGCGTATGGCAGGAACAGCAGCGATAGGCCGCGCAGCCCATAGTACCAAGCAAGCAGCCAACGGCTGTCAAACCGATCGGACAACCAGCCCGACAGCGTCGTGCCGAACAGGTCGAACAGTCCCATCAGCGCGAGCAGGCTCGCCGCCGTTACCTCTGTGATGCCGAAATCGCCACAAGCCGGGATGAGATGAGTGCCGATCAAGCCATTGGTCGAATAGCCGCAGAAGAAGAACGTGCCGGCCAGCAGCCAGAACGACTTGCTGCGCAGTGCCGAGCGGAGAGCCAGCAGCGGAGCGAGGAACAGATTACCCCGGAATGGCGTCGGCTGGACGACTTCCGTCGAACCATACGGAGCGACGCCCACATCCGAAGGATGGTTGCGCATGAAGACGGCGACGATCAGCAGCAAGCCAACGAGCACCGCGACAGCCGTATACACAGCCGACTTCCATCCGGATTCTACCGTAATGCGGGCGAGCAGCGGCAGGAACAACAGCTGGCCCGTTGCCGCACTAGCTGTCAGGATGCCAACGACTAGCCCCCTTCTTTGTGCAAACCATTTGTTCGACACCGTCACGCCAAGCACATTCGCCATGAAGCCCGTCGCGATACCTGTGATGACCCCCCATAGAATTTCAAACTGCCACAGCGCATTCATCAGCGGCGTCACCGCCAGCCCAGCAGCCAATAACGCGATGGAGAACAGCATGACCCGCCGTACGCCGAAACGTTCCAAGAACGAGGCCGAGAAAGGACCAACGAGTCCATAGAGGAAAATACCGATCGATACAACGCTCGAAATTCCGCCGCGGCTCCAGCCAAAATCCTTCTCGAACGACAGCATGAAGATGCTTGGCATCGAACGAACACCAGCAGAAACCAGCAGCGTAAGGAACGTAACGGCAACGACAACCCACCCATAATGCATCCGAGGCAGCTTCCGCGCTGTTTCCGTTTGCGGCACCTGATTCATAAGCTCACTCACCCTCTATCATATTTTGTTTGTACATACAATGATTATCTCGCAAGGAAAAGCTCACTGCTTCTCCAACTGCCCGCTCGAGAACACCAACTGTCTCGAAATTTCATCCGCAAACTCCTTCCCAAGTACCTCTTCGTAACGATTGCGCAAATCTCGGGAAGCTGCTTTAATCGTCTCTACCATTCCCTCGCCTTTAGCAGTCGGGTATACGAGTACCGTCTTGCCCTGCACCTTCCGCTCGACTAACTTCTTCAGCTCCAGCTTATCGACAAATCGAGTCAGCGTGGACGGCGTCACCGCCAGCTTCTCTGCCAGCTCTTTCTGCGAGATGCCCGGCGTGCCAACGACCAGCCGAATCAAATAGCCGTACATCGGCGTCAGTCCCGTCGGGGCGAACGCATCCTCTGCGAGCTTCGTAATCGTGCGGCTCAGCCGATTCGCAGTAAAGAACAAACAGTTGGTAAGGAAGCTTTCATCCGGTCCGCTCATTGTCGTGGCCTCTTTTCGAACAATCGTATTTTGTATGTACAACAAATATAAGGGCGTCGTTTCCAGCTGTCAATAGGCAAACTTATTATAGCCATTCCTCTCGCCCCCAAATCAAAAGCCCCCCTTACGCTGCAACAGCGCAAAGAGGGTTCGCTCCGTTCACCAAGCACAGGCGACGATTATAAGTCCCATTCCCGTGCAAATACAATATAGTCGAGCGGGCGAGGTTCTCCTCCAGCCTCCCTCAGCATCCGGTTAATTTGACCGCGATGATACTGGCCGTGCAGGGCAACATGGGTCAAAATATCACGGATCGGCGTCCGGAACTCCACTCCGCTCTGGTTCGCATACGTCAGATCGGCATCCAGCTGTTCTTCGGTCAGCTCCGCTAAGTATGTGCGATACTGCTGCTCATTGCTTGCAAGGAGCGCTTCGATCGAATCCAAGTCTGCATCATCCGCCCACAGCTGAAGATGAGCCGTCGACCTGCCGTTCAGCCGGGTAATCCATACCTGCTCTGCGATCTCCACATGGCGGAATAGCCGCAGCAGCTCCTGACTGCCGCCTCCACTTTGTCGTACCGCGTCCACCAGCCGACGGTCGGCCCACATCTGATGCTCGAACATTCGCTTGATCGTTTTCAACAGTATCCCTCCCAGTTCTGAATAACCCAATTACTGGTTATTATAACGGAATAACGCTAAGCGACAAGCCCCGAACAGACCATCTCTATGAAAGCTATTGCAGCGGGTCGGAGCTGTTTGCCGCGCAGCTGAATGAAGCCGTGCTCGATCGGTTCAGGCACCGGCAGCGCGAGTTTAATGAGCTGTCCCGCTCTTATCTCATCCGTTACATTCACAAGAGGCAGAAGCGAGATACCGTACCCGGACTGCACCATTCGCTTGATCAGCTCAACGCTTGGATAACGCAAATGCGCCATCTCCGTATACCCCGCCTCCCGCAGCAGCTGCTCGCCGACGCCATGGTAGTAACATTGATTGCCGTAGCTGATGTACGCCCGCTTCCGCGAACGATTCGCTCTATCAGTTGTTGCCGACACCCACACCATTTGCTCCTGCACGATCGGTGTAAAAATCAAACCCTCGTGCATCGGGTCGCGTGGTACGATCCCGAGCTCATCCCGTCCATCCAGCACCCGTTCACAAATATCGTTCATGAAGCCGGTTGAGAGCTGCAGCTCTACCGCTTCATAACGCTCTGCATACTGCGCGAGTATGCGAGGCAGTCTGGCGACGCAATACGATTCGAGCGCACGAATTCGGAGCACGCCACTTGGATGCTCGGTTCGCTGAAGTTCGTCTGCAAGTGCCTGACTAAGCGCGGCGAACTGCTCCGCGAATCGCGCAAGGGCCATCCCTGCGTCCGTCGGCTCCACGCCGCGCGGGAGCCGATCGAACAACCTCCTGCCGCTTGCCTTCTCCAGCTGGGCGATATGGGTCGTGACGGTTGACTGCACATAGCCCAATTTGTCCGCCGCTCGACTGAAGCTCCGCTCTTCCATCACCGCCTGAAACGTACGAATCGAGCGTCCATCCCATTCGCTCAACATGGCGTACTCCTCCTTGGCATTCGATTCTGAAATACCAGACATCGGATTTATTCATTTTTCAAATCGTTATTCACATGCTAACATTGAGAACAGTTCAACGTAAAGGAGAGACTTATCGATGTTCGTCCGTTTTCTTCGTCCCCTCTTCCCCGCTGTCGGGGCACTTATAGCTGTACTTGTTCTACTCGCTTTCGAGCACACGACTGACCTAATGATGCTGATGGCACCATTTGGCGCCTCTTGCGTCATTGTGTTTGCTCTTCCAGACAGCCCGCTCGCTAGACCTCGCAACGTCATTGGCGGCCATGCGATCAGCGCCTTGACCGGTCTCATTGTGTATCATGCTTTCGGCAATCATATGTGGACGTTGGCTATCGCGGTCGCCCTATCGGTCTACTTGATGCAGCTAACGGGCACTCTCCATCCACCAGCAGGTGCCGACCCGATCGTCGTCATTCTGGCAGGCGCCGGCTGGTCGTTCCTGTTCACACCCGTTCTCGCCGGAGCTGTTATTCTAGTCGGATTAGCCGCTGTATACCGTCAGCTTCTCAAGCTTCGCGCTCAGCAGCAGCAAGCAGCCTCGACAGCAACAGTCGCGGCTAAGCCAGCTGTGGTGAAGACAAGTTCAAGTGTGTAAGATGCGTGCAAAAAGAAGGCTGCGACACATGTCGCAGCCTTCTAATGATTGTAACTCGCTTGCAACTGCTCAATCGCTTCTCGAATTCGGGCCCCTATCGCCAAGGGCGCTCTCACCTGTATAAGACCCGCCAGTGCTAGCGTCGCACGGACAGCCGTCTCCTCACTCTCAAACCCAATCTCCGCGCGCCTAACCCCCGCCTCCTCCGACACTCGAAACAAAACTCCGCCATATCGGGATATACGTGCCGACGCATCCTCCTCGAGCAGTTCAGCCTCCACAACATAAGGAAACTGCCTCCGCTGATACGCTGTCAGCCACTGCTCCCAATACGACTCTAACCGGAACGACTCTGGCCGCTCGAATGTTATATTCGTCGGTTCAATCGCCTGAATGTTCGACACCCGCAGCGCTCGGATGATATCCTCTGAGCTGCCCACTACGAACCAAATCCCAGCCTTCAGTACAAGGCCATAGCTGTCCAATGAGAGGGTGACTGTCGTATTCAATCGATTCGTATAGGTCAAATGAACCCGCCGCTGCTCCCACACCGCTTGCCGAATGAGCTGAAGCTTACCATCCTCTTGTCCATGCTTAGTCTGCTTACGCCAGCTTCCCATATCGATGAACACCCGATTGCGAATCCAGTCGACATCCTCCCGATGCTGATTCGATAGGCTTCCAAGCAGCTTGAGCAGCGCCGAGCGCAGCACGTGATCAATACCGAGCTGCTTGAACGGTTGCTCGTTCATTTGCAGGAACAATGCATGAATCTCCGGTGTATGCAATCCGTCCACCTTCGTCCGGTAAGTAGCAGGCAGCGTAAAGCCACCGCCGAGACCGCCCTCGGATTGGACGGGTACGCCCATACCGCTTAATACATCCATGTCACGGTAGATCGTCCGCTCTGACACCTCCAGAAGCTCCGCCAGCTCCTTCGCGGTCATCCGACCCGCTTGCTGCAGACGCATAATGATCGATATAAGCCGATCCGCGCGCATCACGATCGCTTCCTCTCTTATCCGCTCTTCGCGACTCCCTGACAATAGATGTCAGGGAGTCCGTGCTACTATAGCTTACAATTCCATTGCACCGTTTGAAAGAGGGATCATCTTGAAAGCTGCTGACGCTGGCACACGCCAAACGAAAGATCCGCGGCGCGTCATTCGGCTGCTGCAGGCTGTGACACTGCTTCGCAGCATCGGACAAGGCGCGGCGTTAACGATTACCAGCCTCTACCTGCGCGAGCTTGGCTGGAGCGGCGCTTCAATTGGGGCCGTTATTGCCGCCTCCAGCCTCCTCCGCATCGTCTTCGCTCTGTTCGGCGGCGCGCTGAGCGCGCGTCTGGGGGCTAAACACAGCCTGCTGCTCTTCGAGGTAATTACACTAGCAGCATCTATTGTCATGGTCATCACCTCAGTGCCATGGCTGGTTGCCGCGGCAGTTACAGCAGCCGGACTAGGCAGCGGTCACTCCGGCTCCGGTGGGCCGGCCGCTCCCATTGAGCGCGCCTGGCTCGGCGCCTATGTCAAAGACGCAGCCAAAGCGAAGGCTCTCTACGGCCGAAACGCGCTCTACAGCTATGCTGGGCTTGGCGCTGGCGCGCTGCTCGCCTGCATCCCCGATCGGCTGCACGGGGCATTCGAGGGCACGGCCAGCTTTCGGTTGTTGTACGCAATCGTTGCGATCATAACAGCTGGCTGCATCGTCTGCATTTGGCGTATACAGGGCGGTGCGCGGAAGCCATCAAGTACTGCATATTCAAAGCCAAATACGTCTGCGCCGCAATCCGATTTGTCTGCAGATACAGCAGTAAGCAAGCCTGATTCAGCCATCTCATCAGACGCACCCGTCACTGCTCGTCGCAACTACATATGGCGGCGGTCATTAATCGGCCTGACTGGCCTTACTGCAATCTTCTTCCTCCTCAGCTGGCTCCGGCATACAGGTTCAACCGAAGCCCAACTGATCACTCCAGCGGCTCTGTTCGTCCTGCTGATCGCAGCAGCTAACTACCAGGTTCTTCGCCGACCGACAACCGACCAGCAGGCCGCCTATCGAAGTGATCAGCTTCGCATGCTTGCCAGCAGTTTGAGCAGTGTGACTGCTACGCTCACCAGTACGGTGACCGCCTATTGGTTTGCGGAGCGGTTCGGTGCATCCTCCGGCGTTATCGGCCTCGTCATGGGTGTCTCTTATTTGACTGCTGCATTGCTGGCACGGATAACGAGCGGCGGCACAGGCCGCGAAGCGACACTGCGAACGATCATCAGCCTGCAGATTGTCGCCATCTTGCTGCTGCTCGTCCTGCCATGGGTGAGCGCCTTCTGGCTAGCCGCACTAATCGAGATCGGCTGCACTGCCTGTAATCTCGGAACACGCGGCAACCGTACGGCGCTAATGATGGAGGAGCGCGGCCGCCGCAAGCGCGACTTCCTCTCCCGCGTGAACATCATCGCGGTACGACTGACGGCCGTCTTATGGCCGGGGGCATTCGTCCATTTCGTCGACGAAGGTTATTATGTGCCGCCGTTTTATTTTGCCGCAGCGATGCAGCTCGTCTCCGCTTTGCTCTTCCGGCGGGTGTACCGAGCAACCGAGCAGAAGCTAGTCCATGCCGAGGCCAAACACAAAGAAACCACAACCGCGTAGGTTGTGGTTTCTCGTCTAGATTAAGCTCCGTTCCGTTCACGAAACGGCTGCCTGCGCATCCACTGCGTCGCAACCCATTTCTCCCCGATCACTACGGGAGTGCCTGCATGCAGGGTCCGTTCATTTAGACGGTTATCACTGTAGAAATATTCAAAGTAAACGGCGCTCCCCTTCTTCGGCGCAACCGACAGCTGAAGCGAAGGAAAGTAGGTCTCCCCGCCTTCCTCCACATCGTTCAAATACATGACCAGTGTGCTGATCCGATTGTTGGCGACAGCTCCCGAGGTGAAATAGTCATAGTGCGGCTGATACTGCTCACCAGGCCGATAATGCAGCACCTGCAGCGGCTCAGCATTCCTTAACGGTACCTGCATAAGCGCTGACAGCCTAGCCTCAATCGTCTGAATCCACTCGTTCTCCCCTTCCTCGAAAAACATGCTGCTGCTCGTCCGAATATCGCTGACGGTAGGCGTGCTTCCAATTCGGGAACGCTGCATCCGATCACTGGCCAGTGCGATTAAAGCATCACATTCCTCACTGCTTAACACGTTCTCGAGTATCAGAATAAGCGGTTCCTCGAGCTTGCCGACAACTCGGATCGGCCTGTCTGTCATCGTCATGGTGTTCCCTGTCACATGAACAATCGACTGCTCTTTAACGACCATCGTTTCATCCTCCACGAGGTAATATGATGAATGGTATAGAATCGCTATGCTGTCAGTTGATGCTGCGGTTACCGACTTACGCAAGAACGTGTTGTCCTATGAAGTTGTCGTGATGGAAACTAGACGGTACTGCTGTTGTAGGTAGATATTAGGTAAGACGTTCGAGGGTGTCGTGCTGCGTCGGGTTAAGACTTGAGGCTATCATAGCTGGATCTTGCCTGCTTTACGGTGTCTAGATGCTGATCAGCCCACACCTTGAGCGCGGTCATAAGGGGAAGAAGCGACTCGCCGAGCGGAGTAAGCGAGTATTCGGTAGTAGGAGGTACCGCCGGGGTAAGCTTACGGTTGACGATGCCATCACGCTCCAGCCGCTTCAGCGTCTGTGTCAGCATTTTCTGTGAAATGCCTTCAATGCGCCGCATCATTTCACCGTAACGAATTTCCCCATCCTCCATCGCATAGATGGCTAGCGCCGTCCATTTGTTCGATATGATCTCCAGCACATGGCTGTAGGTGCATGCTTCGAGGGAGATATCCGGCTTGCTTCTCATGGCTGCGTCTCCTTTCGTACGAACCTTAACGTTCGCAACCCACTTTAAAGTGCCGACTTACTAAATTTTAGCACCGGTACTACAATGTGTCTATCTCAAGTGAAGGAGCGTGTCACGTATGAAAGCCTATGTCCTGCGCGGCGGATTTGGACTTGATCATGTACAGGAGGAGGACCGCCCCATTCCATCCCCCGGCCCCGGTGAGGTGCTCATTCGAATGAAAGCTGTCTCGTTGAATGCACGAGATATTGGCGTCATCGAAGGCTTCTATGAACCTAATCGTACCGAGCCGCTTATTCCAATCTCGGATGGCGTTGGCGAGATCATTGCACGAGGGGAGCACGCTTCCAAGTTCAACGTTGGAGAACGGGTGAGCGCTATTTTTACCCAGAGCTGGACTACAGGAGAGCCCACACAGGAGAACTGGGTGTCGACGCTAGGCAGTCCGCTGGATGGGCTGCTCGCCGAGTATGTCGTCCTGCCGGAGCAAGGGCTTGTCCGAGTACCTGAACATTTGACCGATGAAGAAGCGTCGACACTGCCTTGCGCTGCCGTCACAGCTTGGCAAGCGTTGATCGAGGAAGGAAAGATTAAGGCAGGCGATACAGCCGTTGTACAAGGAACAGGCGGCGTCTCCTTATTCGCGCTGCAATTCGCCAAGCTGTATGGCGCTCGTGTCATCGTCACATCAAGCAGCGATGAGAAGCTGGAGCGCGCGAAGGCATTAGGTGCCGACTATGGCATCAACTATCGAACGAATCCAGATTGGGAACAAGCTGTACTTGCCTGCACAGATGGCCGAGGTGCCGATCATATCGTCGATCTTGGCGGCCGTGCTACGCTCAATCACTCATTGGCAGCACTGAAGGTCGGCGGCCAGATTAGCATCGTTGGCCTGCTGTCCGGAGCGGTAGTAGAGGGCTTCAACGTGGTCCCTGCTATCATTCGGAAAGCAAAACTGCAGGCGATCAATGTTGGCAGTAGAGAAATGTTCGAGCGTATGAATCTCGTTATCGAGCAGCACCTACTACGTCCGGTCATTGATCGTACGTTCCCTCTCGCTCAAGCACATAATGCCTTACGCTATATGGCGCAGGGCTCCGCCTTCGGGAAGGTGACCATCGTATTCTAAACGTGAGTGAAGGGACATTTCATCCGAAATGGCCTTTCGTCTTGGCATGCAAGCTCTTCTCCTACTCATAAGTACAAGCCGATTCCACATAGACAATATTATTGCACTTCTAAGTGCTGATTCTATGTCTATGAGGGAAAAGGAGGATGGTCGTGAAGTGAATCCCCCTGTTGAAATACAACAGCGCGAGGCCATGCGCCAGAAGCTAAATGGGATGCCGCTCGTATTCATGAACGCTTTCGATACCGCAGACCTCGCACGAGGCATTGTTTATTCGGCAGACGGCAAGCGGATGAAGGCGAACTTCGCAAGTGATCGCGCTGAGCTTATGTTCTACGGTCAGCCGAATACGAATCGGCCGACTGCTTCCAATAACAAGCTCATGTACCAGATCCGCCTCAATTTGCGTTATGTTAATGCCAATCCTGCCGCGAAGCTGGAGCTGCTTGAAGAGGCTGACGGCAGCCGCAACTACTTGAAGGGCGGCACACGTGATCAGTGGTTTTCCAATCTGAAGCCATACTATAAGCTCGCTTATCGCGGTTTGTGGCCAGGTGTCGATCTTATTTTCTATGAAGGGGAGCATGGGTTCAAATACGATGTTCTCCTCCATCCGGGCGCTGATATTCAGCAGGTCCAGTTCGAATACGAGGGTGCTGACGGGCTGTTCATTGACCAGCAGGGTGGGCTTGAGATTCATACTTCGCTTCAGACCATACGGGAGAGCATTCCGCTCAGCTACCAGAGGGTAGATGGCAAGCAGCAGGAAATATCATGCTGCTATCGGATTATCGATGCTGCTGCCAAGCGATTCGGATATGCACTCATGGATAGCTATAATCCAAGCCTGCCACTAACCATCGATCCGATGCTGCTGTATTCCAAGGTAATTGGTGCAATGAACGGCTATTTTAACTATGTTCGATCCGTTGCCATCGACTCGGAAGGCTATGCCTATGGTTCAGGATATACGAGTGGCTCGGACTTTCCAGTGACGCCGGGTGCTTATCAGACAACATTCGGCGGTGTGTACGATGCTTTCGTCTTCAAGATGACACCTAAAGGAGACAACCTCGTCTATGCCACGTATCTTGGTGGCACGCGGGACGACTACAACTCCAGCATTGCGATTGATCAGGACGGCAACGCCTATGTGACAGGATCGACGTACAGTCTGGATTTCCCAATTACACCCGGCGCCATCAGCAATCCGTCGACAGGTGGCGTCCGAATCTATCTGTCCAAACTAAACGCCAGCGGCAGCGAATTAATCTATTCGGCTGTGTTCGGCGGTTCAGGCTCCAACGGTGTATCCGACATCGCGGTCGATTCCGAAGGCAATGCCTATCTGACCGGAGACACGAGCTCGGCTGACTTTCCTACAACAACCGGAGCGCTTCGAACGGTTATTAATGCAGCCGGCGCAGACAGCTATGTGTCCAAAATCAATGCAAGCGGCAGCGATTTCCTCTACTCTACCTACCTTGGCGGAAGCTCCTACAATTCTGCCAACGGCATTGCCGTCAACTCGCTGGGTCATGCCTATGTAGGCGGAGAGACAGCCTCGAATAATTTTCCGGTTACGGCGGGCGCCTTCTCTACGACTTATTCAGGCAATTACGATGGTTTCATCGCCCAGCTTAACCCGGAAGGATCTGCACTCCTCTATGCCACTTACTTAGGCGGCAATCAGAGTGATACGATATCGGATATAGCAATCGATGACTTGGGCAATGCTTACGTTACTGGATATACGACTTCGACTAACTTTCCTACTACCTCATCTGCTTTCTTGACGACGAGCCCTGCTAGCACAAACAGCTTCGTAACCAAACTAAATAAGACCGGTTCTGAGCTTGTCTACTCCACCTATCTGGGTGGCGCCTCGTTCGATGCTGGGTACGGAATTGCCGTTGACAAGTCCCACGCCGCTTATATCACGGGTGCGACCTCCTCAACGGATTTCCCGACAACGCCTGGTGCCGTGCAGAGTAAGCGGGTCGGATCGCAAAATGTCTTCTTCACTATCGTGAGTCTTACGGGAACGGACCTGATCTACTCCACCTATTATGGCGGTTCCTCCTCCGATACAGGCGAGAGCATTAGCGTGAATGCGCTTGGTCAGGCACTCATCGGGGGTTACAGTTCGTCTACGAATTTCCCGTCTAATCTAAAGAACGGCATACGGCCGCAAAAAGGTTTTATTCTGAAATTCGGAACGCCGGGGCCAACAGGCCCGACTGGACCGACTGGATCAACGGGGGGAGACGGGACCAACGGGTTCTACAGGTCCGACAGGTGTAACGGGACCAACGGGATCGCCTCCGCCAAGCCCGCCAGTCGTGAACATTACGGTTAATCCAACTATTGTTCAGCCGGGGGGCGAGGTTCTCGTTACCGTCAAGGTCCAGAACGTCGCTGCTATTCCGATCGTCAAGCAGTTCAGGCACGTGCTCCCAACTGGGTTTGAATTTGTGGTGGGCTCGCTGCATGTCAGTGACCGACCTCATTTGACACATCTGCATGATGTGCTGGATCTAGGTACCAACCAACCGGGTCAGATCGATACCATTCTCTTCCGGCTTCGCGCCCCTCTCATTCCGCTCGTAGAACGTACGATTCTGAGCACGACGCTCACCTCTTCGCTTGGCGACATTACGAACCATACGATCATAACGATCGAGGAAGGCGAGGAGTAGTTAACGGCCATTGGATTAAAAAATACGGGATACTTCGTCGCAGATCGTTAAGATCGCAGGAAGTATCCCGTACTATTTTGCACAAAAACGATAGACCTGTTCTGGCCTTATTCTACCGGTACAGCTGCCATCCGCTCCTGCCGGACTCGAATGACGCGATTCCTTCCATCCCGCTTAGCGGCGTATAGCGCTTCATCGCATGTAATGTACAGGCTCTCCAGCTTCGTTGTTGAATCAGGAACAATCGTTAACACGCCTACACTAATCGAGTAAGGAGCAGGCGGAAGGCGATCTTCTACGATTTTGAACTCTCCAATGATTTGCTCCGCGAACAATTCAGAAGCCTGTTCATCCAAACCCGGCAATAGAATACCGAACTCGTCGCCTCCGTAGCGAACGAGCATATCCTCTGTACCTAAGTGCTGACGCACCCTCGAAGCGAGATGCTGAAGCACCTGATCGCCTACATAATGACCGTAGGTATCGTTGATCGTCTTAAAGCGATCCACATCGAAAAGCAGGTAAGACAACGGCTTACGCATTTTGGCGCAACGCGCCAGTTGACGCTCCGCCCGGATCGAAAACGTTCGACGGTTCAGCGCACCTGTAAGATCATCCTGATTCGCAAGGCGAATCAGCTCCTTCGTCGATTGCTCCTTTACGAGGAGAACGACGCCAGTATGACCAACTACTATGACAAGGAATGACATAAGCAGGCCCGGAAGCTGATATTCATTAGGTCGATAATAGCTTGCCCAGTCGTAGTTAAGCGCAGCAGCACTTGCCCGAACAAGCATCCATACCCCGACAGAAAGATAGAGCGCTCCCATTATGCGGGCAAGAACGCTTGCTTTACGAGCGACTACGAGCCGGTAGGCCGGCAGAAATATAATAGCGAGCAGCAAAGAGGCATACGCAATTCGAGACTCTTCATGGTTGTTGAACAGGTAGATGAAGAGAAATCCGACAATGCTGCCAAGCGCAAGAAACACATACTGCCGTCTCATTCTCATCGTCAATATCTTCTGCAAATGAAGCAGTACACAAATCTCCAGCGTATACACAATGAAGAGTACACTGTTGGCGAGCAATATGGACAAGATGCCCGGAATCGAGCCGCGCAGCGCCAGCAGGAACAAGGCGGCCGCCTGCATGCCTTTGGCCCCAAGGTAGACTCTGAGCGTCACAAGCTTCATGCTGCCATTCCAGAAAGCTAACGTAAGCACCAAGGCTATCAAATAGCCGACTAACAACGTTGCAAATACCGTTCTAGCATCCATAACTATGGACATAACCAGCACCATCTTGTAGAAAATAGTAATTAATCTGATTATAGTATAAATGGCCTACCAATTCGACATGACATGACTTTTTTTTATTCGATAATATTTGCTAAAAGCAATCCGTTAACCGTTCAAGTCGCAGCCTTGTTCTTAGCCGAATGTAGAATGAACGGTCCTCCCCCAATGGCTGAAGACTTGGATGTGTCCACCTCTATTTGCGGTATTGAACCCATTTGTGTAAAGTTGACTTGACACAAGGATTGCTTTACTATACATTTTGTATGCAGGAATTAACATTGAAGAAAACCAAAGGAGGTGTTTCATTTGACCTATCAAGAGAAGAGAAGCATCGTCACACTCATAAGCACGATCCTTATATTTGCAGCCTACTGCCTGTACATGTATCCGCGCTACCCTGAACAAGGGGCTGAGCTGTCGGAATTGCTGCACTACTGGGGCGCTTTTGTCCTCGTTTTGATGCTTATCTCCATCATTGCTCACATCGTCATTAGCATCGTGTTCAACATCATCTACCGCATGACGACCGGAGAGAAGGAGCCAGGGTTCACGGATGAGCTGGACCGCATCATTGAGCTGCGAGCACATCGGACGTCCTTCCTGCTGTTCATCCTCGGCTTCCTGTGCGCGATGGGTTCGCTCGTTCTAGAGCAGCCTCTGTACATCATGTTCGACATTCTGATCGCTGCAGGCTTCCTTGCTGACGTCAGCGGCTCCATCACGAAACTTTATCACTATAGGAGAGGCATCTGATATGCGTAATAATCTTGTCGGCAACCATATCCGCAGACTACGATTCGACCACGACGAAATGACCCAGCAGCAGCTGGCTGACAAGGTAGGCGTAACTAGACAAACGATTGTCGCGCTGGAGAAAGGCAATTACTCGCCGTCTCTGGAGCTGGCTTTCCGAATCGCCCGGGCGTTCAGCTTACCGATCGAGAGCATTTTCTACTATGAGGAAAACGCGAAGAAGTAGAACGTAGAATCACACACATTCGACGGAATGAATCGTTTCGGAACATATGAAGGGGGAGAAGAAGAATGAATCTGCAAGCTACACGTAGATCAGCTAAGCTTACGGGGGTTTTGTTCATTGTTGCGGCTATATCGTCCATTTTTGGTCTCTTGTTATATGATCCAATCTTGAACGGTACAGACTATTTGAGCGAGGGTGCCAAGCATGATAACCAGATCATTTGGGGCGCGATTATGGAGCTTATTCTCGTCGTTTCGGCCGTCGGGACGGCTGTAACGATGTATCCGGTACTACGCAGGTACAGCGAAAGAATCGCACTCGGGCATCTATGCTTTCGTTTTCTCGAGGCGGTCATCATTACGGTCGGAATCGTCAGTATCCTCTCCCTCTTAACGTTAAGTCGTGATTTCACGGCGGCAGCCTCTCCCGATCTCAGCTTCTATCACGCTTCTGGTACCCTGTTAATCGCCATCCACGACTGGACCTTCCTGCTCGGCCCTAACTTCATGCTCGGTATTAACACAATGATGTACAGCTACATTTTCTACCGCAGCGGGCTGGTGCCCCGCTTCCTGTCGATCCTCGGGATGACCGGCGGAGCACTCGTCCTTGCTGCAGCCTTGTTCGAAATGTTCGGCGTGTTCGAGCAGGTATCCGTCTGGGGCGGACTGCTGTCACTGCCTGTTGCGGCGAATGAAATGGCGCTGGCCGTTATCCTTCTCGCTCGCGGATTCAACGAGTCTCGGCTCAATCGTCTATTTACGCCTAATAACGGTACGACTAGCGCTCTGTAATAGCGAAGCGGTCTAGCTCCCGCCACCAAACACAATGACGTAGCCGTCCAAATCTCGGACAGCAAACTCTCTCCACTGCATGCTGCCCATGTCCTCGACAATGGGGTCATATGCGATAATGGCCCCTTTGTCTCGGAATTCCTCGTACAGCGATTGAACACCATTAAAGTCGGAATAGGCGTACGTATCCCAAGCGGTAGGCGGGCCCGACCAATCGGCGGGATAAGTCATAGGTGATGGCTTCGCGTTCGGCCGGACATGCTCCGGTTTCTCTGCCTGCTGAAGGATGAAGCCAACCCCCTCACGCTCGGTATGTCCCCAATCGTCAATCGTAAAACCTAACACATTCGTATAGTATTCCTTCGCTTTATCCAGATCGGACACGAGGCGAACCTGCAGCGCGTTTTTAATTCTAGCCCGTACTTTATTGACGAATGGTTCACCAAGCTTATTGCTCTGCGCCGTATGTTCAACCAATTCAATCAGCTCCGTTCTTAATATTTGTTTCGCCCGCCTCAGTCGGCTGTCGATTGTGCCAACCGGTATGTCGAGCAGTCTGCTAATTTCTCTTGTATTTAATCCACTTATATAATACAGCCATGTTGTCGTTCGGTATTTGTCATCTAAGCTCGCAAGCGCCTTGCGTACCGCCTCGGCATCGGATCTTCGATTAACCATGTCGTCCAAGGTTGATCGGTCCGCGATTGTATCTGCTTCTATAATCGGCATCTCTACAACCTTGCGGCCGCGAAGCTGATCCTGACAGAGCCGCCTTGCGATACTGATGATCCAGCTCCCGAACTTGTCGTGCTCCTGCAGCTGGTCGAGCTTGAACCATGCTTTGACGAATGTTTCTTGTGCGATGTCTTGTGCCAGATGAAAGTCGCCCAGCATATTGAAGGCAACACCGTAAATAAAGTTCGAATAAGTCCGCACGACTTCCGCGAATGCTTCACGGTCACCATATGAGGATTTGCGAACAAGCTCTATATGTTGTTGATCAGTCACTTCATCCCCCCCTTCTATAAACATAGACGGAAAATAAATACAAAACCATTCATTTTTATTGGAGAAAATAAAAAAATCCATCGCTTGTGCAGCGATGGATTGCTTCATAAAAATCTATAAGTTCAATTACAGTTTCTTAACAACCAACGTATCGCTGGTTTCTAGACAATTTGAAAGTTCATCCATAAGCTTCACAATGTCCATTGGCTCATACGCAACCCGCGTCGGGTCAGTCGGTGCCACTCGCTCCAAGGTACCCTCACCCCATAGTGCCGCAATGCTGCGCATCTGTGCAGCATGCGCAGCTCGAATGTCGGATGGCTGATCGCCGATATAAACGCATTCCTCCGGGGCGGCATTCAATCGGCGTACCGCTTCCAATAGCGGGTCAGGATGCGGCTTATGGCGGTCCGTATCCTCTTGGGCAACCATGACCTCGAACAAGCCATCGAGCCCTTTCGCCTTCAGCTCACCTAACGCATATACCAGCGGCTTGGACGTTACAATGCCCATACGATACCCGCGCTGCTTCAATACCGCAAGCATCTCCGGTACGCCGGAGTAACAAATAATCTCGTCCTCCCGCTCAAGGTAATACTCATTTCCAGCCGCCAGGATCTGCTGCACCAGCTCCTCCTCGAACCATTCCCGATAGACGACCGGTACCGGCCGTCCCATCAGCTGTGCGTACTCCTCCTCTGTAGGAATCCTGCCAAGCACCTGCTCAAATCCATGCCGTGTACCTGCCAGCCCAAGTGTTTCGCTATCTTGAATGGTCCCATCGAGGTCCCACAGTACAATCGTCACCATAGATGCTCACCACTTTCATGAAAAATATTATGACGAGTGTAACATGCAAACGTAAGATAATCACCCCTTCGTACTAAACGACTGTATGTATTTATCTCGATCTTCTCGATAAACTTCCGTAAACTCACCGCCGGTGTACGTACCAACGACGTCACGCCAGAAACGGAGAGCAGGCTGGTTTACGCCCATCGGCCTTACCTCCTTGAACAGTTTCTATGAGCGTATTCGCTGCAACTGCCCCACTTCTCCTTCTTCTCCAAATAAGCGCCCTATAAGAAAAATACACCGCCCAGGGCTGTGACCCAGAAGGCGGTGTATTCAGTCTTATTTGGATTCTGTAGACACGAACTGCTTACGCTTAATGCTGCCCCAAGCGTGGCGGCCTTTTCTAAATTTCAGAATGCCCTCGATACGGAACAAAATCGTCAGCTGACGGTAACCGAGGTTCTCCAGCAGCGCGAACAACACGAGTCGCATAATATCCTTGAACGACGTGTACTTGCGGAATGAAATCTGCTCCAGCAGAATACTGCCCATCGACAGGGCTGTACCGAGCAGGAACGCTACGATGAAGTAGATGAGGAAGGTGTTGAATTCCAGCAAGCCGAACAGGTACGCCATCGGGATGAAGATGTAGCCTAGAAACTCGACCACGGGGCCAAACAATTCGAACAGCCAGTAATAAGGCAGCGTCAGCAGGCCGACAGCGCCATATTTCTTGCGGAACAACATGCCGCGGTAAGCGATCAGGTTGTCGAAGAGGCCAATCTGCCACCGTCTGCGCTGCACGCGCAGGTCATTAAGCGATTCTGGCGCCTGCGTCCAGCAGATCGGGTCGGCAAGGAACTTGATTTTATACTTGCGCTTCTCACGCTTCATTTTCTCATGCAGCTTAATAATAATGTCCATGTCTTCGCCGATCGTATTCGCCTTGTACCCGCCTACCTCGATAACCGCACTCTTGTTGAACGCGCCGAATGCGCCCGAGATAATAAGGATCGAGTTCAAGCGGCTAAGGCTAGTCCGGCCTGTCAGGAATGCTCGCAAATATTCGACGATCTGGAACGAGGCAATTCGGCTCTTCGGAATACGCATATCGATCAGCTTGCCGTCTTTAATGATCGAGCCGTTCGCAAGCCTTACGATACCGCCAACCGCAACCGTCTCCGGATGCTCTACGAATATCATCGTCAGCTTAATGAGTGCTTCATTCTCAAGAATGGAGTCCGCATCAATGCTCGCAAAGATCGGATACGAAGAAACGTTGATCCCTGCATTCAATGCATCGGCCTTGCCGCCGTTCTCCTTATCGACAAGAATGATACGTTCGTACTGCGGACTGCGATAAATGCCTCTAATGTCCTTCGTCTGTACGCTCCTCTTCACCGGTTGATTCACCAGCGTCAGCCCGAACTCTTCAATAATCTTATCCCGCGTGCTGTCCTTGGAGCCGTCATTGACGACAATAATCTCGTATTCGTAATAGTCCAGCGCAAGCAGCGACTTAATATTATCGACAATCGTTTTCTCTTCGTTGTACGCAGGAACGATGATCGAGATCGGAATCATGTTTTTCGAGCCGATGTACCGTTTATAGTCCGAAGATTTCATTTTTCTTAAGTATGAGAACAAATCGAAGACCGATACGAGCATTTGACCGTTGTAGAACAGATTAATCGCAATGGTGTAGATCATGCAAAAGCTGCTAAAGTACAATATGAATTTCCAAAATATATACATCTCCGTTACCTACTCTCCCGGTTATGGTGAAGCCGACTAAGACGACATCTCCAGGACACCAACGATTGCCTCGCTTGCGAATCGATCTTCACCTTTAATAATCGACTCCGCGTACTTTCTGCCACCTGGCAATGCTACCAGCGAGCTGGCTGCATTTTGTCTAACCCACCATTCTTTATCCTTAACGGCTTCCCCTAGGGAAGGAATGCTTTTATCTGTACCGATTTGCTCCAAGCCCTTCGCTGCGGCCGCACGGACTTCCCATTCTGAGTCCTCAAGCATGCCGATCAAATGCGATTCGTTCTCGCTGTCCTTCGTCTCTGCAATCGCGCGGATGCAGGCAATACGCAGGTTCTTGTTATCGCTGCTCGAGTACTTCACATAAACTGGCGTTAGGCTCGGGTGGCCTTCATCGGCTGCCGCTTTGATCAGAATGCCTCTCATATAGTCATCGCAGTGGTCGATTGTCTGCTCAATCAGCTTTACCTTAGAGCCCTTGAACGCGGTTACCACCTCGACAACTGCCCGGAAAGATAAGTTAATGTGACTGGAGTTGGCACTCAGAATCGCGGACAACCCTTCTACGTCACCGAGCTTCGCGAGCGCCAGCAGCATGTTGTACAGAACGTCGTTGCTGCGGCTGTCCTTAAGCTTCAGCATTTCCTCTCGCAGTGAGGAGACCCGGAAATCTCCAATATACCGGCAAGCGAGCGCGTGATTGAACGGGCTGCTCGATGACAGCAGGCGAGCCAAGTAAGCGTGAATCTCTGTTTCTTCAACGATCCGACCTACACGCCTCTGCTTCTCTTCAGGCAGTCTGTCCGCAAATTCGACCAGCTTCTTCATGAGCAGTTCTCTTCTTAACCAGCTGTTCCGTACATAACCAAGCAGCTTGCGTGAAATAACAATATTTTGTTCATACCCTTCAAGGGCAAAGACAGTGCCAAGCATCTGTTCCAGCGCTTCATTTGTTTTCTCCGTTGTTCGCTTCATGTAGTACGAGTAGATCCATGTACCAACAATCGCGAGAAAGAAAACAATCGACAGTCCTAACGAAATCCAGAGCAATAGCATTGCTGTATTCGTCATATGTGAGTCCTCCCTCCTATACTGGTTACTCCGCAAAAGCTGCCTGGATCAAGTCATAGCTCGACTTAGCACGCTGCTCATATTGAGGAACATCCCACGTATTCCATGCAAAAGTTTTGTATCCAATGGACGTTGCGCTCTCTGGGAAGTGATAGTCAACCGTGTCCGTTTGCTTATCGATAATAACGAGCGATGCGATGATCCCGTCCGTCATCCGCACGGTAAGGGCATCCTTCTGATCCGTTGAAATCGCTGTGTGCTTATCGTCATCAAGCACGAGCATGCTGGAAGGATCGGTGAAGTTCAATCTTATCCATGGGATACGGATATTGACCGTATTGCCCGTAATGTTAAAGTTGTTCGTGCTGCTTGTGAACGGCCCTGGCTGCAAGGATGAAGCATCCTCATATTGCGCATCGATCGTTTTGCCCATCTGGCTCTTAAAGGCCGGAGAAAGCTCTGTCAACATGCGCTCATATGTGCCTGTCAGATAGAGCGAGGTATAATAGGAACCTTTGCTTGCATTGTAGCTTGGAATAACGAGCAGCTCCGCCTTGTCTGAACTTTGAACGTTCAGATCGAACTCAGCTCCGGACCAGTTCTCGCTTCCATCGGACGACAGCTTGTATGCGCCGCTCCTCCGGTCAATTGTATCCAAATAGATATGAAGACCCTTCTTGGTCAAATCCGGCAGGCTGCTGAAATCCGCCTTGATATACAAGTAAGTTTCATCGGCATTAAGCGCTAACGTATTCAATGGCTTTGCACCACGCAGCGTCATTGCGTATTCCGATGACTGCTTCGACTCAAGCGCCATAATGCCATAGTTCTGAGCTGGTTCCGTTATATTGTGCCACATGGTGCCTCTGCTGTAAGGAATCATCCGTGATGTACTCGTGCTGCTGCTTCCCCACTCGTCAGCCCATTCGTAGATCAAGCTGCCCATTGCGCCGCTCTCCTTGATCGTATTCAGCATGGATACGATGCCTTCCCCTTGCGCGGCTTCTGTGCTGCTTACACCTGTTGGCAGACCAAACTCCGTAACCAATACCGGATAATGGTCATGCTCCTGCACAAAAGCATTCAAGTAAGTCTGGAAATCTGCATAGGCGTTATTGGCCTGCTTATGATCGGTAAAGCCTTCTTCGTTCGGGAATAGATTCAATGCGCCGAACACGCCGCCCGCTTCCGATTCCCCTACAATGTGCTCGTACTGGATAACACCCTGTGCATCCTTCGAGTCTGCAGGACCAAACATCGCATAGTAACGGCTGTCCACCTGCGGGCTGCTCACAACACCAACGGGGTGAATCATGTTATAGCTCGTCTGCTCATACCGAATAATCTGATCCGCACCTGCCGCCAGCCATGCCTCCGTGCGCGATGCACCGCTGCTGGCCTGAACGTACTTGCCTTCCTCGCTGATCGATCCCTTGCTCGCATTCGTTGCTATAACGGATGCTGGTGTAAGATCGGGATCAAACAGATAGCCGATGACGAAGCCCGAGACATCATTCATGTAGGAATCAGAATCGGATGCTCCTTCCTTCGCGACAACGGCATTGCCGTGAATCGCGTTGATGGTCGTTTCGAGCGACTGCTGCAAGGAAGCTGTGTACTCCGCATTCGTGAAATCACCATTTGGCGGCGTCTGCTGCAGCCCGATATTTTGAAGCAGATAGAGCTTCTTATCCGGGTTGCTGTTGTTATAACCGTCGAGCGCACGATAGAACGCCGGTGGCATTAGCGTATACACACGAATCGTGTTCGCGTTCATAGCTGCAATCTTCTCCAGCCAGTCACGGTAGAAGCTCGGATCGTCTGGCAGATTACCCGCCGAGCTGCCAGGAATCGTTGCACCTATATTGACGCCTTTTAGATATGTTTTGTTCCACGCATCATTATAATAAATCTCAACCTGCTGATCCGAAATCTTCGACACCAGCTTCGTACCGTCGCTTGCAATTGCGGTCTCCGCCTCAAAGGCCACTCGCTGTTCTGGTACTTCCACATCTTTCAATACTTTCGACATAAAAGGTACATAGAAATGCCAGTAGAAGTACGTAAGGTCTCCTTCACTATTCACACTGAAGTAGCGATAGAGCGTGGAAGCCCCGATAAACTGACTGATTTTGCTCGGCCCCCGGTAGTCTGTGAAATCTCCCGCCAAATAATAGGCATGCTTGCCGTCTTGATGATTAGCGATAATAGCAGGGAAACGATGCTCAAGACCAAATGGCTTCAGCTGGTTTGCACCTTCATCCGTTAAGTCCAGATCGTACCACGCGATAACAGACTTCTCGTCTGTTGGCGTTACAAGCTCGAACCAGTTGTAGTAATCAACCGGCTTCGTATTATAGTCCTTCTCATTCGTATCATCCATCTCAATACGCAGCGTCGATCCGGTATAGCCGACGTTGCGCTGCAATACGACGATGCGGTCGTTGCCAGCGATGACGATGCCCGCTCCCGATAGATCCCACTTCTTGCCGTACTGCTTCTCATAGGTGGCTCGAATCCAGTTCGGAACGTCGGCGGTCGAAGTCAGGTCGGAGAAGAACTTGCCGGCCATCCCCGTGAAGGTTACGCCGAATATGCCTTCCAGCTCCTTCGCTACGCTCGCCTTGGTCGGATCTCCAGCGATGTTGTACTCACCGATGACCGTTGTCCCACGCTCATAACTCGTCGCAACAACGCCAACCTCTTCCTTCGTCATACCCGAGATACCCGGATCTTCTACGCCATTTGCTCTCGAGTCGCCGGTTCCGTACATATCCGATAAGAAAATAACGTCCGGCACCGTCGTCAGCTTGCCAAGCGGCTTGTTGACCAGCTTTCCGTCCGATAAGAAATTACCATAATAATCGGCGTGCCCATTGTACGTTTTATTCGTAGTAGGATTCGTGATTCCAAGGCTTTTCATCACCCAGAACAGTCCGCTTTGCTTGCCATAATCCAACTTCTTAATAGTGCCGGATGCATCCGTCTCGGCAGGGAACGTCTTGTTCAGTACAACGATATCCATCTCCCGGCCCACCCCCAGCTTCCATATGACGAAGGGGGCGGCTATAGCTGCGAGCACCAGTGCGGCTGCGATATAACGAATTTTTATTTTACGAATACTCATAATATCGTCCTCATTTTCTAGCTTCTACGTTGAGAAATCCCTGTTGCACGACGTAATAGGACGGTTTCAAACGTTCATGGAAGGTTGGCATCTCCCACTCGTCCCAGCTGTAGGGTTCCATCGGTACATTTTGCTGCCCTTGTACTGCCCCGTTCTTCACTAGCTCGGCACCGATATGGAAGGCATCTACCTTCGTCGCTGAAATTTTGCCGCGCGCATACATATCATCGATGACCATCCGCTTCGCGGGGTCCATCACATTAAGCAGCTGCCATGGAATACGAATCTCCAGGTGGCCCTGATCATAGTAGAAGTCGCTCAATGAATAATAGTCCTTGCTGTCCGGATTCGCATTGCCGTACGTAAGCAAGCCCGTCTCATAGTCATTGAACGGCATCTGCTCGTCTGTACCTGGGACCTGAATTTCACTTTTGTTCAGAGCAAGCCGTATCGGATTGAAGATGCCTGAGTTCTTCTGTTGGAACGCCGCGTTCTTCTCGATCAGCTTCGTCAGAATGCCGTATCGGAAATAATAGTTATCGTAATAAGCATCAACCAACAGATGAGAATCCGTCTGTCCGTGGACTTTCAGAACAAAATCAGCTTGTCTGCTAAACGTTGTACCATATTGCTTCAAAGCATCATTACCTTGGCCATCGATCGTATCGAATGGGATTAGCAAGGTATCTTGATTGAAGTCGTAATTATCGGCATCGACACGGAGATAAAGGTAAGCTTCATCACTTGCGACGTACAAATCGAGTCCGTCCTGCGAATAAATCGGCTGATCGCCATTCCAGTCGTCCACGTTGCCATCTACGCTTCGTATCGTTGTATCCGCTCCTGGATCAAACGCCAACAAGCCAAAATGCTGCTCGTTCGTCTGAGGATTGGACCAGTACGGTCTTGAATCCGGTAAATCCAAATCGCTGTTGTTCCATGTCCGCTTAAACCACTCGTCCTGCCAAGCGAACACTAAACCACCGGCCAGATTGGCATCATGAATATCATTCATCATGTGCACGATCATGTCGCCCTGCGTTTTCTCATCAATATAGCCTTGGTTATAGCCTGTAATCTTGTTCTCATGCGCCTTGCCGCGGGATGCAGGAATACCGAACTCTGAGATTACGATCGGCATCGTGTGTACTTTCTTTATGTCTTCTAGATAGGCCCGGTACGGGTTAGGCTTGCCATCTTCGTCTTTATAAGCAATATAATCGGTCTGATAGCTGAAGGAATCTGGGTAGTAAGGATATACGTGATAGGAAACGAACATACCTGGTTTAAACGTATCATGCGGCTTCACATGCTCGACGTTCACTTCCACAAGGTCTTCGTTCTTATAAGGCTCGTTCGGATGCGTGAGCGGGTCGGTGGTGACCCAGTTGGAAAAGGCGACAGGCCGCTGCATGTTGTAGTTCTTCGTCTCGTATCCGATGATCTGGTCTCCAAGCTCGGCTAGGAAAGCTTCGAATGGCGATGCGCCCTCGGTGTACAAATATTGACCCTCATAATGATTGCGCTGCGGGTTGTTATCATTCGTCCCCACGACGAAGGAAGGGTCCCATTCAATCCCAAGTATCCAACCGACAACGTACTTGGAAATATCCGTTGTATATGCGCCGTCTGCATAGCCTTTATGTACAGGCAGATAAGCGTTACCGTGTATAATATCGACAATTTCTTCGCCACTCTTAACGACGTCATCCAGAATCTTGTCGTCGCTTCCGAAAGCATCATCGATGGTAAGCACGTCTTCCTCATTCACCCATACGCCATGAATGACGTAAATAGGCGGCTTGCCTGCTTTCTCCGCCGCTTGATTGAAGTCACTCAGCGCGTTGTAGAACTGCGGACGTTGTGTCGTGTACACCCTGATTGTGTTGGCGTTCATCTCGGAGATATAACCGAACCACCTGTAATATTCATCGTATGTAATGGCAACTTCTCCTGGAAAAGCACCTGGTTTGCCGGCTCCGATGTTCACGCCTTTCACGAACATCTCCTTCCAGTCATTCCCTTCCATAACATAGAACGACTGAGCATCCGTTTTGCTAATATACTGGACTCCGTTCAACTTCGGAGCGTCTGCTTGTTCATTCGTTTCTTTGTTCGAAAACAAACGATTATAACCGACAAAACATGCTCCACCTACGACCACAATTGACAATATGACAAGCAGAATCGTTTTATTCTTCGACATTTTCAAGGATAACCTCCTAATAAGTCCTCATATTATAGGCACATCGAACTACTGTCAATCTAAGTTGCCGCTGTAAACCGATTGCATTTCAGGCAGTTGGTGAAAAGTGCAAATAATATACCAAATAATGCAAATAAACTTTGCCCATTGGGCAAAGTTTATTTGCGTGACTATCGACCTATCTATTTCATTTGAATCCAACTATCGTAATAGTGAATCGCAATACCGGCAAAGGCCGGATGGCTCTGATATTGCTGATACACCGTCTGCAGCTGGCCGTCCATATAAGCTTTACTTTCCTCATAGAAGGTTACAAAATCATTCGCCGCAGAGAGACGGCCCGTCTCAACCGCAATGGTGCCTTTGACACCATAGGTTTGAAACAGCTTCATCTCTTTCGCCGCGATGCTAATGATGCCGTCTGCACCTTCCGCAGTATCGCGGTAAGCCATGATTGCTATGTTCTTCACATGCTGACACAACCACTCCGCTATATTGCCCTTGCCATATTGGTTGTCATACAACACGCCGTAAAACCAGAATGGAATATCGATGCCGAATGTTAAGCCTGCTTGTGCGCTCTGCTTCTCGAACCGCACCATCATCGTTTGATACGCGGTCAGAATCTGATTCTGTTCGCTCTCGTAGTTATCTAGGTCGTATGGCTCAACGTCCAAGTGAATGCCATCGAATTTCTCGGTTGCCGATGCAGCCGACTGGTAGGCCGTCAGCCAGTTCAGGAAAGTGTCCTGAAGCGCCTCGCCCCCTGCCGCCGCCCACTGAGGAGCGCCATCGAGTGCATGCACTTGAATGCCGCTGGCATGTGCCAGCCCGATGAATGTGCGATAAGCTTGCGTATTAACAGCTGCATCCACTTGCAGCAGCAACGTGTCTACTTTGCGATCCGTCAAATTACGAATAATCTGCTCGGGCTGTGTCTTAATCTTCGCAGCATCCCAGAGCCAAGTCGTAATATTCGTTTGGTCCATATAGGTGGTCTTCTGCTTCGCTTGAGCAGCGACCGGGAAGATTGTGCAGCAGATGAATGCTAAGGTTAAGATCGTGATGAATTTTCTCATTGCTGCTTCCCCTCTTCTATCGTGAAAATAAAAAGCACAGTCCGGATGGTTACCGAACTGTGCTGGATACGCACAATAAAAGGGTGCAGTGATTGCAACGTCACTTGAGACACGCTTCGTTCGGTAACTGGCTGCCATAGGTGAGTGATCACCCTTAGGCCCTGTAGTTTTGCGTCCCTGCCTTATCGACAGGTTTGCCATTATCGTGAAGCTTCTTAACGTGTCGTCCGCTCTACCGCGATCAACGAGAAGCTTGCTTTGTTCCTATCATATTGTAAACCAATCGACTTGTCCATCCATATTATGACACGAGTCTACTTTTTTTTATTAAGAATAGAAGATCTCTCGCTCCTCTGCGTGCTGCCCGCCAGCTAGTCGAATTGGCTGATCATTAGCGGATTGCCGACGCAATCCTTAAGGGTGAATGACTTATGGTCGCTGTAGCGCTCCAATGGCTGCACCTCGACGCCGCGCGCCAACAGCAATCGGTGCGTCTCCTTAATATCGTCCGTGCCGAAGCTGAACGATGCCCGTACCGCTGGCACTTCGTTATCCGTTTTCAACAAATGAAGCACATAATCGCCGTCAATCGTCAGTTCTACGAAGTTGCTGAAATCATGCACCCCAAGCGTAAATCCCAGGTTCTCGCAATACCATTGACTTGTCTTCTCCAAATCGTTCGCATAAACAAAATTGCCGACAATACGCTTTTGAACTAGTGCTTTCATTAGGATCTCCCTTTCTCCCTTTCCTTCACATGGATTGTCTCGTATACGGTGTTGTGAGCATGAGCAGGTTACCGTCCGGATCTTTAAAATAAAACCAAGCCTGTCCGCGCAGCAGCACGACACGTTCAACAGCCGATCGGTTAACCGTCAGCGCCCGATAGGTCTGGAACAACGAATCCGCGTCAGCTTCTCGAAACGCTGTCACGAATGATTCGAATAACGCAGCATGCGCCTTCGAATCCGTGTCGGCAGCAGACGGTGCCGCCGCAAAGTCCTCTTCCTCAAATCGGTGAAGCTGCCGATCCGCCGCCTTCTTCAGACGGGAACGGGCCCGATGCAGAGCAGCCTTAATTGCAGTGATCGGTTGCCCCAGCGCCTGCCCCGCCTCTGTGGGCGAGAAGCCGAACACATCCGTCAGCAGCACGAGCACGACCTGCCTTGGCTCCAGCCGGTCCATCAACAGCTCTAACGACTCGCGAACATCGAAGCGGCTCCATTCCTCGTACGGAATGCTCAACTGCTCCTCCAGCAGCTCCGGATAGAATGCGATTCGCCGACGACGACAGATATCGAACCAAGCATTCGCTGCCATGCGGTACAGATACGGCTTCGTCAACTCCCGCTCCGGCCAGCGCTGATAGCGGCGAAAAGCCTTCAGCATGACCTCCTGGTACAAATCCTCACCGTCCCATTCCGTCCCTGTCAGCTTGCGGCAGTAGCGCAGCAGCTCGACACGGAATGGCGTCGTCAGCTTCTCAAATTCACCTTCCGCGGCCATTGTCATGCTGAACTAGTCCCGACGATACTTTTGTTTGTGCGGATAGTAAGGCGAGTGAGGCAGCTCCTCGATGAAACCAAGCGCGTTGCCATCCGGATCGATACAGTCGAAGTAGCGAACCCCTTCCGCGTCCTCTTGAATGGCCGTCACTTCAATCCCCTTCGCCTGCAGCGCAGCATGGGATGCCCCAATGTCGAACGATTCGAAGTTGTAATAAGGGATGCGCATGCCATCACTCGCTTCAAAATGCGTGGGCTGCGCACGATCAACCTTCCACAGGTTCAGTATGGTTGCCTCATTCGGAAATGCCAGTCCGGTACAGCATTCACCATCATCAATGACTTCCAGATCAAATACACTTATGTACCAATCCGCCGATCGGCGCATATCGGTGACTGGAATGAAGATGCCGCTTACCTTGCTAATAACTCTTCTCATGGAATAATCCCCCATATTTTCTTATTCACTATCATAACGAAAATAGTGAAGCAAGAGATACGGGGGATGTATAAAAATATAAAATAATCCAATATGCGACTCGCAAAAGAACTAGAACATAATCTCGTAAATGCCAATGAGAATTAGTAGTGCACAGCCGATGAACTCTGCATACCGGCCCAGCGGTGAACGAGCGAACCGAATACCAATACGCACACCAAGCTCAACCGTCAAATAGGAGAACAATCCTACGGATAAGGAGCATAACAACGGAGACACACCGCTAATGCCCGCTCCGAAGCTGCTCGCCATCGCGTTGACCGACAAGGCGAGACCGATCGATACCGATTCGGCTCGCGACACCATACGCTTCTCTCGATTCGACTGTCCCGTGTTAGGATCAGAAGCAGCCTCCCGTTCCTGCACGTCTGGTGCTCGTCCCATTTTACCTTTAATCAGCTGTGATCGTATCCCCCACAATCCCATTGCGATGAGAATCAGACCACCTATCACATTGCCCCACAGAACGGGAAACAGATGTGCTAGCAACGACCCTGCGGTCATTGCCACGAATGCAGCGCTGGCGGATATTAACGCAATGACCAGGTTGGACAGCCAGGGTACTCGTGTCGAACGAGCACCGAAGGTTATCCCGACCCCCAGGTTATCAATGTTTGCTGCGATCCCAATAATTACAACGGAAACCCAATGCATGCTCCTCCCCCACCTCTCTTAGTAGCAGATCGGGCGGCAGCCTCTTACCTCCTGAATTCGTTATTCGTATTGAATCGAAAACCATCTATATCGTTAAAACTATGACCGTTTAGCAATCGAACATAACCTTTGACGCGAAAGAGGAACCGCCTATCCCAGTACCCTTGCTGACTTTCATGCATCTTCGAATGAACTCGTCATTATGGACCTCACACATCATATGTCCCCTTCTCCGTATTGGTGCATGCCTGTCCTAGAAAAAGCGGAACTGTCCGCAACCCCTTATGATCGCCCTCAACCCTCTGGCTTTAACACCCATTCTTTTATTTGCTCAGCCACCTGTGTCACAGGGGTATCCGTTGTATTGATAATAGGGAAATTGGCACGTTTGAATTCAGCATACTGCTTCTCGCCGTAGGCGATGGTCTGTTGAATACCATTGGGTGTCCAGCCTCCACGCTCGGTTAGCCGCTGATTCCGCGTATCTTGATTGCAGTGAAGAAGCAGGTAATGAAGCTGATCGAAATGGTGGAAATGATCGCATACAAAAACGTTATACGGATACGGAACCGCACCGAACAAGATCGTCGTATTCCCGCCCAATGCGTTATGATAAGCAATTCTAATCCAGTTATTGCACGCTGTTTGGAAATCTTGTTTCACTACGATCGTATCCATGTCGTACACATTAAATCCAACGCCTAGTACTTTTTGAACCTCGTACGACACCGTTGTTTTACCCGAGCCACTAGTGCCTGCAACAATAAAGAGTGGAAATGTCAATCCGATCACCTGCCAGCCATCAATCTATTCAGCCTTTCAACCTACCGCCTGAACGCTGCTACTAGTTTATGAGCGAATACGCATGACTGCCCTCCGCATATGCCAAAAAAGGCAGTAACCCCCACGGGTCACTGCCTCCTTCGTCTCTTACTTGCAAACTACGCGTCACCCATCAGCATGCCTGTTGTAATCTTAAATCGGCATTTACAGGTTCACACTTCGCATATCGGCATATCGTAGTCCGGCGGCCGCGCCTTTAGGCGCCGCCTCATCTATCCGTGCCAGATCATCATTCGTCAGCTCAATGGCAGCAGCTCCGACATTCTCCTCCAAGTACTCCCTACGTTTCGTTCCCGGAATCGGTATGATGTCATCGCCCTGCGCCAGCAGCCATGCCAGTGCTAATTGAGACGGCATAACGCCTTTCTCTGCAGCGATCTCTTCTACTCGCCGAACGAGCTCTAGGTTCTTGTTGAAATTGTCCCCTTGGAACCGCGGCGAGAATCGCCGGTAGTCATCTTCGTCCAAATCCTCGAATTTCTGTATCTGACCCGTTAGAAACCCACGTCCGAGCGGACTATAAGGAACGAAGCCGATCCCAAGCTCACGGCATACGGGTAAAATCTCATCCTCTACATCGCGGCTCCACAGCGAATATTCGGTCTGCAAAGCCGAGATCGGATGGACAGCGTGTGCCCGGCGAATCGTTGAGGCGGCAGCCTCCGACATGCCAAGATAACGAACTTTTCCCGCCGTGACTAACTCAGCCATGGCACCAATCGTCTCCTCAATCGGCGTATTCGGATCCACCCGGTGCTGATAATACAGATCAATATGATCAACGCCAAGTCGGCGAAGACTTGCATCGCAAGCTTCTCTCACGTACGCAGGACGTCCATTCACACCGAGAAATTTGCCGTCTGCACTTCGCATGTTGCCGAATTTCGTCGCTAGTATAACCTCGTTGCGGCGCTCTTTCGTAGCCCTGCCAACAAGCTCTTCGTTCAGTCCAACGCCGTACATATCTGCTGTATCTAAGAAGTTCACACCAAGCTCGATCGCTCGGTGGATGGTGCGAATAGACTCTGCCTCATCACGTCCGCTATAGAAGTCGGACATCCCCATGCAGCCAAGACCAAGTGCCGAGACTTTCAACCCGCTTGTCCCTAACGATTGCTGCTTCAAGAACAGTCACACCTTTCCACTCATCACACAGATTTTCGGCCGCCCTTCGCTGCCTATGCAATCGGCCTACGCCCATCATACACCTTGGCGTTCACTCTAGAACAAGCACCATTTGACCTGTTTCTTAGCCCAAAAGGCTGAATCCCATATTCGGGACTTCAGCCTTTCAGCCTTCTATATCCGCCTAGTCCCGAAGCAGCGTAGACTTCAGCACCTTGATCGCCTCCGAGATATGGGCAAGCTCTGTATCCGACACATCGTTCACCTGCTGCATGAACAATCCCCTCATATGGGCAAAAGATTCCGCCATTCGCGCTTCTCCACCCGCAGACAACCGAATGTACTGCTTCCTCCGGTCCTCCGTGTCGTCGATTTTCTCGCATAGACCTTTATCCGTCAGCTTCTTGATCTCTCGGCTTGTGTTCGGCATCGAAATCCCCATGCACTCGCTCAGCTGACTTAACGTAATTGGCTGCTTCACCGACAGAAACTCAAGAATTTCGTATTGAAGCGGTGTAATATCATCCATCGGCAAACCCTTCGTCATGTCGTAATGCAGTTGATGAGCGGACGCAATAAGGGACACCATCTGCTCGAACAAGGCTTCCTTCGACACCATCATGAAACATCTCCTCGTACAGGATCATCGTTTAATTTTATTATCAAAATACAATTATCAATTGACAACTAATAATCCGAATGCTAACTTATTATCAAATGATAACAAAGAAGGTGCCCTATGAAAACCCTCATCATTTATACGCATCCGAATCACAACAGCCTGAGCCATGCTTTTCTGCAGCGCACACTCCAAGGCCTGCATGACAATCCGCATATCGCGGAGCTGGACATTCAAGTGCTCGACCTATACGCCGAAGGCTTCGATCCGCTGCTCGTGTTCAACGAGAACAAGCGGAGAAGAGATATGCATAAGGACCCGGCTCTCGAGAAGTACAGGAATCAGCTGCTGTGGGCGGACCGAATTATTTTTATCTACCCGATCTGGTGGGGGCGTCCTCCAGCGATGCTGCTAGGGTTCATTGACCGCATGTTCGCATCGAACTTCGCCTATCGCGAGAAGGGCGGGTTACTGCCCGAAGGGCTGCTGAAAGGCAAATCGGTCGTCTGTGTCTCCTCCATGAAAGGTCCGACCCTCTATCCGCTGCTATGGCTGGGCAATGCGCACAAAATCCTTATGAAAAGAGCACTCCTCCGCTATGTCGGCATCAAGAAAGTAAAGTTCTTTGAATTCGGGGGCATGGAGAAGAAGCAGGGTAAACAAGCGAAGAATCTCGACCGAATCTACCGTTATTTCCGAACCGCTGCGCAATAACCGTCATTATTCAAACAGCCAGTCGTCGAATATCGATCGAAGACTGGTTATTTATTTGCGTTCGCCAACGGATTATAGTTGTAGTAACCACCATCCAACTTATCCATGAAACATGTCACTACGGATCGACGTCTATACCCTTATACTTACACGTAACCGACACACACATAATCAACGGGGTGAAACGGACATTGAAACGAAGACAAAGCTTGATTCATTATAAAACCATCGCGTTCGCCAGTACGATTGCCGGCGCCGTCCTTCTATGGGCCGGACCTGCTTCAGCGGAGGCTCGATTTACGGACTTGCAGTATTCGAAGTGGGCCGAGGACAGTATTAACTATATGGCCAATCGCGGCACCGTCGCTGGATACGGGAACGGACAGTTCAAACCCGAAGGACGAGTAACCCGTGCGCAAGCAGCGGCATTCCTGGTGAGGGAGTTGTATCCTGAGCAGCAGCCCGATACGAAACAAACGTATTCAGACGTCAGCACCTCCTACCCTTTCTACCGAGAGATCTCAATCGCTGCGCGAAACGGGTTGACCGGCGGATTCCCTGACGGGACCTTCCATCCGGATGCGCCCATTACCCGTGCCGAGACTGCGGCGCTCTTGACGCGTGCGTACGAACTGACGAATGGCAATCAGTCGACCGCCGGTTTATCCGATACAGCCACGCACTGGGCGGCGGAGCCGATTCGCACGATGAGCTCGAATGGCCTAATTGGCGGCTACTCCGACGGCACCTTCCGTCCGAACCAATCCGTATCGCGGGCGGAGTTCACTGTCTTCATGACGAGAGTCATCCGCTTCGAACGGGCGGCCGCAATTGAGGCGCATGATTGGGATAAGCTGATCTCGTATATGACCGTGAGCGAGCAGGTTGGCCAAATGCTCATGCCCGATATTCGGCAGTATAACGGCAAGGCAACGACAACGGTTAATGATGGGATCAAGAGCAATCTGCATGATCAGAATTTGGGCGGACTCATTATTTTCGACAAAAATATTATCGACGCCAAGCAGCTAACGACGTTTACTCACGACCTGCAAGCCGAAGCTGGCGATATCCCGCTGTTTCTCGGCATCGACCAGGAGGGCGGTGTCGTCAAACGGATTCCAGGCGGCACGAATTTGCCTGGGCAGATGGCGCTTGGCGCAGCAGGCGACGCTTCACTCGCAGAGGCTGCTGCGCGTCTGACAGGCGAGGAGCTGAAGGCGCTCGGGCTGCAGGTCAATTTTGCCCCGGTGCTCGATATTAACAGCAATCCCGACAACCCGATTATCGGGATGCGGTCGTTCAGCTCGAACCCGGATCTCGTAACGAAGCTCGGCCTATCCACGATTCGAGGATTGCAGCAGTCGGGCGTCGTTGCAGCGGTCAAACATTTCCCGGGACATGGCGACACGACAGTCGATTCCCATCTTGGCCTGCCGGTGCTTAATCATACCCGCGAACGTCTAGATAGCGTGGAGCTGAAGCCGTTCAAAGCCGCTATCGGCAGCGGGGTCGAGATGATCATGACGGCGCATATTGCGTTCCCGGCGGTAGATAACGACCATGTAACGTCACTCAAGGACGGCAGCAGTGTGCCCATTCCGGCGACGCTGTCGAAGAAGGTGCTTACGGGGCTGCTTCGCGGAGAGCTGGGCTATGAGGGCGTCATCATTTCGGATGCGTTTACGATGGAGGCGATTGCGGACCATTTCGGCGAAAATCAAGCCGTCGTACGCGCCGCCCAAGCAGGCGTCGATATCATTCTCATGCCGCAAGACTCCGCCTCCGCACACCAAGCGCTTGTGCAGGCCGTGAAGAACGGTTCCCTCTTAGAGGCATCGGTTCACGATTCAGTGAAACGGATTCTAGAGCTGAAGGCGAAGTATGGCCTATTCGATCCGCAGGAGAGCTTGTCGACCCAACTGGGTGCGCTAAGCAAGGTCGTCGGGTCTAATGCGCATCGCGCTGTGGAAACCGAGATCGCAGAGAAGGCGGTAACGGTGTTGGCGAGCCGCAATAGCGCTGGGCCTGATCTAATTCAAGCCGGAGACCGCGTCGTCATCGCCGCTGCAGACGAGGAGCAGGCGAAGCAGCTGCAGAAGCAGCTGACTCAAGCGGGGTCATCCATGTCGCTTAAGACGGACATCGCGATCATTGGGCAGGCGAACACGAATGCACTGCTGAATAATGCCGACTATGTCATTGCGGCCTCCTACCAGTTCCGTAACGTCGCCAGCCAATTCGACTGGTCCGGCACGCAGGGAATCATCGACTACTTGAACGGTAAGAGTAAGCGCTATGCGCTGCTCTCACTCGGCAATCCGTACGAGATGCTATACGTCGATGACGTCCGTTCCGGCCTTGCCGTGTATGGCAAGCAGGAGCCGAATACGTTGGCGGGCATTAAGGTTCTGCTTGGCCAATTGGAGCCGAAAGGCGTATTGCCGGTGACATTGGAACAGTAGGAGCAGCAGGAGCAGTAGGAGCAGTAAGAGCAGCAGGACAGTAAGAGCAGCAGGAGCAGTAAGAGCAGCAGGAGCAGTAAGAGCAGCAGGGCTGACGGTTGCAGCAGCGCTTATTTGGATCGAAACGCAGCCTCTTAAATTGTAAGGGTTGCAGGAGGGCTTATTCGCTCGATACCATGCTGAAACGGCGTAGTTCCGCAACATAGCCTCCATAACATCCGTTACACGATCATCAGCCGCATTATCACCCGAATAACCGCTGTAGCATCCATTAGGCGTATCGCGGCCGCCAGCGATTGCTATCAACTTCATAGTATCGAAACAACAGGCTGCCGATTGAAATCGGCAGCCTGTTTGCATGAATTAGTAGTAAACAAGTCGATTGCGGGTTTGACTATCTGAAATTCGAGTCAAACCCGTGCGAAGCCGTCGTATAGCCGGTCGTATTCGCAGCGAATGCTGGTTGATAGTGACTTGGCTGCGTAAACGTAGGATTGTAAACATGCTGCGCTTGCGACTGAATCGATTGCTCGACTTGTCTGCACAACGAAGCGATCTGGTTAAGCTGCTGAATCGCCGTTTGGTGGCCTTGCAGAGCCGTTTGGATGACTTGTGCAGCCCTTTGCTCCCGTTGAGCCAGCTCTTCAAGACGCTGCGCGTTTTGCTGCTCTTGCTGGAGCAACTGCTGATAGTTTTGGCTCGCTTGCTGCGTTTGCTGCACAAGCTGTTGAACGAGATGCTCAGCTTGTTGAAGCGACTGATTGAACGACTGATTATTGAATTGCATGGAATTCCCTCCTTGTGTGTGAACAACGACTATTAAGATGTCATACCGGATTGAAATTTATTCCTTCTTGCGATGAATGATAAAAACATGTTGAGGAAAATTAATTGGAGCGGCATTCCATGTCAAGGAGGATCATAATGGAGATGGAGATGAAGTATGGCGAGGATTATCACTACTTGCCGGTAACCTCGCTAAACAGCGGAGTAGGGCTGGATGCTGCTGTGGATGTATACGTTGTGACCATTCAGATCGTCAACGTATGCTTCGTCAGCTTCCCAGACAGGGACAATTGGGTTCTCGTCGATGCCGGTATGCCGAGATCATCTGACGACATTGTGGCTGCCGCCGAGGAACGGTTCGGCACAGGCACCCGCCCTGTTGCCATCGTATTGACGCATGGTCACTTCGATCATGTCGGCGCCATTATCGAACTGATCGAGCGCTGGAACGTTCCAATCTACGCGCACGAGGAAGAACTTCCATATTTGACAGGCAAGCTGGCCTATCCCCCAGCAGATCCTTCGGCCTCAAGCGGACTGGTCGCTAAGCTGTCTCCTTGGTTTCCGAACGAACCGATCGACTTAGGGGCTCGAGTTACCAGCCTCCCTGCGGACGGATCGATTCCTGAGATGCCGGGATGGAAATGGATTCATACGCCAGGTCATACGCCGGGACATGTGTCGCTGTTCCGAGATGCGGACAAAGCCTTAATCGCTGGCGACGCGTTCGTCACAGTGAAGCAGGAGTCGATTTACAAAGTGTTCACGCAGAAGGCTGAGATCAGCGGGCCACCAAAATATTTTACTACCGATTGGCAGGCAGCCTTTCATTCGGTTCGCAGGCTTGCCGCTCTGCAGCCAACCGTGGCAGTCACCGGGCATGGGGTTCCTTTGTCAGGCGGGGAGCTTGCTGCGAGTCTCCAGAAGCTTGTCACTGATTTCGATCGCATTGCGGTGCCGGAACAAGGCAAGCATGTACATTAACTAGAAGAACTAGAAGAAGCATGGAGAATGGATCTCCATGCTTCTTCGTGCTGCGCTTATCTACCCATATCCGTAAGGCCAGGGCTATGCTCGTTCGGCATCTCCGGAAACTCAGGCGCCGGGAAGCCTGCCGGAGGATCGATAACCCTGAGTTCCCCTTTATTGCGGCTAGGACTCTCACCCTGGAAAATCTCCCCGATCCGAGTCGGATCGAGTCTGAAGTTAAATTGCGCATTGTGATAGCCCATATCAACAAACTTCCGGCATTCGGGATATTTGTTCAGGTCATAATTAGGGACAGGGAACAGCTTCGCCCAGTCCACGCCCAATGTCTCAAGCGCTTTAGCGAATGCGTTCTGATGGGCATTGTCGCGAACGATGAGGAACCCGAGCGTCTCGCGGAGCGTTTTGTTCGAGCTCATCTCGTATATTCTCGTCTTCTGCAGAACGCCCGTCGATTCAAGCACAACGTTATTGAGCATGTCTGCAATCAAGTTGCCATGGTTGTACACCCACGAGCCGTTCCATGGGTTGCCGCCTGCGTCGACTGGGAGCGAGCTTTGCGCGCCAACGATAAAATGGTGCGGATTCGCATGCTTCACCGCTTCATCGAGCGGGGCGCCATCCGCGCCGGCGTTGCCTGGGGTGGACACGCCTGCACCGTTCAACAGCTGGTTGATCGTCGTCTGCACCAGCTCGACATGTGCAATTTCTTCTAAGAACACGCCTTTGAGCAAGTCGCGATACTGCCGTTCCTTCCCTCTAAAGTTCGAGCTTTGGAAGAAATACTGCATCATCGTCCGCATTTCACCGAACTGTCCGCCAAGCGCCTCCTGCAATACTTTGGCTGCCGCCGGATCCGGTTGATCGGGCTCGATGATGTTAATGAGCCCTTCTTTGAAGTAGTACATCCTTTGGGGTGCTCCCTTCCTACTCGCATCGTAATTTTATTGGACAGGTTTACCATTCCCGACCGGTAGAGGATTCATACCATTCGTTACATGATTCCTCTTCCCCTTAGATCATTCAAAGAAGGCCGAAACAGCCTGCCTCCCCGGCGCTGCTTCGGCCCCTATTCATCCCGTCACCATGCTGACGACGATCTTCCCTTTCACATGCCCTGCCTCGTAATATTTGAATGCCTCTATAACGTTATCGAAGGCAAATTGCCGATCGATGACAGGCACGACCTGCCCCGTCTCGACGAGTGACTTCCAGATGAGCTGATCATCATGGCTCGGCTTATGGAGCAGCACCTTTACTTTTTTGCGAGTGAACCATGCAATTAGCGGTGCCGTTAGCGCAGCCTGAATGATACGATTCGAAGTCCCACCGATCATCACATAGGAACCGCCTGGCTTCAGCGCACGCTGCACCTCGAGCACCGACCGATAGCCGACGACATCGAGGATCAGGTCATATTGCGGCCCGCCTGCTGCAAAATCCTCCGTTCGATAATCCAGCACTTGATCCGCTCCAACGGATCGGAGCATCTCCAGCTTCTCGGCAGCATCGACGGCCGTCACCCGCGCCCCTTGCAGCTTTATGTATTGAATGGCGAACGTACCCACGCCGCCTCCCGCTCCGTTAATGAGCACGTGATGCCCCTTCTCCAGCCCGCCTCGCTTACGCAGCCCTTGCAGAGCTAGAACCGCTGCTTGCGGGATTGCTGCCGCCTGCTCGAAGCTAACTCCTTGCGGTTTCGACGTTAGCGCCCCTTCACTCGCGCACACATATTCAGCGAACCCGCCCCAGCCACAGCCAGAAATATCTCCGAACACCTCGTCGCCTGGCCGATAGCGCCGCACTGCCGTACCGACAGCGATTACCCGGCCTGCTACGTCGGCGCCAAGAATCCGATAACGCGGCCTGCGCAGTCCGTCAATCCGGTTGGCGAACGGCTTGCCGAGCAGCCGATCCCAGTCCCATGAGTTGAGCGACGCAGCATGGACCGCAATCAGCACCTCATGCTCCTTCGGGACAGGCATCTCCACCTTTTCGATACGAAGTACATCTGGCTTTCCATATTGGTCGTAAACGAGCGCACGCATCAACTGGCCTGCTGCTTGTGCCTCTGCTTTCATCGTGAACCTCCCCATGAGATTGAGCTACTCCTATTGTATAAGGCCGGACAATCCAAATATAGTAAGTAAATTGTTAAGCCAGCAACTTCTTACGAATACTTTGCTGTTGTCTACGTCTCTAGAACGATGACAGCGACTATTTGATCTCGTATACTCGATTTCGACTATACGGTAACTGGTAGTTAGAAGGGAGTGAAGGCAATGGCCGCCCGTAAAATATCCAACATGCTGGCACTCGCCGTCTTGTCGCTGCTTCATGAGAAGCCGATGCATCCGTACGAGATGTCGGCAACGATGAAGGAGCGCGGCATACCCGACGTCATCAAGCTGAACAACGGCTCGTTGTATTCCGTCGTGGAGGCGCTGCTGAAGCAAGGATGGATCGTTCCGCTGGAAACCCAGCGGGAAGGGAGGCACCCCGAACGGACGATCTACGCACCTACAGAGGTGGGAAGGTTAGGGTTTCACGATTGGCTTCGGGAGCTGATCTATGAGCCAATGAAGGAATATCCTCATTTTCCTGCTGCGCTGGCTTTCATCGGGCATGTTCCTCCGCTGGAAATGAATGATCTGCTGGATCGTCGCATCGGATTCATCCGCAAGGCGATCGCTGAACGGCGGGCAGGCATTGAATTCGCTAGAGGGCTTGGTCTTTCAAGAATATTCGTCATTGAGGCGGAATATATCATCCATCAATTGGAATCAGAGCTGCAATGGCTGATGGCATTCAAGGAAGACATTAGGAATGGTAGTCTTACGGAACAATCGGACGGTGAAATTAATTGGCATATGACCACACCTCCTGATGGAGCGCATCCGCAAGACATCAAATCACAATCGAAGGGAACAACGTAACATGAGCGCACAACGTAAAAACGCTGGCCTTGTTATCGCCGGCTTGCTGCTTGGTATTCTCATGGCATCCATGGACAATACGATCGTAGCAACTGCCATGGGCACCATTGTCGGCGAACTCGGGGGCTTAGACAAATTTGTATGGGTAACATCGGCTTATATGGTTGCCGAGATGGCGGGTATGCCGATATTCGGCAAGCTGTCCGATATGTATGGCCGCAAGAAATTTTTCGTATTCGGTATTATCGTCTTTATGCTGGGGTCGATTCTTTGCGGCACCGCAACATCGATCGTTCAGTTGAGTATTTATCGCGCGATCCAGGGGATCGGGGGCGGCGCACTCGTGCCGATTGCCTTCACGATCATGTTCGACGCTGTAGCGCCTGAGAGCCGCGGCAAGCTGGGCGGATTGTTTGGCGCCGTATTCGGCATGTCGAGTATTTTTGGCCCGCTGCTTGGCGCTTACATCACTGACTATATTCAGTGGGAATGGATCTTCTACATCAACCTTCCGCTTGGCCTGATCGCGTTCGTACTAGTTGCATTCTTCTATAAAGAATCCGTTGAGCACAGCAAGCAGAAAATTGACTGGCTTGGTGCAGCAGCGCTCGTTGGCGCCGTTGTCTGCCTCATGTTCGCACTGGAATTGGGCGGCAAAGAATACGCGTGGGATTCGGGCGTCATCCTCGGTCTGTTCGCCGGTTTCGCCGTACTCATCATTTCGTTCATCTTCATCGAGCGGGTTGCAGCAGAGCCTATTATCAAGTTCAGCATGTTCAAAAACAAATTGTACTGGTCGAGCAATGCGATCGCGATGTTCAGCGGCGCTGCATTCATTACGGCTTCGGTCTACATCCCGATCTATATTCAAGGTGTATTCGGCGGCAAGTCGACCGATTCCGGTCTTGTGCTGCTGCCGATGATGCTCGGTTCCGTCGTAACGGCGTCCTTGGGCGGCGCGCTTATGATGAAGCTGTCGTTCCGCACGCTCATGCTTCCGACGCTCGCGCTGCTGACGGTCGGCAACATTTTGCTGACAACGCTTGGCGTCGATTCGCATCGTTATACGGTTGTCATCTTCATGGTTCTGGTCGGACTCGGCATCGGCGCTTCGTTCTCGGTGCTCAGTAACGCTGCGATCTTCTCCTTCTCGCCGCAGGAACGGGGAACGGCTTCTGCAACGCTGAACTTCCTCCGTTCGCTCGGTATGACGATCGGCATTACGGTGTTCGGCATTATTCAGAGCCACACGATGCTGAATCAATTCGGCAAGCTGTTCACGGCTGACGAGAAGAGCCAGCTTCCGGCTGAAGTCAACCTCAGCGATCCGCGCGCCATTCTGGCGCCTGAGATGCGGAAGTACATTCCGGAGGCCGTATTGGACAAAATCACGAATGGTCTCTCTTATTCCATCACGCATACGTTCGCATGGGCTGTCATTCCTTCCGCCCTGGCGCTGCTCTTCACGTTCTTCATGGGCCGCAAGAAGCTGAGTGAGATGGAGCATGCGGAAATCAAGCCGGCTTCTCATTAATTCGTAACAGGGTAAGCGGTGTTCCACGTCATGATGTAACGACGTGGAACACCGCTTGTTTCTTTTGATCAACAAGGATAATGAAATAAGCCCGCTGCCTGGGTTAACCAAGCAACGGGCATCTAATCACGTTATTGAATACCGTATCGCTCAATAAGTTCTGGGTATATGTCGGCTCTATTCAGAAGAAATTCTCTCGCTTTATGAATATCCGAGCGAGGCAATTTCCCGGCTTCTACACCAATAATAATGTCCGAGTAATATTTGACCTCTTCCCTCGAATATTTCACAGCACGTTCGCCATTATGTTGAACGGCTTGTCCACTGCCGTTCACTTGCGCGTATACGGCTGTGCCTCCTACCGCCAGCGTCGCCACGACAGCACACAGAATCAGTGTTTTCTTCAATTCCTCTCCTCCTTTTCTTACAAGATCATACAAATGACGCTTTTAAATGATAAAAAGTTTCAGATCGAATCACCGGTATAACATCAACTAAGAAAGGCCCATTTCCGGACATAAGGAAATGGGCCTTCTGACAATATGGAGCAAACGGTATTCCCTATACGATAACCTCGTAACAGCCTATTGCGATCAGCAGCAGGCAGCCTAACAGCTCGGAATACTTCCCAAGCCATGAGTGCGCGATACGTTTGCCCATCCGACCTCCGATGTCGATCGATACAAGCGAGAAGAAGCCAACCGACAATGCGGTGAACCATGGCGACACGCCGCTCGCGCCAGCTCCGAGGCTGCTTGCAATGCAATTGAGCGACAAGGCGAAGCCTAGCGAGAACGATTCAACCCATGATATGACCTGATCCTTGTTCTTATCCTTGTCATCAGCAATCTGGGCAATGATGTCACTATCGCTGCGCTTGCGCAGGCTGCTGATTAAGCCCCAAACGCCAAGCGTGATAATCATGAGACCGCCGATCAAGTTCCCCCAGTAGGCAGGCAGCAGACTGGACAGGTAATGACCCAGCAGCATGGATAAGCAGGTCGCGATCATCGACAATATCGCAATCACCAGGCTCGATATCAGTGGAATGTGAACCTTGCGTGCCCCGAACGTCATCCCGATGCCCAAATTATCCAAATTAGCGGCAATGCCGATCATCGCAATTGTTAGCCAATGCATACCCGTTGACCTCCCAATCGTTCGGTCAGATATGATATGCGGGCTAACGCCCAGATGATCGAAAAACTTTGCGGCCGTCAGCTATTCACCATCGTTTGACTGCTGGCTAAGCACGGAGAGCAACGGCTAGATCACGGTCGCAATAGAGCCAAATTGGATATAACGTGCATGCACATAAAGAAAGAGCTGCCTCACCCGCCTGATAGGCGTCTGAGACAACTCTTGTGTCGTATATATGCGTCTAATACGGCAGCTACTAACTTCCACTAGCGTGTGGTGATTCCGGTCATCCCCAGATTCGATTAAGCGTGGTGAAAACACACTTAATCAGCTGCTAGCCACATCCTGTGCTAATTAAGTGCAGTAAAACCACACTAAACACCACAATAATACGCTTCTGAGGCAGCGCTCATCCGTTTAAGTGTGGTAGAGCCACACTTAAACGGCAACATACTTTCATTCATTTCAATTAAGTGTAGTAGAACCACGCTTGGTACCCGCCGCCCGGCTGAGGTCCACCGCTGCCTCTGCCTCTGCCGCCAACGCCGAACTAGGCTGACAACCTTACTTCGCCGTCACGCCGCCATCGACCGGCAGCTCGATGCCTGTCAGGTAAGACGCATCATCCGATGCGAGGAACAGGACGGCCTTTGCAACCTCGACGGCTTGTCCGACGCGAGGCAGCGCCGTCTGGGACAGGAACCACCCAAGCATTTGCTCGTTGTTCACGAACTCCTTGCTCATCGGCGTCTCGATAAAGCCCGGATGAACCGAGTTGACTCGGATGTTGTCCTTCCCGTAGTCGACAGCAGCCGCTTTGCTCAGCATGCGAACGGCGCCCTTCGATGCGGTATAGGCACCAGCGCCTTGGCTGCCGGTAATGCCAGCGATCGACGAGATATTCACGATCGAACCGCCTTTGTTGTGCTGCATATGAGGAACCACGTGCTTCATCCCGAGAAACACGCTGGATAGGTTAATATTCATTACTTTGTCCCACTGCTCGACCGTTGTATCCAACATGCCGACCGCGAACGAAATACCTGCGTTATTAACGAGAATGTCGACTTTGCCATAAGCCTCGACTGTCGCTGCAACGACGCCGATCCACTGCTCTTCCGATGCGACGTTGTGCGCGATTGCCGTGGCCACGCCACCCTCCGCCTCAATCTCCTTCACGACGGCCTGCACCGCTGCTTCATTGATGTCAGTTGCAACCACCTTCGCGCCTTCGCGCGCAAACAACAGTGCTTCCTCCCGGCCCATACCGCTTCCTGCACCTGTAATGATGGCTACTTTATTCGCTAGACGGCTCATCGATCATCTCTCCCTTGAAGTAAAATGATAGTGTTTATATCACTATGATATAGACTATATCACCATCATAAAGGGAACGCAACGCTCCTTGCCTAGAATGAGTTGGCATCGTTATAATACGGTTATATTTTATGGCTAATCGGCCCATGAAAGGTAATCAGGTATGGACGCTAAAGAACGGTACGAGAAGGAACGGCTCGACGGCAAACAACAGCGACAGCTTACGATTGTAGAGGCCGCGGAGCGCGAGTTTATAAGTCGAGGAATCGAGAAAACATCGATGCAGCATATCGCGGACGCAGCCAATATCGGCATCGCTACGCTGTTTCGGTATTTTCCGAAGAAGGACAAGCTGATCGTTGCGGTGGCGACCAAGCTGCTGCAGCCGATTCATGATGCTTTCATGACGACCGCGGGGCTGCCGGGATCGTGCCTGGACAAGCTGGAGCGGCTGTTCGACTTCCTCATCCAGGAGCATGACCGCGCAAGCGCAAAATATATGATCGACTTCGACAGCTACGCTGCACATTCGCTTGAGCCCGTTGAAGATATGGAGTCGTTCGTTGCGCTGCATCGGCGTATTTCACACCATTGGGCCACCATTGTTCAATCGGGGATTGAGGATGGCTCGATCCGTTCGGATCTGCAAGTCAAGGAGACGCTGACGACGATCATGAACGCCTTCGGCCAGTTCTCGCGGCAGCTCTCGCTGCAGAACAACATTCTGCTGTTCGAATCGGATCTCGAATCGAGACCGCAGCTGCTCATCCTTAAAGGGATGTTCCTCGACTACGTGAAGAGCAGATAAGCTGTGCGATCGCACTAAACAAACGAGAAGCCCCTTCGCATTCCATTAGGAAAACGAAGGGGCTTTGTTCATACTGCAACTTTTCTAATACATTCGAGGTATTATAGTAGTAATACATGATTCAACAGCAATCGGGATTGGAGGTTGCCCTATGCGCGCCATTATTCAAACGATTGGTATCCTATTTATACTTAGTATCCTGACATACGCGTTGCCGGCAGCTCCTGCAGAAGCCAGCTTCATCAGCCGAGTCCAAGATATTTATAACGCACCGGACAAGATCAGCGAGATCGAGCAGCAATATAAAGAAGCGAATGATGCGCTGACTGAGCAGCTGAATCAAGCCCAGCAGGCTACCGAGGAGTTGGCTCGCAAGCAGGAGGAGCTCCAGGCACAGAACGGCCAATTGATGGAACAGAACCAGCAGCTGATGGAACAAAATGCTGCATTGCAGGCGGAAGCGGAGCAAGCGCAGCAGAAGAAGCAAGCTTGGCAGCATAAAATGTACACCGGTATCGGCATCGTTGTCGGGCTGTTCATCGCCTACTTCCTAGCGATCCGCATCTGGCGGTATCTCTCATGGCGCAGACATCGTCCGTTCCGTGAAGGCGGGATTAGCGGATGAACATCGTAACACCCGCACGGCTTGGCCATGTGCATGTCTCGCTCGAAGAAGCGGACAAGCTTCATCTGCTGCATCCGAAGTCGGTCATCGCATTTCAAGGTTCGCCGCAGCATCGAGAAGATCGACTGATGAACCTAGCGCGTATTTACCACAAACGCAAAATGATTCAATCGCAGTTCCAAGGACCGTCCGAGCTTGTCCTTGGACTGCCAGCCGGATGCTCGCTTGAAGTCGTCGAGATCGATGAGAAAAGCAATCTGCTGTTCGATCTGCGACATGTCATGTTCTTCACCGAGGGCATGACGATGAAGTCGATCGTACAGAAGCTGAAGAACGCCTGGATTACGAAAGAGTTGACCCGCATGCGGTTCACTGGACCGGGGCGGCTTGGCATCATCACATCCGGCGATATGATGACGCTCCAGCTTGATCCGGATAAGCCGCTATTCGTAGAGGCAGGTGCATTGATCTCCTACCCCGGCACGGCGACCATCCGGCTGTCGGTATACGGCAATCAGCTCGCCAGTCAGCATATGAACGTACAGTGGGAGCTGCGCGGCACCGGCCCTGTGCTTATCCAAACCGGCTCCCGCGATGCGGAGCTAGAGGCGCAGCTGCAGGATGGCAGCTTGATCAAGCGCATCCTGCGCGAAGTGCTTCCGTTCGGAAGCGTGTATATCAAATAACACAAACACCGCCCCAGGCTTATGGCCGGAGGCGGTGTTTGTGTCCTAACACTTGCCCAACTTCTCCTGCACCCGTTTCTTCAACCACCGAATTTGACCTCTATGGTTGATCTCGTCTTCGAACACATGGAACCACATGAAGTAAAAGTTCGCTTGCCGGTTGTACCAGAAATCCCGTTCCTCGTACAGCCACTCGTCGGTTTTGCCTCGGAACAGCTCATGCGTTGTCTCGCGCACCTCATCCAGAGCAGCTATGTAGTATTCCAGCTCATGCCCCTTAATGCGCGCTCTTCCTGCATCACCTAATTCCAAGGCAGCACCCCAGCGTGCCAATTCTTCTTCGTTCAACTCCCGTTCTTCGAATGTACTAACCTGGTAAGCATATTCGACAGCGGCGAAATGCATCAGCAGCGAACCGATCGAATTGCTCTGCTCGTCGTAAACGCAGTCCAGCTCCTCGGTTGACAAGCCTCGGACCGTTTCCACCGTTGTATGTCTCGCATAATCCATCATAGCGATCAAATGCCCGATTTGAGGGGCGTATTCAGGCCTTTCCTTGATTAAATAAAGGTTGTCCATAGTCAGCTCCAACGAAATTCGCTCCTCTGCCGTCTAGTTACTTCCAATATACGCCAACCCCATCGCTTCCGTCGAGTCCAGACCATACGAATAGGACTCCAATTAGTCCACCCCGATATACTCCACGTCCTTCCCTGCCGTTGAATGCCAGACTACGATTTGACCGGTTGATGTCCACATGAGCAGGGCGCCAGAACCAAGTAGGGTGACTTTCTTCTCCTGCAGATCGATTAGGAGGCTCCCCACGCCAGCCACGTACACAGCATAGTAACGTTCGTCCCCATCATCCGGCTTCGGCAGTACGCGGGCGATGTAAATATCGTCCTGCTCGCCAATCTTGGATTGGAGCAGCTGGCGCGCTTTCTCCGGCAGCTTGGTGTTCTCCTCCTTGGACTGGAGCCCCTTCTTATAGTCATACAGCGCCGTTCCCCTCGCTCCGTTAACAAGAGGCACTTCAATCGTTTCGTTATCCACCCATCTGAGGGGGTAAATAAAATAGAACCCTTCGCTATGGCCCATGTAAGCTGCTTTGGCATACGTCGATACGACCTTGCCTTTGGCATCGATAATGATGAGATCGGCGTCCGGTCCGAGATGCTCGGTGTCCACAAGAAGGGCGACGTGCTTACCGTCCGGCGAAGATGCGACGCCGTAAATCGGGCGATCCGATTCATAGATCGGCTGGCTCGTTCCGTCCTTCGAACTTACTTTATAAATCGTCTGAAGCCCTTTCGCCGCGTAAAAACGATCATGCTCGTCCGGGTACGAGTAGAGCGTATTAACGCCGTACTCACTTCCGTACTTCTCTTGCTCGTTCAGCCACGCTCGAACGGTGACGTCCTCAATTTCCCCTTGCTCAGGCCGAACCCGATACACGGTTCTGTCCTCGTTATAGATCAGCAGCTCCCTCTCGCGTCCTGCTTCATCGCGCGACGGCTCAATGAGTCTCGCCGAGTCCAAACCATGCTCATGTCTGACCGCGCCCGTCGTATCCAACCATCGGAGCCCGCTCCATGCAACACCCTGCCGGATCGTAACGGCATTATTGCCATCTGACGAATGCGTCAAGAATTGCCGTCCATCCTTCGTCTTTGCCCCCGCCAAGTTAAACTGAACGACGGCCCTCTGAGGCAGATCGGGGAAACGAATCACGATCCGACGTGGATCCGTTACACTTATCGCATAGTCCACCGTCGTATTGGCCTGATCAGCAGCGACCATCAAGGTAGCTTCGATCGCATCCTTTATCGACTGCTCATCCATTTCGCGATTAGCAACGACTGTAACACTATCGTTGTCCTCATCGACGGTAGCCAGCATACCCGGCCCAGCATCGTCCACTGATCCCCTCAACAGCAGCTGAATCCAAGCCGTGGGCAGCGACCAAGCCTTGGCAGTGCCTCCGTCAGGGGCCTCCTCATACAGCTTGACGCTCACATCCGCAGCGCTCGTGTTACTGAGATCATTGATGGAGAATATCCGCTTCTCCCCGCTCCCCGTTAGTATAATCTTATACAGCGCACCCGACTGTTCGGGATCCCCCACATAAGAGGACTTCGCTTCCTTCATCCCTTGAAGCAGCTCACCAATAACGGCAGCATCGCGATGTTCGTTGTACGACGTGCCATCGGGATTAAGTATCAGGATCGACTGTACGTCGACCGGCAGTGGAATCCCGATCGGTACCTCGGTAACGACATCAGCGGCCTCCTGCTTGCTGCATGCCTGTAGGATCGCCACGAGGAATACGAGAACGATGAGAATATGAATCCTCTTCATTGTGAATGGCTTTCTCCCCTCTCTTTTATACACATAATTTTACCAAAAATAGATCTGCTATCTATGACGAAGCCAACTGCTTGAATGTTACTTCGCTGCTGGATAGAACTGTCGAGGGAAAAATAAAAAACGCGTAGGCATTATGCCCCGCGTTCTTTATCGACTACTAGCTCACACCTGGACCGGGTTCACCGCAAAGAGCGAGTGGATATTGCCCTCCGGGTCGGCGAAGAAAGCGGTCGTATGCCCCCATTCCTTAACCGTCGGCCCTGTAACAGCCGCCGCACCTTGCGCAACGAATTGTTCATACAGCTCATATACGGACTCCGGCGAGTCGCATTCGAAGTTAAGCTCGACAGCCTGTCCACGGTGTGGCTGAATATAAGATTCATGACCTTGTGTATTGTCGGCCATCAAGGACCTAGAGCAGATCGCGAGCCGAACCCCTTCGTTCTTCAGTTCTACGTAGTGCTCCTCCTCTACCGCAATCTGAAACCCGATCACATCGCGATAAAATGCAGCCAGCACGGATACCTCGCTCGCCAGCAGCGTAACGCCCTCTAGTTTGACTCTCATTCCATGTTCCTCCTCTATCCCAACCTGTCCAATATTGGCAGCAGCCCGGCTCTCACGCTATGTAATCCTTTACGACTCCTCCGGCCACCCGCCCCAAATGCCCATGCAGTTGCCATTCGGATCGACGAATTGGAAGCTGTATCCGCCCCCCTCTTTGAACACCATCTCCTTGACGTCGGCGCCTTTGCCCTTCATCTCTTCATACAGCTCATGAATGTTATCTACTTGGAAAGAGAAGAATGCTTTCCGCTCTCCTCTTGAAGATACGAAATCCAAAGCCGGAACGACATCCGCCTTGATCAAGGAAAACCCCATTCCGTTCAGATTGAGACAAGCCTCCTCGTCACCCTCGTTATAAGGGAAGCAAAAACCAAGCCCGAACATACCCGTATACCAATCCACGGATTCCTGCACATCCCGCACCGGTATTTCAATCACTTGGAGATGAAACCTCGTTGCCGTCATCCAAACCCCTCCATTCCTCCTGTAATATTTTAACTATACCAGTAGACTGCAGGGTATAGATAGGGAGAGTGATCGGCTATGGGAAAAATGAAGCTGATGCTCTTCTCGTCTTAAGAGCCGGAATTACACCAAAAAGGTGACGAAATTCCCGGCTATTTGCTCAATTATTCCATTTTCTATTATTCAATCGAGGCTTCTATCGAATATAATGGGTTTATGAGCTTTTTCGACAAAATTGGCAATGGGAGGACTCGATATGACGACTGACCTCAACATCCTGGAACGCAATAACGTAAAGATTTTCGGACAAGGCTCCCGCCCCATGATATTGGCGCACGGCTTCGGCTGCGATCAGGGTATGTGGCGCCATATCGTTCCTCATTTTGAACGTGATTATCGGATTGTTCTGTTTGACTATGTCGGTTCGGGAGCTTCTCAGCTCCACCACTATAACCCGATTAAATACAACCATCTAAGCGGCTACGCTCAAGACGTGCTTGAGATTATGGATGAGCTGGACTTAAAGGATGCTGTGTTCGTCGGACATTCGGTCAGCAGTATGATCGGATTGCTAGCTGCCAACCAAGAGTCTCAGCGCTTCGGCGATTTCGTCATGATTGGGCCGTCTCCGCGTTACATTAACGACTTGCCGGACTATTATGGCGGGTTCGACCGAACGGATATCGATGAGCTGCTGAACATGATGCAGATGAATTTTTACGGCTGGGCCAGCTATCTGGCTCCGATCGTCATGAACAATACTGAGCGCAAGGAGCTGTCGGACGAGCTGGAGAAAACCTTTTGCTCCCGCGATCCGCTTATCGCGCGACAGTTTGCAGAGACGACCTTCCTGTCCGACTGCCGTGGAGAGTTGAAGCATTGCTCGATTCCAACGCTTATTCTACAGTGCTCGGACGATAGTATTGCTCCGATCGAAGTCGGTAACTATTTACACGCCCATCTGCAAGGAAGCACCCTTCGCTTAATGAATGCCAAGGGTCATTATCCGCAGCTAAGCCATCCTGAGGAAACGGCATCATTCATTCAGCAGTATTTGACCGCTCATCATTAACGGAAAGAGGACCAGATTCATGGATCAGCAACTAGATTTTGCGCCCTGCGGCTATTTCTCCATCTCGGATACCGGAATTATTCATTCTGCGAACCAGACGTTTGCCACCATGCTTGCCTATGAACGGGATGAATTGATCGGTAAACATATTGAGTCGTTCATGTCGATGACGAATAAGCTTTTCTTTCATACGTATTTCTACCCGTATATGCAGCTGTACGGACATGTGAATGAAATCTATCTATCGCTGCAATCCAGCGGCCGACTAGATGTGCCGGTGCTGCTGAACGGCGTCCGTCAGACGCGTGACGGCGAGACGTTTATGGACTGTGTCATCGTCGAGATGCGCAGACGGCTGGAGCATGAGAAAGATGTTCTAGCGACCAAGCAGCGGCTGGAGCATCTCGTCCAAGAGACGAACGAGACGAATCACAAACTGGAGCTGCTGCACCAAGAGTACGAAACGAAGCAGCGAGAGCTGATGAGCGTCAATCTGCAGTTGGAAACATTGGCATTGACGGACCCGCTGACTGGTTTGAAAAATCGGCGGTTCTTCAACGAAAGCCTGCTCTCCCATCTCTCGAAATTCCACCGCTCAGGTGAACTGTTCTCGATCGCACTTATCGATATCGATCGGTTCAAGTCGATTAACGATACATACGGCCATCCTGTCGGCGACCTCGTTCTGACGGATCTGGCAAGGCTGCTCAACACTTCTTCCCGCGAGACGGACGTCACCGCCCGCTTCGGCGGTGAGGAATTCGTTATTCTGCTTGCTGGCGCTGACGAGAGCCAAGCTGTCCACGTTGCTGAACGGCTGCGCGCGGCGATTGAAGCGGCAACCCTAGGCAATCTGAACATCACGGCAAGCATCGGTGTCGCAACGATTACACTTGAGGATACGGACGATAGGCTGATTAACAAAGCCGATCAAGCGCTGTACGAGTCGAAAGCCAGCGGCCGCAATCGGGTGACGCATGCGATGGATTTGAAAGCCGCCGAGTAACGCCAACACGAAAGGCCATCCGACAAAGGATGGCCTTCTTCTTACCCCTACACTCGTTCAGCCGTCCGCGGCATAATGACGATCCCATTCGCCTTCCGAACCTTCAGAATGTGGATGAGATGCTGCTGGAGCGATGCTTGGCATGTGACCTCAATGATGACTTCGGTTTTGTAGCTTGCAGTGAATTTAATATTCCCTTTTCTGAGCAGTAACTCGATAGCCAGGCCTAGGAAGAATCCCCCTACCATCCCGATTAGCCCCCAAATGATGGGCCCCCAATGCCACACGAATCCATAGATCGTTCCGAGCACGGAGAAGATCGCTGCACACATCATCGCTCCGTCCAGCATGCTCCTGCCATCGACCCGATGGATGGAATCAATGACATGCGTATTTGCCTCGAGGTTCTCCACAGGAAGTGCAACGATCTGCTGAGGCGGTACGCCCAGCTTCTCCAGATCATGAATAGCCATCTCTACGAAGGGCGAATGTTCGAACGTCGCAATAATTTGCACGGTATCCGTTCCATTGTCGACGGGATATTGTTGTGCCAACTTGTCAGCCCTCACTCTAAGGAATCGTATTTGCTCAATATCAAACAAGGTGTTATTCTCCGTGACCGATACATAAGCCTGATAAATCGCAAATGAATAGATCGAGGGAAGGAATAGAAACCACTGCCAGTCCACAACAGCAGCCGCGCGGTCGAAATCGCCGAGGAAAGAGTACAGCCCTGACCGAACGGCAACAGCCTTATGACATACAAATATCCACCAAGCCAAAATAAATGTGCCGACGATCGTACTGCTGCTGTAGAGCTGCCCTAAGCCAGGCGTTAAGGTGGACCAGACCGCTCCTACCCAAGGATGCTTCTTATCAAGCGTAACGACATCAAAGAAACTAACTTCGGAAGGAGCGACTGGCGCATCTTCAATTTCGGCAAGCATATGACTTTTATTGATTTCAACCGTACAACGATAACTATCCCATATGCTATACACATAAACGCATAAGTACAATAGCGCCCAACCCTCATTGAGAACGGCCTTCGCCTCATCGAAACGCCCCAGGAAGGATAAGGCAATCGCCATATTGATATGAGCATTGTTGTTTACAACAAGCTCCCATATTATGAGTACAAAGCCATATAAGTACTTGCCGATATACATATGACCGAATCCCGGGAAGGAAGCTGCCCACCAAGCTGCGACCCAAGGTGTACGAGGATACAACGAGTTGATGCCGAATACAGATATTTTCCCTTTGGAATAGCGGGGGGCTATGCTGGCTGACTGGAATCTCTGGTGAGGCATGTATCATCTTCTCCCGTATGTTCATGTCTATTGCGGCGTCTTCAGGCAGTACGGGCGGGCTGCCCTGTAACGATGGAGCGAGCGAGTTAACACCCATAATTTGATCAAATTTACATTTTGTTATGCAATATCATATTCGCAAATCGAGGCCCTCGAATAAAACCCGACTTGTAATACAAGCTCTCAACGGAATTACCCCACGTCGTATCCCGTACCCATCCATTTAACACGCCTACATTTTTACCAAATAACAGAAACTTTCGGAGGCTTCTTCCGTAATACCTTTGACGATGATTTTAAGGAGGTATTATGAGAAAGAGAAGATTGTTTCTACTGTTGCTGATCGTATCCTTGATGCTGTCCATGCTGACACCAGTTGGTGCAGCGGCAGCCGCCGATTCGGGTAAGGAGCCTCTGGCTTATACGGACACCGTGAAGACCGCAGCCGAGAAAGCAACGCTCCTTACCAAGCAATATGGCACAACTAGCGTCCAGTACGCACTCATTGATCAAGGGAAGATCGTCGTCTCAGGTCAGGCTGGCAAGAACGATGCTGCTGGGAAGAAGCCATTAACGGCGGATACCATGTACGGCATCGGCTCTACGAGCAAAATGTTCACGACAGCCGCCGTTATGCAGCTGGTCGATGCAGGCAGGATTGATCTAGACCAACCCGTCGTTCAGTACATTTCCGACTTCACAATGAAAGACGAGCGCTACAAGCAAATCACGCCTCGCATGCTGCTCAACCATTCCGCCGGCTTCGCTGGTTCATCGCTCCAGAACGCATTCTTATTGTCTGACAACGATACATACGCACATGACACGTTTCTCAAGCAGTTGTCGACACAAGTACTGAAAGCCGATCCAGGCGCTTTCTCGGTCTATTGCAATGACTGCTTCTCTTTAGCAGAAATTCTGGTTGAGAGAGTCAGCGGCAGCGGCTTTACGGACTATATCCATCAGCATTTTACAGAGCCGCTAGGAATGACGAACACAGGGACGCCGCAAGACAATCTAGACGAATCTCAGATGGCTGCACTTTATGTTCCTTCTTACAGGCAGCAGCTGCCGAACGAGACAGTTAACGCCATTGGTACGGGCGGTATCTACTCCACCGCAGATGATCTCGCACGATTCTCGCAAATTTTCACCGGCCAAGCTGCGGACATCCTATCCGCCGACGCCGTGAAAGCAATGGCGAATGCCGAGTATAGGAACGGCCTCTGGCCAGCCGAGGCCGATAACTCCATTGGCTATGGCCTTGGCTGGGATAGTGTCGATCTGTTCCCGTTCAATGATTATGGCATTCAAGCGTTGGCCAAGGGCGGCGATACCGTGCTGTACCACGCTTCGCTCATCGTGCTCCCTGAGCAGAACATGGCGGCAGCCGTTCTATCGTCTGGTGGTTCAAGCTCGTTTAATCAGCTGCTGGCTGCCCAGATTCTGCTCCAAGCGCTGAAGGAGCAAGGGACAATCGACGCTATTAAGCCGGACAAATCATACGGAGCACCTGTTACAGCGGATATGCCTAAAGAGCTTCTCGACGCAGCCGGCCATTATGGTTCTTCGACTCAGCTGCTTACAGTAGGCGTCACGGCGGACGGTCAATTGTCGCTGACGACACCGATGGACCCTAGCTATCCAGCCGAGAAGTACACGTATTCATCCGATGGTTCATTCATTAATGCGAATGGAAGCGCGAAAATCAACCTCGTGAAGGAGAGCAACGGCCGTACGTACTTATGGGTTCGCCAATATGCGCAGGTGCCAGGACTCGGCCAATTGGCAATATCCGAATATGCAGCCGAGAAGCTCCCGACCAACGAGGTTTCAGAAGAAACACTGGCCGCGTGGAACGAACGGGATGGCAAACGCTACTACATCGTCAACGAGAAATATACATCGATTGCCTTCCTAGCTTCCCCTTCCGCGCAGGTGCTGCTATTCGATGATGTACCTGGCTACGTCTTAAGTCAGCGAATGACGGGTCCGAACACGTCCGTGTCCGATCTGCAAATTCCTGCTTCAGGCGGCAGAGACAATGGTCCCGTCCAGTTCTTCAAACAGGATGGCGTCGAGTATCTGCTGACCGGAAGCAATCTGTATATCAGCCAGGATGCCTTGAAGCCGATCTATTCGGGCAAACACGCCCGCGTCACGATTCCGACAAACGGCAATTCCAAATGGTACACCATTCCCGACAAAGCCGCGGGTAAGACCATGAGCGTGAAGCTCCCATCCGCCGGATCGTATGCTGTCTATGACGAGAATGGCAGCCTCGTGACATTCAGCGTCATTCATGCCGACGATTCGATCGTGCTGCCGAAGAACGGTACGATCGTGTTCACAGGCGCGGCTGGAGCTAAGTTCGACTTAACGTTAAGCTAGTAATACAATCTCTCATTAAAGGGTAAAAGCTAGCATTCTCCATCCGAGAATGCTAGCTTTTTTCAATGCAACAATAGGAATATATGGTTGATTTACATGTTCAACAATCGCCAATCCCATGAAAATCATAGAAATAATTGTCGAAAAATGGTACGATTATGCGGAATATTTTAGTAGAAAGGTGATGTGTGTGGTATCCAAACGTCTTGGCATGAAGTTTATCGCACTCCTTCTTCTCGTCGTCATGCTCGTACCCATGAATGCTCTTACAACAGCAGCCGCCGCGAAGACGAGCGCCGTCAAAGTTCAGCTCACTGCCTCAACTTATAAAGTAGCTGTTGGCAGTACGCTTACGCTGCGCGCCACTACGCAGCCTAAGCTCACATTCACCTATTCGAGCGACAGCTCGAAGATCGCGATCGTCACCCAGGCGGGTGTTGTGACAGGCAAGAGCGTAGGCAAAGCCAAAATCACAGCGAAGGTCACACAAAACGGCTATTCGGGGTACGCAACAGTAACCGTAGAAGTAACGGCAGCCAAGAATACATCTGTCCCTAATACGTCCACGAATACGACTGACCCTGCCGATCTGAAGAAGGTCGTCTTCAAGGACGCCAATCTGGAGGCTGTCATTCGCGCTATTATCGCCAAGCCAACCGGTGATATTCTGGTGAAGGACGTACTCGGCATTAAATCGATCACCAACGCTCAAATCTATCAGAATTCCACAGGCCGCATTCGCGATCTGACCGGACTTGAAGCACTCCGCAACCTGACTTCGCTCGACTTGTTCAACAACTTGGTAACCGACCTCAGTCCACTCGCGAATCTGAAGCAGCTGAAGAAGCTTGATATCGGCTACAACACCGTTCGGGACCTCACACCACTGAAGAATCTGAAGCTGGAAGAGCTGCATGCCATCGAGAATTTCATCTCCGATGTAAAGCCATTAGCTGGTGTTACGACACTCAAGTCTCTCTGGATCTCCTACAACAACGTCAAAGATATTAGCGCGCTCAAAAGTTTAACCCAGCTTGAGGGATTGCAGGCTTCTAACAACCTAATATCAGATATTTCGGTCATCGGGCAGATGCCTAAGCTGAGAGCTGTCCGTTTCGAGGATAACCCGCTGCTCGACGCGGCTCCTGCACTTCGTAAGGAATCTCATGAGGAAGATCAAGTACTGAAGAATGCGGCACTTGCCGGCAAAGAGGCAAGGGATGTTATTGCACGCCTCATTAAACCGGGCATGTCCGACCTTGTGAAAGAAACCGCGATTCATGACTACCTATTGAACAAAATCACATACGATTGGCAGTATTACAGCAAAAGAATCAAGACAGGAACGGACCCCTACGGTATTTATGGTGCGCTTATTGAGGGCATCTCGGTATGCGAGGGCTACGCCAGAGCGATGAACTTGCTGGGTCAATTGGCTGGACTCGACATTATGTACATTTCCGGCACCTCACTCGGGGGAGTTGGACATGCTTGGAACCTAGTCAAGATCAACGGCTCCTATGCGCATGTGGATGTAACCTGGGATGACGGCAATCCGTGGCAGCAGGATCAGAACAACGTATATAAACGCGCACACTTCAATCTCTCGCAAAATCAACGACTGAATGAAATTTATTGGGATACGGACCGTTATCCCGAAGCGTTCAGTGATGCAGTCGCTCCGTCATCGAACGACTATCCTATCAAAGTATCCTTCAACTCCGAAATTCCGGTTACACGGGATACGATCGTATGGGCAATCCTCAGCCTTCAATGGAAAGAAGGGGAGTATACCGCTTACAGTGACGTAAAGACGAAGCTTATTTTCCGAGGGAATACGAAAACCGTAGAAGGTGAACTAATCGTTCCCGCCGACGTCCCTCTCGCATCGGGCAACGTCGACTACGTATTCAAATACGAGCTGTACTCGATAGGCGACAGCGGTCATATAGGCTTCGGCCAGATGAAAGATCCATTCCTCTTCAACGGGAATGGCATTCGCGGCTCCGTCCTTAGAGGCACGATGACGAATCTGAATGAGACGCTTAAGCTGACGCTGCTGAAGGTCGGCAGCCAAGGAACGTCCTACAGCCAGACCGAATCGGCAGGAATGGCAGATAGTTTGCAGGCGAACTGGTTCGAGACGTATGTGAGCCAATCATTCCCGCAGCCAGACGGCTCGGTCTATAACCTGTATTCCATTCACAACGTCAGCTCGTTCACCCTGCCAGCGTATAGCGCAATCTATGTGACGGCAGGAAGCAACGTCCAGAAGTTTGAGGATCAGTATTATAACTACAACTTCGGTGGCAAGATCCTCATCGCCAACCACACGGACAAGCCGAAGACGGTCAAAGCCAAAGATATCGGGTTCTCCCTGGAGGGCATGTATACGGACAGCGGGGGAACGATCACTTATCCTGACGGCACAAGCTTCACGGAGAAGTCGACAGGGCCTTACATTCGATTCATCGCCTTCGATGGGGACTTCGATGAGGCCGTGCCGTTGGATGAAATCATCAGAGCGAACAAGCACCGCTTCGTGGGCGAGTGGTTAACGGTTAGCCCGAAATAAGGACAGTTAGTATGGTGTTTAATAGGACCAAGAGCCTTGCATGTCACGACATGCAAGGCTCTTTTTTTGTCATTTCGCCATAAGATTCTTATACGCATGACCCTCTGTTTATTATATATCAAACCGTTTGGAAACGTTTTATAATTCAGTTTGCAATAGAAAATATTGGACGACTAAATGAAATACCGGGGGGATTATACATGAGAAAAATCGGATTTGTTGGCGTAAATATTGCACTCGCGACCATGCTTATCGTGTCCGGCTGCGGTTCGGACACAAGCAATTCGGCTTCATCCACAACAGGAACGACGGATACGGCCGATACGAATGCGAATACGAGCGAGGACAACGGCGGGCTGAAGTGGGATGCGTCCACTAACGAATACGAGATGGAGCCCGAAATTGCTTCAGGCGAGCAAGCCCTGAAAATCTGGGTGGAATACGAGGATTATGGCAAAGCACTTGTAGAAGCGTTCAAAGTCAAATACCCGCAAGTGAAAGTCGAGTATGAAATCGTCGCAAAGGTAGAGAGCGTGGAGCGCATGGCGCTTGACGGCGAAGCAGGCAAAGGCGCGGATGTGTTCACGGCGAACTACGACAAGCTGGCCCAAGCGATCGACAACGCGACCGCTGCACCACTCGGCAACTATGGGGACACGTTGAAGGAACGGGTGCCGGACACGTTCGTCGAGGTGGCGAGCAAAGATGGCCAACTGTACGGAGTACCGATTTCGACGGAATCGATCGCCCTATTCTATAACAAAACGCTGCTCAAAGAGCTGACGGGCAGCGACCAGCCGGCAACCACTTGGGAGGAAATAATCGAGCTTGCTAATAAGTATAACGACAGCAGTAAGAACCAGTGGACGATTCGTTTCCTTGCCGGCCAGCTCTACTATGCTTATCCGGTATTGTCCTCGATGGGCTGGCATCTGTATGAAGACAAAGACTTGGATAAACCGAACTTTAGCTCGGAATCGCTGACGAAAGGGCTTGAATACTACAAGTCGCTCCGCAGCGTCTGGAATGTAAACTCCGCCGACGCAACATGGGACTCGATCGAGAGCGAATTCGTCAAAGGCAAAACGCCCTATGTCATTACGGGACCTTGGGTATTCAAGGACTTCGATGCAGCCGCTGCCGACAACAAGTTCGAATACGGTGTAACGACGCTGCCTAAGGCTGCTTCTGGCGATGTGGCTGGCTCTCTGACGGGCATTTCCGTTGCGGTCGTATCCGGTTATTCCAAATATCCCGCTGCTGCTCGTGTGTTCGCGAACTTCATGGCATCCGATGAGGGCGCCGCTGCACTGTACAAATCAATAGGAGCGATCCCCGCACTCAAATCGGATCATATTCAAAATGTTGAAGGCATTAACGGCAACGAGCATATTAAAGGCATCATCGCCCAATCGGAAAATGCTGATCTGACGCCGCAAATCCCGGACTACCTCTACACGGCCGGCAATTCGCTCATCGTTAACGTATGGGACAATCTGATGGCGGTCGGAGACGCGCAGCAGAAGGCTGACAAAGAATACGCCGACCTGAAGTCATTGGGCAAGTAAACGAATATGACAGCCTTGCATACTAAACAAACGCCGGCCTGGGCAGCCGGCTTGCTATCCGCAATCGTCTGGGGGGCCGGTCAGACGCTGAATCGGCAGTACTTGAAGGGCCTCCTCTTCTTTCTTATCGGTGCCGGAGCGTTCGCGATCGAAATCGCAACCGGCCGCTATACCGACATGGCCGGCGGGTTTCGTTTCCGAGAGAACGGCGGCTTTTTCCTGAAAGGATTATGGGGACTGTTCACGCTGGGCACCCAGCCTAGAACAATGGGGTTGACCGGCCTAACGGCCGGCGACCATTCCATCGTATTGATGGCCAACGGAATCATTGCATTGTTCATCCTTCTCTTGTTCCTATTCTTTTACATCTGGAACATTAGAGACGCGGCCAAGGCAAGAAGCCAGCTCAACGAAACAGGCATGCTGCATAGCTCGCTGCAAGAGATCAAGAAGCTGTGGGAGTCGATGTATGCCTACATTATTCTCTCCCCAGCGGCCTTGCTAACCTTGTTTATTTGTGTGCTGCCCATCGTATTCGGGGTTCTAATTGCTTTCACCGATTACAGCCGCAGCAACCTCCCCCCTACCAAGCTTGTCCATTGGGTAGGGCTTAACAATTTCGTCACCGTAACCGAAGTGTTCTCGTGGATGCACACCTTTCTGGGCGTGCTGCTGTGGACCTTCGTCTGGGCGATCCTTGCGACAATTACGACTTACTTCTTCGGTTTCTTCCAGGCCGTGCTGTTGAACAGCTCCATTGTGAGATTCAAGAAGCTGTGGCGCAGCATTTATATTTTGCCTTGGGCCGTTCCGGCGATGATCTCGGCACTGGTATTCAAGTCGATGTTCAATGGCCAGTTCGGGCCGATCAGTCAGTTCCTGCTCGATATGGGACTCACCTCAGAGCGGATTTACTGGTTCACCGACCCGAGCAACACGAATCTCGCTAGAATTCTAGCGCTGCTCATTAATCTGTGGTTAGGCTTCCCGTACTTTATGGCGCTAATCGGGGGCACGCTCACGACAGTATCGGAGAGCTATTATGAAGCTGCACGGATGGACGGCGCCAACGCAGGCCAGATGTTCTGGAAGATTACGTTCCCGATCGTATACAAAGCAACCGCGCCGCTGTTAATGCTTTCTTTCGTAAGCAATTTCAACAACTTCGGTGTCATCTACTTCCTGACCGAAGGCGGGCCGGCGAACCCAGATTACAACTTCGCGGGGAACACCGATCTGCTCATTACTTGGCTGTATAAGCTGACGCTCGACAACCGGCTATACAACATGGGAGCGGTGATGTCGATTATCGTCTTCTTGATCGTGGCGAGCTTCTCGCTCATTAATCTTCGTAAATCCAAATCGTTTGAGGAGCTTTGAGTATGAAGCGAAAGCGAACCAACCTTACGAGAATATTGACTGCGTCGCTCATCTACCTGGAGCTCATCGTTGTGGCCGTTATCGTCATTTATCCGCTGATCTGGATCGTTGGCTCCTCCTTCGGCAGCTCCAAGGGGCTGGCCAATGCATCGGCTATACCGGACCATGCTACGCTGCGCAATTATATCGACCTATTCCGCAATACGGACTTCCCGGTCTGGTATATGAACACGTTGAAGGTAGCCGCGGCCAACATGTTCTTCGGCGTGCTTCTATCCACGCTTGGCGCGTACGCGTTCTCGCGTTTCAAGTTCAAGGGGAAGAAAGCGAGTCTGCTGTCTATTCTCATTCTGCAAATGTTCCCGGCATTCCTGACGGCAATCGCCGTCTACATGCTGTTCCTGAACTTCGGTCTGCTCGACAGCCTGACCGGTCTAGTCTTCGTAGGCGTTGCTGCACAGCTGCCTTATAACATATGGCTGTTGAAAGGGTATCTCGACAACATCTCGACGAGCTTCGATGAAGCCGCATTAATTGACGGAGCGTCGCGAACGCAAATTTTCGTCCGCATCATCGTGCCGCTTGCGACGCCGATGCTCACTTTTGTGGCTGTGCTGCAATTTGCTGCACCGTGGATGGACTTTATTTTGCCAAGGCTGCTTATATCCAGTGAAGAGAAGAAAACCGTTGCGATCGGCCTCTATTCGATGATCAGCGACCAGACGAAGAACGAATTTACACTGTTCGCTGCGGGGTCCGTACTTATTGCAATCCCGATTGCCGTGCTGTATATCGTGCTGCAGAAGTATTTGATCAATGGTCTGACCGCTGGCGGAGATAAAGGATAGGCATGACTTAAGTGATAAGGAGAAAGAGATGAACCGGATTTATTATAAAGGCGCAGATGTTTCCATGCTGAAGGAAGTAGAAACGCTCGGCGGGAAGTTTATGCTCGACGATGAACAGAAGGATCTGTTTGAGATCCTGCGTATCAATGGCTTTAATGTGGTCCGCCTTCGGCTATGGGTGAACCCTTATGATGAGGAAGGGCAGCCGTACATGGGTGGTACGAACGACCTCGAGACAACGATCGAGTTGGCGAAAAGAGCGAAGCTGCAAGGGCTGCAGTTTATGCTGAATATTCACTACAGCGATTTCTGGGCCGACCCGAAGAAGCAGAGCAAGCCGAAGGCTTGGCAATCGTTGTCCTTCGAGCAGCTGGAGGAGCAAGTGTACCGTTATACGAAGGAAGTGCTGAACGTATGCCGGGCTTGCGACGTGCTGCCGGATCTCGTACAGGTCGGGAATGAAACGACGAACGGCATGCTGTGGCCGGAAGGACGAACGCCGAAGTATCATTTTGAAGAGAAAAGGTTCGAACCTTCGGAAGAAGACGAATGGAAGGCTTCATTCGACCGATTGGCGGCGCTGCTGCGTGCGGGAACTCGTGCGGTGAGAGAAGTAGGACCGATGCAAATCATTCTACATCTGGATGCTGGCGGCTCCAATGTGCTGTACCGGACTTGGTTCGATGAAATGCAGGCGCGCGGCGTCGATTACGACATCATCGGCTTGTCCTATTATCCGATTTGGCACGGCACGCTGGAGGAGCTGCGGTTCAATCTCAATGATATTAGCGCACGTTACGGCAAAGAGGTGCTCGTTGTTGAGACGGCATACGGCTACACTGCGGATAGCCCTTCCGGCGCGGATATTTTCACAGAAGATCTGGCTAAGGCTGGCGGTTATTCGCCTACTGTCGAGGGTCAAGCACAGTTTCTGCACGACTTGATGACGACGGTTCGTGAGGTCCCGAACGGCCGTGGCCGCGGAATCGTGTACTGGGAACCGGCGTGGCTGCCGGTGAACGGCACGACCTGGGCAAGCCCGGAGGGAATGAAATACGGCAACGACGTCGCATCGACGGGCAATCATTGGTCCAATCAAGCGTTGTTCGACTTCACGGGCAAGGCGCTCGCTTCTCTCCGTGTTTTTCAACAGTTTTGACGCTGTAGCTCCACCTTTTAAGAGTACGCTGTCGCTCCTTGCGTTTCGACAGGGTGCTCTTTTTTACATTTTTCAGCATTTCTTCAGTTTATCCAGCAAGAAACGGGAGGATAGATGTCGAACAAGAACAAACATAGGCTTTCGCACACTGTTGAGGTGAGATCATGTTGAAATGGGATGACGAAAACATTAGATGTGTGTTCAACTCCGTGGAGCGGACGCTGCCTTTATATATTGAAACGATTGGGTACAGCGCTTGGGAGCGAATATTCGTCCGGCCGGATGGATACCCGTGCTATCATTGGCTCCATACGCTTGAGGGTGAAGGAAGCTTCGAAATGGCGCAGGAGCGCTTCTCGCTGACCGCGGGCAAGGGCGTATTGCTGACCCCGTTCACGCCCCATTCGTATTATCCGGTATCGGACCGTTGGTCGACGGTCTACATTACGTTCGGAGGCACGGCTGCTGGTGCGATATTGGATGCGCTAGACATGAACACTTCTGCGAAGTATACCGAGGTATCGGAGCAGCTTTCTTTCTCGAATGTGATCGGAGAGATGCTCCTCAAGGCGGACCAAGATGTCGAGTTTTCCGGCTTGGAGTCTTCTACTGAGCTATATCACTTTCTCATGCTTCTTCGCAAGTACAGCATGCGGGGCGATCAACCTTCGCTGTCGCAATATTACGAGAAGCTTCGCCCCGTTGTACAGTGGATGGAGAATAATTGCTCTGCGAATGTCGGGCTGCCCGAAATCGTGGATCAGGCTCATATGAGCGTCTCCTACTTGAACGAGCTGTTCCGAGACGCCTTCGGGATGAGTCCGTACTCTTATCTCATCCAGCTGCGTATCCGGAAAGCGAAAAAAATTATGGTCACCAATCCCGGCATGGCGCTGAAAGAAGTGTCTATTCTGGCCGGCTTCAACGATGTGAGTCACTTCGTCGCGACGTTCCGGAAGAAGGAAGGGATGACGCCCGCGAAGTATCGTGAGCTGCATCTTTCTGCGCCTTTGGAGTAGTCGGATTGTATGACAAATAGGGCCACCGCTTTGCGGCAGCCCTGTTCAGCATCAGCCCGACACGGACGGATCATTCGAATTATTCTTATTGTCGACTCCAAGGCGTGCCTAGAAACGGAAGTGCCTATCGATCAAGCACATACCAGCCTGTAACGTCCTTCCCGTCGGCAGCCTTGCCGAGCGCGCCATTCACGAAACCATTCGTAAATTGACGATGGTATTATGATTTCGTAGGATGAGCTGCTGCTGCGAGCTTCATCATCTCAACGAGCGCCACCGTACAATCTGCTCGATTCACTTCAAGATCCCGCTCGTACCCTTCCCAGATCAGGCCCCAGGCTCGTGCCTGCCGCTCGCATGCCTCCACATTGAGATGCTGACGATTGCCCGCTTCATGAAGCGAACGCACGATGAAGCTCAGAAGCTCTCCACCCGTTAAGCCGTCGTCTGGCCGGAAACGGCCATTTGGCGTTGTTGCCTCATCGATAAGCTCCGCATCGATTGCACCCTGTACATTCGACGCATCGAACTCGTATTTATAGATATCGCAGTATCGGCCCTGATACACCCGCTTCGGCGGCGACTGCGCCGCCTTGAAGAATAGGAACAGGAACTGTCCACGAGGCAGATTTGCTTCCGGGTGAAAATATTTCAGACACGGGTCAAGCAGTCCCCTCGCCATTGCTTCCTTCAAACCAGCCAGCTGCTTAATCCCCACACAATCCACATACGGCAGCTCCGGCAGATCCGTCGGAAGGATCGGACGCTCTGGCTTGTCCGTTGGCGACACCTGCGTTGGCGGACGCAGCGACTCATCCGGAAGCCATGGCGCTGGATCGTAGTCGTTCATCAAGTGGCATAACGGCTCGATCTGCTGGCGTTTAATTTCCGAGGCAATAAATTGGGCCATCATGATCGCACCGTAATCATTCGTATGCGCCGCATCGTTGAAATACCCTTTGAGTTTCTCGGTTCCCATCTGACAGAAACGCTGGAAGCTGTGCTCATGCAGATCGATGACGGGCACCTTATACTCTCGACCTACCTTGCGGCACGCTTCCGCATGCTCCTCCAGCAGATCATAGTAGCTGCCATCCTCATCCTGGCTTGGAATCCGGCTAAGCGATGTCACAATAACCGGAGTCGCGCCCTTGCTTCGTACCTGCTGGATATACCATCTGAGGTTAGCTGAGTAGCCTGTATACGGCGCAAGGTATCTTCGCTTCTGATCGTTATGCCCGAATTGGAACATGAACATATCGCCAGGGCGAATGCGGCCCGTAATGATCGCCCAATGCCCGTCGTCTCGGAAACAGTTGGTCGTCATGCCGCCGTGCGCTTGATTATCAACGGCAGCACCATTGAAGTATTGCAGCATATTTTGTCCCCAAGAGCCGCCGCTAATGATCGGGTTGTAAGGATAACGCGTATCGTAGTCACCTACGATCGAATCGCCGCCCAAGAACAGTGTAGGTGCTTCCGATTGCTCAATCGTTACCTCGCTAAGACGGGCGATCTCACCTACAGCCGAAATGTAGATCGAAAGATCGCCCCTTGCCGGCTTCCCCACGACCGGAATATAGTCGCACACATGGACGTAATACCGATATTCGAAAACCCCGCCCGCCGCAATCGTAATCTCGCGTCTTACCATGTTGCGTCGTCCCGTGTAAAGGTTAAGGGAGGCGATGCCTTCATCGCCGCCGTGAATGCGAACCGTTACGGCATAAATGCCTTCCTCGGGCACGGATGCTCTGAAGCGCAGCGGCCAGCCGTTCTGGCGCAGCTCAACACCATACTTTGCATCGATAAAAGCCGGCGCAGCCTGTCCTTCTCCTGAACGCGGAAGCCATCCACCATACCCTTTGAACCGATCCGCGCTATTGTTCGCAGGGTCCGTCCATGCTAAGAATCCAAATCCCGTCTCCTCGCCATAGATGCTCGCCGCACCAACCGGAACGCTGCCCGCTTGCTCATATTGCGCTGCGAAGCTATATCGTCTACTGTACATCTCCATTCTCCTCTCTGTTCCTAACTCATTACAAAATGACGCTTACTCCCCAAGGAAGTAAGCGTCATTGCCGTCTCTTCAAATCAGTAACTTGTTGTTAAATAACTTCCAACACAGCCGTGAGCTGCGCTAGTGCCAAGCCTTGGCCCCAGCCTTGCGCCCATTTCCTATCGATGTTCAGGTAGCCCTCTATATCGTTCATGACGGCAGTTCCACCAGATACGTTCTGAACCCGTCCATTGCTTGCAATATTTGCGATTACGCCGTCCAATGCCTTCTGTACATACTTCGAATGCATCGGGTTATGCTGCGTGACCATCGCTGCGCAGATACCGGCTGTCGCCGATACCTCACCGTACGCGTCCGGATAATCAAGCACTGTACCCCACAGACCGTCTTCCTTCTGCAGCTTCTTAATCGCTGCAAGCTGATCACGCAATGAGCTCCAGATGTGCATCATTGGCGGATAGAGATAGGCTTCCGGCAGTATTCTTGCCGCACGAGACATCGTATAAGCAGCCCATGCATTCGCACGCGCCCAATACATGCCCGACATATGATCCTTTTTAATATTATTGTAGCCGTGATACCACAGGCCCGTATGCTCGTCCTGCAGGTAGTTGATATGCCAGAAGAACTGATGCAATGCATCATCGACAAGCGGCTTCTCCTTCAGCATAATGCCTACGCGCAGCAGGAAGTATGCAGCCATAAACAGCGTGTCCGCCCATGCTTGCTCAGGGAAGTCGTTGTTCGCCGATACCGTATGCTGGAGTACGCGGTCACCGAAACGAAGTGCGTCATTGCGAAGATAATCCACCTTGCTCATGATTAGATCCAAGTACTTCTGATCGCCTGTCTGTTCGTACAGCGTGATGAGCATGTGGCCCATTGCACATGTATTCACCGTCCATACAGGCAGACCAACCTCGATATACTCGTCGACCCATTCCTTCATCCGATTGAGATAAGCCTGCTCACCCGTTACTTCGAACGCGCGGCTGACACCATAGAATGCAACGCCGCCCGGCCAGTCCCATGTGAGGTCCATACCGAACGTGTAGTCTACCACTTGATCGATCAGCTGCTTCAATTCCGTCTGAGAGGCCTTTATCTTCATGTCTTCCATTCTCCTCCAAATCCTCAAGCCCCAGCTTAATGCCGGGGCTTGAGTGTCTGTTAAATTAATTTAGATTAGCTGTATTGACCAGCGTCGATTGCTTTTTGTTTCTCGTCGAGAATTTCTTGGTAGCCTGCATCGAGGTACGTTTGCTTCGCTGCTTCATACGTTTTGTCGAAGTCTTCTGGCTTAGACAGTGCAACCTTCACGTACAGCTCTTGGAAGAGTGCGTTCAGGTCTGCTTTGTACTCGTTTACTTTCTCAAGTACAACGCTGAACATTGGGTCCGGCGTACGATATTCTGCAGTTTCGTCATAGTACTTGAACAGCTGATCTACCAGGCTTTCATAACCAACAGGTGCCCATTGACGAGCAAGAGCTTTACGAGTTGTAGCTTGATCTGCGTATTGTGCGCTTTCCGTTACAAGTGCCCAGTAGTCTTTGTTGTTGTTTTGCGACAGTGCGGACTCGCCTTTGAAGTCAGCGTTTTTCACTGCAACGCCATCAGCATCAAGCGTATAGTTCTGACCTTCTACACCGTTTTGCAGGAAGAACAGGTTGTCTGGCTGGCTCATCCACTCCAGGTACATCCACAATGCTGCGCGCTCTTCTGCTGTCGACTCATAGTTGACGCCCATGATGAAGCCGAATGGCCAGTAAGCACGGCCTTGCGGTTTAGAACCTTCTGGCACACCTGCTCCCGGAGGCAGGATTGCGAATTCAGCACCTGGGTTGTTCGCCAGCGTCGCAGAGATAACATCCGTGTTGCTTGCAAGATAAAGACCATACGTACCCGTTTTGCCTGCAACGAATTCAGCTTTAATCTTCGCATCGTCCGTACGGAGGTAGAACTCTTTGTCGATCAGACCTTTGTTGTACAGGTCATTCAGGTTGCGCAAATATTTCTCAGTAGCTGGCGTCGTCAGGTCCGCTACGCCCAGGTCGGAGTAGAGCGCATGTTCCTTGTCATCCATTGGGAAATCACGGAACGCATAGTTGAACGTGTAGTTGTTCAGTTTCAGCGACTCAGCGCCTACGCCGAGGCCAGCATCTTTCCACTTCTGAAGCATATCGTTGTACTTCTCAAGGGAAGTCAGGTCTTCGACCTTCATGCCTACCTTCTCAACCCAGTCCTTACGAATCAGTGTAGTATTATTATCAATAGCTGGACGAGCAGCGAACACGAATGCATTCTTGCCGTCTACTTTGCCGTATTGCTCGATCGTTGAACCCATGTTTTTCCAATAAGTTGGTGCATAGTTCTCGATTTCTTTGTAATCCAGATCTTGCATAACTTCTTCACTGTAATATGCAAGCGCTTGCGGCATATCGTAGTGGAAAATGAGATCCGGCGCTTTGTGCGCGGCAAGCAGCTGCTCGAAGTCTTGTACCTCATTACCGCGTGCAATTGCCGTGAATTTCACGTCGATGTTGTACTTGTCGCCGAATTCCTTCTGAATCCATTTCGTATAATAGTTGTCCGTAACATTCCAGCCTTCGAACGCACGCTCATAGACGGGGATGTTGAGTTCTACTTTTTCAGTGAAGCCCTTCGAATAGTCTGGATAAGCACTTTCATTTGTCGTCGTTTCCGTCGTTGTCGACGAGTTGTCTGTCGTTGGCGTCGTTTCTTCCGTTTTGGTGTCCGAGCCGCTATTCGAGCAGCCTGCAATAAGACCCATTACAACCAGAGAAGACAACAACATGGTGCCCAATCTCTTTTTTGCCATTGCTTATTACCCCCATCAGTCATTTTTGTGTTACTTCGTTACTCTTTTACTGCACCTAGCATAGTGCCTTGAACAAAGTACTTCTGGATGAAAGGATATATACACAAAATCGGGAGCGTTGCGAATACAACGCACGACGCTTTCAGTACCTCAGGGTTGCTGAGCGCCACCGATGATGCTTCGAGTTGGAAGCTTTCCGTCGATTGAATGACAAGATAGTAAAGCTTCAATTGGAGCGGACGCAGGTCTACATTTTGTTTGATGTAGAACAAGGAGTCCTGATAAGCATTCCAGCGTCCAGCCGCATAGAACAGCGACAATGTTGCCATAATGGGCTTGGACAGTGGGAGAACGACACTCCATAGAATACGGAAATGGTTTGCCCCATCGATCCGCGCAGCCTCTTCAAGACTGATCGGAATACCGCTCTGGAGCGAGGTCTTCATAATTAGCAAGTTGAAGGAACTGAATGCGAGCGGCAGAATGAGCGCCCACAGTGTATCCATCATGCCAAGATTGTTAATCAGCATATATTCCGGGATAATGCCCCCGCTGAAGAGCATTGGGAACAAGAAGATAAGCGTGAATAACGAGCGGCCCTTCAATTGACCACGAGACAGTGGATAAGCCGCGAAGATCGTAATGATCATACCTAGAATCGTGAATAATGCCGTAACGATAATGGAGATATACAAGGAACGAAGAATACTTTTATCTTGAAAAATTTTCTCATAAGCCCCGAAGGTGAATCCTCTCGGCCAAAGCGTTACTTTATTCGCAATAACGAATGCGTCCGCGCTGAACGACTTCGCAATAACGTGTACGAACGGCAGCAAGCAAGCCAGCGAAACGAGGATGATAACGAGGCGAATTACGACATCCCAGATGTCAAAACGCTGTTTATTGTGCATGGCAATAGTGCCAGTGGATGCTTTCATGGTGCGCCCCCTCTCTAGAAAATTCCTTCGTCGCCAAGCTTCTTGGCCACTCGGTTAGCAATCAGTACAAGTACAAGACCGATGACAGCTTGGAACAATCCTACTGCTGTCGCACGGCTGATGTTGCCGGACTCAATACCCCAACGATAAACCAGTACCGGAATCGTCGTTGTGTATTCGGTGGTCGCCTTGTTCGTAAGGGCGTAGATCCGCTCGAACGAACCGTCCATGACTTTGCCCAGGTTCAGGATAAGCAAGGTTACAATCGTCATCCGAATCGAAGGCAGCGTGACGTTCCACATCTTTCTCCAGCGGCCTGCACCGTCAACGGTCGCAGCCTCATAGAGATCGGGGTTAATGCTGCTTATTGAAGCAAGATAAATGATCGTTCCCCACCCCATGCTCTGCCATACGCCGATCGCCAGGTAGCTGAACAGCCAGTGCGTATCTTCTTGCAGGAACGGAACCCGATTGAAGCCCATTGATTCAAGAACATTATTGACTGCGCCGTTACCTTGGCTTAGGAGCTGGTAAGCAAGCGCTCCGATGATAACCCAGGAGAAGAAATGCGGCAGGTACAAGAACGTTTGATTGATCTTCTTGAACCGAGCGCTCTTGATCTCACTTAATAGTAGTGCGAGTATGATCGGCATCGTAAAGCTGAATAATAGATCGAGACTATTGAGCATCAATGTATTGCGTACAGCACGGGCGAAGTCAGGTTTATCGAAGATCTCCTTAAAAATCTGAAATCCTACCCAGTCACTTCCCCAGAATCCCTTGGCAATCTTATATTTCTTGAATGCCAGGACAAGACCAAACATTGGCGTGTACTTGAATAGTAATACGAAGGCTAATGGAACAACCAATAGTAAGTACAGCTGCCAATCTTGTCGAAGAGCATGAAGCCATCCTGTGCTCTTTTGTTTCTTCGGTAATAAAGCGGTTTCATTATTGAGTGAAGCGCTTTCAACTTTCACAGTCTCACCCTCCTCTTACAGTAGACCTCCCGATGACTGAATGCATGTGTTCAGACGATGGTGGGCTATGTCTGCATCATACCGCCCTAGCCTCGCAATCGTAAATCATGAGTATTGATTCGAGCTATCATTTTTGATTTTTCCGCGCCACTACGCGGTTTTCGGCACCTTGCACATGATTGATCAGCCCTTGAAACGATGCTCATGATCAATTCTGAATAGCATATAAAATGAGTGAAGCTGTCCCTCCTTGGCCGCTTGGGCCAGAAAAGACAGCTTCGAAATACGCGCTTATTTATTGATCATTGCTTGCGTTTGTTTCTGCACCACTTGTTTTCAATGTTTTGTAGCTGCTCGGAGGCATTCCTTCGTATTTACGGAAGAATCGATTGAAGCTTTGCACATTCGCATAGCCGATCTCAGCAGCAATCTGCGTCATGTTCAAATTCGATTCCAGCAATAATTGCTTCGCCTTCTCGATCCGCAGCGAGTTCGTATAATCGATCAAGCTCTTGCCGGTCAGCTCCATTACGATTTTACGCATATAAGAGTAGCTGATACCGATCTCCTTGGCCATATCCTCGAACACAATTTCCTCGCAATAATGCTCTTCAAGGTATTGGGTGATACGTTCCCCGTAACCTGCGTCTCCCGAGCTGCGCCCCAGATACTGAATAATATCTCCGAAGAACTCATGTAAATATTCGTCGAGCTCATCGAGCGTATCTCTTGTCGCAATGGCCGAATAAATATTGCGGCGGCCCGCAAAAATACGCGCCGTACTGACGTTATTTTCTCGAAGATGCTTGATCGTAACCCCGAGAATCTGGTTGTAAATGAACATGATGTTATCGTACGAGATGTATTCGACAGACTGAATTTCCTCACGAATGATCCCAAGCTCTTTAATAATGCTATCCAAATCGCCATTATCGAGGAAATTGAGAATACGCCGCTCGCTGTTCGCTGGATAAATATATTTGCCGCTCTGGTCAGCGTCCTGTTTCCAATACGTGATGCCGCCGCTTCCTTCAATCATCCGATGCTTGGTGACTTCCATTGCTTCCTCGACACGGTCGGAGATGAGTGCACTCGAGTCCGTCTGACTGCTGACGCCTACCGTTACCGAGTGGCCCAGCAGCTCTGCCGCTGCTTCGCGGATAGCAGGAAGCGCTGCATGGATCGAAGCATGGCTGTTCTCCGCTTCTTCGGCTCCATAGTTAATAATCATGACGAAGTAGCCCTCGCCCTGATAAACGGTACGTACATGAATGCCTTCCGGGAACAAGCTATCGCACTGCGACACGAGCACATAGCGATGGTACTGGCGTGTTTCCGAGTTCGCATGGGCTACATATCGCCTGTAACGGTCTATAGACACAATGGCCACCATGTAATAAGGATGCGGGAACAGATCATCCACCTGCTTGGTGACCTCGCCCTTTAGCAATTGATGGATCGCCAGGCTGCGCGTATCCTGCTCCCGTTCCTTCAGCAGACGAGTCAGCCCTTCCTCTTCCTCCTGCATCCGGCGGAATGCCGCATCGAGGAAGACGAGTTCATTCTTCTTCGTGATGCTCATATTGCTCCGAGCACGGATCTCTCTTACCAGCTCGCGCAGCGGCTTGGACAGCCAAGTGGCTAGAAGAACCGTCAACAGCGCGCCTGCGAAGATGATGATGACCGTAATGAAAATAATGCTGCGCTGGATGGTGTGCGTCTTGGACAATAGCTCGTCCATTGAATACACGTTCACATTCAACCATTGAAATTGGGTCGATGAACGTGACCACGTATAAATCAGATGCTCCCCGTTCATCTCGTGGTAGGCATACCCTTCCTTGTTGCTGCTATCCAAAATGTCCTTGATATAAGGCTGGTCTGTCCCAGAAGTGAACATCAGACTCTTGTCAGCAATCGAAATAATCGTGCCGTCTGATTCCATGAGCATATAGCTATGCTTGCCTGGTTCGGACGTTCGCAAATACTGGCTAATTCGATCTTCCTCCAAATTAACGACAATCGTGCCCTTCGTCGTTGTCGACAAACGGTTCAACGGCAGTACGTATGTGACGACGTTCTTGCCATCGGCCAGTTTGCGCGGGAACCAGACGCCGCTTATACCTCTTCTTCCTTCCAGCGCAGTCTCCAGCCATTCCATTGGTTCGTACCGGCTAAGCGACGTTATTCCCTTATCGGACGAAACCACGTAATCCGCACCGTCCAAATAGAAATAAGCGGAGTACACGCCATCCTGCCGATTTCTCAAATTGGTCAACTCACTTAGGACGACCTGCGTACTCGCTATATTCACATATTGACTGTTCAACTCGTCCAGCGTCTCAAAGTTGCGTACACGATCGAACACCTTCGTCGCAGCGAGGTGCACCACATCCTGTGCAAGGCTGTTCAGCGCCATCTCATTCAGCTTGCGGTTCGCATTAAGCCCCGCGAGCGTTGACTCCGCAATAGCACTTTCCGAGTGCTTCAGAATCTGTGTGCCGCTATACCACGTCAGGATTGAAATCGGAATGGCCATTACGCAAAACATGATGAGCGTTAGCTGCAGCATGATTGGAAATCGTTTCATTCAAGCCTCTCCTTCCTTCATAAGCTGCCTGCTGCTCCAGCCTATGAATTAACTCTCACATTAAGACAGCGCTTACAATAAAACAAAAAAAGATGCCTCTTATATCTGCGATCCTGCGTCGTTATAGGTCCAATTGTGCTCTCATTCAGATCCACCATCGAAATAAAAGACTTCGTTCTACAATTTTATGGGTTCTTGGTCGAGGTTTCAAGTTTAAATTGTACCCACCTGAATCTTCAGGAGTTCTACCCGCCTAAATCGGGGAGTTCTACCCACCTAAATCCTCCCTGCTAGGGAGGACCCCATGGGACTCCCGTCCCCTGGACCCCGGAAGGGGTCGATGTAGAGACAGAGGTGCGGATACGTTACTTCGTGATGGGGGTCGCGTGCCCCTATGGGGCATAGCTTTCGTTCGAGCGTACAGTGCGTCCATGCTGGACGCATTGAAAAAAGCGCTGCTGAGCATGCTGAGCAACGCTTTTTTACTGGAGGCAATATAGAGGATTAAAACATCAACGGAAATGCGACGGCGACGAATGCGGCCCACAGTCCGTAAATTGGCAAGTACTTTGTAACGGCATCTTGGACCGTTGAAGGTCCTGTTTGGTTGCGCAGCATACGTACATAGGCGCTCATGATCCAAATCAGATTCGCCCAGATCAGTACGTTAATGCCCAGAACCGCAAGCCGGTTGGCCGTAACTCCGTAGGAGGACAGCCGGAAGACGATGGCCGACAGTGCGACGCTATCAATAATGAGCGCAAGCGCAATGAGGGCCGCATTGACGTAGTCCGTAATGTTCTTGCGCTCATCTGTCCCTCTCTCTGTAATGGAGAAGATCGTGACGGCCAATACCCCGAGCAGAATACCGTTGAAGGACAGCAGGAAATCACGGTCCGAGAATGGACTTTTGCCAACCCAAGCTACGGTTACGAGATAAGCTGCCAAAGTCACTAATACGAGCGGACTGAAGATTCGGGCGATATACGGCGCAATGTTTTTGGCAAGCTTCAAGTTCTTCGATACTAGGTAAGCAGCCACAACAGAGAGCGCTGCGGCACCAAACGCCACGATATTGGTGAAATAAAATTCCGAGATATCCAGGTCGACGAGTTCGAACAACCGCATCGTAATGCCTGTCAGCAGCATGCCGCTGATCGCCATGCAGGCGTATAGGATCGCAAACTCGCCATTGAATTTGAGGTAAGCGAGCCTTGCTCTGCCGATGCGATATTCATTGCCTGTGTAGGCGAGCCCGACGATTACCCATAAGAAGATCGGCAGGTGCAAATACGCCAATACAATGCTGTCCGTCTCCTTTTGCGGCAGCAGATTCAGAAGGACGATCGCAAGTGCGAATATCGATGCCAAGGTGTAGATCATTCGCTTGTTGGCTCCATTGTTGACAGCGAAATAAGCCGCAATAAAGGGAAGTACACCAAAGGCAATATTCATCATCGTGATGTCGCCGCGATTGGCAAAGAAAAGGATGAGTCTCGTGCAAATACCAGCCAGTATCGCCAAAATGCCCATCGATACGAAATTCCGCTGAAACAGGGTGGCCTTCTTTGCAGCTTCTGGCTCCTTATAATGCAGTCGTTCGTTCCACACGGCAAGAACCTGTGAATCGGGATTGTGCTCCCAAGCATGAGCGAATGACTGGCGGAACGCCTCGGGGTCCGCTCGAAACATTTGCTCCAGCTCACGTGGGTTATGGAGCTGCTCCAGCACCCGGTTATTAACATTCATTGTTATGCCTCCCCTAATCTCGGTTACCATAAGGGCTGTTTTCTGATTTGATTCTAACGTATGATTTATCGTTTTACAATAAATATTTCTCGATTTTTGTTAAGTTTTTATTGCTACAGGCACACAAAAGGGAGCACCTCTCCGCATTGAGAAGCGCTCCCCTTTATTCATTGCCCCTGGTTCACCAAGTTCTCTGCGGTGCGGAAGGCCAGCGCCATAATGGTCAGCACCGGATTCACGCCGCCATTCGTTACATGTACCGAGCCATCGCTTACCCATAGATTATCGTAGCCGTGTATGCGGCCAAGTGGATCGGTGACCGATGTCATCGGGTCATTCCCCATCCGCAGTGTTCCCGCCTGATGTTGACCGCCGCTAAGCCCACCATATGGGCCGGTACGCCACACCTCTCGCGCTCCTGCTGCCCACAGCCACTTCTCCGCCTGCTCGCCCAGCATGTTCCCCGCCCGAAGCGACTCAGGGTGAACGCTGCCGGACAGACGGGCTGCCGGAATCCCGAAACGGTCCTTGACCGTCTTGGATAGGCTCACTCTAGATTCCGGATTCGGAATCTCTTGAATCGGGCCCATAATCTGACTCGTGCGCAAGTAGCTATCGCGCATCATCCGTTTCCCTGCGATTCCCCATCGTGCTGCATTTGGCGCAACGGCTCGGTACCAATGAATGAGCGGCAGCCGAGTGAATTCGTTCGCAAGCAGCCCGCCCCCGATTACGCCTTGTTCGCCGCTATGATCGAAACGGAAGGTCGCAATGCTGACCCCTGGCCCAAGACCATCCTGTACGACTTCATCAAAGAGACCATACGCACCGGCGTACACATGTCCTTGCAGATGCCTTCCTACCTGACCGCTCCGATTGCCGATTCCATCCGGCTCCTCATCCGTAGCTGAGCCCAGCAGCAATCGTGCACTCTCAATGGCACCAGCAGCCACCACCACATGTCCTGCCCGTACTTGTCTCCGCTCGACAACACCATCGACTTGCCTTACAAGTCGAACGCCCGTCGCGTGCTTGCCACCTTCCGTATCGATGCGTTCCGCCATCGTATCGCAGATCAGATCGCAATTGCCCGTTGCCATCGCTCGAACGAGCATCGTATTGTGCCCACCATTCTTGCTGTTGGTGGGACAGGCGAACCCGACACATTCGCCGCAGCGGACGCATGCCGGCCGCCCGTCCCGCTCTACCGAGTTGATAAGGAGCGGAACGGGACCCGTCTCCCATCCCAGCTTCTCTGCTGCGCGGGCTAACCGCTGCGCATCGAGGTTTAACGCCATGGCCGGCATCGGAAATGGACGCTCCCGATTGCCCCTTCCAGAGTGAGCATTCCCATCACCCGAGACGCCAATCTCCCATTCTGCACGATCATAGTAAGGTTCCAGATCCTCGTAACGAATCGGCCAGTCGCTTAATGAGCTTCCCTCTGGAACCCCGTAACGGCTTGCCATACGGAAATCGTTCGGGTGGAAGCGCCATGCCTGTGCCCCATAGACCCTCGTTCCGCCACCCACCGTCATCGCATTGTTGTGGTAATCGCCCGTGTAAGGCGCTGTCACACGCTCTTCCTCTCCTGCCAAAACGATAGTGCGCGGGTTCCCCTCCAAGTCTGGGCCTGTGTTATGTCCATAATGGCTAAGCCGATGATTGCGCAGATGATCTCGGCCGACCTCATCGTATCGGAGCCAGCTTCCGCGCTCCACGACGAGAACTTGAAGCCCCGCTTCTGCCAATACCGCTGCTGCAACAGAACCACCCGCGCCTGCTCCAATGACGATCGCATCATAGCGATCTCGCAGCTGATCGAATGATTTTTGCGGCAAATCGACCTCTGGAACGGGTGTATCTATATTCATAATCGGGCCGGGACGGAAGCCAAGCATCTCCCATGACTTGCCCCCCCTATTGCCGCCCGCATCTGGATTGCCGTAGTAGCCCTCAACCACTAGGTTGAGCAGCGTACGGAAGAAATGTGTAGGTGACACAGGCCAAGCCTGATAGTTGTCGCGCTCCGCTTCGCGTAGGAGTTGATCCTGCTCGAGAGGCAGCAGTTCCGAGAATGACCAGCCATATTGCGTGTATGCTTCCTCATCCAATGCGCGAAGCCCAGGCTCGACTACCTCTGTCCAAGCGGTGACATCTTCCGCAGCGCGGCGCTCCAAGTAGGTTAACACGCCGCCATCCGAGGCCGAAGGCCATTCATCCCCAGGAATCATACGATCGGAAACCGCTTTCAAAACTAGAGCCGCATCATATTGACGCATTCTCTGAACGCCCCCTCCTATTCACTTCTACCTCCATATTATCCCTTGCATAGAGGCGAGTAAATGAGAAATAAAAGAGTCGTACGCATGATCGCCGGGTAATCAATATGTAGATAATAATATGTAGGTTATATCTAGAGGTTGTAGTATGATAATAGTAATAACTGGTCCAGCAGGGATAAGGAGGAATAACCAATGGAATTGAAATGGCTGGAATGGGCCAAGCAAATACAAGCCATTGCACAAACGGGACTGACCTATGCCAAGGATGTATACGACATTGAGCGGTATGAGATCCTCCGAGAGCTGAGCATCGACATCCTAGCGAATTACTCCATAACCTCAGACGAGAAGATCAAACTTACCTTTGCCAGCGATACCGGCTATGCCACTCCGAAGGTCGATATAAGAGCAGTCGTGTTCCAGCAGGGTAAACTATTGCTCGTTCGCGAGAAGATGGACGGAGCCTGGTCTCTCCCCGGCGGATGGGCCGATATTGGACTTTCCCCGACAGAGGTCGCGGTTAAGGAGGTTCGTGAGGAATCCGGTTATACGGTTCGACCGGTTCGACTGCTGGCCGTGCTGGACAAGAAGTTCCACAACCACCCGCCCGAACCTTATCATATCTACAAAATATTCATCCAATGCGAAATCATCGGCGGTGACGCTCAGATCGGCCTTGAGACCAGTGCTGTCGACTTCTTCGAGGAGCATAATCTGCCCGAGCTGTCTGCGGAACGCAATACGCTGAAGCAGCTTCAATTGATGTTCGAATACTTACATAATCCGAACAAAGAAGTCATTGTCGACTAATCAAACCACTCTACCAAAAATAAAGCATATAATCGGACCGGTCGGCCCTCTATCGAGGATGCTGTCCGGTCTTGTTCGTCATAAACTGGTATTATAACAGTCAATATTGTATTTTTATTAGTACAACTATTGATCAAGTGCTGCATTGAAGAAAGGATGAACGCCATGCTCAAGCTGCTCAGTCGAAGCATCCGCGACTTCCGTGCTGCTTATCCGAAGCTGCTATTTTTCGAATATTTATATATGCTGCTTACTAGTGTCATCATTATTCCGATCATTACGCTGATCTTCAACCGTGTTCTTACGGTCATCGGTTCTGGCTCGCTCATGAATGAAGATATTGCGGAGCTCGGATTGAACTGGCAGGGTATGGTCGGACTCATTGCGATTGGTCTAATCGCATCATTCGCCGTATTCATCGAGCTATGTGTGCTCGTTGTTCTTGTCCAGCAGCGGTATTTTGGCAATCGGGTCGCCATTACTGACGCGCTACTGACGGCGCTTCGCCAGACGCCGCGACTGCTGGGCGTCGGTTCCGTGCAGCTCGTTATTTTATTGCTCGTGCTGATCCCGTTCGTCGACTCGCCGATGTCGGAGTCGTTCTATGCGCTATTCAACGTACCGATTTTCCTTGAGCGCAATGTGCTGCATTTATCGCTGGTCATGTCGATCGTGTACGTTGTTATTTTGACCGCGGCGGTTTACTTGATTATGCGATGGGTGTTCGTGCTTCACTTCATCGTCCTGGAGGGCCGATCGGTCGGCGCCGCCATTCGAAGCAGTCTCGATCTGACAAGGGGGAAGCAATCAAGGGTTCTCGTCTCGTTGTTTCTCATTAATGTACTCGTCATCGGTACTGGCTTTGCGGCGCTCTCATCCTTGTCGTTCTTACCTTATTGGCTCAACCATAACGTTCTTAAGGCATTCACCGAGCATTATTCATTAACGCTCACCTCCATGCTTACATACATGCTGACGCTGGCGATCATGCCGCTGAACATCATCGTGTTGACGCGCCTGTTCTATGTGTTCGGACGAGAACGGGGGCAAGCGCCGCGCGATCACCTTCGGCTGTATCGCAGTTTCATCGGGCGCTGGGAGCATAATCTCGCCGACGCCGCGAGACGGTACACGCGCAGACGAACGTTATTCGCCGTAATCGGCGTCATCTATGTATCTCTGATGATATTCGTTGGTGTCAAGGCAAGCAGCCATCTGGTCTATGCCAAATGGAGCGTGCTGATCTCGGCGCATCGCGGAGGCGACATCGAATTCGCACCGGAGAACTCCATGCCGGCAATTCTAAGCTCAATCGAACAAGGTATCCAATCGGTCGAGATCGATGTTCAATTGACCAAGGACGGTGTAGCTGTCCTGAATCACGACGCTACACTTTACCGCATGACGGGTGTGAAGAGCAGTGTGTCCGACCTGACCTATGCCCAAGTGAGCAAGCTCTCCCTGGGCCTTGATGAGGAAGGCGCTTCTATCCCTATCGCGACGCTTGAGGAAGTGCTTGCCGAAGCACAAGGGCAAATTAAGCTGCTGATTGATTTGAAGCCGACCGGACCGAGCGAACCGCTCGTGAAGGAAGTCGTTCAGCTGGTCCATGATTTCGGAATGGAACAAGACGTGTACATTCAGTCGTTCGACAGCAGCACACTGCGGCAAATCCGCCAGCTGGCGCCCGAGATCCGAATCGGTCAAATCATGTATTTTGCCGTTGGGAATCTCTCTTCGCTGGACGTCGATTTCTACACCGTTGAGCAGATCATGGTGACGAAGCAGCTCTTGGATCAGGCCCATAATGCCGGACGCGAGGTCTGGGTATGGACGGTGAACGGACGCCACAATCTGAAAGAAATGCTCAAGTTCGAGGTAGATGGCATTATTACCGATACGCCAGCAATGGCGCAATCGATGGTCGGAATTGATCTATAGATCGTGTAGATTTCGGAAAAGATAAAGCCGGCATTGTCCTCGCCTGATGGCGCGCGACGTTGCCGGCTTTTTTCATAGACAGGAACCCTATGTTTAAGTTCGTATGCAATGCGGTCGTGGCAGTTCCTCGACCTTAGTCGGTGCGTAGGGGCTGACCCTGAGACCGTTACGGAGAACAGTCTACTCTGCTATTCTTTTCCCAACAATTGAAAATCTTAAGTTAACTTTAAGTTTTGCTTGAAGATTATTTAAGAAAGTTTCTTCTACAATAGGAATATCAGCTTGTTCTATAAGCCGACCACCATTCCTTCGTACGGAAGAAAGGCAGGCCCTTATCGTGATGCAGCAAATGAAACAAAGTTCAGACTATACCGCTCCTGTGAGATCAAGAGTACGCTCTTCGCATACATATCCTTGGCCGAGAATAAATCTGCTGGTCCTCATAGCACTGGCTCTGCTGGTCGCCGCCGCTGTATGGTTATATCGGCAAGGTCCCTCTGAGGAGCTGCCTCCACCAACCGAGCTTCATCCTGCCGTTGCGCAGGCCATCGACCAATTGGTCGATGAAGCCTCGAAGCTTGGTATTGAGGTTGTCATCACCGACGGCTTCCGCAGCTCCGCCGAGCAGGATGCGCTGTACCGCCAAGGACGCGAGGACAGCGGTGTAGTTGTGACCCAGGTAAAGGGCGGCGAGTCGTACCACAACTACGGTCTTGCCATTGATTTCGCATTGCGGACGCCAAGCAATGATGTCATCTGGGACATGGGGTATGACGGCAACGGCAATGGCCGCGCGGACTGGATGGAGGTCGTCGATATTGCCAAGAAGCTCGGCTTCACATGGGGCGGCGACTGGGAAGGATTCAAAGATAATCCCCACCTCCAAATGGATTTCGGATACAGCATCCGTCAGCTTAAGAACGGGCATTATCCGTCGATGAGTGCGGAGGAAGAGGCTTAAAGCTCATCGATCGGCGCGCCATCCAACACATGCTCAATAATGATAGGGAGCTTCTTGATGAACTTCTGCCACTTTACTCCCTCAAATGTGACAAGTTCATCATGCTCGACATCTAAGCTGCCTAAACATTTCTGGTCTGGAATCCAAATGATAAAGCCTGTACTGTCAAAGCCTTCAACTTCTTTGGTGAAATCCAGAAACACTCTATCCTGCCAATGTATCTCCTTCACATCAAAGATCGTTTCGAACTCGATATATTCCACCGAGCCATTATCGGGAAGATCGATTCGACGGCTCTCGGTTCCGAGCCATTTGACGATGTCCGATGGTAGTCCCATCTTTTTTAGTTCTGCAGCACGTTTGTCCGCCTCATGCCAGATTGCTGGCTCGAACTGTTTAATGTAAGCCATCATTTCTTGATTTTTGAGCTGCTTCGCCTCTAGAAACGCACGTCCACCATACTTGTCTTTGATCGTTACATCCGCGCCGTGCTCCACCAAATATTTGACGATTTCGAAATGGTTGCCGGATGCGGCCATTTGAATCGGCGTTGGACAATACGGAAACACCTGATCCTTGCCGCTGAAGTTGACATCCGCTCCATAATCGACGAAAAGGCGAACCATTGCGAATTCACCGTCCCATGCTGCCGAGCGAAGAGCCGCACCACCAGAATAAGATTTCATCTCGAAGCCCAGCTCAAGCAAGGCACGGATGCCCTCATAATTCCGAGAGTAAAGAGCGCTCTTCACGGCCGAAGATTTCACATGATTCATTGCGTTAATATCAGCACCGAGCTTAATAAGCTTCTCGAATAGCGTTTTATTGCCGCGCCGGGCGGCATTAACGATTACAGGATCATCCTTATCGTTATAATGATCAATCGTGTAATTGTCTATGATGTACATGACCTTATCCAATTGTTCGCTCTCAAAGGCACTGTTTAATAGTTGAAACGGTATGACCGAACCTGGCGGATAGGTATCCGTATCATTTTCCTTCAAAGCACGCACTCCCCTTTCCTACCTACTGAGCTTTTCCTATTATATCTCGCATACGTTAGCTGACTTAAGCGATGAAACGATCAAGCATAGTACTCCGCGAGCATACAAATTCCCGTAACTATCCTCAAAATCTGAATCTAGCCCGTCATATTTGCGTACTTATCTATAAAAGGCCAGCACTTTCACCTTACCTTCTTGAAGACGTCACGTAGTACAGCCAACTTACCATCGACAAAAAAAGAGGTTATTCGACCAAATCGTCGAATATAAAAGTGGCCTTGCTGCAATAAGCTGTTAAGTATACAAGTCATTAGGAGGATAACAACTTGAACGTTTCTTACTCTGAGTTTCGCAGACGAGCTAGAGAAAGCTTGCGGGGACAATGGGGCAAATCAGTTGGCGCAATACTGCTCGCTTCTATTCCATCTTTCATTCTGGCCTTTCTCGGACTTTTCTCTCACACACTAAAAGTCGCTGGCGATATTATGAGCTACGTGATTGCAGGGATGATAGCATTGGGGACAGCAGCCTTCTTCCTGGGTATCTCCCGCCATCAGAAGCCCCCGGCCAAGTCTATATATCAAGGGTTCAATAATCCGGGCAAAGCCTTCCTGCTGTACATTCTGATGGCCATCTTTATCTGCCTGTGGACACTGCTGCTGATTATCCCTGGCATCATCGCCGCTTATCGCTATTCGCAGGCTTACTACATTCTGACGGATAATCCGAATATAAGTCCGCTCGAAGCGATTCGCCGCAGCAAAGAGATGATGGTCGGCCACAAATGGCGCCTGTTCGTTCTCCAGCTCACGTTCATCGGCTGGGCGCTGCTGTGCATACTGACGCTGGGTATCGGCTATCTCTGGCTCGGAGCTTATATATCGGTTGCGTCGGCTCACTTCTATGATGAAGTGAACAACCAAGGCGAGAAACCGCCTGCTCCACTTGATCTCTCTAAGTCATAATGGCAAAAGAAGCGGATACCTGCTATCAGGATCCGCTTCTTTTTTGCCTCGCGCTCGTCTAAATTACAATAAAACCAATCAACCAAAGCGGAATAATAAACCCAATATACTAACATACATATAGAAATAAAATCAACATTTTATCAAAAAATATCTTGTGTATTTCGACCAAATCCGTTAATCTACTATTCGAAAGTAAATTTATCCATAATAAGGATGTGTGCGAAGATGGAAATGATGTCGATGAAAATGATGATGTCGATGTGTATGGATGAGATGATGTGCAAGATGAAGAACATGCAGATGATGATGGACCAAATGCAAGAAATGAACATGATGGACATGATGGATATGGACGCAATGATGGCTAATATGCAGCAATGCGACGAAATGATGACGATGATGATGAGCATGATGCGTCAAATGAAAGAAACCGCCGTATAAGATTTCTCCTCTGCCAAGGAGCAATCAAACACAAGCGGTTGCCGAATTTGCGAAATTGGGTTACATTTATGTAGGTGTACATATCCATCTGACCATGGATCCGTACTGGTTTACTTACGCTGCTGCGGAGCAGACGACTGCACGCGCACCGATCTTAACAAATGCATAGCAATACCCGATGTCCGACAGAGCGGTTAACTGCATGCGGGCTTTTTTATTTGGACCAGATTTATTATCGGATGGCGTATAGCTGCCTGCCGATTTCGATTCGCCGTGTCTTCAGCTCCCACACTTCCTCGGATAATCGCTCCGCGATTGAAGCATTCTCCGTCTCACGCAGCTGCCGATACAACTCCAGCATCTTGGCGTTTATGGCATCGAACTGCTGCCACAACTCTTCCCGTCGACGTTCAAGCGATTCTTGCTCCATACGATGCTTAGCATCGTTCATCGTATTTATTATTTCTTGCTGCCACGCATTGTCTCCAATCTGCCTCGCGTAGTTCAGCAAATCCAAATAATCATCCATCCATTGTCTCTCGAATGTTCCGGTTGAGATCATAAGCTCATCTCCATCCTCACCTATATACCTAGTATTATACTTGGAATTATAGGTAATGCAAGGTGCTGGGAAAATATTTTTCAACCAGCTGATCCCGTTCATTGGCAATAAGAATGTTGTTTTCTAAAATGCGACTATTATACTATGAATAGTTAGTTTTAGAACATAAGGAGTGTGATCTGCTATGAAAGAATTCGATCATGAATTCGCTGAGCACATTTACTATACAGCTTCTCCGTTCGAGAAGAAGGGAGGCTTATGGCCTGTCCGGGCAGGATGGAACAGAGCCAAAGCGGCGTATATCGTCGGGCCGAAAATCATCGAGTGCTACTCCGTTCACTTCATCATTGAGGGGTCACTCTATCTCGAATACCCCGGCGGATCAGTGACACTTCATGCAGGAGATGTATTCTGTCTGTATCCGAATCAGAGGTATTTGTATCGCCGTGGCGAGCCTTTGGATGAACCTGTTCGGCTGCGGATGTACTGGCTGGCATTCAACGGAACGCAGGCACCTGATCTGCTTGACCGTCTCGGTATCAGCCTCGATCTACCCTATTCTCGCCAGCGGCTGACGCCCGATACGGAAGCCTCGATTCAGCAAACCTTATCGTTCATGCGAGGAGAGAATGCCGACGACGACTTTCAGCTAAGCGCATCTATTTATAGGCTGTTCGGCATTTTGCACACGACCCGTGACCCCGAACCAGTCAATAAAAGCACCGATAAGTGGATCAACGCAACGCTCGATTACATCCGAACGCACTACATGGAGGGAATCGCCGTCGCAGATATTGTACGTGCCTCCGGCGTTCACCGCTCTCATCTATACAGCGAGATGACGCGGCTTACCGGCATGGGGCCGCAGCAGTACTTGACGAAGCTGCGCATGGAACGGGCTGTTGCGATGCTCAGAAGTGAGGCATACAGCATAACCGAAATCGCTTTGTCGCTCGGATATCCAGACCTATACTCGTTCTCCCGCGCCTTCGGCAAGCAGTACGGAATGCCGCCGAGTCGTTACCTCCAAGACCAGACAAAATGACAAATCGCGATCAGACAAATTGATATTTTATTCCACAAATGTTCGGATTAATATAAACCTATGCGCATAAAGCATAGTAAATTGGTGTGAATAATAAGCAAACATTTTGTGGATTCACCACACCGACCGATCGTACCTTACGAAAGGCCCTTCAGCCATTTGCAGCTGCCGCTTGGTATTGCTGCAATTGTGAAAGCATTGCTTTCCATACGTAATTGGAGTGTTTCCATAAACACCTGTAGGGGGTTCTCAGAAATGACAAACTGGAAGAAGAAGACCGGCTATCTCTTATCTGTCCTCATGCTAGCAAGCGCCGTTACCGCATGCTCCTCGGGCAGCGACAAAGAAGAAACCAGTGCGGGCACAAGTCCGTCGCAAGCAGGCACGACAGAGACAAGCGATTCAGACAGCAATGCCTCAAATGCATCCGCAAGCGGATTCCCGATCGTGCAAGAGCCGATCAAGCTGAAGATGTTCGCGCAGAAATCGCCGCCGAACGGTCCTTACGAAGACATGCTCGTGTTCCAAGAATACGAGAAGCTGACGAATATCGATGTGGAATGGGAGGACGTTCCGACGGAAGGCTTCGTTGAACGTAAGAACCTGCTGTTCGCCTCCAACGAGCTGCCGGACGCGCTGTTCAAGGCAGGCATTACACAGCTTGAGGCGGTCAAATACGGTTCATCCGGCATGCTGATTCCACTAGAGGACCTGATCAACCAGTACGCACCTAACCTGAAGGGACTGCTGGAGCAATATCCGGAGATCAAGTCATCCATTACCGCTCCGGACGGTCATATCTATGCACTGCCAGCGATTGTAACGCTTGGCTCCGGCAGAACAGATAAGTTCTGGATTAACCAGACATGGCTGAATAAGCTTGGACTCAAGGCGCCGGAGACGACCGACGAGCTGCTGAACGTGCTGCGGGCATTCCGCGACAACGACCCGAACGGCAATGGCGAGAAGGACGAAATTCCGTTGTCCGCGCGGCGCAAAGACAAGGACATCGTCGGTAACAGCATCATCAACCAGTTCATCGGCTCTTGGGGATTGGACCAGCAGATGGGCTACGATCTCAACATCAATAATGACAAGGTGGACATCTGGTTCGATAACCCGGAATTCAAGGAACTGCTGCAATTCGTCAATCAGCTGTACACGGAGAATCTTCTGGATCACGAGGTGTTCACGCAGACGGAAGCCCAATACATTGCGAAGATGGGCTCTGGCAACCTCGGCTTCTTCGCCAACCAAGCGAACGATCCGTTCACTTCGAAGAAGGATGACTATGTCGGCATTGCGCCGGTGGCCGGTCCGAACGGAGACCGCAAAGCATTCGGCAAACCGGTCGCGCGTGACTTCGGCGCTTTCGCCATTACATCTGTGAACAAGAATCCGGAGGCAACCATTCGCTGGATCGACTACTTCTATGGCGATGAAGGCTCCATCTTCTTCCGTTACGGCATCGAAGGACAGACGTACAACCTGCAAAGCGACGGAAAGCCGGAATATACGGATGAGATTCTAACCGACTCTCGCGGCACAGGTACGACGATCGGACAATTCTCGCCGTGGCCGGGCGGCGGAGCGCCGCACCTGATCAGCGAGCTCAACTCGTCGGCGATCAATCCGAAGGAAGTCCAGGCGGCGCAGGAAGCACTCGAACCATACCTGCCTAAGGAAATTTACGGTGCACCGATCTTCGATGAGAAGACGTCCAAAGAAGTCAACACCTTGCGTCAAGATATCGATATCTACGTGCTGGAGAACAGCTCCAAATTCATTACCGGCGCGCTCTCCTTTGATAAGTGGGATGACTACGTGAAGACGCTCGAGAAGATGAACCTTGGACAGCTGGAGAAGATCTATCAGGAAGCATACGACAAGAACAAGTAAGCGAACGAATGGGCCGCTCGCAGATCTCTCTCACCGGGGTGATTGGCAGAGCGGCCGTTTCCACGATACGTTCGCATCAGAATCCAGCGAGACATCGCAGGAAGAGAGGGCTTCATGATGGAGAATTGGCGCAGAGCCTGGAAGAGAGCGTTATCCCGATATGATTTGTACCTGATGCTGCTGCTTCCGGTAGCCTGGTACGTCGTTTTCCAGTATGGCCCGATGTATGGGGTCCAGATCGCATTCCGAGACTACATTCCTGTCAAAGGAATTACCGGCAGCGACTGGGTCGGGTTCGACAATTTCGATCGTTTTTTCTCTTCGTATTACTTCGGCCGACTGCTCTGGAATACGGTGAGCATCAGCCTGCTTTCTTTACTCATTGCATTTCCGATACCCATTCTACTGGCTCTCCTCGTTACCGAGATCCGAAGCCAGCGCTTCAAGAAGCTGCTGCAAAATATAACCTACATGCCGCACTTCATCTCCGTCGTCGTTATCGTCGGCATGCTTCAGCTGTTTCTGGATCCGAAATCCGGCTTCGTGAATTTGATTCTTAACGCATTCGGCTTCGAATCCGTACCATTCATGGAGAGCGAAGGCTGGTTCAAGACGATTCTCGTCGGCTCTAACATTTGGCAGAACATGGGTTGGGCTTCCATTATTTATATTGCCGCGCTTAGCGGCATTAATCCGCATCTATACGAAGCTGCAATGGTAGACGGCGCTAGCCGCCTTCGCCGATTATGGCATATCTCATTGCCTGGCATTACGCCGATTATGATCATCATGCTGATCCTCGATGTCGGTGCGTTCATGAACGTCGGCTTCGAGAAAATTCTGCTCATGCAGAACGATCTCAACCGCGGTGCGAGTGATGTTATCCAGACTTTCATCTATAACAACGGGATTCTGCAAGGCGACTTCAGCTACAGCGCCGCCGTCGGTCTGTTCAATTCGGCGATCAACTTTACACTGCTGGTTCTTATTAACGGCTACGCTCGCAGAAAGGCGGAGACGAGTCTATGGTAAATCAACAAACAATTGTAACGCGCCGCAGATCGGCCTCCGTGGCTGGTGAGCGTGTGTTCGACTTTATCGTCTACGCCATCGCCGGGCTCATCATGCTAATCGTGCTGTATCCGCTGCTGTTCGTCTTGAGCGCATCCTTCAGCGACCCCGTGCGAGTGATGAACGGTGATCTATGGCTGCTGCCGGTAGGCTTCACACTCGACGCGTACAAGGAAATATTCCGATACGACGCGGTTTGGACGGGATACCGCAACACGCTTCTCTATACAGGTGTCGGTACGATAATCAACGTCACCATGACGACGCTGGCGGCCTACCCACTGTCCCGTCGGGACCTTCCAGGACGGCGTATTCTAATGTTCCTGATTACATTCACGATGTTCTTCAACGGCGGAATGATCCCTACTTATCTCGTTGTCAAAAATCTTCATCTCGTCGATACGATGTGGGCGATGATCGTGCCTACCGCAATCGCTACCTATAACCTGATCGTCATGCGGACGTACTTCCAGAACAGCATTCCATGGGAGCTGCAAGAGGCTTCCATGATAGACGGCTGCACGAACACGAGACTGCTGCTTCACATTATTCTGCCGCTGTCGAAGCCGATCATCGCCGTCATGGTGCTGTTCTATGCCGTCAATCAGTGGAATGCCTTCTTTAACGCACTCATCTATTTGCGGGATGACGCCCTTTATCCGCTGCAGCTTGTGCTGCGTGAAATTCTGATCGTCAGTCAGAGCAGTTACTTGGACAGCTCCGGCTCCACGTTTGGGATGACCGAGAAGCTGCTGCTGGCTGAGAGCATCAAATACGGCCTTATCATTATCGCAAGCATTCCTGTCATTATGATGTATCCGTTCGTGCAGAAGCATTTTGTGAAAGGTGTCATGATCGGTTCCATTAAAGAATAGCGCGTTCACCACCAACAGAATGGAGAGAACACAATGAGTAGACGGGCTGCAATTACGGTGCATGCCGAACGGCCTTCGGCACATCGCATTAATCCTTACGTTTTTGGCCATTTCGTAGAGGACATTCGCGACCATATGGACGCTATGCTTGCCTTCGTGCTGAAGGACATGGACTTCGAGGACGAAGCCGACGGGCGTGGCGTATCTTCCGGCTGGCATGCGGTTACCGATGGTAAAAATACCGAGTACGCGCTAGAACCTGCAGCGCCTCGCCATTCCGGCCACAGCCAGCGCATTCGCATCCTGAGTGCGGATCAGTGCCGAGGCGGGATCGGCCAGCACGTCAGCGTGGAAGGCGGCATGACGTACCGCTTACACATCGTGGCGCGGGCGGCCATTGATCTGCCCTCTGCCGTGTGCGAGATCGTCGATCGGGAGACAGGAGAGCTGCTTGGCACTGTCAACATAACGCTTCGTGGACATCGATGGCAGACGTATGAGGCTGAATTGCAGATTAGCCGGTCCTGTGAACGGGCTGAATTCCGAATCATCCTCACATCCGAAGAGGATCGTTGGCGTGATGCAATTGGTTCGGGAACGATCTGGCTCGATCACATCTCTCTGCTTCCTTCGGACAGCATCGGGTACGTCAAACGGGATGTCGTCGAGCTGACGAAGCAGCTAAAGCCTGGCATGATGCGTCTCGCGGGCAACTACATTAGCGCTTATCACTTCGAGGACGCGATCGGCCCCGTGCTGGAGCGCCCGAATATGATCAATGAAGCTTGGGGCGGATGGACGAACAAATATTTTGGCACGGACGAGTTTCTGGCATTCTGCCGGGATACGAACACGGAGCCGCTCATTTGCGTCAACGCCGGGACGGGAACTCCCGAGGAAGCAGCGGCTTGGCTCGAATATTGCAATGGAAGCATCGATACGGTCTACGGGGCGCTGCGCGCGCGCAATGGACACCCTGAGCCGTATGGCGTTAGATATTGGGAAATCGGCAACGAGATTTACGGCCATTGGCAGCATGGTCATTGCACGGCCGAGGAGTTCGCGCATCGCTACAACCAATTCGCGAACGCGATGAAAGCCACCGATCCCAACATCGTCCTGCTCGCCTGCGGCGATTGCGATCCCGAATGGAATCGTATACTGCTCGAACGTTCGGCGGATAAGATCGATATGCTGACGCTGCACATTTATCATGGCCACGGCACGGTCGGCATTCTGCCGGAGACGCCGAAGGAAACGCGGTATCCCGCAGTCGTCTCGTTCGCGGAAGTGAGCCGATCCATCATCGGCAGCACAGCGGCGCTTATCGAAGAAGACCCGGCTTACGCACATATGAAGCTGGCCATTACGGAATACAACACGATGTACTACCCGAATACGATCCGTAAAGATCGTCCTATGGAGCATACGCTGGAGGCAGCGGTCGCCAATGCAACGAACTTGAACGAGTTTCTGCGGCAGTCCCATCTCGTGGAGATCGGCAGCTTCTCCGATCTCGTCAACGGCTGGCTTGGCGGCTGCATCCGCATCGGAGATGTCTATGCGGATCAATATCGCGGCAAGGTTCCTGGCTGGAGCGGACGCAGCCGCGTCGCGTACGGCACGCCGACTTTCCATGTGATGAAGGCATATGCCAATCGCAGCATCTCCCGCATCGTGCCAGTGACGACGGATTGCGACACGTACGATTGGACCGCCGGATCGAATCGCTTCGCCATTGATCCGAGCCCGGCATCGGTGCTGGATGTTGCAGCTGCTCTCAACGAGGCGGGAACAACACTGACGATATTCGCCGTGAACCGCGGTCTGGAGCCCGTTGAGGCTGTATTGTCGGTGGGACTATTCGAAGAAACCGGCGATGCCATCGTGTGGGAACTGACCGGCGACGACTTCGAAGCGATTAATTCCGTGTTCGAACCGGAAGCCGTCGTGATGCAGGAACGGCGCCTAGCCTATAATCGTGCAGGTCAACCTCCCATTCTCGACATGAAGCCTCATTCGGTCTATGTACTGGAATTCCATCGTTGAGTTCGCCATTATTGCCCGGATTTCGGAAAGGAAGTGCAGAAGCCATGCGTCAACTTCAAGTGCGCCCTTCCTGCTGCGCAGCGGGGAGAGAGATCGTCTCCGATAAAACGGTCCGCGATACCAAGGAATTGCCTTCGCCAACGAATGCTGCCAAGAGCCGGGAGCATATTCGCGCGAAAATGGTGCGCCTGGCAGGTGGCACGTTCCGGATGGGAACAGATGCGGCGGAGAGCTTCCCAGAAGACGGCGAAGGACCGCCCCGATGGGTCACATTGAAGCCCTTCCTGATCTCGCCTCATGCCGTAACGAATCATGAATTCTCGCAGTTCGTCGAGCAGACCGGGTATCGAACCGAAGCCGAGCGTTTCGGCTGGTCGTTCGTTTTCCATATGCTCGTCTCGCAAGAAACAAGACGCAAGGTGACACAGTTCCCACCGCAGACTCCCTGGTGGCTGGTCGTTCATGGAGCGAACTGGCTTCATCCGGAAGGACCTGACTCCTCGCTGGCGAATCGCTCGGATCATCCGGTCGTGCACATCTCCTGGAACGACGCAGCCGCCTACTGCCTATGGGCCGGCGTCAGACTGCCGACTGAAGCCGAGTGGGAATTCGCGGCCCGCGGAGGTCTCGCAGAGGCGACTTATCCTTGGGGAAATGAGCTGACGCCAGGCGGCGAGCATCGCTGCAATATCTGGCAGGGCGAATTCCCCATCGAGAATCGCGCAGATGACGGGTATATAAGTACCGCTCCGGTACAAGCGTACCAGCCGAACGGATACGGTCTATTCAACATGGTTGGGAACGTGTGGGAATGGTGCGCGGACTGGTTCTCGGCGGATTATCATCGCATTACATCTATTGAGAGTCCCTATGGCTCCGAACCGACCGGCAGCCGGTCCATACGAGGCGGCTCTTACCTGTGCCATGACTCGTATTGCAACCGCTACCGAACGGCAGCCAGGAGCAAGAATACACCTGACAGCTCTACGGGCAACATGGGATTTCGCATAGCGGCTTCCGTATAGATACGCCGCCAACACGATTTATACCCACTTACATTCAGCTTACGGACTAAAGGAGGGATCGTGGGATGGCCTCATCGCACAAACCGAATATATTGCTCATCACGAGCGATCAGCAGCATTGGAACACGATCGGCGCGATTAATCCGGAGCTTCATACGCCGAACTTGGATCGGCTCGCGAAGGAAGGCACGATGTTCTCCCGCGCTTATTGCCCGAATCCAACATGCACGCCGACACGCGCTTCGATCATTACAGGAACATACCCGAGTCAGCATGGCGCTTGGACGCTCGGCACGAAGCTGCTCGAAGACCGTCATACAGTCGGTGAAGACCTGATCGCCAGCGGGTACGAGACCGCCTTAATCGGCAAAGCGCATTTTCAACCGCTCAAAGGAACGGAGGAATACCCTTCGATCGAATCTTATCCGATCCTGCAGGATCTAGACTTCTGGTCAACATTCAACGAGCAGTTCTACGGCTTCAACCATGTCGAGCTCGCCCGCAATCATACGAACGAAGCTCACGTGGGCCAGCACTATGCACTCTGGTTGGAACAGAACGGGTGCGACAATTGGCGTGACTACTTCCTCGCGCCAACCGGAACCATGGATCCGTCGATTGCTCATAAATGGCCGATACCCGAGCAGTACCATTACAACACGTGGATTGCGGAGCGTTCCAACGCGCTGCTGGAATCGTTCAAGGAATCGGAGCAGCCGTTCTTCTTATGGTCCAGCTTCTTCGATCCGCATCCCGACTATCTAGTGCCCGAGCCGTGGGATACGATGTACGATCCGGAGAAACTAACGATTCCTTCCATTGTTCCAGGGGAGCATGATCGCAACCCGCCTCACTTCGGCATGACCCAGCTCGACAATCCAGATTTCCGCTACCTCAAGGAGACCGGAAGGGAAATTCACGGCTACCGCTCACACTTGCTGCCGGAGGACGAACGCAAACAGCTCGTGGCGACGTATTATGGCATGATCAGTCTGATGGACAAATATATTGGCCGCATTCTCGACAAGCTTGATGAGCTCGGGCTGCGGGATAACACAATCGTCGTGTTCACGACAGACCACGGTCATTTCTACGGCCAGCATGGCTTGCAGTACAAAGGCGGGTTCCACTACGAGGATCTGATCAAGGTACCCATGATCGTCCGCTATCCCGGACATGTACCGGCTGACGCACGCAGCACCGCGATTCAGTCGCTCATCGACTTAGCGCCAACGTTGTTGTCCATGTGCGGCATTGCGATTCCGAACGCAATGACAGGCGTGGATCAGAAGAACGTATGGCTGGGACAGAACGAGCAAGCGCGCGATCACGCGCTCTGCGAGTTCCGACATGAGCCGACGACCATTCATCAGAAGACGTACGTCGACGAACGTTACAAGCTGACGATCTACTACCGCCAGACGTATGGAGAGCTGTTCGATTTAGTTAATGACCCGAATGAATGGCACAATCTGTGGGATGATCCACAGCATGCCGGGCTGAAGTCCGAGCTGCTGCTCAAGTACGCTTGGGCCGAGCTTGGCAAGGAAGCGATGCCCATGCCGCGTATTCATCATGCATAAAATAAGGGGTTGTTCCCAAATCGTCTATGACATAGACATTTGGGAGCAGCCCTTTCATTCTTTTGCTTATAGAATCTCGTGCATGATCGGCATCTCGTTCAACACGAGCGCTTGCTTCAACGGGAACTTTTGTCTTCCAAGGGGATAATGATTAGCAGTTGCAGATCTCTGCGGCATGCCGTATCTTATAGATAAGAGCCATGAAAATATTTTTCTTAAAATATTAATATATCATGAAATTTATTTTCTTTTCATGAAAGGAATCGCAAAAGTGAGCCTACTAAACACGATTCGCGACAATATGGACAGCTTTAACCCGAAGGAACGGGAGCTCGCTGCCTTCCTCCTTGCCAGACCGCAGGAAGCGGCTCGATTGACGATTACCGAGCTTGCCAAAGAAGCTGGCAGCAGTACGGCAACGGTGTCCCGCTTCTGCCGAACACTGCGTTTTCAGAACTTTGCAGAGTTCAAGATGCAGCTGGCCGGCGAGCTCGCACAGCCTCCGGACACGACGCAATATCAGGATATCGTGGCGGGCAATCCGCTTCCTGATATCGTATCGGCAATTACAATTAATAACCTTCGGTCGGTAACCGACACGACGCATATTCTCGATATCGGAGAGCTCCGCAAGGCGATTGAAGCGCTGCACTCGGCTTCACGAATCGATCTATATGGAGCGGCAACCTCGGGTCTTGTAGCGCAAGATTTTTTCCACAAACTGATCCGAATCGGTAAAGCGGCGGCGGTATTCACGGATTCGCACATGCAGCTTACTTCGGCTTCATCGTTGACCGCGAAAGACGTTGCGATCGGCATCTCCTACTCCGGGGAAACGCCGGAGACGATCCATGCGCTGCGATGCGCGGCCGATCAAGGCGCGACGACGATCTCGCTTACCCGCTTCGGCGCTGGCGGTCTTACCGATCACGCGAACATCCGGCTGTTTACCTCCTCCTCCGAAGCCGGGATGCGCCGAGGCGACATGGCGTCGCGGATGGCGCAGCTTCACGTCATTGATATATTGTTCACCGGCCTCGTCAGCGAGCATTTCGACGATTATGTTCCACGACTGGAGCGATCATTCCAGACCGTTAAACACTACACAGGTAAAAAGGAGCGGACAAATACATGAACATCCTAACTTTCGACTCGGATGACAAATTAAATGAAGCAGGCGCGGGCATCATTACAGGTGTCGTGCAGACGAATAAGCGTGCGGTGCTAGGCCTCGCGACAGGCGGAACGCCCGTCGGTCTCTACAAGCATGTCGTCAGCGATTTCAAGCGCGGCATGTTCAGCTTCAAGAACGTTACAACGTTTAATCTTGATGAGTATATCGGCCTGCCGGCCAGCCATCCCGAAAGCTATCATTCCTATATGCGCCAGCATTTGTTCGACCATATCGATATCCAACCGTCTCAAGCACATGTTCCGAATGGCAATGTTCCTGATCCAAAAGCAGAGTGCGCGCGTTATGACGAGATGATCGAGGATTCCGGACAAATCGATCTTCAGCTGTTAGGACTCGGGCACAATGGACACATCGGCTTTAATGAACCCGCCCACGCACTCACGCGGGGGACGCATATCGTCGACCTGGCAGAGGAAACTCGGCAAGCGAACGCTCGGTTCTTCGATTCGATTGAAGAAGTCCCGACTCAGGCCATTACGATGGGTGTCGGCACGATTCTGAAAGCAAAGATGATTCTGCTTGTCGTGAAAGGCGCGGACAAAGCCGATATCGTACAGCGTGCGCTGCAAGGACCGATTACGACCGATTGCCCAGCATCCCTGCTGCAGACGCATCCGCACCTGGTCGTACTGCTGGACAGAGCGGCAGCGGAGAAGCTGGCATGAGCAGCTCAACATCAACATCGATGAGCCCGCTCGTCCTGAAGAACGTCAAGCTTGTTACGCCACAAGGCGTCTTGGATGAAGGTTGGATCAGGCTGGCGGACGATCGCATCGAGGCATTGGGACACGGACCGATTGCGGCCTCTAGCGGAGAAGGCGAGATTATCGACGGTGCTGGAGGCTGGGTACTGCCCGGTTTCATTGACGTCCATGTTCACGGAGGCGCAGGTCATGACTTCATGGATGCGGACGAGGAAGGGCTGCGCGCGATTACCAAGTTTCATGCCAGCCATGGAACGACCGGTATTCTCGCTACTTCGCTGACAGCGTCCCGCGACGAGCTAACTAGCGTACTGGATCGGGTAAGCCAATTCATGTCCACTCCCATGCCTTATGCGCAAGTGCTTGGCGTTCACTTCGAAGGCCCATTCGTGAGTGACCAATGGAAGGGCGCGCAGAACCCTGACTACATATTGCCTCCGCAGCCCGATTGGCTGGAGGAATGGGTCAGCCGTTATCCCGGCGTCATCCGCATCCAGACGCTTGCGCCGGAAGTGGATGGCGCGCTCGATTATATCGAGCGCTTGGACAGCCATGGCATCGTCCCTTCGTGCGGGCATACAGATGCAACGTACGACCAGATCATCGCGGCAGCGGATCGCGGGCTGCGCCACGCGGTCCATACCTTCAACGCGATGCGTCCTTATCACCATCGCGAGCCAGGTACGGTCGGCGCTGTCCTGACCGACGACCGCATCATCGCCGAGGTCATCGCCGACGGCCATCATGTGCATGCCGCAGGCATCGAGCTGCTGCGCCGCGCCAAGGGACCTGAGCGGGTCATTCTTGTCACCGATGCGATGGCTGCCGCGGGCATGCCCGATGGCGATTACCACCTAGGCGAGCTTCCGGTTACGATGACATGCGGTGTCGCGAGGCTGACCAATTCGGGCAATCTCGCCGGCAGCACGCTCACGATGATCGGCGCCCTGCGCCATATGGTTCGCGAGATCGGCGTGCCGATCGCGGACGCAAGCCGCATGGCAAGCGGCAACCCGGCCCGTCAGCTCGGCATCGACAACGTGACAGGCTCGATTGAAGTCGGTAAACAGGCCGACATCCTGCTGTTGAGCGATCAGCTGGAGATCGAGCGTGTATGGATTGGCGGACAGGAATTGGAACTGGAGTACTAATCTTACTAGGACAACTAAAAACGCCGCCGTAAAGCCTTGGTCATACTCCCTCGCGCTTCCTGGCGGTGTTTTATTTTTCCCACAACCTCTTACTCCACCTTCCGCCGCATCTGCTGCCGATATTCATTTGGCTGCATGCCCATTACATCGCGGAATGCACGCGTGAAGCTCTTGTAGCTTTCATAGCCGACCATATCGGTTACGTCGATGATTTTATGCTCCGTCTCCGCAAGCAGCCGCCGCGCTTTGTCCAAGCGAACGTCCCGCAAGTATTCCGTGAAGCCTTTGCCGATGTTCTTCTTGAACAGGTTGGAGAAATACGCGTAATTCAACGACACATGATTGGATACCATAGCGAGATCGAGCGGCTTATGATAGTTCTCGTGAATGAATCGGATCGCTTCGTTCAAATCCCGCGTATTGCGGTAGCTGCACTTGAAATCGTAATAGAGCTGGTTCAACCGAAGAAGCTGCTGCTGGAGCGCTTGAATATACTCGCGAATGCCGGGGTAGTCGAATAAATTGCGCAGGCAATCAATGTCTAGCGCTTCCTCCCCTAGATAGGGCCGGATAACGCGTTCGTACTCTTCGATCAGCTCAACCGTAGCACGGCATAACTGCTGGGTGTAGCGGACGTTGTAGCGCCGCAGCACATTTTTGTGGAAGAGTGATGAGATACCTTCGGCTATCTTACAGCTGCTAGGATTGCCGATATGCTGGAACAGCTCCTGCAGCTCGTCATGCGGGATCTGCCATTGCTGCGCAAGTCCCTCCATATAAGCTGGCAGCATGCAGCGCTTCTCAGGGAACAGGTAGCTGTGGCGATTCACATCCATGAGCTGCGCATAGCTGTCCGGCAGCGCTCGTAAGCTCTTATGCGGGTGAGTCATGACCGTGATCGCATCGATCTGGGCGGATTTGAGGGCAGCGGGCAGCGCATCCGCATCGATGGACGCATCAACCGCGAGAATGAGCTGCGTTCCTTGCTGTAGACACAAGCATCCTTGCGTCCCGTACACGCTGTAAGCAATGGCCTCTATACTATGCGCGTTGCTCGCACCCGGCTGGTTGATCCACCTTTCCTCCCGCAGCAGGCATAGTCGGTAATTACGCCACAGCTCCGGATTGTGCTGTTCGTTCTGAACGACCCAAGCATCATCGTAGGCTGCCCCTTGCATGAACATGCACAGCTCTTTGCGCTCTGTCTCCTTCACCTGCATCGACATATGATTCCAATCACGAGAGAGTTCCTGCTTCGTTCGGATCTCTTGCAGCACGTGGTCTACCGCGGTTTGCAGCTCCTCCCGCTTCACGGGCTTCAGCATATAGCCCTTCGCACCAAGCTCAATTGCCTTCTGTGCGTAAGCGAACTCGCCATAACCGCTTATAATGAGGAAATCCACATGGATGTGCGCTGCTTTGGCGCCCGCCATCAGCTCTAATCCGTCCATATCCGGCATTCGAATATCGGTTATAACGAGATGAATGAGGCTCTCCTGCAGCAGCCGAAGAGCCTCGACACCGTTAGCGGCGCAGAAGAGTTCACCAAGCGGCAGCGGAAATTGGCTCAGCATCGCCTGAAGGCCCTCACGTATGTTCCTCTGGTCATCGACGATTAGAACGTTGAACATGGCTACCAGCCTCCCAGATTGTCATTTTCCCAAGGCAGTCGTATCGTCACGCATGTGTAGACGCCTTGCTCGCTCTCCATCCATAGTCCGCTGCCAGTGCCGTAATGAAGCTGCAGCCGTTTATGTACATTTTCCAAGCCGAGTCCGTTGTTGCTCCCTGTAATCGGTGCATCCGATTCCCCGCGCAGCACAGCCTGAAGGTTCTCCAGCATATACGGCTCGACGCCCACGCCGTTATCGCGGATGTTGATCAGAAGACTGTCATTATCCACACTGACATGGATTCGAATGTGCACACCACCACCTGAAGGGGCTGCATGGCGAACGGCATTCTCGACGATCGGCTGCATGCACATCTTAGGGATGGCATATTGCAGCACCTCTGGCGGATAATCCGCTGTTAATTCAATGCCGCCGCTCTCCATGAAGTTAATGAATTGGACATAGCTCTGAATATTGGCAAGCTCCTCGCCGAAAGCGACCGTGTCGCTGCGCCACTTCATGCTGTAGCGCATGAGCGAGCCTAATGTGACGACCGCATCGGCAATGGCTGGCCGCCGTTCAACCTCTGCCAGCATGCGAATCGATTCTAGGGCGTTATATAAGAAATGCGAATTAATCTGCGAATGCAGCGAGTGCAGCTGCGCGTTCTTCGCAACGAGCTGCTTATCGACCACCTGCGTCATGAGCCGCTGGATCTCCTCCAGCATGCCGTTATAGCTGACGGCTACCTCATCAATCTCATCGCCGGTTTCATTCGGACCAAGGCCCGTTTCGATTTTCGCATCCAATTGGCCGCCGCGAACCTTGCGCATCGACAACAATACGCTGTCCAGCCTGCGGAAAATGCGACGGTTCATCTGCGATACAAGCACCAGCATAAGCAGCAGTCCGATCAGTGCAATTGCGATGACGAGCACGTACCAGCTGCGCGGCCCCTTCAGCAGCGCCTCTCGGGAGGCGATATCGACCACATAGGCGTTCAGTGGCGCGATGTAGTGGTATTGTGCGTAGTAGGTGAAGCCACCCACTTTGGCCTGAATGGGGTCTGTCTGTTGGAGCATATCGAGCTGCTTGTGAATGCTGGTGAAGATGTCCCCTAAATGATCACCTTCATTATGTACAAATGCATGCTTATCGTTATAGATCGTACGAGCAGGGTCGTTCGCGTCCATGACAACCGAGAAGAATGTGCTGTTCGTATCATCCAACAAATCGCCGAAAAACTCGCTGTGCGAGCTTCGAACCTCCATAATGCTTGGATATTTCTGCAATTGGCTTTGAAGCCGCACCAATCGATAATAAGCCAATGTGTGCTCGCCATCCTTGAGAGCGAACAAACGGTAGGCTGCTCCGCCTTCGTTGCGCAGGCTCAGCCAATATTCCTGCGGCCAGAATCGGTCATAGCTGTAGATCTCGGGCCAAATCTCTTGGACATTCGGGTTATCGACGTAGAAGCTGAGCTGGCTGATCATCTTATTGCTTTGAATAATGTGGCGCATCTGTTCGAATTGGTTCTGCCGGAACTTCACCAAGCCAAGCCCGTCCGAACGCATGTCGGAGTGGATGTAGTCGACGAACGATTTCTGCGCGAGCGCAATCGAGGAAACGTTTTCAATAATGCTCATTCTGCTGCGCAGCTGCTCGTTCAGATGCATGACGTGGCTGCTGCCGGAGGCCATCGCTTCCTTGTACAGCTGTTCCTCCTGAATGTGGATGAACAGGAAGGCAATCAGAATGGCAGGGACGGCGATCAGCAGGCTGAAGGCCAGAAACAATTTATGCGTAATGCTGGAATTGCGATAAATTCTCTTCATCTGCCGCAGTGCACGCCTCATCGTTGGCCCCCCTATTTCTGTAATATAGCAGACGATATCACTTCATGGGTAGGCCTGGAACAGATCATACCGGCCACCTATTTGGTGACCGGTTCATTGCGAACGAAACAATCCTTACTCCGCCATTTTGGCTTTGCGCGCATCAAGCTCCGTTTGACGATATTCCATTACTTGCACGAAGCCGTATTTATCGCGGCGGGACAGGAAGCTGTCGAATATTTTATCGAACGCTGCATCATCCTTGGCCATAATCAGCTCCGGCATGACCTCCTGCCAGTTCTGGCTGATCTTCGCCCAGTTAACGGCAACCTCCGAATCACCAAGCGGGTCCAGGCCCTTGTAGATGCCGCTGTCGATATCCGCTTGCGCGTTCGCGAAGTCTTCCATTTGTTTAATAACAGGCGACTTCTCCGGTCTCCACTGGTTCACGATAACCGGATTGCGCATCATCCAATACGTATCCAGTACGCCGTATTCCTTCTCCAACTTCTCGATATCCGTGTTGACCAGGTTCACTAGGTCCGTCTTCAGCTCCGGCTTGCCGCCAACATTGTCCCACGTTTCGCCTTCTTTACCGAGGAACAGGTCACGTTGGCCTTCTTCACTCGCCAGATAGGTGAGGAATCGGATCGCACGCTCAGGGTTCTTCGTCGACTTGCTGATCATCGTAACCATCCAGCCGTCCATGTTGCCAGGGAACAGTTTTGCCGAATCGCCGTTGCTGTTCTGCGGTCCATCTACGGCGATGTAGTAAGAATCAGGGTTCGCGCTCGCTGCCAGCATCGGGTTAACCGCAGCCATACCCGTCCATTCGCGAATCATCATGAAGTAACGTGCGTTGTTCGTTTTCTCCTCCACCTGTTGATCCGAATCCACCAGGAAGTCGGCGTTCAGAAGCCCCTTCTCATAAGCGGAGCGGAACGTCTTCAGCCATTTGATATAATCAGGGTCCGTCATGCGGTCATACACTTTGCCGTCTTTCTCATATGGAATCGCCAGCAGATTCTGCAAGTACTCCGTCATGCCATAAGGGACATTGCCCTGCGCGAAGAACGGGCTCATCGGTTGGCCCTTGTACGTGGAGTACTTGTCCTTCAGCGTCTGCAGCGCACCGAGGAATCCTTCCGGCGTCGACAGATCCGGCTTACCCATCTCTTCATACAGATCCTTGCGGACCAAAAAGGTTTGGTTAGCGGCCGTCATGCCTGTTTCATGCATCAGATTAGGACTGTAGGAATCGTTAGGAATGCCATAAGTGTTGCCGTTTGGTTGTTTGTACCACTTCAGCGTGCCGTCGCCCGCTACCTTGTAGAAGTATGGATCGTATTTATCCGCCAGCTCATTCAACGCATAAACCTGATCGCCTTCCCAAAGCTTCTTCACAGCCGTTTCCCACGAGCCCATGCTGATCAGATCTGGCAGCTGACCGGACGTCATCATAAGCGTTAATTGCTCGTTCGCATCGCCGGAAGGCACTTCGAGCTTCACGTTCACGCCTGTTTTCTCCGTAATGTATTTGGAGTTCAAGCTGTCGCCCCATTGGTGGGCGTACCAGGAAGCGCCTACGAACCAGCTCAGTTCAATCGGACTCGTATCAAGCTTCCACGCTGCTTCTTCGGCGCTTGGCGTTGCAGGCGCCGTCGCAGTTGCATCGTCTGTCTTCGTGGTGCCGGTGTCCGTTGACGACTCGGACTTATTCTCGTTCTCGTTACTGTCCGAGCCGCTGCACGCGGCCATGCTCAGCGTCAGAATCATCGACAGCGTGAGCGCCATGAAAGGCTTGATCATCTTGATGCGTTTCATTGGCATGTTCATCCTTTCTTTACCCCTTATATGATGATCTATTGAAATCACACGCCTCCCTTCATCATGCTTCAAGAGGCCTATGATGCTCAACCTTTAATTGCGCCGATCATAACGCCCTTCACGAGATAGCGCTGGATGAACGGGTAGAACAGCAGAATCGGTACCGTCGCGACCATCATGGACGCGAACTTGATGGAGTTGCCGGGCAGCCTCGCGCCGAACTGCGCCATCGCCTGCTGCTGCATGAACGACATGGAGTTCTCTGCGATGATTTTGTACAGCATCGTCTGCAATGGCAGCAGCTCCTGCGAGCGGATGTAGATAACGCCTTGGTAGTAATCATTCCAATGGTAGACCGCCGAGAAGAGCGCAATCGTCGCGATAACCGCCATGCTGTTCGGCAGCACGATTCGGAACAACACCCCATAATCCGAAGCGCCGTCTACCTTCGCTGACTCCTCTAGACTGTCAGGAATGGTACGGAAGAAACTGATAAAGATGACCATATCGAAGAAGGAGTACATAGCGGGAATGATGAACACCAGGAAGTTATTGTAGAGCCCCAGCTTCGTCATCAGCAGGAACGTCGGAATAAGTCCGCCCGAGAACAGCATCGTAATCAATGCGTATTTCATATAAAATTTTCGACCAATCAGGTTCGTCTTACTTAGGCCGTACGCCACAATGGCGGTGAACAGCACGTGCACAACCGTTCCGATTATCGTCCGCAGCGCGGTGATCAGGAAGCCATGCATCATGTTCTCGTTATTGAACACGACGCGGTAGCTGTCGAGAGAGAACGCCTTCGGAAGCCAATTGACGGTTCCCAGCACCGCATACTCCGCGGCATTGAACGAATTGACCAGCACGAACCACATCGGATACAGCGTCATGAAGCATACAGCCAGCATCAGCAGTCCATTGGTGATTTCGAAACCACCGATACGGCGTAATTTTGTACGGTTAACCATCATTCAGCCCTCGCCTCATCAGAAAATGCCATCCCCGCTTAGTTTCTTGGACGCGTAATTGGCCATTAACAGCAGCCACAGTGCCACGATCGAACGCGCGAACAGGACGGCTGTCGAGAAGGAGTATCGGCCCGATACGAGACCCATGTTGTAAATATAGAGGTCCAAGCTTTCCGCCATCTTCAGGTTCATGTTGTTCTTCAGCATGAAGATCTGGTCGAAGTTGCTGCCGAGAATGCCTGCAACAGCCAGAATGAACAGGATTGCGATCGTAGGGCGAATCGATTGGATCGTAATATGCCACATGCGCTGCCAGCGGTTCGCACCGTCCAGCTCCGCCGCCTCGTACAATGCCGGATCGATGCCTGCGATCGCCGCGATGTAGATAATGGCGCTCCAGCCGGTTTCCTTCAGCACATCGGAAAAGAACGTAATCCACCAGAAGTACTTGGGCTCGCTGTTGAACAACACTTCGCGATCCTGTAGACCAAGCCCTATCGCCAGCTGATTGATGACACCACCTTCGCCGAGCCAGTTCAGCATAATGCCGCCGAATATCGTCCAAGCGATGAAGTGCGGCAGGTAGGAGATCGTCTGCACCGTACGCTTCATCCGAACGCTTCGAATCTCATTCAGCAGCAGGGAGAATACGATCGGGATGGCGAAGCCCAGCACAAGCTTGATGCTGCTCATCCCCAGTGTGTTGCGAATCGAGCGCCAGAAGCGGTCGTCCGTTAGGAAATCCTCAAAATGCTTAAAGCCTACAAAAGGCGAACTGAGCATCGGCTTGGCGATGCTGTAATCCATAAATGCGATAATGAGCCAGAACATCGGGATGTAGCAGAAGATGAACATCCAGATGATACCGGGTATGACCATGCTTTGCAGCTGCCACTGCCTGACAAACGTTCGGATACGACCTTGCAGCATGTTGCCCTCTCTCCTTTCGCTTTCATCGTAATGAAAACGCGTACACAAAAAAATGGCATGATTTTTGATGCTATCTCAATATTTTGGGTTTGATTGATTGGGGCCGGATAAACGGTATGCTGAGGCTGAGGTCATTCATCAATAGGAGGAATAACGGAATGAACAAGCTGATTTGGCATCAGAATTTCTTGAGCAGCGGCGCGGATTTGAAGCAGTGGAATATTCGTCAAGGCAACGACTTGGTCGATGATAACGGTAATTTCATTACAACTGGCTGGGGCAACAACGAGCAGCAATTCTATACGGACAGCGCCAACAATCTCTATATCGATGATCAGGGCCTTCACCTATGCGCACATCGTGAGATTGTTGAGTCGGGCGATCGCCGTTTCGTCTATACGTCTGCTAAGATCGATACGAAGAACCATATGTCATTCTGTTATGGCAAGCTGATCGTACGTGCGAAGCTGCCGACTGGAGCCGGCATATGGCCGGGCATCTGGATGATGCCGCAGGACTCTGTTTATGGGAGCTGGCCCGCTTCCGGCGAGATTGACATTATGGAGGCGAAGGGCCGTCTGCCGGATCGAGTCTACGGTACACTGCATCATGGCACCGACATGGGACCCAACAAAATAACCGATGAGTTTCACTACGCATTCGAGCAAGGCGGGAGCATTGATGCATTTCATGATTATGGGCTGGAGTGGGACGAGAACAGCATGCGATGGACAGTGGACGGGCATTGCTTCGCCGAGCGGCGCCTGCAGCCGGGCGTAACCCCCTTCGACCAGAGGTTTTTCCTCATCCTCAACCTTGCCGTTGGCGGCTGGTTCGATGACGTACCGATTGATGAGCATGCACTGCCAGCGGTCATGACGATCACGGGCATTTGGCTGTATCAGTAACTGATTCATAAATAAACAATGCAGAACCTCTCACGTATCAAAGGCTCTGCATTGTTTAACTTCTTATTATTTTTTCTTAACCTTTTTTAAAAGGATTCTTATTGGGGACGCTTTATATCATACTGTTAGAAATATAAATTTGCCATTTGAAATAATGAATAAAAACCAATATTCCCACTATGGTCCGTATACTTTTTCTTATTTATATCTGAAACCAAATCAAAAAACTGTAGAGCAAATAAATATAGAATTTTATTTTCTGTCATTCTAAATTGAGAAATGTAATTAGTGATATTTGTATTTACTTCATTTGAATTGTTACTACCCAACGCAGGGACACTTATGTTATTAATATCAGTCGGAAGTATACTCATAATAAGCATTACAATATCATTTCTTCTCTTTTCTATTATGACTGAGTCCGACATCCCAAAATTAATATTCAAATATTTATAACTTGCTCTATATCTATTTATAAATGAACTTAAAGACTCGCTTCTGCTCTGTTCAGTATATACTTGCTCAGCTTTGTGATTGTTTATTATCTGAGCAAATTTTGATTCTATATCGTAGATACCATCAAACAGTTTTCTATTAAATTCGTATAAAATAATAACAAACATTATCATGACCATTTGCATTGGGCTATGATTTTCAAATGATTCAGGAAAATGTCTTTCAACACCTAAACCGGACTTAAACAAATCATTTAGATATATGTATTTGTTTAAAACTTTTTTCACTTTTCTCGGATTAGTAAAATTCATTCTACGAAAAAAGTCTTGCAACAATTCCCTAGAGTATCTCTCTGAATTATTCTGAATGTTCAGTTTCCTAAAAAAATCATTAATAAATTCATCAACAGATATAATCTCTGGCATATTAAATGTTAAGTCAAATATTTTTTCTAAGTATTCCTCAGATTTAATTATATTATTATACTTTATATTTATAGCTTTATTTACTGCATCCTTGTCGATACCGCAAAAATACACAATTTTATTTGAATCAGTAAAAAAATGTTTTATTGAAGATAATAAATTCAGTATGTTTTCAGATTCGCAGCGATCTAAATCATCAACAAAAATTAATATTTTCCTGGAAGTATGTTGATAGTAATCCTCAATTAACATTTTAAATTTCTTATTAAATTCTATAACTTCAGCATAAAAAGATCTATTCCCTATAGACACAATATCATTTTCTGTAAGACCAGTGGCTACAGTTATACCATACAGTGATATTTCCGAATTGTGTAATAATTTCTTTCCGAAATTAAAGATGGATCTTCCCAAGACTTTAATACTCTCAATAATTGGAGAGGACATTTCATTTTCATCTTCAATTATTGCAACGATCTGTTCAAATAAAGATAGAGCTAAGTTAGAGTCATGCTCGTATTTCCAGGCTTCAAAAAAAACTGTTTTATATCTTGTGGTCTTACTCTCAATATATTTCATTACTGATGTTTTTCCACTACCCCAATTACCATATAACGCTATCATGTTATTTTCTTCAAAGTACTCAGTACTATTGTCTAGAATACTTCTTATTGTTTCTGCTTTAAATACGGTTCCAAACAAGTCATTATTTTCAGCCATATTATAAGGTTTATTGTTATAGAATACATTCAACTTAATCGCCTCTGTTTCGTTTTATCAGGATCCTTTTTTGCATCGATAAACCAGAAATAGGTGAAGTAAACAAACGTTCCGCACATAGCAAATTCTATAACTACAATCGGCTATCCTTCTTCCCGCTATTCCATAATTTTTAAATGAATTCCCGTACTGCAAATTGACTTCTATCAATAAATAGGGCCTTGTTATCAGAGCATGAGACAAAAAATTGGGGTATAACCAAAAATATAGTGCCTTTTCGGCCCGCGGAGGCTTCCGATACAATAAATTGCGGGCCCATCTTGTAAGCGCTTACGAATATCTCATAACGATGATCGGAGGATGATTATGAAGAAAATATGGGGGTTGCTGCTTTCCCTAACGTTATTCCTAAGCACCGGTTTACTGCCGAATGCAGGCATTCAGGTTGCCGAGGCAGCCGGCACGACCGTCACCTCAATGGCGTACTATTCAGCCAATGATGGTCCAGTCATCTCGAAATCAGGGGTCGGACAAGCAAGCTACGGCTTCGTTATGCCCGTGTTTAACGGAGGTGCCGCGACTTGGGCAGACGTCGTCGATGACGTGGGCGTGAAAGTAAAATCGGGCGGCAGCTGGATCGATATCGACAGCGTCGGCGGTTTTATCTACAACCAGAACTGGGGGCATTGGAGCGACGGCGGCTTGAACGGCTACTGGTTCACCCTGTCCGCTACGACAGAAATCCAGCTCTATTCCAAAGCGAACGGCGTCACGCTCGACTACACGCTCGCGTTCCAGAACATTAACACAACAACCATCACCTCTATGACCCCAACGGCGGGAACGCAAATTACAGCCGGATATACCGGCGGTGCAGGCATCAATTATCCTACCTTCAACAATGATTCCGCGATCCCTTATGCAGCTGTCGCTGACGATCTGAAAGTGTACGTCAAGCCGGTCTCCTCCAGCACATGGATCGACATCGACAATAATGCAGCCAGCGGCTGGATCTACGACAGCAACTTCGGTCAGTTCACCGAAGGCAGCGGCGGTTATTGGTTCACAGTGACGGAGTCGATTAACGTTAAGCTGGAATCCAAGACCTCCTTGGCCAACGTCATCTATACGATTACGTTCAACCAACCGGTACGTAACTCGTATACGCTCACTTCCTACGATGGCACGACAACTTTTACAGCAGATACGAACGGTTCCATTGGCATTCCACTGCCTAAGATCGATGGCACACCGGCGATTGGAACCGAGCTCGGTAAATTCGTGTATCAGATTAACGTCGGCGGACAATGGGTGGAACTAAGCGATTCCAGCTTAAGCAGCTTCACGTATGCAGGCAACGGCTACAATAACATGTCCGATGCCAATCAGTGGGGCTACTGGGCTGACTATATTTACGGACTCTGGTTCCAGCCAATCCAAGTCGACATGCAAATTCGCATCGGCTATCCGTTAAATGGGCAAACGGGCGGAAGTGTCGGCAGCAACTTTGTCACCTACACCTTCATCGGCAACCCGGATGCACCTCGGCCGGACGTTACCGATCAAGGAGACATTACGATTGGTACACCTACCGACCCTACCCTAGATGGCTACAGCCTGAATTGGCAGGATGAGTTCAACGGAACGGCGCTGGACACGAACAAGTGGAACTACGAGACAGGCTACTATATCTCCGATGATCCGAACAGCTGGGGCTGGGGCAACAACGAACTGGAGTACTATACCACCAGCACGCAGAACGTATTCGTGCAGGACGGCAAGCTCAACCTGAAAGCAATCGACGATCCGAAGTCGTTCCCGCAGGATCCAACCCGCTATGCCCAATACTCCTCTGGCAAAATCAACACGAAGGGCCACATGTCCATCACATACGGCCGTGTCGATATTCGTGCGAAGCTGCCGACGGGCAACGGCTTATGGCCGGCACTCTGGATGCTGCCGGAAGATTCCGTATATGGCGCATGGGCTGCTTCCGGTGAGATCGACATTATGGAAGCAAAAGGCCGTCTGCCGGGTACAACCAGCGGCGCTGTCCATTTTGGCGGCCAATGGCCGGTTAACCGCTACATCTCTGGGGAATATCACTTCCCGCAGGATCAAACCTTCGCTAACGACTTCCACGTGTATTCCGTGGTCTGGGAAGAAGATAATGTGAAATGGTATGTGGACGGCAAGTTCTTCCTCAAAGTCAGCCGTGAGCAATGGTATTCCGTTGCAGCGCCGAACAATCCGAACGCACCGTTCGACCAGCCTTTCTACCTCATTATGAACTTGGCGGTCGGCGGACACTTCGACGGCGGTCTGTCACCAGATCCATCGGACATCCCAGCTACGATGCAGGTCGACTACGTTCGCGTGTATCAAGAAGGCAGCGGCGGTGGCGGGAGCACGAGTGTGCCCGTTACGGGCGTAACGGTTCAGCCGACGAGCGCACAAGTTGAACAAGGCAGCAGCGTGCAGTTAAGTGCCACTGTCGCGCCTTCGAATGCAACGAACCAGCAAGTGAGCTGGTCCGTCGCCAATAGCAGCGTCGCTTCTGTGAGTGCGAGTGGTCTCGTCACAGGACTCTCGCCAGGAACAACGACCGTAACGGCAACGACGGCTGACGGCAATTATTCCGCTGCCACCACCATTACTGTGGTGACACAACAGCCAACTACGGTCACGATCAGTGATGCGGTACGTGGATTGAAGAAGACCGGCAACAACCTGGTGTTCTACGTGAATGGAGCCACTTTCGCCGATTTGCACTATAAGGTCAATAACGGTGCACAATTGAACGTCGCCATGTCATCGACTGGCGATGGCAACTATACGTATCCGCTAAACAACTTGCAGGCCGGCGATACCGTCGAGTACTTCTTCACCTATAATCCAGGGCAAGGCGCGCTGGATACGCAATGGTTCACTTATGTTCATGGCGTGACGTAGGGGACATAAGTATTCCGGTTCCCCTGAGCCGTTCGAACGTACAATGCAAGAGGTCCCTATCATGACAGGGGCTTGATATTTGTGTAAATTGGAAGTTGGCTGAAGATGATGACGTTAACCGTACATTTCTAGACACTTTAAGTTTTTCTACAAGTGGTACAGATTAATAATGGCGCTCTGCAGCCACAAGCTGCCGAGCGTTTTTTTATTTCCGCATCATTGTTAGCTCGTCATCTCAAGCACGTATCCTAGCCAAGGATACTCTTCCTCACAGAGAGGAGTTATAATGATAATAATTGGAAATAAGACATCTGTTCCGAGTAGGGGATGAACAAGTGGGAAATACTTATATTATAGACTTCACTCGATTGCTGGGATATTCGGTACGTGATAAAATTGAGGTGAGAGGGAAATGAGCAACCCTCTTACTGTAAGATTCAATACGCCGGATTACGTCTTTCACGGGACGATCATGAAGTATTGCAACGGGCTTATTGAAAAGCCCATTAATTTGAAATTTGCAGGGAAGAACAAAGATTTTGGCTCTGGACTTTATACAACGATCGATTTTTACCAAGCTTCAAGATGGGCGAAAAGCTTTTATGAAGACGAATTACTCGCTGCTGAGGAAGACGGTTCTAATATTGCCCCTTGCGTCGTTGTTTATCAGTTGGCACCAGAAAAATTAGTCCCACAGGTCATTGAAGTACTTGATTTTAGGGGCGAGTCACGAGCATGGTCAAACTTTATCCTGAGGCATAGGTTTGATAGTTCAGTAGGAGAGTGTATGTGTGAAAGACACCCTCAAATCGTTTGTGGTTCGATGGCCGACAACAATACAGGGGTAGTAATACATGCATTTCGCGAGGACGGACGAAATGTAGACAACGTGCATGATCAGGAATGGTTCGCAAATGCAATTGTATGGACTAAAGACGGATCTAAGTTTTTATCAGGACTTGAATTAGGCGATCAGATTGCCTTCTTCGATGAAGACATAAATTCAATGTTAGTTCCCGTCGGCTACTATCAATTTGATACCAATATTACCGTTAGTGACGCAAGAGATTACTGGGAAGGGTGGGAGTGTCATGTCAAAAGAAGAGATGTTCCGTCGGTATGATAAAGCTGTTGAAAATGAGTTGATCAACAATTACAATGTTCCTGCGGAAGATGCACATCGTTTGATGAGTGACTACTACCCTGTAGTAACAAGAATTCACCAGCGAGAAGTAGAACCACAAAGGTATGCACGAATACTTAGTGGGATCCACCGTCAAAATAAACCACTTGCTGAGGTTAAAGATTCTATCAGCAAAACACTTGGGATCAAGTTTGTTGAAGGAAATATAAATTACACATCACCTCAAATTTCTAAGACACTCCGAAGTTACGGCTTAGTAAAACGTGTTGGTAGAAGTAATAGATATGCAGGGATTGATAGAAAGTTCGACGCTGTTAATGGAAATGTGATTAAACAAAAGCCTCAACAAATAAAAGGATAGTTAATATACACAACAAAACAAAAACTCCCCTATATAAGCTATGTAAGGAGAGTTTTTGTTTTGTTTATCGACGCGTGCCGATCACAGGTTTGCTTTTATATTTCCCTAGCTAAGTTCCTTTTGTTCAGCGACCAGCATGAGCTCGTATATCTTGCGTGCCGTATTGACGTTCCGTACCGTCGTCTGCTGGTAGACCTTCGTACCGATAATTTTGTTCATGCCACTCTTGCCTGCATTGTCACGGTCGTACGACCATAGAATGGCCCCGTGAACATAAATAACGCGATCGACCTCAGGCTTAATGATCAGTTTCTCGAGGACAGATTCGTCATTAATCTCTTCCCATAGGTACAGTACGTCACTCTTCATATCCGTACCATTCGTCCAATGCTCAGGCAGCTTGTCCATAATCACTTTGATTTCGTCTAATGTACGGACCATGACTTTAATCTTCAGGCCGAAGTCTGCGGCTATCGCTTCCTCCAGCTTCTCACTCAGCTCGTGAGCGGAGTGCGTGTCATCCCTGAATATGATATTACCCGTATTGATGTAGGTCACGACATCCGTTAAGCCGATCCCTTCGAACGTACGCTTCAGCTTCTTCATATCGACTTTATTATTGCCGCCTACGTTAATGCCTCTAAGTAAAGCTACGAATACCATCGTCAGTCCTCCAGTGTACGACCGCATTTTAATTGGAAATATGATATCGGCTATCTCTCAATACGTTTCAAATTACTTCCTTTAGCCGAACCATTCTTATTTTATCAATTAGGATGAAAAGAAGATAAGCTACGATGTTCAGTGAAAAGAACAGGACGACCCACAGTACATTCAATCTACCCATCCGATGAGCATTCAGGATGCTCCACAATGCGTACAAGATCCAATAGACTGACAAACTAACCATTGCGGCTGCCAAAGAAACGCGGGGCAACGGTGAGAATAATGCCTCTCTGTTCAATGCAATTCTAACCTCTCGTTGAGCACCGGTTAGATCCATGAGACCCGGAAACGAAATGTAAGGCTGCATGTCCAACCCTGATGCCTCCGTATCCTCGGGGTACACGTATTCATTCGTTAAATCCTTCGTCTTAGGCACATAGACAAACCGTAATATCCTCTTATGCTCCTTATAAAAGGACTGAATCTCCGCCGTCGGTATGACACCATTCGTGATCTTACCTTCTACTCGGCCATGATAGTCATGCAGCATGTTATCAAAGTCCGAGGAATTACGATTCTCAAGGAATCGGTTATACATAACGAATGCAAGAGAGAGGACAAGGAACATGCATGCAGCGATTAATATCCACCTCTTGAATCCATTCTGAAATACATCTTCCGCAGCTCTGCATTAATGATCTCTTCTTCTCCGAACCGCTTCAAAGCAATCGTCATACTCTCTTCGTCAGAATAGCCTTCCTGCCTTAAGGCCCAGACAGAATCAGTTAAATGACTTCTAATTTCGTCCTCTAGCTCTTTCTTCTCCTTGCGTTCAAGCGAGACATGTCTGCTGAGCGACGCAATGTAGTCCTCAATTCGCTTCATTTTCAACCCCCCTATAGAAAGTGTCGATTATATTTTTAAAAAAGTCCCACTGCTTCTTTCCCTCTACTAAGTAGTTCTTGCCTTCCTCCGTAATTTTGTAATACTTACGCCTTCCGCCCCCGCTTGCCTCGTCCTCGTTCCAATAAGAGGTTATCATTCGGCTTCCTTCGAGCCTTTTTAAAACGACGTACAGCGTACCCTCTTTTATTTCGAATGTATGTTCACTAATGTCTCGAATTCGTTTGGAGATTTCATAGCCGTATTGATCCTCATGCAGAATCTGGCTCAATATGATGTTTTCTATGTAACCTTTCAGCATTTCCTTATTAATTTCCAATATAATCCTCCCCTCAACATATGTATACCATAAAGTACTCTATACTGTATAGTAGTTTCCATTGTAAAAAACTAAGACCGCGCTCCTCCCATACAGGGCTGAGCACGGTCTTGTCTGTTTGAATCTCAACATAATCAAAACTAACGCATTCTCTGAATCGCCGGCTTCTTGGCCCGCTTCTTACCCGGCAGCGGACGTGCACAGAGCCGTCCGATATAGAGATCGAACGTTTCGGCCAGGTTCTCGTGCTGGAACTGCGTCTTAGCGCGCTTATAGCCTTCTAGCACAAGGCTCTCCCGCAGCACGGTGTCGCTCGCAAGCCGGACGACAGCGGCTGTTATTTCCGCATGAGATTCCGGCGTAACGATAAGTCCGGTCGTCCCATCCAGCACTGCTTCCGATGCGCCGCCGGATTTGCCCGCAATAACCGGTACGCCTGCCGAAGCAGCCTCCAGATAAACGATGCCAAATCCCTCTACGTCGCCTTCCTCCAGCTCGCGGCAGGCCATAATGAATTGATCAGCCAGATTGTAATAGTCGTTCAGCCGTTCACTGCCGGAGACATTACCGACAAACCGAACCGCTTCTGACACACCTGTCGTCTTCGCCAGCTGCTCAAGGCGTCCGCGTTCTGGACCGTCACCAACGATGACATAAATAGCGTTAGGGATTTGCTGCAGGATGGCAGGCATGGACTCAATCACCCGGTCATGTCCTTTACGCCTGACGAGTCGGCCGACCGTTAGAATGACGTGCTTGCCTTCTAGATCATGCTGCTTCAGCAGCTCTGCGTTTTTCTCCTGTCGATCGAAGATCGCTTCTACCCCAGGATTCACAAGCCCGATGCGGCTCGGATCAACCCCGTAATCCTCGACCCGTTTTCTCGTATATTCACTGTTCGTCAGCACACCGTCCGCCTTTCGTAAAATCAGCTTCACGATCTGATTCAATCCGATGTACTTGCGGAACATAAGCATATCCATGCCATGCGTGGAAATCACATAACGCCGCCCGCTGAATATTTTCAGCAGCAGTCCGATAAAGCCAATCAGTACATAACCGTACACAGTGACGTCCGGCTCTTCGCTTCGAAGCAATCTTCGAACATGGCGGAATAACCGTCCCCAACTCGTAAAGTCTACGCTTTCTCCTCGCATAAACGATCCTCGCACGATCCGGAATGGCTGGCCCTTATCGAAGGAGACGCACTCGGGATATTCGGAAGCGAGAACCGTCATATGGTGCTTGGAGTATTTGGACAGGTTGTAGTAATAGTTCTGCATGCCGCCAATGCCGGGAGGGAAAACACCGGTTACGAGAACGATTTTTCTACTCATACATTTTCACCCTTTTCGGTAGATGGCTTACCGCTTTAATGAGCAGCCAGAATGTCAATTCCGCCATGATGTTCCACAGTCGCGCGATAACGGAAATATGTAAGGCCGCATCCGTTCCCAGCTTTAGGGATAAGAAATAAACGAGAAAACCTTCCCTTACACCAAGCCCCCCTGGAAGCGGACTGAACAGCCCGAGCAGCCAAGAGGTTGCAAACGTCCCTGCCGCGTACAATAAACCGATATGCCCTTCGCCAAAGCTGTCGGTCAGCATCCAGAAGGCGATCCCCATTATGAAATGGCTGCCGAGAAAACAGACCAAATACCCGAAAAATGGATTCCGCGGCATAACCGCCGAACCGCCGACGGCTGCCGATTCATGAGATTCTCGCCCCTTGGCGAGCAGCCTCCCAAGGAGCTTCCAACGGGACGCACGAACGAATAGCTGCCGGATCCAAGTCGTAATGCGATCGTACAGTAAATACGCCAAAGCGATAATGACAAGCGCGGTCGATACGAGCGGCAGCGGACTGCCGCCCAAGCTTAAAGCGAAAAGAAGCGCGTACATTAACGCGGCGGACACCAACAAAACATTCTCGTAGACGATGGATGCAAGCTGCGCTTGCAGCGGAACGCCTGCCCGTGTCGCGAGTACAACGCGGCCCGCATAATTCCAGAAACCGCCGGGAATGTACTTGGCGAATTGCGAGTCGATGAAGATGCGAAGTCCAGTCAGCAGCCCTAGCTTCCGACCCTCCCGAATGCCTTCTCGCTCTCCCTCCGTCATCGCCGCGTTCACGATTAACACCCATATGCTCGCCTGCAGCATCAGAAACACAGCGAATAGGAGCATGGACGCGTAGAATCGGTAATCCGCCCGCATCAGGAACGCCGGAATGTCCGACGCCCTTAACGGAACGCTTCTTACGACGAAAAACACCGTTACCACCACGAGAATCGTTTTGAGCACCGTTGGCGCCCACCTTTGCAATGCCGCCATCGCTTCACCACTTTCCGACTCGGTAACGTAATCCCTTGATTGTAAACCCGAATGGTAAACCGAGATGCAGAGAATTATTAAGTTTTGGCATAGACACGTTGTACGGCAGCGGATCGGTTCCCGGCAGCCAATTGTAGTCTGGTATAATAAAGGCAATTATTCTTAAGTGCACCAGGGGGGTGGAACGACATGACGAAGGGTGAAAATACCCGCAACAACATTATTGCGAAATCGGCCGAACTGTTTAACCAGCAGGGCTATGCGGGCTCGTCCCTGTCGGACATTACAGCGTTAACGGGGATCAAGAAGGGCGGCATCTACCGCCATTTCGAGAACAAGGATGAAATTGCCGTTGAGGCTTACCGATATGCAGGCAGCATTGTGAGTCGTACCATTAAGGAAGCGCTCGAGCAGGAGTCGACCGCAATGGGCAAGCTGCTGGTCTATCTGCGGGTGTACGAGAATGTCGTGGACGATCCTCCTTTTATCGGTGGCTGCCCGCTTCTGAACCTTGCAACAGAGTCCGATGACGGGCATCCTGTTTTACGCGCGGAGGCTCGTCGGGGATTGGATAACACGCTGCATGCTTTGAGGGCGATCATTTCCGAAGGTATTCAGTCCGGCGAATTCCGATCCGACCTTCAAGTCGATGCACTTGCGACCTTCACCTTATCCGTCATGGAGGGCGGCATCATGCTTAGCAAGCTGGAGGGCGATAATCGGCATGTCCGCATGAACATCGACAGTCTGACCGCATATTTGAGAGGAATGTGCTTGGCAAGTAAGGAGTAGGTTTGTTTGTAAAATAAAACATCGCCACGCGGCCCGAGCCCTGGCGATGTTTATTTGATACTTTCGCATCAACCTCGGTAGTAGGACAGCACCCAGCTCACGCCGTTCCGGTCGGCTATACCCCCCGTCTCAAGGGCTGTTGATACGACCAACGTTCACCAGTTTCCGCGCCTTACTTCCTCCACGATGATCTTGACCCCTTCGTCAATTTGTTCCGATGAGGCCTGAGACACGCTGAGTCGCAGAAACTTCTCCCGCTCTATATAATCCGTCAGGTAGTACCCTTTGCTTGTCGAGACATTCACATCCCGCTCGCTTAACCGCTTTAAGAGACGTTCGATATTAACCGCGGCCTTCAGTTTGAAGTGTGTGTAAATGCCAGCGCGGATATCGGGTATCTCCATCAGCCCTGGCTCATGATATCGTCCCACTGCCTCCCGCAAAGCCCGCATCCGCAGTGCGTATAGGCTGCTTATCCTGTGCTTGTGCCGCTCATACATACCGTTCTTGATGTAGACCTCAAGCGCCGCCTGAGATAATAGCGAAGTGTCGGGGTAGATTTTATACGAATAGAACGTCTTGAGCAGTCGTTCAGGCAGCACAAGCGCGCCCAACCTTAAGCCCGGAAAGATGATCTTGGAGAAGCTCTTCACATAAATGACGTGCGAGCTCCCATCGCAGGCGTAGATCGGGTCGAATTGGTGCTCCGCACCCAAGTCAGCCATGTAGTCGTCCTCGATGACGTACACATCGTATTTGATGGCCAGCTTAGCTATTGCTTTCCTCTCTTCGAGGCTGTACGAAGTACCCAGCGGATTGTGGTATCTCGGCATGGTGTAGAACATTTTGATGCGGCCGCTCCTAAATCTCGTCTCCAGCTCCTGCAGGTCAATACCCGCAGTGGTACGAGCAATTCCCTGTACCGGAATACCCTCCATCTCTAGGAAACGCAAATACCGGTCATAGCCCGGCTGTTCGACGAGAATATCAGTCCTTCCGCTGGGAAAAGGCATTCGCGCCAATATTTCGAGTGCTTGCTGTGCCCCCGAAGTGATGAAGATCCGCTCCGCCCGGGTGAACACTTGGTCATTGGCCAGATGCGAAACAAGCGTATGCCGGAACGACTCCAGCCCTTGCGGTTCTCCATAGGTAAACAGATCGTACTTGTAAATATCAATCGCTTTGTTCAGACAGTGCTGAAAATCCAAATACGGAAACGCGTCCAAATCCGGCAGCACCGTAGCGAAGTCGATCAGCCTGCTATCCCGCTTATCACGCCAATCGCCCGGTTTCTCCACGACGTAAAAGCCGCTTTGCGGAACCGAATAAATGACGTGATGCTTCTCCAATTCCGCGTAAGCCTTCGTGACCGTGCTAATGCTGCAGCCATAATGTTCCGCAGCGATGCGGACGGAGGGCAGCTTCTGACCAGGTGTGTAGCGCCCCTCCCGAATACGGTTCTCTATATCCGATAGGATCGAGTTATATTTTTTCATACTGCCCTCCTCCTATGACCCAACTGTACCAGTACAGTTAGGGGAAAATGATATTGTTCGACGTACCGAATTATTTTATCTTCAATTCAACAGGTGAGACGTTCGCGAACACGCCGCCGTTAGTTGGAGAGGATGATGGAACATGAGTCATAAAGATATGCGGCTTCCCTACCTGTTAGCCGTGCTTAACGCAGTCATTATTGGGCTGTCCTTTTTATTCGCCAAACTAGTACTCGATTACGCCAGCCCACTGGACACGTTGGCCTTCCGCTTCGCGGCTTCGTTCCTCGTCATGACCGTGCCCGTCGCATTCGGCTGGGTGAAGCTGTCGTACCACGGCAAGCCGCTTGGCAAAGTGCTGCTGCTGGCAACGATGTATCCACTTGGTTTCTTTACGCTGCAAGCGTTCGGGTTGAAGCACGCCAGCTCGGCGGAAGGCGGCATTCTGTACGCGTTCACCCCGGTCGTAACTATGATCATCGCCTCCTTGTTTCTCAAGGAAACGACCACCCTATTACAGAAGCTGTCGATCTTTCTATCGGTGTTCGGCGTTGTGTTTATATTCATCATGAAAGGCAGCAGCATCGATCTATCGAACCTGATGGGGATCTCCTTATTGCTGCTGACGTGTGTCGCTTTTGCCGGGTACACCGTGCTGGCTCGTACGCTATCGAAGCAATTCCGACCGGCGGAAATCACCTATTTGATGCTCGGAGTCGGGTTCGTCTTTTTTCAAGCAGTCACACTCACTGACCATGCGGCTGCAGGTACGCTCCACCGTTATTTTGCACCGCTGACAAGCGGCACCTTTCTCCTATCCATTCTCTTCTTAGGGGTAGTATCATCGCTGGTCACAGCATTAACGTCCAACTACATCCTATCGAAGATGGAAGCATCAAGAATGAGCGCGTTTACTAATCTCTCGACTATCGTCTCAATAGCGGCGGGAGCAATCTTCCTTGGAGAAGAAGTGACCGTCTATCATTTGATCGGCTCGGTGCTCATTATTGCCGGGGTTGTTGGAGCCAATCGGTTGGGTAGAACAAGAGCCCAGGAAGTGGGGCTAGACATAGGGCGTGCAGATGCAGATGCTCATAAGTCAGTTTAACAAACTTACCGAATTTTGTTGGGATTAGCAAGGTCGCCTTTCCCTCAAGTCTAACCGTCCGTCTCCCGTCGATAAGACAATGAGATAGAACCATCTGTAATAATCAACGCCAAGGAGGGGCTATGACAGGCCGTTCGTTCTCAGCCTGTCATAGCCCCTCTTATCCGTGTCGACGCGGTCTCTCGGCACTTACATTTTACTTAATCAGCGTATATTTGCCAATGACAGGAAGCGGCTTGGCGCCCCCCTGTGCTGCACTTGCGATACCAATCACTGCGAGCGCTAAGCATCCTAGGTTAGCGAATGGAAGCAGCAGCCAACCAATAATCGGAATAATGCCGAGTACGATGTTAAGCGCAACACAGGTAATGAATAGAGTCAAACCCTGGTTTGCATGATATCTTGCGAACGCTGAATTTGGTGCAGCGAGCAGCGGAATGAAGAATATAATGTATGCGACGATGGCCATCCCTTTGTTGCTTTGAACATCTGCTTGATCAAACGAGTGAACGGGCATTTCTTGCATGAACAGCACCTCTTCCTTGGTCTATTGCCAGGTGGAGCTCAAGTAACAGGAACACCGCCAGGCATCGGAATATGACGGTTTACTCGCCAAAACCTCTCATTTTGCGTCAAAATACCACGGATTAATTCCAAATTTTACTTGATTATGCTAGTTTCGTCTACCTATAAACGTGATACCCCTTAATTGTTCTCACATTTACTATTATGTAATAGAAAGGGGACCTCTTGTATGAAATATCTCGTGACAAAGGGACAGTCCCCTAGCTGCATTGGCGCAGGGGACTGTCCCTTTGTATCTATCGACCAATCAGCCGACTAGAAACTCGTTCTAGTAAACGTAGCGTCGCTCTTATCGGTCGTGCTGCTCGACGAGGTGATCTGATCAAGCTGCAGCACGTAATTGTAGTGGCGAATGTAGTAGCCAGGCTGGCTGTACGACTGCAATGAAACTTTGGAGCTATCCGCCCAACCTGAGGCGATCAGGAACGTCGCATCCGCCTTGTAGTCGGTCGTATTCGCGAACGCCTCCAGCACGATTTTGCTGCTTGAGTTGCGCTTCAGGAAGTAACCGGGATAGTTGACCGATTCCAGTGACACACCGGAAGAGCTGGCAAGTCCCGTAACGACGCGGAATTGCGAATCCCCTACTGGCGAGACGCTAGGATCGATCCGCGCAGCAAAATTATAATGGCGGATATAATAGGTCGGATAGTTATACGATGCAAATTGGCTGTACCCCGTCGCCTCCGGCGTGGAAGGACCTAGCAGCTTCACTTCATGCAGCGTTGGCGTATACCAGTTGCTCGGATTGTTCCACAACACCGCCGACACCATGTTGATGCGGACGTAACGAGCGGTGAAATGTACCGCATCGGTCGTGAAGCCGTAACGCGTGTTGCTCGTCATATCCAGCGTCGAGTAGGTAGAGCCGTCGTTGCTGATCTCGATTTTGTACTTATAATAGCCTTCCGAGCCCTTGTACATAAACCACGAAATGTCTACCTCGGTTATCGTCTTCACCGATCCAAGGTCAACCTGCCACCATGCTGGCCAGGAGCTCGACGAAGCAGCCCATGCGTTCGTGTAGTTGCCGTCATTCGCGTTCGAGGCTGAGGAGCTAGAGGCGACAGAGCTTGCTGTTGCTGTCTTGCCTTGGGCATGATTCACCAGTGAAGGGGTTGTAACGACCCCGGTGGCGGCATCAATGGACCAGTCGGAGTACCACTCCAGTGTCGCCGTTCCGCTTGAATCATCGAGCGTTAGCGGCAGCCAAATATGCTTATGATCGCTTAGATCAAGCGGATTCCAGCGGTCGGCCATATAGATATAGGTCGTCGCACTGCTGCCCGTAATCGTCGCGATATCATGAATTTGTGTAGCGAATGCAGACGGATTACCGAAGTTGGTCAGCGCCGACCACGTGCCTGTCATCGAGGTAGCGGTGGCGTAAGCGCCTTGGTTCGGATACCAGCCCGATGCCTGCGAAGTGAACAGATAGTAGCGCGAGCCCTTCTTGACGACGGCAGGCGCTTCGCGGTACGAGTTCTCAAACAACCAGCCGACAAACGTCGTAACGCCCGTATAGCTGGCATTCATTTGGAACACAGCCATCGTATCGTTCGCGCCACCGTTTTTCTTAGAAGCCGAAATGAGATAGCCCGTGCCATCGGTATCAACGAACACGGTCATATCGCGAGACTCGTAATCAAGTGGACGGAAGCTGCCTTGATACGTGAAGTTGCCGTCCGGCGTGCTGCTCGTCGCTACCGCGACGCGTGCAAGGCCATAGTCCGTACCATTCTCATAGTGTGCCCATAACACATATTTGCCTGTGGCTGCGTTGTAGATCACCTTTGGACGCTCGATTTTGCTGCTATTCAACTCCGTCGCCGAGTTTTTCGTCAGAATGGCATTCTTGAACGTCCAGTTCTTCAAATCCGTCGAGGTATAAACATTGACGCTGTCGAACGTGCCGCTAACCGCATGCTCGCCGTACAAGTAATAGGTGCTGCCGATTTGCAAAATGTTGCCGCTGTTCGCGTTGATCGGATTGCCTGCAGTGTCCACCCAGTCCGTGCCGTTCGTAATGCTGATGCTTGCTGCGCTCGTCCTCTCTGGTGACAAGCCAAACAGCGATATGAAGAAAGCAGCGAGCAGGATGCCAATCAATCCTTTCTTCATTTCATCATACACCTCCAGTATAATTAGAAATAGAAAACGCTTACAATTATAGTCTAGCTCTCAGCCTGCTGGATACAAGTGAACAATTTGTACCTAAATGCACGATTTATACAATTTCAGTGTTGAACCTATGTACAATTCAGCAGTCTTTTGATTGTCAATTTACATATCCGGGTATGGAACGATAGGAAAACAGCGGTGGGTGTCGAAACTAAGAACAATCGATGACTATAACAGATAAGGGAGCTGGCAGCGTGTTTTTACACTTTTTGCAACAAAATGAGTACAAGAAGGCTTTCCTCGAACTGGCGCATATCGTAGTTAATGCCGACGGACACGTTAACTTGAAGGAAAAGGGCGGACTTCGCATGATCGCGGCTGAGCTGGATTTGCCTGTGGCAGTTGCGACATCACGTTCGCTTTCAGATATACTCGCCTGCGTGCAGGATGAGCGTGTACAGCATATTTTCATGGTGGAAACCTTGCTGCTGTGCTATGCCGACGGCGATTACAACGACGACGAGAAGGATGTCATTATGGAGATGAAGCGGATGTTTGATATCTCCGATGAGAAGTACGAGGCGTTTAAGGATTGGGTCGTCCGTATGGACAAGCTAAAGATCGAGGGCGTACAGCTGATTTTGAATATGCCTTAGCTTCGGCGTTTCATGCATATGACAAATGAATAGAGCCGGAGAGGCTGCTTGCAGCGTCTTCCGGCTCTTCTATTTGTACAGGATCTATCTTAAAAACATGCAGTTCTCTTCTGCACGCAGCTCTCCACGTACAGGAATAATGGACTTCACCGTTGAATACATCGGAGTAATCTGAAATCGGCATAATGCCAGCCAAAGGAGGCTTTCCGCTTGAAAACCATCACCGTGCAGAAACTCGTGGACCATTTTAAGCTGGAGGTGGTTGCCGCTGCAAACAGCCTCAACCGTGACATTACGCGTTCTCGGGCGCATCGACCAGGGCTGGAGTTCGTTGGGTACTTCGATTTCTTCCCGATGGAGCGCGTCCAAGTTCTAGGCCGTAAAGAAATTAACTATCTGCTTCGACTCAGCGTCGAGGAGCGGCTGCTTTATATCGGCAATATCGTCAAGTACCATCCGCCCTGCTTCATTGTGACCGCAGACCAGCAGGAAATCCCCTATCTGAAGAAATTCTGCGACGAAGAGGGCATTCCCCTGCTGCGAACGCCCGATACGACCGTCGAATTCATCGCCAAGCTAGACGGGTTCCTGACGAAGGCGCTTGCGCCTGAGCAGTCGATTCACGGCGTGTGCGTGAACGTATCCGGCATCGGCGTGCTGCTGAGAGGCAAGTCTGGCGTCGGCAAAAGCGAAACTGCGCATACACTCATCCGCAGAGGTCACCGATTCGTCGCGGACGACATCGTCGTGCTGAAGAAGCTAGGTCCGGCGCTGCTGCTCGGTACCCATAATGTGACGACCCGCGAATTCCTCGCGTTGCGAAGCGTCGGCTTGATCAACGTCGTGCGCCAATACGGCCGTCGAGCTTTTCAGGACGAGACGCGCATCGTGCTCGATATTGAGCTGACAACCTGGCGGGAAGGAGAGCTGAGCAATGAGCTGGAGCTAGAGCCCCGATATACCGAATATATGGGTGTGCAGATTCCTCATATCGAGATTCCACTGCAACCGGGGCGTGATGTCGCCGGCTTAATTGAGGCGGCGGCGAACAACTGGTATCTGAAACAGCACGGCTACAGTGCGGCCGAAGAGTTCATGCAGCGTATTCAAGACCAAATAACATAAGGGAAGGTGCGGCGTTGCAGACCGGTCGTCGTGTTCGAGCGATCGGTCGCTCACTGAATATCTTCACCCCAAGCTTCGAGCTTGACCACTATCTCGCCCAACTTCTACAAACTGCCGCCCCCTCGCGGCGGTTTTATTTTTGATCGGACAGATGCTCTGCTGCAATGGCGGCATTACGCTCCCTTTCGCTTTGCTTGCCGAAGATTAGCGCCGTCCCCAGTGGCAGCTCGTCATGGATGTCAGACAATTTCCCCAATATCGTGTTGACCGACAATAAGCTTGACCGGTTCCAAATAAACCCGAGTGACGGCAGGCTGTTGCACGAGATTGATCTCTATATCCACGATTTTATAACGAGCGAGCTGGCCCTCCCTGGTATCATAGACGACTTCAAACTCCTTTAATCCCAACTGCTGAATCAGGACAGAGGAGCCAATCGATAAAGCCGCCGTCTCGAACTCCCCATGCTGGAATAATACTTCCGTAAGAATTTCTTCATTCATATCTACGATTTTCACCTGCTGGCAGAACTGATAATACATACACGAACCTCTCCTTAAAATGTATAAATTATAAATTCAGATAAAGCTGTTTGTGTTTACTCTCGCTGTTCTTCTATAGTATCGAAAAATGACGGCGTAAATTAACGATCGGACAAAGGCGGCTCATTCTCTAACCAATTCCACTCGTTATTTTGAGACATATAATTGGTGCCAATATAACCAGGGCACCCAACAAGGGTGCCCTTCAATTTCAATCGCCCTACAGTCGCACCTGCGAAACAAAGTGCGTGCCGCTGCCACAGCTTACAGCAACGCGGTTTGCGCAACTTGCTGCGGCGGCGGGAAGTACCCAATATAGCTGGCATATGCCATCAACTTGTCTACGAACGATAGATCGGTATAGGCACATCGCAGGCTGGTAGGCGCCAGAAACGCGCTCGTCATCTCGCAATCGTAGAGGAACTCCGAGTCTCTGGCTCCCTCACCCTCCAGCTGCGCCATCGCAAGCTCAAGTGCTTCTTTGCTCTTCGTGATGGCCGGATCGAACAACCATTGAACATACTTGCCGAATTCCATCGTTTCCACGCCATATCCACACTTATTAATCATTTCGATCAGTTCCATGTACGTGATCGGATTCGGATTGCAAATATGGAATACGCGGCCGATTGCCTCCCGCTTCAGCATGAGGTCCGTAATCGTACTGCTCGCATAATCAACAGGCGTAACGTCGATATAGCAGTCGACTTTTGGAGCTTTGCCTAATAGCAGCATCCCCTTGATCATTCGATAGAAGGCGTTGCTCTCGATGTTGGTTTGGAATTTGCCCGATAAAGAATGGCAGGCGATATTTCCCGGGCGATAAATGCTAACGGACAGCCCTTGCGAGGCAGCGGCAATAACAAGCTTTTCCGCTTCCAGCTTGCTATTTGTATACACGTTATCCACTTGAAGCCCCGCATCCATTTCACCCGAAAGCTCTACCGAATCCCACTTCCCGTCTAATGCTAATTGTTCCGGAACGCCAATCGTCGAGATATGGTGGAAGCGTACGCCTGGTTTGGACTGAGCAAGTTCAAGCAGGTGCCGAGTGGCATCGACATTCGTTTTGAAAATTTGCTCTTCATCGCCTAGGTGTCTTACGTCGGCGGCAGCATGAACGACCGTGTCCATCTGACTGTGCAGCATATCCTTATCTTGAGCCGACAGCCCAAGTCCAGAAACCTCAAGATCCCCCTCCACTACGTGAACACGCTCATTCATCACAAACAACAAGCTGTCACCGAAATACGTTCTCATCACGTCCCATAATCTATCGCCTGCAGGCTGATCTTGTGAGCTGCGAACGAGTGCTATAATCCTAGCCCGGCTTTTCTTCAACAATTCATAGAGAATATGCGAACCCAAATAGCCCGTTGCCCCGGTTAAGAGAATGCAGGTAGGCTCACTATTGTCCTCATCGGAATGACCCGGTCCTATCATTCTAGGATATTCGCGCAGTAATTTGATGCTTCCATCACGCGCTGCCGCCACTTCAGATGCAGCTTGTCCCAGCTGGCTGAGCCGTTCCATCCAGCCTGCTAATTGCTCAATCGTCTTGTATTGATAGAGATGCTGGGTTTCAAGCGCCGGATAATGCGGCTTGAGGCTAACGAGCACTTGAATGGCAGACAGCGAGTCCCCCCCAATCTGGAAGAAGTCGTCCTCAATGCTGGCAGCCTCTTTGCCCAATACTTCCTTCCAAGCATGAGCAATAAGCTTCTGAACCTCCGTATGCGGCTGTTTGGATGGGTCCACCAGAGCTTGCTCCTCTTCAATGGATGACAGCTCGTAGGCAGCCAGCTTCTTGCGATCGACCTTACCTGTTGGAGAAAGCGGCATCCGGTCCAATCGACTGAGCCATTTGGGCACATAATAAGCAGGCAGCCTCTCCTGCAAGAAGACACGGAGCTCCGAAGAGGATAAGCGACTACCATCCTTAGAAGTATAATAGCCGACTAGCTGCAGCTGTCCGCTCGGCTCCTTAACCGCAACAACAGCTGCTTCCTGAATATTCGGATATTTAGCCATAACGTCTTCGACGGCGCCAATCTCAATCCGGTGTCCTCGGATTTTGACCTGCGTATCTCTGCGAGTTACATATTCAAGCGTTCCGTTCTCCAGCAGCTTGACGATGTCCCCGGATTTGTACACCATTTTCTCGGGATCAAAGGGACTAGTGATGAACACTTCTGCTGTCTTCTCCGGTTTCCCCAAATACCCTTTGGACAGACCGACACTCTCAATTAACATCTCGCCAGGAACATTCACCGGACATAGCTGCATGCCTTCGTTAACGACGTAAACCTTGTAATTACTGTTTGGATACCCGATCGGGATATGCGTCAGTTCATCCTTCACCTGTGGAATCCGATAATAGGTCGTTCCGACTGTGCATTCCGTAGGCCCGTATAAGTTGTATACGTTAATTCGACCAGCCGTCTTTTTCTGAAAAACGCGCACCTGCTCCCCGTACAAAGCCTCGCCTGCCGTCATAATGGTTCTAACCCGGCGCAGCTTATAGAAGCCCTCATCCGAGAGTACAGAAGCGATTTGGTTGAAAAATACGGTCGGAACGAACGGAACAAACGTCACCTTCATTCGTTCTACAACGGACGCGAAGTCTTCTACCGAGACGCGTTCCTCTGCGGAGAGCAAATACAGATGAGCGCCGCTAAACAGCGCGCAAATCAATTCCGAGACAGAGGCGTCGAAGCTGAATGATGCGAACTGCGCCACGGTATCCTGCTCCGTAATTTCAAACTCCTTCTTGCTGAAGACGCCGAGGTTCACGACCCCTTTATGAGCCAGTAGTGCACCTTTCGGCTTGCCGGTCGAGCCCGAGGTATAGATAACATAAGCCAGATCGTCCGGCGTTATATTTTGCTCCGGATTCGAATCGCTATAAACGCTAAGATCCGAATCTACAGCGATGACATGCTTGACCGTACCGAGCTTCGCTCCCATCTGCTTCGCCTGCTCTAGATGAGAATGCTTGGTGAGTATGTATCCCGCTCTCGTGTCCTCCAGAATGTAGCTGACGCGATCTTCCGGATATTCAGGGTCTACAGGTACGTACGCCCCTCCTGCTTTTAATATGCCGAGCAGGCTGATGATCGTATCCGTGCTTCTTTCCATGAAGATCGTTACGAAATCGCCTTTGCGTATTCCTTTGCTTAGCAGCATGTGAGCGACTCGGTTCGCTTGTTCATTTAATGCCCGATACGTATAGGAGCCTTCTGACGAAGAAATAGCCAGTCGATCTGAATATTGCTCCACCACGTTCTCAACGAATTGATGGACCGTCAGGTCTTCGGGATAATCCAAATCCGTGTCATTCAGTTTGCCGTACAGGGCATATTCATCGGCGGACAATAAATCGATCGTCTCAATGTTTACCGTTTCATCCATATATGCCGCCTCCGCAATTGTTCGGAAGGCGTCCAAATAACGGCGAATCGTCGCTTCTTTGAACATGGATGTATCGTAGCGTACTTGCAGCGATACTTCTTGGTGGCCGCAAGATAGCATCCAGCTTAGAAGCTGTTCATTATAGGCATCCGGCTCACCATCAACGATAAAGCCGTTGTCCACCACCACATTGCCATATTGGTGCTCTGTCTTGCTCAGTTGCTTAAGAACCTTTTCAAAAATTACCTCAAACGTTCTTTCCTTATCGAGTGAGATAAGAATAAGCAATTCGCCTTTATCCGGCATGGATGTCCCAATCGCTATATCGGTTTCTCCGCCGGAGAACCGGTAGAGAAGGGAGGCATAGATAGCCAAGAAAAACGCGTTACGTCTTTGTTCATCGCACACATTGCCCGAATAAGACGCCAGCAGATCTCGACGAAGCTCCACATTGATGCTTGCAAACTCATACGCTCTTAATTGACGCGCACCATCCATTGGAAGCTGCAGAATCGGCAGTTCTTGATCCCTTACGTCATCCGTTTTCGGTCCCAATGCAGTATTCTTGACCATTATCTCCCCTCCTGTCCTGTGCTATTTTGTTTTAACGCGGAATGTTTCGATTTGCTCTTTCAATTTCTCTGCTACGGATGAGAGCATGTTGGAAGCATCTACAATGGAAGACATCCGCTGCTGCTGCCCCTCAACGGAGTTGGTGATCTTCTCCGTTCCCGTCGTTGTCGCATCGACGGTTGAGCTTAATTCATCTGCGGATGCAGCCAGCTCCTCCGTTGCTGCCGACATTTCTTGAGCAGCGCTCGATACTTCCTGGGTTTGCTCCGAAACATTCTTGGTCGCTCTCGAAATCTCCGTGAACAGACTGCTCGTTTCATGAGCCAACGACATCCCTTTTTCCACGACGCCTGTTCCGTATTCCATCGATTGTGCAGCATGTTGAATGCTTACTTGGATTTCATCGATCAGCGTCGAGATTTGTTCAGCCGATTCTTTCGATTGTTCAGCCAATTTCCGTACTTCTCCTGCAACTACAGCGAATCCACGGCCGTGCTCACCTACGCGCGACGCCTCGATGGCTGCATTTAGTGCCAATAAGTTTGTCTGTGTAGCTATCCCGCGAATCATCACGAGTATGCTGCCGATTTCATTGGATCTATGGTTCAACAATTCTACCGTTTGCGAAACGTTGTTCACGAATCCGGAGATTTCCGACATTTGATCCACCATATTGATGACGGCAGTATTGCCCTGCTCTGATTTGCTCTCCATATCCGCAGCTTCCTCTGCCAGACTGGACGAGTTCTGCGCTACGGATTGAATGACGGTCGACATTTCCGTAATTGCGCGCGAGCTGTCCCGTGCAGATTGCTGCTGAATCAAAATATTGTCGGCGATCATCTTAATATTGGAATGAATCGATTCCGCCTGACGGTTATTTTCATCTGTCGAGAGGTACAAGGTCTGGGCAGATTCCGCGACCTGCGTTGAGAGCTCCTGTATCTTAACCATCGTACCGTTCATCTTGCGAACCATCTGGTTAAACTTATCGTTTACGATACCCAGGTCATCGGTTCCTGTCGTTATTTCGACGTCAAGATCTCCTGCACTAACCTTCTCGATGCCCCCGATAAGCGACTTAATTGGCGACAGCGTTCTTCTTACGATGTAGTACTGGACAAGCAAGACAAGAACTAGGAAGCCAATCATAATGGAGAGACTATAGACAAGCAGCTCGTGCAGCCCGACAGAAATCGCACTGGCATCCGCATCCGCTGCGAAATAGGCGAATATGGTCCCTTTTTCGTCTTTAATCGGATAAGCGATCGTCGTCCATATGCCGAACTCATCGGAGTAAATATCAGAGAACGTCGGCTCTCCCGATTTCATCATACTGTGCAGCGTATCGACGATTACTTGCGGCTGCTCGAACATGTCCTTGGCCGTCATATTCATCTCCTTGAGTGGCTCTAGGAGAGAAGTAGGAACGGCGATCTGTGACGTCTTATTTCCGTTCTCCAACTCCGTACCACTCACATACGCCTGCGCGATGTTCGGATTATACTTGTTAACGGAATCGAGAATCGGTCTCAATTTAAGCTGTTCCGGTCCCTGGAAGTCCTGCTCCTGCAGAGAGGCCCGGGCCATTTCCGGCTTAATTTGCTTGGACCATTCTTCTGTTATCGTCTTAATTTGCTGATGAAGCTGGCTGGTCAATATGTTTTTCTGAATATAGTAGCTAGAGATAATCAGTATTGTCCCGACCAAAATAATATTAATAGATGAGAACAATAAATTTTTTGCGAAAAAGGACATTCTCAATCTGCTTTTCACTTACGTTACCTCCGATGTTGTATAATGCGGAAACGCCATTTGTCAAAAACATAATCGTTCTTCCTAAATTCCTTCTTCAACACGACTCCTTCCTATATAATGGGCACGCGCTGCCGACCTCTGAACGCAAAAAGGCTGCTCTGACGAGCAGCCGTTGTCACAACTAGACAGGATCTTGTCCATACACTTCGGCAGCCCGGCTGTCATCGTTCCATAGAACCTTAGACCCGCGGCTTTGCGACCTTGACTTTCGTCAAGTGTGCTATTTTCGGTCACACTACCAATGTACTATTTTTCCAACTTATTTACAAGGAAAACCATTTCAAGAATCGACATAATGTTTTGTAAAACTCAACTTTATTGATCTTTTTCGACATTATTCGCAAAAAAATCGCTGAGTAGCATGGTATGAGCACAAAAAAAGAGCTGACGAGTTATTCGGCAGCTCTTGCATATCTATAGGTGACAGGATTGATTTTATTAGAGAATGAAAGCATCTGAAGTCTACCCAACTAACAATCCTTAATAAGGATTAGGTACCCCTCTGAATCTGTTACGTGAAAACTAGTTGTTTTCTCATAGGGGCAATAATAAATCTCATCGACTTGGGCACCTTTGGATCTGAGGATTTCGTGCGCAGCGTTAATGTCCGATGAGAATAAGCTAAATACCGCATGCGTAGCTGGGTTTCTCTTGTCCGATTCAATTAACAGTATTCGAGCACCGTTCATATCCAATCTGCCCTGTGCATCTTTACTCAAGCCCAGAACATCTGTATACCACGCGATTGCTATATCATAGTCACGAACATGCACATAAATTTCTGTTACCTGATTTGTGATAACCTTTGTTGTAGTATCCACCCAATCACCCTCCTATTATTGTAAAATAAATCCACTCTCAGCATAGCGAGGATTAGTTTGCTTGTACAGTCTTTTTGCGCCCGTCGATACATCACATAATCAAAGAAATTGGCTATGCATATAACGCCAAAAGAATAGTAACAACTAGCGCAATTAAATTGTTAATAAAGAAATATGCCCGAGCCTTCGCCTTACTGATCGGGAGTTTCAATGTTAGCCATTCCGTTACAAATCCAATCATAAACCTATGCTTCCGCTGGCTAATACCTGCACAACTTTATATTCGGCAAGCACGCCCGAACGATCATTAAACTGCAGAATACCACCGAGAAAGAGGCCTAGAAAAAAGGACTTCATAATGTTTTCCAAATAAATTTTGTTCCGTGAACGCAAGAAAGCCACCGAAGGTTCGGCGGCTTTCAAATGCGCAATACAAAAACACCTCCAAGGATTCCCCCTCTTTCTTACGAAAGAAGTGTATTACCTTGAAGGTGTTTAAATTTGTTCTATGCCACAGGATCAGACCCATGGAATAGATTCAGGTTAATGTCATATCGGGATGACACGATTTGAACATGCGACCCCCTGGTCCCAAACCAGGTGCTCTACCAAGCTGAGCTACATCCCGAAATGGCGTGCCCTAAGAGATTCGAACTCCTGACCTTTTGATTCGTAGTCAAACGCTCTATCCAGCTGAGCTAAGGGCACTAATTATGGAGCGGAAGACGGGAATCGAACCCGCGACCCTCGCCTTGGCAAGGCGATGCTCTACCGCTGAGCCACTTCCGCATAGATGGTGCGGTCAAGAGGACTTGAACCTCCACGGTTGTTACACCACTAGAACCTGAATCTAGCGCGTCTGCCAATTCCGCCATGACCGCGTATTAAATTATGGTGCGGTTGAGAGGACTCGAACCTCCACGAGCGTACGCCCACTACCCCCTCAAGATAGCGTGTCTGCCATTCCACCACAACCGCATATGAAACTAAAAGTGAGCCATGTAGGACTCGAACCTACGACACCCTGATTAAAAGTCAGGTGCTCTACCAACTGAGCTAATGGCTCATGCTCAGATCTGTTGGGTAATTAACCCTCGAGGAAAAATGGTGCCGGCGATAGGAGTCGAACCCACGACCTACTGATTACAAGTCAGTTGCTCTACCAACTGAGCTACACCGGCATATGATGTTGTTTAAAATGGCGGAGCCGACGGGATTCGAACCCGCGGTCTCCTGCGTGACAGGCAGGCATGTTAGGCCTCTACACCACGGCTCCACATTTTAATTGGTTGCGGGGGCAGGATTTGAACCTGCGGCCTTCGGGTTATGAGCCCGACGAGCTACCGAGCTGCTCCACCCCGCGATATTCATTATGGTGGAGGCTGACGGGATCGAACCGCCGACCCTCTGCTTGTAAGGCAGATGCTCTCCCAGCTGAGCTAAGCCTCCATAATGGTGACCCGTAGGGGATTCGAACCCCTGTTACCTCCGTGAAAGGGAGGTGTCTTAACCCCTTGACCAACGGGCCTTACGACATACGAATAGTTATGGCTCCCCGAACAGGACTCGAACCTGTGACAACTCGATTAACAGTCGAGTGCTCTACCAACTGAGCTATCAGGGAACATTATCCATGTAATGGTGGAGCCAAGCGGGATCGAACCGCTGACCTCCTGCTTGCAAGGCAGGCGCTCTCCCAGCTGAGCTATGGCCCCGTACGTATATGGTTGGCCTTAGTGGACTCGAACCACCGACCTCACCCTTATCAGGGGTGCGCTCTAACCAGCTGAGCTAAAGGCCAATAAAAAAAACCACATCAATGTGGTGGTGACTTCATGCACAAAATCACACCTTGAAAACTGGATATGAATAGGGTAGCAGAACATTTTAGCTTTAGCGTATGCTTTACCTTCGCTTGCGCAAAGGATTTTAGCTTATGCTTCCGAAGTTGCGATTTTGGCATTCGCCAAAACGCTTAGGATAAGCCCTCGACCTATTAGTACTCGTCAGCTGCACGCATTGCTGCGCTTCCACCCCGAGCCTATCAACCTGGTCGTCTTCCAGGGGTCT
>NZ_QGTQ01000004.1:180537-301592 GCF_003182255.1 Paenibacillus cellulosilyticus | reverse complement strand
CTTCATTTCTTCTCTGCTCAATGTAATTGTCTCCTGTCCCATAGTGACATTATCTCAGAACAGTTATGGGGTGACATTATCACAGCAGAACAACAGATGTCGCCATGGCGCTTGAGATCCATTCGGGCATGGGATATTATCACCCTTCTACGCAGAAGTTTATCGAGGTGATGCTGCAGGAGAATTCTCCTTATATCGGATTAGTACCGGACATGGGGCTGTTCTGTAAGAGATTCCCGCGTGTCGTGAAGGAATGCTACTTGCATAAGGGAGCGAATCCGGCGCTTGTTGAGTATATGGTGCAGGCGTATGACAATGGGGATCGCATTATGTTCAATACCAAGATCATTCCAGCGGAGCTGGAGAAGCAGTTCAATCTAAGTGCCATCGATCGTGAATTCATTATAAACACAGGCGGCTTCGAGTATAACGATCTGTCGCTGCTGGAACAATTCATGCCTTACACACGCCACATTCACGGTAAGTTCTACGAGATGCTGGAAGACGGAGAAGAGTACTCGATTCCGTATCAAGAGATTTTGGATCTGTTCGTCAAGCATGGCTACAACGGATTCATTAGCAGCGAATACGAAGGCAATCGTTTTATTCATGACTATGCAGAAGTGAAAAGTGTCGAGCAAGTCGGTTTCCACCAACAAATGCTGACCAAATACTTGGGTAACTAATTCAATTAAAGGCGGGGAATGAACCATGTTTGATGCGTACATCATTAGTGACGATGGCTTCCGGAATGTGAGCAAGGACGGTAAAGTGATCGGCTTTGAATACAAAGCACGTCTTAACTATTACAGAGGGATTCCTCTCTCGATGGTCGATAAGTATGAGCTAAAGGTAAATAACGAGCCGATCGATCGGAGTAAAATCAAGTTCTCCGTAGGCGAAGATTGGTTCACACTCGACGAGATGGAAACGGTGACCAAAGTGAAATGGGAGTTTGGCGAGACCGCTTCTGTGTTCGTAGAACAGGATGGAGGGCTGCCGCAAGGAGCGCATGATCTTTCGGTTGAACAAGTGCTACGGATCGCCTATTTCCCGTTCCCGCTTCGTGCTACCATTACCAAGACGCTTGAACTGGTTGGATAATAGGAGGGATTCCCGATTTTTGTACAAATTCGAACGATGATCGTGGAGCTAGGCCATAGCGATTCCATCATTGAACGGTGGGGTTCGCCAGGTCCGCAAGATCAGATGCCTGGTTTCGTGGATGTCAGTGTACTGCTGAATCGCAAATACAGCGCGGATGAAGAAGAAGTCGTTATTATTACGCGATGGGATTCGGAAGAAGCTTGGAAGGGCTGGGAGAAAAGCGACGTGCATATTCAGATGCATCGACAGGGCAGAACGCAACAACGACCTTCCTTCATCAAAGATATTAAAGTGAAATTATATCATCAGAAAGCCGCGCGGAACGGCAGCATTTCATTATAACAGACCAGATAACCCGACATCCTTGCATGTCGGGTTTGTTGTTCTTATCGGTATGTATTCATATATAGATTTGAGGGGGATAAGATGAATATTCGGTATAAAATCATTTCTATTGTAGGCGGTTTAATTCTACTAATCTCGGTTGTCATCGTGAATACCGTCATTACCGCTAATCGCACGATCAACAATGTAATGCTCGTTAAAGATAAAACCTTACTCTCATCCATGTATGCCGAGGATTTGAACCAGGAATTGTCCCGTTATCAAGTAGAGAGTCTTATTCCTCTAACGGGGGTAATCCAAGTCGGAGAGAATCAAGAGACGATTGATCGGCATAGAGATCAGTTCATCGAGATTCTGGAGAAGTATAAATCGCTCAATCCAGAAGATGTAGACGCTGTGAATACGATTGTCTCTAACTATAATACGTTTATTCACTCACATGCAGGTGATGATGTTGAAGCTTTGACCAATACGCTGGAGAACGATCTCGAACAGTTGAAACAGGTAGATGCTGCCCAGACTAATCAGTCGTTGTCGGCGCTGCTGGATAAGAGTAAGTCATCGGCCGAGGAATCCATTATCGTCGGCGTTCTCATATTGATTGTATCTGTTGTAGGTGGTTTTCTGCTGACGCGATCTATTGTCAATCCTGTCAATCGATTGATAACGGCAACATCTGCTATTGCTCAGGGGAACCTGCGTAACGAAATCCAGTTGAAGTCCAGGGACGAAATCGGAGAATTGGCAAGGAATTTCGAACAAATGCGCAATCGTCTAGCTGCTTTTATTCGAGCTTCACAAACGGTGTCACTGCAGGTAGCCGCCTCAACCGAGCAACTGCATGGTAATTCAGCGACGATCTCGAATGCGATAATGGATATGAGTAAAGCTCTTCAAGTGATAGCGACAGGAGCCAATGAACAGCTGCACAGCACAGAAGAAACCGCAAGGGCGGTTAATGAGATGGCCATAGGAATTCTTCGCATCTCTGATCTGACGAATGATGCAACAGATCGATCCGTACAAACGAAACAAGAAGCTTATACAGGCAAGGAGTTGCTACATAAAGCTGTAAAGCGGATGGAGTTATTGAATGGGGTCATACAACAGTTCCATACAACCGTCAACAAACTAGATGCACATTCGCAATCGATCAACCAAATCGTCGATGTGATTAAAGTAATAACAACTCAAACGCATCTGCTCGCTCTGAATGCTGGCATTGAAGCGGCACGAGCAGGAGACCAGGGGAAGAGTTTTGCTGTTGTGGCAAACGAGATGAAGAAGTTGTCCGAGCAAACGAATACATCATCCAATCATATTTTTGAAATTATCCAATGGATTCAAGCGGATACCAAATTGGCAGTTGCTATGGTAGAGTCAGGCGCTGATGAGGCTGAACAAGGGATGCAGACGTTACAATATGCGAATGAAGCATTTAACAATATTACTACCGCAACGGTAGAGATTAGTTCGCAGCTTCAAGAGATCTCTTCCTCCGCTGAACAATTAAGTGCCAATTCAGAAGAAATAAGTGCTTCAGTATTTGAGTTGTCAGCCATCGCGCGAGATGCCTATGTTCAAAGCGATAATGTCGCTAGCGTCTCGCAAGGCCAGCTAGAAGCGATAATGGAAATCGCGGACTCTTCTGATTGGTTACATCGATCGGCCAAGGAGCTGCAGACACAGATTGAGAAATATAAAGTCTAATAGGGGATGGAGATGACTTCGGGTTTATACATTTTATACTCAAAATTAGTGACCATTCCTACAAGAATAACCTATATTCATCTAGCAATATCATCTAGAATATAGGATACATACCGAGCGATAAGGAGTAATCATAATGGGCTATATAGACGAAGTTACGAAATCCTTGTATTCCTACTATCCCGATTTAACTCGTCCTGATGATTTCGATCAGTACTGGGAAGATACAATTCAACAGGCCAAGCGTGTTCCACTCGAGCCTGTCCGGGTGAAACGAGACTATCCGATAACGAATGTTGAAGTATACGATATTCAGTATTGCGGGATGGATGAGACGAGAATCCATGGCTGGTTCATTGTGCCAAGCTTTCTGGGCAAAGAGAAGTACCCTTGCATCATCCACTATCATGGATTTTCAAATAACCGCGGCGAACCTGCAGATTTCATGCATTGGGTGATGATGGGATTCGCTGTGCTGTCAGTGGATTGCCGAGAGCAAGGAGGGAAAACAGGTAACAGTGCGTCAACGACTAGCGGGTTCTCGTCGAATCTGGCAAGCAAAGGCGTTCATAATAAGTACGAGTACTACTACCGTTATGTCTATATGGACTGCATGAAAGCTATCGATTTTGCATGTGCGCAAGCCGAAGTGGATGCTTCGCGTATTGTTGTGGAAGGTGGCAGCCAAGGCGGTGCGCTTGCGATGGCAATGGCGGCTCTTGATAGCAGACCGGTGTTAGCGATGGTTGATGTGCCGAGCAATAGTAATCTCGTAAGACGTGTAGAAGGGATGCATGGCGCGTTTGCAAGTGTAGCGGAGTACGTGAAGAATCATCCTGAACGCGTCGATCTCGTATTCGATACGTTAAGCTATATCGACACGATGAATATGGCGGATCGAATTACGTGTCGCGTGCTCGCATCGGTTGCACTGAAGGATGAGGTGTGCCCGGCCGAGATGTATTTTGCTACATACAACCGTATTCAGAGCGAGAAAGAGATTGTGATCTACCCGTTCAATGGTCATGAGGGCGGAGGATCGACGCAAACAGAGGTCAAACTTGCGTATTTGAGACAATGGTTCGGTGATTGGTTGTAGACGATTCTTCCTTCATCTAGTGAACCATTTGAAATAGGCCGCTTTCTAATTAGAGGAGAGCAGCTGTCGATTATGACAGCTGCTCTTTGTGGTGAAGAAGGGATTCATACACATTCGCAGTAATTTCGCCATTGGAATAATAGCGAATCGGCAGCCCTTTTGCCTGAGCATATTGGATCTCTTTCCTCGTGCTGCTGCCGATGTAACCATCAACATCAATGACGAAGATTTCGTCAGACAGATCGATTTTTCGAAAATGCAAATTCCCTAGTAAATCAGCTTGTTCTGCGGTTAACTCGAATCCATCACTTTGCTCGAAGAATGCGACGCTGATCACGATATTTCCTTGCAGAGTCAAGTATGCATTAGCCTTCTCAAACTGGGCTTTGAATTTGGTTGAGCCACATAGTGTGATGACTTTCATGGTTCTTTTCCTCCCCTGACATCCGTTCATGAACGAGGTTTTTCTTCATTTATAGCTGTGGCGCCATGTACGGTATTCCGATACTGCCTTGGAGTAACACCAACCTTCTTCTTGAATAAACGGTGAAAAAATTTCAGGTCCGCATATCCGACAGTGTTCGCAACCTCGCCTACCGTGCTGCGGCTGCTTGCGAGCAGCCGACAGGCGGACTCCATACGGGTGCTCTGCATATAGTCGGTGAAGCTCATGCCAGTCTGGCGTCGGAATAAGCGGCTGAATTGTCTTTCGCTCAAATTCGATTGAGCAGCCAGGTCACTCAGCTTAAGCTCATTGGCGTAATGGTGATCAATGTATGCAAGTGCTTCATCGATGCTGCGCCATTGCGGCTGATCTCCTGCAGGCGTTTCGAGCTGCAGCTTGTGACGGTACAAACCTGCTAAGGTTTGCATCACGATCGACGTGAGAACGGCCATGAATCCCGGCGGTCTAACCGAGTATTCGCGATACATCTCACGAAACTTCGCATGGTACTCGCCAGATGGGTCTTTCATCGCGAACCAGGTCAGGCTTTCGTCAACGAATAGATCACATATGTCGGACGCTTGGGGAAAGGCGGAGCGGAGCTCTGTTAGGAAAGATGCTGGAAACAAACAGTTGTACACGATGAGCGGCCGTTCCTTCTTTGGTGTCATCGGACGGAACACATGGCTTTGACCAACCGGTATAAAGAACAGCGTGCCGTGTTCGACGGGAACAATCTCTCCAGCAATATAATGCGTGCCAGCTCCCTCACTGACATAGGTCATCTCAACGAATTCATGCGAGTGCTCAATCATCTCGAATGTCTCGTAGGCTCGATTCACATAGATCGGCACACCCGATTCGAAGAAGCCTTCACCCGACATGACGTAAGTGCTGCGCTTAATGCTCATCTCCGAATTCTCCTTTACAAGAACCGTTCACATACTCTACCTTCACTTTACGATAACGTTTACATGATGTCTAGATCGACCTATATCAATGTCTGAAATAACCCCTGAATGCATTAGCCAATCGGATTAGAATGAACGTAACGGTGCCGAATGTAGAGCAGGCATACGATCTATGTTTCGAAGGAGAATGAGAGACGATGAATAAGCTGCTTGTTAAGCAATTACGATGCGAATACCGAAACAACCCGATCGGATTAGGCGTAACCCTCCCACGATTCAGCTGGCAGCTGGAATCGGATAGCGTAAACGTGATGCAGCAGGCGTATCATATACAGGTTTCCTCTGGTATTAATGGTTTCAATACTAACGAACTTTTATGGGATAGCGGCAAGGTACAATCGGAGCAGTCCGTATTGGTGGAATATGCAGGACAACTTCTCGACTCTCGTGTACGCTGCCATTACCGTGTGAAGGTATGGGATCAGGCAGGAACGGAATCGGATTGGAGTGAACCGGCATATTGGGAAATGGGGCTGCTCCAGCAGTCGGATTGGTCAGCGGCTTGGATTACGCCGAATTCGGCGCATATCGATCCTCAGTCGGAGGAGATCTTCCTGTTAAGGAACACATTCGATGTCCGCGATGACGTTAATCGGGCAACGGTTTATGCAACAGCGCTCGGCATATATGAATTAGAGTTGAACGGCCAGCGAATAGGCGATTGGCAGTATACGCCTGGTTGGACGAGCTACAGCAATCGGCTGCAGGTACAAGCGTATGATGTGACTTCGCTCATTCACAGTGGGGAGCATAATGCGATCGGTGCAGCGCTTGCGAATGGCTGGTATAAGGGTAACTTGGCTTGGGAGAAGAAAAACAATATTTACGGTGATCAGCGAGCATTGATTATGCAGCTTCATATCGATTATGCAGATGGAACGTCGGAAATCGTTGTGAGCGACAATACTTGGCAGGCTGCAACAGGTCCGATCCTTCTGTCTGAGTTGTACCACGGGGAGACTTATGATGCTCGGTTGGAGAAGACAGGTTGGAGTACGGCTGCATATGAGGATGGGAATTGGGCTGCCGTTCAAGAGTTGGCCCACACGAAGGATATTCTTGTCATGCAAGAGAGTGAGCCTTCACGAATTACGGAGCGGATCAAACCGATTGCGCTCATTCATACACCTGCGGGCGAAACCGTCCTGGACATGGGTCAAAATATGGTCGGCCGCATTCATCTGAAGCTCGACCTGCCAACAGGAACATGCCTCACTCTCCAACATGCAGAAGTGCTGGATCGCAACGGCAACTTCTATATCGGCAATCTTCGCAATGCGAAGCAGACCGTACAATATACATGCAAGGGCGGGGGAGAAGAATACGAACCGCATTTCTCGTTCCAAGGCTTCCGATATGTGAAGGTAGAAGGATGGCCGGAGAAGGTTCCACTGGACTTGGAGCTGTTCACAGGGCATGTCATTCATACCGATATGGAGCCGTCCGGTACGTTCGAATGCTCGCATCCACTGTTGAACCAGCTGCAGCGCAATATCGTTTGGGGACAGCGTGGTAACTTCCTCGACGTGCCGACCGATTGTCCGCAACGGGATGAACGGCTTGGTTGGACCGGTGATGCACAGGTGTTCATTCGAACGGCGGCGTTCAACTATGGGGTCGGACCATTCTTTACCAAATGGCTGCGAGACCTGAAGGCGGACCAGCGTAACGATGGTGGCGTGCCTTTCGTCATTCCGAATGTGCTCGATGAGAAATCGCATTCCTCATCGGCATGGGGGGATGCAGCTGTCATTTGCCCATGGACGATATACCTCTGCTACGAAGATAAACGTATTCTTGAAGAGCAGTATGACAGCATGAAGGCTTGGGTCGAGTATATCCGGCAGCAAGGGGATAACGAATATTTGTGGAACACGGGCTTCCACTTTGGTGATTGGCTCGGCTTGGATGCGAAGGAAGGCAGCTATATCGGTGCTACGCCAAGAGATTTGATTGCAACCTGCTTCTATGCGTACTCGACGGAACTGTTCGTGAAAGCGGCAGAAGTCCTTGGACGTACAGAGGATGTGGCACATTATCGTGAGCTGTATGAAGGAATTGTAGCTGCATTCGAACAAGAGTTTCTGACGGGCAGCGGTCGTCTGGCCGCACATACGCAGACAGGTCATGTGCTGCCGCTTATGTTCGGGCTGGTGAAGGGATCGGTTCGTGAGAGGCTGGCACGTACGCTTGCAGAGTACGTGAAGGAGCAGAACTACCATCTGACAACTGGTTTCGTTGGTACGCCATACTTATGTACGGTACTGTCAGAGAACGGGTATCATGATGTAGCTGTGAAGCTGGTGCAGCAGGAGGATTATCCGTCATGGCTCTATTCGATCCATCAAGGTGCGACAACGATCTGGGAGCATTGGGACGGCATCAAACCGGATGGTACATTCTGGAGCGATGATATGAACTCGTACAATCACTACGCATACGGGTCTATCGGTGAATGGTTATATCGGATTGTTGCGGGTCTTGATCTAGATGAATCTCAGCCAGGCTATAAGCGTATTCGATTCGCACCACGTACGGACTCAGGACTGGAATATGCGAAAGCATCGTATGCATCTTCGTACGGACTAATTCGAAGCGAATGGAAAATTAGCGATGAGAGCCAAGTGGCTTACGAATTCGAGCTGCCTCCGAATACGACGGCAGAAGCATGGCTGCATGGCGCGGCACTCTCAGCAGCAGAAGTAAATGATGTAAGCATACAGCAAGCCGCCGGCATTCTCTCTGTGAAGGAGCAGGATGGCGGACTGCTGCTGGAGCTAGGCTCCGGGACGTATCGCATCGTCGTTTCAAAGTAACGAGAGGTGAATAATCGTTTATATGAGGGAGTCAGCATCTGGGATGCTGGCTCTTTTTGTTCGTAGAGATGAAATGTATCTTACTATTAAGTCCCAAGATATGGTTTAATCAAAATAGGAGTTTTGAAATAAACACCAAACTTTTCCTGGGGGAGTTTCTTGAATGCTCGAATTGTTTGCTGTTCGAATTAAGCCTGTCGAACCATCAGTATTAGGAAGGCTGCTCCATCTTGTTTCTACCGAGCGACGTTCCAAATATGAGCGATACCGAATGCAAGCAGACGCGATCCGAAGCCTATTCGCTGAGCTAGTCATTCGCAGAATTATAATAGAACGCTGTGGGATAAGTAACGATGGGATCATCTTCGGTGCAAATTCGTATGGCAAGCCTGAACTGGTTCATCCAGCGGGGCTTCAGTTCAACGTATCTCATTCCGGTGACTGGGTAGTCTGTGCATTAAGTGATGGGCCAGTCGGGATAGATATTGAGTTCATTCAGCCGATCGATCTGGAAGTGTCTCGAAGATTTTTCTCGCCTGTGGAGCATGCTCAGCTCATGGAACTTCACGAGTCACAGCAGTTGGAACGGTTCTATGAGCTGTGGACGTTGAAGGAAAGCTTCGTGAAGGCGGTTGGTATGGGATTATCCATGCCACTTGATTCCTTCATGTTCAGTTACGGTGCAAGTGAGGGCTGTTACAACTTAAGCGCTCCTGAACCCTACACGCAATATGCGGGCAAGCTCCTTGCTCTCGATTCCACTTATAAGCTCGCTGTCTGCTCGAGTTCAGATCAAGCAGTAACAAGGCTTCATCATTGGTCGACGAGGGACTGGTACTAGATCTTATTCAATTAATGACCGCAGCTGTCAATTGCGACAGCTGCGGTCTTCGTTTATTTGCCGGATGTCACATCCGTCAGCACCCAGCTTGATTTCGCGGTCGGACGACTGAACTGAAACAGATACGATGTACGATGCTCGGACTGACGCAACTCGGTTATGTTGAGACGGATCTGTGCGGTTAGGGCGCCGTCGTCAACGTAAGGCGCTTCTTTTGATTTGTTAGGTTTATCGACTCGAATTGAACGAATGGAAGGCATTTGATCCGTCCAACTCGTCAGTTTTTCTGCCGACAAACCGTTAGCAATTTGCGCTAGCAGATAAGGCTCATCATGATCCAACGCCTCGACGAAGCTTGATGCGAGCAGTGCGGGAGAAGCTTGGTCCAAATAATCTCGGACCAAACCTGCTGCCTTGTGGATCATAAGCTGATGTGCTACATCGGGATTATCAGACTTGTGCGTCGTGCTGCCAAGGAAGTGAACGCAGAAGTGACCGGAGAAGTCGTTATCCGGTATGCCATCACCGCCATGGGGCATCCCATTCATCGACGCGGCGATCCAATTGTCGCCGGAATGAACAAGTACGGCTTTCCGGTTCCAGCTCCATGCTCCGCCATAGATTTCCTTCATGATACGGGAATCTTCCTTCGTTATCGGCTGTACGTCAGCATGATCGCTGCCCGCTCGTCGTTGTACGCGAAAGGACCTTCCTGAAGCAACGTCGGTAATGGTAAAAATACTTTTCCGCGGCACAAGCTCGCGGGCACTCGACCAGTCAATTAGCTTGCCATAATATTGACTGCGAAGCAGCTCGGCTAACGATCGAAGTTGATTGGCTGCTTCCGTCGTTGGAACAAGGCGCTGATGATTCGTTTCATCCCACAGATTACCCTGCTTCTCTAATCGATACAACTTCTGCTGGCCTTGCTGCTGCGTGATCGAGATCTCGACGTCGGGATAGACCGTGACTTGATCCGCCGGTTCATATTTCGCTCGGAGCAGCGCCTTCGTTAGAGCGGGACTGTCGATTGACAAGCTGCTTGCCAGCTGCGCAGTTGGATCCACACGAACCGTCATCACTACTTTCAACGGCTGAGCCGCAGGTCGGCGAGCAGCAGCTTCCGAAGAGGCGAATGAATCCGTTGGGAACAAGAGACTAGCTAACAGCAAGCAGGTGACGATAGCAATAAGCTTGTTACGTAATAATGGATGATGCTGCTTCACCTTGCGTTTCTCCTCCCTTGGTTATACTCCGTCTTGTATTGTTGTCCCTTAATGTCTGCGATATGTAGCCTTCCCGTCATTACTTCAATTGGATATTACTGCAACTGGCATAAGAGGAGCGAAAGTAAGGCACATTAGCAGGGGATAAATGCAGGAGGTATGCGAGAATGTTCTTATCTTGGCTGACAGTAATGATTATGCTCATGCAGCAACCACAGCCGATTCCAGTGCCTTATCAGCCTGAGCTTCCTAAGACATTGGCAATTGTCCATCAAGGGCAGACGATCGCAACCATTGATCGACGGAATTTTTCGATTGCTGGAATGGGATCGCCATTCGTAAACGAACCACAGGTGGACAAGTTGACTACTGATGTCGCGCGTCGAACTGATCGGCCTGCGGTCAACGCCAAGCTTGATGGGGCGGGCCGGATCATAAGCGAGAGGGCGGGCGCAAGGCTGGATCGAGCGCTGTTAGCTGAAACTATCTATCGGTTTATGATCGAAGGCGGTCGTACGCAGGTGGAAGTTCCTCAGCTGCCCATTTACCCGAAAGTGGACAGCGAATTACTCGCGCAAATCAAAGAGAAATCGATCGGCCATTACGCGACTTATTACAATTCGAATAACAAGAATCGCTCTCACAATATTTCGCTTGCGGCTAGCGCTATCAATAATACGGTTGTGTTCCCAGGCGAAACATTTTCCTTCAATGCGATAGTTGGTAAACGGACAACGGAGAAGGGTTATATGAAGGCGCCTGTCATCGTGCGCGGTGAAGTTTCGGAAGATATCGGGGGCGGTATTTGCCAAATCTCATCAACGTTGTTCAATGCGGCCGATCGAGCAGGTCTTCATATCGTGCAGCGCTATTCACACAGCCGTAATGTGCCATACGTTCCGCCGGGTCGCGATGCAACGGTGAGCTGGTATGGGCCTGATTTTGTCTTCCAGAACAAATACAGCCTGCCGGTTCTCATCCGCGCATTTGCGCAGCATGGCCAAGTGCATGTGTCGATTTATTCGAATGAAATGATTCACTATAAGCCGCGTGAAGTGCCGCATGCTTCTAAGCAGCTCCCAGAGGAAGTGCCTGCGGAGCGTGGTGTTCAAAGCACGCTGCCGTCGCTGCCGTAACAAAGTTGATGAACCTACCGCTACATACATGCCTGGAGCATTCTTGTGAAGGGCATGTATGGTTGCTTGTACATTAGCAGAAGATAGAGCCTAGTCACTTATTTGATCAAGAGCGATTGACAACTCCGTAATGTAACTGTTATAGTTACAATCAAGACGACAACGTATTAGCGGGAGGAACTCGATCGTGATTAGCAGCAAGTTTAGCGTAGCCATTCATATTTTGTCATTGATTGACGTACACGATGGCAAAATAACGTCGGAGCGTATCGCAGGAAGTGTGAACACCAATGCGGTTGTCATTCGTCGGATTATGAGCTTGCTGAGCAAAGCAGGACTAATCGAATCGCGTCCAGGCGTAACAGGTATTAAGCTTGTTCGCCCACTATCTGAGATCACTTTGTATGATGTGTATCATGCTGTAGAGCTGCCAGAGAATAACGTGTTGTTCACGGTTCATCAGAACACGAATGTCAAATGTCTGGTGGGCCGCAATATTCAACACGCACTGACGCAGCCGCTGCTTGATGCTCAGCGTGAACTGGAGCAGTCGCTAGCCAAAACGAGTGTCGCAGATATTACAGGTACGATCGTTTCACAAGGCTAGTCCTTTTTTTACCCTTAAATGTAACTGTGATGGTTACAAATTGTTTAAAAGCTGCAAATAAGCGAATGCTTCCGATGCAAGTTATTTGCTTGCAAGGAAGAACCACGAAGAGGTAGCAAATAACTTAAGCGAATGCTTCCGAAGCAAGTTATTTGCTTGCAAGGAAGAACCACGAAGAGGTAGCAAATAACTTAAGTGAATGCTTCCGAAGCAAGTTATTTGCTTGCAAGGAAGTACCACGAAGAGGTAGCAAATAACTTTTAGGAGGCAATGAATTATGAAAATCGCAGTTATCGGGGCAAGTGGCAAAGCAGGTCAAGAAATCGTGAAAGAAGCAGCGGTACGTGGTCATGAAGTTACAGCAATTGTTCGTGACGCATCGAAAGTACAAAACTCGTCGGTTAAAGTGGTCGAGAAAGACGTATTCCAGCTTCAAGCAGCAGATTTGAGTGAATTCGATGCTGTTGTGAATGCGTTCGGAGCACCAGGCGGTCAAGAGCATCTGCACATTGAAGCGGGTCAAGCGCTGATTAAAGCACTCAAAGGTGCACCATCTACACGTCTGATCGTTGTAGGCGGCGCAGGCAGCTTGTTCGTAGATCCAGCTCTCACAACTCGCCTATATGATACGCCTGAATTCCCAGCGCTTTACCTTGCTACGGCGCGCAGCCAAGGTCAAAACTTGGCAGAACTTCAACAATCGGAAGGCGTACAATGGACGTTTGTCAGCCCATCGGCTTTCTTCGATCCTGCTGGTAAGCGAACGGGTTCCTACACAGCTGGCCAAGACCAATTGCTTGTCAACTCGGAAGGCAACAGCTATATTAGCTATGCGGACTATGCGATTGCGATCATTGATGAATTGGAGCAGCCGAAGCATCAGAACCGCCGCTTCACTGTCGTTGGCGAAGCGCAATAATCGTTTGTTGGCGGGGTGGGCTAGATCGGTTTTATAAAAGGCATTATTTTCGATATGGACAATACGCTGCTGCAGTCGCGCATTGACTTCGGTGCGATGAAGCGGGATGTGTATACGTATTTGCATGCGGAAGGCTTCTTGGAAGCCATTCTGCCGTTGACGGAATATACAACCTCTATGCTCATTGAACAGGCCAAGAGACAAGGGCTGGATGCCAGCCGATATGAAGAGACGATGCGCATCACAAGGCAGCATGAGATTGTTGGTATGAGCGATGCGAGTTTGGAGCCTGAGGCGGAATGGCTGCTCTCTGAGCTTGAGGGTGAATATGTCCTTGCCGTTGTCACGAACAATGCAGAGGAAGCGGCAAGGGAGGCTTTGACTCGAACGGGCATTGCTGAGCGGTTTCAGCTCATCGTTGGGCGAGAAGGCATGACCGAGATGAAGCCCGGACCATCGGGCTATCATGAAGTCGTGAAGCGAACAGGCATTCCAGCGGAGCAGTGGTTGTCGATTGGAGACTCCTGGATCGATGGGAGAGGGTCGATCGATGCTGGCATCCGATTCGTCGGCTACCAGACGAAGGATGAGGAGCTTGCTTCACGCGGCGTCGAGCCGATTGCGAGACTGACGCGGCTGTCTCAGCTGCTCGATACGATTCGAGCGGCGGAGCAGTCATAGATCGAACGAAAAGACGAGCTGGATTCATGCGCTGCAGAGCGCACGGATGCCATGCTCGGCTTTTTATTTTTGACGACAATTATCCGTCCAATCTCATATAGATACTTCGTTCTTGAAACCCAAGCGATCGCCAGAATGACTGTCCGACATGATTCCAATGCATGACTTCAATATCAAGCTGATTTGTATCTAACGCTTCAAGCAGCTTCTGGAACGCCATCTTCCCGTAACCGCTTCTTCTAAAATCCCGACAAATATAAAATTGTCTTAGATATAAAGGCTGCCTTGTGCGATTCACCAATGCATAGCCAACAACATGATCTTGCTGAACAAATTTATAAGCCGTGTAGTCCGAATGGATAAACATGCGCATTCTATCTCGTAACTGCTCCATATCCATGGCATTGTCGTGCTGTTCATCCTCAATAAGTTGTTTATTGAGAGTGGCGAGAAGGCCTAAATCTTCGTCCGTACATATTTGAATGGTCAGTTCGTTCATTTCACAATCTCCTCTGGCATAAAGGGATAACAAGGATTAATAAGTCTGTCTTTATTCGATGTTCTATTTGTGTGTTCCTTGCTATCTATATAAAACAGAAAAAAGTGCTGCTCAGCAGCACTTTTTCCTAATAAGCTCGAACAAAAGCTATGCCCCAAAAGGGGCACGCGACTCCCAGCACGCAGTATCTCAAACACGCCTCAGTCCCGCCACCAGCCCCTTCCGGGGTCCAGGGGACGGGAGTCCCATGGGGTCCTCCCTAGCAGGGAGGATTTAGGTGGGTAGAAATCTTAACGCGCCAGCCATCCGCCATCCACATTAAGTACATGGCCGTTCATGTAATCCGATGCTGCCGATGCGAGGAACACAACTGGACCTTTCAGGTCGTCAGGCGATCCCCAGCGTCCAGCTGGAATACGTTCCGTAATCGATTTGTAGCGCGCTTCGTCAGCAGTGATAGGCGCCGTATTATTCGTTGTCATGTAGCCAGGTGCAATCGCATTGATCTGCACGCCACGGCCAGCCCATTCGTTAGCCAGTGCCTTCGTGAGACCAGCAACGGCATGTTTACTAGCCGTATAGCCAGGAACGTTGATGCCGCCTTGGTAGGAAAGCATGGAGGCGATGTTGATGATTTTGCCGCTGCCGCGCTCCAGCATGTGGCGTCCTGCCAATTGGGACAGATAGAACACGGAATTCAGGTTCAGGTCAATAACGTCCTGCCAATCCTTCGCCGAATGGTCGGCAGCAGGGGTACGGCGGATAATGCCGGCATTGTTGACGAGAATATCGATTTTGCCAAAGCAGCCTACTGCACGCTCGAATACGGATTCCAGCGTGTCCGCTTTGGAGAGATCGGCAGAGATTTGTTCGATCTGACCGCCAATCGCACGTACCGCTTCGACCGTGCTGTTGCTGTTCGAAGAAGAGATCGCTACGACAGAAGCGCCAGCTTCTGCGAGTCCGATTGCCATGGCAGCGCCGAGGCCGCCGGATGTGCCAGTAACGAGCGCTGTCTTGCCTGTGAGGTCGAATAGCATTGTAAATTCCTACCTTTCCTGATCGGCGTACACTTGAAGCGCAGCGCCGGCTTGTCGGTATTGATCAGCAGTTTCCTTCGTCATGCCCGCGTCCGTCAGGACAGCTGCAATCTCATGAAAACTAGCGAAAGTGAATAGGGCGCCTTGGCCGAACTTGTGGTGATCGACTACAGCATAGACGGTTTTAGCCGTTTCAATAAGTGCTCGTTTGAAGTCGACGAGTTCGCCGGTATATATCGTAAAGCCGAACTCGGGATGAACGCCTGTCGCAGACAGAAACGCTTTGCTGATGTTCAGCTTCCGTATATAGGCGGTCGCTTCCGCTCCTGCGAGCATGTTGCGTACGCGGTAGCCGCCCGGGACGACGAGACGAATCTCGTCTTTGCGGGCTAGCTCCGCGATAATGTGCACATCGTTCGTTACCACTGTAAGAGGCTTGTTGGCAAGCTTCCTAGCGATTTCGAGCGTAGTGCTGCCGCCATCCAGCGCAATAATGTCACCGGGCTCGATCAGCTTCAGCGCAAGCTCGGCAATCTCTGTTTTCTCTGAGGCGTGGCGAACGAGCGGCTCCTGCTGGGACAGGATACCGAGCTGATCATGTTGTGCTAATACAGCACCGCCATGAATGCGCATGAGCAGCCCTTTCTCCTCCAGCTTGGCAAGATCCTCGCGAATCGTCTTGCCCGTTACGTTCAGCCGTTCGCTGAGTTCGGTAACGGTCACCTCTTGAGAAGCGAGCAGGGCTTCCATGATCAATTCATGGCGGCGATGCGAATGCATCATTTTATTTGAGATCCTGTGGCGCTACTGCGTCCATGTCTTCAAAGATTTGGTTCTCGCCACCCATACCCCAGATGAACGTGTAGCTAGTCGTGCCGACACCGCTGTGAATCGACCAGCTTGGCGAGAGGATCGCTTGCTCGTTGCGAACGACGAGGTGGCGCGTTTCTTGCGGCTCGCCCATCAGGTGGAAGACGTTGCCGTCAGCTGCCATATCGAAGTACAGGTAAACTTCCGAGCGGCGGTTGTGCGTATGGCAAGGCATTGTGTTCCAGTTGCTGCCTGGCTTCAGGAGCGTCATACCCATTACGAGCTGGCAGCTTTGAATGCCGTTCGTGTGAATGTAGCGGTAGATCGTACGCTCGTTGTTCGTCGTCAGCGCGCCGAGATGGTTCGGGGAAGCTTCGCTGATTGCAGCTTTAACCGTAGGGTACGTTTTGTGAGCTGGCGTGGAGTTCAGGTAGAACTTCGCCGGCTGCGATGCATCCGCGCTTGCGAATACAACGTCTTGAGCGCCAAGGCCAACATACAGGCAGTCTTTCGGTTCCATATCATAAGTCGTGCCGTCTACCGTAACGGAGCCGCGGCCGCCGATGTTGATGATACCGATCTCACGGCGCTCGAGGAAGGTTGCAGCACCAATCGTGTGCGTATCAGCTTCGAGCTTCACTTGCTTCGATACAGGGAACGCACCGCCAACGATGAAACGGTCAACGTGGGAATAAGTGAGCGTAAGCTCGTCTTGTACGAACAGCGTCTCGATCAGAAACTCTTGGCGCAGGCGCGAAGTGTCATACGATTTAACATCATTTGGGTGTGCAGCATAACGGATTTCCATTAGAAGAGGCCTCCAGTTCATTTGGTGTAACTAAGTTTATTTTGGTTCATTTACGTTTACTTTAACGTTCATTTCGAAATAATGCAACCCTTTTATACGAAAAAAAACTCTTCAGCACACGCGCGATTGCGTTTGCAGAAGAGCAGCGAATAGGAGAGACATAAATGCGATCGTAACTAGTCGGTTAGACTTGGGCTGTCTCCGACGACAGATAAGCTCGGTTGCGCTCGATTAGCGATACCCGCTGCTGCACGCTAGCATAGGAACGAAGAGGATCCTCTGGCGTGTTCATCACGTAATCAAGCAAGCGATCGACTGTTGACACGGCAACGTGGCAGCGTGTGTCCGAAGAAGCATAGTAGATGTACACCTCACCGTTGTCGCGGGCAATGACACCGTTGCAGAAGGTCACATTGGATACGTCGCCGACGCGTTCTTCGCCTTGCGGTGCAATCAGATGACCGCCCGGGCGATGGGTGACGCGTTGGGGTTCATCCAGATCAGACAAGAAAGCGTACAGGACATAACGCAGACCAGCCGCCGTATTGCGGACGCCATGAGCGATATGGAGCCAGCCGCGATCGGTTCGGATCGGTGCGGGACCTTGACCGTTCTTTACCTCCTTAATCGTATGATAATGCCGTTCGTCGATAATAATCTCCTGCTCGATAACGGCTTGCTCGATCGATTCGGATAAGCCCCAGCCGATACCGCCTCCTGAGCCCGTGTCGATGAAACCATCCTGCGGACGCGTGTAGAATGCATACTGGCCATCGATAAAGGTAGGGTGGAGCACCACGTTGCGCTGCTGATTCGAAGCTGTTTTCAGATCGGCCAGCCGCTGCCAGCTCTTCAGGTCGCGTGTACGCGCAATGCCGCATTGGGCGATGGCACTGGATAAGTCGCCGCGTGGGGCGTCCGGATCTTTGCGCTCGGTACAAAATAATCCGTAAATCCATCCGTCCTCATGCTGAACGAGACGCATATCGTACACGTTGATGTCCGGATCATTCGTTTCGGGCATTACAATCGGTTCGTCCCAGAATCGGAATCCATCCGTACCATTGCTGCTCTCCGCGATAGCGAAAAACGATTTGCGGTCATTGCCCTCGACGCGAGCGACCAAATAAAACTTGCCGTTCAAGTAGATCGCGCCTGGATTAAAGACGCAGTTAATACCAAGACGCTCCATGAAATACGGATTCGTCTCCGGATTGAAGTCATAGCGCCAAGTCAGTGGGGCGTGGTCAGCAGTTAGAACCGGATGCTCATATCGGTCGAAAATGCCATTGCCTAGCGGTACGGGGCGATTCGTACGCTGGATAAGCTGCTCATGCTGTTTCGTCAGTGCTTCGCGTCTTAAATTGTAGGTCATGTTCATCGGACATAGCCTCCTATTATTCGCTTGCCGCGTGGGCGAGCGTTCGCTCTAAGCGTTCCAGCATTTCGAAGCATGCGCGGCTGTTGTGGTACGGGCATTTCCAAGCATTCACTTTGCCTTTGCCTGTCGTAGGAATGCCTTCTCGTGTTACGCTCCAATACCATTCGCCATCTTTATGGTCGATCATATAGTGATCCGCGAATGCCCATGACGCACGTGCTGCATCGAGATAACGTGTATCGCCAGTCATTTCATATGCGTTGTAAAAGCCGACGACTGCTTCTGCCTGCGGCCACCAGTCTTTGTTGCTATCGATAATGCCAGTTGCGTCAGCTTCATTCAGAATGCCGCCATCTGCATCGATCCCTTCGAGCAGGACGGATTTAGCCATATGAATGGCTGCCGTCTTGGCATTTGCGATGAGCACGGGGTCGCCAAGCACTTCTGCCGCTTCTACCAACAGCCAGCTTCCTTCGATATCATGACCATACGAAATATGGCCGGACAAGCTGTTCCATCGTTCATCGAAGAACAGCTTGAAGTGGCCCGATTCGTTATCGACGATGTGCTCAATCGTTATTTTAATCAGCTCGCTTTGCGATTGGCGAAGCTGCTCCGAAGGCCACACACGATAAAGGTTGGTATACGCTTCGAGCACATGCAGGTGGGTGTTCATCGATTTCTTCTCATTAAGCGTGTTGTTGCTTAAATCGGAAACGTTGTTCGGCTGCCAGTCTCGTGTATGCGTCTCGAAATAACCGCCATAGTCCTTGTCGTAACTGCGCGTTTCTAGCAATTCATAAAGATGAATGGCATGATCAAGCGCTTCCTGCTTGCCAGCCGCTCGATAATATTCGGACATGGCATAGATGGTGAATGCTTGACCGTACACCACCTTCTGCGTGGAAGCTGGCGCACCTTGGGCATCCACCATCCAATACAGGCCACCGTGCTCGGCATCCATGAAGTGTTGAATCAAATAATGATAGGCGCGCTCGGCGAGGCGAAGATAGGCTTCGTTCATGAGCAGTCGATAGGCCGTCGAGAACGTCCACAGAATGCGCGCGTTGAGCACTAAGCTTTTATCCGCGCCGGGTACGATCTGATTGTGATCATCAATTGCTCCGACGAAGCCCCCGTGCGTATGATCGATCGTATGATTCATCCAATAGGCCAAAATATTATTCGTCAGCTCATCGTGAATATCTTGACGCCAAGCCTCTGCCTGCGAGTTCAAATTCGTATTCATCGTCAAGTTGATTTCCGCCTTTCTTTTAGCTATTTGCTATTGATCAGCTGCGCCAGCTTGCCTGCATAATAGTTGCGAATGAACGGCTCGGCGGGTTTGCCGAACATGCAGTAGTCATTATTGCTTGCTGCTTGTTCTTCTGGATACAGAATCGAAGGCCAATCCCACAGCATAAAACCTTGCACCCATGGCCGCTTGTCGCCGCTGCCGAACATGGCTTCATAGAATTCAAGCTGGGCAGCTCCGTCCGTCTCACCTTGCAAGCCCCAATCATTCGGAAGATGCTCGGAGCCGCGGCGGCTAGGGCAGCCTGCTTCCATGAAGAAGAATGGCTTGTTGAAGCGCTGCACAACCTTCTCGATGCGATCCAGTTGAGCTTCCCAATCGCCTACGGGGTAGTAGCCGCTAGATGAAATGACGTCGACTGCATCCCACCACTGCACGCGGTCCTCTTGATATTTGTCACAATTGTAGGTCACGATTCCGCTGTATACGCTCCGTACTTCGGCAATGAGCTGACGCCATTCAGCTTCACGGCGATCGGTCTGAACCATCTCGCAGCCGATGCACAGCATCTCACATCCCGCTTCTTCTGCTACACGGGCATAGTGGAGAATGTACGTCGAATACGATACGAACCAGTCGGACCACTTCGGCTCACAAGGCACGTCATAGTCGAAAAAGTTAATGTGCGCCCGCCACGTCCCATCCGCACAGTTCACAACGGGCTTCAAGCACACATTCAGCCCATTGCGCTTCGCTTCGGCTATGGCATGCCGCACTTCTTCTTCGGTTACCGTTGGCGCCACTGTGAATGGAATTGTCGTCGATTGAGGCGTTGCCTGCAGCGCCGCGAATGAGATGGCCGTCCAGTTGACGCCTAGGCGCTCCTTCATTCGTGCCATTGATTGATCGGCTTCCTTCGTTGCCCATGTACCGCGAATGCCAGTCCAGCCCCACGTCATGCCTGCTATGTACGTTTGTTCGTTCCAGCTCTTCATTCTAGCGCTCCTCTATCGACGGAATAAGTCCAAATCCAAGCAAGGATGTTTATTGTTATGTTTAATAATAACAACTTCTAACGTTAGGTTAATGGTTTGTTAGGTGTTTTGCAAGCGTTTTTAAGGGGCGGACTGTTTGTGAAATTATTGAAAAGAAGCTTGGTTTCTCTAGGCTATGGAGAGGGATCGTCTGTGTGAGACGGGTTGGTCTTTAGTAGGTAATTCTGATGGGTTTTAAGATGAATGAATTATTCGTTATTCTCAATTTCATTTCATTAGGATAACGTTTGGTTAATGGTGTGAATGATTCATGGAGTGAGACGTAGAGATCTCGATAGTGCGTAGGTTTGTTGAAATGGATGATGAGATCAGCGGCGGGAGCTTGCAATAAGAGTAAGCGAATCGTTGGCGGGCGCAACTTTTAACGATAAATGCACGTAATAGCTCTCATATGGAACGAATGGCATAATTTGCATGCTTGCAAGGGGGCGACGATTAATCGAAGATGTCAACGGTGAAGCACTTTAAGTTAACCCGCGCAGTTTTTACCCTTCGCAGAGTGGACCATGAGCACGTCGATCATTGAGTTATTTTGTCCACTTGCAAGTTTGGCTAGCTGTTTACAGGAAGGAAGTGGATGATTGTTTTCAACAGTTGCGCAGCTTAAGGTTCAATTAGTTAGTAATTTCATATTGCTGGTATTAATGCTCTTGCAAATTTTCTGGATCCCTTCGGCTCATAAGCCGATGTGGCTGGAAATTGTACAATACGGCATGACGATTGTATTTCTCGTAATAGTGGCATGCATTTTATCTGACCTTATCAGGAAGGACCACATCATCATCGATGCCAGATTGATTGAGAAGAGACAGTTTAATAACGGCTGGAAGATTCGAGTTCGAGCTGCAGGTGAAGAGAAGCTTCGGAAGTTTCGGACAAACAGGTTGTTTGATGAAATTTTGAAAACAGCGGAGCTGGACAAACCAATCACTGTTACTTATTTCAGACTTACGAAAGCCGTGTTTGCAATCCGTAGACCGGATGTTGATAGCATTAAAGATTAAGCACATAAGGAGCCGTCATCATGGTATTAATGAGTTGGGTGGACAGTCCACAGGAAACAAAAGATCAAGTAAAGAGGCTTCGTGACAGTTCGGCAATCGAACCGTGGCAGCATCCCACGCCGTTCTAGCTGCACAGCAGCGAATATTGGAGGGCGAGATACGAAGAACGTCTGGCAGCGGGAGATAAAAGCTTCTGGGCAGGGACACCAACAGATAGCGATCTTGCCTGCCACTTGACCTTGGTACGAAGATATGGAATCTGTGTCTATGGACAGACCATTGATGAAGCAATCCCGGTGGTGCCGGAAGAGGATTTCCGTTCATCGATCATGAGTGATAGTAACTATTGCGTGAATGCTCTGCATTCGAATCCGGTGTATGGGGTACTGACGCTGAGCAGAGTTTTATCGTATTTGGAGACAGGCGAGATTCTATCCAAGCGAGAAGCGGGATTATGGGCGCTGCAGAACATTCCGGCGGAGCTGCATGCTATCGTGAACAGTGCGGTTGAAGTCTATGAGGGATCGAGAACAGAGATGGCTGTATTAAATGAAGAGGATCTCGTGCAATATGGCAAACGATTAAGTGAGATGATCGATTCGCATCGGCGCTGATCGGGTGAAAGCATTGGAACAAACGCCGTTAATAATGAAAGTAAAAGCTGTCTTACAAGTTATGAGTGAATAGCTTGTTAGGCAGCTTTCTTTGTTTTATTTTTGATTTCCGCAAAATATGCTCTATTCAAAATAAAACAAATGCTTTAAAATACAGATAAACGGACTGAATCAAAAATAATCGGACAAGTTGATGAGGAGGACACACGATGGCACAAGCAATCGGTGCAACACATTGGATTATTCCGGACGGTTATATTCCGCCAACGAGCTCAGGCGAGCTGGAAAGCCATGAATCTGTTTGTGTACTCAACTGCGGAACAGAGGCGGCAAAGCTGGAATTTACGATTTATTTTGAAGACCGCGATCCAATTGAACATATGGAGTATATTGTGCCAGGCCGGAGAACGAAGCATATTCGTACTGCATCGCTGTCCGCTGGCGGCGAATCGATCCCTAAAGGTGTACCTTATGCAATTCAAGTAACGAGTGATGTGCCCGTTATCGTGCAGTATAGCCGACTTGACTCCACGCAAGCTGAGAATGCGCTAATGTCGACGCTGGGGTACCCGATCCGCTAGTTTCAGGAAGGTTGACGTATTAGAAGGATTTCAGGCACAATAGAGTATTGGAACGAATGACCATATGTAGGGAAGGAGACGCGTACGATGCTGGCAGCCGAACGCTATGAGATGATAGTCCGACTGGTTCAAGAGAAAGGCAGTGTGCGAGTGACGGAGCTGAGCGTCCAGTGCGGCGTAACAGAAGAAACCATTCGCAGAGATTTGGACCGACTGGAGTCGGAGGGACGTCTTCGCCGCTCCCATGGCGGTGCGGTGAGCGTAAAGCAGGAGGGGGCGTCTCAACCCGAAATTCCATATACACAACGCGAAATTACGAATGCTGAAGAGAAGCGGCGAATTGCGGAGGAAGCCATTCGGTTCATTGAGCCGAAGGATCGTATATTGCTGGATGCGAGCACAACGGCATGGTATATGGCAGCGCGCTTGCCGGATATCCCGTTGACGGTGTTGACCAACTCCATCAAGGTTGCAACGGAGCTCAGTTCGAAGGAGAAGATCGAAGTCATCGTGACCGGCGGCAAGCTGGCGAACAACTCGCTGTCCTTTGTTGGCCCACTGGCTGAGCGATCGCTGGAGACGTACTTCGTTGATAAGTTGTTCCTTTCTGGCAAAGGCGTTCATCTCGATCGCGGCATTAGTGAGTCGAATGAATTACAGGCGCGTTTGAAGCAGCAAATGATTGGAATCGCGGAACGCGTCTTCCTGCTGGCTGACTCCAGCAAATTCGGCGTCACCTCATTTACGCATGTAGCAGATCTCTCGACAGTAGACACTGTCGTGACAGATCGCCGCATTTCCCGGGAAACGGCCGACAAGCTCACCGAGCAGGGGATTACCTTATTAACCGTGTAAGTTAATTAGGAAGTTGGATAGCAATTGTGAAGGAAAAAGGAGCCTGCTCTCTGGAATGAGCGGAAGCAGCAGGTTTCTTCTGCCTCATAGTAGATTCGGATATGCGGTTGTATGGTGCGAGGTATGCGAGTATGATGTCCATGGCGGTTCACATGAGCAACCCGCGACAATAAGGTGCAGAAATGCACCACATGGCGCGTCAGCGAGCGTACCGCCATAACTTTAGTCTTATGAAACTATGAAAACGCATACCACCAACAACCATGCGGACAAGTTAGGTTCTTTTTCTCTTTCAACTTGTCTGATAACCTGATATCATAAATGTTAACCAACGCTTGATCTCATGTTCTGTGATCGGTTTCAAAGCAGCTTACTTCAATCGTTCTTACCATCAATATCTTTCTATTCAGGCACTGCAACAAACTACAAACAAAAACAGAGAAATAATCAAACAACCTGCCGAGAAACGCGGCAAAGTGAGGTGTTCCCCATCATGAAAGTGTCCTTATTCATCACATGTCTTAGCGACGCCATCTACCCACGAGTAGGGGAAGCGATGGTGCGGCTGTTGGCGCGATATGGCGTACAGCTTGAGTTCCCGACGGTACAAACATGCTGCGGACAGCCAGCCTTCAACAGCGGCTATTGGGACGACGCACGCAAAACAGCAACAACGCTTATCGAAGCCTTCGAGGATAGCGACTTTGTCATCGCACCTTCGGGCTCCTGCATCGGTATGATCCACCACTATCCGAAGCTGTTTGAGAAAGACCCGGTCATGCTGGAACGAGCGAATCGGCTGCAAGCCAAAAGCTACGAGTTCACGCAATTTCTCGTTAAAGTGCTCGGCGTAACGGACGTTGGCGCTTCATTCCCGCACAAGGTAACCTATCACCCATCGTGCCACGGCTCGCGTCTGCTTGGCGTGAAGGAAGAGCCAATTGCGCTTATGAAGCAGGTACGCGGGCTGGAGCTCGTTCCGCTTCCTTTTGCAGAAGATTGCTGTGGGTTCGGCGGTACATTCGCCGTGAAGATGGCGGACATCTCGGGCGCAATGGTTACGGAGAAGGTCGATCATGTGCTGGAGACGGAAGCGGAAGTGCTCGTTGGTCTCGACATGGCGTGCATGATGAACATTGCGGGCAACTTGCGATACCGGGACAAACCAGTGCGTGTCATGCACTTGGCAGAACTGCTGTATGAAGGGGTGAAGTAAGCGTGAGTACAACAAACACGAAACCCGGGACCGTCAAAGAACGGGCAGGACTAGCGCTGAATGACGAGTTTCTGCGTAAAGCGGTCAAATTCACGACAGAACGTCTGCGCTCCGGCAAAAAGACAGCTTCCGAGGAGCATGGCAACTGGGATGACTGGCGCGAGCGCGGCAGACAAATTCGTCTCCATACGATTGCCCATCTCGATTATTATTTGAATCTATTTGCAGATAATGCGCGTGCGAATGGCGTCAATATACATTTTGCAGAGACTGACGTGGATGCAGTGAAGATCGCACTCGAGATCGCAGAGCGTAAGCAAGCGAAGTCGGTCGTTAAATCCAAGTCCATGGTCACGGAAGAGCTTCACTTAAACCATGCGCTTGAGACAATCGGCGTAGAAGCGATTGAGACGGACCTTGGTGAGTACATCATCCAGCTGGCGGGTGAAACCCCGTCGCACATCATTATCCCGGCTATCCATAAGAACCGTTACCAGATTGCTGATCTACTGTCCGCTGAAGCAGGCGAGACGCTGGCTCCCGATACTCAGATTCTAGCTGGCTTCGTCCGCAAGAAGCTCCGTGAGAAATTTCTTGAAGCGGATATCGGCATGACGGGTTGTAACTTCGCCATTGCTGAGACAGGTTCGATGGTTTTGTTCGAAAATGAAGGCAACGCGCGCATGGTTTCCACTGTGCCGAAGACGCAAATTACGTTGATGGGGATGGAGCGGATCATCCCATCGTTCGAAGACCTGGAAGTGATGGCGACGCTGCTGCCGCGCTCTGCGACAGGGCAGAAGCTGACTGTCTATATGTCCGGTATTACTGGCCCTCGCCGCACGGAAGATGCGGACGGCCCGGATGAAATGCACATTATTATCGTCGATAACGGACGCTCCAACCAGCTTGGCGATCCGGAATTCCAAGAGCTGCTCAATTGCATTCGCTGCGGCGCTTGTTTGAACGCATGCCCGGTATATCGTCATATCGGTGGTCACGCATACGGCGGCACGTACAGCGGTCCGATCGGTGCGGTACTGACGCCAGCGCTGAAGAAGGACGAATCGCAGTGGGATGATATCGCGAATGCATCGAGCTTGTGCGGTGCTTGCTATGAGGCTTGTCCGGTCAAAATCCCGCTGCACGACATGCTCGTCTACCTCCGCAGACGGAAGGTGGAGAGCGGCAATGGCAACCTGATGGAAGCGGTTGGCATGAAAGGCTTCTCGACGCTGCTAGGCGGCTCGAAGCGGATGCGCGGCGTCATCCGACTCGGACAACTCGGTCAGAAGCTCGTTGAACGAGATGGCGGCATTCGCATCAAGCTCGGCCCATTGAAAGGCTGGAACACGTATCGTGTAACGCCTAGCCTGCCGAAGCAGTCGTTCCGCGATCGCTGGTCGACGATTCAGAAGGAAACAAACACGCAAGAGGTAACGCTTGACCCAGCAATGAAAGCTCGGATGGAGGCGCTTGTTGCGCAGCGTAAGCAAGGAGGAGGAAGCAGTCATGGCGGGCACGCATAAGGAATGGTTGGAACAGATGGAGACGGCTTCGAAGACGAAGCAGAAGTCGTTCATCGATAGTATCTCATCTAAGCTTGGACGCTCACGTCCCACGGAGAAGCCAGCGCATCCTTTCCGTGGTGCGCCGGACTTCTGGCGGACATTTGAATGGCCGGTCGAAGAACGTATTGAGCGTTTCGGCGCGAACTTTAAAGCGGCAGGCGGTCATGTTGCCCGTCTAGCCAGCTTTGAAGAGGCGAAGCAGTTCATTGCTGACAAAGCCTCGGAGATGAGCGCGAAGTACATTATTCGCCAAGGCCAACCTGAGCTTGAGACGATGAAGCTTGAGGATGCAATTCCAGATGCTCAAATTACGGTATGGAATACCGATGAGGAAGAGAACTGGCGGGCTCGCGCGGCTGAAGCGGACTTTGGTGTTGTCGTTGCAGACTATGCAGTTGCTTATACTGGATCGATTACTGTACTGTCTGCGGCAAACAAGGGACGTTCCGTTAGCTTGCTGCCAACTGTTTTATTCGCAATCATTCCAGTGGAACGGCTGAAAACACGCCTAGGCGAAGCGCTTATCAACTTTGATCAAGCTGGCCGCGAGAACTTGCCGGCGGGCATTCACTTCATCTCTGGGCCGAGCCGATCGGCGGACATCGAGAACGATCTAACGATTGGTGTCCATGGACCGGGTGTCGTCTACGCCCTATTCGTCGGATAAGGTGACGTAGAAACGGAGGCTTGCTGGCGTGGAGATAGAGAAGCTGGAGAGGCGTAACCATTACGAAGAGATAACGGAACAAATTCGTGGCATGATTACGAGCGGCAAGCTGAAGGTAGGCGACAAGCTGCCCTCCACGAAGGAGATGTCGGAGCGGTTTGGTGTCGGCCGCTCGACGATGCGTGAAGCACTGAGCGCGCTTAAGGCCGTAGGTCTTCTGGAGATTCGGCAGGGCGGCGTATGCCGCGTTATACGAGAACAACCGCTTAGCGAAGCTGCTGGTGCGCTCGATGCGCTTCAACTGCAAGGATCTACATTGCTTGAGCTGCTCGAAGCGAGGCAGTCGCTCGAGAGCTCGAATGCAGCGATTGCCGCACGTAAACGGACCGAGGCCGATCTGGCCAACTTGAAGGCGATCGTCGATCAAATGCAAGAGGCAGCAGGAAACGATGCAGAAGGCGAACGATTGGATCTCGCCTTCCATCAAGGACTTGCGCATGCGACGCACAATTCAATTATTGTGCAGCTGTTTGAGACGATTATGCTGCAAACGGCAAATGCAATACGTGATGTTCGTCGCGTTGAAATATACGCCAATCGTGATATTGCGCAGCAATTGTATCGTGAGCATTCTGCGATCTATGAGGCTATAGCAGCCGGTGAGCCGCAGTTGGCATCGGAAGCGATGCGGGAGCATTTGCAGCATGTCGAAGAAATTGTTCATAAGCATGTTCGGTAACAAGTCACAGCATTCACCTTTCTTGAGCAGTGAGGTATGTTTCAAATGCCAGAGTGGTAAAACCTAGCTCGCATGCTCATCACCCCGCTAGCGTATCCTAAATGCTGTTGGAGGTGATGTCATGTCAGGTCGCAACAGCAAGCCGAGAAATGACGGCCCAGCGGCTTCTCCATCTCGTGTCGAGCAATTTGGCGCGGGATTAACGGGAGAAAGCGGCAACTTACCGAAGAAAAAGAAGCCAGGCAGCTGCTCTTAATTATTTGCTTATTAGGCAACAAAAAAGACCGTTTCCGTGTTCGCTTAATCGCGATTGGAACGGTCTTTTGTTTCCTGGTTTACTACGAAGGGAAAGTCTCCTCTGCTCGAAATGCATACAGTCTTCCCTTCGCTCCGGGTTTATGGGCTTCATCGGGCAGGTAGGAATCGAACTCGCCAGCAAACGAGAAGCCGCATGCGCGGACCATACGTGCGAAGGTGGGGAAGTCGGAGAAGCTTTCATCGAATGTGAGGACAAGCAATCCGCTCATTTTTAACACGCGTAGAAATTCGTCCAATGCTTCTTGTGCATCCTCGGTATTGAGCCGATGAAGTACCGATAGTCCGAATACGATGTCGTACTTGCCATCCTCATAAGGGAGTTTTGCAATGTCTGCCTGAACGAAACGTAGACAATCCAGCTGCTGTAGTGGTGTTTCCGTTTCTGTATGTTCGCTCTCGCTCTTATCTAGACGTCTTACAATGGATTGCAGCGAAACGATGCGAGGGCTCGTTTCATCGATTTCGTGGTCTTGATTCGAAGCGGCCTGCGTCATCACATGGAAGGTATGAGACATCCCAGGAACTGCATCGAGCTTGACGCTGCCGGAATGCACGAATAACCCGGCCCAAGCGTTGGGTTCTTGCCGCCCCAGCCATGCAGACGGCAGTGTGAATTCGAATCGGTTATCAGCAGCATCAGCGTCTTTGTGCTGTACATCTGCCTTACTTGACGATGTTTTCCACACAGGATCGGTATTCATGGTGATTCCTCCCTCTTACGCCGCCGATCGTCGGATTTGGTAGGCGTACTAACAATTTATGGTGGTCTGTTTAGGTTTTATGCTTGTACGATTGCACTCTAGTCAAAACATTGCTGATGAGCTATAGTAGGTGAGTGAGATCGACATGTAGCGAACTTAAGATAAGGAGAGAGGACACCACATGACGGAAATTCGTAAGAGCTGTCCGCCGAGCTTTCGTACCTTCGGATTAGCGGTGCAAGCTATGGTTGTTCTTGCGATTAATGCTCAGTCGTGCCCGAGCTGCGTGCTAGCAGAGCGGCTTCAATCAGAGGCGACGCTGCTTCGCAGAATTATGGGACAGCTTGCAAGAGCTGGACTCATCGAGACGCGGGAAGGTAGGGACGGCGGATATCGCTTGCTGCGCCAACCTGACACGATTACGTTGGCTGACATTTACAGCGCACTGCAAATTAACGGTGAGCTGTGCAGGACGATGGGAGAGGCTACAGGCCCGCATCCATTCGGCATGCAAATGAAAGAAGCATTCAGCGATCTATTGGCGGAGCTCGATCAAAGCATGCTTGCGGTTATGCAGCAGCACACGGTAGAGCAATATGCAGCGCGATTGCGGGGTTGAACAGCACTTTATACATCTGATCACGGCGTTGTTGACAGCGCCGTTATTTATCGCATATACTGTGGATTATTATTAACAGTTAATGCTTAGCGACGAACGTAGACGGCCATCAGCAGCCTTTTTTAAGGTTAACTGTGCAGAAATTTACACGGATAGTGGAGGGATTCCAAATGGTACAAACAAAAGTAGAAAAACAAGATTTCCAGACGGTCATCCGCGAGCGTCACTCTGTTCGCAAATATGATCCAACATTCCGCATCTCGACGGAAGAAATGAAGCAAATGATCGAGGAAGCGACTCTCGCTCCATCGTCAAGCAACATGCAGCCTTGGCGTTTCCTCGTCATTGATGACCAAGCGAAGAAAGAACAGCTGCTTCCGATCGCCTTCAACCAGCAGCAGGTCGTGAATGCTTCGCATATCGTTGCGATCCTGGCTGACAAAGAATCGTATCGTCACGCAGAGACGATTTACTCCCGCGCTGTTGAGATTGGCTTTATGGATCAAGAGACGAAAACGCGCATGGTTGAACGTATTGTAAGCGAAAGCTCGCCTTATCGTAAGACGGACGTTGCCAAAGATATCGGTCTTGTCGACGCAGGTCTTGTCTCGATGCAGTTCATGCTCGTAGCAAAAGAGCACGGGTATGATACCGTACCGATGGGCGGCTTCAACAAAGCGCAATTCAATGAGATGTTCCAAGTGCCAGAACGGTACGAGACGGTTATGCTGATCGCAGTAGGTAAAGCTGCAGTTGAAGCACATGCATCCGTTCGTCTGAAACTAGAAGAAGTAACGTTCTGGAACGAGATTGTATAACAACGATCTTATTTTAATTGAATGATTAAGAATAGAAGCTGGCTTCCGATCGAATAATCGATAGGGGCCAGCTTCTTTTCCATGTTATGACTACAACGACTACTGTGTATCCGCCGGGTTGTAGATCGAGCCGGAGAACAACAAAGCATCACTTTGCTCATCAACAATAGCAAGGAAGAATGGACGATCGACGACCATATCGAAGGGCTCGTTAACGACTTCTGCAGAGGATGTGGTCGCTTCAATTGATGTGACAGCAGCAGCCTTCGTGCCTTCCTCGCTTACGTCAATGATGCTTTTGTGTTTGATTTCAGAGATGAACACATCTGGCTCGCTGGATAAGCTAGAGAAGTCAGCTGCATCCGTAAAGGAGAGCTTCATGCTCAGTGCTTGAAGGGCTTCTTTCAGAGATGTGGTGTACCCGATGCTGAATTTCGGCAGACGGATCTGACCGTAACTTTCCCGCCATTGATCGAACAATCCAATTTTGCCGTTCCATAGTTTGTCTTGAAGAGCTTCAAGCGTGCTGCCCGCGCTAGGAAGCAGGATCACCATCGACATTTGTCCTTGGCCGTAAGGTAGACGAATCGCTTCATAATCATCGTTCTTCGTGTACGAATATCGACCGGATCGATTCATGAACGGTAACGACTGCCTCGAACCGTCTGCGAGCAGGAACTCATGATCCATCGTAAAGCTGGCATCGAACTGATCCTTCCACGTTCCATTGAAATAGACGGCATTGAGAAGAACCATGACAAGACTAGCATCAATTGAATCGGGCTCAATCAGTTTGTCAATCATTCCGGACGTATGATCAGAGATCCAATCGTTGATCTGTTTGGCGGACTTCTCTGGCTTGTCGACGTCGATTGCTTGTTCTTCCGCTTCATAGCTGTTCTTTATGGTAGAGGAGAAATTCGGATCAACTGCGATCCGCGAGTTATGCCAGACCGAATCGGCGATGTTCAACGTAATGCCTTCACCCGGCTGGTTAAGCAGCTTTAGCAGCTCCCGATAGCCAGTATTGATCTCGTCAACCGACTTGTTCGTCCACCCAAGCACGCGCTCAAGCTCAGTCTTCGTCTCACCGCCGCTGCCGTTATAGACCATAGCAAGCGCAGTGGAGATGCTAACCGGCGATAGGAATACGTTCTGGCCAGGCTTCTCTTTCAATAACTGCTGGTGCAGTCGAAGGCCGAGGTTGTTTGAAGCTTGGATAATGGGTTGATCAGCTTGTGCTGCCAGCTTATCTCGATTCTCCATCGAGATAGCTGCTTGTGACTTTGCCTTGGAGCTGCCGCATGCCGTTAAGCTTCCAGCAAGTAGAAGCGACGCTAACCCAATGAAAGCGATACGCTTGTAATTCATGATGAAGCCCCCTCTAATATCATGTTCTATTTGTATAATGGAACGTTTCTTGCCATCTTTAACGGTCCTTGTATGGAAAAAGTTTCGGTGAAACGGTAGGAAACGGTTGAAAACGTTTGCCCCTGACACCTTATCCTTCGTATAATTAAAAACGTGAAGTATGTAATAAATCTATTAATGGATTAGGGGCAGTGATTGAAAATGGCGAATGAAGCAGTAATTGGATCGTTCTACGGCGAGAAGGCCGTATGGCTTCGCTTTGGTAAGTATGAAGCAGCTTTGCTGCCAGAGATCGGTGCGAACCTCGTTGCATTCCGCGACGTAGAAGCAGGATATAAGTTCCTGCGTGAGCCGGAAGAGGCAGCAATGGATTCGTTCCGTGAAGCACCAGCTGTGTATGGCATCCCGGTGTTGTTCCCTCCGAACCGTTACCGTGACGGTAAGTTCGAAGCGGCTGGTATCTCGTACAACCTTCCAGTGAATGAGACGGCGACGGGCAACCATCTGCACGGCTTCTTCTATAAAGCGGCTTGGGACGTTGTGGACCAAGGTGCCAACGATCAAGAGAGCTACGTAGTCGTTCGTTATGTTGTAGACGAGAACGACAGCGTCTACAGCGTACTGCCGCACCGCTTCCAGATCGAAATTCGTTATGCATTGTCGGCTAACGGACTGGAACAGAAGAGCACGGTTACGAACAATGGCGACAAACAGCTTCCTTGCTTGCTTGGCTACCACACAGCCATTAACGCACCATTCGCGCCAGAGAGCTCGAAAGCTGATGTAACAGCACACGTAACGACCGGCGTACGTTGGGAGCTCGACGAGCGTATGCTGCCAACAGGTGGCACAATTCCGATGACAGCTGCAGAAGAAGCGATGAAATCGCCACAAGGTGGATCGCCTTATGCAGAGTCGCTGGATAACCACTACTCGGCAGCGCCAGTAAATGGCCGCAACTTCGCAGAGGTTGTTGACCACCGTATCGGCGTGAAGCTGGTGTATGATGCAGGTGTGAACTACAAGCAGTGGATGATTTGGAACAACGGCGCTTCGGCAGGCTTCTTCTGCCCAGAGCCGCAAATCAACCTGGTAGACGCGCCAAACGTAGACCTGCCAGACGAGACGAAAGGTTTCGTATTGCTGCAGCCAGGTGATTCCTGGAGCGAGACGAGCCGTTTATACACGGAGAAACTTGCTTAATTGTCGGTAATGAAATGGATGTGGAGAGCTTGCTGCCCATTGTGGGTGGCAAGCTTTTTTTATGATGTAAACGGGCTTGGAGTCACTTTCTGGAAAGATTTATTGTATACTTAGAGAATCTATTAAAAAAAATAAACAAAATACAGCAACCTTTGTACGATTGTAAGCGTCTACTTTCATGGATCTCCTAAAAGTATACAATTCATTTCGAATCTGGAAGTGGGAGGCTTATTGTGAGCATTAGGGAGGGTTTTTTGTGAAAACTGTTCAACCTGCCAAGCAGCGCGTGAGGTCGAAGCTGCCACAGCTTGATTTGTTCCGCGCGTTCGCCTTATTCGGCGTCATCAGTGTTCATTCATCTTCGACCGCGGCTGCCGTGAGCGCTTTGCACTCCAAGTATTTTCCTATCTTTAATATCATGAATATATTTTTCAAATTCGGAACACCGTGTTTTATTTTTCTCAGCAGTTTCGTTTTGTTCTACAACTACTACGACCGTTCAGACACAGGCTCATTGATTCGAAAATTTTATCGTAAACGATTACTATATATCATCGTTCCGTACGTACTCATTTCACTTGTCTATTTCGTGTTCAATCACCAGATGAATCATAAACCGTGGATGGGGTTTAATAGTGAATTTTCGAGCTTGGTGAACAAGCTGGCGACGGGATCGGCACATACCCATTTATATTTTGTATTCGTAAACGCACAATTCTATCTTTTATTCCCGCTCGTACTCGTTGTCCTAAAGCGGTTCAAGAGCTTGTCTGCATGGGCATTTCCGATCGGTATGATGCTGCAGTGGGGTTATGTGCTCCTTAACCATTATTATCACTATCAATGGATGCCGAAGGGCAGCTTATCAGTCTCTTATGCATCCTACTATCTGCTTGGTGCCAGCTTGGCGATTTACTACGAACGTTGGCATGGCTGGATGGTTCGGGGTTGGCAGGAAAGACGCAAATCGGATCGCTGCACCGTGATCGGACTGCTAATGATTTGGTTTGCGGTATCTGGTGCGCATGTTGCGATCTGGCATAGTTATAGAATTTATCATACCTCCTACAATACGTTGTGGTATGAGCTGCTATGGAATGTGCAGACGTTATTGACTGCGTTTGTGCTGCTTCTGGCGGCATTTCAGCTGCATCGTCTGTTCGAAGGGAAGCTTCTCTATCGGACGTTGGCTGTCATCGGGCAATTGTCGTTCGGCATCTATCTGGTGCATCCGATCGTTCTAGCGATTTATCGCAAATACAGCTTTGGCATCTCGACCTTCGTCAAAGAGTATGTATTTTGGATCTGGGGAGGGTATGCAGCTGCGCTAGTAATCTCGATTGTCGTTGTGCACCTCGCGTTCCGCTTCATCCCGAATGCTTGGATGTTGCTCGGCAGCGAGCCTGCGTACATTGCTGCAGCTAAGAAGGAGCGGGCAATCATTCAGTCGCAAAGTCCGTTTCAGAATGGTGAGACGGTGTCGGAGAGTAGATGAAACGATTATTTCGAAGACTCAAGCGCCTGTTATTTAAAATGTCAAAAAGCCCCCGCAGCCACGTCACCGTGGAACTGCGGGGGCTTTATCTATCAGTGCCTACCTACATTACTTCGCTTCTTCGATAATGAGTACGCCGCGACCAGCTACTTCAGCGCTGCCGCTAAGCTTCGCGCCTGTCAGCAGTTCAGTGCCGCTTACGCTGCCCAGATCGAAGCTTTGTGCATCTGCGTTGTGATTGAGCACGAATACGTACGATTGGCCGTCCTTCGCGCGTTTAACGACTTCAACACCTGCAACAGCAGGGAGGATGGGGGTAATGCCGCGTGCTTCGCAGATTTGGCCGAGCAAGCCTTGAAGGAACGATGCTTCAGGGCTGGAGCCAACATACCAAGCTTCGCCTTGACCGAAACGGTTGCGCGTAACAACTGGCATGCCTTTGTAGAAGTCTTCGCCATACGTAGCGATAACGTCCGCGCCTTCGCTATGGAGCAGGTCGCACAGCAGGCCGCATTCGTATTCGCCGCTCAATTTGCCCAGCGTATCGTTCATGACGATACGGTTGCGTTGGTCTGGGAACAGCGCGTCGATTTCTTCTGCCCAGATGCCGAGCAGGTTACGCAGCTCGCCTGGGTATCCGCCAAGCGTAACGATGTCGTTCTCGTTCACGATGCCGCTGAAGAACGTCGTGATGAACGTGCCGCCGGTTTGCGTGAACTGCTCCAGACGTGCTGCGACACCTGGCTTCACCATGTACATCACAGGTGCGATCAGTACATCGTATTGGCTGAAGTCAGCGTCCATCGCGACCATATCGACTGCGATGTTCTGCTGGTAGAGCGCATCGTAATATTTGTGGACTTCGTCCGTATATTTCAAAGCAGCCGATGGGCCGGAGGAGTACTCAACTGCCCACCAGTTTTCCCAATCGAACAGAATGCCGACTTTTGCGCTGCCGCGCGAGTTCAGCAGCTTGTCGCCAAGCTGGGACAGCTCGCTGCCGAGTTGTGCGCATTCGCGGAATACGCGTGTATGCTCGTGGCCAACGTGTTCGATGAGTGCGCCGTGGTACTTCTCGCAAGCGCCAACCGAGCGGCGAAGCTGGAAGAACATTACACTGTCTGCGCCGTGAGCGACCGCTTGGTAGCTCCACAGTGCCATTACACCCGGACGCTTCAGGGAGTTATATGCCTGCCAGTTCTGCTGGCTTGGTGTTTGCTCCATGAGCAGGAAAGGCTCGCCGCCCTTCAGGCCGCGCATCAGATCATGCATCATTGCTGTGTAGCTGACTGGCGTATCGGCAGATGGATAGTTATCCCACGATACGATATCCATGTGCTTCGCCCACTTGAAGTAATCAAGCGGTTTGTACGCGCCCATCAGGTTCGTCGTGACTGGCACGTTAGGCGTATGCTTCTTCAGCTCGTCATACTCCAGCTTGTAGCAGTCGAGCATGCTGTCCGAGTTGAAGCGGGTATAGTCGAGCGAGATGCCTTGGAAGCACGTGTGGCGCGGCGACCATTGCTCGCTGAGCATGTTCGGAGGTACGATCTCGTCCCAATCGTAGAACGTGTGACCCCAGAAACGTGTATTCCACTGCTCATTGAGCTTGTCCAGCGTACCGTATTTCTTCTTCAGCCATACGCGGAATGCAGCTGCACAGTTGTCACAGTAACATTCTCCGCCATATTCGTTGGATACGTGCCACAGCAGCAGGGCGGGGTGATCCTTGTAGCGCTCAGCGATTTTACCAGCGAGCTTCGCCGAGTATGTACGATAGACCAAGCTATTCGCACAAGAGTTGTGACGACCGCCGAACTTACGTTTGCGACCGTCGAAGTCTACACGGAGAATCTCAGGGTATTTGCGTGCCATCCATGCTGGATGAGCGCCTGTGCTCGTAGCCAAGCAAGCATAGATGCCGTTTGCGTGAAGCATATCCATGATTTCGTCCAGCGTGGAGAAATCGTAGGTATCGTCGTTTGGCTGCAGCATTGCCCAGGAGAATACGTTAACCGTTGCGATGTCCATGCCCGCGAGGCGGATCATTCGCATGTCTTCAGGCCATACACTTTTATCCCATTGCTCTGGGTTGTAGTCGCCGCCATATAACATTTTGGTAAGTTTAGATGATAACAAACTGCTCAGCTCCTTCAATTGATGTATTGTTAGTTTACAGCATTCTAACGATTGCATACATATAACAATTGAAGGTGTGAATATAATAATTCGGCACTTGATTTATCGGCGTACAAGCTCCGGCCAAATCTCTTGTACATCAACGCGAAGCTCAGATGCGATCAGCTCAGCCGTCAGCCGCTGCGGCTTGCTGATCTTGCCATTGCGAAGTTTGGAAATCGTCTGAAGTGAGATACCAGTCGACAATGACAACTGACTGGCGGACAAGTCGCGTTTGGCCATCCATATTTTGAGCTTTGTGCTTGATTGTTCACTGCTGCTTGATTCTTGCATCTCCCAGATCGAGAAGGCGAAACACTCGATTTCTCCGAAACCGTCATAGATTGGGCAGATCGTCGAACGAAGGGCGAGCTCGCTAAGTTCATCGAAACGAAGCGTGTGCATGAACAAATCCCGCTGTGTTTTGTCGATCACGCATTGTCTCATCTGCGCTTTAATCTGCTCGTGCTCTGCAACGTTCAAGAAGTCAAAGATCGAATGATTGAGCAGCGTTACGTCAGCAGGTTCCACAGCCGGCGCGTAATTGACATGAAATTTCCTTACTATATAATGTGTGTCCATTATTCCGACATAAAACGACTTTCCGGACTTCGACTGCTGTTCGAGCCAATGCTCGGCACTTAGGTCTGTTGCAGTCAATAAATAGTAAGGTCCACCGTCCGAATTCGTTTCGAGCGGCTTAACGTCCAATAGAATTGGCTTTTGTGCTCTTGTTCCTGTTTCAATGATTGTTTCTGTGAAATCCTCGGGGAGTACGGCTCCCCTCAAATCAGCGATTCGAGGGAATAGGTGACGGAACGGAATGTGGGGCAGCTTTTCGCGTTCGTAACCGCATAGCTGGACAAAGGCAGGATTCGCATCGGTAATCATAAAGGAACGGCCTAGGCGGCGAACGATCGCAAGCGGCTGCTTGATCGTTTGAAATATTTGCCGAAAGATAAACTACCATTCCCCTCTTTTAACTTCGTGATCAAAAGTGGGCTTTTTGAGCAACCACTTATAATTTCCACTACGACACAAGTATAGGCGCACCCATCAGCTAGGGCAATACTACGATATATCTAAATAATGTGAATGAAGCGTTAACATTTGCTGGTTCTTTAAAAATTTAAATCCGCCCATACGATCTGGACGTAAGCGAGTTAAATCGAACCTGTGCCAAAGATGACAAGTGCTTAGCGGGCTTATACGGCGCTTTATCCTGGAAGAAATACCCGCTAAGATTAGATGTGCCTATGAAAAGGGGGGCGAAAAGGTTTCGATATCGGAGGTGGTAGAGGATTCGAAATCGTTCTACATAATTCGCGCAAAGGGACAAACTATGCGAAATCCGTGTAAAATATGTGTCACATATATGTGAACTTTGCGTTATTTTAAAGTAAAATTCATTGACATGATTTTGAAAATAGGGTTTCAAATTTTCAAGGTTCCTGTATAATGGAGGTAAATCTCCACGAGCATCCCCCTGATCATGAAATATTCCTAACAGGAGGTGTCATATTGACGACGGTACTAACACTGCCATTCGGGATCTCGCAGGAAGATCTATATTTGTACAATGAAGGCGTACTTTATCAAAGCTATCGGACTTTCGGCGCTCATCGGATAAAGTGGAAACGAAAGACAGGTATTCGCTTTGTCGTCTGGGCCCCTAATGCTGCATCTGTATGTGTTGTGGGGGATTTCAATAAATGGGACGGTACGAATCATACGCTTGAACAGCTTGGAAATACGGGCGTTTGGGCATGTTTCGTACACGGATTAAAGGACGGCGAGCGGTACAAATATGAGATCGTAACAGCAGCGGGGCAGAAGCTGCTGAAATCCGATCCCTACGCGTTCAGCTCCGAATTAAGACCCCATACAGCCTCGATCGTAACCGATTTGAACGGATATGAGTGGGGCGACTCGGACTGGATGAACCGCAAGCAAGCTCTCTTCGATCGACCGCTCCTCATTTATGAAGTTCACGCGGGCTCCTGGAAGATTCATGGCAAGGAGCAATTCCTTACGTATGCCGAATTATCTATCGAACTCGTTGATTACGCCGTAGAAATGGGATATACCCATATCGAGCTTATGCCGATTGCGGAGCATCCATTCGATCGCTCTTGGGGTTATCAAATTACCGGATTCTACGCTGCAACGAGTCGATATGGAACACCAAAGCAGTTCATGCAGTTTGTAGACCGATGTCATCAGAAGGGACTTGGTGTCATCCTTGACTGGGTGCCAGGACATTTCTGCCGCGATGATCACGGTCTGCGAGAGTTCGATGGATCTCCGCTCTATGAAGGGCCGAATTGGCGCAAGGCGGATAAGCCGCAATGGGGAACGTTATCCTTCGATTTTGGCCGTAACGAAGTTGTTGGATTTCTAATCTCTAACGCTTTGTTCTGGCTCGATTATTTTCATATAGATGGCCTCAGGGTTGATGCAGTCGCTCATATGGTCGATCTCCATATGGATAAACCGGAAGAGCTCCGAACATTAAACCCGTACGGCGGCAAAGAAGATTTAGATGCGCTCCGATTCCTTCGGAGGCTCAATGAAGTTGTATTTCACTATCATCCCGAGACGCTCATGATTGCCGAAGATTCATCCGCACAGCCAGCAGTCACATCACCTACCTACCTTGGCGGACTCGGATTCAACTACAAATGGAATATGGGCTGGATGAACGATATGCTGCGCTATATGCAGCTCGATCCGGCCGACCGCAAGCACCACCATCATCTCATCACGTTCTCACTTCTCTATGCCTTCTCCGAAAATTATGTACTGCCGTTTTCACATGACGAGGTCGTACATGGCAAACGATCACTTCTTAACAAAATCTCAGGCTCCTACGAAGAAAAATTCGCACAGTTAAAACTGCTTTACGGTTATTGGATGACCCACCCCGGCAAAAAGCTTCTGTTCATGGGCAGCGATTGGGGTCAGTTCGACGAGTGGAAAGATCTTGATCAGCTCGATTGGATGCTGCTCGACTATCCGCTCCACCAAGATATGCAGCAATACGTGCAACGTCTGCATCGTGTATACCACGCAACGCCAGCACTTTGGGAGAGAGATTGCGATTACGATGGCTTCCGCTGGATTGATGTACATAATGCAGAGCAAAGCGTAATTTCCTTCGAACGACGCGGCATTGCAGCGGATGAAATCGTCGTTGTCGTATGCAATTTTTCCCGCAATGATTACGGCAATTACCGAATCGGCGTACCGATGCCGGGCAGCTACGAGCTGTTGATGCACAGCGGTGAGGAAGTGTCTGCGCAGGGCTCCTTCGCTCCAATCACGAGTGACGAAATCCCCTACCACGGACGCGGTTACAGCGTTCAAATTACGCTCAAGCCCTTCTCCTGTCTGATGCTTCACTATATAAAAACTTCTATCGAAGTCATTCAGTGATGAGCGACCGCGCTTAGAGGTAAGTTTTGATGCCAATAAGAATTTGTTCTTTCTGTAGCTAGGAAACTTGTAAATTCTTATGTGGTAAAAAGCAAGACATAATTGAATACATTTAGGAGTTGATGCTATGGGGCGTAAAGAAATGGTCGCGATGCTGCTCGCTGGGGGAGAAGGAAAAAGACTCGGCGTATTGACAAAGGATTTGGCGAAACCGGCTGTTTACTTCGGCGGGAAATATCGAATTATCGATTTCACGCTGAGCAACTGCGCTCATTCGGGCATTGACACGGTAGGCGTTTTAACGCAATATCAACCGCTCGATCTCAATCGGTATTTGGGCATTGGAAGCCCATGGGGGCTGGACCGCCGTGATGGAGGGATGGCCATTTTGCCTCCTTTCGTGAAACAGAAGGGCGGCGCTTGGTACAAAGGCACAGCGAATGCCATTTATCAAAACATGGGCTTTATAGATCGCTATGACCCGGAATATGTGCTTGTCATTTCAGGCGATCACATTTACCAGATGGACTATGAGAAAATGCTTGATCACCATAAGAAGACCGGCGCTGAAGTAACGATTGCCGGCATCGAAGTGCCGTGGAAGGAAGCGAGCCGATTCGGCGTTATGCATTGCGATGACGAGGATCGGATTACGGCATTCGAAGAGAAACCGAAGGTGCCGACGAGCAACACGGCATCGATGGGCATCTACATTTTCTCGTGGCATGTGCTGCAGCGCTATTTGATTCGTGACGAGGCGAACCGCCATTCCTCCAACGATTTTGGCAAAGATATTTTGCCGGCGATGCTTAAGGATGGTCTCAACATGTTCGTCTATCCGTTCAAAGGCTATTGGAAGGATGTCGGCACGATCGAAAGTTTGTGGGAAGCAAACATGGATCTGCTTGATGATCATCCTGCGCTTGATCTGACTGATCCGGAATGGCGGATTTACTCCGTAAGTCCGAATCGTCCGGCGCAGTATATCGCTCCAAGCTCGCGTATCGTGTCATCGATCGTGAATGAAGGCTGCTTGATCGAAGGTGATGTACATCGCTCTGTTCTGTTCTACGGGGTGCAGACGGGGATTGATAGCTACGTTCGTGAGTCGGTCGTGATGCCGAATGCACGAATTGGCCGAGGCGTACGGCTGTATCGCACAATCGTTGGCGACGGCGCAGTTATCGCGGATGGCGTAACGATCGGTCATCCTGAGCACGGCGGCGTTACGGTCGTTGGCAGTGATGAGTTTATTGCGAGCTACAAAACACTGCTGGAGGTCGAGCCATCGTGATGAAAAATAAAGTAATGGGCCTAATTAATCTAATCCATGAGCCGGATGAGCTGGAGGGTCTTACAGCGAACCGGTGCCCGGCAACGGTACCTTTCGGCGGCCGTTACCGACTGATTGACTTCGTGCTGTCGAATATGGTGAACAGCGGCATTTCCCGCGTCGCCGTACTCGCGCATACGAAATATCGTTCTTTAATGGACCATCTTGGCTCCGGCAAGCATTGGGATCTTCACAATCGTCAGAGCGGCTTATTCATTTTGCCGCCGACGTCGGATGATGCCCAGGATTTGCGCCGAGGTGACCTTTATCATATGTTCCAAAACCGCGATTATTTGACTCGCAGTCATCATGAATATGTCGTCCTTGCCCGCAGCCACGTGATCTGCAATATCGATCTAGAGCCTGTTGTTGCGTTCCATGAGCAGCAGCAGGCCGATATTACAGTCGTCTGCAAGAAGCATTCACCGAGCCTTCCAGGCAAAAGTAGGAAGGTTCAGTTGAACTCGGCAGGCCGTGTTGTGGCGATGCAGGATCATTATGGACGTTTGAATACCGATCTCATGTCGACCGAGATTTATGTGATGCGGCGGGAGCTGCTGCTAGAGCTGGTGGAATCATCGCTGGCGCAAGGACAGGAGCACTTGGTTCGTCATGCGATTATGACTCGACTTGATCAGTTAAACGTGTATGGCTATATCTATGATGGCTATCTTGGCATGGTCAACACGCTTGAGAGCTATTATTACAACAGCATGCAGCTGCTGCGCGCTGACGTATGGAAGGAACTGTTCTTCCGTCCGGGTCCAATCTACACGAAGGTGAAGGATGAGCCGCCTGCCCGCTACTTGGAAGGGGCAAAGGTGTCCGGCTCGATCGTTGCCAATGGGTGCGTAATTGAAGGTACGGTCATTAACAGCGTCATCTTCCGAGGGGTACATGTACGTAAAGGCGCAATTATCCGCAACAGCATTATTATGCAGAATGGTGTTGTAGGAGAGAACAGTATGCTCGATTACGCGATTCTGGATAAGGACGTCGTCATTGAACAAGGAAGAGATATTCGCGGTGCGGCGGGTTCGCCGTTCGTCGCGGGTAAACGAAAAATCATTTAACGAATGCAATTTACTAAATCAGAGTGACTTTGAACTCCGTTCAAAGATCCTGATGTAAGGAGTGAAAGTGTCGTGAGAGTATTGTTTGCCGCTTCGGAGGCTGTGCCGTTGGCCAAATCCGGTGGACTGGGAGATGTGACGGGGGCGCTGCCTAAAGCGTTGAACGAACGGGGGGCGGAAGTGCGTGTGGTGCTTCCCAAGTATGCCGACATTCCTGCGTCCTTCTTAGAACATTTCGAGACGATCCATACATTCTCGTTTCACTTTAGCTGGCGCCATCAATACTGCGGATTACTCCGCGGTGTTGTTGGCGGGGTTACCTTTTATTTAATTGATAACGAGCAATATTTTAAACGCGATGGACTGTACGGCTACGAAGACGATCCGGAGCGGTTCGTCTTCTTCAATTTTGCTATTGCGGAATGCTTGCCTCATATGGACTTCGTGCCAGATATTATTCACTGTCATGATTGGCAGACGGCGTTGCTGCCGTTCCTGCTTAAGACACGGTATTCGTTTGACCCGCTCTGCCGCTCGGTGCGCACAGTATTCACGATACATAACTTGCGATACCAGGGCGTATTCGGTCAGAAGCTGCTGCAGGATCTTATCGGGATGGACGATTTCTGGTACTGGACAAGCGGTCTCGAGTTTTATGGAGCAGCGAATTGCATGAAGGCGGGCTTGCAGTATGCAGATCGATTGACGACGGTCAGCGAGACGTATGCACAGGAAATTCAGACGGAATATTGGGGAGAGCGGCTCGATGGCGTCATCCGCTGGCGTGCATCGGAGCTATCCGGCATCTTGAACGGCATAGATATCGAGAGCTATGATCCGATGAACGATCCAGCGCTTGATACGCCCTACCGAGGATCCATCAGCCGCAAGCGGAAAAATAAGACCGCGCTTCAGCGCGAGCTTGGTCTGCCTGTCTCCGAATCGATCCCCGTTATTGGCGTCGTGACACGTTTGGTCGAGCAGAAGGGAATTGATCTCATCGACCGAGTGCTGGAGCCGCTGCTCGATGAGGGGATTCAGCTAGTCGTACTCGGCGCAGGCGAGTATCGCTATGAGGAAATGCTAAGAGGTGCTGCACAGTGGCGTCCGGAGCAGTTGGCGCTGCACCTCGGTTATGATGAAGGCTTGGCGCGCCGTATCTATGCAGGCTCGGATATGTTCTTAATGCCATCCTTGTTCGAGCCATGCGGGTTGAGCCAGTTGATCGCTCTCCGGTATCGGACTGTGCCGATCGTTCGCGAGACAGGTGGGCTAAGAGACACGGTACAGCCGTACGATGAATATACTGGAACGGGCAATGGCTTCACATTTGCTAACTATAACGCGCACGATATGCTTCATACGGTTCGCAGAGCGCTTGAATATTACCGGAATGAAGAGAGTTGGAAGACAATTGTCGCCAATGGTGCCAAAGAAGACTATAGCTGGAGCCGTTCCGCAAGGTCGTACATGTCCCTCTATAGTGAACTGCTGCCTCTGCGAAAGGAGACAGAAAGATGGCCCGTCATCTCGTAATCGGTAACGGCAAGATGCTGCTTAATCTGGATAATCACTGCTTTATCCGCGACATCTATTATCCGTACGTTGGTCAGCTCAATCATGTCGGCGGTCAAACCTGCCGCTTCGGGATTTGGGCTGCCGGACGGTTTGCCTGGCTCGATGATCCGGGTTGGAAATTCGAGCTGGATTACATTGAAGGAACGCTGGTTACGAACGTTAGAGCGACGAACGAGTCGCTCGGCGTTCAACTGCACATGAATGATGGCATCCATCAGCGTGAATGCATTTATATTAAGCGCGTGGTCGTCCGCAATCTTGCGGGCGAGCCGCGCGAATTTCGTCTTTTCTTCCATCAGGATCTGATGATAGACGGCTCTGAGGTCGGCGATACGGCAGCTTATTTTCCTGAAAATCATACGTTATTCCACTACAAGCGGTCTAATTATTTCATGTTCAACGGCTTCTCGGATGAAGGCGGCATCATGCAGTATTCGACCGGCATCAAACGGTTTCACTCAGCTGAAGGTACGTGGCGCGATGCGGAGGACGGTGTCCTCATGGGCAATACGATCGCACAGGGCTCCGTTGACAGTACGATCAGCTTCCGAACGATCGTGCCGCCGAGCGGGGAGAAGACCATTTATTACTGGATGTCGATCGGGAAGAGCTTGGAGGAAGTAAAAGAGCTCAACCAGTATGTACAGGACAATCACCCGGAGAAGCTGCTCAGCCGCATCGTCATCTACTGGAAGCATTGGCTGCGTCGAGCGGAGAAGGATATGGGAGATCTGCCTGCCGGAGTCATCAAGACGTTCAAGCAAAGCCTGCTGATCGTTCGTACGCAGACCGATGAGCGGGGAGCGATTGTTGCTGCGAATGACACCGATATTTTGCAATACAATCGGGATCATTACAGCTACATGTGGCCAAGGGATGGCGCGTTAATAGCAGAGTCGATGTCGGGGGCGGGCTTTCATAGCGTCATCGCACCCTTTTTTCATTTTTGTGCGCAAGCGTTAGCGCCAGAAGGATATTTATATCACAAGTACAATCCGGACGGTACGGTAGGTTCAAGCTGGCATCCCTATATCGTGCAAGGAAGCAGAAGATTGCCGATTCAAGAAGACGAGACCGCACTCGTCCTGTTTGCGTTATGGCAGGATTATAATCGCCACCAGGTGATCGAGCTGCCGCAGTCGCTGTATTCGAATCTGATTCGTAAAGCGGCACACTTCTTGACGCAGTATATGGAGCATTCATTGTCATTGCCCAAACCAAGCTATGATCTGTGGGAAGAGCGTTATGGCATTTGGACGTATACGGCATCGTCTGTGTACGGGGGCTTGATGGCTGCGGCTTTCTTCACGGAGCTGTTCGGCGATTATGAGCGCAGCGACCATTATCGCAATACAGCGCAGGCGGTGAAGCACGGAATCCTAACGCATCTCTGGGATGAGGATACGGGAAGGTTCGCACGCGGACTCGTGCAGAAGGACAATCGCTGGGTCAAGGATATGACGCTCGAGAGCAGCTTGTTTGCGATCTGGGAGTTTGGCGTATTGCCCGTTGATGATGATCGTGTTATCCGCACGATGCGCGCGATTAAAGAAGGTCTGAGTGTTCGTACGGGTGTTGGAGGCGTTGCGCGATATACGAACGACTACTACTTCCAGCAATCCGGTGATATCGAGAAGGTTCCCGGTAATCCATGGGTCATTTGTACGCTATGGGTCGCGAACTTCGAGATTGAGTCAGCCAAGTCGCTCGATGATTTGGAAGGTCCTAAGCAGACGCTGCAGTGGGTTGTCGACCATGCGATGGAGAGCGGTGTGCTGCCAGAGCAGCTAAACCCATACGACGGCGGACCGTTGTCGGTTGCGCCTCTTACTTGGTCGCATGCGACGTTCGTCCAGAGCGTGACGAAGTACGTGAAGAAGTACCGCGAGGTAAAGCGCGGGGAAGCTGATCGCAAGATATGATAAAGCAGGAGGCTGAGCCGACGTGTTGCGGTGGGCGTGGACGGGTTAGAGGGCTGAACAGGGAAAGTGATACTGTTCAGCTCTTTTTTTTTTGTGTCAGGATTGAACGATTTGTGCAATAAAGGAGCATTTCCGTACATTGGAGCCAATCGTACAACTATGCGATAATAACGAAGTACATGTACCTATTCAGAGGAGGCGAGTAGCAGTGGGAATCGATATTAACATCACGAGAGCAGAAGAGAGTGACCTGCCTGCGATCGTCGAGATTTATAATTCTACCGTAGCGAGCCGTATGGTGACAGCCGATCTGGAGCCGGTAACGGTGGAAAGCCGCTTGCCGTGGTTCCATAATCGAGACTGGAAAACACGCCCGATCTGGGTTGCGCGAAGCAGGGAAACAATTATTGGCTGGTTGAGCTTCCAGCCCTATTATGGCCGTCCGGCTTATCATGCGACCGCCGAATTCAGTATCTATATCTCGGAGAAGAGCAGAGGAACAGGCATCGGCAGCATCATGCTGGATCGAGCCGTTAGCAGCAGCGGTGAGCTGGGAATTAAGACGCTGCTTGGCTTCGTCTTCGGTCATAACGGGCCAAGCTTGAAGCTGCTGAACAAATTCGGCTTTGAGCAATGGGGATTGCTCCCGGGCGTCTGCGAGATGGATGGAGCGGAGCGGGATATTGTGATTATGGGCAGGAAAGTCTGACCGACCGATTTTGGGAACGTATTTCATAATTTAGGGGGACTCTTGTCAACATGCTGAAATCAATACCGCCAATTTTATCGCCAGAATTGCTCAAAATACTAATGGAGATGGGCCATGGAGATGAGCTGGTGATCGCTGACGGCAACTTCCCAGCAGCAAGCCACGCGCAGCGGCTTGTCCGGTTGGACGGGCATGGCGTGCCAGAAGTGCTGGACGCGGTACTCAGCTTGCTTCCGCTCGATCAGTATGTGAACCAGCCTGCAGCTGTCATGGGCGTCGTCCCTGGCGATCCGGTTGTTCCGGTTATTTGGGAGCAATACGCTGCGCTCACAGAGAAGCACGAAGGTAAAACGATTATGCTTGAAGAGCTGGAACGATTCGCGTTCTATGAGCGTGCAAAGCAGGCATATGCGATTGTTGCAACCAGCGAGCGGGCTCAGTATGCCAACATTATTGTGAAGAAGGGCTGCGTGCTTTAAAGCGAAGCCGCATCATGTTCCTTCCAGGTATAAATAGAGACAGCATAGAGGGCTTTCGCCCGCGTGTGACGCGGACGAAAGCCCTTTATGCATTGCAAATGAGATCCGCTCGGATTAGAGGTGGATAGCGCGGAGAACGATGACGAGCAGGATAAAGAGAACGAGAATAACGCCGATGCTAGTGCAAAATCCGCCGACACCGGCGCCGCCGACGCCGCCGTATCCGTATGCTGGACCTGTAGCTGCTCCTGCAACAGGGTATCCCATAGTTCATGACCTCCTAAATGGTTCTGTGTGAAGGTTTAACTCACAATGCTAATGTATGTCGGACGTGGAGGAATGTTATGGACGTTTATCCCGCATTGCATCGAATTGGGCGTTTGCACCGCCGCTGCAGTCGCATGAATCAAGCGGCGTAGTGCCCTATATGTTAATCGCCTGGGGGATTTGTCTGTACGATCGAACACCCGGGCTAAATAAAGGTTATCAAGGACAGATCGGCGGCAGCGGCTTTTTGCCGGCGAATTGACGGATGTGTTTAATTCTTGATTCGGCACGATGGGTTTGTCCTCGTCCGATGACAATTTGCGATGCGGCGCCAGCGCTTGTTATATGGATGCACCCAACCGAGATGCACGGATTCTGATTAAGCCGGTATGTTTGTACAACGCTGTCATCGTCATCCGCATCTACAATATCCGGGATAGGCCGAGAGAAAATCAAATACGATTCGAAGAACACGTCGCCTGCGTAGGGATGGTCCTCTTGACGTTGGAGGGCGATTGCACGCAGCATCGAATTCGACTCCGATCGGTCGCCCAGCTGCATGACCCCGGCTTGGGAGATGTTAAGAAGATGTATGCCTTGTACTTCCGACACGCGAGAATTATCGTAGTCTAGATCTAGGAAAACAGGCGGAGGCAGGTTCGCGCCTGGAATGGTGAATGTAATGCGCGGGAACATTATCCGAATGATAGGTTGACGGGCTGACTCGGACTTGGCGGGAACCTTTCGCCTTCAGCTTCTTCAGCGCCCTCAGGCAGCTGGAGTGCAACAAGCTGGCCCACAACAACCGACTCTGGTGGCGTGTCGAACATCGAGAAGAGCGAGACCGTGTCATTATCGCCGACCTGCAGCAGCGATGAGCTGGACACACCAAGCACCTCGATTGAACCAACCTGAAGTCCTTGATTGACAACATAAAAAATCATACCGTAATTACGCCTCCTCCTGCTTCGCTGCCGCTCGATAGTTTCGATAAGTACTGCCGCATCGCCATATCGACATCGCGAATCGTCTTCGCGGTAACCTGATCCTCGAGCGCTGTGGTGTCTGCCTCTGTAATGTCTTCACCTTGAGCAGCCTGCTGCATATAGAATTGGATACGTGTCGGTGCTTGACGCCGAATATCCTCGATCACAATACGTCGATGATACGGATCAAGAGGGACATTGAGCTCCTGTTCAAAATGGACGAGTGACATAGGCGCCTTCTGATCCAAATATTCGTTCACCCGCGTCTGTACCGTTCCGAATGGAGGAGGCATTTGCATCGAAGCGGGACCAGCCGAAGGGAATACGTTCGGCTTGCTGTTAAGCGAGCCTGGCTCTCCCGTACCGACTCCATTCGCACCTGCTGCGGCGCCAGTTGGTCCGGCAGCCCCTTTTTTCGCCTGTTGGACGATGAACTGGTCAATATCGCTTTCGCTGCCATCGCCAGACGGTTGGATACCGATATTAAGCGTTCCGTCTAATTTTTCTATTTTCAATTGATCGAATTGATACTCGATTTTATCAATATGATACGTTGGTCTCGCTTCTGCAGCCTTCACTTGCGTCATCAGCATGTCGACACGTTTCTGAAGCATAGTGATTTGCTCTTGTTGATGCCGCAGCGTCTGCTGAACTTGGTTTACCCATGTCGGCCATCCTGGCCATGCAGCACCTGCCGTCTGCTCCGCCGCTGAAGCGGCGGGCTGGCCGTAAAGTCCGTTGTTGTTCGTAACAGCCATGCCCATGCACCTCGCATTGTTATGTCGGATTAGGCAGTGGGACGAAGGATAGCGGATTCTCAGTTTCTTGGCCCAACTGAGGTGCTGGACCTGTGAATCCGCCAGAATTGTATAACTGAGACAGTGATCGGATCGAGCCTGCACTGCCTACTTGCAGTACAGAGCTGTTGGATACGCTCTGAACGCGCAACTGCTGAATCGTAATCTGCTGATAAATCGTCCAATTGCTCATATTGCATTAACTCCGCTTGCAACGTTATTCTGCGTATTGTCCTGTACGTCTGGGTCAATCGTGTTCGTTGCACTCAGCGCATTGTTCGAGTTTGCTAAGCTGCCTGTTAAGAATGAACCTGCTCCTGCATAAGTCTTGGATGCGCTGGACGGTGATACTTGCACGGCATCACCGAACTGGACGATTCCGCTGGAGCCGATGCTTGTAATGTTGACGAAGCCTACCACTGCGGGCATACGGTCTTCCACCTCCTTGTCTGGCGATTCCATATAAGTGGTTGTTCAAACAGCTCGCTTTTGATCACGAAGTATCACAAGAAGTGTATTCGGCATCGAATCCTGGATGAAGCTGCGACTTCCGGTTCTCACGTAGCAAACCACTACGCTGCGATCCTCATTCCGCTTGATCCAACCTTCTCGGTGCTGAAAACCGAACTTTTTGAACACGCAATATAAGTTATCGTATGCGGCATTCGCCCATTGGTTCCGCACATGCCCATTGCAGCATAAGAATATAGGGTAGAGACGATTCGGCGGCCGAGAGCAGGAGGGGACAGCTCATGGTGAAGTGGGATGATATGGAGCAGTGGATGAAGAAACAGCAGCTTCCTCGCGGGTTCGAGGCGCTGAAGGATACCGGTTGGGTTGAACGATACGTGAAGTCGATGATGGCTAATGCGATGCCAGAGAAGCCTGCGATGCCTGGCAGCAGCAATGCGGAGACGTTCGAAACTCATCACTTTATCGTCATCAAATGGAAACTTCCGCGTGGTGTTCATCCATCCTCGCTGCGTCTGTTCGTCCGGGAGGATCGGATCAGAATAGAGGGATTGCCGGAACAAAAAAGGGAGACGATCGAGCTGCCGAAGCAGGTATATCCTCGAGTCTGCCGTGCATTGTGTCAAGATGGCGTCCTTCAGATTAAGCTTCGCAAAAAGCCGTTCGACCGCCGTTATTACGAAACACCGATTCGTTACTAGACGTATTTCTCATATTTCTCCGGAATAAAACTTACTGCACTTTATAATGGGCGGCGTAAGCCGTTTCGCCTAGTTTCTAGCAATCGTCATCAATTCTTCACTAGCGCTACTGGAAACGCTCCCGACGTTCCGCTATAATGTAGCGAGATATAGTGATGATGGAGGATTGTCAATGACTCTAGTCGACGTCAGCAGCGTGTCGCCTGCCTTATTCGTAGTCGGAGCGGTTTTTATTATGCTCATTTTCTCCTTGCTTAGCTTGGGCATTCTTAAGATGTTTCAGCTGCGCTTCCGCTCAGGTTGGTTCTCTTTTGGGGGAGCAGTCATTAGTGCAGTCGTGTTCGGAATTATTCTGAATACCTGGTTCGTCTGACGGACGAATATCAGGTGCAGACAGGGCGCCAGCTTGGCGCCTTCCATCGTAAACAAACCGCTATCGGATGCTGGAATTGGCAGCTCTGCTAGCGATGAATCCTGCCTCTAAACGTGGCCGCTTCTACAGGCGGACTCGGTAGAGGTTTTGTCATTTTACAGCACATATCTCTAGGGGGTAAGGATGTACATATGTGGTCGGGAATTTGGTTCTTTACGAATATTTTGTTTGTTGTCAGCGCTATCACCTTTCTGTTTGCCCACCGTTCGGTAACGGAAGGCAGACGTATGGAGGTTGGACAAGCTCGGCTGTCCGCGTCGATCCGGTTTCGTAGAACGATTGGCATCCTCGCAATTGTGATGTTTGCTGCCATGGCACTAAGTTTTGTGATTAACATGAAAGTCAATGGTTAATTCGAATTGTTAAGCATTCGTATATCTTTTGTGTCAAAATCGTGACAACCTGACGATTTTTCGCAACCTTTACCTACTCAATCACGTCCAAGTAGGACGGATAGGATGAAGTAGAGATAAAGGAGTCGTTATTTTTTGAAAAAGCTCAAATGGTTGTTGCTCTTATCTTTGTTTTGGATGCAGATGGTAGTAGATGCGCCCTCTCTGAACGCAGCAAGTTCAGTCACGGATACGCTGACGATGGTCAAGAATAGTACAACAATTGTGCACAATGGTGTGAAGACGACGGCTGCACAGCCGCTGACGTTCATTAACGGCGTTTCGTATATCCCACTGAAGGCGATTGCTGTTGAATTCGGTTACAAAGTCACGTACAACGCTCCGACGAAGGAGTCGATCGCGACTTCTAAGGATGGAGTCGAGCTTCGTTTCAAGCCGAACTCGGCTGCCGTTACGAAGGATGGTGTCGCAACGGCGCTGACCGGACCGGCGATTAACCAGCAAGGTTCGTTCATGATTCCAGTTAAATCATGGTCGATCCTCACAGGTGCCAAGCTGTCGCTTGTCGGAACGACGATGACGCTCTCTTGGTCGACAGCGCCTAAGGCGCCGACTGCAGCATTCGAGGTAACGCCTACCGAGATTTATGCGCAGCAGACGCAGGTGCAGTATGTCGATAAGTCGGTTGTTCCTAGCGGAACTGGCATCGTGAATGAAGTGTGGAGCGGGCGCGAGGATATTTTCCAAGAAGCAGGCAAGCATACGATTACGCGTCAAGTGCAAGACGGCAATGGGGTATGGAGCGATCCGTATTCGGTAACAATCGAGGTTAAAGCTCCGAACCAAGCACCAGTAGCGGATTTCACAACCGATAAGACGGTATATCGCATTGGCGAGAACATTTTGTACACCGACAAGAGCACGGACGATGAGAATGCGATCGAATCGACGAAATGGTCGGGTAACGAGAGCGTGTTCTTCGCTGCCGGCGAATATCCAGTAACACTCGAAGTAACGGACCGCCATGGTCTGACTTCGCAATTAACGAAGAACATTACGGTTTCCAGTGAAGTGCTGTATACTCGCGATGAGTATAACCGCCTCTACACGGCGGTGGGCGAGAAATATGCTATTAGTGGATCGACTGTTCTGACTTATCCCGTTGTTTCGTACACGCCAGTATCGGAGCCGGCTCAGATGGTGCGCAGCAACAGCCCAGAGACGCTAGTTCGCGAAGGAATTGGTTACGAGGATCAACTGATAGGTGACATTCGCTTCATGTTCCATAACCTGAATAACACGGGTGAACCGGTCAAAATATACTTGCTTGCAACGAACTACGGCAGCGTAACGGCGAACGTAGGTACCGGCGCAACGGGTATGGGCGGACCGAATACACAAGTATCGGCTACGGGCAAAATGTCGACCGCTCGCTACCTGACGTCGCTCGCTTCCAATCCTGCTACGACTTGGCAGACCGTCAAGCCTGGTGAGACGAAGGAAATATTGCCGATGATCTCCCAGAAGGCGCTTAAGCAGAATGAAGTTATCTCGGCTTTCGCTGATCTCGTAACCGATCAAAGGTTGGAGTTCCATGTTGTTGTCGTGAAGGACGGTAAAAACCCGGTTACTGAGCTCCCGAACCTGACGTATCTTGAACGTGATGTTCACGTACGCGGCACGTTTGATGGTACGAACCGTTCAATCGAAATCAATGAAACGCTAGGCAATACAGCGCAGCGGCTCGTTATTGGTGATGGCAAGCTGGATCCGTATTTGACTGGTTATGATGGCTTGACAGGCAACCTGGAGATTAACAAAGGCAACTTCGGTGTAATGTACAAAATGAAGCTGTCGCATGTTGCACCACGTACGCTCATCTCGCTTAATCCACGTGGTGGGTACTACATGGGCGCGTTCCTCGTGAACGGCAAGCTCGTCACGCTGCCGATATCGACTCCGATCATTTCCGATTCCAATGAGGCGGGTGTGTTGTATCGGACCGGCAATACGGAAGAGACAGTCGAACTTATCTTTATGATCGCACCAGGCGGCAATCTGCCGCTCTCACTGATGTTCACCCCTCTGCCAGAGGTTCGCTGGTAGAATGGAATAGAACGGCAGCTCCTGACCTAATAAGCTGCAGCGGCGTACGTAATATGTATGCTGGCTGCGGCTTTTTGCATACATCTGCAGGTGTGCAATTGTTGCGCCGCATTGACGATGCATCTATTTTCGGGCATTATGAACAGTAGAAGATTGCTTGAGGAACAAGAGAGTATAAGTTTTCAACTCATTTTTGTGCTTGGATTTCTCTGGAATGAAACGCATTGCGCCTTTTTACAAGACAAGGGCAGTCGTTTTTCCTTGATTCGGAGGGTTTATTTTGCAAACGATGACGACGGAAGAGATCGTTCGGAAGATGGCTGCGCAGGGGCTGCGCATTACCGACCAGCGCAAGACGCTGGCAGGGCTGTTCGCCGAATCGCCTGGTTATAGAACACCAAAGGATGTATATGAATATATGGGACGCATTTATTCGGGTCTCAGCTTCGACACCGTGTACCGGAACCTTCGGGTCATGGAGGAGCTTGGTGTGCTGGAGCAGGTTATGTTCGAAGAAGGCGTACGCTTCAAGCTGCACTGCCGTGAGCATGATCACCATCACCATTTGATTTGCCTCCAATGCAGCAAGACATATCCGATTAAGCATTGCCCGATGGATGCGACCGATGTGCCGGACAACTTCCAAGTTGTGAAGCACAAGTTTGAAGTGTTCGGTTATTGCAAAGACTGTCGACAAGATGAAGCAGAACAGCGATCTGTATAAAATTGTGCGTCCGACGCGGCTGCAGGATAGGAGGGATCGCCAACATGATGAATAAAGTGCTGAAGGTGCCGATCCATTTCTATCGCCGTGTCATTTCACCACTCAAGCCTCCAACCTGCCGTTATTATCCGACATGCTCAGAATACGCATTGACGGCATTGGAACAACATGGTGCAGTTCGGGGATCTTGGCTCGCGGTCAAACGGATCTGTCGCTGTCATCCATTCCATCCTGGCGGATTTGATCCGGTGCCTGAGCCCAAACCGAAAGTAAATCGAATGCAGCAGGGCGGCAGTCCTTGACATTTTATCGATCGTTTCGTTATATTTTGGACATAAGGTTATATGAGCAGCCAATGAACGGATAAGTACGAGCAAGCGGTCATTCCAGAGAGCCGGAGCAGCTGAGAACCGGTATGAGACGCGCTAGGAATATGGTCCGGGAGGTACCGCTATCGAGCAATGCGAAGCGCTAAGGTGCAATAAGCACTTTAGTCGACTGCGCGGCAAGGTGCGGCGTTTCGTTCCGCGTTAAGGAATGTGCCGTCGACACGAACGGCGAATGAAGCTTTCCATGCTAGCGCATTAGCGGTTCCGCTATGCGTCTTGGGAAGGAAATTGGGTGGTACCGCGTGAGTGAGAGCTCTCGTCCCATGTTGGACGGGGGCTTTTTGTCGTCCAAATACACATATTCAATAACGAAGGAGCGATTAATGGTGAGTAACAAAACATTTTATATCACGACACCGATCTATTATCCGAGTGATAAGCTGCATATCGGACATGCGTATACGACGGTAGCAGGCGATGCTATGGCACGCTACAAGCGTCTTCGCGGCTATGAGGTACGTTATTTGACAGGTACGGATGAGCATGGACAGAAGATCGAACGCAAAGCGCAGGAGAAGGGCAAGACGCCTCAGCAGTTCGTTGACGACATCGTCGTTGGGATCAAGGAGCTGTGGAAGAAGCTCGATATTTCGAACGATGATTTCATCCGTACGACAGAAGACCGTCACAAGCGTGTCGTCGAACGGATTTTCACGAAGCTGGTTGAGCAGGACGACATCTACAAAGGTGCCTATGAAGGCTGGTATTGTACGCCTTGCGAATCGTTCTTCCTCGAGCGTCAGCTCGTAGATGGCAACTGCCCTGACTGCGGACGTCCAGTCGAGCTTGTGAAGGAAGAGAGCTACTTCTTCCGTATGAGCAAATATGCAGACCGACTGCTTCAATTCTACAATGACAATCCAGACTTCATTCAGCCGGAATCGCGCAAGAATGAGATGATTAACAACTTCATCAAGCCAGGTCTCGAAGATCTTGCAGTTTCTCGTACGACATTCGACTGGGGCATTAAAGTACCAAATGATCCGAAGCATGTCGTTTATGTATGGATCGATGCATTGTCGAACTATATCACAGCACTGGGCTACGACACGCCGGATGATGAGCTGTATCGTAAATTCTGGCCGGCTGACGTTCACCTCGTCGGCAAAGAAATTGTTCGTTTCCATACGATCTATTGGCCGATCATGCTGATGGCGCTTGACCTGCCGCTGCCGAAGAAAGTGTTCGCACATGGCTGGTGGCTGACGAAGGAAGGCAAAATGTCCAAGTCGAAGGGCACGGTAATCGACCCTGTGAAGCTGATCGACCGTTACGGCCTCGATGTGCTGCGTTACTTCCTGCTTCGCGAAGTGCCATTTGGTTCCGACGGTACGTTCACGCCTGAAAGCTTCGTTGAGCGCACGAACTTCGATCTCGCGAACGATCTCGGCAACCTGTTGAACCGGACTGTCGCGATGATTAGCAAATATTTCGACGGCGTCATTCCGGATTATGCGGGGGATGTGACACCATTCGATGCGCCGCTTCGCGAGCAGGCGGCAGAGTCCATTGCAACGCTTGAAGCTGCAATGGAGAAGATGGAGTTCTCCGTCGCGCTGACAGCGCTCTGGCAGCTTGTCAGCCGTACGAACAAATATATCGACGAGACGCAGCCATGGGTACTCGCGAAGGATGAAGCGAAGCGCGGCGAGCTTGCATCGTCGATGTATCATCTCGCAGAGTCGCTGCGCATTGTTTCGATCGTGCTGCAGCCGTTCCTGACGAACGCTCCGCAATCGATGTGGTCGCAGCTCGGCATCGAGCCAGGCGAGCTGACGGCATGGGAGAGCGCGAAGCAGTTCGGCACGCTGCCGGGCGGCACGCGTGTCGGTAAAGGCGAACCAATCTTCCCTCGTCTGGATGCAGCGGAGGAGATTGCGTTTATCATTTCGTCGATGAGCGGCGGAACAGCTCCAGCTGAGCCGGCCATACAAGCTGCAGCTTCCTCGGAAAGCACGAAAGAGAAACCTGAGATGGCGGATGAGATCGGCATCGAGGATTTCGCGAAGGTTGAGCTGCGCGTGGCGCAGGTCATTGCAGCAGAGCCAGTTCCGAAGGCAGATAAGCTGCTGAAGCTGCAGCTGGATCTTGGCTTCGAACAGCGCCAAGTTGTATCCGGCATTGCGAAATTCTACACGCCTGAGCAGTTGGTGGGCCGCAAAGTTATCTGTGTAACGAACCTGAAGCCAGTGAAACTGCGCGGCGAGCTGTCGCAAGGCATGATTCTGGCTGCGTCCGAAGGCGATCAACTTACGCTTGCTACGGTTCCAGACAGCATGCCGAACGGTGCGAAAGTGAAGTAATTCAAGTGAGTGAAGACAGCCCTGAAAGTCCTATAGTAGGACGATCAGGGCTGTCTTTTACATGAGGGAATTATGAATCAAATGGATATGGATTGAATAGATTGGACGTAATGTTCCAATAGTGGTAATAGACCTCCTGCTGCGAAGTTGCGAGATTTATGAGACGATAAAGTTATGAATATTCTTTTTCGTAATCTCTACGATTAGGCATTGACACACTGTTCGAGCCTCTCGTATAATGACAAACGTAATAGTTATCATTACGATTACGATTAAGCTCGCAACCGAGTAACGAAATGGAGACAGGTACAATATGAAACTAGCAATGCGAGGATTGAGTAAAGCGCGTTATACTTTGATTATGATCGCAGCAATGGCACTGATCATTGCTGGCTGTAGTAATTCGGCATCTTCGAAGCTTTCTGATGATAAAACGAATGTAGTTACAAGCTTTTATCCACTTTATTATTTGGCAAGTGAAATTGGCGGCGAATATGCGAATGTTATTAATCTCGTTCCGACTGGTGTCGAGCCGCATGAATGGAGTCCGAAGAGCCGCGATCTAGACACGGCTGCGAAAGCGCAGCTGCTGCTCTATAATGGTGCTGGGCTGGAAGGCTGGATCGACGATTTCCTCGAAGGGCTGCCGAAGAATACGGAGCTCATGACAGGCGCGATGAGCGAAGGCATTACACTGTTGGATGGTAACAGTGAGGAACACGAAGAGGATGATGATCATGATCATGGCGATCTGGACGTTGACCCTCATACGTGGGTAAGCCCTAAGTCGATGCTTGTAATGGCGGACAATGTGAAGCAAATGCTGATTAAGGCTGACGCAGCGCATGAAGAACAATACAGCGCTAACTACGAGAAGCTTGTAGAACAACTGAAGACGCTTGATGAGCAGTATACAAGAGAATTGGGCGCGGTCCAGAAGAAGGATATCATCGTTTCTCACCAAGCATTCGGTTACCTGGCTCGTGACTACGGACTGAATGAACAATCGATTATGGGGTTGTCACCGGATTCTGAGCCGCGTGCACAGGATCTGCTTAACCTAGCGAAGTTCGTGAAGGAGAACGGTGTGAAATACATTTTCTTCGAGGAACTCGTGTCGAGCACGCTGGCTGAAACGTTGGCTAACGAGGCGGATGTGCAAACGCTCGTCCTGAATCCAGTTGAAGGATTGACGGACAAACAGCAGAAGAATGGTGACAATTATGTTACCATTATGGAATCGAATTTGCAAAACCTGCTCAAGGCATTACAATAACTAGAAGGATGATGGAAGGAGGGTGAATATGCCCGAACCTTATGTAATAGATCGTGAGCAAACGAAGCCGATTGTAAACACATGCCATGCCGATATCATTACGTTGAAAGATGTTGCGTTCTCGTATCAGTCGCAGCAAGTCATTGATAAGCTGTCGTTTTCCGTACAGCAGCGCGACTTCGTTGGGTTGATCGGGAGCAATGGTGCTGGTAAAACAACGCTGCTGCGTATGATCGTTGGACTGCTGAAGCCGGCATCCGGTTCGATATCGTTGTTCGGAACGCCAGCGTCGCAGTTCAAGGACTGGCATCGTATCGGTTATGTACCACAGAAGAACTCGTTTAATCCGCTGTTCCCAGCGACAGTGCGTGAAGTGATTATGTCGGGTTTGTATGGGCGTAACAAATTGTTCAGACGCCTGACGAAGGCGGATCAGATCAAGGCGGATGAAGCGATGCATGCGATGAATATCGAGGATCTCGCACTGAAGAAGATCGGTCAGCTGTCGGGTGGTCAGCAGCAGCGCGTGTTTCTAGCAAGAGCACTCATTAATAATCCGGAGCTGCTTATTCTGGATGAGCCGACGGTCGGCATTGATACGGAAACACAAGCGGGATTCTTTCATCTGATCAAGCATATGCATCAACATCACCGCATGACGTTCCTGATGGTGTCGCATGACATGGACATGATTCAAGGCTATTTAGGAGACAAGCCTGCGCGTGAATGCGGCAAGCTGAAGTTTTATGTTCGACACTCGCATGACCTTGAAGATTGCGGGGAGACGAATATTTCGCACAGCTTGAAGAACTTAAGACAAGTGCTGGAGAGAGAGAAAGAAGGCGTGACATCTTGGACATCTTGACAAGTGAATTTTTTCAACGTGCATTGATCGGCGGATTGTTGATCGGTGTCACTGCGCCGCTGTTGGGGCTATTCCTCGTGCTGCGTAGACTATCTATGATTGGTGACACGCTCGCGCACGTTTCCATCGCAGGGGTTGCGCTGGGCTTTCTGATCGGTGTGTACCCGATTGCTGTCGGCCTCGTATTCGCATTGGCAGCATCCTTCGCGATCGAGAAGCTGCGCAAAGCATATAAGACTTATGCAGAGCTGTCGATTGCAATCATTATGTCTGGCGGTGTTGCGCTGGCATCCTTTCTCTTTACACTAGGCAAAGGCTTTAATATGACAGTCACGAGCTACATGTTCGGAAGCATCTATACACTGAATAATACCGACCTGATCGTTATAGGTGTTGTAACGGTAGTTGTTCTTGTGCTGATCCGACTGCATGTGAAGGAGCTGTTCCTGCTCACCTTCGACGAAGAGGCTGCTGCAGTTAACGGGTTGCCTGTTCGATATTATAATTTGATGATGAGTGTATTGACCGCGTTGGTCATTAGCGCTTCGATCAAAATTGTCGGCGCGCTGCTTGTATCGGCGCTTCTGACGATTCCGGCGGCATGCAGTCTTGTAGCGGCTCGCAGCTTCAGACAGTCCGTGTTCACCGTTGTCCTCGTGGCAGAGGTTGCCGTCATTGCGGGCTTATTAATCGCTGGTGTTTGGAACTTGGCGCCAGGAGGCACAATCGTATTGCTGCTCATTGCAATTTTGCTGCTGCTGCTCGTTGGTCGCGTCCGTTTCCGCATAAGCGGATGACGGGCGTCGATAGAGCAACTATAGACTGGAGTGGTTTCTAGTTGACAGACGTTAACATTGGAATTGCGTTTATCGGGGGAATCGCATCGTTCATTTCGCCATGCTGCTTGCCCTTGTATCCGTCCTACTTGTCATACATAACCGGTGTTTCCGTAACCGAATTGAAGGCTGAGGAGAAGCCTGCCATTGTCAAATGGCGTACGATGACGCATACGTTGTTTTTCGTACTCGGGTTCTCGGTCGTTTACTATACACTTGGATACGGTACGAATCGCTTCGCTGATTTCTTCAGCGAATATTCGTCGTTAATTCGCCAATTGTCTGCAATTTTGATCATACTGATGGGATTGTTCCTGCTTGGTATTTTTCAACCGCAAGCATTGATGAAAGACCGCAAAATGTATTTGCGTATGAAGAAGCCAGGTTATTTCGGTGCCTTTGTATTCGGCTTCGGATTCGCCGCCGGCTGGTCGCCGTGTATGGGACCTGTATTAACGGCCATTCTTGCGCTTGCAGCTTCATCGCCGGGGACCTGGTTCCAGATGACAACCGCGTATGCGCTTGGCTTCGCGATCCCATTCTTTGCTCTCGCGTTCTTCATTGGTTCGACGAGATGGATACTCCGTTATTCGGACAAATTAATGAAGATCGGCGGCGCTATTATGCTGCTGATGGGCATTCTGCTGTTTACCGATCGCATGACCAAAATAACGATTTGGCTCAATATGCTTACGCCAGAATGGTTGAAGTTCTAACCCCAATGGACACCCCCTTCGGTTGCAGTCGCTTGATGAACGTTGTATGATACTAGGAGCAGCGCCGATAAGACAAGGTGCACATTGGGAGTTAGGGGGTTCTCCAGTGCCGACACCGAGCATGGAAGACTACTTGGAGCGGATTTATAAGCTGATCGATGAGAAAGGCTATGCGAGAGTTTCCGATATTGCCGAAGGTCTCGAGGTTCATCCGTCCTCAGTGACGAAGATGATTCAGAAGCTTGATAAGGACAACTATTTGATTTATGAGAAATACCGCGGCCTCATCTTGACGAACAAGGGCAAGAAGATGGGCAAGAGGCTTGTGGACAGGCATCAACTTCTGGAATCATTCTTAGAAATAATTGGCGTTCAGGAAGAGAACATATATCGCGACGTTGAAGGAATCGAGCATCATCTAAGCTGGGATTCGATTACTTGCATTGAGACGCTCGTCGAATATTTCAAGCTCGACAGCACAAGGCTTGAAGAGCTTCGCGCAATCCGTTCCCAATTGGATAACGAGTGATAAGAAAAGGCTGCTCCGACGCAATCGCGTCAGAGCAGCCTTTTTCTTGTATTGGAACTTATAACACACTTATCAAGAACAACAGTTAGCTTTGCCCCAAAGGGGCACGCGGTCCCCACCACTTAAGTACGATATCGCGTCTCTGCCCATCTCACGTTTCCCCTTCCGGGGTCCCGGGGACGGGAGTCCCCGGGGGTCCTCCCTAGCAGGGAGGATTTAGGTGGGTAGAGAAACTCGAAATTAAAGGGGTGGGAGGGGCCAAGCCCCTCCAATCTCAGTGGTAACGCGGATACTGATCGTCATCCTTACCGCCCTCAATAACCTTGAATGGCGCCGGCTTGCGAGAGCGAGGCTTTGCATGATTACGTGTAGTCCGCGAAGACGGCTTAGGCTTTGGATTGCTAGCTCGATAACCACGGGCTCGACCGGGCGGGTACAAGTACAGCAATAATATTCCGCCCAGAATGACTGCCGGGAGGACGAACACCGTCCATACCCCTGACCGCATAATCTGAGCGAGTCCAAGAAATACCAAAGCGACTACGACGATGCCCCAAATTGAATCCTTGTTCCGCCGTACCATAATACCCCACCCTCTCTGCCGATTGTTCCGTACCTATACGTAATTTAAGAGGCTTTCGATTGACCGGAATGAAACTTTCTGCGCCTTAAGAGACGGCGGCAGTCGTTTCACCTTGTTCTACCTGACGGTCGATTTCGCGCATCCGATTGAAGGAAGCAATGGATACCGCTACTTGCTCGTCGTTTGGCTCTTTGGTCGTCAGCTTCTGCAGCCACAGGCCAGGATAGCCAAGGAATCGCAGCACTGGAACTTCACGAAGCGCATTCGTGAAGCGAAGCACCTCATACGAAACGCCGAGTACGACCGGCAGCAGCAGCAAACGCAAGTAAATGCGTTCCCAGAGCGTATCCCAAGTGAAGAAGGAGTAGACGATTACACCTACGAGAACGGAGAATACAATGAAGCTGCTTCCGCAGCGGTAATGCAGTCTGGTGAAGCGCTGAACATTTTTGACGGTAAGCTCAACGCCCGCTTCGTAAGCACTGATGACTTTATGCTCGGCGCCATGGTATTGGAACAACCGTTTGACGATCGGCGTCAAGGAGATGGCGTACAAGTAGACGAGCAAGAAAATAATCTTGATAAGTCCTTCGATAAGGTTGTGTAATATTATATTCTTGAATGATTGTCCAAATAGCATTTGTTCAACTAAAGCTGGCACAAGTGTGAAGATTGCTTTTCCGACTACAAACGAGATGATACCTGCAATAGCGACGCCGAATATAGCAGTCAGGCTGAGTCCTGATTTCTTCTCTTCCTTGGCATCAGATGTCGTACTGGAAGTCGTAACATCCTTCTCTGATTTCTCGTCCGCTGTTTCGTCCTCGGCGTAGGCCTCAACTGAGAAATTCAAATGCTGCGATCCTTTAGCGCTCGATTCCAAAATGCCGACAACACCGCGAACGAGCGGTATTTTTTTTAGTGGCTGAATCCATCTTTTGGTCGTTCGAGGGACCTCATAAAAAATAATTTCATCATTTTTACGGCGGACGGCAGTTACATTCACATGTTTGCCCGCGAACATAACGCCTTCAATAACGGCTTGCCCGCCATATATGCTGTTTGATTGCGGCAAGAGGGATTCACCTTCCTTATGAGATGCGCATGACGCGTATAAGCGATTGTGCGACTATACATCTATTGTACTTGATAAAATAGACGTTTGCCACCTGCTGTATGCGGTTATCGTTAGTCGGTTCTTGCCATACTAAATACGATAACCTGCACATTCTGCATAATCTGTACAGCTCGCGCAATTGAAGGGGCGTATGTACAGGAGCTAGGGGAGGGCTTACAACATGAACAAGCATGCGAAGGTATGGAGCACAAGAGATACGCGTTCGAACGATGGCGGTAACAATGGGAGCAATAGCAGATCCCACGGCAGCAGCGATAAGGAAGGCCATACGAACCCGCTAACCTTTTGTTTATCGCTTGGTTTTTTTGCAGGACTAATCTGGGGGACCTTTCGCGGAGTCGCCTACTGGCTCAAATTTACGAAGCTTACACCTGGTTTGTTGGCTGATCCATTCTTCCAACTGTCTTTTTTGAAGACGGGGTGGGGTTATGCGGTAGGTATCGGCGTGTTTATTGTGTTCAGCATGATTAGCGCGCTGCTATATTTTGCCCTGTTTGGCCGAATCCGCGGACCGCATATGGGAGTTGTGTATGGGTTTCTATGGTGGGTCGTCATCTTTGGCTTCGTTGGTCCAGCGCTTGGCATGATGGATAAGCTGACGATGATTGGTTGGAATACACTACTGACCGAACTGTGTATTTTTCTGCTATGGGGCATCTTCATCGGCTACACGATTGCGTTCGAATTTACGGATGAGGCTTCCCGTGAACCTTTCGCTTTCAAAATGCCTAAACCGTCCTGATCAACCGGCGCATGTAGGAAACTCTTCTCAAACGGCTGAGGCTTGTGGTAAAATGGCTATTGGACTTTTGCTCGGTATAGAGCGGCAGTCGCCGCAAGGAGGATCAGCATGCGCACAATTATCGTACTGAATGGCCCTAACCTGAACATGCTGGGTGTTCGGGAACCAGGCATTTACGGCTCGGACACGCTCGCCGCAATCGAAGAACGCGTTCGCCAGCTGGGCGAAGAGCTTGGCGTTGCGATTGAATTTTTTCAATCCAACCATGAAGGTGCAGTGATCGATCGTATTCATGAGGCTTTCGGCCGTGCCGACGGCATTCTCATTAATCCAGGAGCATGGACGCATTACAGCTACGCGCTGCGCGATGCGCTCAGCACGGTTGCTTTGCCGGTTGTCGAAGTGCATCTGTCGAACATTCATAAGCGGGAAGCGTTCCGGCATGTTTCGGTTATCGCACCGATCGCCGTTGGTCAAATCGCAGGATTTGGTGCAGACAGCTATTTGCTTGGTCTGCGGGCGCTTGTATCGCATTTGGAGCGCGGTTAAAACCGTAAGTTAGCAAGGTGCGGGGAGGAATAATCGATGACAAGTGCAAGATTAGATCGATTACGTGACAAGCTGTCGCAGGATGGCCTAGAGGCTCTATTGATCACCTATTCGCACAATCGTAAGTATGTAAGCGGCTTTACAGGATCGTCCGGCATGCTGCTCGTTACAGAGCAGGACAGCTGGCTGCTGACCGACTTTCGGTACATGACGCAAGCGGCGGAGCAAGCGCCGGCATTTGATTTGATCGAGCACGCAGCGAAGCCGATTGTGACGGTACGCGATTTGCTTGAATCGAAGAGCATTCACAAGCTGGCTTTCGAGCAGGATCATGTTACATACGCCGAGTTCGCTGCATGGACCGAACAGTTAGGTTCCATTGAGCTGCAGCCTGTCTCCGGTATTGTTGAAGGCTTGCGCCTGATCAAGGATGAGGCGGAGATCGCGATTGTACAAGAAGCTGCTGAACTAGCGGACAAAACGTTCCAATTCGCGCTGGGTATCATTCGACCGGGCATCTCAGAGCTTGAAATTGCGCTGGAGATGGAGACATTCATGCGCAAGGGCGGTGCTTCTGGACCATCCTTCGAGACGATTGTCGCATCGGGCGAACGTTCGGCATTGCCGCACGGCGTCGCAAGCGAACGAATGGTTGGCACGGATGAATTCGTGAAGCTTGATTTTGGCGCTTATTACAAGGGCTACTGCTCCGACATTACCCGTACGGTTGTCGTTGGCACAGCTTCTGAGCGTCACCGCGAAATTTATAACATTGTGCTTGAAGCACAGCTTCATGCGCTGGCGAACATTCGACCAGGCATGAGCGGACGCGAAGCGGATGCGCTCTCGCGTGACATTATAGCTAGATATGGGTACGGCGATAACTTCGGTCACAGTCTCGGTCACGGGATTGGCCTGGAGATTCACGAAATGCCGCGACTATCGAAGCTGAGCGATTCGATTTTAACCCCCGGCATGATCGTTACGGTCGAGCCCGGTATCTACATCCCCGGCTTCGGGGGTGTTCGGATAGAGGACGACATCGTCATCACGGACACCGGGATTAAAATATTAACCTCGTCGACGAAGGAACTGATCGAGCTTCGCGCATAGCGCGGCGGACTCGATTCTGACGAAGATAGAGGGCTTTATACGATGCAAGCGGTTGCCGTTATAGGCTTCATGCGTTGTACATTATTAGGAGGGACATAAGCTGTGATCTCAGTTAACGATTTCAAAACAGGCCTTACTGTTGAAGTAGAAGGCGATATTTTCACGGTTCTCGAATTCCAACACGTAAAACCAGGTAAAGGTGCGGCATTCGTACGCTCCAAACTGAAAAACCTTCGTAACGGCAACACGGTTGAAAGAACGTTCCGTGCTGGCGAGACGATCGGTCGTGCAATCATCGAGAACCGCGAAGTACAATACCTGTACAACTCCGGTACGGAATATACGTTCATGGACAATGAGACGTATGACCAATTCAATCTCGAGAAGAAACAACTCGAGTGGGAACTCAACTTCCTCAAAGAAAACATGAACGTAAACATCGCTAGCTACCAAAGCGAAATCATCGGTATTACGATGCCTACGAGCGTTGAGCTTAAAGTTATCGAAACGGAGCCAGGCGTTAAAGGCAACACGGCAACGAACGCAACGAAAGCTGCGAAAGTTGAAACGGGCCACAGCGTTCAAGTTCCAATGTTCATCAACGAAGGCGATGTACTGCTGATCGACACGCGCGATGGCAAATACATTTCCCGCGCGTAAGGTTGACAAGCAGAGGCGGTCCGGACAAGCCGGGCCGCTTTTTTTGTAGGTACCAGTACCCGAATCGACAAAGTTTGTGTTATAATATTGACTTGTATGCTAATGCCAAGGTTGGGAGTGAACAGCTTTGTCGTTGATTGTTATGAAGTTCGGCGGTAGCTCCGTCGGATCAACGGAACGAATGCAAAGAGTAGCTAAGCGGATTATTAAAACGAAGGAAGCGGGTAACCGTGTTGTTGTTGTCGTCTCTGCAATGGGTGACACGACGGATGATCTGATCGATCAATCCAAACAGCTGAACCCGAATCCGCCTGCACGTGAAATGGATATGCTTTTGACGACGGGGGAGCAGATCTCAGTCGCACTCTTGTCGATGACGATACATCAGCTGGGGTCTCAAGCAGTCTCGTACACGGGCTGGCAAGCGGGCATTGTGACGGAAGCAGTGCACGCGAAGGCACGTATTTCTGACATTAAGCCTACCCGTATTTTCAACGCGCTGGATGAAGGCAATGTCGTTATCGTTGCCGGTTTCCAAGGGATGACAGAGGAAGGCGAGATCACAACGCTTGGACGCGGCGGTTCGGATACGACTGCTGTGGCACTGGCGGCTGCGATCAACGCGGATGTATGCGAAATTTTCACAGACGTTGACGGCGTTTACTCGACCGATCCACGTGTCGTGAAGTGCGCACGCAAGCTGAATTCAATTTCGTATGATGAGATGCTCGAGCTGGCTCACCTCGGTGCTGCGGTTCTTCACCCGCGCGCGGTTGAGTATGCGAAGCATAACAACGTGAAGCTGGTTGTACGTTCCAGCTTTAATGAGAATGAAGGAACGACGGTGAAGGAGGAAGCAGTCATGGAGCAAGGCGTAGTCGTAAGCGGCATTGCCTTTGATAAGAACGTAGCGAGAATTAGCATTTTGGGCGTGGAAGACGTACCGGGCGTATTGGCGAAAGTGTTCGGAGCACTGGCCAACAACGGTATCGATGTCGACATTATTGTACAAAGTGGTGTACTAGAAGGCAAAGCAGACTTCTCGTTCACACTGTCGAGCAGCGATGCTGATCGTGCAATCGAAGTGATCGAAGGAATCCGCAACGAGGTGCCTTTCCGCGAGACGACTTCCGAGACGAATCTTGTGAAAGTATCGATCGTTGGCGCAGGTATGGTCAGCAACCCTGGAGTAGCTGCTACGATGTTCGACGCCATCTCGAAGCTGGGTGTCAGCATCAAGATGGTCAGCACATCCGAGATCAAATGCTCCTGCGTAATCGCAGCAGAGCCGCTTAATGACGTTGTGCGTGCACTGCACACGGCATATGGCTTGGATACGGCTGAGCAAGTATTCGTAGGCGGCCCTTCAGAGCGTCGTTAATCCGAATTTCTCAATTGGAACAGTCCCGCAGTATTGCGGGACTGTTCCTTTTTTTTGGATTATCGTCTTTTGAACTATTGACGGAAGAATGGAGCTCGTGCTAATCTCTTCTTGTGAAACCGGTTTCCCAAGTGAAGGCAGCATGACTCGAATCTAGAGGGAGGGGAGTTGCTCATTGTTCAGTTTATCGCAATTCAAAGGAATGTAAGCGTTTAACTAATGAATGTGGGGTGAGTATAATCATTTCGCGCGTGAAGTCCATGTCGAGCAGGTTGGTTCCAAGAAGAACGAACATTACGATCGGGCTTTTTTTATTGCTCCTTGTGCAATCGTTTGCACAAGGCTTTTCACCAACAGCAAACGCAGAAATCGCAGCAACGCATGTGTATCACAACCATATGCCGAACTTCTGGCCTTACTACGATACGACTAGCTATTCGTCCGCATCCGTTGGGTCGCCGATTCGGTATATGTACGATGGCCAGGTTATTGAGCTGAAGCAGAGCCCGCCGGCCAACTATCCGTACTATCTCCCGAACGGCAATATTATGCCGCATGATGACCTCGTAAGCTACTACACACATAATGCAAAGACAGGCGCATACTTAACGTGGCCTTGGAGCGTGGCGCAATCGCTTCAGCAGAACTTCTCGCAAGGGCAAATGCAGGTAACAATGTCGGGCGCCCTTGTAAACAACGTCAACGATCTTGTCACGCATGGCGGCATTGCAGCCTACTCGAATCCGTCATGGGGAACGCCGTGGAAATCCGCTTATGATACGCTTCGTTCGATTAACGGGAAGCGGACGATGGACTTGATTCATTTTTCCGGTCATCACTCGATGGGTCCGCTCGTCGGCAATGATTACTTGCTGAAGGATCTGATCTATCAGAACGTGACATTAGCACAGCCATACTTCTTGGGCAGCTCGTTCCAGTCTTCTAAGGGCTTCTTCCCAACAGAGCTGGGCTTCTCGGAACGAATCATCCCTGTGCTTGAGAAGATGGGGATTCAGTGGTCCGTCATTGGCAACAACCACTTCTCGCGTACGCTGAAGGATTATCCTTACTTGAACGATCCAGGCGTGGACACAATGGTCTCGCCGCCCAACCGTGCGGACCTGCAGAATACGAGCAATGTTGGCTCGTGGATCTCGCAGCCGATGTTCAACGAGCAGCAGGTCGTGCGCAACAAGTTCCCGTTCGCATCGACGCCTCACTGGGTGAAATATGTGAATCCAACGACTGGTAATGAATCCAAAATCGTTGGTGTGCCGGTTGCACAGGCGGAATCGTGGGAAGAAGGGTATCAAGGTTCTGTAACTGCCAAAGACCTGAAGTCGTTCGAAGGACTCACTTCTCAGAAACAGTTCTTCGTCGTTGCGCACGACGGTGACAATTCCAGCGGCCGTGCAGGCTCCGAGGAGACATGGCGGAACGCAGGTAACGTTACGTACCGCGATTCCGGTGTAACGGCAATGGGCATCGATGAGTATCTGGTCAATAATACGCCAGCTGCGAGTGATGTCGTTCACGTACAGGACGGATCATGGATCGATACGCGCGACTCTTCGTCCGATCCGCAGTGGCATCACTGGAAGCTTCCGTTCGGCATTTGGAAAGGGCAATTCGCGGATTTCAATGCAGCGAATGGTACGAATTACGAGCCGAAGAAGAACATCAATGGCGAGGCAGAAGGGATGACCGTCAGCTTTGAATACGGCTATCACTATCTGGAACGCAACTTCGCCCTGCTGCAAGCGGCGCTCAACTACGCTCAGACGGCAGAACAAATCTGGCTGGGCGATCATCCGAGTTATTGGCAGCCGACGACGACACTGGATAAACAGGTGGCGCCAGCAGGCAACCAGTTGAACCCTTGGATGATGTCTTTCCCAGTCAAAGGCGATGCGTCTAACGACTATAAGGGAGGCGCGAATCCAGCCGAGCTCGCTTGGTATTTCCTAATCCCTGCGATGGATTCAGGCTTCGGCTACTACGACGAGAATATCGATGATTCGGTTAAGCCTACGCTCTCGTTTAATCAATCGTTGTACTTCTCGAAGCCGTATGTTGCACAGCAGCTTGCGAAGGATGCGACGGGGCCATCGGTCTGGTGGCCGCAGCGCTGGCCGTACAATCCGGGCAGTGTGAACAAGGATAAGTCGGAAGGCTGGACTGCGCAATATTTTGACAACAATTTCGCGATTTATACGTACGCCTATGACGTTAGCGGCATCTCGGACATCAAGGTCAAGGTGCGTACGCATCGTGACGCTTCGGCAGATTCGTCGGACAATACGTTCCGCGTTTACAATCCGACACAGCTCGCCGCAGCAGGCGTGCCGAATATCGATCCTGCCAAAGTAAGCGATTGGGTCAGCTATGACATGAAACGTCGTGATCTGAAGCCCGATATGAACGGTGTCGCTTGGCAAGCTTCATCAACGGCGACAATGCAGAAGCTGAAGGCACAGGAGACGGGCGATTTGTTCTACACGTACCTGGGCGAGTATCGCAATCAGCTGGTTGATTACTATATCGAAGCAGTTGATGCGAAAGGTAACGTGACGAAGAGCGATATTCAATCGGTTTACGTTGGTGCAGGCACGTACAAAAATGATGGCGGCAAGATAGTTGAAGATGTTAACGGAACGATTCAAGGAACTTATCCGTTCCTGACGGATAAGCCGATCGTACCTGACACGGAAGCGCCAACCGTCCCGTCGAACGTGACTTCGCCATCGCAGACGCGTACGACAATTACACTCAATTGGTCGCCATCGACGGATAACAAGGCCGTCAAGAACTATGAAATCTTCCGGGATGGCGTTTCGGTAGGAACGAGCACAACGACGTCGTTCACGGATAGTGGTCTGACGGCACTTACCTCTTATGGCTATCAGATCAAAGCAGTAGATGCGGCGGGCAATAGCTCGGAGAAGAGCGATGCAGTCACATTCGCCACGAACAATCTAAGCAATGAAGTAACGGTTTATTATAAGCCGGGTTACACAGCCCCTTATATTCACTATCGTCCTGCTGGTGGGACTTGGACGACAGCACCGGGCGAAGCGATGGCCGCTGCCGAAGTGACCGGATACTTCAAGAAAACGGTCGATGTTGGTACGACGAGCGGACTTGAAGCGGTATTCAATAACGGTTCGGGTACTTGGGATAACAATGGCGGTAAGAACTATACCTTCGGGCTTGGTGTATGGACCTTCGATGGCGGAACGATTACGTCTGGTGCCCCAACGCCGCCTCCGACGCCGGAGACAGAGCCACCGACTGTACCTTCGGGGCTAACAGCTGTCCCTAGTGCGGCTGGAACGTCTGTTGCCTTAAGTTGGACTGCGTCCACGGACAATGTCGGCGTAACGGGCTATGAAGTGTTCCGGGATGGTGCCGCAATTGGTACGACAACAACGCTTGCTTATACGGACAGCGGGCGAACACCAGGTGCGACCTATGCCTATTCCGTTCGTGCTTACGACGCAGCAGGCAACAAGTCCGTGTTAAGTACATCAGTCAGCGTTACGATGCCGGTTCCAGCGACGAACAAGGTTACCGTCTACTACAAACCAGGCTTCAGCGCGCCTTACATTCATTATCGTCCTGCTGGTGGTACTTGGACGACAGCGCCTGGTGTGTTGATGTCAGCCGCTGAGGTGTCGGGTTACTTCAAGATTACAGTTGATGTCGGCACGGCTACTGGTCTGGAGGCGGATTTCAATAACGGCTCAGGCACATGGGATAACAACAACGGCAATAACTACAATTTCGGTATCGGCACTTGGACGTTTAGTGGTGGAACGATCACATCAGGTGTGCCAACACCAGTCGCGCAGCAGGTTACGTTCACAGTGACCGTCCCATCGAATACGCCAACGACTGCAGATGTATATCTCGCTAGCGATCTCAATAACTGGAACGCAGCGGATTCGGCTTACAAGCTGACGCGCGGTACGGATGGCAAATACACCATTACGCTGCCTCTTGCAGCAGGAACGGTTATGAGCTACAAATTCACACGAGGCGCATGGACGAGTGTTGAATCGGCCTCGAACGGTTCAGACATTGCGAATCGGTCCTACACCGTACCATCAGGAAGTACGAATGTCGCGTTAACGGTTCAGAAATGGAAGGACATTTGATCATCGTGCAAGTATGCCAATCTATCATTTCAATATGGGAGGATTAAGAAAAGATGCACAGACCGTTATCCATTCATCGTCGATTGACGAGAAAGCTTGCCTTCTTCTTTTTGTTCGCTGCCATGCTGTTGACAGGTGTTATCCAACCAGTAGCTGTACCCGGTGACCATTCTGGACTGATGACGCTCTCCGCACTTAAGGCTGAAGCGGCAAAGCTGGGCAATGGACTCGATGAGAACGATACGATCTATCAAATTATGGTTGACCGTTTCAATGACGGTGACTCATCCAACAATGCGACCGGCGATGCGATCCGTTACGGTGAAACATCCGAGGAAGATTTCCGTTATATGAAGGGCGGAGACTGGCAGGGTATTATTGATAAGCTTTCATACATCAAGAACATGGGCTATACGGCGATCTGGATCTCACCAGTAGCCGAGCCGCAAATGACGAACCGCGAGAATAACGGCAGTGGCAAAAATACGGCTTATCACGGCTACAACATGAAGGACCCGAATAGTGCGAATCACTACTTCGGAACAAAAGAAAAGCTGAAGGAGCTTGTTGATTCCGCACACAACCTAGGCATCAAAGTGGTCATCGACGTCGTGCCTAACCACGTTGGCGACTACATGCTGGGAACGAACGCTTACTATGATGTTGCAGGACTTCAGCCTGCGGCACCATTCAATAATCCATCGTGGTACCATCACAATGGTGATATCGATTGGTCGCTAACCGATGGCAACTACACGCAATGGGCACAGGATTATCTCGAGAATCACGACCTTGGCGGACTCGACGATATCGACTTCGATAATGCATCAGCGAAGCAAGCGGTATTCGATTCCATCAAAGGATGGTTTGATTACACGGGAGCGGACGGCGCTCGTGTCGACGCTGCTAAGCTCGTCAATCCTTCCGTGCTGCATGAACTGCAAAGTTACATCGGCGTTAATACGTTCGGCGAGAACTTCGACGGTAACGCAGAGTTCGTATCCCGTTGGGTAGGCAGCAACGCAGAATGGGGCATGCTCGACTTCCCTATGTTCTTCTCGATTCTTAACTCTTTTGCCTATGGTCAATCGTTTGATTCGAATATCAAGAGCACGCTTGCACAGGATTATCTTTATAACGGTTCTGAGAACCACATGGTTACGTTCATCGATAACCACGACCGCAACCGCTTCTTGACGGAAGCAGGCGGCAGCGTCGATAAGCTGCAGAACGCTCTTGCATTCATTTTCACTGTCCGCGGGCTGCCAGTTGTATTCCAAGGCACGGAACAAAACAAAGGCAATGGCAACGGTCAAATTATGAGCGGCGGCATTGCCGATACATGGAACCGTTGGTCGATGGTGAAGCGAGACAGCAACGGTAACGTGCTTGAGAACTATTTTAACGAGAACACGAATACGTACCAATTCGTTGCGAAGCTGAATAAGATTCGCCAGAACTACGCAGCTCTCCGCACAGGTAAGCAGCGTGAAATGTGGTCCGCGCAAAATCTGTACGCATTCTCGCGCCGGATCGATTCGGGCACGAACCTCGGCCAAGAAGTAATCAGCGTATTCAGTAATGCATCATCGGGTACGCAAACGGTTACGATCCCGCTTCGTACGGAGAGCACGCTCGCGGTTGGCACTGTGCTGACGAACCAATTGAATACGTCTGACATTGTAACGGTGCAATCCGGCGGTTCGACTGGCAAACAAATTACGGTATCGATTAATGCAAACGCGTCTAAAATCTACGCCCCACAAATCTCACAACCGGATACGACAGCACCATCTGCACCAACGAACGTAACGGCTGGAACGGTAACAGGCTCTTCCGCGACCATTTCGTGGACAGCGTCCACAGACGACATCGGTGTGACGGGCTACGAGATTTATCGTGATGGCGTACTGAAAGGTACGTCTACAACGACTTCGTATACGGATACAACGGTTTCGCCTTTGACGTCGTACTCCTACACGGTTAAGGCATACGATGCAGCAGGCAACAAATCGGCACTTAGCGCAGCGTTATTGCTGACTACGCCTGAAGCAGCGAACAACAGCGTCACTGTTTATTACAAACAGGGCTATACGACGCCGTATATTCACTATCGTCCAGCTAACGGCACTTGGACGACTGCGCCTGGTGTTGCAATGCCTGCAGCTGAAGTCGCAGGATATAACAAGTACACGGTCAATATTGGTGACGCTACGCAGCTTGAGGCGGTATTCAATAATGGCAGCGGCACGTGGGATAACAACGGCGGCCTGAACTATAAGTTCAATGTTGGTACGTGGACGTACAGTGCAGGTACGATTACGGCAGGCGCACCAAGTGGCGGAGATACGCAAGCCCCGACGGCTCCGACTGCACTCGCAGCAGGCACGGTTACAGCGACTTCGGTTCCACTGACATGGACGGCATCTACGGATAATGTTGGTGTAACGGGCTATGAAGTATATCGTGACGGCGCATTGAAAGGAACGACGACAACAACGAGCTATACGGACCAAACGGCAGCTGCGAGTACGACCTACTCGTACACGGTGAAAGCTTATGACGCAGCAGGCAACAAGTCCGAAGCAAGCACGGCCCTGTCGGTAACAACCCCAGAGGCAAGCAGTAATTCTGTAACGATCTACTACAAAAATACGAGCTTTACGAATCGCTACATCCATTACAGTCTGAACGGCACGACGACGTGGACGACAGCGCCTGGCTTGGCAATGACGGCATCCTCCTATACGGGATACAGCGTCGCAACGATTGATCTCGGATCGGCCAACGGGCTGAAAGCTGCGTTCAACAACGGCAGCGGAACATGGGATAACAACAACTCGCAAAACTACTCGTTTGGTACAGGTGTCTATACGTTGGTGAACGGTGTCATTACAGCAGGTGTTCCGCAAGCGGATAGCTTGACGATCGTTCTGTCAGTTCCTTCGAATACACCGACGACAGCGGATGTATACTTGTCGGGCACGATCAATTCGTGGAACGCTGGTTCGACTGATTACAAGCTGACGCGTAATGCGAACGGTACGTACTCGATCACGTTCCTGATTGCGTCCGGTACAACATTCCAGTACAAATTCACGAGAGGAACCTGGGAGACGGTTGAGGTGAGCAGCAGCGGCAGTGATATCTCTAATCGTTCGTTCACAACGTCCGGCGGGCAGCAGACGCTTAACCTCACGGTCGCGAAGTGGAAGGACCTGTAAGATAAAGATTTGAATTGTAAAAGCCGTTCCAGAAGTCGGTATGTGCTGACTTCTGGAACGGCTATTTGTGTGCTGTTTCGGCAGCTAAATGGTTGGAGCCACCGCATAGCTACCGAACGATTAACGATCCGTCGACGCGCGTGTAATTAGCGCAGCCGGAATGAGTCGCTGCTCAGCAGATAAGGCAGGCTCGCTGATTCGTGTCATTAGCATTTGAGCAGCTTGGACGCCAAGCTCAAACGTATCCATTTTCAAACAAGTGAGCGGCGGGTTCGTATAGGGAGCAAGGGGATAGTCGTCGAATGTGGCTATACCAAGCTGGGTAGGGATCGATACCCCTGCGGCATGTGCTGCCGCAAGGGCGCCGAACGCCGTATAGTTGTTCATGCAGATGACGGCATCCGGCTGTTCTTCTGCAGGAAGCGCTAGCAGCTGTTCCATGAACAGCCTTCCGGTGGCTTCATTCGCTGTTCCAGCCATTACCAAGCGCGGGTCGAACGTCAAGCCATGCTCACGCAGCGCATTCGCACAGCCGCCGACCCTTCTGTCGAACAATGGCTCGCCTGCGCCTTCACCACCGATGAAGGCAAGTCGTCTGTAGCCTCGCTCGATAAGGTGTGCAGCAAGCAGCCGTCCGCCATTTTCGTTATCGATATCGACGGCGCTGTATGTAACCTCTGCTGGTGCATCTCCAATGAGTACATATGGGAATTGCAGCTCGGCGAGCAGACGTTCCGTCTCCGCTGTCCAGATGGAGCTGTCCATAATGAGACCGTCGACCTTTCCGTTGCGAACAAGTCTGTTCATAAAAGCAGGTGAATCCTGCTGACTGCTAGACTCGGAGCTCGCATTGCAAATGGTTAGCTCATATTGGTGCTTGCCGATGACGCTTTCGATACCTCCGATGATGGCATAGAAGAAGTGGTTAAGAAAGTCGTCCTTTCGGCTCAAGTCGATCAAGAGGCCGACGTTGAAGCTGCTCTGTCTCGCAAGCTGAGTAGCGATGCTGCTTGGGGTATAGTTCATTTCTTTCATAATGTCACGAACTTTACGCTTCGTCTCGTCCGAGATCGAAGCGGCATCGTTTAATACTTTCGATACCGTCGATTTGGCGACACCGGCCGCCTTCGCGATATCGTTAATCGTAATTTTACTCATGATTAATAAGAATCCTTTCCTGATTTATTTTGAACAAACGGAGGGAGTGTGTTATTCTAGACTTAGGAAACCGGTTTCCTAGTGATGATAATAGGATTATGTACCATTCATTCTTCCATTTTACTACAAAGTGAAGGAGTTCGAAACGATATGCCAAGTTCCATTCATCATGTGTGTGAGCCGCCCTATGCATACGCGCTCGATGAGTATCGACTCAACGTTCGATTGAAGGTAAGAAGAAGAGGTGCAGCAACCTGTCAGGCTCTTTATGCGGATCGTTATGATTCGCCCGGTACGGAACTTCCGATCTTAATGGAGAGGGTCGGCTCTGATCGGCACAGTGATTATTATGAGGCGATTCTACCTGCGCTGAAGCGGAAGGTTCGCTACTTATTTCTCGTACAGATGAACGATGGTGACAGCTATTGGGTAGGGGAACGCGGAACGTTCGCACAACGAGAGTTGGCGGGAAGCTTCCAATTTCCTTACGTATGCCGCGAGGAAATTCCGCGTGTGCCCGATTGGGCGCATGAGGCCGTGTTCTATCAAATTTTCCCGGATCGTTTCCACAACGGAGATTCTAATATCAACCCCGGTGATGTGCAGCCATGGGATGCTGTTGAGAAGCCAACACCGCTATCCCGATATGGCGGGGATTTGCAAGGTGTAATCGATCGGCTCGATTATTTGGTAGAGCTTGGCGTGAACGCCGTTTACTTGAATCCGATATTCGTATCGCCCTCGAACCATAAGTATGATACGACGGATTACTACACGATAGATGCTGCATTTGGGGATCTTGATACGTTTAAACAGCTGGTGAAGCAGGCGCATGAACGCGGCATTCGCGTCGTGCTTGATGCGGTGTTCAATCACAGCGGTGACCAGCTGTTCGCTTTCCAAGACGTGATGGAGAAGGGGGAGCAGTCTTCATATCGGGATTGGTATTATATTGACGCTTACCCTGTAGTGCAGGAGCCGGTACCGAATTATGAGACGTTCGGGAATGGCATCGCAACGATGCCGAAGCTGAATACGTCGAATCGTGAAGTGACGCAATATTTGCTAGACGTTGCCGAGTACTGGATTCGGGAAGCGGGTATCGATGGATGGCGGTTAGACGTTGCGAATGAGGTCGATCGGCGATTCTGGCAGCTGCTGCGTGAGCGAGTCAAAGGAATAGATGACCAGCAACTGCTGGTCGGTGAGTTCATGCACGACGCATCTCCATGGCTGCATGGCGACCAATTCGATGGTGTAATGAACTACTTGTTCCGCGAGGCTGCACTCGATTTTTTCGCACGGCAGAACATTGGAGCAGAGACGTTCACCGAACTGCTAACGAGCCTGCAAATGCGCTACACCGATCAAGCGTATAGTGCGATGATGCAGCTGCTTGGAAGCCACGACACAGAACGGTTTCTAACGGCTTGTCTCAACGGAGGAAGAGGCTGGAACAGCCAGGAAACGGCGCTGGCGCGTATGCGACTTGCGGTTTGCTTGCAGATGACAATGCCCGGTATGCCCGTCGTCTACTATGGCGATGAAGTGGGGATGGAAGGACGTAACGATCCGGATTGCAGACGTCCGATGATTTGGGATGAGGAGAAGCGTGATGCCGCAACCTATGAACTGTTCCAATCGATGATCGCTCTACGGAAAAAATATGTTTCATTGACCCGCGGAACGATGCGGTTCGTATTCGCCGATGAGGCGACTAATGCATTTGGTTTCCTTCGGCAGACGGATAGCGAGGTTGCGTATGTCATTATTAATAACGGAACACATCCTTATGCTGTTCCTGCTCCACCGCTCAAGGATCGTTTGCATGCGTGCGCGATGATTGACGGACTTACCGGAGACCGTTATACGCTAACCGCTTGCGGTCAATGGGAATCAGCGGATGGAGCCGTTCCCACAGCTGTACCATTCGGATGTGTTGTGCTTATCGCTGGCATCGATAGATAAGCCAGGATATAGATATACGATGATTGGCACTGACAAGAACAATATTCCCCTAATAAGCAAAAGGCCTTCGACACTCGCCAACCGGTGAGATGTTGAAGGCCTCTTATATTTGTTACAACCATCAGCACTTCGTCAAAGCATCTCCCGTCAGCCTCGGGACAATGTCGTCCGAATCGCGAACAGCACACCATTCCACATCACGGCCAAGTCCTAGCTTAATCAGCCTGCGGCCTGCTGTTCCCTGGCTGATCGTCTCCAGCAGATGTTCCGAACGATTGCGGTACAAGGCGAGCATAGCGGTGCCGAAATCATCGGTCTCTATCCCTTGCTGGCATTGATTGTCCAGCCGATCCAGCAGAAATCCCGCGCACAATCCATCCTCAATTGCGAACTCGTCGTTGCTTCCCGCGCATAACAGGACAATATCTCTACGAAGCTCCAGCGCTGCTTTGGCGCAGGCGCTTGCATTGACGATAGCGCCAGCTAATACATTCTCTGCTCGCATAGCTTTTATAACGGCACGCGTACCATTCGTCGTCGTAAGCACAAGGCGCTTGCCGTCAACGATTTCCTTGCGATAATCGAGCGGCGAGTTGCCGAGCTCGAAACCAGCGATTTTACGATTAAATCGTTCGCCGCCAAGCACGTCCCCGGGCCGAAAAAGGGCACGCGCCTCCATTACAGTTTCGGCGGGCACGATACTGGAAGCGCCTGCCTTCATAGCGGCGACCATCGTGCTTGTTGCACGAAGGACATCGATTACGATAGCTGTACGATGTGAGAATTGATCCGCCCGCGCTTCATTGACGCTTGCGATAACCCCTACTTGCATGCTATGAATCCGCCTTTCCAAGGTCATGGAGGTAATATATGCAGCATGCCCTAGGCTGGTGACCCGGCCTAAATTCGGACAGGCGCGCATAGGCTGTACCAACAGAGGTCGTTCAAAAAGTCCGCTTTTGATCACGAAGCATCACAAGAAGTGTATTCGGCATCAGGTGCTGAAAACCGACCTTTTTGAACATGCACCAATAGGGAAGGAGGAGAGGATGATGCTGAACAAAATCGTACTCAGCATGGCGACGCTTCGAATGATATCGGGCTCGCTGGAGATCTGCGCAGCGCTGCTCATGCTGCGCTTCAACGAGCTGAACAAGGCGATGTTGATTAACTCATCGCTAGCGCTCGTTGGTCCGCTCGTGTTGATTTCGACGACTGCCATTGGATTAGTAGGACTGGCAGATAAATTATCGTATAGCAAAATGCTATGGATTACAGCAGGTGTAGGCTGCCTGATGATCGGCATTCTTAAAAAATAGCATTCTACTAATGCCAGGTCCCCTTCTATATAAAAACGTGCATAGAACGCGATAATCGCGTTCTATTATTCGAGCTAGCACATACACTTGAAACAACAGAGAAGAGGACAAACATTCGTAAGAGGTGTAGCCGTATGCTGGAACGCGTTGCGCATTTGCTGCCATCTGAGCTGTCTGTCGTGCTCTCCCGAATGCCCGTTAAGGCACAGGAAGGGCTGGAAGAAATACGAATCCGAGACAATCGGCCGCTGGAAGTGTGGACGCTTGGCGTGTCTACCTTCGTCTCAAGCAGCGGTTCGCTGAGCGACAACCCAGATGGTGCGTACAAGCCATCGTATGAAGTATGTCGAAAGCTGCTCGAGAGAATGACGAACCATTCGGTGTATGCAATGGAAGAAGAGCTTCGCCGAGGCTATATTACGGTCGAAGGCGGCCATCGGATTGGACTAGCAGGCAGGACGGTGCTGGAAGAGGGTCGTGTGAGAGGGATACGAGATATTGGCGGATTCAACGTAAGGATCGCTAGAGATGTTACAGGGGTATCTGGACAGACGCTTCCACAGCTCATTGATCGCAGCAACCGAACAATCGCATCAACGCTCATTGTTGGTGCACCAAGACAAGGCAAGACAACCTATATCCGAGATTTGGCAAGAGCAATTAGCTATGGAAGATGGCAGTCGCCACAAGCGCTCGGCTGGTCAGGTCGGAAGGTTGGAATCGTCGACGAGCGTTCGGAGATTGCAGCTTGTGTAAGAGGGATTCCAACATTCGATGTAGGACCTCGAACCGATGTGATGGACGCATGTCCGAAGGCGGAAGGAATGATGATGATGATTCGATCCATGTCGCCTGAGGTGTTGATCGTCGACGAAATAGGTAGAGATGAGGATGTAGAAGCGATCCGGGAAGCGGTGAGAGCAGGCGTCTCCGTTGTCGCTACCGCTCACGCAGGTGATTGGGAGGAAGCAGCCTCTCGACCAGCGATAAAGCGGCTGTTGCAGGAAGGTTCGTTCGCTCGAGGGGTTGTGCTGCGAAGGACAATAACGGGTCTCACAGTCAAAGTTGTTGATCTTACTGCCGCTGAGACATCTGTTGGATTCGCAGGCGGAACAGTAGGCAGCGCGGCAAGGGCAGCGGGCCATTCGACAGCCTCTCCTCGTGAACCTACGGCAAGAGCAGGTGATGCGCATGCTCCTTAAACTTATCGGTGCCTCGCTAGTCCTGTTCGCCGGTACGTTAATCGGCTTTCTCCAGGCGGCGCGATTCGCTGATCGGCCGAAGCAGATCCGTCAATTAGCAGGTGCATTGCAGCGGCTGGAGACAGAGATCGTGTTCGGCCGGACACCGCTTCCAGATGCACTGGCTCACACGGCAGCCAATGCAGGACAACCGGTAGGACGATTGTTTCAAGCAGTTGCAGACGAGCTGTCAGCCACGGACGGCCGATCATTTCGCGAATGCTGGGATACGGCGATGAAGCGAACATGGCCGACGACATCGATGCGGACGCCTGAGCTCACCGTTACGCTTCGACTCGGTTCTATCCTCGGCATGAGTGACAAAGATGATCAACTGAAGCATTTGCGCTTAGCGGCTGTCCAGTTGAAAGCAGAAGAAGACGCAGCCAGAGATGACCAAGCAAAGTACGAGAAGATGAGCAGAAGCCTCGGCCTCTTGCTTGCCGCACTCGTCGTCATACTGATGATTTAGTGGGGTGCCGCTTACATGAATATCGACGTAAGCGCCATATTCCAAATCGCCGGCATCGGTATCATCATCGCGATGATTCACACCGTACTGAAGCAGATGGGCAAGGAAGACATGGCGCATTGGGTGACCTTAATTGGCTTTGTCGTCGTCCTGTTCATGGTGGTTCGTCTGCTGAACGACCTGTTCCAGGAAATTAAGACGATATTCTTGTTCCAATAACAACAGCATCAATATTCGAGTGGAGGCAGGCGGAAAGTGCTCGGACGCGAGGTGAGTGAATTGTAATGGAAATCATTCAAATTGTCGGACTTGGATTAATTGCTACCGTGCTCATTCTCGTCGTTCGCGAACAGAAGCCGATGTTCGCTTTTCTGCTGGCAGCCTTCACAGGCTTATTCATCTTCTTGTACATCATCGGCCGGATCGACACCGTCATCTCGATGCTCGAGCAGCTCGCAGAGCAGACAGGCATCCCATCGATCTACTTGAAGACGATATTGAAAATCATCGGTATCGCCTACATCGCTGAATTCGGGGCACAGATCGTTCGGGATGCGGGACAAGAAGGTGTCGCTTCCAAAATCGAGTTTGCCGGCAAGGTGCTCATTCTCGTTATGGCGGTTCCGATCATCAACGTTATTGTTGAAACGGTGCTCGGATTAATGCCTCCGGGAGGGTGAGGAAGATGAAAAAACAGACGATGGTACGTATTCTTCGACTCCTGTTTATGCTCATCGTTCTCACCTTATCGACGGGACAGATCATACAAGCCGCAGCATTGCCTAGTGATTCGGCTAGCACGAATGTACAGACGGGCGTTCCGCCACCCACGTCAGGAGACGATTCACTTCCAGCTTCTGTCGACAGTGAACTGTCTGAGCAGCTTGCGAAGGACCAAGCAGGCACACTTGATATGGACCCCATCGAGAAGTATTGGACGAACTTGACGACCAACTACGGTGCATACTTTCCAGATCAGGATCTGCCAAGTCTGTCGGAAATGATTATGCCGGGCGGCGAAGGGTTGAAGCTGACGACAGTCATCAGCGGGTTGCTCAAGTTTCTCATGCATGAGGTGCTGTACAACGGCAAGCTTCTCGTCACCATCGTTCTGCTCTCGGTATTCAGCTCGATACTTGAGACCTTGCAGAATGCGTTCGAACGGAATGCTGTCAGTAAAGTCGCATACTCCATTTCATACATGGTGCTCATCGTTATCGCAGCTAATAGCTTCAACGTCGCAATCGGTTATGCGAAGGATGCAATCAGCAGCATGATTCAGTTTATGATGGCGATGGTGCCGCTCTTGCTGACGTTGCTAGCTTCTGTTGGCAACATCTCTACCGTGACTATTTTGCATCCGCTCATCATCTTCATGATTCATACGGTCGGAACACTCATCTACACGATTGTGTTCCCTCTGCTGTTCTTCTCGGCTGTGCTTCATATCGCAAGTGCGCTGACCGACAAGTTCAAGGTAACCCAGCTTGCCAATCTGCTGCGCAACATAGGGATCGGAACACTTGGCGTACTCGTCAGCCTATTTCTTGGTGTCATCTCGATCCAAGGGGCGACAGGTGCAATATCCGACGGTGTCACGCTGCGAACCGCGAAGTTCGTAGCCGGCAATTTCGTCCCAGTCGTAGGCAAAATGTTCTCGGATGCATCCGACACGGTCATCTCTGCATCCCTACTCGTTAAGAATGCGGTCGGTATTGCGGGCGTTGTCATCCTGCTCTTCTTATGTGCATTCCCAGCGATCAAAATTTTAACGCTGGCACTCATCTACAACGTGACAGCTGCCGTCATGCAGCCGCTCGGCGACAGTCCGATTGCTGCATGCCTGCACACGATCGGTAAAACGATGATCTACGTGTTCGCTGCATTGGCCGCTGTCGCACTCATGTTCTTCTTAGCCGTGACCGTCATCCTTACCGCCGGCAATGCCGCCATGATGATGCGATGACGAGCGCCATAACGATGCAGCGAGGTGACGAACGATGATGGACTGGCTAAGCGGCTGGCTTCGCGACATTATAACGGTCATCCTTCTCGCAGCTATCGTCGACCTGCTTCTTCCGAACAAAGCAATGCAGCGATATGCCCGGCTTGTCGTAGGTTTGATCGTCCTGCTAACGATACTGTCCCCGCTGATTCGATTGTTCGCAGGAAACTTTAATGAACGGGTGGAGGACAGCATGACCGCCTGGGAGCAGGCTGGATCTATCAACTCCGTCCAGATGCCGACCCTTCAGCAAATCTCGAAGGAAGCGCAGCGTCTGAGCAGCGAGAGGCAGCGTCAAGCAGCATCACTTGCTGAGCGCGAGCTCGGGATTGCAATGGCGCAGGAGGTCGACAGCAGGCTTGGCTCCACGGGGACGGCTGTTATGGTGAAGCTGAGCGAAGACGGCAAGTCGATTGCATCGGTGCTCATCACCATTCCCCCTCCCGAAGAGCAGCAAGCAGATGATCAAACAGATGAAGCAGCCGACAACTCGGTTCAACCGATTGATATCGCGGTTAGCGTAACGGTCGATGAAGTGACATCTGCATCAAGCGGCGATCGTGGAGAAGAGAAGGATGAAGAGCCGACGGTGGTGACAGCCGAGCAGCAAAGCGTAATTGAGCAAGCGCTGCGTCAAGGCTGGGGAATTGCTCCGAAACAGATTCAAATCCGAACGAAATAACGAAGCGAAGGCGGCAGGCAGCGAAGTTGCTAAGCGGTGTGACTTTGAACTCTGTTCAAAGGTCCTGATGTAAAGCGGTGTGACTTTGAACTCCGTTCAAAGGTCCTGATGTAAGGAGTGATATTGGTGGCAAAATGGCTCGACGGCTTGGAGAAAGCCATCGGCGGAGGATCCGGCGGACCGACACGGATACGGGCGATGCGATGGCTGCTGCTGATCGGAGGCATTGGAGTAGCGATCATGATCGTTAATGCGTACATGTCGTTCGATCGGGTTGCCCCGACGACGAATCAATCCGAGCCGCCCGTATCCGATGTGCCGGCCATGTCCGCCCACAGCAGTGACTCGCCATTCGCATCGATCGAGCAGCCGCTCGAGAATCGGCTGAAAGAGATTTTGGAGAAAATCGTAGGTGTTGGTCCCGTTGACGTGCTTGTCAGTGTTGAATCCACAGAGGAAACCGTCTTCGTCAGCAACGAGCAGAAGTCGCAGCAGACGACGGAGGAGACCGATAAGAATGGCGGCAGACGGCATATGACAAGTGTGACGGACAATGGAACGATCGTGATGTACGAACAGTCAGGTGACCAAACGCCGATCATAACGAAAAAAATCAAGCCCCGCATCAGCGGTGTTCTGATCGTGGCCAAAGGGGCCGAGAACCCGACGGTGAAGCGGCTGATCCTCGATGCGGTAGAAAAGGGCATCAACGTCCCAGTGAACCGTATCTCGATTGTCCCGAGAAAGCAGCAATGAAACGGCCATATCGGCCTGCATTAACATATCAAACGAAATGAATGGGAGGGTGTTCATCCATGAACACGAAAAGACAAACGATTTGGCTCGTATCGATGCTCAGCTTAATGGTAATTCTTTCTGCATACTATCTGTTTACAGAAGATCTCGATCCAAGCTCGAGTAAGGTGGCGAACAACGGGACAACAACCGAGCAGACGACGGGCGTGCAAGGCGCAACGGAAGCATCGACAGGCAGCAAGGACGATGCAATCGTTGTGAATGAAGTGAACGGTTCTACGCAAACCCAGACGGATGACAACGCGACGGCAGATACGGAAGACATTAGCGCAGCCGACCAGAAGACACTTGATCAGCTTGAATCCCAAGATAAGGCTACAGCAACGACGAACAACGTATTTAATGATCTGCAATACAAGCGGAATGAGCAGTTCCAGAAGGAATCTGACCAACTGTGGGCCGTAATTGCGAATACGACGGGCGCAAGCACAGAAGAAGCGGGCCAAGCGGTAACCAAGCTCGATGCACTCTCTGACAAAATGGATCGCATCAACGCGCTGGAGGAAGAGCTCAACAAGCTGTATCCGATCGCAGTTGTCGATGATCAAGACAGCCGATACAAAATCGTCGTACAAAGCGAGAAGCTCGAGCGCGGCCAAGCTGCTGATATTATCGACCTTGTGACGAAAACGCTGGAAGTTTCTCCATCCCAAGTTGTTGTACAGTATGTGCCTTAATGAATAAACACTGGTAAAATCAGAAGCTCCGCAGCGGATCATGCCGCCGGCGGAGCTTTTAAATATTTCCCTATAAAATGTTAATTCAAGTCGTTAGCCTGATGCGCTGGCATAAAAACTATGTTTGTTCGTTAGTGTTTATGTTATAATACATTCGTTATGGGTAACAATTGCCATTCTACCATGTGAGGTACATAGACCACGGTTCAAGACGGTCATGCTTTGTTACCACATAAGAATTTATTTGTTTCCTGGGCATCAGGAAAGATTAATTTCTTATTGGCGATAAAACCTACCACAAGCTTACGAAGCTGCTTTGCTCCGCAAAGCTATAGGTCGCTCATCTAATGAAGGAGTGAAACTTACGAATGTTTAAACTGAACGAAATAAAAGAACTAATCAAGCTGATCGACCAGTCGACGGTTCAAGAAGTTGAGATTGAGAACGAAGGTACTCGTCTGCTTATCCGTAAACCTGGCAAAACAGAAGTTGTAACGGTTCAAGCGGCTGCTCCGGCTGTACAAGCTATCGCACCAGCTCCAGTGGCTGCTGTTAGCCAAGCGGCTGCTCCAGCGGCAGCTGCACCTGCTGCAGCGCCTGCAGATAACCTGCACAAGATCGTGTCCCCAATGGTTGGTACGTTCTATGCAGCACCATCGCCAGAAGCTGGCCCATTTGTACAAAAGGGCTCACGCGTTTCGGACAAGTCGGTTGTATGTATTTTGGAAGCGATGAAGCTGATGAACGAGATCGAAGCGGAAGTGCGCGGCGAGATCGTGGAAGTGCTCGTCGAGAACGGTCAATTGGTCGAATTCGGCCAACCGCTCTTCCTCGTTAAACCGGAATAAGGGATCGCGTCGTCATCGACGACCTGCTGTCCAGTCTTCTTCTGAAAGGGGTTTCCAATTGAAATTCGAGAAAATTTTGATCGCTAACCGCGGCGAGATTGCTGTTCGCATCATTCGCGCTTGCCGTGAAAAAGGTATTTCGACGGTTGCTGTTTATTCGGAAGCTGATCGCGAGTCCCTGCACGTGCGATTGGCTGACGAAGCGTATTGCATCGGACCTACGCTGTCGAAGGACAGCTACTTGAACTTGACTAACATTATGAGCGTCGCAACGCTTACGGGCTGCGATGCGATTCACCCAGGCTACGGTTTCTTGTCTGAGAACGCTGACTTTGCAGAGATTTGCGAATCGTGCAACGTCACGTTTATCGGTCCTTCCCCTAATGCCATCTCCAAGATGGGCGACAAAGCGGTTGCGAAGCAGACGATGAAGGATGCCAACGTACCTGTTATCCCAGGCTCTGACGGCCTCGTCGAAGACTTGGATGAAGCGGTACGCGTTGCACGTGAAATCGGCTACCCAGTCATCATTAAAGCAACTGCAGGCGGCGGCGGCAAAGGCATTCGTATTGCGGATGACGAAGATTCACTTATTAGCCAGATTACGACGGCGCAGCAAGAAGCTCAGAAGGCTTTTGGCAACGCAGGCGTTTATCTGGAGAAATATTTGACAGGCATGAAGCACGTTGAGATTCAAATCATGGCGGACAAGCACGGCAACGCTGTGCATTTGTTCGAGCGTGACTGCTCCGTGCAGCGCCGCCGTCAGAAGCTCGTAGAAGAGGCGCCATGCCCTGTGCTGTCGCCAGCGCTCCGTGAACAGATGGGTCAAGCAGCTGTACGTGCAGCGCTTGCCGTTGAATATTCCGGTGCGGGTACACTCGAGTTCTTGCTCGGTCCAGATGGCAAGTTCTACTTCATGGAGATGAACACGCGTATTCAGGTAGAGCATCCGGTAACGGAGCTTATTACGAATGTTGACCTGATCGCAGAGATGATCTCCGTTGCAGAGGGCAATCCACTCTCGTTCACCCAGGAGGACATTAAGCCGAACGGCTGGGCGATTGAGTGCCGTATCAACGCAGAGGATTCGGAGCGTAATTTCATGCCATCCCCGGGTCAGATCCAATTCTATCTGCCTCCAGGCGGTTTGGGCGTCCGTGTGGACTCTGGTGCATATCCAGGGTATACGATTTCGCCGCACTATGATTCGATGATCGCGAAACTTATCGTATGGGGCGCAACACGCGATGAAGCGATCGCTCGTATGAAGCGTGCGCTGTATGAGTTTGAGATTGAAGGTATTAAGACGACGATTCCGTTCCATCTGAAGCTGCTCAATCATCCGAAATTCATCAAAGGAACGTTTGATATCAAGTTCCTAGAAGAATATGATGTGAACAATCCAGAGGCGGAACCTGAAGAAGTATAAAGCTTGCTAGCATTCGGTCAAGGTTTGTCATAAATCTGGCCTGATGTTATAGTATAGAGATTAGAAGCGGATAAGCCTCCGGCTTACGAGGCTCGGAGATGCGCTCGAATCTTAGGGAGGTGCAGATGATCATGAGTACGATTGCTGCAGATTACGAACGGACGGATATTGGGACTATTCAAATCGCGCCTGAAGTAATCGAGGTCATCGCCGGATTGGCGACTGTAGAAGTAGAAGGCGTTGCCGGCATGAGCGGCGGCTTCGTCGGCGGGATCGCTGAGTTGCTAGGACGGAAAAACTTGTCCAAAGGTGTGAAGGTCGAAGTCGGCCAGCGCGAAGCAGCTGTGGACGTTTCGATCATTGTCGAATTCGGCAACCGCATACCCGATGTCGCGTCGGACATTCAGCGCAGCGTCAAGCGCTCGATCGAGTCGATGACAGGGCTGCATGTTGTTGAAGTGAACGTTCATATTCATGACGTACATTTCAAAACGGTAGAGAAGACGGATGACGAAGACATATACCAGCGGGTGAAATAGTTGCACGAATCGCGTGAGTTGCGCGGTTTGGCAAGAACCAAGGTGAAACGTCTGCTGCCGCTTTCAAACGGCGAAGTGCGTTTTACTCCGGAGAAATTCAAGCCTAGTATAAAGTGAGAATTTATACTTCTTGGATTTGTAAAAACCCCCTCGTGATTGGGCGTCCGCTCGCGCAAGGGGGTTTTCATTCCGTTATGCCAGAGGAGGCTTTACGTTGGTCAGAATGATAGACAAGCTATTGCTTTTCGTGTACAGCATTGTCATTGGTGCAGCTTCGATCGGCCTGTTCTGCATTAGCCTTCGTTGGATTCCAGAGCAGACAGCAATTGATGCTGTATCGCAATTCTACGATGATGTGCAATGGATCCAAGTCGTTGGAGCGGTTATAGGCGTTGTCCTGTTCTTGATTAGCCTGCGCTTGTTCTACATATCGGTGAAGCGCAGCGGAAACACCTCGCAGTCTATCGATCAACGCAATGAATTTGGTGACATTCGGATTTCGATGGAGACGGTTGAGAACCTTGCACTCAAAGCGGCTTCAAAGCATCGCGGCCTGAAGGATTTGCGTGCACGTATCCGCATCTCGGAAGCTGGCCTAGATATCGTCATTCGTACGGTTGTGGACGGCGATTCGTCTATCCCAGCTCTTACGGAAGAGATTCAACGTTCCGTTAAAGGACATGTTGAAGAGGTTACGGGCATCCCGGTTGCTGGGGTTTCGGTATATGTTGCGAATGTAGTACAAGCTCCTGCATTCAAAAGCCGCGTAGAATAGAGGTGGGATAGCCCGATGTGGAAGCAATGGCTGAACGAGTATCCAGGGAGAATAGCCGGAGCGGCCGCCGGATTTCTATTGGGCGTCGTTTATTTGATCGTCGGTTTTTGGGACATGCTCGTGTTTGCTTTTCTAATAACAGTTGGTTTTGTGCTAGGCAAACGGGTGGATAAGGGCGAAGGCCCGCTGCTCCCATGGAGCAAGGTGGTAGATTGGGTGGATCGTCTGCTCAGTCGACAACGTCCATTCCGATAATTCTGTGGTCTCCTCCGTACTCCGGAAGCAGGCGTTGAAGCCGCTGTTCGGAGCAGGGAGGAGATCATAGGTTTTGGTCGCGCTAGCGACATGCTCTTTGACTCTGGCTTGATTCATAAGCCGTCAAGATTTTCTCCATATGAGAATGCAGCGGCTTTCGAGTTTCTCGAATGTGCAAATTCTTATTGGCGATAAAATCTACCTCTAGGCGCGGTCGCTCATCTTGTTTAGGCTTCGATAGAGGTTTTTTTCATAATTTGCCTCTGTACGCGGCCTTGTTCGAATCGAATGGCCTCGACAGAGGTTTTCTCATGTTCATATATGCACATGATAGTTAACGTTACAGGTAAACGGGCGATGGACCGATTTACGACGGAAGTTTGAAGGAGGCCCCATGAAGCGAAGATTGGCTCGGGAAATTGCGGTACAAAGTTTGTACCAGATGGAAATGAATGAAGTAACAGCTGCAGAAGCAGTTGACATGCTGATGGAGGAAGCGCGCCAGCACGACAATGAGCTCGGTGCAGAGCCGGCAGAAGCGGCTAAGGTGAATGAATATACACGTGAGCTTGTAATGGGCGTGGTTGAGCGCAAGAAAGCGATTGACGAGATGCTGCAGCAGCATTTGACCGGCTGGCAGGTAGATCGTCTCTCCCGGGTAGACCGTCAAGTGCTGCGTCTCGCATGCTACGAGATGGTATTCCGCGATGATGTTCCGCCTAAAGCAGCGATCAATGAAGCGATTGAGCTTGCGAAGCATTTTGGTACCGATGAATCAGGCAAGTTCGTTAACGGCGTACTTGGTAAGCTTATTGGCGCAATTAACAGTTCCAAGCAAGATCAATAAATATAAATAAACAAAACAAGGTGGAGGACGGTTAGTCATGACGGCACAAATCATTAATGGTAAAGCAATTTCGGATATGATTCGCGAAGAGGTTAAAGCAGAGACGGACAAGCTTCGTCAGCAAGGCGTCGTACCGGGCCTCGCAGTTGTACTCGTTGGTGAAGATCCGGCATCCAAAGTGTACGTTGGCAGCAAAGAGAAAGCGTGCATTCAACTCGGTTTCTATTCGGAGGTTCATCGTCTGAGTGCAGATACGAGTGAAGAAGAACTGCTTGCGCTTATTCATAAGCTGAATGAGCAATCGACGATTAATGGTATCCTTGTGCAGCTTCCACTGCCTAAACATATTAACGAGAAGGCCGTTATTGATGCCATCAGCGTTGATAAAGACGTAGACGGCTTCCACCCAGAGAGCGTCGGCAACCTGGTAATCGGCGACGACAGCTTGCTTCCATGTACGCCAGCGGGTGTTATTGAGCTGATCAAACGTGCAGGCACGGACATCGCGGGCAAACATGCCGTTGTCATTGGCCGCAGCAACATCGTAGGTAAACCAGTTGCAATGCTTCTCCTCCGCGAGAATGCAACGGTTACGATCTGCCACTCACGTACGGCAAATCTGAAAGAAATCGCATCCCAAGCTGATATTCTCGTGGCAGCAATCGGCCGTGCGAAAGCTATCGATTCTTCGTATGTGAAACCAGGAGCAGTCGTTATTGACGTAGGTATCAACCGTCTCCCTGATGGCAAACTTGCTGGCGACGTTGACTATGAAGATTGCTTGGAGGTTTCGGGTGCGATCACGCCTGTACCAGGCGGCGTTGGTCCGATGACGATTACTATGCTTATGAGCAATACACTGAAGGCAGCTAAGAAAGCACACGGAATCGGGTGATGTGAATGGCGAAAGAGCCTCGCATCTATTCGATCAAGGAACTGAATCGATACATTAAGCTGAAGCTGGAGGCAGACAATCTGCTCGGCGATGTCTGGCTTCGTGGTGAAATTTCGAATTTCACCCATCATTCGAGCGGTCATATGTATTTTACGCTGAAGGATAGCGACAGCCGAATCAAATGTATTATGTTCGCCTCGCACAATCGCGGCCTTCCATTCATTCCGAAGGAAGGCGCGAAAGTGATTGCGCAGGGCAACATTTCCGTATATGAACGCGACGGTAACTATCAATTCTATGTAACGGCCATGCAGCCCGACGGAATTGGCAGTTTGTACTTGGCCTATGAACAGCTGAAGCGGAAGCTGGAGAATGAAGGGCTGTTTGACACATCGCGCAAACGTCCTATTCCGTCCCTCCCGCGGGCGATTGGTGTCATTACATCTCCGACTGGCGCGGCTGTACGCGACGTAATAATTACGCTGCAGCGGCGCCATCCGTCTATTCCGATCATCGTCTGTCCTGTGCTTGTTCAAGGCGCAGGTGCAGCGCCTTCGATTGTTCGAGCGATTGAATTTATGAACCGAATGGCAGAGACGGACGTATTAATTGTTGGGCGGGGCGGCGGATCGCTTGAAGAACTGTGGGCATTTAATGAAGAAGCAGTAGCGAGAGCAATCGCAGCATCAGCTATCCCTGTTATTTCTGCTGTTGGCCATGAGACAGATTTTACGATTGCTGATTTCGTTGCTGACCTGCGAGCGGCTACACCGACAGCTGCTGCAGAGCTGGCAGTTCCGCATATGGGTGAGCTTCATCGTCAAGTAGAACGACTCAACCAACGATTGGTGCAAGCGGGCAGGCAGTATGTCAAAGTGTCTCGTGATCGGCTGGAGCGCGTGAGACGATCACCATTTTTCGTCCATCCACGGCGTTACCTGCTTGATCAAGCAGAGCGTTTGGATCGACTGCAGGAACGTCTTGCTCATCTAACCGTTCGTAGAGCAGAGCGCGGACGCGAACGACTAGAGCGGCTTCGCACGGTGCTGGCAGCACAACACCCGGGCCATGCGGTACAATCAGCTTCAGAGAAGCGTATGATGATGCGCAGACGACTTGAGGCGGCAATGGCAGCGCAGCTGAAGGAACGCAAATTAGGGTTAACGGCTTCCATTCGCCAGCTTGATGCGCTTAGCCCTTTGAAAGTAATGGCGCGTGGTTATAGTCTTGTCTACGACGAGAGTGAGAAGAAGCTGATTCGTTCAGTAGAAGAGGTTCAACCAGGTGATATGATACGAGTGAAGCTAACGGACGGATTATTAGATTGCCATATTTGGTCGATGCGAGGTGATCAGAACGATGGAAGCGAATGATCAGCTGTCGTTCGAGGAAGCAATGGAGAAGCTGGAGACGATCGTCATGAAGCTGGAGAATGGCGATGTTCCGCTGGAGACGGCAATTGAGCTGTTTCAAGAAGGGATGCGACTGTCGCAGCTGTGCGGAAGCAAGCTGGAATTGGTCGAACGTAAGATCGAGCTTCTCGTAGAAACGGAGCAAGGCGTGCAGCGCAAGCCGTTTGCTAATCCTAATGAGGAGCGAGGGGAATAGAGCTTTGAGTGAGGCATTAACAACACAACAATATATCAGTCAGACTGCGGCCGAAGTCGAAGCGGCTTTGAAGTCGGTCTTGCCTGCAAATTGGGATGTTCCAGCACAGCTTCGAGAATCGATGGGGTATTCGGTAGATGCAGGTGGTAAACGTTTGCGTCCAGTGCTCGTGCTGGCAGCTGCCGAAGCGATTCAACGAAATCCGGCTGCCGCTAAAGCAGCGATGCCGGTGGCATGCGCGATCGAAATGATTCATACGTATTCATTGATCCACGATGATCTTCCCGCGATGGATGATGATGATTATCGCCGCGGCAAGCTGACGAATCATAAAGTATTTGGTGAAGCGATGGCGATATTGGCGGGAGATGCATTGCTTACGCACGCCTTTTACAGCATTGTGCAGTCTGCACGAGTGAATGGGGTTCCGGCTGAGATTGCATTGCAAATCGTTGAAGAGTTGTCCGTTCTTGCTGGTGCTTCTGGCATGGTAGGTGGTCAGGCTGCGGATATGCTTGGGGAACAAGGGGTTACGTCGATCGAGCAGTTGAAATACATCCATCAGCATAAAACGAGCGATTTGATCGTTTTCTCACTGCGGGCGGGTGCATGGATTGGCGGAGCAACAGCAGAGCAATTAGAGCGTGTGACGGAATTCGGCACAGCGCTTGGTCTCGCCTTCCAAATTCAAGATGACATCCTGGATTTGATTGGTGATGAAGCGAAGCTTGGTAAGAAAACGAATAGTGACGTGGAGCAGCACAAGGTGACCTATCCATTCTTGATTGGTCTCGAAGAGAGCCAGATGGAGGTCGAACGACTGACTGATGTTGCGAAACAAGCGCTAAACCAGGCTGAACTCGAAGCGCCTGCACGACTATTCGGTATCGCCGATTATTTGATGAAGCGCGACCATTGATTTATAATGGGTTAAAAACGGGTAAAAGTCGATGGTTCGACAAAACTAGTGGTTGTTTAGCGAAAGTGAGGAAAGCGCCGTGCTGCTCGACAATATTAACGATCCTAAGGACTTGAAGAAGCTATCCGTGACAGAGCTCGATACTTTAGCTGCTGAAATTCGGCAGTTTCTGATTGAGAAGCTATCATCGACGGGGGGGCATCTCGCGCCGAATTTGGGTGTAGTTGAGTTGACCTTGGTGCTTCATTATTTATTTGATAGTCCGACTGACAAGTTTATTTTTGACGTGGGTCATCAATCCTATGTGCACAAAATATTGACAGGAAGACGCGATCGGTTCGATACGCTCCGCAAGTACAAAGGACTTTGCGGTTTCGTCAAGCGTTCCGAGAGCGAGCATGATGTTTGGGAAGCCGGCCATAGCAGCACTTCGTTGTCTGCGGCGATGGGGATGGCGCTTGCGCGCGATCTGAAGGGTGAAACAAACAAAGTCGTCGCAATTATCGGAGACGGTGCGCTGACGGGCGGTATGGCGCTCGAAGCGCTTAACCATATCGGACACGAGAAGAAGAACCTGATGGTTATTCTTAACGACAACGAAATGTCGATCGCACCTAACGTTGGTGCATTGCATCACTATCTCGGCAAAATCCGTACAGATCGTCATTATCAGAAGGCGAAGGAAGAGTTGAACAGCCTGCTGAACAAAATCCCAGCGATTGGCGGTAAGATTGCCAAGACGGCTGAGCGATTCAAAGACAGCTTGAAATATTTACTCGTCAGCGGCATTTTGTTCGAGCAGTTTGGACTGACGTATTTCGGTCCTGTCGATGGACATGATATTCCAGCGCTCATGGAAGTGATTAAACAGGCTTCGCAGGTGGAAGGACCAGTGCTCGTTCACGTCGTAACGATCAAAGGCAAAGGTTACTCGCCAGCAGAAGCAGACTCGTTCAAGTGGCACGGCATTACGCCTTACAAGATCGAGTCGGGTCAAGTGGTGAAGGCTGTTGGACCGCCAATGTACACAGATGTGTTTGCCGATGCGCTTATGGAATTGGCCGAGAAGGATGAACGCATTATTGCGATAACCCCTGCAATGCCGGGCGGTTCTGGTCTGATGAAATTCGCAGGCCGATTCCCGAAAAGGATGATTGACGTAGGTATTGCGGAGCAGCATGCTGCAACGATGTCCGCTGCGCTTGCGATGGAAGGCATGAAGCCGGTTTATGCCGTTTATTCGACCTTCTTGCAGCGTGCATACGACCAAGTCGTTCACGATATTTGCCGTCAAAATCTGAATGTCGTGTTCGCAATCGACCGGGCTGGTTTCGTTGGTGCGGATGGCGAGACGCATCATGGCGTATATGACATTCCGTTCCTGCGCCATGTTCCTAATCTGGTACTGATGATGCCGAAGGACGAGAACGAACTTCGCAACATGATGAAGACAGCAATCGACTACAATGATGGTCCAATTGCTGTTCGTTATCCGCGTACGAATGGACTTGGTGTTCCAATGGATGCGGAGATGACGCCGATTCCGATCGGTTCGTGGGAAGTGCTGCGCAGCGGTGAGCAGGTTGCCATTATTGCGATAGGTCCGATGATCAGTGTCGCGGAAGAAGCAGCGGATCTGTTGAAACGTGAAGGCATTAATCCGCGCATCATCAACGCTCGTTTTATCAAGCCGCTTGATGAGGCTATGCTTCGCTCCCTTGCTGACGATGGGATGCAGATCATCGTGCTGGAGGAAGGCTCTGAGCTTGGCGGTCTCGGCAGCGCAGTGATGGAATTTTACTCGCAGGAGCAGATTTTCGGCGTGAACGTCCGTATTATCGGTGTTCCTGACGTGTTCGTTGAGCATGGCTCGGTAAAAGAGCAGCGTGCAGAGACAGGACTAACAGCGGAGCGTGTAGCTGCTGATGCGAAAGCAATGATGCCGCGCCGGACACGGATGGCAACAGGGCAATAATGAACGGTAGGATGGGATTCGAAGGAGAATCATGACGAATACGAAGGAACGAATCGATGTTCTGCTCGTAGAGCAGGGATTTTATGAAAGCCGGGAGAAGGCGAAGGCCGCTGTAATGGCTGGCCTCGTCCTTGTCGATGGTGATCGGATGGAGAAGAGCGGTATGAAAGTACCGCGAACGGTAACGATCACTGTGAAGGGCGCGCCGCATCCTTATGTCAGCCGCGGTGGCTTGAAGCTGGAGAAAGCACTGCGTCAGTTCGGCATCCAGATGGAAGGTCGTGTCATGCTTGACATTGGCGCTTCCACAGGTGGTTTCACGGACTGTGCTTTGCAGAATGGTGCGTCACTCGTTTACGCGGTTGATGTGGGCTATAATCAGCTTGATTATTCGCTCCGATCCGATGAACGTGTACGCGTTATGGAACGTACGAATTTTAGGCATATGCAGCCAGGTGATCTGGATGGTCCGGTGCCGACGTTTGCGTCCATCGACGTTTCATTTATTTCATTGAAGCTGATCCTGCCTGCCCTCACTGGTTTGCTGGCGAAGGGCGGCGAAGTAGCTGCACTCATCAAGCCGCAGTTCGAAGCGGGCCGTGAGAAGGTTGGCAAATCTGGTGTCGTCCGTGACTCAAGCGTTCATGAGGAAGTGCTGCGCATGGTACTCGGATTTGCGGCGGATCTCGGATTTGAAGCCAAAGACATTACGTTCTCGCCGATTACAGGCGGAGAAGGCAATATTGAATTTCTCGTTCACTGGCTGTGGACCGGGGAGCAGGGATCAGCCGCTGCTGCGGCTGCATTGCCGGACGAAAGCCGTATAGCTGCGCTTGTTGCGGAAGCAAGCCAGACATTCCGTGCTGGTAAAGCGTAGACAGGAGAAAAAGGCATTTTTCGAAACGGCCGGGGGGCCTTTTACGAAAAATGCCTTTTTCTGTGATCACATAAGAAGTGTAGACCGCGATAGAAAAATTTCACACTGTTCGCTTTACAGGGCATACTTCATTTGATACACTAGGTTTACCAAACAAGCGTTCGTGTTTTTGAGAGCAGGATTCAACGTTGTTCGCCTCGAATGTGTTAGTCGAGCAGGTATGGAGATTGTTGGATACAATCCTATCTGAGGCTTTGAACCGAGACGAAAGCGGGGAATCGCCATTGGAACAATTTATCGACTGGTTTGTAATGCTGCTGACAGGGTCGTTGTTGCTCTTATGGATATATCGCGCTTTATACAATTGGCTGCATGCGCCTCCAGGCATGAAGCGGTTGAGACTAGGCAAAGGCGGCGAATGGTCGGCGGATGAATCTGGTGTGCAGGTTCTTGAAGCGAATGGCTATATCGTCTCCTCTGGGAAGCATCGCGTTCCAATTCAGATAGGCTGGAATGGGAACAAGCTTCATTCTCGGCTGTACATTGACTACATCGCAGAACGGGATGGAAAGATGTATGTAGTGAAGTGCTCCCGAGAACGTCAACCGATGGAATGGACGGGCAGCGGCATACGGGATCGGCTAATGGTTTATGCTTTATTACTGCCTGAGAGCAGTGGCGTATTGTATGTAGATACGACCGATGGAACGGTTCATCAGATTACGTTCAATATCGGCGTATACGACAGAGAGTGATAGCAGGAGGAACAGGGATAATGAAGGGACTTCGACATTTCAGAATTAGAGATATTATTGGGAAGCAAGTGATTGAGACGCAGGACGAGCTGGTTGAGGCGTTGCGAGCCGCAGGACTGCAGGTGACACAGGCAACGGTGTCCAGAGATATGAAGGAATTGCAATTGATCAAGGTGCCAACTGGTGATGGGCGATATCAATACTCACTGCCAGGGGACAATCGTCTAAGTAACCCGATCCATAAGCTGAAGCGATCGCTCATTGATCACTTCACTCATATCGATTACACCGACAACCTTGTCGTAATGAAATGTTCACCTGGTACAGCCAATACACTTGGTGCGCTTATCGATAATATGGAGTGGACAGAAGTTATGGGAACGATCTGCGGTGATGATACGATTCTAATCATCTGTCGCACGAAGGAGCAGAGCGGTGAAGTGACAGAACGGCTGCTCAGCTTGTTAGAAGGTACACAAAGTTGAGGATATAGATGTAACTAGAGTGAATGCTAAGGAGGAATTCTCGTGCTTCGCGAATTGTCAATTCGTAATCTGGCGGTAATTGAAGACGTAACGGTTTCTTTCCATGATGGATTTCATGTGTTAACGGGTGAGACAGGTGCGGGTAAATCGATTCTAATCGATGCGCTCAGCCTCGTCGTTGGTGGACGTGGTCAAGCAGAGCTCGTTCGCCACGGCTGTGATCGAAGTGAGATTGAGGCAGTATTCGATATGCCATTCAATCACCCGGTATGGGAAGTGCTCGCTCGTAACGGCTTAACGGCTTCGTCGGAAGAGCTGCTCGTTATTCGCCGTGAGTTGAATGCGCAGGGTAAGAGCGTGAGCCGTATTAACGGTCAGACCGTTAATTTATCGATGCTCCGTGAAGCAGGAGAATGCCTCGTTAACATTCATGGACAACATGAACATCAATCGCTTCTCCGTTCGGACAAGCATCTTGATTGGTTGGATGCTTATGCAGGAGAGCCGCTAGGTGAACGGAAGAAGGCTTACGCTTCATTATATAAGCAATACGAATCAGCTAAGTCTGCGCTTCGTGAGCTGGAGGAGACATCAAAGCGGCAGCTGCAGATGCTGGATCTGTATCGCTTTCAGTTGGAGGAGATTGCAACTGCACAGCTGCAGCGCGGCGAGGATGAATCGTTAGCAGAAGAGAAACGAAAGCTAACCTATGCAGAGCGTCTGCGAGGTAATGCGGCCGAGGCGTATGAATTACTGTATGGACCACAGGGGCTTGATGCAATCGGCAAGGCAGTATCGAAGCTGGAGGACATTTGCTCCTTCGATAAAGCTGCCATTGCTCCGATGCTGGAACAGCTGCAATCTGCCTTCTACCAAGCGGAAGATGCTGTGTTCTCGCTGCGGGATTATCGCGATAACATTGAGTCTGATCCAGAGCGTCTGGCATGGATTGATGATCGTTTGAATACGATCCATCACCTGAAGCGCAAATATGGAGAGTCCATCGAGGAAATACTTGTTTATTACAATAAAATTAAGACCGAATGCGAATGGCTGGAGAATCGCGATGAGCGGCTGCAACAGCTTCGTGAAGAGGAGCAGCGACTGTATAAGGAAGCGTTGGTGCTGGCTTACGAATTAACGGCTCTACGCAAACATGCATCCAGCCGACTGTCTTCCGCTGTTGAGGCCGAATTGCAGCAGCTTCAAATGGGTGGGACGATGTTCCGTGTCGTCATTGGCCCTATTGGCGGTGAGCAGCTCGAGCAAGAAGATGTTGAGCCGAAGCTCAGTATTAACGGAATGGATGAAGCGGTATTCCTGCTTGCACCGAACCCGGGCGAGCCATTGAAGCCGCTGGCGAAGATCGCTTCGGGCGGTGAGATGTCGCGTATCATGCTTGCCTTGAAGAGCATCTTTGCTGCGATCGATCAAATTCCTGTTCTTATCTTCGATGAGGTTGACACAGGCGTAAGCGGTCGTGCAGCTCAGTCCATCGCTGAGAAGATGTCCCTCCTGTCGAACGGCTGTCAGGTATTCTCCATTACTCACTTGCCGCAGGTTGCTTGCATGGCGGATCATCATTACGAAATTCATAAATCCGTTATCGAGAGCCGTACGCGTACGTCCGTTACGGAGTTGTCTCTGACTGGCCGCATCGAAGAGCTTGCTCGGATGCTTGGCGGTGTTGAAGTAACCGAGAAAACACGTCACCATGCGCAGGAAATGCTTGACTTGGCGGTACAACGCAAGGGCGCGTAATCAAACCAGACAGGGAAGGATTTGCGGGACATAAAAGAAACGGGGCAAGGTTACCTTATAGGTACGCCATTGGCGATAAGCCTTCATCACGACAAGCGATGGAACAACAGGGAGCGTGAAATCATTGAACTCCATCCAACGGAAGCGATGGTTTGGTCTTGTCCTCGTTTTCTTCGTTTGCATAATCGGGACATCTACCCCTATTCAGCATTTGGCCGCTTTCCCTGATGAATTGCGATTATTCTCTGGTCAGCCCAAACGTCTGGATTATGGTGTACCGGTTCATGCAAAGATTACAGTCGACCCGGCGATGCTGCAAGTGAATGGATCGACTACTCGTTCCACCTCCGTCAATCTCAACCAGCCGTTGTCGCTTCAGTCAAGTAAAGCCGGTATGACGGAAATGTCCCTGAAATTATTCGGTAAAATTCCGTTTAAAACCGTGAAAGTGAACGTCGTCCCTGATCTGCACGTTATACCTGGTGGACAGACAATCGGGGTCAAAGTGAAAGCTGCAGGAATTATGGTCGTCGGTCATCATCTCGTGAAGGGTGAGGATGGCAAGAAGGTGTCCCCTGGTGAGAATGCGGATATCCATCTTGGCGACCTCATTACGAAGGTTGATGGTGTGGCAATGAATGATGTTCATAAGCTGGCTTCTGTAATTGAGCAGTCTGGTGAGTCGAAACGCCCCCTTCAATTAAGCATTAAGCGTTCAGGTAAAATGATTGGGCGGCAGCTCATGCCCGCCTTTGATGCAGAGGATAAGTCCTGGCGTTTGGGTCTTTATATTCGAGACTCCGCGGCTGGTGTTGGTACGTTGACGTTCTATGCACCTGATCAAGGCGTATACGGTGCTTTAGGACATGTCATTACGGATATGGATACGCAACAGCCTATTGAAGTCGGTGAAGGACAGATTTTGCAGTCCAACGTACGTTCCATTAATAAGAGTCAGAATGGTGAGCCTGGTGAGAAACGTGCGGAGTTTGTGAAGCAGAGCAAAATATTAGGGAATATCAAGCGAAACACACCTTTCGGGATTTTCGGCGGCATGACGGACCAACCTGATCATGGTTATGATAATCGTCGCGTTCCGGTTGCTTTTGCAGAGGAAGTAAAGGAAGGGCCAGCAGAGATTTGGACTGTCATCGACGGGCAAAAGGTGGAGCGTTTCCATATCGAAATCGTCCATGTAACGAAACAATCGGTTCCTGCTACAAAAGGAATGGTCATTCGAATTACGGATAAACGATTGTTGGAGCGCACCGGCGGTATTGTTCAAGGGATGTCTGGTAGTCCGATTTTGCAAAATGGTAAGCTTGTTGGCGCTGTGACTCACGTTTTCGTAAACGATCCAACGAGTGGCTATGGCTGTTTTATTGAATGGATGCTGCAAGATGCAGGTGTATTGCTCAAATCAGCAAAACAAAATCTCGAAGCCGTTTAATGGCCTCGAGATTTTTTTGTCGTTTAGATGTAGTTTGTTAATATTTCCGCAATGGAATGGTGCTAACTTTTGTCGAAAGAAAACGAATCATTGATCTTTTTGTATTAAATTATTCATTATAAATGAACTCAATCAAAAAATAAAGAAAAATAATTTTCGACAGAAGGAATTCAAACGGCTTTGTCGAAAACTATAGTTACACCAAAAGGACAGCCGAACCTATCATACAGAAACCAATATCGAAAAAATGGATTTAATATCAAGGGAGGCTATATTGTGAGTAAGATTGAAGTATTGTTAGCCGATGACAATCGGGAATTTACTAATTTATTGTCTGAATACATTGCTGAACAAAATGATATGGTTGTAACAGGTATCGCTTATAACGGAGAAGAAGTTATTCAATTACTTGAAGATACAAGAAGAATGCCTGATGTACTCATCCTTGATATTATTATGCCACATCTTGATGGTTTGGGTGTATTAGAACGTTTAAGAGAAATCAATCCTACGCCAATGCCAAAAATCATTATGTTAACTGCATTTGGTCAAGAAAACATTACACAAAAAGCCGTACAATTAGGCGCTTCTTATTATATTCTCAAACCATTCGATATGGAGATCCTTGCGAATCGTATTCGTCAGCTTGTTGTTAATAGTAACGTCGTTACACCGACATCTTATACAAGTTCCTCTTCCATTTCGACGAAATCGAATGTTGTTCCAATTGCCAAAGGCAAAAACCTGGATGCAAACATTACGAGCATTATTCACGAAATCGGCGTTCCAGCACATATTAAAGGTTATCAATATTTGCGTGAAGCGATTACAATGGTTTATAACAATATTGAAATTTTGGGTGCAATTACGAAAACGCTCTATCCTGCAATTGCCGAGAAATTCAAAACGACGCCTTCCCGTGTAGAACGCGCCATTCGCCATGCGATCGAAGTTGCTTGGACGCGCGGCAATATCGATAGCATCAGCCATTTGTTTGGATACACAATCAACATCAGTAAATCGAAACCAACGAACTCCGAATTCATTGCGATGGTTGCTGACAAGCTGCGCATTGAGCATAAAGTGAGCTAATTTTTTTATCAAGGAATCACAATTGAACAGACCACTTGAGTTCATGACTCAAGTGGTTTTTGTATTTCATCTTCACTTTATGATGGAATATAGTCTTTTTGATTTGCCTATCATGGAAGGGTGGAAGGTGGGAATATTGATGTTCGAATTTCACGGCTGGGCAGTCATCTTAGATAGTCCGGGTGAAGAAGGAAGCGGCGCATCTTCGATTTATGATCGCGTGACCCAGTATGTTGAGCTTTTAAAACCAAATACTGATGTACTTGAATTGAAAGCTATAAATAGGCAATATCATCTGTGGCTGTCGGGGCTGAACAATCATGAACCAACATCCAAGTATGATCCGGTCGAAATTATGCAGACCATTGGCGTAATGGCACCTGGTTCATACGGTTTGCTCTATGTTTATAATGATGTGAACGAGCAGCTCTCTAATGTATTTCGAGTGTTTGTTCTTGCCCGAGGATGTGTGAAGGAACGAGACGATCCATTCCTGTCTCCGATCATTCCGGTAGTTGCAGATGAGTGCTAGTTCACCGATCGTATAATTAAAATAAGCCCAACCAGCATTAACGGGTTGGGCTTGTCTCTTCATGCTATTCACTTAGGAGCCCGGACGCGTCGTTGGTTTTGGCGGGCGTGAGCGTTTTTGACGGAATCGAGGTGCAACATAGTTATGTTTGCGGTCTCGGAAGAAGATCCAGCCGCCGATAAAGCCGACCCCGATCGCAAAGAGTATGAAGCCAATAATGAACGTAAGCCATGCAAAGGACGGCGCGTTTACTTCATCACCATAAGATACGAAATAGTCGTACAAGGCATCCTTCATACGCAGGAAGCCGTAGGTTGCCAATAGGCCGGGGATGACAAGCAGCAAAATCGCGATGAAGCGGGCTGCGATAACACTGGGTTGTGCTTTCATGTCGTTATTTTTCCTCTCATTATGAAGATAATGCCATGATCACTATTAATCATACATGAACATGTTTCTACTGTCTATTTTGGGATTGAGGCATGTAATCTTTGCAGAAAAATTGTACAATAGAATGCATAGACCAAGCAGGTCGGCAGATCAGGAGAGGGTGTTTGGGTAGATGGCAATTGAAGTAGATGTAGCCGTACTCGGTGGCGGACCAGGCGGATATACAGCAGCGATTCGTGCTGCTCAGCTTGGCAAGCGGACGGCCATTATCGAAATGGACAAGCTCGGGGGCACATGTCTCCATAAGGGCTGCATACCTAGCAAATCACTGCTTCGCAGCGCAGAGGTTTATGCGACGCTGCTGAAAGCAAGTACATATGGCATTGACGTAGAAGAGAATGCAGTCACCGTTAACTTCGATCGTGTTCAAAATCGAAAAGAACAGACTGTCGAGCAGCTGCACGGCGGGTTACAGTCGCTGATGGCTAAGCATGGCATTACGATTGTGAAGGGAAAAGGACGTATCATCGGGCCTTCCATCTTCTCGCCGCGTGCGGGTACGGTTGCTGTCGAGCTTGCAGATGGTGAGATGGAATCGGTTGTTTCGAAGCATCTGATCATTGCAACAGGCTCGCGTCCTCGTCAAATTTCAGGTCTTGAAGCAGATGGCAAGCTCATCCTTACGAGCGATGATGCGCTTGTGATGGAGAAGCTCCCAGCCTCGATTCTAATCGTAGGCGGCGGCGTAATTGGCGTAGAATGGGCATCATTGCTCAATGACTTCGGCGTTGAAGTGACGATCGTAGAAGCAGCGGATCGGATTCTGCCAACGGAAGATGAAGACATTTCGCGTGAGATGACGCGTTTGTTCCGCAAGCGCGGCGTGCAAATTGTGACAGGCGCTTCCGTACGTCCCGATACATATACAGGAAGCAGCGAAGGCGTCAGCATCACAGCAGGCAGCGCTGAGGGTGATATTCAGCTTACTGCGGCTTGCATGCTCGTTAGTGTTGGACGTGTTCCGAATACGGAAGGCCTTGGTTTGGAAAACACGGATATCCGCACAGAAAACGGCTTTATCTCGACGAATGCGAGCTACCAGACGAACGAACGCCATATTTATGCGATTGGTGACGTTATCGGCGGCGTTCAGCTCGCGCATGCGGCTGCCCATGAAGGTCTTGCCGCGGTTGACCATCTGAATGGCGGCAAGCCGGAAACGGTCGCAGCTCATCGCATTCCTCGCTGTGTTTATTCTCGGCCAGAAATTGCTTCTGTTGGCTATACGGAGCGTCAAGCGAAGGAGAAAGGCATTCAAACGAAGACGGCAAAGCTGCCGTTCGGAGCCATTGGCAAAGCGATTGTCGCAGGCGAGACGGAAGGCTTCGTGAAAGTGATCGCAGATGCTGATACGAACGATATCGTAGGCGTCCATATTATTGGTCTTCATGCAACAGATCTTATTGCAGAAGCAACGCTTGCCCAGCTGCTGGACGCTACGCCATGGGAAATCGGCCAATCGATTCATCCGCATCCGACGCTGTCGGAGGCGCTTGGCGAAGCCATGCTGGCGCTGGATGGCTTATCGACAGCGTTCTAAATCCATATTTTAATTGAGATGAAGGGAATCGGCTAGCATATCGTGCAAGCCGTTTCCCTTTTTGCAGAAGAACGGTTATAATATATATGATCTAGTATTAGTACCTGGTTTTAATACTTCTAACTATGGTTATTTATTTGATAAGCAATGCGTTCGGTAAGAGCGCTAAGGAGGGGTAGCTGCATGAACGAGATGGAATCCAAACCTCGTATGTCGCGCCATCATGAAGTAGGCCTGACAGATGACCAAGCGATTGATATGTATCGCACGATGCTGCTTGCACGCAGATTCGACGAACGCGTACTGCTCCTGCAGCGCGCTGGTAAGATCAACTTCCACGTTTCGGGCATTGGCCAAGAAGCAGCGCAAGTAGCGGCTGGCTTTGCGCTTGACCGTGACGTCGATTACTATCTGCCATATTACCGTGATTACGGACTTGTACTTAGTGTCGGAATGACGGTACGCGAGTTGATGCTGTCGGTATTCGCGAAAGCAGAAGACCCGAACAGCGGCGGTCGACAAATGCCTGGTCACTTCGGCCATAAGCGCCTTCGGATCGTGACGGGCTCCAGTCCGGTAACAACACAAGTGCCACATGCAGTTGGTATCGCACTGGCCGCAAAGATGAAGGGCGAGAAGCTCGTTAGCTTCGTTACGTTTGGTGAAGGTTCGAGCAACCAAGGTGATTTCCACGAAGGTTGTAACTTTGCAGGGGTACATAAATTGCCGGTTATTATTATGTGCGAGAATAACCAATACGCGATCTCGGTTCCGATCCATAAGCAGATTGGCGGCAGAATTGTTGATCGTGCTGCCGGCTACGGATTCCCAGGTGTTCGAGTGGATGGCAATGATCCGCTTGAAGTATACCAGGTTGTGAAGGATGCGCGTGAACGTGCGCTTAAGGGTGAAGGCCCGACGCTAATTGAAGCGATGATGTATCGTCTGTCGCCGCATTCCACTTCAGACAATGACCTTGCCTATCGGACGAAGGAAGAAGTGGAAGAGAACCGTGCGAAGGACGGTATTCCAAAATATAAGCAGTACTTGATCGATGCAGGCATTTGGTCGGAGGAGCAGGACATGCAATTGAACGCCGAGCTTCGTGCCATCATTGATGATGCGACGAATTACGGCGACAAGGCGCCATTCCCTACACCAGAGAGCACTTTATTGCACGTATACGACGGAGATTCGGAAGGGGGGCGCGCATAGATGCCAGTTATGGAGTATATCGAAGCGCTGCGTCTCGCCATGCGAGAAGAGATGGAGCGGGATGAGAATGTATTCGTCCTCGGTGAAGACGTGGGCCTGAAGGGCGGCGTATTTACGACGACGAAAGGACTTCAACAGCAATTCGGCGAGCATCGCGTTCTTGATACGCCGCTGTCTGAATCTGCTATCGCTGGTGTTGCGATCGGTGCGGCTATGTACGGAATGAAGCCAATTGCAGAGATGCAATATTCGGACTTCATGTTCCCGGCTGCGAACCAGATCATTAGCGAAGCGGCTAAGATCCGTTACCGTTCCAACAACGACTGGAGTTGTCCGGTCGTCATTCGTGCACCAATTGGCGGGGGCATTTTCGGCGGCTTATATCACTCGCAATGTCCGGAATCGGTCTTCTTCGGAACGCCAGGTTTGAAGATTGTTGCACCGTTCACACCTTATGATGCGAAGGGCTTGCTCAAGGCGGCTGTTCGCGATCCAGATCCTGTCCTTTTCTTTGAAAATAAAAAATGCTATACGCTCATCACAGGCGACGTGCCGGAGACGGACTATACGGTCGAGATCGGCAAGGCGAATGTGCTGCGCGAAGGCGATGATATCACCGTCATCTCTTACAGCCTGCCGTTGCACTTCGCACTAGAGGCTGCTGCCGAGCTTCAAGAGGAAGAAGGCATCAGCGCTCACATTCTTGACCTGCGCACGCTGCAGCCGCTGGACAAAGAATCCATCGTTGAAGCTGTCCGCCGTACGGGTAAAGTCATGATTGTACACGAAGACAATAAGACTGGCGGCATCGGTGCTGAAGTTGCGGCCATTATTGCAGAAGAGCTGCTCTACGATCTTGACGCGCCGATCATGCGTGTCTGTGGTCCGGATGTGCCGGCAATGCCGATCAACCCGCCGGGCGAGAAATTTTTTATGCTGAACAAGGGCAAAGTGAAGGACGCCATGCGCCAGCTAGCCTTGTATTAGAGGTTGTTCACTGTTAAGAAATGGGCAGCGGGCCCGATGGGAGACGAATAGGCATGAAGACGTTGACGGAGATCGTCATGCCGAAGCTGGCGGAATCGCTAGTATCGGCGACTATTGATCGGTGGCTTAAGCAGCCCGGCGATACGATCAGCATGTATGAACCGATCTGTGAAGTCATTACGAATAAAGTAAATGCAGAAATTCCTTCTACGGTTGAAGGCAGACTTGTATCCATCTTGGCGAAGGATGGCGAAGATGTTCCTGTAGGGGCTCCGATCTGCGTCATTGAGGCGATTGATGAATCGGCTGGCGCAGGCTCGACTGCACCTGTAACTTCAGCTGCAAGCACGCAGCCAGCTGCTGGGGAAGAATCGGATATCCCTGTAGAGGGCGATATGCGCGGACGTTACTCACCAGCGGTACAACGGATTGCAGCGGAGCATGGCGTAGACCTGCAGTTGGTTCGCGGTACGGGACTTGGTGGACGCGTAACGCGCAAGGACGTACTTGCTTATGCAGCTTCAGGCCAGCCGAAAGCGACGGTTGCGGCAGAAGCGGTCAAGGATGCTACGGTGAAGACGGAAAAAGCGCCTCTGCGCACAACAGGTCTGCACTTGTCTGAGACGCCTCGCATCCCTCAGATCGAGGTGGAATCCGAGATTCCTGGACGCGGGGAGTACTTTATCGACATTACGCCTATTCGCAATGCGATTGCTCGCAACGTGAAGCAGAGTGTAACGGAAATTCCGCACGCTTGGATGATGATCGAGGTCGATGTGACGAACCTTGTACAGCTTCGTAACAAGCTGAAGGACGAGTTCAAGAAGCGTGAGGGCGTGAATTTGACGTATCTGGCATTCGTGCTCAAAGCGGTCGTCAATGCGGTGAAGGACTACCCAATCATCAACTCGACGTGGGCAACGGATAAAATTATCGTCAAGCGTGACATCAACATTTCGCTGGCTGTTGGTACAGAAGATTCGGTCGCAACTCCGGTTATTAAGAATGCCGATCAGAAAAATATCGCCGGTATCGCCCACGAGATCGACGATTTGGCACGCCGTGGCCGCGAAGGCAAGCTGACGCTCTCTGATATGAGCGGCGGTACGCTGACCGTCAACAATACGGGTTCGTTCGGATCGATTCTGTCATATCCGACGATCGTCTATCCACAAGCGGTTAACCTGACGTTCGAATCGATCGTCAAGCGGCCAGTCGTTATCAACGATATGATTGGCGTTCGTTCGATGGCTAATATGTGCTTGTCCCTTGATCATCGTATTCTCGACGGCGTCATCTGCGGACGATTCCTGCAGCGGGTCAAAGAGAATCTGGAGAGCTTCTCGATCGATACGAAGCTATATTAAATTGCAGCCGGTTATCCGGCAATATGAAATGAGGCTACCACGATGGGAATGAATGAACAGCACGAGCGCGAGCTTGAGGCTCGTTACATCCCGCTCATCGGCTATGCGGAAGCATGGGAGCTGCAGAAAGCGTACGTGAAAGAGATCGACAAGGAGGAGCGGCGCGAGACGCTGCTCCTTCTTCAGCATCCGCCTACGTATACGCTGGGCACGGATCTACACCGTGAGCATCTGCTGCTTGATGAAGCGGAATTGAAAGAACGCGGAATTTCGGTGTTTGAAATCGACCGTGGCGGGGACATTACGTATCATGGACCCGGACAGCTGGTTGGTTATCCACTCATCTATTTAGAGGCGGAGAATTTGGATCTGCATGGCTATTTGCGCAGCTTAGAGCAGGCGATTATAGAATGGTTGGCTGAGTACGGGATCGTTGGCGGTCGCAAATCAGAATACACAGGCGTATGGGTTGGGGATTTGAAGATCGCGGCAATCGGGGTCAAATTCAACCGTGCGCGTTCACGGCGTGGATTCGTAACGAGTCATGGCTTTGCGTTGAATCTGAAGGCTGGAATCGGTGCTGAAGGCTTCCAAGGCATAATTCCTTGTGGCATTTCGCAGTATGGGGTCACGTCGTTCGAGGATTTGACCGGACAAGAGATGACGCCTGAACGGGCGGCGGCGGAGCTTCTTCCGCATTTCTGCCGCCAATTCGGCTTCAAGCTCCCGGAGGGAGCGATTCTCTAGCGTTAGATGAGCAAGAAGCTAATGCCAGAGACGATGACCGATAGGAGCATCGCGGCGAGCATGATCCAGACTACGATTTTGACTACGCGGCTGCTGAACATCCGGGCACTCTCCTTCCCATGACATGGCTCAAGGTTGAACCTCTTGTCTCTATATCCTATCATAGATAGTAGGACAAATTCACGCCTTCACAGCAAGAGAATGTACGATTCATCAACAAATATGGATTCAGAAGAAGCGGAGGGATTGGGATGATTGAACGCGAGCGGATCATTCAGGAGTTTATGGAGCTTGTCCAAGTGGACAGCGAGACGAGAAACGAAGGGCAAATTAGTATCGTATTGAAAGAGAAGTTCTCGGCGCTTGGTCTATCGCTCGAAGAGGATGATGCGGCAGCGAAGACCGGTCATGGCGCGAACAATTTGTTCGCAACATTGGCTGCATCTGGCGATTCGAATGCGCCTGTAATACTGTTCACCTCCCATATGGATACGGTAACGCCTGGCAACGGCATTAAGCCGCGCCTTGATGATGACGGCTATATTCGCTCCGATGGCACGACGATTCTTGGCGCTGACGATAAAGCAGGGCTTGCGGCGATGTTCGAAGCCATTCGCGTACTCAAGGAACAGCAGATCCCTCATGGCGAAATCCAATTCGTCATTACGGTCGGAGAGGAGTCCGGCTTGCTTGGCGCCCGTGCGATGGACGGTTCTAAGCTGCGTGCGAAGCTCGGCTTCGCGCTTGATTCCAACGGCGAGATTGGTGACATTGCAGTCGCTGCACCAACGCAGGCGAAAGTAACGATCAAGCTGCATGGCAAGTCGGCGCATGCAGGCGTTAATCCGGAGGACGGCATCAGCGCGATTCAAGTGGCATCTAAGGCCGTTGCTCGCATGCCGCTCGGCCGCATCGACGAGGAAACGACAGCGAACATCGGACGTTTCGAAGGCGGCGGTGCAACCAACATTGTGTGCGACTACGTAAAGCTTGATGCGGAAGCGCGCAGTATTGTACAGCACAAGCTGGATAAGCAGGTTGCGGCGATGCGCGAAGCAGTAGAATCGGCAGCAGCAGATTTTGGTGCTCGAGCGGAGTTCGAGAGCGACATCATTTATCCGGCGTTTATGTATGGCGACGGCGATGAAGTGGTTGAGCTTGCGAAAGCGGCCATTCAATCGCTTGGCTTGACGCCGCGCACGTTCCATTCCGGCGGTGGCAGTGACGCGAATATTTTCAACGGACTGGGTGTTCCAACGGTTAACCTGGCAGTCGGCTACGAGCATATCCATACGACGAAGGAACAGATCAAAGCAGACGATCTGGCGAAGGTAGCAGAGCTGGTCGTAGAGATCATCCGTCAGTCTAATGCTCGCGCATAAACTTATCGCTTCATACAAACGAAGGGCAGCAAGGACGGATAATTCCGTTCCTGCTGCCCTTTTTATGATTCGAAACATTATCGTTTCGGACTGCGGCGATGCAAATAATCGACCAGCATCGAAGGCGCATTTGCGGATTCACGGCTGCGTACGGACATTTCCTTCAGTTGACGGCGAATCTCCCAACCCTTGCCGACCAATCTGAGTGTTTCCTGTGCATAATATGCTTTCATAAATACCGCTCCTTACATCAGGATCTTTGAACGGAGTTCAAAGTCACTCTGCTTTCGGCTGGGCCGATTTGGTATAATGAAGCATATGCAGAACGGGCGAGTCGTATGACAAGCCCTCATCATGAAGGGAGAAACAATCGATGACGAATGAGAAGCTGGACAATTGGCAGGAAAAGACGCTGCACACGGAGCCTATTTTCCAAGGAAAAATAATATCGCTGCAGGTGGACACGATCGAACTGCCTGACGGCAAAACGGCAACACGCGAAATCGTTCGCCATCCAGGTGCTGCGGCTGTCCTGGCCTTACATGAGGATCGCATGCTCGTCGTTGAGCAATATCGCAAACCGATGGAGAAGTTCCAAATTGAAATTCCGGCAGGCAAGCTGGATCCGGGCGAAGATCCAATGGTGTGCGCGGGTCGCGAGTTAGAAGAGGAGACTGGCTTCCGTGCAACGACGCTTAAGCCGATCAGTGCTTTCTATACGTCACCAGGCTTTGCAGATGAGAAATTGTACCTCTATCTTGCTGAAGGGCTGGAGCGGGGCGCTATGAATCCAGATGAGGACGAATACTTGCGCGTAGACGCGATTACGCTGGAGCAGGCGCTTACCTATATGGAAGAAGGACGTATTAGTGATGCGAAGACGATTCTGGCCGTCTACGCATGGCGTCTATACAAGCTGACAGGGGAAGTGTAACAGCTGCATTCGTTTCTCCCTCTATTCAAGTAGGGTCATAACCTTGCTTGTCCAATCATAGAGTAGCTATGAAACGCATTTGGACAAGGGGTGGCCCACGTGAATTCGACCATATTCAAGCGCCGTGCAGCTGACTCACTGACGCTATATGTCTTCATCGGGGTGTTGTTCGCCGTCGGTGTCGTGTTTGGGGCATTGGCTGTACATGCATTGACGCTGGAGCAGCAGCAAAATTTGTCGGGCGATCTGGATCGATTTATTCGTATGATGGAAGCGGGAATGTTTCCCGACGAGGCGGAAACGTTCTGGGATCGATTTTTTTTCTATGGCAAATGGATAGGGCTAATTGGGGTTCTCGGCATGACAGTCGTTGGCTTGCCTCTCGTCTTGGCGCTCGATTTCTTGAAAGGATCGCTCGTAGGCTTCGCGATCGGGACGGTCGTCAGCGAGCATGGCTGGAAGGGGATCGTGTTCTCGCTTGCCTCGGTTGTACCGCCGAATATGATCGTAGTGCCTGCTATCGTAATTGCTAGTGCGGCAGCCATATCGTTTGCCCTTCATGTCATTCGTTATCGGCTGCTTCAGAGCAAGGGGAGACTGCTCCCGGCATTTGTTTCATTATGTACGATGCTTGGCTTCATGCTGCTTGCCGTAACGGCAGCGGCGCTTGTTGAAGCATATGTTTCACCCGCTCTTATGCGGTGGGCAGCCCCGATGCTAGGCTAGTCTTGTCGATTCGGTGTTTAAATCGTTTGACTTTATTCGCGCAAAGCTCATATAATGAAAGCAAATGTTCCGGAAATGGGCGCAATACGTGTGCGAGGGGGAAAACCATGGAAGCCCGGATCGAGAAAATTAAACAGCAGCTGCAGTCGCAGGGCTACAAGTTAACCCCGCAGCGCGAGGCGACCGTTCGCGTGCTGCTGGAGAACGAAGAAGATCACTTAAGTGCGGAAGATGTATTCATGCTCGTCAAAGAGAAAGCGCCGGAGATCGGCCTAGCTACGGTCTATCGGACGCTTGAACTGCTGAGTGAAATGCACGTCGTTGAGAAAATGAATTTCGGAGACGGCGTGGCACGATATGATCTGCGTACGGATAGTAATCAACATCACCATCATCATCTGATCTGCGTTCAGTGCGGAACGATGGATGAAATTATGGACGACTGGCTTGGTCCGCTGGAAGAGCGGCTGGAGCAGGAGTTCGGATTTTTCGTTGTCGACCATCGCCTCGACTTTCAAGGGGTATGTCGTCGATGCCAAGAGAAGAACGAAGCGGCGGGTATCGAGGCAGTGCCGACGACGCGTACGCTGTAAGGCTGCTTGATATAACTAAACAATCGACGATGAACAACGACTTCCGCACAGAGATGTGCGGAAGTTTTTCGTTTCATGGACGATCACGCTTTTTTCAATAGCGTCTTATTAATAGATGTTTTTCTCGACTGCGATGCCCGAGATCGTGGTGTATGTGTGACGCGTGAAGTTTTCACAAGAGGAGCTGTTTTGCTTCTTGGCTTCCGAGTGTTATGACGAGGGTTGTAGATTCGTTTCTTGCGCCGATTGACGAGTGGTTCAGAGGGTTGAACTGCTGATTCTGCTGCAAGTGATGCAAGCTGCATCAAGCCGGAACCTTGTGCCTGCACATTGTAGCCGCTCAGACTCTTCGCCCATGATTTGAGCTTCTCGGAAACTTGATCAGGTGTAAGTGAGTTGTCAGTCGCGAGTAGAAGAGCGGCGCCGCCTGCTACGTGGGGACAGGACATGGAGGTCCCGCTCATCTCAACGTATCCGCTGCCCGGCATGAGCGAACGAATATTGGTGCCCGGTGCAGTGATGTCAATACCATCGCCTCTGCTGCTGTAGGATGCAATCTGATCGTTCCGATTGGAGGCTGCAACAGAGATGGTCTCCGAGAAGCTTGCCGGCTCATCTATTCGTCCATTACTCGTACCGCTGTTGCCTGCTGAGGCAACGCAAACAATTCCGTTGTTATAAGCTTTCTGGATTGCTTCTTGCAGGGCTGCGCTTTGTTCGCCAGGCAGTAATCCGAAGCTCATATTTATGACTTGAATCTTGTTGCGGATGCACCAATTGATACCTTCTATAATGTCAGAAATGTACCCAAGACCCTCATGGTCAAGTGCTTTGATCGCATATAAGCTTACCTTTGGAGCGACACCTGGCTGCAGGCCGTTTTTACCGGCTGCGGCTATAATGCCGGCTACGTGTGTACCGTGTCCATTATCGTCGTAATAGGACGATTTGCTATTCGTCGTGTTGACGCCTCCGGCAATGTCGATGTTAGCGTGTTTAGCAATACCTGTATCAATGACGGCGACACGCACCTCATCCCCTTCGGTTTTCGCCCATGCATCAGGCGCCTGCACGCGGCAAATATTCCACGTTGCGTGGTCAGGACAGTTGCCGGCTGCGTTATTATCGCGTCTTTTGACGCTGCTGCGCTGGCTGCCGCGCAATGCATGTGTGCGGACGCGTGCGTCTTTCTCGATGAATTTGATTCCCGAGGGAAGTGAAGTAATACGTGCTTTGTTATTCAAGCTTCGTGTATTCATATAACAGCAAATGACACGGCTTGACCGGAGTGTTTTGATCGGTTTGATCCCTTTGCGCTCTAAGTATTGAATCAGCTGGTTAAAAGAGCTTTTGCCTCGAAAGCCGATCAGGTGCCTCGACGTATATTTTGCGGCGGATGTTCGGACACATTGCCCGAATAGCTTTTCCAGATGTAGTTGGGCCAAGTTATCGTCTCTCCTTCAATCCGTGCAGGATGGGACTCCATTCGATTGCGGCTACAGTCATAGTATGGAGACCTACGCGCTCAGTCACGGCGTATGGCCGTGACGACACATATTTTTGCAGCAGCAGGAGAATCGTATGTTGTAGGACTGTCAGAGGCACAGCTGTCATAATACAATTTATGTATAGGGCAATAGGTCCGCTGTTGTGAGCGTGACAGAGGGGGACGAGAGCATGCGTATTGGCGTGCCAAAAGAAATTAAGAACAATGAATATCGTGTCGCTTTGACGCCGGCTGGTGCGATGCAGCTAAGAGCGGGCGGTCATCGGGTACTCGTGCAGCGAGGAGCGGGCACGGGCAGCGGTTTTACCGATGATGAATATGCCGAAGCGGGTGCTGAGCTTGCCGAACAGGCAGGAGAGGTATGGCGAAATTCCGATATGATTATGAAGGTGAAGGAGCCGCTTCCGGACGAATACGTCTATTTTCGCAAAGGCCTGCTGTTGTTCACATACTTGCATCTTGCTGCTGCTAAGGAGCTGGCTAAAGCACTTGCAGACAAAGGGGTCAGTGCCGTTGCTTATGAGACGATTCAGCTTGCAAACGGTGGCCTGCCGCTTCTAACGCCGATGAGCGAGGTTGCGGGACGGATGGCAGTTCAGCTAGGTGCGCAGTATCTGGAATCGTTCTACGGCGGCCGTGGGGTCCTCTTAGGTGGCGTGCCAGGCGTACCGCCTGCGGATGTTGTCATTATCGGCGGCGGCATCGTGGGAACGAACGCGGCCAAAATCGCACTTGGCATGGGGGCGAGCGTCGTTGTGCTGGAGAAAAGTGCGGAGCGTATGCGTTACTTGGATGATATTTTTGGCGGACGTCTTCGAACGCTTGCGTCGAACCCACCTAACATTGCATCGGCAGTCCGCAAAGCGGATCTGTTAATCGGGGCTGTTCTTATTCCTGGAGCGCGAGCGCCACATCTTGTGACGGAAGAGATGGTCAAGACGATGAAGAAAGGATCCGTTATCGTCGATGTCGCCGTTGACCAAGGCGGCTCCATCGCAACCGTTGACCGTCCAACAACGCATGAGCACCCCATTTATGTGAAGCATGATGTCATTCATTACGCGGTTGCCAATATCCCTGGTGCAGTTCCACGTACTTCTACGCTTGCACTGACGAATGCGACGCTGCCATATGCGCGAGCTCTTGCCGATAAAGGAATGGCAGCTGCGATGAAAGATCCTGCGCTGCGCAAAGGCGTAAATACGCATAATGGTGCGGTGACCAATGAAGCAGTGGCACAAGCGGTTGGCTTGCCGTACACGCCTTTCTAAACATTGTTGATAGGCTTGGCCGAATGAACATGCGTTTCCCTGCATATGGTGAAACAATAAGATCATGCAGGAGGCGATTGCAATTGGTCGTATCCATTCGCCAATGGCTAGGAAGGCTCATTTTCGTTTTGTTATTCACCTTGCTGACCCTTATCGCTTTCGGAGGGTACAGGTGGCTGATTGATGTGGTTGCGCCTGTCGATCCTTATCGAGCGCCGCAAGGACGCGCAGTGAAGGTTTCCGGCACGCTAGAGACGCCGGATGAAGGGACGATGAGTGATCGTCTGCGCTGGTTTTATTGGTATGGCGAGTAGCCAATCATAGGCCGCCTGTGCCGTGAATGAGAGATCAGGCTGTATCGCGCTGCAGCCTGTTTCGGGCTGTCCATTTCGTGCAATTAAGTGATCATCTGACGTCAATCGCCATCGCATGCAGGAATTTGGAGGCTTGCTGTGGAATGTTTAATTGCACGTCATTCGACTGCAGAAAGGATAGCTGAATCATGGAGACGGAGCTGCAATCGTTTATTCAGGATGCGTCTTACGAACGGTCGCTGTCTGACAATACGCTTGCATCTTATGAACGAGACGTGAGGCATTTTATCCGCTATGCAGCGGAGTCGGGCATTTATACGGCTCGTGATGTGAAGAAGCATCATATGGCGCGTTATTGGCTTGTGCTGAGGCAGGAGGGACGTAAGAATGCGTCTTTGTCCCGTTATCGGGTATCGCTTCGCGCGTTTTTTCGTTATTTGATGGACAAGCGACTCGTAGATGCCGATCCGACGTCCGATATGGATGCACCTAAGCCAGACAGCCCACCGCCGCTCATTATAACTGCTGAGCAGGTGGAGCAGCTGCTTGCTGCCCCCGACCGCGCTGAATCGATCGGTATTCGCGATACCGCGATTCTCGAGACGTTGTATGCGACAGGCATTCGTGTGTCTGAATTAATCGCGCTCGAGGTCTCAGATGTTCACATCAGCCTCGGGTTTATTCGATGCGCAGCAGGCGGCAAAGAACGTATTGTACCTATTGGCCGATCTGCGCAATCTGCAATTGAGACCTATCTCACTTCCGTTCGTGCGACACTTGCTCGCAGCGATTCTGAAGAACAGGCATTGTTTCTCAATCGCAGAGGTGAGCGGTTAACGAGACAAGGTTTATGGAAAATTGTGAAAAAATATGCGCTCGCGGCTGGAATCGAGGCTGAGCTGACACCGCATTCGCTGCGGCATTCGTTCGCTGCGCATTTGCTTGAGAACGGAGCCGATATACGGGCCGTTCAAGAGATGCTCGGTCACGCCGGACTTGCCGCAACACAGAAATATGTTCAACTGACAAAGTCACGAATGAAAGAAGTGTATGAACGCTCGCATCCACGAGCGAGATAACGTTCGTGCCTATCGAAGATAAGTGACTTTGAGCTCAACTCAAAGATCGTGATGTCAGGAGGGACAGTCGTATGAGGTTTCAACGCATTGCGTTAATTGTGCTTGATAGCGTAGGCATCGGAGAGATGCCGGATGCTGCGCGGTTCGGAGATACGGGCTCGCACACGCTGGGACACATTTTACGCGAAGTACCAGATTTACAAATGTCCAGACTGCGCCGTTGGGGGCTGGACCGGATAGCTGAGCTGCCGGGCTGGACGCCATGCAAGGAACAGCCTGCCGCCTTTTATGGCAAAATGTCAGAAGCTTCGGTTGGCAAAGATACGATGACGGGTCACTGGGAGATCGCGGGTCTGAAGGTGACGATTCCGTTTCAGACGTTCCCAGAAGGATTCCCTGAAGAGTTGATTCGCACCTTCGAGGAGCGAACAGGCCGACGTGTTATCGGCAATAAGCCTGCTAGTGGTACGGAGATTCTAGTGGAGCTTGGCGAAGAGCAGATGCGAACAGGCGCATGGATCGTATACACATCGGCTGACAGCGTCTTTCAGATCGCTGCCCATGAAGAGGTTATACCGCTAGAAGAGCTGTATCGTGCGTGTGAAATAGCTCGCGAGCTGACGATGGATCCTAAGTATACGGTTGGACGTGTCATCGCTAGACCTTATGCAGGGACACCTGGTGCGTTCGTCCGAACGCCAAATCGACATGACTATGCACTGAAGCCGCCTGCTCCGACTGTTCTTAATTCATTAAAGGACAGCGGGTATGACGTCGTTGCAGTAGGCAAAATTAACGATATATTCGACGGCGAAGGCGTAACCGAGTCATTGCCGACGAAGAGCAATGAGGACGGTATTCGCAAGACGCTCGATCGATTAGAGACGAGCTTCGAAGGGCTGCTATTCACGAACCTCGTCGATTTCGACTCCTTGTACGGCCATCGGCGTGATCCGGGGGGCTATGCGAAGGCGCTCGAAGTATTCGACCGGGCGGTTCCTGAGTTGGAGAAAAGGCTTGGTCCACGCGATCTGCTAATTGTGACAGCAGACCATGGCAACGATCCGACCCATCCCGGAACGGACCACACGCGTGAATATGTACCGATTCTGCTCTATAGCCCGGCATTCGTCACGCCAGGCTCGATTGGTGTACGTCCAACCTTTGCGGATATTGCTGCAACGATTGCAGATAATTTCGGCGTTGCGATGCCGCCAAACGGTGAGAGTTTATTAGATCGTCTTAGTTAATTGGGGAGAAGGAGAGATATACGATGGCAAGCGAGAACAACACTGGCAGATTGACAGGTCAAGCCTATGAAGAAGCCGCGAACTATATTCGACAGCAGACAAGCCTGCAGCCAGAGGTAGGACTCATTCTTGGTTCCGGACTTGGTGTCTTGGCTGATTACATAACGGATGCAGCAACCATTGCTTATGAGGACATTCCTCATTTTCCGGTTTCGACCGTTGAAGGTCATGCAGGAGAGCTGTTAATCGGCCTTCTGAACGGTAGACCTGTCGTACTTATGAAGGGTCGTTTCCATATGTATGAGGGTTATGCACCAGAGTTGACGAGCTTCCCGGTCCGCGTCATGAAAGAGCTGGGCGTCACGAAACTCGTCGTAACCAATGCGGCAGGCGGTATTAACACGGGTTATGAGCCTGGCGATCTGATGCTTATCTCTGACCATATTAATCTGACGGGCCGCAATCCGCTGATTGGTCCGAATGAGAATCGATTCGGCGTTCGATTCCCTGACATGTCCGAAGCGTACAGCCGTCGTCTTCGTGCGCTTGCTCAAGAGACAGCACAGGCTGCAGGCTTCACGCTAAGAGAGGGTGTGTATGTAGGTGTTCTTGGTCCATCCTATGAAACACCTGCTGAAATCCGAATGATGCGTATACTTGGTGCGGACGCTGTTGGGATGTCGACGATTGCAGAAGTCGTCGCAGCCCGACATTGTCGGATCGAGGTACTCGGAATTTCGTGCATTAGCAATATGGCTTCGGGTATATTGGATCAGCCTTTGTCACATGAAGAGGTCATTGAGACGACGGAACGAGTGAAGAATCGATTCCTTCAGCTCGTATCTGACGTCGTAACGAAGCTGTAGCCGTCGTAATTTGTCGTTTAAAAAATTTGTCTCGCCGACTCAATATGACATACATTGTACGCGAATCACAGTACAATGTTCGTGATTATAGATGTGGAGTGGAGCGAGAGATGAATAATTCCCTGTACGTGAGTCTAGAAGAACTACGTGGCAGAATGGTGGATACCGCCCTGTTAAGGAACACCTTGCAGGACCGCGACGTGCTGTATTTAAGTCAGCAGCTGGATACGCTAATCGTCCAAGCCTTGACGGAGCAGCATCGTTCGCGGTGCCACAGTAAACCGACATCCGAGGAGGACTAACGTCATATGCGGGCTGTAGATTTAATACAGAAAAAGCGTAACGGACAGTCGCTTACATTTAACGAAATCGCTTTCTTAATTAAAGGCTATTGCCAAGGCACTATACCAGACTATCAAATGTCTGCCTGGGCTATGGCTATTTTTTTTCAAGGCATGTCGAAAAAAGAGACGGCCGACCTCACAATGGCGATGGCGCATTCAGGGGATACCGTCGATCTGAGTCCGATTCATGGCTTAAAGGCGGACAAGCATAGTACAGGCGGCGTAGGCGATAAAACAACGCTAATTGTCGCGCCGCTTGTCGCAGCCATTGGTATTCCGGTGGCGAAAATGTCTGGTAAAGGTCTAGGCCACACGGGCGGCACGATCGACAAGCTTGAGTCCATTCCTGGTCTGCGTACAGAGCTCCCTCGCGAGGCGTTTTTTGAGCAAGTGAATGAGATCGGCATCGCGATCGTAGGACAGAGCGGTAATTTGACGCCTGCCGACAAGAAGCTGTACGCGCTTCGGGATGTGACCGCAACCGTTGAATCGATCCCGCTTATCGCAAGCTCGGTTATGTCGAAGAAGATTGCTGCTGGAGCTGATGCGATCGTACTAGATGTGAAGACGGGCAGTGGCGCATTCATGAAAACTGTCGAAGAGGCCGAGGAGCTTGCGTTGGCGATGGTCGACATCGGGACCGAGGTTGGACGGAAAACGGCAGCGGTCATCAGTGACATGGACCAGCCGCTTGGCTTCGCTATAGGCAACGCGCTGGAGGTTACCGAGGCCATCGCTACGTTACGAGGACAAGGACCAGCCGATCTAGAACAGTTGTGCATCACGCTTGCTGCTCATATGGCAGTGCTGACAGGCCGGACTGATTCGATTGAGGAAGCGGAGTCACTGCTGCGTGACGCGCTGCATTCGGGTGCGGCATTGGCGAAGTTCCGGGCTTTCGTCGAGGCGCAAGGCGGAGATGCTCGTATCGCAGATCAACCAGAACTGCTGCCACAAGCACCAGAGACGGTGTCGATTGTCGCGGAGCAAGATGGCTGGATCGCATCGATTCAAGCTGAGATGCTTGGGCTTGCAGCCATGAAGCTAGGCGCTGGACGCGCGAAGAAGGACGATATCATCGACTACAGCGTCGGCATCACCCTGCGCAAAAAGGTCGGCGAAGCCGTCACCGCAGGCGATGTCCTTGCAGATTTGCATATCAACGATCAAGACGGCCTAGAAGCCATCAAGCAAGAAGCCGCTACCGCCTTCACCATTTCAACCGAACCACCACAATCCAGACCACTTCTGCTGTCAATCGTAACAGCGGATGGCATAACGAGATTAAGCTAATTCAACAAACTATACGCCTTATAAAAGCTGCATTCTTATCAGTTCCATACTGACCGAGAATGCGGTTTTTTTGCATTAACTGTTTCAATATCCGTTGACAATAATGCTCATATCGCGCTCGAACGGAAGCCCTGTCCCACAGGGGCACGCGCCCCCAAGCACGCAGCCAACTCATTAGCGCCACTGTCCCGTCATCGCCCCCCTCCGGGGACCAGGTGACTCTGGAAGGGGAGGTACCCGCGGCCAGCTCTAACGGACCGAAATGACGCTATTTGCACACAAACAAACACTTCAGTATTCTAACGGACTCAGCTGCGCTTATTATGCTGGATTATCTGGTGCGAAGCTCCTATCCAACTAAATAATGCCAGTGGAGTCCATTACAGCTCAAAACCAGCTATTCAACGGTAATTAACGTTTCTGTGGTCCGTTAGAGTGAGGAACAAGGGGCAGAGAAACTCGACCGAAAGCTTGAATGAACGTTCGAACGAACGTTTGAACGAACGCTCGGAGCAAAAGCTCTGCCCACAGGGGCACGCGACCCCCAGCACGCAGCAACTCACAATCGCCACTGTCCCGCCATCGCCCCCTTCCGGGGTCCAGGTGACTCCGGAAGGGAAGGTACCAGCGCCAGCTCTAACGGACCGAAATGACGCTATTTGCACGTAATCAAACACTTCAGAATTCTAACGGATTCAGCTGCGCTTATTATGCTGGATTATTTGGTGCGAAGCTCCTATCCAACTAAATAACGCCTGTGAAGTCCGTTACAGCTCAAAACCAGCTATTCAACGGTAATTAACGTTTCTGTGGTCCGTTAGAGTCTTAGAGTGAGGAAGTGAACTGGCAGAGAAACTCGACCGAAAGCTTGAATGAATGTTCGAACGAACGCTCGGAGCAAAAGCTCTGCCCACAGGGGTACGCGACCCCCAGCACGCAGCCAACTCATTAGCGCCACTGTCCCGTCATCGCCCCCTCCGGGGGCTAGGTGACTCCGGGAGGGAAGGTACCCGCGCCAGCTCTAAAGGACCGAAATGACGCTATTTGCACGCAATCAAACACTTCAGAATTCTAACAGACTCAGCTGCGCTTATTATGCTGGATTATCTGGTGCGAAGCTCATATCCAACAAAATAACGCTAGTGGGGTCCGTTACAGCTCAAAACGGGCTATTCAACGGTAATTAACGTTTCTGTGGTCCGTTAGAGTGAGGAACAAGGGGCAGAGAAACTCGACCGAAAGCTTGAATGAACGTTCGAACGAACGTTTGAACGAACG
>NZ_QGTQ01000004.1:0-180438 GCF_003182255.1 Paenibacillus cellulosilyticus | reverse complement strand
ATTAACGTTTCTGTGGTCCGTTAGAGTGAGGAACAAGGGGCAGAGAAACTCGACCGAAAGCTTGAATGAACGTTCGAACGAACGTTTGAACGAACGTTTGAACGAACGCTCGGAGCAAAAGCTCTGCCCACAGGGGCACGCGACCCCCAGCACGCAGCCAACTCATTAGCGCCACTGTCCGTCATCGCCCCCCTCCGGGGTCCAGGGGACGGGAGTCCCATGGGGTCCTCCCTAGCAGGGAGGATTTAGGTGGGCAGAAATCTTTAAGTTGGGTAGAAATCTTTAGGTTTTGTAAAAATTTTTGTTAGTTAAATTATTTAAACGGGGTCAAAGGGGCACGCTCCTTTTTAAATACAATTTGGAATAATTTGTCCCTTCACTGTCCATAATGGGAAGGAAAAAGATGGCCGTTGTGCGTTCTGTCCTTATTGTCGCTGTTACTTCAGCACGGATAGAGCTAGGGCCGCATCATGCTCAGGAGGGATCGTTCTTGTTCAAGTCTGTCTGTACTAAATTATTCGTTAGCGCCTTAGCGCTCATGCTGCTGCTGCCGGCGCTTTCCGCTTCCGCTGCGGAACCTACAGCGCCGCAGGCACCGGCTGCTTCTCCAGCGGTTAACCTGGCACCTTCCGCACGATCTGCTGTGCTGATGGATGCTGACAGCGGTACGGTCATTTTCGATAAGAACAGCCATGACAAGCTGCCACCTGCCAGCATTACGAAAATTATGACGATGCTGCTTATCATGGAGGCGCTGGATGACGGTCGACTGAAGCTGACCGACAAAGTTTCGACAAGCGAATATGCGGCTTCGATGGGTGGATCGCAAATTTTCCTCGAGCCGGGCGAAGAAATGTCTGTCGATGAGATGATCAAAGGCATAGCACTCGCTTCGGGCAATGACGCATCGGTTGCGATGGCTGAGAAGCTTGCAGGCTCGGAGGCGCAGTTCGTCAACATGATGAACGAGAAGGCGAAACAGCTGGGCATGAACGATACGCATTTTGCCAACTGTAACGGTCTGCCTGTAGCGGATCACTACACTTCGGCGCATGATATTGCCGTTATGTCGCGGGAGCTGCTGAAGCATACCGAAATTACGAAGTATACGGGCATGTACCAGGATTACCTCCGCAAATCGTCGGAGAAACCGTTCTGGCTCGTGAACACGAATAAGCTCGTACGGTTCTATACCGGAGCAGACGGTTTGAAAACAGGCTTTACGAACGAAGCGAAGTTCTGTCTGTCCGCAACGGCACGCCGTGACGGTCTTCGTGTCATTGCGGTTGTAATGGGTGAGCCGAATACGAAGACGCGTAATGCAGAAGTGGCGTCGATGCTCGACTACTCATTCGCACAGTACACGAACTATTCGATCTTCAAACAAGGCGATTCGATTGGCACAGTACCGGTGGAGAAAGGTCAAGTCGCACAGCTCGAGCTGACGGCAACTCACCCTTACAGCGTTCTGATGCGCAAAGGTGCTGCGACAGGTGATATTCGTCACGAGCTGCAGCTGGATAAGAACATCAAAGCGCCAATCAAGATTGGCGATCGCATCGGCCGTATCGTCGTTTACCAAGGCAATCAGCAGCTGACGGAGTTCGAAGTGCAGTCGCCGATTACGGTGGAGAAGGCAAGCTGGTGGACGCTGATGAAGCGGACATGCGCAGGTCTCTTTAGCTGAACAATCAGCGCATTTTGTCGGCTCATAGCGCCGAGGTTCTAGTTTTGTCGTGAGGCAGGAATGGGGCTGTCTGGCGGAGAAATGCTTGTTCATCACGGGGAGGAGTGAACAGGATATGAGTCTTCAAGTAGAGTTGGAGCATCAACGCAACGTGTTGATCGTCCGCCTGAGAGGAGAGCTTGACCACCATACCGCGGACGTCGTTCGGATCCGGATGGAGGAAGCAATCCTGAAGAGCACGGTCGAACATGTTATTCTCAGCATGAAGGATCTGATCTTCATGGACAGCTCCGGCCTCGGTGTCATCCTGGGCCGATACAAGCAGCTGAAGGCGAAGGGCGGCGTGATGGCCGTCTGTGACGTGAATAAAAGTGTATACCGGCTGCTCGAGCTGTCTGGCTTGTTCAAAATTTTGGCTGTTCACGATAATGAGCGTGCCGCGCTCACCAGTCTGGAGGTCGTATCATGAACGAGACGAGAGCTGCCAATACGATGCGTGTAACGTTCTCCGCCCGCAGTGAGAATGAAGCGTTCGCCCGTATTACGGTCGCCGCTTTCATAACGCATTTGGACCCGACGTTAGATGAGTTGAATGATCTGAAGACAGTTGTGTCTGAAGCGGTAACGAATGCGATTATTCACGGCTATGACAATGATCCTTCCCGTTTTGTGACGATTGAAGCGTCCATCGAGGATGAGACGCTGCATCTGATCGTTAGCGACGAAGGTAATGGGATCGAGGATTTGGAGCTGGCGCGGTCGCCGCTCTACACGTCCAAGCCGGAGCTGGAGCGTTCAGGCATGGGTTTTACGATAATGGAAAATTTCATGGATCGGTTCGAAGTGACGAGCGAGCCCGGCCGTGGTACACGGATCGAGATGTCGAAGCGAATCGAATCGAAAAAAGCGCTGTTTAATTAGGCGCATAGGGGTTGGACCTCATGGAAGTCGATTTGAAGCAAACGGCGCAGCCGTATTTGGATGACGCAGAAGTGAAGCGTCTAATCGCTCTGAGCCAGTCAGGAGACAGCGTGTCCCGTGACACGCTTGTCCACTGCAACATTCGGCTCGTATGGTCGGTCGTACAGCGGTTTATGAACCGCGGTTACGAGCCTGACGACCTGTTCCAGATCGGTTGTATCGGACTGCTGAAGTCGGTAGACAAATTCGATTTGTCCTACGACGTCAAGTTTTCGACCTATGCGGTGCCGATGATTATCGGCGAGATCCAGCGCTTTTTGCGCGATGATGGAACGCTAAAGGTAAGCCGATCGCTCAAGGAAACAGCGAACAAAGTGCGCAAGATGAAGGACGAATTGTCGAAGACACTTGGACGCCTGCCGACGATTAACGAGGTAGCTGAAGGCCTTGGCATCTCGCCTGAGGACGTCGTATTCGCGCAAGAGGCGAATAAACCGCCTACCTCCATACACGAGACGGTATTCGAGAATGACGGCGATCCGATCACGCTCATGGACCAAATCGCTGATGATACGCAGGAGAGATGGTTCGACAAGCTGGCATTGGCAGAAGCGATCGAGGGACTCGCGGAACGCGAGCGGCTCATCGTTTATCTTCGTTACTTCCGCGATCAGACGCAATCGGAAGTCGCGAGTCGGCTTGGTATCTCACAAGTGCAAGTATCACGGCTTGAGAAAAAAATATTGCAGCTCATCAAAAACCAAATCGCCCAATAAGCGGCGATTTGGTTTTTTTGCTGCCAATGCAGCCATACTAACCAAGAAACGTTACGTACTATGGAGTTGCATGTCGCTAGCAAACGGAGGGTGATGCGCGCTTGGAAGGGAATGTATCAGCACCTACGGTGCTTTATATGAGGCTCAAGAAGCGTGTCCATATCCAAGCTGGCGATACGGTGACGCTTGGTGTGGTCGCAAAGCTGTTGACGGATGACAGTATCGCTGACGTACTGGAATCGCTTGTGCTCTATCATCATCAGACCGAGGACGGCAACCGCGTCGTAATCGATTTGCTCCAAATGATTCGTGCGATCCGACATCAGTTTCCAGGTCTGACGATTGAGACGTATGGCGAACCACATGTGCTTCTAATGGTAGGCGAGAAGGCGGAACGCGCACGGATGCCCGTGCTGATTGTGTCTTGGCTGCTCCTCTTCTTCGGCGCAGGGCTTGCCATTATGAACTTCCATACGGATGTCAGTATGAAGGAAGTCCACATGAGGATTGCTGAGCTAGTAACCGGTAAGCATGAGGAACATCCGCTGTGGTTCCAAATTCCGTATTCGGCGGGCATTGGTCTGGGCATGCTGCTGTTCTTCAATCATCTCTTCAAGAAGCGTTTCAATGAGGAGCCTAATCCACTTGAAGTGGAGCTGTATTTGTACCAAGAGAACGTCAATGCTTACGTCGTTGCGGAGGAGATGCGCAAGAAGCAGGGGGGTCATGGGCCTAGTGGTCCAGCAGGTGAGCCAGATGCTTGATCTTTGCCGTAATCTGTTCGTTGCCATGCTCGGGCTAGGCGGTGGAATTGCCGTCGGTTCAGGGCTCGTCTCGCTTCTCATTATTTTGGATTTGATTCCGAGGCTGGCACAGCTTGGCAATGCGTATCGAAAGTCATTGTGGTTCGAGACTGCTGTTACGGCTGGGGCGCTCTTTTGGACAATAGCAGATTTTATGGGGTGGAGGTTGTTCATGCCTAACCATCTCGTAATGCCCGTTGCAGGGCTGCTGGATGGGCTGTTTGTCGGAATGCTTGCAGCAGCTTTAACAGAAGTCATGAATGTGCTTCCCATTTTGGCGAAGCGAATGTCGCTCTCAAAGCACATTGCAGCGCTCGTCTGGGCGATGGTGCTTGGCAAAACAGCAGGCTCGTTGTTTGATTGGCTCTATTATCAGTGGTAAGCAACAAGGAGGACGGAGGACGCTATGCGCAATCGGGATAGACAGACACCAGACGATCAGTCGTTCATCATACCGGAGATCATCGCGATGATGGACGAGATGGAGGACGAAGACGCGATCGACCATCCATCTGCTTCGAAGACAACGCACGGCAGCAATAAGGATCCTGACGATCTGTCAGAAGTGATGGATGAAATTCTTGAACCGAAGTCGCATGAAACCGAATCAAAGTTAGCTGACAGTGCAGATACTGACAAGCACGCTGAAAGAGGAAGTAAGAAACAGCAGTCGCAGGTAGATAGGGATATCGAGCTGCTGTCGCTTATTAAGGACAAGGAGCGGCTGCATCAGTTGTTATCTGCCGAACTCGTATCGAAGGAGCCCTCAGCCCCTAGCCAATCCGCGCATAACGCGCATAACAATGAAGCAGATAAAAACAAGTCGTCGAATAAGCAGCATGTTTCCTCGGACAAAGGGCAGAAGCATGCACAGTCTCATTCGGCGCAGCACGAGTCCCAGTCGAAGTTCAAGAAACAAGGGAAATCACAGCAGCAGGGGCACGCACATGGCGGACAAGAAGAACAAGTTGAGCCAATCCCGTCCAGCATCGATCAGTATCTGAAGAAGCTCGAGGACGCAGGTTTCCATACAAGCTTCGATATTGTGGTACGCGAGATGACGTTAGGTGATAAGCGGACGGCGCTGTTTTTTTACAATGGCCTTGTGAAGGATACCGTATTGACGGATGTGCTCACACGTCTTACCTATTTACAACCAGATACGATCTCGACGAATGCACTGCATGATTTCTTGCATTACTATGTGCCTGCGGTGCAAGTGAAGGCAATTGATGAATGGGATGATATGCTGCTTGAAGTGATGTCGGGCGCTTCTGCATTCTACATTGATGGCGAGAACAAAGCGATCATTATCGATGCCAAAGCGTTCCCGTCGCGTGGTCCGGAAGAGCCTTCGCTCGAACGTGTCGTTCGTGGTGCAAGGGATGGTTTCGTCGAAACATTGATGGTGAACGTGTCGCTTGTTCGTCGGCGTTTGCGTGATCCGATGCTGCGATATGAGATCGTTCGAGTCGGCCAGCGGACACAGACTGACGTATGTATTGCCTACGTAGAGGATATTACGGATCCAGAACTGATCGAGTCGATTCGTGATAAAATCCAACAGGTGAAGCTCGACGGCCTTCCGCTTGCGGACAAGCAGCTTGAGGAAGCGACGGTGAAGCGGGGATGGAATCCGTATCCGCTCGTTCGATATTCAGAGCGGCCTGACGTTGTTGCGGCTCATTTGCTCGAAGGCAACGTAGCCGTGTTCGTCGATACTTCACCGAGCGTCATGTTATTGCCAACGACGTTCTTCGATCTCGTCCAGCATGCCGAGGAGAATCGTCAGACGCCGTTCATGGGAACTTATTTGCGATGGGTGCGGTTTATCGGCATTATGGCGTCGCTGTTCCTGCTGCCGATCTGGTTCTTATTCGTGCTGGAACCGGGATTGAAGCCGGTAGCACTAGAGTTCATTGGTCCGACGAAAACGGGTAAAATCCCGATGGTCATTCAGTTCCTGCTCGCGGAGCTTGGTGTCGATCTGCTGCGCATGGCAGCCGTCCATACACCTACACCGCTTGCTACAGCGATGTCTTTGATCGCAGCGATTATGATCGGCGATATTGCGGTATCCACCGGATTGTTCATTAACGAGGTCATCCTGTATATGGCTGTCGCCGCTGTCGGGATGTTCGCTACGCCAAGCTATGAGCTTGGGCTTGCAAATCGCATCGTTCGCATTCTCCTCATTGTGTGTGTGGCGGTGTTCAAAGTACCTGGATTCGTCATTGCGACAACGCTCGTATTGCTGACGCTTGCGATGGAGCGTTCGTTCAATCGTCCGTACATGTGGCCGTTTATTCCGTTCGATCTGAAAGCGATGATTAACATAATCGTACGGCCGCCCGTGTTGTATAACCGGACTCGTCCGAACCTGCTTCGTCCGAAGCAGCGGGATAAAATGCCTCGCTCTTAGAGCCGTGCCAAAATTAGTGCAAATGAAATGATGAAAAATACATTTCTCCGATAGATGGTTTAGAGTATACTGATGACATTGGGTACAAATGAAATTGGTATTCCTATACAACATTTACTATCGGAGGGATTTCGTCCATGTTTTTGCACGGGACTAGTGAGATTAATGATAAAGGACATCTACAAATCGGCGGATGCGACACAACGGTGCTCGCACAAGAGTTCGGTACGCCGCTCTATATCGTAGACGAAGGACTCGTTCGTCAGCGTGCACGGGAATTTGTTGAAGCTTTCAAAGCAACGGGACTGAAATTCCAAGTAGCATACGCAAGCAAAGCTTTCAGCGTAATGGCTATGTGCGCAATTGCTGAGCAAGAAGGCTTGTCGCTTGACGTCGTATCCGACGGCGAGCTGTACACGGCACTTCAAGCGGGCTTCCCGGTTGAGCGCATTCACTTCCACGGCAACAACAAGACGCCTGATGAAATCAATATGGCGCTTGACGCTGGCATCGGCTGCTTCGTAGTCGACAACTTCATTGAGATGGGCCTGCTGAACGCTCTTGCAGCGGACAAAGGCAAAACGGCTAACGTATTGCTTCGCATTACGCCAGGCGTAGAAGCACATACGCATGACTACATTTCGACTGGCCAACAAGATTCGAAGTTCGGCTTCGACCTTGGCAACGGTACGGCATTCCGTGCGATCGAAGAGACGCTGAAGCTGACGAACCTGAACCTGCTCGGCGTTCACTCGCATATCGGCTCGCAAATTTTCGAAGTCGAAGGCTTCGGCATGGCGGTTGATAAAGTAGCGAAATTCGCAGTACAAGTACGCGATGAGCTTGGCAAAACGTTCTCCGTTATCAACGTAGGCGGCGGCTTCGGCATCCGTTATGTTGAAGGCGACACGCCGCTTCCGCTTGCAACGTATGTTAACGCTATTGCTGATGCGATCATCTCGAACTTCACGTCTGCTAACTACCCAACGCCAGAGATCTGGATCGAGCCAGGCCGCAGTATGGTTGGCGACGCGGGTACGACGCTGTACACGATCGGCACGAATAAAGAAATTCCAGGCGTGCGCAAATATATCGCAGTTGACGGCGGTATGACAGATAACCCGCGTCCTGCACTGTACGGTTCGAAGTACGATGCGCTTCTCGCTAACCGTGCGAACGAAGCGAATGAAGAGACGGTTTCGGTAGCCGGCAAATGCTGCGAGAGCGGCGACATGCTCATCTGGGATCTCGAGCTGCCGAAGTCCGAAAGCGGCGACCTGCTTGCTGTATTCTGCACGGGAGCGTATAATTACGCAATGGCGAGCAACTACAATCGGATTCGTCGTCCGGCTGTCGTATTCGTCAAGGACGGCGAAGCATCGCTGGCGGTTAAACGCGAATCGCTGAATGACATCGTAGCGAACGACGTTATTCCACAACGTCTCCGTAAGACGACTGTATAAGCAATCGCACAGCGTGCATTCGCGAGATCACTTTGAGGAATCAGGAGTTGAACGGTAATGGCTAAACAAGCACACATCACGCTTTCGAACGGCGCTGTCGTTAAGATCGACCTGTTCGAGAAAGATGCACCGAATACGGTAGCGAACTTCGAGAAGCTGGCTAACGAAGGCTTCTACAACGGACTGGTATTCCACCGCGTTATCCCAGGATTCGTCGCACAAGGCGGTTGCCCAAGCGGCACTGGCACTGGTGGTCCTGGCTACACGATCAACTGTGAGATCAATCCGAACAAACATGAGCGTGGTACGCTTGCAATGGCACATGCTGGCCGTAATACGGGCGGCAGCCAGTTCTACATCTGCTACAAACCACAACCGCACCTTGATGGCGTTCACACGGTTTTCGGCAAAGTTGCTGAAGGCATGGAGCAGGTAGACGCATTCAAAGGCCGCGACAAAATGGAAAAGGTCGAAATCGTCGAAGTATAATCGCGATCTCGTCCTTCCTCAGGAAGCCGCGAGGACACGACATTCTACTGTCGATGATCCCGCGGCTTCTTGGATTCCTTCGGAATTCGGAACGAGAAGCGCTGTGCGGCTTCAAGGCCGGCGGCGGCCGTTTCACCTTGCAAATTAGTAAGCAGAGTGGTATAGTTTACGAAACTATATCGTTGCCGCACGTTTGCGGTGAATATGTATCATTATAGGCGACTTTCCTTCGGGGTGCGGTGAAATTCCGAACCGGCGGTGATCGTTTGGAAGCTGCTCTTTGCTACCGTTTGAACGGCGCAGGCTTCCGGCGTCAGTCCGTGACCCGAGGTCTCGTAATTTCTTTCGCGTCATGCGCGCAGAGGAGGCTTCGGTGGACCTGGTGCAATTCCGGGACCGACAGTATAGTCTGGATGGGAGAAGGGGAACGCATTCAACAAGTACGCCATTCGTACGGGTTTCTTTGCTGTCCATATTTTAATAGACGGTATTGTAACCCTTGCACGAAATATAAGACTTTTATAAGTTTTTTCTTATACGTAAGCTTATATTTCACCGGAATGAACGATACTGCGCCGATTTTCGGCGACAGCCGTTTCGTCATGAAATATAAGACTACTTAAGTTTTCAGCTTATTTATAAGCTTATATTTCTCCGGAATGAAACGTAACGCGCCGTTTATAAGACGGCGGCAGTCGGTTCACCTTGCGTATGCGGCTTATTGAATGTATTTCACAACGTGAATAACGCTAGCGTACAAGCGCATGCGTTACCCATCCCCCCGTCGGCAGTTTGCCGGTTGGGGGGTTTTTATTTATGTCTGCAATCATGAATGACGAATTCTATATGAAGCTTGCTTTGCAAATGGCAGAGAGTGCAAGCGGCCAGACGAGTGTCAATCCCGTCGTCGGCTGTGTCATTGTGAAAGAAGGGCGTGTCGTTGGACTTGGTGCGCACTTGAAGCGGGGCGAAGGCCACGCGGAAGTAAATGCCCTCCGAATGGCAGGAGCAGAAGCAGAAGGCGCAACTGCTTACGTCACGCTAGAACCTTGCAGTCATTACCGGAAGATGACGCCGCCATGCTGCGATCGGCTCATCGAGGCAAAGGTTGCCCGTGTTATTATTGCAGCGCTAGATCCGAACCCGCAAGTCGCGGGCAACGGTGTCACTAGATTGCGAGAAGCAGGCATTGAAGTATCCCACGGCTTGCTTGAGCATCAATCTCTCGCCATGAATGAAGCTTACAACAAGTACATTCTGACGCGTTTGCCGTATGTCACGCTTAAATCTGCCTCGACACTTGATGGTAAGGTTGCTGCACGTACAGGCGATAGCCGCTGGATCTCGGGTGCTGTATCGCGGCAAGCGGTACATACGATGCGGCACCGGAATGCAGGCATTATGATCGGCATCGGTACGCTGCTGGCAGACGATCCACAATTGACGACGCGCCTTGAAGTGCCTGCCCTGCATCCAACTCGCATCATTGTTGATTCGAAGCTCCGGATTCCACTCGACGCTCGTGTCGTAACCGATGGCGAGGCACCAACGATTGTACTGACAACAGCCAGCGCTGATCCTGACAAACGTCAAGCACTGCAGGCGGCTGGTGTAGAAGTGATCGAATGCGGCGATGGACCAAATGTCGATCTTGCTGAAGCGATGCGGCTGCTGGGTGAGCGAGAGATTAGTTCGATTTTGCTGGAAGGCGGCGGTCGGTTGAACGGCTCGATGCTGGAGGCAGGGCTTGTTGACAAAATCGCCTTGTTTATCGCACCGAAGCTAATTGGCGGCGGCGCGGCAGCGCCTGCAGCATTCGAATTTGGCGGCTTTGACAAGATGGCAGATGCCATAATATTGGAAGCTGTTAAATATGAGCAACATGGTGATGACATGGCTATCGTTGGCTATCCGTCTAATCGGCGTGGGGCTGCAGAGAGGAGTTAATCGGCGTGTTCACAGGATTGATTGAAGAAGTAGGGAAGCTGCGCAGCGCTTCGCGTGCGGGTGAAGCGATGGTGCTGACGATTGAGGCTTCTCATATTGTAGACGGCGTCGCGATCGGCGACAGCATCTCTGTTAACGGCGTCTGCTTGACGGTCATCTCGTTCACGCGGACATCGTTCCAAGCAGATGTCATGCCGCAGACTTATCGGCATTCGAATCTGAAAGATTTGAAGCCTGGCTCGAAGGTAAACCTAGAGCGAGCGATGGCAGCTGGCGGACGCTTCGGTGGTCATATCGTGCAAGGGCATATTGATGGAACAGGCGTCATCCTTTCTCGTACTGTTGATGCGAATGCAGTTGTATTCGCCATACGAGCAGAAGATGAAGAGCCGTTCGCCAAATATGTCATTCCGAAAGGCTCGATCACGATCGACGGCATCTCGCTTACGGTCATTCGCGCGGAGGGCGGTTCGTTCGCTGTATCGATAATTCCGCATACACTCGCTCAGACGGCGCTCTACGACAAACAGCCGGGCGACACTGTCAATCTTGAGGCTGATATTCTTGGCAAATATATCGATCATCTTCTTCATTATCGCGGAAGCGAAGGCGGCTCACGTCCATCAGGTCGAAGTGGTTTGAGCGCATCCTTCTTGGCGGATAATGGATTTATGTGAGGATATAAGAATGGAGTAGATAGGATCAATTTGGAAAGCGGAGTGACTTTTAGTAAGCAGAGTGACTTTGAACTCCCGTTCAAAGATCCTGATGTAGAGCAGAGTGACTTTGAACTCCGTTCAAAGATCCTGATGTAGAGCAGAGTGACTTTGAACTCCGTTCAAAGATCCTGATGTAAGGAGGGATTGACCATGTCAGAGCATACACAAAGCGCCGAGAGAGTACTGGGCGATACGTCTGCTTATTTTGATTCGATTGAGGAAGCTATAGAGGCTTTGAAGCAGGGGAAGCCGATTATCGTTGTTGACGATGAGGATCGCGAGAACGAAGGCGACCTTATCGTACTGACGGAGAAAGCGACGCCGGAAGCGATCAACTTCATGATTACCGAAGCGCGTGGACTCGTCTGTGTACCGATCACAAGCGAGCGTGCAGAAGAGCTCAATCTGCCACCGATGGTGAATCATAACACGGATTATCACGGAACAGCGTTTACGGTTTCCGTGGACCATGTATCCACTTCGACAGGCATTTCTGCTCACGAGCGTTCGATGACCGTCATGGCGCTTATCGATGGAACGGCGAAGCCGGAACATTTTCGCAGACCGGGCCACATCTTCCCGCTTATTGCGAAGGAAGGCGGCGTACTTCGCCGTGCCGGCCATACGGAAGCCGCGATTGATCTAGCGAACATGTGTGGTGCAAAGCCATCCTCGGTTATTTGTGAAATTATTAAAGAAGACGGCACGATGGCGCGTCTTCCGGATTTGATCGAATTCAAGCAGAAGCATGACTTGAAGCTGATCTCGATCGAAGAGATGATCAAGTACCGTAACGGCAAAGAACGGCTCGTAGAACGCGCAGTCGAAACGCCGCTTGCGACCGAGTTTGGTGATTTTACAGTGATCGGCTATACGAACCAAATCGATGATAAAGTTCATTTAGCTTATGTCAAAGGTACAATCACGCCGGATAAACCAACGCTCGTACGTGTTCACTCGGAGTGCTTGACGGGCGATGTGTTCCATTCGAAGAAATGCAGCTGCGGCAAGCATCTTGATGCGGCAATGCAGCAGATTAATGAAGCGGGCAACGGGGTACTGCTGTATATGCGGCAGGATAGCAAAGGTGAAGGTTTGCTTAGCAAATTGAAATCTTATCAGCTTCAGGAGCAGGGATTCGACAAGGGCGAGGCGAATAAGAAAGTTGGATTTCATCCGGATTTGCGGGAATATGGCATCGGCGCTCAGATTTTGAAAGATCTTGGCGTGCGCCAAATGCGTCTGCTCACGAATAATCCACGCAAGATCAAAGGACTTGAGGGCTACGGCCTGGAGGTCGTTGATCGGGTTACGTTGAACAAAATATATGACGATTATTGCATCTAATTAATTCTAATCGTATCCACATGGAAGGAAGATGAACAATGAAACATTATGAAGGACACTTAGTCTCGCAAGGATTGAAATATGGTATCGTAGTAGGTCGTTTCAACGAATTCATTACAACGAAGCTGCTGTCTGGCGCGCTTGACGCACTGAAACGCCATGGTGCAGAAGAATCCGAGATTGAAATCGCTTGGGTACCAGGAGCATTCGAAATTCCATTCGCAGCCCTGAAAATGGCTGAGAGCGGCAAATATGACGCTGTTATTACGCTGGGCGCAGTTATCCGTGGTTCAACGCCTCACTTTGACTTCGTGTGCAACGAAGCAGCTAAAGGCGTAGCGGCAATCGCATTGAAAACGGGCATTCCTGCTATCTTCGGCGTCTTGACGACGGACTCGATCGAGCAAGCGGTTGAGCGTGCAGGTACGAAAGCGGGCAACAAAGGCTGGGAAGCAGCTGCGTCTGCAATCGAAATGGCGAACCTGTCGCGCCAGCTTCAAGGCTAATCGAATTTGCAGCTGCTAAGCTGTTCGTACCCGCAGCAGGTTCTGCTGCTGCGGGTACGACGATAGCCTAGCCGATCATCACCCGGGAGGACGACGCCGTGACGGTGACGTATAAGCTGGAAACATTCGAAGGACCGCTCGATCTGCTGCTTCACTTGATTGACAAAGCTGAGATCGACATCCACGAGGTATCCATCAGCGAGATTACCGATCAATATATGAGTTATTTGCAAGCCATGCAGGAGCTTGAGCTCGAAGTGACGAGCGAGTTTCTTGTCATGGCTGCTACGCTGCTGTCAATCAAGAGCAAGCAGCTTCTGCCGAAGCCTCCAGTCATTGAGCTCGATGAGTTCGAGGATTGGCAGGACGATGGGCCAGACCCGCAGGAAGAGCTGATTCAGCGCCTGTTGGAGTATCGTAAGTACAAGCTGATTGCAGCCGAGCTTCGGGATAAGGAGTTCGAGCGCAGTCTTGTTTTTGCGAAGGAGCCTGAAGATTTGACTCCGTTCATGCATGAGCAGCCGTCGAATCCGGTAGAAGGTCTGCATATCGATGATCTCGTACGCGCTTTTCAGAAGGCGCTGCGAAGAGCGGTTCGTCGTAATTTCGTTGCTACGGTTAAACGTGATGAAATTTCGGTTAAGGATCGCATTCGCGAGATTATCGAAGTGCTTAAACAGTACGAGACGGTACGATTCTCGAAGTTGATCAAGCAAAATATGGACCGTCATGAGATTGTTGTGACGTTTCTGGCGATATTGGAGCTGATGAAGATGAAGCACATTCGCTGTCATCAGCATCAGACGTTCGACGATATCGTCATTCATTGGAGAGGAGAAACGTCGGATAATGGACTATCAGAGCTACAAGTCGATTATTGAAGGCTTGTTGTATATGGCAGGAGAGGAAGGTCTCAATGCCAGACAGCTTGCTGAGATTTTGCAGATCGATAATCAATTGTCGGCGGAGCTTGTCTACGATTTGAAATGCGATTTGAAGCGCGAAGGAAGAGGCGTGCAAATCTCGGAGGTTGCAGGCTCATATCGGATGACGACGAATCCGGAGCATGCTGTTTATTTCGAGCGAATGGCTTATTCACCAGCACGAGCCAGCCTATCGCAAGCAGCGCTCGAGACGCTGTCGATCGTCGCGTATCGGCAGCCGATTACGCGTGTCGATATTGAAGAAATTCGTGGCGTGAAGAGCGATCGAGCCATTCATTCGCTTGTCTCGAAGGACCTCATCGAAGAAGTTGGCCGTGCGGAGGCAATTGGCCGGCCCATTCTTTATGGGACGACGAAGGCATTCTTGGATTACTTCGGTTTATCTGCGCTAAGCGCACTGCCAGAGCCGGCGAACGTTACGGTAGACGATCTTGACGATGGCTCGAACATGTTGTTTGAACGATTTGATGGTCGACAGATGACGTTCGATGAGCTGCCGCCAATTCCATCTGCACCGCGTGATATCGCGGCCACGAAGGAAGACGAAGAATAAAGTTCACATGAGATCTGTAAGCTGGGTCATACTATAACCAACTGCTGCTTGTCATGACGATAAGCGGCACACAAGCCAAATGCTTGGAGGATGGGGGAACCGCAGATGGCGGCTTTTTCACATGGTTGGATATGGTGGGCTGCTGCAGGTCTCTTTTTTTTGATCGGAATGCTCATCTGGTTCTCACCAATCGTACTGACCGCTCAAATGAAGAAGATCAACTTGAACGATGACCTGGAGATTCATATCAAGGCGTTATTCGGCATTGTCCGCTTGAAGTGGCGAATGCCTGTGCTGGAATGGACAAATCGAGGCATTAAGGTGCGAACCGAGAAGAACAATATGCAGGGTCACGGTGAACAGGAAGAGGAAATGGATGCAGCTCGCGTGCTCAGCCTAACGAATCGGCTCAAAATGATCGTCACGCAAATAGAAGATACGGCAAGCCTGGTTAAGAAGGTGCTTGCAAATGTGAAGATCGAAGAGTGGCGGTGGGTGACGGAAGTAGGGACCGGCGACGCCATGTGGACAGCAATGTGTACCGGCATGCTTTGGTCCGTTAAGACTACGGCTGTTGGTGTTGCTTCGCAGTTTATGCAGTTGATGGCCTCACCTGTCCTTGATGTGCAGCCTGCCTATAACCGAACCTGTATCGTATCTGAATGGAAAATTGCAGCTAGGATGCGGCTTGGACAAGCAGGCATAGCCGGACTCCGGTTAGTCAATGCGATGCGTAAAATGAAGGCTGGAACGACTGGTCTACAGCGTGTATTGCCGAAGATTTAGATGCGAAAAGTAAGGAAACAATTCACGATGTGTTCGAAGGGCAGCTCTGAGGCTGCTCTTTTTTTTGTTTTTCAGCACTGGGTTTTGTTGACAACTGGAGTGGATGCAAATAGAATAAGTGTTGTTTAATAAATGTTAAACGTGAATGAGATGGATTCAATAAATACTAAACTTAATAGGAGAATCAGACAATGACTGATATTGATGGTATCGATACTGACAATGAACGTTTAAGCGGGCTTGTCACGATTACGTACGTTGAAAGCATGGAGTTTATTCTTTCAATGGATCTGATTGCGAATCTCTCACTTCTTCGGCAGCATGCCGAACAGCTCATGATCGATATGAACACGGAAGTAATTCGTCTCATTGAGCAAGCAGGTCAGACACTCACGCCTTACCAAAGCCGAGAGCTTTCATTTTTTTTCGGTAAATCTACCATGCATCCTGAAATCTCACTTGGGTTTTTATTATCCGTGTTCCAGGATCAGGATCAGACAGATGTGGGCAGTTGGCTATCTAGGCTCGCTGTTACTCCGGCACAAGAGATCGTAGGACAAATGGTGCTCGGGGTATGCTTCAATAAAATGGATGAGTTGCTTCTAGGCGAGACATGGGAAGGAATTCAACATGACTTAGTCAAGCTCCGTACTCGTATTGAGGCCATGGACTTCAACGAGGAACGGAATCAAAAGCAATCCTTGCTGGAATGTCTGGCTCAACCGGAAGAAACAAAAGAACGGTATATGCGGCTGTTTGAGCAATACAACACACGCTTCTTCCAAACAATAGCTACTCGCATGAAGGAGGATGCTTATGCTGCTGTAGAACGCTATCGAACAATGTTTGAGGACAACCCTGCGGCATTTCTACGTCGTTTTCTTCTGGTTGACCCGACGGTCATTGACAAGCCAACAATCATTCATATCAGTGTTTCAGCGCATATTGGTAATGCTATATACGCAGGTAATACGCCTTCAAATTGGGCAAGCATGGGCATTAATAACGATGTCTATTTTGGAGAAGCGGTGGATACAGAGAAGCTGGAGAAGTTGTTCAAAGCGCTGAGCGATAAAAAAAGATTAGAGTTTATGCTGCTCTTGCGTGAGCGGCAGCGGTTTGGCAAGGAGCTCGCAGAGGAGCTTGGCATCACCCCTGGTGCGGTAACCTATCATGCCGGTTTCTTGTTAGCTGCTGATTTGATTGAGCTTCACAAGTCAGATAATCGACACTACTACCGAATTCAGAAGGATCGAGTCATTGCACAGCTGCATGATGCGGTTCGAGTGTTGACAGGCCGAAGTGGAGAGGAGCGTTAATGTGGAGGTCGCTAAAGGCACTATCTTTAGAAGGTTGATAAGCTATACGAAGCGATATCGCTTGTTGTATGTAGGACTGCTCATTAGCATGCTTGTCGGTATTGGCCTTGAACTTAGTGTTGCACAATATTTAAGCAGGATGACGAATGTGGCAGCCTCAGGAGACCAATCGCAGTGGAGCATCCTCATAGTCGCGGGTGCTACGATTCTCGTATTGACCGTGCTATTCCAATATGGAGACGCCTTCTTGAAAGGCATTGTATCGTCCCGTATTCGACGCGATCTTCGCGACGATACGATGGATGTTGTACTTCGGCTTACGCAATCTGAGTTTGATCGCTCACACTCGGGCGAGCTCACGGCTCGTCTAACGAATGATAATGCTGCGATTGGTGATTTATTCGGCAATACATTGCTGCAGCTGATCCGCAATCCGCTGCTCGCTATTGCTGCTTTTATTTTTCTTCTTCAAATCTATTGGCCGCTCGCCATTATCTGTTTTCTCATCGGGCCGACCACTCTTCTGATCGGTATCCTATTCGGCAAACCTATAATGAACAACTCCATTCAGCAACAGCAGCGGCAGGAGCGTCAGCTTACGTTTCTGCAAGACATTTTAAATACGAGTTTACTTTTTAAAGCATTCGGACTTGAGTCCAAACTATTGCATAAATTCCGCAGTTTGAGCAGTGAGGTGACAGAAACAGAAAGAAAAGGTGCTCACCTTCAAGCGGCAATCGCAGGAACCGGCAGTGGAATCGGACTGACATCGTTTATAGTAGCTTTCGTATTCGGCGCATACTTTGTCACGCAGGGCAAGATGGGGGTTGGCGGTCTGTTAGCTTTCATCCAACTGCTCAATCATCTGACATGGCCGTTCACGAATCTCGCAGGCACTTGGGGAGCCGCTCAGCAGTCTTTTGGTGCCGCGAATCGCATATTCGAGCTAATCGATCGTGAGGTCGAGCAGCGAACGTTCGTACACGTTGATCCATCGTCTGAGCGTAAAGCTGTATTCGAAAAGCTCGAGGTGGAGAACGTCCAATTCGATTATTCCCATTCGTTCGATGAAGACGCATTGCAATCCAGCGTATTGAATCCAGCAGTCAACAATATCTCTTTCACGATTATAAAAGGTCAGCGTGTAGGTGTTGTTGGTCCAAGCGGGTCGGGTAAAACCAGCTTGTTCAAGCTGCTGCTTGGGTTATATCGTGTTCAAAGTGGCGTAATTAAGCTCAATGGGGCAAGTCAAGAAACGATGGAGCTTTCCCTGCTGCGCAGCTACTATTCGTTGGTGCCTCAGGAGTCTAGACTCTACACAGGGACAATACGAGACAACTTGTTGTACGGTAAAGCGGATGCTAGTGAAGAGGAGATGCTGGACGCGCTGCAGGCTGCGAATGCTCTGGATTTCGTCATGAGGCTCCCTGATGGGCTGGATTCGGAGCTAGCCGAGCATGGGGGCAGCTTATCAGGCGGTCAGAGACAACGAATCGCTATTGCAAGAGCCATGCTTCGAGATGCACCCATTTTACTGCTTGATGAAGCGACCTCTGCGCTTGACTCTGAATCAGAACGGGATATCGTTCAAGCGTTGAATCGATTGTCAGAAGGGAAGACAACGATTACGATCGCTCATCGGTTGTATATGGTTCGAGATGCTGACGTCATTATTGTTATGGATCAAGGTCAAATCCAAGCGATTGGCAAGCATGAAGAGCTGCTAGTGGAATGTGATCTATACCGACGAATGTTCGATGCACAGATGTATGCTCAAGATCATCAACCGGCCATTACTGCAATTGTATAATTCAACTAAATATTGACATTTCGTTATTGGTCCTCCAAAATATATGTACGGAGCATGGATTTTCAAGAGGAGGATACGAATGAAACAAACGGAGCTATTTGAAGAAATCGTTGTCATGATCTCACATACGTTTGCTATTCCTCAATCTCGAATTACACTGGAAACAAGCATTCGCGAAAGCATTACGAATAGCCCAATCGAGCTTTATGATTTTCTAGATGAGCTTGAGAACAACATGGGCATTACGATTCTCGATGATGATCGATATATGGATTTGGCTACAGTTGCCGACCTGGTTCATTATGTACAGCGGGAGCTTGCGGTTTCTCAAGACTAGAATTCATTCAACTGATAAACAAGCGTTCGCTGACCGGACGCTTGTTTTTATTTTCGCTAAAGCAAGTAGTTGGAAGCTCGGCCTGAGGGTGCATGCACATAATCTGCAGTCTGTACGAGCACAATACAGAAAGCGTACGGAAGTCCTTATCCATATCGCACCGAGGAGGAGCAGCAATGTCCAATCATCCGATTGAAGGTCTCATGCAGACCGCGATGGAAAATATTAAAGAAATGGTCGACGTCAACACGATTGTCGGCGACCCGGTTCAAACACCAGACGGCAGTGTGATTATGCCGATCTCTAAGGTTGGTTTCGGTTTCGTTGCCGGCGGCAGTGATATCCGGTTTAATGGCAATGGTCAGTCGTCAACGACGCCGCATGAAGGACAAAACGCTTCTGTGCAAGGGCCGTTTGGCGGCGGCAGCGGCGGTGGTGTTTCCATTACACCAATCGCGTTCCTCGTCGTTGGCACGCATGGCGTGAAGGTCGTACCGCTCGACAACAATACGCATCTCATTGAGCGCGTTATTGATTCTGCTCCACATGTTTTCGATCGTATCCAAGGTATGCTGAAGCAAAATGATCACCACCACGATTCCATTACGGAGTCCCCGCTTCTCTGATGAAACATGAAAGCCCGTATCGGCTATGCTAGCCGGTACGGGCTTTTTGTATGTTCTAAAGTCTGAATTCTGAATGCGTACATATATATGACATTTGTCATGCGAAACAGATGTTAAAATAATCTACCCGCTCCAATTTGGTTCAGGTAATATAAGGAAGTCAGCTGATCGAACCGGATGAACGAACATTGAAGATAGGCAGGGGATATAACGATGAAGGAATGGGCGATTCAATTAAGCAATATTACGAAGGTATATAAAGGGAAAAAAGCAGTCGACGGTTTATCGTTAAACGTAGAGAAAGGCAGCGTAGTTGCCCTGCTTGGACCAAACGGAGCGGGCAAGACAACGACCGTATCCATGATTCTTGGGCTAATCCAGCCTACGAGCGGCAGCGTGAAACTGCTTGGCGGTGATCCAAAGGATCGCAGCGTCCGAGATCGGATCGGCGCCATGCTGCAGGATGTCAGCGTTATTGATAATTTGACGGTAGCGGAGACGATCGATCTTTTCCGTCATTACTATAAGACGCCGCTCCCGCTCGAACAACTTCTTCAAATAAGCGGTCTTACAAACGAACGGAGCAAAATGGCGTCCACGTTGTCCGGAGGACAGCAGCGTCGATTAGGATTCGCGATGGCGGTTGCGGGTGATCCAGAGGTGCTGTTCCTCGACGAGCCTACCGTTGGGATGGACGTAACCAGCCGTCAATTGTTTTGGGATACGGTCAAAGCGATGGCAGGCCGAGGACGCACGATCGTGCTGACGACGCATTACTTAGAGGAAGCGGACCAGGTAGCGGACCGGATCGTCGTCATTAACGACGGCAAGCTCGCAGCCGATGGCACTCCAAGTCAAATTAAAGCGACGACGATCGGTCGTACGATCACGTTCACGGCGGGCTCTACCGTAACGAACGATCATTTATACGAAATCCCAGGCGTAACGGATGCGGAGTGGAACGGCCGGCGAGTCCGATTGTATAGCAATGATACAGACAGATTGATCGCTGAACTGATTACGCGAGGCGTGGAGATGAAGGATATCGAGATACAAAGCGGCGGCTTGGAGGAAGCGTTCCGTTCGCTCGTAAGCAGCGCTAAAGAGGACCAATAAAGAGGATAGAAAGGGAGTTGGAATGAACATGGATACAAGCATTAGAAGAGCGGCACTCGCGCAATTGAAGTCGGAGCTGCTTCGCACGATGCGGAATAAACGGTTTGTTTTCTTCACGATCATTATGCCGATTGCTTTTTACTTTATTTTCACTAGTTCGATGGATGGCGATCTTACGGTAGGCGGCATCGACTGGGCGGCTTATTATCTGATGTCGATGTCGGCATATGGCGTGGTTGGCTCGGGTATTACAACGCTCAGCCAGAAGTTTTCCAGGGAACGGTCGCAAGGCTGGTCTAGACTGCTTCGCATTACGCCGCTTCCTTCTTGGGCGTTTGTTCTATCGAAGGTAATCGCGCAAGGATTGATCAATTTGTGCATGATCATCATATTGTTCATTATCGCTTCCGCGGTCAAAGGCGTTGAGCTATCGGCGGCACAATGGATCGAAAGTGGCTTATGGATCTGGTTTGGCAGCTTTTCCTTTATGGCGCTTGGGACGCTTGTGGGGACGATTCGGAACTCCGATGTCGTGCAGGTAGTTGGTATGATCGTCTATCTGGGCATGTCTATGCTGGGCGGCCTCTGGTTTCCGGTGGAGTCGATGTCGGATACGATGCGCGCGATTGCGCATGCAATGCCAACCTACTGGCTGGGACACGGTGCTTGGAATTTGATCGGAGGCGAAGCATTTGATTGGAACGGCGTATTCGTTCTTGGTGCATATGTGATCGGTTTCGTGATACTATCATCCTATATTATGAGAAAACAGGAAGCGGTCTAATTGATAAAATCAATCTTGCATTTTTTATTCGGCGAGCGGTCTCCATCGAGACCGCCTTTGTTCATTTCGTTTATTTGGCTCGTTTATCTTGCGTTTCCGCTGCACGTTGTATTCCAGCGTCCGGCAGGGGAGATGATCATTGGTCTTTTCGTTATCGCTGTTTTTGCCGTCATCTACGTCTACTGCATTTTGCATGAGCGGGGCAGGTTTGTACTTACCTATGCCTTGATGGCGGTCATCATATTGTTTACGCTGCAAGTCGATCCATCGTTTATGTTCATGGGCTTTTACCTAACCCCTTTAATCGGTATGATGCCGACCAGACGCAAGTTTATGATTACATGGATTTCCTTGTCTGTATTTTTGGTTTCTATTCTTGTCGTGTATCGCAACGAACTGACTAGCGACGACTTAATCAGTGTTATTCCCGCCATGCTCATTATGTTGTTCATGCCGATGGCGATTCGATTCGGACGGCGATCCAAGGAGCTGAGAGAAAAACTCGACATCGCGAACGAGCAAATCGCGATCCTGTCAGCCAACGAAGAACGAGCTCGCATCTCGCGGGACTTGCACGATACGCTTGGGCATTCGTTATCGCTCATCACACTGAAGAGCGAGCTGACCGAAAGGCTAATTCTCAAAAATTCGGAACGTGCTATACAAGAAGTAAGAGATATTCAGGCCACTTCACGTGCAGCGCTTCAGCAAGTAAGAGAGCTGGTATCTGGGCTTAATACGGCGACGGTAGATACCGAGATTCATAACGCGCTGCAGATTCTTGAGGCGGCTAATATAGAGCCTCATTTGGAGGGGCGATTTCGGGAAGGCTCGGTCACGCCTTTAATCAACAATATTTTAGGCATGTGCTTGCGAGAGACGGTGACGAATGTCGTTCGGCATAGCGGTGCATCTAGCTGCACAATCGAGCGAACGAGTATGCATGACTGCTTGATGTTAATCGTCTCGGATAATGGACAAGGCATCGATGGTTCAGTATCTGGCAAAGGCGGGTGCGAAGGCAACGGTCTCAAAGGAATGCGTGAGCGCTTGAAGCTGGTGGAAGGCACGATCACGATTGAGCCACAGGGCGAAGAACAAGGCTCAAGGGGTACAAGAGTGTCGATTACGATTCCTTATGTGAATCGTTCTTCAACTGGCAGAGAGGAGAACAACGGATGAGAGTTATCATTGCAGAAGATCAAGGGATGTTAAGAGGGGCGCTGAGCGCGCTCCTTGACATGGAGGATGACATAGAAGTAGTCGGGCAGGCAGAGAATGGTGAGAAGGCATTGGAGCTTATTGATTTGCTGCAGCCGGATATTTGTCTTTTGGACATCGAAATGCCTATCTTGACTGGATTGGATGTCGCGGAGCAGCTGGTTGCACGACGTTATGCATGTAAGGTCGTCATCTTGACGACGTTCTCGCGCTCGGGTTATTTTCAACGCGCGATGCGCGCCGGCGTTCACGGCTTCCTGCTCAAAGACGCTCCTATCGACGAATTAAGCGCTGCTCTGAGACGTGTATATGATGGTGGACGAGCGGTGAGCCCGGAGCTAGCGATTTCGCTGTGGGAAGCGGAGAATCCGTTAACTGATCGTGAACGCGAGGTGCTGAAGCTGGCGGGTGAGGGATTATCTGCCCAAGAAATATCCGGGAATTTGCACCTAAGTGCGGGCACGGTACGTAATTATTTGTCCGAGGCTATTCGCAAGCTAGATGCGAAAAATCGGATTGAAGCGATCGCGATCGCCAATAAGAAAGGGTGGCTCGATTAGTCGACCGCTGAACGGTTAGAGTTGATAACGGCACGCCGACTAGGTGACTGCCGTTTTTGTTATGGAGATTGCCGGAGCATAAAGACGGCTGCTTGGACATATGCTGTACAAGCAGGCACATTTTTGAGCGTCTATTTCGCATTGCTTGTAATGTGTCGTAAAGGACTTCGACAGGAGGTTTCAACCGCATGTCCATGAAGTTGCTGCGCCGTCATCAGTCGATGAGGCGGCTGTCATATGCTGCCGTTGCGTTCGTGCTGCTGACAACTGCGCTCGGGTTCGGACCTGCTGCCGTCGAGGCGGCTGCGAATGTTCCGCCACTTGGGACGCACGCGAAGGCAGCAACGTTGATCGACGTAGAATCAGGCCGGATTTTGTACGATAAGAGTGGGGACCAGCGTCTTAGAATCGCCAGTCTGACGAAAATCATGACCGCAATTGTTGCGATCGAGAATGCCGATCTTTCCGATAAAGTGAAGGTAAGCGCACGTGCTGCTGGTAAAGAAGGCTCCTCGATTTACTTGAAGGCGGGAGAGGAAATGAAGCTGGAGGACATGCTGTATGGCCTCATGCTTCGCTCCGGCAATGATGCGGCAACGGCTATCGCCGAGCATGTTGGAGGCTCGGTCGAAGGTTTTGTTCGGATGATGAATGAGAAGGCGGAATGGATTGGCCTCACCAACACACAGTTCATGAATCCATCTGGTCTCGATGAGGACGGGCATTACTCGTCTGCGAACGACTTAGCGAAACTGACCGCTTATGCGCTTCACAATCCGACATTCGCCACAATCGTTAAGACACGGATAAAGAAAGCGCCGAATCCGAATGAATCCTGGGATTATCAGTGGTCGAATAAGAACAAGATGTTGGCCATGTACGAGGGTGCGGACGGCGTCAAAACCGGCTACACGAAAATGGCACTTCGCTGCCTTGTAAGCTCCGCAACGCGTAATGGACAGCAGCTCGCAGCTGTGACGATCAACGATCGTGATGATTGGATTGACCATCGCAATATGTTGGATTGGGGCTTTGAACACTACAAGCTTAAAGTTGTAGCGCAGCAAGGTCAGCCAATTAGCGGTTACCCGCTAGCTGCAGGCCGTACGTTCCGTTATCCGCTTGCGAGCGGGGAAGCTGACCAGCTGCATTCCAAGTTGACGCTTATTAGCAATACGAGCACGCCGTATGCACTCGGTGAACGTGGAGTTTTAGAATGGGAGCTTAGCGGCAATACAATTGGCGTTGTTCCTGTGTATGACTCCACCAGCAGCCGACTACAGTGGAAAGAGAAGCGTCCGCTTCCAGCACTAGACAATGCGGCAAGCGCAGGAGCAAGCGACTATTCATTCTCACATACAATGCGCGCCGTCGTACGAGCATTATTCGGGGGAGGAGCGTGAGCAGCCGATGGTGAACTGGATCTGGTTGTTCATGATTGTCGTCAGCGTGGTCTCTGCTGCGGTGACGGGTAAGCTCGAGGCGGTTACAGAAGCAGCGTTTGATGGAGCAAAGACGGGAGTGACGGTCAGTTTTGGCCTGATCAGCATTCTCGTCTTCTGGCTCGGCCTAATGCGAATCGGGGAGGATGCAGGTCTGCTGCGCGTACTATCTAGAATGCTCGGGCCTGCCGTCCGCTTCCTGTTCCCAGACGTTCCGCGTAACCATCCTGCTCTTGGGTATATCATGAGCAATATGGCGGCTAATCTACTTGGACTTGGCAATGCCGCAACACCAATGGGCATTAAAGCGATGCAAGAGCTGCAGAAGCTAAACCCGGATCAAGAGACAGCAACGCCGGCTATGTGTACCTTACTAGCTCTCAATACTTCCAGCATAACGCTTGTCCCGACGACGCTCATTGCGATTCGGCTTCAATACGAATCGGCCAATGCAGCCGAGATCGTCGGCTCTACAATCGCGGCAACAGCTGTTGCCACTGCCGCAGCCATACTTGCTGACCGTTGGTATCGCAGCCGAGCCTCACGTTCGAAGCGTCCGCCAATGACGCCTCCTTATACCGCACCTCCGCATGCAGGAAAAGGTGGTGAGGCGGTTGGTTGAATGGCTGTCAACATTATCGGTTTGGATGATCCCCGCACTTATCGTGTTCATTCCTTTATATGCAGCATTTAAGAAAGTACCTGTCTACGAGACGTTCGTCGAAGGGGCAAAGGATGGGTTTGGCACTGCCATTAGCATTATCCCGCATATCGTTGGGATGATGGTGGCGATTAGCATGTTCCGTGCTTCAGGTGCGATGGATATGCTGTTATCGGTGTTCAAACCATTGCTCGCACCGCTAGGTGTGCCTGCCGAGGTGCTGCCGCTAGGATTGCTTAGGCCGCTGACAGGTGCAGGTTCACTTGCCTATACAACGGATCTGATCAAATCATTTGGACCTGATTCGATGATCGGTCGGATAGCGTCAACGATTCAAGGCAGCACGGATACAACTTTGTATGTCATCACCGTTTATTTCGGTGCTGTTGGCATCCGCAAATCCCGTTATGCGTTGAAGGTTGGATTGTTCTCCGATCTTGTTGGATTCGCTGCTTCCATAGCGGTTTGCCTGCTTTTATTCAGCTAAGCGACCGTTGTAGGCGTGCGTCAATAAATTGTCAAATTTGAATTTTCCTCTAGCAGCAAGGCTGAAGCACAAGTGCGGGCGAGATGGCGTGATGGCCGTCAGCACCGACCTTGTGCTTTTTCGTGCTTAAAGTTAATATGGAGGGTGAGGTGAAAAAGTTGGAACGTTTACAGAAAATATTGGCGCAAGCAGGCATTGCCTCTCGGCGCAAATGCGAAGAGCTTATCTTGACTGGACAAGTGGAAGTGAACGGGGTCCAAGTCACGACGCTCGGTGCTAAAGCCGACCCGAATGAAGATGTGATTACCGTGAACGGGAAGCCGATTGAGACGGAAGCAAAGCTGTACATCATGCTGAACAAGCCGAAGGGCGTCATTACGAGCGCATCGGATCCGCAAGGCCGCAAGGTCGTGTCGGATTTTTTGGCAGGCATTAAACAGCGTGTCTATCCAATCGGACGTCTCGATTATGATACCGAAGGACTGCTTCTGCTGACGAACGATGGCGAATTCGCCAATCTATTGACGCATCCGAAGCACCACGTACCGAAGACTTATCTGGCAACGGTCGAAAAGGTACCGCACGGCGAGAAGTTGGATCAGCTTCGTAAAGGTGTGGAGCTGGAGGATGGTATGACGGCTCCGGCTGAAGTGGAGTATCAGGACATCGAGTTGGATAACAAGGAAGCGACGATCCGCATTACGATCTACGAAGGACGCAACCGTCAAGTGCGCCGGATGTTCGATGCGATTGGTCATCCTGTATTGCGACTGAAGCGGGTCAAATTCGGTGAGCTCGGTTTGCAAAATCTGAAGCGAGGCGGCTGGCGTCCGCTTACGCCGAAGGAAGTAGCAGAGCTTCGTGCAGAAGCAGCGAAGGCAGAAGGCAAGGAAAATCCAATTGCTTCGAACCGTAACGGTAAGAAGCCAGAATGGAAGCCGAAGCCGAAGCCGAAAGGTTTGAATACGGCGTCTACTGAAGCTCGCGAGGACCGCAAACCTGATCGAGCGAAGACATCGTCTTCCAGCTCGCGTTCGAGCAATAGTCGTTCCCGCAAGTCCTATGCAGAAGCTGCTATCGAGAAAGCAATTGGCAGTTATGAGAAGAATGCGAGTGCTGGGGAAGGCCGCAAGCGCAGCGCGCCTCAACAACAAGCTGCAAGCCAACCGAAGTCGGCGCGTGAGCGTGCAGCTGCTCAGCGTGAGGCTGCCAAAGCCCGGCAATCAGCGTTCAGTACGCGTAAACCGCAGCAGTCTGATTCAGGTCGAAGCGGCGGCAGATCACAGGATAGCCGAGGACAGGCGCCGCGTTCAGGTCAGCGGCCAGGTCCGTCAAGTAACGGCAGACCTACACGTACGCGTAAGGGGTAACTTGGTTCAGTAGTTTTATTGGTTCTATGACGGCATTGTTGCGAATGCCGTCGAATTTTTGTTCCAGATGTATTTTGAATGGATTGAAGGTTGGTTTGCAATCTACTAGAGGTGATTAGGCTTGGGCAAAAATCGGAAGCCGATTCAGATCGTCATCTTGCTCGGCGTCTTGCTGCTCGGCGGATATGCGATCGGCAAGACGCTGTTTGCGTCCGATGATGGTCGTCCGGAGGTCGGCGGGGCAGCGCCGAATTTTACGTTGCTTGATCTGGACGGTCAGTCGCATCAATTGGCAGATTATCAAGGGAAGGCAGTCGTCATTAATTTCTGGGGTTCATTCTGTCCGCCATGTGTCACGGAGATGCCGGAGTTTCAGCGTATGTACGACAAGTATAAGGACAAGTCTTTTGAAGTGCTGGCGATCAACCTAAGCGAGGATGATTTAACCGTCAACAACTTCGTCAAGGAGCGTTCGCTTAATTACCCGATTCTAAGGGATGCGAATCGAGTCATTGAGCGAAGGTACGGCTTATCCCAGTATCCGACCACATTCTTCGTCAAGCCGGATGGCACCATAATGGACATCTTCGTTGGCGGGATGAGTGAACAGGACATCGATTCGCGTGTCGAACAGCTGCTGCAATCCTAGTTGTTGATTTGACTCGTGATAAGAGTGAAGCGCAGAAGGAGGCTTTACGTTTTGTTTCAGAATACGAAGTGCGAATGCGGCCACCAGAACCCGCCGGACACGCTGCTCTGCGAGTCATGCGGCAAGCCGCTCGTAGAATCAGATGAACCGCTTGAGATGCGGTATGACGGCGTAGCTAGACGGTCACAGAAGCAGAATCCGAACCCGCTGGATCGGGTATGGAACTTTTTCTCGTCGGTTCGAATCGCCGTAATCATTATCATTATTACGTTGGTCGGCGCGTCTCTAGGTACGATATATCCACAGGGTAATGATGCTGATTATTACAAGGAAGCGTATGGGTGGAGCGGAGAACTGTATCATGCGATCGGACTATCTTCCATGTATGATTCATGGTGGTTCGTCGGCCTGCTCGTCATGATTGGTACGTCACTAGTCATATGCAGTCTTGACCGGGTGCTCCCGCTGTACCGTGCATTGAACAAGCAGCAGATTCGCAAACATCTGCAGTTCATTACACGTCAGAAGACATCTTACACCGGCTCGATTGAAGGAGATGCCGAGCAATGGGTTCAAACGTTCGGCAATCAACTGAAGCGTCGGCGTTATAAAGTACATATTAATGGCACCGCACTGTTGGCGGAGAAGAACCGATTCAGCCGCTGGGGCCCATACATCAACCATATCGGTCTAATCATTCTGCTGCTCGCGCTGCTCGCACGGACGATTCCGCACTGGACGGAAGAAAACACCATCGCCGTACGTGACGGAGAGACGGTTCAAGTGTCGGGTACCGACTACTATGTGAAGAACGAGAAATTCACTGTCGAGTATTATACTGAGACAGAACTGCCAGAACGGTTGAAGCAGCAGCAGCGGCCGAAGCTGTACGAGACCCACGCTGTGCTGTACGAATGCGTGAAGTCATGTGGCGAGCCAGGTATCGAGCCCGAGCTCAAAGAGGTCAAGCAATACGACATTACGGTGAACCATCCGATGAGCTATAGCGGCGTTAAACTCTATCAGATCGGTTACGATGATTCACCATTGCTGCAGTCGGTCAGCCCAGTTATTGAAGATGTGAAGACGGGTCAAACCTATGGGCCGTTCGAGCTTCCAATGAAGAATCCGAAGACAAACTTCGAGGTGGGTCCTTATACACTCGAGCTGAAGGCGAATTACATGGAGTTCGCTTTGGACGAGGATGGCAGTCCGATTACGAAATCGCGGGATCCGAAATCACCGGCTTTCATCTTTATTGTGAAAGGACCGGGACTGGACGAGAAGGGCGAGCCGTACATGTACTTCCCGCTAGAGAAAGATAAAGAACGTTTCAGTCAAGATCAAATTAACCAGGCAGTCGCATCAAAGGTACAAATCCGTGTCGATGGAATGGAGAATGTCAAGTTCAGCTCCTATACGAGCTACTTGTTAATCCGGGTCGATCGGGCGCTTCCTTATGTGTGGGTTGGCCTTGGCATTTGTATGCTCGGTTTGCTGATGGGAGCTTATTGGCATCACCGCCGTATATGGCTGCGGATTGATGACGGCAAGCTGTCGCTTGGCGCGCATACGAACAAAAACCATTTCGGCATGCGTTCTGAGACGGCTTGGGCGCTGGAGCAAATGGGCATTACGGTCGAGCGGGACAAGCTCGATAACGGGGGTTATAATTCGTGAGTTGGGTAGATTTTAGCGGACATGCATACTTAGTGGCATTCGCCTTATACTGTTTCGCGTTTATGTTCTATGTGATCGCCATTGCAGGCCAGCGCTGGAGCAATCGGGAGTCGAAGAATCATACGGAACGTTGGGGCCGTATTGCCTTCATTACCTCGTCGGCAGGCCTTGTTGGCCACTTGACCTTCTTCTTCACACGTTGGTATGGAAGCGGTCAGATTCCAACAAGTAATATGTACGAGTTTATGTCGTTCCTTGCGATGGCGATCATGATCGCCTTTACGATTATTTATTTGATTTACCGCAAGCCTTTGCTTGGTATGTTCGCAACGCCGCTTGCTGTTATTATCGTTGCTTACGCTTCAGTATTCCCGAAGGATGTGCAGCCGCTCATCCCATCGCTTAACTCGTACTGGCTCAAAATCCACGTTACGACAGCAGCTCTCGGAGAAGCGTTCTTCGCGGTCGGTTTTGCAGCTGGACTTATGTATTTGCTTCGTGTGGTCGATTATACTCGTAAGGATGCTAAAGCACGCAAAGAGCAGCGTTGGGTCGAGTTCACGCTTTATGTTATTGTCGTCGTAATCGGCTTTATCGCAATCGTATTTTCGTTCCGCGGCGCGGGCTACGAAGCGCATTTCACACAAGAGAATGTAACGGTTGACACATCAGGTCAGACGATTACTACGGTTGAGCAGGTGCAGTACGATTTGCCGCCTATCTTCAAGCCTTATAATAGCCAAGTTGTATCCGTTGATTCGTTCCTCGGCATGAACAAGCCTTGGTTCGAGACACCGTCTTGGATGAATGGTATCAACGCTGGACGGAAGCTTAATACAGTCATCTGGTCCATCATCGCGGGTACTGTCCTTTACGGGTTGCTCCGACTGTTGTTCCGCAAACCGCTCGGCGCGGTGATCCATCCGTTGATGGATGGCGTTAAGCCAAGCGACTTGGACGAGATCAGCTATCGTGCTATTGCAATCGGCTTCCCAGTCTTTACGCTCGGTGCACTCATCTTCGCGATGATCTGGGCGAACGAGGCATGGGGCCGGTTCTGGGGCTGGGATCCGAAGGAAGTATGGGCGCTTATTACTTGGTTGTACTACAGCGTATACTTGCACTTCCGTCTATCACGCGGCTGGCAAGGTCATCGCTCCGCATGGCTGGCCGTTATTGGCTTCGTCATCGTTTGGTTCACGCTAATTGGCGTAAACCTCATCATCGCAGGCTTACACTCGTATGCAGGTGTTTAACCATTTACTAAACGATAAAGGGGCTGTGTCTTCATGACAGATTACGCGCATCGCATTTTAGTTGTAGACGACGAAGAGCGTATTCGCCGCCTGCTCAAAATGTATTTGGAGAAGGAAGGATACGAAATCGAAGAAGCAGAGGACGGAGAAACTGCACTTCGAATGGCAGCAGGCAAAGATTATGATCTCATCATGCTCGACGTTATGCTTCCAGGTATTGATGGTGTGGAAGTATGCTCCAGACTGCGTCAGGTGAAAGCGACGCCGGTCATCATGCTCACAGCTAAAGGCGAAGAGATGAATCGCGTACAGGGCTTCGAAGCAGGTGCAGACGACTATGTCGTGAAGCCGTTCAGCCCACGCGAAGTCATCTACCGTGTGAAGGCCATTCTTCGCCGCTCGTCAGCTACTGCCTTCTTGACGAAGGAATCGAATTCGAGCAACAACATCGTGCTGCCGCATCTCATCATTGAGCATGATGCGCATCGTGTCATGGCTGGTGGACAAGAGGTCAGCTTGACGCCGAAGGAATATGAATTGCTGCACTACTTGGCTGTATCGCCGGACAAGGTGTTCTCTCGTGAAGAGCTGTTGAAGGACGTTTGGAACTATGAGTTCTTCGGCGATCTGCGCACCGTTGATACCCATGTGAAGCGTCTGCGGGAGAAGCTGAACAAAGTGTCAGTTGAAGCAGCCTCGATGATTACGACCGTATGGGGCGTTGGCTACAAGCTAGAGGTGTCAAAGTAATTGATGAAGTTAGGATGGCTTTTGCGAAGTGTAGTCGGCAAGCTATGGATGACCATTATCGTACTCGTTGCAGTCGTTCTGCTCATCCTCGGCATGTTCCTTCTTCAATATATCGATATCAACTTCCAGGACACGACTTCTCATCAGGTTAAAGTGTTGTTTATTGTAACGGGGATAATCGGGTTTATGTTATCGACGTTCTTTGCTTTCTTCCTATCGTCCAAAATCACGCAGCCGCTTATCGAGATGAAGAAGGCGGCTGCATCGATTTCAGGTGGCGATTATGAGACGCGTGTTCCGATACGTTCGACGGACGAGATTGGTGATCTGGCTCATGCGTTCAACCGCATGGCTAATGATCTCGATTCGCTCATTAAGGATTTAAGCCTCGAGAAGAATCACCTTGCGAGTATTCTTCGTAGTATGTCTGACGCTGTCATGACCTTCGATGCGGAAGGGAATGTGACGATGTCCAATCCGCCAGGCGACAAGCTGATGGCACATTGGAATTCGCTCGATTGGGCGGAGGATGAGGAGAACATCTCCCGTCCAGGTGTGCCGAAGCCGCTGTTTGAATTATTTGGCCACGTCATCACTGAAGGTGTGGACACGAGCGATAAGATTCACTTTCTCAGCGGTGTCTGGTCGGTCGTCATGGCGCCGCTCAAATCAAATGATTCCGTTCGTGGTGCGGTCGCGGTGGTGCGGGATGTAACCGAAGAATTCAAACTCGAGAAGCTGCGGCGTGATTTCGTAGCTAACGTCTCTCATGAGATCCGAACACCGCTGTCAATGCTTCAGGGCTACAGTGAAGCGCTGCTCGATGGCTTCGCAGATTCACCAGAAGAACGGGATGAGCTGGTCCAAGTTATTCATGATGAATCGGTGAGGATGGGGCGGCTTGTGAAGGACTTGCTTGATCTGGCACGAATGGAAGCAGGGCATAACGAGCTTAAGCTTATGCCATGTGATATTGATTCGCTGGTCAGACGTGTTCATCGTAAGTTTGCAGCCTATGCGAAGGATCGAGACATTCGTCTCTCGTGCGAGTTGCCGGAGTCTCCTCCTCTTAATGTAGAGGCTGCTGACGAGGATCGCCTGGAGCAGGTACTGACGAACCTTCTGGATAACGCAATGCGTCACACGCCAAGCGGAGCAACGATATCGCTGTCAGGAGATTGGGGAGTACCTGATCCGGGACAGACGGATCCGGCGTATGTTGTCCTTCGAATCGCGGATGAAGGGGAGGGGATCCCTTCCGATGATCTGCCGTACATATTCGAACGATTCTATAAGGCCGACAAGTCGCGTAAACGGGGCTCATCGGGCGGTACTGGTTTAGGACTTGCAATTGTCAAAAACATCGTAGAAGGCCATCATGGTCGAATACAGGTGGACAGCTTGATCGGCAAGGGAACGACATTTACTATTCTGCTGCCTGTCGATTTAAATCATCAGTTGTCAAAGCGCTCATCTTAATGAGCGCTTTTTTTGTTGGAAGATAGGAGTTAATCTTGTTCAACGTGGAACAAATACCGTTATTAAAGGTTAATTTTCTGTAAATTGAGCGGCTCGTACTCATACAATCGACAAAAAAATCGCCAGAAACATTACGTTTCTGGCGATTTTTCGATTTATTCTATTACAGGCTGATTACTTTCGCCTTGTGCAGTTCTGGCAGTGTTACAATATCATCGATGACCGATGCTGGTACTTGCTTGTCGACTGTGAGCACCATGAGTGCGTCGCCGCCGGCAAGTTTGCGACCAACTTGCATCGTTGCAATGTTGACATCGTTGTTGCCGAGCTTTGTACCGACGCTGCCGATAATGCCTGGCTTATCCGTATGCGACACGAGAAGGAGATTTCCTTCTGGTGCGACGTCAACAGGATAACTGTCAATTTGAACGATACGTGGACCGTAGCCTGTCATCAGTGCTCCAGATACTTTACGCTCAGCTTCCTCTGTGCGAAGGGTTACCGTCACGAGGTTCGTGAAGTCTTTCGCAACACTCGATTTGTTGACTACAACATTTACGCTGCGCTCTTTCGCCAGGTGCATCGAGTTAACAACGTTGACTTGGTCTGTGCCGAGGTGGTGAGCAAGCACACCGCGAACGACGTAACGATTAAGCGGCTGCGTATCAACATCAGCCAGATCGCCTGCATAGCTTATGACAATCTCTTTTACTGCGCCAGCCGTCAACTGCGCAATGAAGCTGCCGAGCTTCTCGCCGAGCGGGAAGTAAGGCTGTAGTACGCTGCGAACGTTCGCAGGGATTGGAGGCATGTTCACCGCGTTGATGAACGGCTCGTCGCGCAGAATGTGGAGTACTTGTTCCGAAACGTCGATTGCAACGTTCTCTTGTGCTTCGACCGTCGAAGCGCCAAGGTGAGGCGTTACGATGATTTTAGGGTTTGTCAGGAATGGGTGATCTTCTGCCGGTGGCTCAACTTCGAATACGTCGAACGCTGCGCCTGCAACGATACCTTGATCGATTGCTTCAACGAGAGCTAGCTCATCGATGATGCCACCGCGTGCGCAGTTTACGATACGCATGCCAGGCTTCATGACTTCGAATTGCTTGCGCGAGATCATGTGGCGCGTTTCTGGCGTCAGCGGCGTGTGAACCGTCATGAAGTCAGCGTTGCGGATGATATCGTCTACCGATGCAAGCTTAATGCCCATTTTCTCAGCGCGCTCTTCCGTCAGGAACGGGTCATATCCGAGAATTTCCATGCCGAATGCTTTCGCGCGTTTTGCAACTTCGCTGCCGATACGGCCCATGCCCATAACGCCCAGCACTTTGTTGCGAAGCTCAACGCCGAGGAACGATTTGCGATCCCATACGCCGCCAACCGTTTTCAGGTAAGCTTGTGGAATGTGACGTGCTACAGCCATCATCATTGCGAACGTGTGCTCACAAGTCGTAATCGTGTTACCGTCGGGTGCATTGATAACGATAATACCGCGTTGTGTAGCTGCTTCCAGATCGATGTTGTCAACGCCAACGCCTGCGCGGCCGACAACCTTCAATTTCTTGCCTGCTTCCATGATACGCGGAGTTACACGCGTTTGGCTGCGAACGAGAAGGGCATCGTATTCGCCAATGATAGCAACGAGCTCATCTTCGCTCAAACCTGGTTTTTTGTCTACCGCTACGTCTGCGGCATCTACAAGCTTCTGAATGCCGAGGTCACTGATTGGATCCGATACTAACACTTTAAACATGTGGAAATTGCCTCCTGTCTGATTGTAAAGAATGGTGTTGCGATAAATATGTAGGAAAAACTCCATGTAAGGAGTCATTCGACTAAAAATCAGTGATGGCGAATGGGTGGATTCGAACAAAGGTAGTTTTTCCGACAAGAAGAATAGTTGATCCATGTTTCCTGAAACGAAAACATATTCATTCTTATGCGGTAAAAAACATAACCCGATACGATAATGCAGCAGCGGGACGGAAGCATGTCCAAATCAAAATCAGTTGTGCATTCGTCATTTTCGTAATTGACATTTACTATTTTAGAGCAGTTGACAAGTGGAATGCAATGCCGAAACTTGCCGATCTGTGAATTTTCCGATATGATTCATTCAATGTCATAGGGAGGGGAAACGCTGTGAACCAATGGGAAAATATAGACGCCCATGCGCTTCTGAAGCTGCTTGCCGACGGTTCGCTCAAGCCTGATCAAATCATCGATGTTCGGGAGCATCATGAGTGGGACTATTACCGGCTCGATGGAACAACGCACATTCCGATGAGCATCTTTCCGGATCAGCTTGCTTCTTTAGCGAAATCAGAGCCATGGTACATATTATGCGCACACGGTGTTCGTAGTGTGGCTGTATGCCGTTATATGCAAGAAAACGGCTACGACACGCTCCACAATATAGTAGGAGGCATCGCAGCCGTTGCTGAACTTAAAGGATTTCAATACGACTGACATCGATCCAATTCGACGCTAAGCTTCATCTGTAAGGAAGAATGGCAGCTGCGGCAGCAGCTGCTTGGAATATTGGCTAACCATGCTGCTCTTGAAGTCACCGCTGCGAACCGCACGAGTATCGATCAACAGTTCCGTAATTGGACCAACAAGATCATATTTTAGCTTCTTTGCTTGTCCAGAGCTAATGAATTCATCAATACGGCTAGTCAGGTCCTGCGGGTAGTAGTTCACAACTGAACCGCTAGCTGCGATCAGGTCAGCACTCAGTTTGTTTTTTACGATTAGAGGAAGCGAGTTCCAGTATGATACGTTCATCGTATCTGGCAAACCTTTGGCTTGCGGGATATCAGGATTGATCGTCCTTGCCCATTGAACCATAGCACTGTAATAAGATTGCTGACCTTGCAGAGACTTAGCGACTGCTGCTTTATAATCGGCATCCTTATGCATCGCTGTGAGCACTTGTGCAACAGATTGAGCGTCTTTGCTGGTCGACAGTCGCTTGGACACGGTTTGGAACGAAGCGATGCTTTTCAGCAGCTGCTGTTGAGATTGCTCAAGCGGTGTAGAAATCGGCATGCTGACAGCAGAGATTTGATTGAATGTTTTTTGTGACATAGAAGCAAGTCGTTTCAATTCAGTTGGAAGATCGGTCGTTTGCTTTGTATTCGCGTTCTCGACTACGTTGATCCACTCGTTTTGAAATTCTCGGAATGGCATAAATACAGTGTGATAATACGAAACGAGATCCTGCTGCTGCAGTGTACCGGAGACGGTTTTCTTGTCTGTGGACTCTTTACTGGCTTCCAGTTGCGTTGTCGTTCGATTCTTACCCACTTCTACGCCGAAGAAGAAAGCACCTACAGCGCATATCAACATGAAAAGAAATCCTAGGCTAATAAGCATTTCAGAACGGGACAAGCTTTTATTCATTCGGATAAATCCCCTTCACAGTATGGTATAATTTATGTAAAATTTATGTATTAATTAATCGAATTTTGATGAAAGAAAGCGAATGTGGTATTAGTATAGGCGATTAAAGGAAAAAAGGGAATACAACGTTTACAGAACAGGCGGTTAGTTATGAAAAAAATTGACATCAAAAAAATTAAGCTTCGCCAGGTGTCTGTGGACCAAATCGATGACAAAGTTTTGTTAATAAACTTGTATGCTACGCAATTACTTACTCTTATTATCGGTATTGTGTGGTTATTATTTCAGCATCGCAACCCATTTCGTTTATTAGAATTTCCGGCGCAATCAAATTTCTGGATGTATGGAGTCGGTTTGACAGCAGTTGTCATCGCGGTAGACGTACTGATTAGCAGGTTTGTTCCTGAACAGGCGAACGATGATGGCGGCATAAATGAGCGCTTGTTTAGGAAGCGTCCGGTATGGCATATTGTATTGATATCTCTTGTCGTTGCAATTTGTGAGGAGATGCTTTTCAGAGGCGCGATGCAGCAAACGTTTGGTCCCTACTGGGTAAGTATTATTTTCGCAGCGATACATGTTCGCTATTTACGTCATTGGATCCCAACAGGACTCGTTTTCTCAATTAGCTATGGTCTGGGTTGGATTTACATCCAGAGCGGGACATTATGGGCACCGATTCTTACACATTTTCTAGTCGACACAGTTATGGGGCTCATTATTCGCTTTCGGAGGTACGATGAGGCATGAGCAGGATGGAAAAATACGGTTCGAGGCGAGCTCGAGCCAACTTGAGGCAGCAAGAGCCTAACGAGGAGACTCACATAGAGGAAGACGAAAACGGCCTGCCGCCTAGACGAAAGCAACATCCGTCTAATAAGCAGCAGACCGCTCAAATATTTTATAATGCTCTTATTTTTATTTTGATGATTCTCATCGTTACATTGTTCTGGTTTGGCAAGCAGTCGAACTCACCGTCCTAGCCATTTGGGCTAGGTCTTTTTTTATTATATAGCTTTATTTCACTGTTGATGCAGTTGCGGCTCCGTCCTTAGCGGCAGTTGTCGTTGCTGCAGCATCGGGATCTGTTTCAATAGTAGCCGGATCAATGAAGCCATATCCTTTAGCTTCCAGCTTCGTTAGCAGTTCATCAAGTGCCTCGATGGTCCAAGGAAGCTCGTGCATGAGAATGTTCGCGCCAGGGTGCAGCTGCTCTAGCACGTTGGCAATGACTGCGTCCGGCTTGTTTTTATTTTTCGTATCCCAATCCAAGGAGCCGTTCGACCAAGTCATGTACAGCATGCCGTTATCCTTGACGTAGGTACGGACATTGTCGTTGCCAGAACCGAAGGGGGGACGGAAAAATTTTGGCGCTTCCCCGATAATATCCTCAACTTGTTTGCTGACATCTCCGATTTGCTTCTCAATCGACTCCTTGCTTTCTTTCTTCAAATCAATATGATCCCACGAATGGTTGCCCACCGTTTGTCCGCGATCGTGAATGAGCTTGACGAGCTCAGGATGCACCTTCACACGATACCCGTTTACGAAGAAGATCGCTTTGGCTTTATGTTTATCGAGAATATCGAGCATCTCTGTGACCTGCTTCTCGTCTTTCGGACCATCGTCAAACGTTAGAAGCACAACCTTATCCGTTGTGGTTGTTTTGTCGATGGGAACGAATCGGTATACTTTGCTCATTTTATACAGCTTCGTTTGCTCTGCTTGCACAGGCTTCGTATCCTCAGGTGGTGCAGGATCAGTCGTCTCTGCAGCTGGTGGTGTCGTTGTAGTCGTGCTTCCAGTGGAGTCCGGTGCTGCAGCAGTTGTGTCAGGAACGGTCGCTTCCGACTGCTTGTCGGTTGCGTCTGACGGCTGTACGGCGGCTGGTGGTGAATCCGTCTCTGAGTTGTTCTTGCCAGCTGCTCCGCAGGCAGCGAGAGCAAGAGCAAGCGTGAGCGGAACAGATGCTTTCAGCATGCGTTTCATGGGGTTCGGACCTCCGTCTGATGAGTGTTGAATGAGCTGTAATTCGTTGCCCTTCATTGTATCATATTTTACTAAGCCAATCGTATGCGTTTTTTCCTGTATTTCACGGGGGTATCGATGAGGGTGAAGTGCAAACTAAGGACGGAACGTCTTAGTGATGGATATTGAATAGAAGGAGTCGATTCTAGGGTGAGAATGAGTGGATTTATTATCGGCGGCTTGCTCGGTATGGCCGCAGCCTTATATGCTTCCCGCAAACGTCCAGGAATGGCTGCATGGGCTGTTGATGCTACGGGCGAGATGATGTCATCGGCGAAGAACAAGTTGATCGGACGAGTCGTGCAGCGCAAATTCCGCTCATGGACCAAGGAGGCAGCTGATGTTACCCCAAAGCGGTCAGCCGCTTCCGCCGGCAACTCCGCCGCCGCATGGCAGCAAATCGGCGCGCTCATTGAGAGTGACCCTGAGGTGAAGCGGGAGACCGAGGCCATTATGAGATCGGCTTCAAGCGACAGTAATGGAAGCAGTGCAATCAATATGGGCAGCAGCTCAACTACACATTAAATTGAAGAAAATAAATAGATCAACCAAACATAGGATCAGTCTAACGTCAATACATTGACGAAAAGGGCTGATCCTTTTTTGTGTGCAATAGTGCATTCATAGGGCGGACATGGTAACATAGGAATATGGCATGAGGGAATCACACATCATTGACGTTCTCATACCTTGTTATAACAGATGCTGCATAGGAGGATCCTGTCATGAAAATCGAACGGCTGAGCCAAGACAAAATACGCATATTTCTGACGTTCGACGACCTACTGGAGCGAGGAATTCAGAAGGAGGACATGTGGCGGGAAATTCCGAAAGTGAATGAGCTGTTCAGCGAAATGATGGATCAAGCTCATTCGGAACTCGGGTTTGAGGCCAGTGGTCCACTTGCTGTAGAGGTGTTCGCACTTCCCGCGCAAGGTATGGTAGTGATCGTCACACGCGGCAAGTTGAATGTACACGCCGACGATTCGATCCATGAGGACGATGAATCGGATGAAGATGTGTACGAGATGGAAGTAACGCTAGAGCAGAGCGATATGGTGATGTACGCTTTCCGTGATTTCGAAGACGTTATTGCTGTTGCAAAGCAGCTGAGTCAGTCGGAACTAACGGATGACGGCAGATTGTTCTCTTACAACGGTAAGTATATTATGGCAATCGATCCGTCTAGTATTGATCCGTCTAGACATAATGCACTCATTGCGCTTCTCGCCGAATTCGGTGAAGCGACCTCGGTGACGGAGGCTGTACTTGAAGAGTATGGCAAAGTTATCATGGACGAGGGAGCTGTTCGCCAGTTATGTCAATATTTCTCCTACTAAGCGGAATCAGATAAAGAGCATCCTGCGCCAGTCATATGTGCGCGCGGATGCTTTTTCTTGCAGTATATGAACGTGTATCTTACAAAACCACCTCTATTCGTAGGTCGCTCATGCTGAGAAGGCCTCGATAGAGGTTTTTTTATTTCTGTTAGCATGATACCCATTTTTCCAAGGTAACCTGCATATGCAAAGTAAGGGACGACGATACTAACGTGGATACAATGATGGTTGACCTATCCTTTCTCATTCGTGAATGTCCCGTTCTCAGGGGCTCTCGCAAAAAATAAAGGGGGATTTCATAGATGACGTCACCGGATGCAACTAATGTATTGGAGTCCACGCAAATTGTCATTGAGCAGGCGCTGCGCAGACTTGGGTATAGTGATAGCATGGTTGAGCTGCTGAGAGAACCGATGCGCATACTAACGGTTCGTATTCCTGTCCGAATGGATGACGGAACGACAAAGGTTTTTACCGGCTACCGTGCGCAGCATAATGATGCAGTAGGACCAACCAAGGGCGGCGTACGTTTTCACCCTGATGTAAATGAAATTGAAGTTAAAGCGCTTTCGATCTGGATGACGCTCAAATGTGGAATTGCCGATCTTCCGTATGGTGGGGGCAAAGGCGGTGTTATTTGTGATCCACGCAAAATGTCGATGCGTGAGCTGGAACTGTTGAGTCGCGGCTATGTAAGAGCGATTAGCCAAATTGTCGGACCGAATAAAGATATTCCGGCACCGGATGTCATGACGAATGCTCAGGTCATGGCTTGGATGCTGGATGAATACAGCCGCATTCGTGAATTCGATTCGCCTGGCTTCATTACAGGCAAGCCGCTTGTGCTTGGCGGTTCACGTGGACGCGAGACAGCGACAGCCCGTGGCGTTGCAATCATGATTTCAGAGGCGCTGCGGATGAAGGGGATTCCATTAGCAGGTGCACGAGTCGTTGTACAAGGCTTCGGAAATGCCGGAAGTTATCTTTCCAAATTCATGTATGATGCTGGTGCAGTCGTAATTGGTATTTCCGATGTGCACGGAGCATTGTATAATGAGAATGGACTCGATATTCCTGACCTGCTCGATAAACGAGATTCATTCGGCGGAGTAACGAACTTGTTCAAGCAGACGATAACGAACGAACAGCTGCTGGAGCTTGATTGTGATGTGCTTGTTCCTGCGGCAATCGAGAATCAAATTACGGAACAAAACGCACCCCATATTAAGGCGAGCGTTATTGTTGAAGCGGCTAATGGTCCTACGACGCTGGAAGCGACCCGTATCTTAACAGAACGAGGCATCCTCCTTGTTCCGGATGTACTTGCAAGTGGTGGCGGAGTGATTGTATCCTACTTTGAGTGGGTACAAAATAATCAAGGCTACTATTGGTCTGAAGAAGAGGTCGATCAGAAGCTCGAAGCGATGATGCGCAAGGGCTTTCACCAAGTGTATGAAATCCACCAAACACGCAAAATCGATATGCGCTTAGCAGCTTATATGGCCGGCGTACGCAAGACGGCAGAAGCAACACGACTGCGCGGCTGGATCTAATACAAATGACGGTAAGAAGGGGTGAGAAGAGAACATGCTGTTTTCAGTACTAACAGCATCAATAGCGCCAGGCGTTTTCCTTCTCACTTATTTATACTTGAAGGATAAATATGAAGCGGAACCGATTCATATGGTTGTACGAATGTTTCTAATCGGCGTTCTGCTTCTGCTCCCGATTATGATTATCCAGCGCGGCCTTGAGCTATGGCTTGGCGACAGTCCAGTGCTTCATGCATTTGGACTCGCAGGCGCTGTTGAGGAGAGTCTGAAGTGGTTTGTGTTGTATCACATCATCTACAACCACACGGAGTTTGATGAGCCATATGACGGCATTGTATATGCGGCATCCATCTCATTAGGCTTCGCGACGTTTGAGAACGTGCTGTACGCGCTGACGCAGCCATCGGATTTTGGCAGCTTGTTATTCCGTGCACTGCTCCCTGTATCAGGACATGCGTTGTTCGGTATTACGATGGGCTATTACATGGGCAAAGCGAAGTTCGCATCATCTACAAGATCTTCGCGCTACATGACGCTCTCCTTGCTGCTGCCTATTTTGTTCCACGGCTTATACGATTGGGTGCTGATGTCATTCGATCGCGGCTGGATCTGGATTATTCCGCCGTTGATGGCTGCCATGTGGATATGGGCACTCAAAAATATGCAGCGCGCGTCCAATCGGTCACCATTTCGCTTCCTGCCGCGAGAAGATGAGGTTAAATTGTAATTTTCCCGTTCATACTGGATTCCGTAATGGAATTTCAGGAGGGACGATCGTAGCATGATAGGTGAACGAGTTAAAGTTCGAATTCGCTGCAATGTTTGCGGGGAGAAATTTGTGCTTCGCGGCAAGCGGGAGAAGGAACGAATCGACACAGGCTTCAAACAGTGTATATGCAACAACATGTACGATTTCGATATTGAAGAGCATCCGGTTTAACCTTCTATAACATTCGTGGCAATTGTAGGCACGTTCGGTGAATAAAGCTTCTTTCGGTAATCCAAACTAACGTCAGGTTTGGGACTAGAAAGGAGCTTTTGTCATGTATAAACGATTGAGTGCGATTATGTTCCCGCTCGTTACCCTGTTGTGCCTCGGTTCGATCTATTGGGGATACCAAGAGCACCAGGAGAAAAACTCGATTCTCATAAAAGCAGAGAACCAGTATCAGCGTGCTTTTCACGATTTGAGCTACCATGTCCAGCAGGTACATAAGCAGCTCGGCAATACATTGGCTGTTAATGCGAAGTCGCAGGCGTATCATCGCAAAGGTCTGATTAACGTATGGCGGCTCACAAGTCAGGCGCAGAACGAAGTAAACCAGCTTCCACTAACGCTGCTGCCGTTCAATACGACAGAGGAGTTCTTGTCTCGCATCTCTAACTTTGCTTATAAGACGGCTGTTCGTGATTTGTCGAAGAACCCATTGACCGATGATGAGTTCAAGACGCTGAAGGCGTTGTATCAACGCTCGGACGAAATTTCGAATAATCTGCAGTCGATGCAGGAAAAAGTGCTGTCGAACCATTTGCGTTGGATGGATGTAGAGGTAGCGCTCGCTTCGGAGAAGTCGGTGAACGACAATACAATCATCGATGGATTCAAAACCGTTGATAAGAAGGTCGGCGAATATCCAGAGCTGAACTGGGGTCCGTCGGTAGCGAGCATGTATCAGAAACGGACGGTCAAGATGCTCGGTGGCAATCTCGTCACACCGGAAGAGATTAAGAAGAAGGCTGCTGATTTCCTTGGGCTTGATTCTAGCGCGGATATCCGTGTCGTAGAAAATGGACAAGGCACAGAGTATGCTTCGTTTTCTGCAACGGTTGGTGGGGGCGAAAGCACGGGAAAGGGCAAGAAGGCGAACGGCGACAAAATCGAGCTCGATTTTACGCAAAAAGGCGGCCTTCTTATCTGGTACATGAACCCGCGTGATATAGCAAATAAGACGATCGATCTGAAGCAGGCGCGTCAAAAAGCAGACGAATTCCTGAACAAGCGCGGCTATAAAGGAATGAAGCCTGCAAGCTATGACGAAGTAGGCAACGAAGGTGTGTTCACCTTTGTAGCTGTACAGGACGGTGTGCTTATTTATCCAGAGAAAATTACGGTCAAAGTGGCGCTGGATAATGGCGAAGTCGTTGCCCTGCAGGCATCGGATTACGTATACGAGCATCATGCACGCAAGCTGCCTAAGGCGAAAATAACGAAGGATGCGGCACGTAAGGCGCTTAATCCAGATATGAAAGTTCGTTCCCAATCCTTGGCGTTGATTCTCAATGAGATGAATGAAGAGACGCTGTGTTACGAATTTACGGGAATGATCAACAAAGAGGGTTACAAAATCTATATTAATGCTGAGACCGGCGTGGAAGAATCAATAGAAGAAATGCCGGAGCTAAAATAAAAGGAACGCTTTTTGAACGGCCTCTACCAATACATGTTCAAAAGTTCGGTTTTCAGCACCAAGAAGATTGGATCAAGCGGGGAATGAGGATCGGAGCGTAGTGAAGTGCTACGTGAGAACCGGAAGTCTCTGCTTCATCCAAGATTCGAAGTCGAATACACTTCTTGTGACGCTTCGTGATCAAAAGCGGACTTTTGAACGACCATTACAAGTTTCGATATGGCTCCCCACCATTCGACGTGCTATAATCGCCGTATGGGAGGGGAGCCGTTTGCTGCCAAAAATAAATCAGATGATCCAATTCCAGTTCATTGCTGCTCTGCAGGAAGGAAAAGAACTGGAGTTCGAATACAAGACACGCATTGCCGATGAGCGTGACAACGATTTCTTTCTTGAAATGTTTATTCATGAGCGTACCGGAAGGTTCAAGCGGCCTTCAATTGGGGATGCACTAACTGCCGTCTATGTGAACGAGGAAGGCGTCCAACACTTTTTCGAAACACAGGTAACTGGGTTTATTAATGACACGGTACCGCTTATTCGGATTCAGAAACCTGATCCGGCAACCATTACGAAAACGCAGCGCAGAAACTATTTGCGTGTCGCGGCCGCGCTTGAGATCGCTGTTCTGACGCCGGAAGGCGAAAGATTCAATGCATTAACTGACGATGTCGGTGGCGGCGGCATTTCGTTCATTTGCGAAGGGAAGACTAAGCTGGAAGAAGCGACGCCATTAGAGTGCTGGCTATTGCTTACATTCAAGAACGGAACAATCGAGCACACTCCTTTTCAGGCTGTCATCGTTCGATTGAATACGCTTGCAACGGGTCGTTTGCACGTAATGGCTAAGTTTGAAACGATTGCGGACTCTGATCGACAGAAGATCATTCGCTACTGCTTCGAGCGGCAGCTCGATTTCCGCAACCGATAGGGACGCATAAGCATGTAATGGATAGGACATCCTACGTCTAACCGCCAATTATGGGAGTTGTGATCGTGGATGGATGATATAAGCGTACATAGAGCAGGCCATAAGAACCAGAGGTCTGATCACGAGAAGAAAGAGCAAAGGGAAGGCGACAATAAGGAGCGTCAGCGATACGGAAAACTGTCAGATGATGTCAGTCGAGTGCTCCGTAATATCGTACTGACTCTCCTTATTCTGGTTGTTTTGTCCCAAGTTATACTCCGTTCCGATGGGATTCGACACCACCTGTCAAACGCCGAAAAACTAGAAGGGATGCCGTTTCAGAAGGTCAGTCTCACTTTGCATTGAGGAATGCAGTGTGGTATAATTTTCACGTTCGCAGGCTGAGCCTGCTTTTTTCTTGAGAGGTAAACGGGAGCAGCGGACGTATTATCGTTGAGGCTGATCTCAGTAGGGGGGTTCGCTGTTGGTATTGCATCCAGACGGCGACCGGGACCGGATCAACATCGCGATTGACGGACCCGCGGGAGCTGGCAAGAGTACAGTAGCCCGTAAAGTCGCCGAGACATTAAACTACATTTACATTGACACTGGCGCCATGTACAGAGCAGTAACGCTTAGCGCACTACGCAATGGCATCTCGATTGATGACAAAGAAATGCTCAGCGTGCATGCTGAGAACATTGTTATTACTTTGATGCCGGGTGCAGCTGGACAGGTCGTATTGTTGAATGGGGAAGACGTTACAACGGATATCCGTTCACGCGAGGTTACGCTTCATGTATCGCAAGTGTCAGCTGTAGAACGCGTGCGGCTGCGTCTAGTAGCCATGCAGCGGCAATTGGCGCAAAGCAAAGGCGTTGTGATGGATGGACGCGACATCGGATCACATGTACTGCCTAATGCGGAGCTGAAGATTTTCCTAACAGCATCTGTAGAAGAACGCGCGCTCAGGCGGTTCAAGGAATTGAACGGCCGTGACAGCATTTCATTGGAACAGCTGGAGCGAGAGATCGCAGAGCGGGATCGGAAGGATCAGGAACGGGAGATTTCGCCTTTAGTATGTGCACCGGATGCGATTGTACTCGATAGTACGTCGATGACGATCGATGAAGTTGCGGACAACATCGTCAATTTAAGCAGAACCAAATTGGCGGAGGCGAAGTAAACTATGATATACATCTTTTGTCGTGCTGTTCTGCGTCTTCTATATGGGCTATTGTTCCGGTTAGAAGCGCAAGGACGGGAGCATGTCCCTTCACAAGGTCCTGTTATTCTCTGTTCGAATCATCTTAGCAACTTTGATCCTCCAACGATTGGGATTAAACTCGATCGTAAAGTTCAGTTTATGGCGAAGAAAGAACTGTTTGATGTTCCCCTCTTCGGCAAGCTGATCCATTCGCTTGGGGCTTTCCCGGTGAAGCGTGGCGGTGTGAGCAAAGAAGCTATCCGAGCATCTCTTGATCTGCTCAAATCTGGCGGTATGATGGGAATATTCCCAGAGGGCACGCGGAAGAGCAGCGGAGATGCAGCGAAGAAAGGCGCGGCGATGATTGCGCTTCGCAGCGGCGCCGTAATTGTACCGGTCTTTATTGATGGAAATTATAAACTATTCCGTAAGACGGTCGTCCGCTATGGACCACCAGTTGATTTGTCTGATATTGTTGCTGAACCGTCCTCAGATGCTTTGGAACGTGTTACTGAGCGGATTATGAACCATATTTGGGCGCTTCGCAAATAAAGTTTTAAACGCTGTTCCCGAGCTGTTTCAATCGGAGCGGGCAGGTTTAAATAAATGTTGGGGTATGAATTGAGGAGGTAATTTTCCATGTCAGAAGAAACGAAGATTGAAGAAACCGCAGCAGCGGAAACGATCAGCCAAGATGCTTTGGACAACATCGTGTCCTTGAAGAAAGGCGACACGGTCAAAGGAACGATTGTCAAAATCGAAGACAACCAAGCTACAGTTAGCCTTGGATATAAATATGACGGCGTCATTCCGCTGCGCGAGCTGTCCTCTGTACAGCTCGACAACGCATCCACGGTTGTTCAGCTTGGTCAAGAAATTGAACTGAAAGTCGTCAGCATCGACGACGAGAAAGAAAAACTCGTGCTCTCCAAGCGTGCAATCGACGGAGAAAAAGCATGGGAAGAACTGCAAAGCAAATTCGAGAGCGGTGAAGTAATCGAAGTTGTTGTTGCTGACGTAGTCAAAGGCGGCCTCGTGGCTGACGTAGGCGTACGCGGCTTCATTCCAGCTTCGATGGTTGAACGCCATTTCGTTGAAGACTTCAAAGACTACAAAGGCCGCACGCTCCGCGTGAAAGTGAAAGAAATCGACCGCGAGAACAACAAAGTCATTCTTTCCGCTAAAGAGGTTCTTGAAGCTGAATTCGAAGCAAACAAACAAAAAATTATGGCTTCGCTTGAGCCAGGCCAAGAGCTCGACGGTACGGTTCAACGCCTGACGCCATTCGGCGCATTCGTAGATATCGGTGGCATCGACGGCCTCGTTCACGTATCTGAAATTTCGTGGCAGCATGTTGCTCATCCGAAGGATGCAGTATCCGAAGGCCAATCGGTTCGCGTCAAAGTGCTCAAAGTTGATCCAGCTGCAGGCAAAATCAGCCTGAGCATGAAAGCGGCACAACCAGGTCCTTGGGAGTCGGCTACTAACAGCTTTAACACAGGTGACATCGTAACAGGTACGGTTCGCCGTATCGTTGACTTTGGTGCATTCGTTGAAATCGCACCAGGCGTTGAAGGACTTGTACACATTTCCCAAATCGCTCACCGTCACGTAGCTACGCCGTTCGAAGTGCTGAAAGAAGGTCAAGAAGTTAAAGCGAAAGTGCTCGACTTCAACCCAGCACAAAAACGCGTTTCCTTGAGCATCAAAGAAACGGAAGAAGCTCCAGAGCCAGCTCCACGTGCTGAGCGCAGCGAGCGTCCTGCTCGTGCTCCTAAGGAAGACCACAGCGCAGCGATTGCCGCTAACAACCAAAGCCTGAGCTTCACGCTTGGCGAGCGTTTCGGCGACAAACTGAGCAAATTCAAATGATTCACGTCTCGGCAATAGCCGAGTGTGAATTCATATAAGAAAAGTCCCCCGATTCCGAGATGCGGATGAGGGGGCTTTTTTGTTTAACTGCTACAAGTAAGGGTAGAGCGCTTGAGAGAAAATAATTGAATAAAGGGGTCAAAGGGGCGGAGCCCTATATGGTTACGACTGTTGAGCAGAGCGCATAATAAAGGCATGCGAGGTGAATGATGCGATGAATGCCGGTTATTTGACGATGGGGTTGACACTTATTTTCTTCATCTTATTCACAACTGGCTGGAAAGAACTAATTGCTGAGCGAATTCCAATGCCCTATTTGACGCTGGTTGCATCAGGCTGTATACTGTTGACCCCGTTCTCCGTTACATTTAACAAGTGGATGGAGGGCCATGGCAGCTTGGCCGTTCAATTATCGGTATGCTGGCTTACTGCTTGGGCGGTTGCAGCATTGCTGATATATCGGCATGAAGGGGCATTACAACGGGTGTACGCGCTGTTTGCATCCTTGCTGTCGGCGATGATGGGAGGCTGGCTGCGCATTTTATATTTGAATGATCCCGTGTTAATCTTCTATAATGCGACATTTGATGCGGCTATTATGACAGGACTTTCGGCTGTGTTGATGGCACCTGCCAATAGTACGATGCGATTCGTCGTTGTGACACTTGCATCGGTCATACAACCGATTCTTGTAGGTTGGCTGCAACCAGGGCACCCGATGCAAGGAATTGTAATTGGTTCCTTGGCTTGGTGGGATAGCTATTTGCTCGCATTATTCACGACCTGCGTGATCGGACTCGTGTTCAAGATGATGCGGACGTTTGCAGAGAAATGGAGATTTAGGTTCGCTGGCAGCAATGGCAGAGAAGAATAGTCGTTAATCTTAATATGAAATGTTAGCCAAGCCGTATGTTTTTTGTTATAGTGTAATTCGTGAGTATGATCGAAGGAGTGGAATGTTATGGCAAGACCCGTTATCGCAATAGTCGGACGGCCGAATGTGGGGAAGTCCACCATCTTTAATCGGGTCATCGGCGACCGGCTGGCCATCGTAGAAGATAAACCGGGTGTAACCCGTGATCGGATCTATGGAACAGGCGAATGGAGTGGCAGAGCGTTCAGCATTATCGATACTGGCGGTATCGAGATCGATGGTGAAGACGAGATCATGAAATCGGTTCGGATGCAGGCTGAACTTGCAATCGAGGAAGCTGATGTAATTATATTCATGGTAGATGCAAAAGCCGGAATGACCCATGCGGATGACGAAGTAGCACAAATGCTATTCCGTTCGCGTAAACCAGTTGTTGTAGCGGTGAATAAGGTGGATAACTTCAACCGCATGGACGACGTATATGAATTTTATGGCCTAGGCTTCGGTACGCCTGTAGCGATTTCTGGCTCTCATGGAACTGGCATTGGTGATTTGCTGGATGCTGCGATTGAGAAGCTGCCAGAGCAGGTTGACGAGGAATATGATGAGGACGTTATTCGTGTTGCACTAATCGGACGTCCGAATGTGGGCAAATCGTCGCTCGTCAATGCACTGCTCGGTGAAGAGCGCGTTATCGTAAGTGATATTGCAGGCACGACACGCGATGCGATCGATACGCCATTCGAACGTGACGGTCAGAAGTATGTACTGATCGATACGGCAGGTATGCGCAAACGTGGCAAGGTATATGAGACGACGGAGAAATACAGCGTCATGCGCTCGATGAAAGCAATCGAACGTGCGGATGTCGTACTCATTCTGATTAATGGTGAAGAAGGCATTATTGATCAAGACAAACATATTGCAGGGTATGCCCATGAGGCGGGCAAGGCAAGTGTGTTTGTTGTGAACAAGTGGGATGTTATCGAAAAAGACGAGAAGACGATGCAGCTGTTCACACAGGATGTTCGTGATAACTTCTTGTTCATGCATTATGCACCAATTGTCTTTCTTTCCGCCAAAACAAAACAACGCTTACATAAGCTGCTGCCGGTTGTGAACCATGTATCGGAGCAGCATGCGTTGCGAATTCAAACCCATGTACTCAACGATGTCATTTCTGATGCGGTTGCAATCAACCCTCCGCCTACAGATAAAGGCAAACGTCTGCGCATTAACTATGCAACGCAGGTAGCGACGAAGCCGCCGACGATTGTCATTTTCGTCAACGATCCTGAGATTATGCACTTCTCATATGAACGGTACTTGGAGAACAAGATCCGTGCAGCCTTCAACTTCGATGGCACGCCGGTTCGACTGTTCACAAGACGCAAATCCGATTCGGATTAATAATAATTGACGATTGACAATACGTACCATAATCGACTAGTCGTTTGGCTAGACAAGTAGGGGAGAACGAGCTTGTTGAACGCAGTCTTAGCGGTAATAATCAGTTATCTATTAGGTTCGGTTTCATTCAGCATTGTCATTGCACGTTTGGTGAAGGGGATTGATATTCGCCAGCACGGCAGCGGCAATGCGGGTGCGACGAACACCTTGCGTGTTCTGGGGAAAGGTCCGGGTATCGCGGTTTTCATTCTTGATATTGCGAAGGGTGTAGCCGCTGTCTGGATCGGACATGCATTGAATGGTGGTTATGAGTCGTGGGCACCTGTGCTGTGTGGTCTAGCGGCCATCGTAGGTCATAACTGGCCTGTATGGTTCCGTTTCAAGGGTGGCAAAGGGATTGCAACGACTGTCGGCGTCATTGCGACGCTCGCGTTCATTCCTGCGCTTATTGCTGGCGTTGTCGCGATTGCCGTCATTGCCATTACGCGTTATGTATCGGTCGGTTCTCTTCTGTTCGCAGCGCTCGTTCCTGTTGGAATCGGCGTCATGACAGGCAGCGGACCGATGCTCTGGGCAAGCTTGCTTATTTGTGTTTTTGCCTTTGTACGCCATCGTTCTAATCTGGTGAAACTTGTACAAGGCAAAGAGAACAAGCTTGGCGCGAAGAGAGGATAGGATAGATCATGACATTCGCAAACATTGAGAACGGCAAAAGGAAAGCTGCCGTTCTTGTTGCCGGCAGCTGGGGTACCGCTCTAGCGATGGTTCTCAGCGAGAACGGGTTCGAGGTTACGCTTTGGACACGGACGGAAGCACAAGCAGCCGAAGTGAATGGTAAACATCGGAACGACAAATATTTGCCGGATTGTCCACTGCCTGAGTCTATGACGGCTACGACGTCGATGGAGCAGGCGCTTGCAGGTGCAGAAGTCGTGCTATTCACTGCACCATCCTCCGCGATGAGAGATGTAGCAAGACAGGCAGCGCCGTTCTTGTCGCCAAATGCGCTAGTGATCCATGCAACGAAAGGTTTCGAAGCCGAAACGCTGAAGCGGATGATAACCGTTTTATCGGAAGAGTTGGGACGTCCTGAGGATTCATTGTGTGTACTATCTGGTCCGAGCCATGCCGAAGAGGTGGCGAAGCAGCAGCCGACGACGGTTGTTGTCGCATCCGCGGATCAGAACCGAGCAGAGCAAGCACAAGATTCCTTCATTAATTCTTATTTCCGCGTCTATACGAATCCAGATGTGGTTGGCGTAGAGGTTGGCGGTGCGATTAAGAATATTATTGCGATTGGTGCTGGGATGACCGACGGCCTTGGTTTCGGCGATAATGCGAAGGCAGCGCTGCTGACCCGAGGTCTAGCTGAGATTAGTCGTTTGGGTACGGCGATGGGGGCTAATCCGCTGACTTTTGCCGGCCTGGCGGGCGTAGGCGACCTCGTGGTGACTTGTAACAGTAAGCACAGCCGTAACTGGCGCGCAGGACATAAACTGGCACAAGGCATTCCGCTGGCTGAAGTGCTTGAGCAGATGGGCATGGTTGTCGAAGGTGTGAAGACGACGAAAGCTGCTAGGTACTTATCTCAGAAGTATGATGTTGAGATGCCGATCGCAGATCAACTGTATAGTGTGTTGTTCGAAGGCGTTGAACCAACGACAGCCGTCAATCGGTTGATGGGACGTGGACGAACACACGAAAGCGAGCAAGTCGCTCGGGACTGGGGCCTACACCAAAGCTAAAGCCCTCTCATATGATGCTAGCAGCGTACGATTCGCATTAAAGTGCGAGTTCAAAAAGTCGGATTTTCAGCACCGAGAAGAACGCAAGATTCGATGTCGAATAGCTTCTTGGCTTGCTTTGTGAGCAAAAGACGACTTTATGAACAACCTCTTAAAGAATCGAAGTTGCAGCGCTTGGAGAGGAGGCGGCGGATAGATGGGCAACGATAAAAACCTGTCGAAGGACGTTCTGAATGCCGTCAACAAGAAAACGGGCAAGGCGATATCGGAGTCGGAAGTGAAGAAAATCGCTAGCGGCGTAACGGCAAATACGCTGCAGAGCGAGGCAGAACTGACGAAGTTGATCAAACAAGTATCCTCTATGGCGAAAGTTCCGGTCAGCGATAAGACGATTAACGATATCGTTAAAGCTGTTAAAGCAAGCGGCATGAACATGAACAACATCGAAACGATTATGAAAATGATGATTAAAAAGTGACGGCACTCGGCCGAAGCACCGGTTTCGGTCATTGCTTTCACGCATATGGGAAAAGCGAAACGGCGCCGTCAAGCATCTGACGGTTAGCCGTTTCTTTTTTTGTTCATATTCAGAACAGAACAGTTAGTGGGACAAACAGGTGTGTTCTGCTATAATAGTACGGAATGATTCGACATATGGCATAACACATTTGTATGGATGGATGGTAGATTCGTTAGGACGTGAGGTGATTTACGAATGGATCCTATGACGAAGATGTGGATTTCTTTTGTTGGCATCGGCTTAATGGCATTTTCGGCATTTCTAATATCGTTCGCAAGATATAAGACGAAAGGCGCGGTAAAAGCTGTATTATCGCTCGTTGCGTTCGTTATGCTTGTATTCGGATTTATATACGGCGCATTTACTGTATTTACATAAGAAGAGGTTGAAGCGTATGCTCGAGTTAAAAGGGAGAACTAAATCGGCTGTCATCGAGCCAATTACTGGACAGTCTATACTGGATTTGGCGTTGAAAGCAAATGTCGACTGGCAATTCTCATGTTCGAGAGGAACTTGTGCCCGCTGCAGATGTCTTGTGACCGAAGGCATGGAATTGCTTGGAGAAATTACGGATGAAGAATGGGATCGGCTGGAGCCCGAGGAGTTCGATGAAGGCTATCGACTGGGCTGTCAAGCGGTAGTCGTGTCAACAGAAGGGCGTATTGTAGCGATCAACAAGCCGTACTTTTAAACATAGGGATGAACTCGCTGGTAGTTTTTTTGTTCAAAAGAGAGGCTGCCGTACGCTTGGAGGAACGCGATGAGCACGAATAATAACGTCTATGAAGTTACGTTTCAGCCTAGCGGTAAGAAGGCGATGATCAAACGAGGTACAACGGTGCTGGATGCAGCAAGGCGTACAGGACTTCCGATTGTGACACGTTGCGGGGGTAAAGCATCTTGTATGATGTGTAAGGTTCGTCATGTGGGAGAGAACCGATTCGGCCTATCACCAACTGGTGACAATGAATTACGCAAGCTGGGCGGTCTGCATGAGGAAGGCTACCGACTTGGTTGCCAGGCGAAGGTAATTGGGTCGGTTGAGCTGATGCTGCCAGAGGACCCACTGCGTGCAGCAGTACGCAAGCTGCTTGAGCAGCAGCATGACGATGATAATACGTTATGGTAGAAATGGAGCTGTAATGCTATGCAACGAGGAATACGTCTAGCAGCAGCCAGCCGACGTTTCGTTAGACGGGGAGGAGCGGCGCTTGCGCTGCTCCTCTTCATGACGACAGCGACGGGCTGCTTATACCCGAAGGATCAGCTGGTTCAGAATCAGATTCCGGCTAAAGATGCGGTGCTGAACGCGCAGACTGTCATCAATCAATATTTCACCGATACCGGCATGCTGCCAATCGTTACGAGTGGCTCGGACACGCCGAAGTATGAGAAGTATCGCGTGGATTGGGCGAAGCTGAAGAGCCGTCATTACATAACAGATCCTCCTTCACAGGCATTCGAAGGCGGAGGTCACTATTACTACATTATCATTAATGAAGAGACGACGCGGCAGGTAAAGCTGATGGACATCGCGATCTATCAGCAGGTGAGCGATATCCAGCGTTGGATTGACGACTACGGCAATTCTGATTCAAAGAATGAGCTGCCAAAGAAAGAAGAGGCTTACCCAGGCTATTATCGAATCGACTTCGATAAGCTGGGCAAGAAAGAGCCGGAGTTGTTATCGATCTATAGCGGCAGAGCGATCTCTCCGATGATTGATGACAGCGGCAAGGTGTATCTGGACTATGGTCTTGATATTGCCCAGGCGGTACAAAAGAGTGGTATCACGCCGAAGGAAGGCGACGATGTGCGAGAACTGCTCGCGCAATCTTCCGATCTGGTGCCGGTCAAATCGCCGCCATATCAATGGGTAGACGGCGAGCCTCAAGCGCAGCCAGATACGAAGTAACATAGCAAATCTATGAGAGAGCTTTATGGCGAGCGATGGTTAAACCATCGTTTCGTGATAAAGTTCTTTTTTATTATAGCAGGGCATATAAGTGATTCGTGGAAGGCCGGGCGCGTGCGGAAGGGGAGAAATGTTCATGAAGTGAATGGGCATATTTGTCCTCGTAACGCAATATGATAGTACTAGTCCAAAACGTTGTACGAGTAGAGTCGCTAGCCTGCCCCTCTTGTCCGGTGGAGATGGCGGCGTACCGGAATATCAATTGGGAGGGATATTGAGTGGAAAAAGTGGACATTTTTAAAGACATTGCCGAACGGACCGGCGGTGATATTTACCTCGGTGTTGTCGGCGCTGTCCGCACCGGCAAATCAACTTTTATTAAACGTTTCATGGAGACGGTCGTGCTTCCCAATATTACGAATGATGCTGACCGTGTCCGTGCGATTGATGAATTACCGCAAAGTGCAGCCGGCAAAACGATCATGACGACGGAGCCAAAATTCGTCCCGAATCAGGCAGTTAAGCTGAAGGTGGCGGAAGGACTTGAGGTTAACGTTCGTCTGGTCGATTGCGTTGGCTATGCGGTGCAAGGTGCTAAAGGCTATGAGGATGAAAATGGTCCTCGGATGATCACTACACCTTGGTTCGAAGAACCGATTCCGTTCCAAGAGGCAGCGGAGATCGGTACACGAAAAGTCATTCAAGAACATTCGACGCTTGGTGTCGTCGTAACAACGGACGGTTCGATCGCTGAAATACCGCGCGGCTCGTATATTGAAGCTGAAGAGCGGGTTGTAGGCGAACTGAAGGAAGTTGGCAAACCGTTCGTCCTCATCATTAACTCGACTCGCCCACGCAGTGAAGAAACTCAGCAGCTGCGCAGCGAGCTTCAAGCCAAATATGATATTCCGGTCATGGCGCTGAGCGCGGCATCGATGGGCGAAGATGAAGTGGTATCGGTACTCCGTGAAGTACTCTACGAGTTCCCGGTTCACGAAGTTAACGTTAACCTGCCTAGCTGGGTCATGGTGCTGAGCGATAATCACTGGCTGCGTACGAATTATGAGAACTCCGTACGTGACACGGTGAAAGATATTCGCAGGCTGCGTGACGTTGACCGTGTAGTCACTCAATTTATGGACTACGACTTCATCGCGCGTGCAGGCCTCAGCGGTATGAATATGGGGCAAGGCGTGGCTGAAATCGACCTGTATGCGCCAGATGAGCTGTACGATCAAATACTGATGGAAGTCGTCGGTGTCGAGATCCGAGGCAAAGATCATCTGCTGCAGCTTATGCAGGAATTCTCACACGCGAAGCGGGAGTATGATCGATTCGCTGAGGCACTTGAGATGGTCAAGACGACAGGCTACGGCATTGCTGCACCATCGCTTGCCGAGATGGCGCTTGATGAACCAGAGCTTATCCGTCAAGGCTCACGCTTCGGTGTAAGGCTGAAAGCGACTGCTCCGTCGATTCATATGATTCGCGTGGACGTCGAATCAGAATTTGCGCCGATTATCGGGACGGAGAAGCAGAGTGAGGAGCTTGTTCGTTACTTGATGCAGGACTTCGAGAACGATCCGATCAAGATTTGGGAGTCGGACATTTTCGGCAGATCGCTTCACTCCATCGTACGAGAGGGCATCCAAGGCAAAATCGCAATGATGCCAGACAATGCGCGCTACAAGCTGCAAGAGACACTCGGCCGTATTATCAACGAGGGCTCTGGCGGACTTATCGCAATCATTCTGTAAGAGGATGAAGGCTCTACCGTCTTCCTGCTGGCTTAGCAGCCATGGGAAGGCGGTTTTTGCATGCCCGCAGCTGCATGTTGGTTTTCATAAAAAAAAAACGCTGATTTCGTGACAATTCGTAGCGTATGAATAGGTAAGGCTTAGAAAATGTAACACATACTTGTAATTGAGAAACGGCTGTATTACTATAAGTTTGTTCGTCTCAGGTATATTTTCGGAACAATCGGAAAAACAGAAGATAATGAACCGTCTCACGCTGCCATCAGGGGAGGTGAAACCATTGAATAAAACGGATCTGATTGCTAAAGTGGCTGAGTTGACAGATTTGTCTAAGAAGGATGCGACGAAAGCAGTTGACGCTGTATTCGACGCGATTTCGGACGCACTCCAAACTGGTGATAAAGTCCAGTTGGTAGGATTCGGCAACTTCGAAGTTCGCGAGCGCCAAGCTCGTAAAGGACGTAACCCGCAAACGGGCGAAGAAATCGATATCCCTGCAAGCAAAATGCCTGCTTTCAAACCAGGCAAATCGCTGAAAGACCTATGCTCCAACTAATATCAATTGTGAACGTCCGGCAGGCATTCCTCCGGGCGTTTTTCATTATCTAGACGGACCGCAGATTTGCGTTCTATTGACATCAGATGTACAGTTCTGATAGAGTCAACTTTGCGTCAATTGTCATTTGTCATACATACGCGGGTTCACTGCTTTCTTACACAGCGAAGGGAGCAGTTTTTTGTAGGATAATGAGATGCGGATTATCCGCGATATAGGGAGGGTGCGGCATGGAGAACACGAATCAAGGTGAATACATTGTTGTGAAGGCGAAGGATCAAGGCGTCGTTGTCATCGGACTGACACGCGGGACCGACACGAAATTCCATCATACGGAAAAGCTCGATCGCGGCGAGGTGCTCATTGCCCAATTTACGGACCACACTTCTGCAATTAAAATCCGTGGCAAAGCGACTGTCATGACGAAGTATGGAACGATCGAGACGGATAATTAGATAGCAGGAAGAAGCTCTGCAGGCATCGCCTGCTTTTTTTTGTTGTTCACGGTATTGGAATGACATCTGGCTTCGAATCGTACAATAAGAGGAAGAACGAACAAGCTTGCCGCTGCTGGTAATCGCGGACAAGCGAAAGCGGGGAACCTCTATGCGGTTTGGCCGATCGATGCTGGCTGTAAGTATGGTTACAGCGATCATAACAGGAATGCTGATGTTTATACATCCACATGAAGCGGCACCTGTGCTGCGTGATATGACATCAACTGCTTCTGCGGAGAAAAGGTTGAACAGCACCAATCTGGTCGATTGGTTAACGACACTCTCACTTCATTCACAACTGAAGCGGGTGGGCTGGTCATCCTCAACACTTTCACTCGATTTGACTATACCTGAAGATGAAATGCTCGATGATGAAGCGGTTCGAACGCTGATGAAGGATGCAGAGCAGATCTGGCAGCTGTCTTTCCTACAGCTTACGAATGTAGATCGTGTCCTGCTGCGTATCGGCGAGTCGTCTAAGGATACAGAGGCGAGCATGTTCGAGCATACGCAAGGTCAAGCTGCTTCATATCGACTGCTGCTTGCCGCAGATGTAAGACGGACCGATCGATGGGTTGGTTTAGGTGAAGAAGGCTGGCATGGCATTGAAGGAGCGGAGACTGATCCGTACTGGCGAAACCGGCTTCGCCTGTCTTTTACACCATTATGGCAGTCTAAGCGTACAGCAGCGTTTATTGAGCAGCAGCAGTGAATAATGAGCCTCCTGTAGCAATATCGTGAACAACAAGAGCATGCGTAGGCGCGAAGGCCTGTTTGTGCTATAATAGTTTAGATAATTGGACAGCAAGCATTGCTGCTCTGTTCGGAGGCTTTCTTAGATGATACATGACCGAATCGTACAACTTACTCGCAAATACACCGAGCATGACATGCTTTCGCTTTATGCGGAATTGCCGGCGTTTCCGGAAGCTCGGATTCGCCTTCTTGTCGCCTGCTTGCAAGCACACAGCAAGAAGCAGGAACATCATGAGCTATTTGCTACCGTCGTCGCGCTCGTTCAGATGGGACTCGATACACATGATCGAATAGATACGAACCCTTCACAGCTGTCTGAGCGGGAGATGCGAGCCAGACAATTGAACGTACTGGGCGGAGACTATTACAGCAGTCGATTCTACAACTTGCTTGCGCAGGCCGGTCAAGTCAGCATGGTTCGAAAGCTGAGTGAAGCGGTGTGCGAAGTAAACCGATTGAAAATGAATTTCTACAGTCAACAGCAAGAGAAGCGTTTATCCCCTGAGCAGTACATCGCTTATGGTGCTTCCATCAAATCCGAGCTGTTCCGTAGATTTGGCGAGATAATGGACGAACGATTGTCCAGTCAATGGAACGATCTTCTTATTACAGTCTCTCGTTGTGAAACCATTCACGAGGAATGGAAGCGAGCTCGGCAATTGCAATTGAACAGTTGGGGATATTGGTACATCATGCAAGAGGGAACAAATGATGATAAACAGCTGCTGCTGGAGCGTGCGAATATGGGCATGGTACAGCAGACAGGCATCGAGCTGGCAAGTCGATACCGAATTGCGGTGCTGCTTGAGGGGATGCTTACACAGCAAGTAGAACAATTCAAGGCAGTAATCGAGCATATGACGAATAGTCAGTGCGCCGGTGAGTTGAACAGCATTGCAGATTCATTCCTGCAATCGCTGGCAGCACCGGTGATGCATAGCGAGACGAGGTGACAGCGTGGATACTCATTCGAAAGAAACACATGTGCAGTCCGTTTTTCAGAAGGTTGCTCCTAAATACGATCTAATGAACGATCTGATTAGCTTCCGCCGTCATAAGGCGTGGCGCAAATTTACGATGAAGCAGATGAATGTCCAGCCAGGTGATACAGCAATTGATTTGTGCTGCGGCACCTGCGATTGGACGATTGCGATTGCGAAGGCGAGCCAGAATGGCCGGACCGTCGGACTTGATTTTAGCTCGAACATGCTTGAAGTCGGTAGGAAGAAAGTGGACAAGGAAGGGCTTAGCAATCAGATTGAGCTTATACAGGGCAATGCGATGGAGCTGCCGTTCCCTGATAATTCATTTGACTATGCAACGATAGGGTTCGGCTTGCGTAATGTCGCAGATTATTCGCGTGTGCTGCAAGAGATGCAGCGTGTTGTAAAGCCAGGCGGCCGGGTTGTTTGTTTAGAGACATCCAAGCCGACTTGGCAGCCATTCAAGAGCATTTATTATTTATATTTCGAACGTATTTTACCGCTTATGGGCCGCCTAGTAGCGAAGAGCTATGAGCAATACAAATGGCTGCCAGAATCGCTCAAAGCGTTCCCGGGACGCGAAGAGCTGGCTCAGATGTATAGAGAAATCGGTTTGCAGAACGTACAAGCCTTTCCTTTGACGGGTGGCGTCGCCGCGCTGCATATCGGCGTAAAGGGGAAAGACAAGGCATGATACGGAAAGTACGCATCTTCTTAGAAATGATCAAGTTTGAACATACGATTTTTGCATTACCATTTGCATTCATGGGCGCCATTCTGGGCGGTATTGTTGAGAATGACCACCTTCCTACTTGGTCCGAGATTGGTTGGATAATTCTTGCCATGGTCGGAGCTCGCAGCGCTGCTATGGGACTTAACCGGCTCATTGACGCAGGCATTGATGCGCTCAATCCACGTACAGAGAAGCGTGCTATCCCTGCTGGATTGTTGAAAGTTGGCGAAGTCATTGTATTTATTGCCGTTTCATTCGCTTTACTTATTTGGGCATCGACTCAGCTAAACCCGCTTTGCGTTAAGCTGATGCCAGTCGCTGTATTCATGCTCGTGCTGTATTCGTATACGAAGCGCTTCACTTGGCTCTGTCACGTTGTGCTTGGCCTGACGATCGGCTTGTCGCCGCTTGGTGCGTGGGTTGCTGTAACGGGCAAGTTCGATGCAGCCGCTTGGGTTCTGTACGCAGCAGTCGCATTGTGGCTTGCAGGTTTCGATACGGTATACGCTACTCAGGACTTTGAGTTTGACCGCAAGCATAAGGTACACTCAATTCCAGCGCGTTTCGGTATTAGCCGCGCGTTATGGATTGCACGTTCGTTCCATATCGCCACAGCGATTTGTTTCGCATCTCTAGTTGCTCTGACGGATTTAAGCTGGGCATACCTGGTCGGTACGATCATTGCCATTATCATTCTGTTCTATCAACACTGGCTCGTGCGTCCGAATGACTTAAGCCGCGTTCAGATCGCTTTCTTCCCAATGAACGGCACGCTTAGCGTCGTATTATTTGCCTTTACGCTCGTTGATGTGCTGGTGCTGCATCAATGGTAACCGGTCGGCAGCACGAAATAGCCGTACGGCCTCCTCGGTGGGTTGTAGGCATTACGGGAGCAAGCGGATCATGCTACGGCATCCGATTAATTGAGGTACTTCTTCTTGATGGGGCCGACGTCCATGTCGTTGTAACAGATGCTGGTTGGCGAGTTCTGAAAGAAGAGCTCGGTTGGGATGTTACGCGCCGACAGGCCGCACTAGAGGAGCGTTTCAGTAAAATAGAAGGTGGAGGTCGATTGACCTTCCACCCGAATGCGGATATTGGCGCCTCTATTGCAAGCGGTTCTTACCGAGTGGATGGGATGGTCATTATGCCTTGCTCGATGGGAACGCTAGCGTCGATCGCTCATGGCATATCGGATGATCTGATGACGCGCGCAGCGGATGTTATGATGAAGGAAGGGCGACAGCTCATCATTGTGCCGAGGGAAACACCGCTGCATGCGATACATCTTGAGAATATGCTGACACTCGCTAGAATGGGCGTAAAGCTTATCCCGGCGATGCCGGCTTTTTACTATGGTCCTCAAAGTATCGACGACCTCGTCGATTTCTTGGTTGGCAAAGTATTAGACACCATGGCGATTGAACACCGCCTATTCAAGAGATGGGGAGGTGAAGGACATGCGGAGTGATGGACCGCTGTCCGTTGGCCGGATTGATTATGCAAACGCCTGGCCATTGTTTCATTATGCAACGGACGATGTACTAGCACCGCATGGTGCGCACATCGTCTCACGCATTCCTGCACAACTGAATCGTGCACTCATGAACGGCGAACTGGCAATGTCTGCTGTGTCGTCGTTTGCTTATGCTTATCATGCAGATCAATATTTACTTCTTCCTGATTTATCGGTAAGTTCAGAGGGGACGGTTTATTCGATCCTGTTATTCTCGAAGAAGCCGCTCGACGAAGTGCGTAATGGACGTATTGCCTTAACGAACACGTCCGCTACCTCCGTTAATCTGCTCAAAATATTAATGTCCTGCTATTTGGAAGGGAATCCGTCTTACGAGACAATGGAGCCTGACCTTGACCTGATGTTGGAGCATGCAGATGCTGCGCTTCTCATCGGCGATACTGCAATCCATGCATCGTGGCTGGATAAAGGACTTCAAGTTTTTGATTTAGGTGAAATGTGGCATCGATTTACGGGCCTTGGAATGACTTATGCTGTTGTTGCTGTTCGTAAAGATGCGGCGGCCGCACATCATGATGTCATTGCATCGGTACATCGTGCTATGATAGATAGTAAACATAAAAGCTTGTCAGACCTTAGTCCGTTAGTAACACAAGCATGTAAACAGCTCGGCGGTACACCGGACTATTGGGATCATTATTTTCGAACGCTCAAATATGATTTCGGTCAGCGCAAACAGGAAGGGCTTCGGCTGTACTTCTGTTACGCTGCGCAACTAGGCTTACTAGAGCGCGAGCCGGAAATCGCATTTTTTGCATAGTTGTCTTACAAAGTTGGTTTTGCATTCGCAAAACCTTAAGCTTATGCTTACGAAGTTGGTTTTTGCTCCGCAAAAACCTTAAGGTGGAACCCAACCAATGAAACTAATGGACATATTCGCCCGAATGAAGGGCGATCTTAACGTAATAGAATCGGAGTTAGCGAAGTCTGTAACGTCGGATCACGCGTTGCTGACCGAAACTTCTATGCATCTGCTGAAAGCTGGCGGCAAACGGATTCGCCCTGTTATCGTGCTGCTCTCGGGCAAGTTCGGTCATTACAATCTCGATGTGATGAAATGGGTTGCGGTGCCGCTGGAGCTGATCCATATGGCGTCGCTCGTTCACGACGATGTTATTGACGATGCAGAGACTCGTCGCGGACAGCTGACGGTGAAGTCGAAGTGGGACAATCGGATTGCCATGTACACCGGCGATTTCATTCACGGCAAAGCACTTACTGTTGCTACACAGCTCGAAAATCCGCGCATCCATCAGATTTTGTCCAAGGCAATGGTGGAGATGTGCATCGGTGAGATGGAGCAAATTCGCGATTTCTTCAATACGGAACAGTCGATTCGGCGCTACCTGCTGCGCATTCGTCGCAAAACAGCACTGCTCATTGCAATCAGCTGTCAGCTAGGGGCAATAGCAGCCGAGGTCGGCGAGAAGGAAGCGAATCAACTGTATCGCTACGGTTATAACGTCGGGATGACGTTCCAGATTCGCGATGACCTGCTTGATCTATGTGGGACGGCTAAGCAGATCGGCAAACCACCTGGATCTGATATTCGCCAAGGCAATATGACGCTGCCTGTTCTGCTCGCACTGCAGGAGCCTGCCATTCGTGAGCCTCTGCTTCGAGAAATCGATCGGATTCGAGAATCAGATGGAACTGCAGACACATCTGAAGCGATTCGTCTCATCCGCGGCAGCCGTGGCATTCAGCAGTCGGAACAGCTCGCGGAGCGTTATATTAAGAAAGCTTTAGCTGCATTAGAAGGACTTCCGGATATTCCGGCGAAGAAAAGCTTGAGGGATATCGCTCATTTTGTGAATAAGCGGAATTATTAAGATACGGCTTGGTCATGTGAAAGGGGTTAATGACGATGGAGAGAACATTTCTGATGATAAAGCCTGATGGCGTGCAGAGGGGATTAATTGGTGAAATCGTCGGTCGCTTCGAGCGCAAAGGGCTGAAGCTCATTGCAAGCAAGCTCATGCGAATCAGTCCAGAGCTTGCGGAGCGCCATTATGCTGAACATAAAGGCAAGTCGTTCTACGAGCCGCTAATTGAGTTCACGACGTCTGGGCCGGTATTCGCGATGGTGTGGGGAGGGGACAATGTTATTGCCCTTACCCGTGCATTGATCGGGAAGACGGATGCGCTTGAGGCGCTGCCGGGTACGATTCGTTCGGATTTTGCGGTACATACACGGTTTAACCTGATTCACGGCTCAGACTCCGTAGAGAATGCGGAGCGTGAGATTGCTTTATTCTTCGAGCCCGACCAGTTGATCGATTATGAGCTAACGATTCAACGTTGGATCTAGCGACAGATGCAGTCATGACAGGAGGATGCCAACTTGGTGGATGCGGATTATGACAAGTTTGTAGAGCAAATTAAGAAACGAACCGCAATCGATCTCGGCCAGTACAAGGAAACGCAAATGAAGCGGCGTTTAACGACGCTTCGCCAGAAGCACGGTTATCAAACTTTTGCTGCTTACTTCGAAGCTCTAACGCGCGAGACTTCGCTGATGGATGAGTTTTTGGACCGGATGACTATAAATGTCTCCGAATTTTGGCGCAATCCGAACCGATGGACGATGCTGGAGGAACGTTTCCTGCCAGAGCTTCTGACGGGTGGTAATCGGATCTCAATCTGGAGTGCGGCCTGCTCGACCGGTGATGAGCCGTATACGACAGCGATGATTTTGGACCGTATGGGAGCTATGAACCGCGCAACGATTACAGCAACCGATCTGGATCAGAATGTGCTGAAGAAAGCTCAGAGCGGCTTGTATCAGGATCGATCAGTCCGAGATGTGCCAAAGCATTATTTGAATCAATACTTCTCTTATGACGGCGATATCTATTCAGTGGATGAGCGAATTAAGCGATCCATTCGATTCAAGCAGCACAACCTATTGCATGACCCATATGGTGGTCCTTATGATTTGATTATTTGCCGCAACGTCATGATCTACTTCACAGAAGAGGCCAAGCATCAGATCTACCAGCGGTTCTCGAATGCGCTGAAGCCGGGCGGTATTCTATTCGTCGGAAGCACGGAACAAATTTTTACGCCGCAGCAATATGACTTCGAGACAGCGGAAACATTCTTCTATCGTAAAAAATAATGGTTTTTCATTCGATTTATTCGGCCTAATATACACTTCTCTCAATAATGCATCATCATGTATGACCGCTCCATCTTGTTGCTATACTAGGGTAATGGAATTGAACACCATGGAGGGACAAGATGGATAAGCGAAAAGCCTTCGCCGCTTACCGGCGGGGCTGGATCACGATTTCGGAATGCGCGCAAATTGTCGGCATGAGCATTGAACAGCTGCGTTCAATTATGGATGGAGCAATGCAGACAGTTGAGACGTCAGAACGGAATGAACGCGCCTCCTTAATGCACTAAATGTGAAGGCGAGAAGCGGAACCAGCTGCATGAATTGCGGCTGGTTTTTTGCATTCACAGAGGTCATTGAAACAGCGAGAAATGCCGCAGAAACCTAGAGAAATCAGCATGTTCATGATTTTGACGTTTCTTGTCAAACCAGCGGGGCTGTACTATAATGAGCAAAGATGTTACGGGCATATTGAGCCGGGCTGCCATTAGCCGGTGAAGGGAGCGCAATTATGGTAGACGGTACTAATGTAGTAAGAGAACTAACAGTTGATTTGGGCGAACGCTCTTACCCGATTTATATAGGGGAAGGACTCCTTCAGGAGACCTCGGCATATCTTGAGCAGCATGGCGTGAGCAAGAAATCGTCGCTTATGATCATTTCGGATGACAATACTGCACCGTTGTATTTAGATACGCTAGTATCGAGCTTGACGAATGCGGGTTATACGGTGGCATCGGCAGTCGTGCCAGCTGGTGAAGCTTCGAAGTCATTGTCCATGTTTGAGAACTTGATTACGAAAGCGCTTGAAGCGGGCCTGGACCGCAAATCGACGATTATTGCGCTTGGAGGCGGAGTAGTAGGCGATCTCGCAGGTTATGTTGCAGCGGCTTATATGCGCGGCATTCGTTTCGTGCAGATCCCGACGACGATACTTGCACATGACAGCAGCGTTGGTGGTAAAGTAGCCGTTAACCATCCCCATGCGAAAAATATTATCGGCGCGTTCCATCAGCCTGCATTCGTACTCTTCGACTTGAAGACACTGCAATCGCTGCCGCTTCGTCAAGTGCAATGCGGACTTGCGGAAGTAATCAAGCATGGCTTGATCTGGGATGAGTCCTTCGTCGACTGGTGTGACGAGAACATGGACAAGCTGCTTGCGCTTGATCCAGAAGCGCTCGGATACGCCCTGTACAAAGGCTGCAGCGTTAAAGCAGCAGTTGTATCGGTTGATGAGCGTGAAGGCGGTCTGCGTGCCATTCTGAACCTTGGTCATACGATCGGTCACGCGCTCGAAGCGGTGGCAGGCTATGGAGAGCTTACGCATGGCGAGGCGATCGCGATCGGTATGATTGGCTCCGCGCTTGTCGGCGTGAAGCTGGGTGCGCCGCAGAGCGTCTATGAGGTAACCAAGCGGGTATTCGGTAAGTCCGGCTTGCCGACGCGTTTGCCAGCGCATTTTGACACGGATGCCATTATGAGCGCTATGATGCATGACAAGAAGTTCACAGAGGGCAGCATCGTGTATGTTGTACCAACAGCAATCGGCCGAGTTGAGGTTCGTTCGGATGTAGCAGCCTCACTCGTGCGTGAGACAGTAGAACAATTGAAACAGGAGGCCGATTGGCAATGAGTGTACGTGGAGTTCGCGGTGCGGTAACAGTAGAGCGTAATGAAGAGGGAGAAATTCTTGATGCGACGGTGGAATTGTTTAATGCAATCGTTGCGGAGAACGGATTTTCGCCAGAAGATATTTGCAGTGTGTTGATTACAGTAACAGGTGATTTGGATTCGACGTTCCCTGCGAAGGCGATTCGTGTTATGACTGGCTGGGAGCTTGTTCCGGTCACGTGTGCAATGGAAATTCCAGTCAAGGGCAGCTTGGAGAAATGCATCCGTTTCATGCTCCATGTGAATACGTCGAAGACGCAGGCTGAGATTCAGCACGTTTATCTGCGCGGCGCACGCTTGCTCCGACCAGATCTGTCGAAAGCATAATTTAAACATTGACGATCGTCACCTGACGATGTATAGTTATACCAAGTTAAGCAAGCAAGTAGATCGTAAGTAGAAGCAATTAGACGAGGCAAGTTAGAGCAAGTAACAGACCGTAGGGCAGTAGAAGCCAGACGGTAGAGATGAGCAGAGCTGAGTATAGAAGAGATTAGCTTAGTGGAATGATGAATGGACTTTGTTGAGGATTGTGGCATGTATTCCTAGTGAAGATAGGAGTCGTGCGGGCTTTCTTTCATCAATGGACGTCTATTTCCTCGTATTCTCTCTTTGTAAGCACTCATCCTACACGTTAAGCTCCTGCCATCGGCAGGAGCTTTTTTGATATCAATTGCGATAGGTAGAAATCACTTTGAAGGAGAGATCCGCTATGAACAACGAGCTGCAGCAAGTCATTAAACTAGCTGGTACGTACAACCTGATCCCAATTGTCCGCCATACGATGGCTGACACCGAAACACCGATTCGTGTGTTTCAACATTTCTACAAGGAGCGTAATGCGTTCTTGCTGGAAAGTGTGGAGGGCGGCGTACAATGGGCTCGTTACTCGTTCATCGGTACAGATCCATTCCTTCTTTTATACGGTAAGAACGGTACGATGATTCTAGAGCAGCAGGGTGTGAAGACAGAGCTTCACGACCAGCCGCTTGAGCTGTTGAAAGCAAAGCTGCGGACGTACCGCAGTCCACAAATCAAAGATCTTCCGCCATTCACAGGCGGCGCGATTGGCTTCTTCGGTTATGATCTGCTGCAATATTATGAGAAATTGCCGAAGCATCGCATTGATGATTTGAACATGAACGACCTGCAATTTATGTTCTGCGATCAAGTGATCGTATTCGACCATATGAAACAGCAAATTCAAGTTATCGGCAACGTGCACATCGCAGAGGGTGCTACGGATCAGCAAATTCAAGAAGCATACGAAGCGACATGCGCTCGTATCGACGCAACGATTGAGAGACTGCAACAGCCGCTGCCTATGCAGATGACAAGCGGCGGACCGATTCCAGTGGATCCGGATCTTGGCGAAGTGCAATCGAACCTGACGAAAGAGAAGTTCATCTCCAATGTTGACGCGGCGAAGGAGTATATCCGCGCCGGTGACATTTTCCAAGTGGTGCTCTCCCAACGTTTCAGCATTGAAACGGATGTCAATCCGCTGCACGTATACCGCGTACTGCGCACGATGAACCCGTCGCCGTATATGTACTATCTGAAGCTGGATGACGAGATTATCGTAGGCACTTCTCCTGAAGCACTCGTTAAAGTTGAAGGAGACAAAGTAGAAACTCGTCCAATCGCAGGCACACGCCCAAGAGGCCGGACACCAGAAGAGGATGCGGCACTTGAGGTTGAACTGCTCGCGGATGAGAAAGAACGCGCAGAGCATCTGATGCTCGTCGACCTGGGTCGTAACGATATTGGCCGCGTCTCGGAGTTTGGTTCCGTACGCTGTGATGCTTATATGGAGATTGAACGGTACTCGCATGTTATGCACATTGTGTCGAACGTAAGCGGTAAGCTGCGTCAAGATAAAGACTTCTTCGATGCGTTCATCTCCTGCCTGCCAGCAGGTACAGTATCTGGTGCGCCTAAGCTGCGCGCAATGGAAATCATTGCGGAGCTGGAGAATGAAGCGCGTGGTGCTTATGCCGGTGCAATCGGTTATCTTGGTTTCGGTGGCAGCCTGAATACATGCATTACAATTCGCACGATTATATTCAAGAATGGCAAAGCGTATGTGCAGGCCGGCGCAGGCATCGTATGGGATTCGGTTCCGGAGATGGAATACGAAGAGACGGTTAACAAAGCGAAAGCGAGCTTGAAGGCGATTCGTACGGCTGAGCTGCTGTTCGCGAACGAGAAACGGACAGCTGTGCAGGCAGGCACGACGATTAATACCGATTATGAAATGACGGGGGCGAAACACTGATGACGACGTTGACGAATACGACCATTACGCTGGCAGGCGCGATGAATAAGCTGATCGGCGGTCAGCATCTGAACCGTGATGAAGCACTGGAAGTAATGGGCTACGTCATGCGTGGGGAGGCGACGCCAGCACAGATCGGCGGCATCGCGACGGCACTTCGTATGAAGGGTGAAACGCGCGACGAAATTACAGGCTTCGCCCTTGCAATGCGTGCTTATTCCAACCATGTCGTGACCGAGCAGACGAATCTGCTGGATACGTGTGGTACGGGCGGTTCCGGCATTCATAAATTCAACATCTCGACAGCTTCGTCTATTATCGCAGCTTCTTCTGGTGTACGTGTGGCGAAACATGGCAACCGTGCAATGTCGGGCAAAACAGGCAGCGCTGACGTACTGGAAGCGCTTGGAGTGAATATTACGCTGTCACCGGATCAAGCAGCGAATTGCTTGAATCAGATCGGTATCGTATTCATGTTCGCCCAGCTGTATCATCCGTCGCTTCGCCATGCCGCTGCACCGCGCAAAGAGCTGGGTATCCGCACGATTTTCAATATGCTTGGACCACTGACGAACCCAGCCGGCGCAGATCGCCAGCTGCTTGGCCTATATGATCGCACCAAGACGGAGACGATTGCAGAAGTGCTTGGCGACCTCGGTTTGAAGCGCGCGATGGTTGTTAGCAGCCATGATGGTCTGGATGAGATTAGTATTTCGGCTCCGACGCAAATTTCTGAGCTGCAGGACGGTGTTGTTCGGACGTATGATCTGACGCCGGAAGAGCTTGGATTGCGCCGTCATTCGATCGATGCGATAATTGGCGGAGAAGCTTCTGAGAATGCGGCTATTATTCGATCGATTTTTACAGGCCAAGAGCAAGGCGCTTATCGGGATGTCGTATTAGCTAATGCAGGCGCATGTATCTATATGGGTGGCGCTGTAGCTACGCTCACCGAAGGTGTACAGCAGGCTGCTGCTATGATCGATTCTGGCAAAGCACTTGCGAAGCTGGAACAGCTTATTCAAACGACAGGAGAGTTGGGACATGTTTCTTGATCGCATCGTAGTAACGAAGAAGCAGGAAGTAGAGGAGCTGTCCGGACGCTTCTCGCTGGAAGCCTATGAACGGCGTATTGCAGATATGGCGGCAACGCTTGGCTTCGAGCGAGCTGTATCGGCAGCAGGGCGGAAGCGTCCGATGGGCTTGATCGCTGAAGTGAAGAAGGCTTCCCCGTCAAAGGGACTGATTCGTGAAGATTTCCATCCTGTGGAGCTGGCACGCGCTTATGAAGAAGCGGGTACGGATTGCATCTCGGTTCTGACGGACCGCGATTATTTCCAAGGATCGAATGAGTATTTGCAGGCGGTTCGGCAGGCTGTGAATGTGCCGCTGCTGCGCAAAGATTTTACAGTCGACTACCGTCAAATCTATGAAGCACGCGATATCGGTGCGGATGCCGTACTTCTTATTGCAGCTATTCTGACGAAGGAGCAGCTGTCGGAGTTCCATGATATCGCGAAGTCGATTGGTCTTGATGCGCTTGTGGAAGTGCATGATCGCCAAGAGCTGGAGACGGTGTTAGAGCTCGATAAAGCAACGTTGATCGGTATTAATAACCGCGATCTTCGCTCATTCGTTACGAACCTGAAGACGACGGAAGAACTGATCGATATCGTTCCGAAGGGCAAAGGCATTACCTTAATCAGTGAGAGTGGTATCGCAGGCGTAGAAGATATGGATTATTTGAAGTCTGTTGGAGCAGACGGTGTCCTTATTGGTGAGCATTTCATGCGCAAGCCGCATGTAGGCACTGCCATTGAAGAGCTAATGGGACCGGTGGGCGTACGATGACCGAGGCGTCACATACACCAGCCAGTCAAGATCACAAGGCAAGCACTTCCTATACTCGAATCAAAATATGCGGTCTTCGCGATCAAGCAACCATTCGTGCGATGCACGGTCTCGACATCGAGGCGGTAGGCTTCATCTTCGCACCTAGCAAACGGCAATTATCAGCAGAACTGGCTGCTGAACTAATAGCAGAAGTGCGTGCTTGGCCTGCGACGACGTCGTCGGGCCGGGCGCCGCTAGCAGTCGGCGTGTTCGTAAATGCGGACCTCGCTGTTCTTGCGCATGCCGTGAATACTGCTTCGCTGGACGTCGTTCAGCTGCATGGCAGCGAAACGCCTGAAGATTGCGAGGCAGCGAAGCGTGAGCTTGGCACGCAAGTGTGGAAGGTCTTCCACCTTGGCCGCGGCGGTGAGTCGGATGTCATCGACGCGATGCAGCAGCTGCTTCCGTATAAAGGGTACGTGGATGCGGTGCTTATCGATACGGCCGGCGGCGGTACAGGTACGGTCTTCGATTGGACGGTTATCGACCGTTACAAGGAAGCGGCAGCTGAACTCCGCGTCCCGCTATATGTAGCGGGAGGCTTAAGCCTCGATAATGTGCAGTCTTTGGTCAAAACATACAATCCCGGCGGTGTTGACATCTCCAGCGGTGTGGAGACGGATGGGGTTAAAGATATCGATAAAATCAATACATTCGTAAGAAAGGTGTGGGAAGCATGACCCAATTACCTGACGAGAGAGGCCGGTTTGGCCAATTCGGCGGGCGCTACGTTCCTGAGACGTTGATGAACGCACTGAATGAACTCGAAGAGGCATACAATACGTATTCGAAAGATCCTGAGTTTCAAGCGGAGCTCCGCTATTTGCTGGACAAATATTCGGGACGCCCAACCTCGCTTTACTATGCTGAGCGACTGACGAAGCAGCTGGGCGGCGCTAAGATCTATCTTAAGCGCGAGGACCTGAACCATACAGGCGCTCACAAAATCAACAATACGCTTGGCCAAGGTCTCCTTGCGAAGCGTATGGGCAAGACGAAGATCATTGCGGAGACAGGTGCAGGCCAGCACGGTGTTGCATCCGCTACGGTCGCAGCTCTGCTCGGCATGGAATGCAAAGTGTTCATGGGCGAAGAGGACACGAAGCGCCAACAACTGAACGTATTCCGCATGCAGCTGCTTGGTGCAGAAGTTGTTCCTGTTATGTCCGGTACGCGCACGCTGAAGGATGCTTGTAACGAAACGCTTCGTTACTGGGTCAGCAACGTAGATGATACGTACTACATTCTTGGTTCGGTAACAGGACCGCACCCTTATCCGAAGATGGTTCGTGACTTCCAACGCATTATCGGCGATGAAGCTCGTGAGCAAATGCTGAAGGAAGAGGGACGTCTTCCGGACTATGTTGTCGCAGCTGTCGGCGGCGGCAGTAACGCGATCGGTATCTTCTATCCATTCGTTGAAGACGAGACGGTTAAGCTGATCGGTGTAGAAGCAGCAGGCAAAGGCGTTGAGACGGATGAGCACGCAGCAACGATGACGAAAGGCCGTCATGGCGTGTTCCAGGGATCGCTCAGCTATGTGCTGCAGGACGAATACGGACAAGTCCAGCCAGCTCACTCGATCTCGGCAGGTCTTGATTATCCAGGTATCGGCCCTGAGCATGCTTACCTCAAAGATACGGGCCGTGCAACGTATGTACCGATTACAGACGCAGAAGCGCTTGATGCACTGCAGCTGCTGTCGCGTACAGAGGGAATCCTCCCAGCACTTGAGTCGGCGCATGCGATCGCACAGACGATCAAGCTGGCTCCAACGCTGGATAAGGAAGAAATTATTGTGGTCAATCTTTCTGGCCGTGGTGATAAAGACGTAGAAGCGATTATGGGCTACCTCGGAGGTGACAGCAATGAATCTCATTGATGCGGCTTTTGCACGACTGAAAGAGCAGGACGCTACAGCGCTTATCCCGTTCCTGACGATTGGCGATCCAGACTTGGCAACTTCGGTCCGAATCATCCGCAAGTTAGAAGAATCAGGTGCTGATATGATCGAGCTCGGCGTGCCTTATTCCGATCCGCTAGCGGACGGCCCTGTCATTCAGCGAGCTTCGGAACGTGCGCTTGCTGGCGGCCAAGTCACGATTGAAGGCGTGCTTAATGTTGCAGAAGAAGCTCGCAAAGCGGGCGTGAAGCTGCCGTTCATTCTGTTCACTTACTTCAACCCTGTGCTGCAGCTTGGATTCGAGCGGTTCTTCGAGCTCTGCATGGATAAAGGCATCAGCGGCTTGATCATCCCCGATCTGCCGATCGAGGAAGATGGCGATCTGCGCGAGATGGCGGAAGAGGCGAACATTCACCTCATTCCACTCGTAGCGCCTACGTCGAAGGAGCGCGTCGCTCGCATTGCAGCGCGTGCTCGCGGCTTCGTTTACTGCGTGTCCTCGCTTGGCGTTACGGGCGTTCGCGCGAACTTCCACACCGGCATCGATGAATTCCTTTCGGATGTTCGTGCTGCGGCAGAAGTTCCAATTGCAGTCGGCTTCGGTATCTCGAGCCGCGAGCAAGTTGAACGCTTCAGCAAGCAGGCAGACGGTGTTATCGTTGGCAGTGCGATTGTCCGTAAGATCGAGGAGGTTCAGGCGAAGCTTCGTAACGAAGCGGAGCAAGAAGCAGCGCTTGAAGAAATCGGTCAATTCGTAGCGAACCTGAAGATTCGTTAATCGCACTTATAGCTAATTGGAGAAGCCTGATCGGTCGGCTAAGCTGACCGGTCAGGCTTTTTGGTATGCAGCATAATAATGAATCACTTTACCTCCCAAGTCTCTCCTCCGTCGTTCGTCACATAATGAAACGTCTTCTGATCGTTCTCCTTTACGAATTCTATATCCAATGTTCCATTCATCAAGTCACCTTCTTGGAATTCAGGCGGATTCACATTACCGTAGTTATAGTCATTGGGGATTGGAATCGGCTGTGCAGCCCACGTTTTGCCGCCGTCAGTTGTACGATAAAGAGGGACAAGCTGCTGTCCATGCTGGGCAGCGGTGATCCAACCGGTTAGCTCATCACGAAAGGTCACCCCGGTAACGTAACCGTCGATGATGGTGCTTACATCTTGTATGTAGCTCCATATGTATCCATTGTCCGATGACATGTATAACCGTTTATTCATTTGCCCCATTGCAGGATCGGAGGTAAGCAGAATCCAGTCAGGGTTTCCGCTCTGTTCGGAATGAAGGGAGGTAAACACATTCGGCTCGTTCAGTTGTTTCTCCCAGTCTTCCTGGATAGGCAGCATTGAAGAGCTTTCATTGGAGGTGGGCTTATCTTCGTGATGCAGCGCCCTTATGCAGCCAGTCTCAGCTTGTTGATAGATAAGCCAAAAGTCGGTCTGACTGTCTCCGATAGATGCAGAATATAGCAGCTTGGCATCTGCAGGCACTGTAGTGGCTGCCCATTTCAAAAGGAGCTCCGTTTCGGTTGGCGCGGCTTCTGTCGTCGGATCCGAAGTTTTAATGACCAGCGCACTACTTGTATCATGACTACTGCAGCCCGGCAGCAGAACCGAGACTGCAAGCAATAAGGACAACATCATTTTCTTCATTGGGGTCAACTCCTGTATGGATATGGAAGATGGTCTTATCAATAGACGTCAATGTCGAATTAATTGTTTCGCAACCTCCAATGAGTCGCTGCTTTAACGTAATACTGCCCAAAAGCGTTGGTACGTTAGTGCGTTATTTATGCTTTGCATTGGGGCGGATATGTGAGACAATAAAGGATATATTGAAATTTTAACAATTGTTGATGAGGTGAATGGAGTCATGCAGCCAAAAAGCAATATCGTCCATCTTCCCGTTTACCAACCGGGCAAACCAGTAGAAGACGTCAAACGGGAGCTTGGCCTCTCTGAAGTCATTAAGCTTGCTTCTAACGAGAACCCGTTCGGATGCTCCGAGCGTGCGAAGGAAGCAGTTATTTATGAAATTTCGAACAATGCAAGCATCTATCCAGACGGCGCAAGCGTTGAACTGACGAAGAAGCTCGCAGACCAGCTTGGCGTTAGCACGGACAGCATTATTTTCGGCTGCGGATCGGATGAAGTTATCCTGATGCTCACGCGTGCTTACCTCGTTCCTGGCGACGAGACGATTATGGCAGATCAAACATTCAGCGTGTACAAGCACAATGCTGAAGTTGAGAATGCTCGTGTTATCGAAGTGCCATTGACGGACGGCAAACATGACCTGCCTGCGATGCTGTCCCATGTAACGGACCGCACGAAGCTCATCTGGGTGTGCAACCCGAACAATCCAACAGGTACGATCGTAACGAAGGATGAAGTCGATGCGTTCATGAAGCAAGTACCTAGCCATGTACTTGTTGTATTGGACGAGGCTTATGTAGAGTATGTAACAGACGAAGCGTTCCCTAACGGCATCGAGCTGTTGTCGCAATACAAGAATCTGATCGTACTTCGCACATTTTCCAAAATCTTCGGCCTTGCGTCACTTCGCATCGGTTATGGCGTTGGACATCCAGACGTTGTTCGCTCGATCAACCAAGTGCGCGAGCCGTTCAATACGTCGCGTGTTGCACAAGCGGCTGCAAGCGCAGCGCTTGATGATGCAGCGTTCCTTAACGAATGCCGTGACCGCAATACGGAAGGCTTGAACTACCTGCGTGAGCAATTCGAGCGTCTTGGTCTGCATTACTTTGACGCACATGGCAACTTCATTATGTTCGATACGAAGCTTCCGTCTGGAGATGTGTTCAACGCTCTGCTTCGCAAAGGCATCATTTCCCGTTCAGGCTGGGGCAAATACCCGACTTACATTCGGATTACAGTCGGCAGCCGCGAGCAGAACGAGAAGTTCATTGCGGCGCTGGAACAAGTACTGCAAGAAGCGGCGGTGCTTGGATAGCATATGGTTAAAATCGCGATATTCGGCGTGGGACTGATGGGCGGCTCGCTGGCACTTTGCTTCAAAGGCAAGCCAGATCTGTATGTAGTCGGACATTCGACTCGCCAATCATCCGTGCAGAAGTATATCGAGCGAGGCGTCGTGGATCATGCCACGACGTCTCTGCGCGAAGCGGCTGAAGACGCCGACTTTATCTTTCTTTGCGTGCCAGTTGGCAGCCTGGAATCGTATATGAAGCAGCTGTCTGAGATCAAGCTGAAGCCAGGCTGTATCATTTCAGACGTAGGCAGCACGAAGGCGTCCGTTAACGCTTGTGCAAGATCCCTTGATCTTGGTGAAGCGATCTTCATTGGCGGTCATCCAATGGCTGGTTCGGAGCGTTCCGGTGTAGAAGCAGCATCTCTCTATTTATACGAGAACGCCTTCTATGTACTAACGCCGAACAGCTCGACACCTCCCGAGGCGGTCGAGAGGCTGAAGGAACTTCTCATTTATACGAAAGCGAACATTGTGATCGTCGATGCAGAAGAGCATGACGATATCGTTGGCGCGATCAGCCATCTGCCACATATGATTGCGGTAGCGCTAACGAACCAGGTCCGTCGTTACAACGAGACCAATGCTCTCTATTCGCAGCTAGCGGCAGGCGGCTTCCGTGACATTACGCGCATCGCCTCCAGCGATCCTGCGGTATGGCGCGATATTCTTGTCAACAATCGCGATGTGCTGCTTCGTTTAATCGACGATTGGAATACAGGCATCGAAGAGTTCGCTCGTATGCTGAAGGCTGGCGATCTTGAAGGCATTGGAGAAGCTTTCCGAACGTCTGGTGAATTCCGCAATAGTCTGCCAGAGCGCCGTAAGGGTGTCATTCATGCAATCTACGAATGTTATGTTGACGTTCCAGATACACCGGGCGTTATTGGTCGGATTGCAACAGAGCTGGGTAATCGTCACATTAACTTGAGCAACATGCAGATTATTGAGAGTCGAGAGGATGTTCCAGGTATTCTGCGTCTCTCGTTCCGTAAGCAGGATGATCTCGATCAAGCGGTTATTGCGCTTGGCGAGTTGCAATATTCGGTGCACTTCTAAATGGAATGGGACTGTCCAATCCTCTTCGAGGATGATTCTGGGCAGTCTCTTTATTTTTAATGAAAAAAGTGTTTGAGCAGCCTATGGATGGGGGTAAGAAATAATGGCAAAAAAAAAACCACCTCGATAGGAGGTGGTCCGCACAAAGTGCGAAGTATTTGGATAGGAGTGGAGAGAAACCATACTGTACTTTTATTATATGTATACGTTTTCATTTTGTCAAGCGATTATAATGAAAGCCTTTCCAAACTTCTGAAGAAAAGTTAATGATCTGCTTGTTTCGTCGGGGGCAACTGGGAATTGTTTCTTTGTCAAATATTTATCCACCATGGATCAAGGTTGTGATACAATACAGGAGCATTTGGCAGGGAAAGGGTTTGCAAAATCTGTATGCCATCTATGTCGAAAGAGGCAGGAATTTAGACGCATAAGTTGAACTTATTTAATAACGATTTTGTCGTTCTTCATATTTATTTTAGAAGTACAGAAACTTTTTGCTTTCGATTCGGTACAATAGTTAGGCCGAACCGAGAAGACTCCGCAGGTGGGGAGGTTCGCCAGTCGTGACCGACACCCAATTGATACGAGAAATTAAAGACGGCAATGTCCAAATGTATGCGGAATTGATGCGGCGATACCAGCGTAAGATCCTCGCCTTTATTTATCATATGCTCAAGAGCGCTAGGCTCGAGCTTATGGCGGAGGATTTATGCTCGGAGACGTTCTATAAAGCCTATAGAAGCCTACATTCCTTCCGTGAATTGGATGCATCTTTCTCGACGTGGTTATATACAATCGCTCGCAACACCGTGCTCAGCGAGCTGCGTAAGCAGAAGGCAGGCAATGTGCCGCTGGAAGAATCGAATGTCATTCCATTGGCCCCGCCGGATGTCGTGCCGGAATTACGCTTGCTGCAGAACGAACGCATGTCCATGGTACGCGAGGCAATTAACAATTTGCCAGAAAAACAACGATCCGCGCTCATCCTTCGTGAATATGAACAGCTTGATTATCAGGAGATTGCCAGCATTTTGGGGCAGACCGTCAGTTCTGTAAAATCGCTGCTGTTCCGCGCACGGGCAAGTGTGAAGACACAGCTCGAGCCATATTTTGACGAGTCGATTGTTGCGGTGGAGTCATATGAAGGGATGAGAACGCGATGAGATGCGACGAATGTCAAGAGAAACTCGGTCTGTATTGGGATCTCCCCGAACAGGACGATGAAAGAACGGCTATAGACCGTCATCTCTTGGATTGTCCGGCATGCGCGGAACAACTACGCTTGTGGGAAGAGAGCGATCTGATTATTCGGTCGCTGTCTGAGGATTTCGAACAAGAGTTGGATGATGATTCCTATCGAATGAATCGATCCGTTATGGACCGCATTTATGCGGATATGGAACATCTTCGGCCAGTTCATGAGCGGTCCTATCGCTTCACAGCGTCGTTCCGCTTCCGAAGCACCGCCCTCATCGCGTGCTGCTTGGCGATTTTTGTCAGCGGACTGCTATTCGCTATTTTCGGAGACTGGGGTTCGTCCGCTCAGAATATGGAGCCGATGACGGGATTGCTCGAAACGGCGAGTGCTGGCGATGACGGCTCTGTACTAGGCGGCGAGTTTTATGCCCAAGTACCTGTAGCGAGTATTAGTGATCCGTTCGTACTAAAAGTCGTACCGACAGTACCGCAATATTGGATTGTGTTCTCCTTATTCGGCGTTATCGCAACACTGCTGCTTTCGAATTGGTTTGCTCGTACACGGAAATAATGCTGATGTTGGATGCGGCAGTACCTTTGGGTTGGAGTTGATAGAAGCGTGATAATAGGTCTTGTTAGACATGGTCAGACCGATTGGAATGCAGTTGGACGCATTCAAGGACAGACCGATATTGCTTTGAACGAAGAAGGAATTCGTCAAGCGAAAGCATTGGGTAGACGAATCGCATCCGAGGATCGCAAGTGGGATGCGGTAATATCAAGTGATTTGATTCGTGCGAATGAGACGGCACGAATTATTGCAGAAGCCATCGATGTACCGCTGCTGCCAGGTGACCAGCGGCTGCGGGAACGGTATTTTGGCGATATGGAAGGCACTACCCGCTCGGAGCGAGAGGAACGCTGGGGCAGCGAGTGGCCGGTTGAACATGTTAACGGGATTGAACCGATGGAAGCGGTTCGTGAACGGGCTCATGCATTTGTTGAACAATGGAGACATGAGAAGCCTGATATGTCGCTGCTTGTTGTATCGCATGGAGGATTGATTGCGGCATTACTGCCGGTCCTATGCGAATCACTTGAAGATAATCATATCGGCAATCTCTCGTATTCGATTCTCGAATGGAACAACGAAGGTTGGACACCGCTGCTTTATAATTGCACCGCGCACGTTGAAGTATAATGAAAGAAGACCGTTTGGCCTTATGGCTGAGCGGTCTTTTTTGCGTATAGCATAGTCGATCATTTGATAAAAATTGAAAAAGGTTTTCACATTTTGCCGATCGATGTTTTAAATAATGATGTTCTTCCCATAATGGTAATACATTCAACGTAAGCGGAGAGACTTTGAACTCCATTGTCCTGATGTGGTAGCAGAGTGACTTTGAACTCTGTTCAAAGGTCCTGATGTGAGGAGGGAACACGATGAATTTGGCCGATATGCTTGGTTACGCCGATATTGGACAGCTTAGTCGGATTGCGGTTGAATATCAATGCGAATGCAACGGAAATTCCAAAAACGAATTGATTCAGACGATTCTCTCCGCCGTTAGCCGAAGGGAAATTTTCGAGGAGCAGGTTGGTCGTTTAGGATTAGAAGATTTGAGGTTTCTAAACTCCTTGCTGTTTGACACGAGAACATCGTTTAGCATGGAGGATCTAACAGCACGGATTCAGCAGAGCAAATTTGGAGAGGATCTGACGAAGCCTGCTAGTTCAACCGCTGAAGGGCAGCCAACTGAGTCCAAGGGGACAAGCAAAGCGAAAAGTTCGCAGGCAACGAAGAAACGTTCCAAAGCTTCGAACCCCGTCAAAGAGGTAACACCACGAGATATTATTTTGAAGTTCAAGCATCAGGGGTGGCTCTTTAATGGATTGGCGGGTCCGAATCGGTATATGTTTCATGTACCAGCCGATTTGAAAACAAGATTAAGAGACACGCTGGAACGCAAGATGTCCATTCTGGTGGAAGCAGCCGAAGAGCCGAACGCATATCGAGATGAACAAGGGCTGCTGAGCGAAGATTTGTACCATATGCTGCAGTATGTACAGCGTTACGAGGTGCCGACATCAACAGATGGGTCCATGTATAAGCGCAACCTGCAGCAGCTTATCGAGCATATGGGTGTACGTGAATCACTTCCTCAGAAAGGGGAATGGCGGTTCGGGTATGGACGCAAGTTTCATGTTTATCCGAATCGATTAGCACTGCTGTACGACTACGCGACAGACAGCAAGCTGCTCGTCGAAGCGACGGAGCGTTTAACGCTCACGCAAGCTGGAGAAGACAAATTGTCGGAAGAGCAGCTGGACGAAACGGCTAAGCTATATCGTTATTGGCTCAGACTGTACAAAAATCCGATTCCGAATTTGCTCGCATTAGTGAATTGGATCGACCGGTTAGCTAGAAACTGGGTTACTGCAGAGTCGCTCCAGCGTACGCTGCTTCCCTATGTGAAGCCGTACTATTATGATACTTCGGAATCGGTATTCGCTCAGCGAATCGTCGCGATGATGCTACATCTTGGATTGGTTCGTATCGGAGAGCATGAACGGTACGGGACGGTAATCCGGATGACGAAGCTTGGCAGTGCTGTTATTGGGAATGCCTTTAAGGAAGAAGCTGTACGTTCCAATCGTTGACATTCCAATACAACTAATAGACTAGCAGAACATTGTCAGACGAAAGAGAAGCAGCGGTAGTGTGGATTATGCATAAAGGAATTATGCCGATCCGGCAATAGTGTGTATGTGGCGGAAATGATGTAAGTAGTATCGGTTTGCCATCCTCCAAGTGCCCATGCTTCCTAATAGGCAGAGGCACATTAATTGGAATGGGGGGCCTTCGCACGGAGCGGAGTTGAACGCGGTGAATATGATTTAGTAGGAGCCGGTTCAATCGTAACCGAGAATAAAAAAGATTCCACCCTATACTCTTTCTCTCGGATCACCCGCCAAAGTCGTCAGATAATGGACCAAAGACGATTTGCAGCGCATGAGAAAGACGATGGAAAGCTACGTGGTGAAAGGAAAAGAATATAGGATCTCTTAACCCCGGTTGGAGGTGTATCCTATGGACAAAATGAAAGCAACGTATGAAACAATGCTAGGTTTGGCGGCAGAGATGGTATTGGACGACGCGGTTCTGAAATTTCGTACCGAACGGATTTATCGCGATATCGACCTAGCGCTTGCTAGTGGCGATGAGGATACGTTCCATCGACTTGCAGAACAATTGAACGCAATTCGTCTTTCTCATTAACCGGCTGCGATTTGAAAAACTTCGAATAGCCTGATGTCCGTCATGGCACGGTGCAGGCTATTTTTGTGCGGAATGGGTTGGCAAACGAAGGAAGGCGCGTTACGATGGGAGGATGACAGCACATAAGGAAGGAAAGGGAGATTCGATGAAATTCAGTGAAATTGAAAGCGCCAAGTGGGAAGAGCTACAACCATATCTAGATACGTGTTTGCTGCCAGTAACAGGGATGACAGGTTTGGAGTCGCCTGCTGAGGCAACGCGTGCACTCGAAGATTTGAGAGACATAATGGACGGTATTGAGATTCCGTTCAAAGGAAGAGTCGTTACATATCCAGCATGCCACTATACAGGTGAGGAAGAGGGCCACTCGATCGTTGAGCAGTTGTGCGCTTCGCTCAAACGGACAGGCTTCCGCTATATAATAGTAGTAAGTGTTCGCTTGACAAATCTCGCACCACCATCGGCAGATCTCGTGTTTGCACCTGCTCCAACGGGAGAAGTTCCCTCTGCTGTGCAAATTGGACAGGAAATACGTTCCATGTGGACGCCTGCGACCCATGTATAACCAGTTTGATGCATAATATATTCCTAATATGGGGAAAACAATGTCGACGTCATGAGTTAGGGGAATAGGTTCCCGTGTAATTGTGACAATTTCATAACAAAAATGAAACGCTATTTGCATCGGTCAAAATAACGTCTTCCATATTCTTGACGCTCCCATACACCTAGGATATTATAGAAAATGTCTTAGTTCGTCCACAGTTTTGTCACTTTGGACAAGACGGGAGATATGGTTGGCAAAGGGGGTAGAACAGAAGATGAGCAACCACGAAGGTCAAAAACCGGTGCGCAAAGAGATGTCCCGGCGTCAATTTTTGTCGTATACACTCGGTGGAACAACCGCTTTCATGGCTGGCGGCGTCGCGCTTCCAATGATTCGATTCGCTGTTGATCCGCTCTTGCAGAAGAAAGAAGAGAGCGCGTTCATTAAAGTGGTGGAAGAAGCGAAAATTACGAACGATCCGGTGGAATACAAATTCAAAATCCATCAAGTCGACGGCTGGTACGAGAGTGAAGCGGAGCTCGTCGCATGGGTTTCGAAGGACGCGAACGGAAACATTTTTGCATTATCGCCTGTGTGCAAACACTTGGGATGTACCATTGGCTGGAATACGGAGAACAGCGATCAATACGTTTGTCCGTGCCACGGTGCGCACTATACCAGAGATGGTAAGAACCTAAGCGTTGCGCCAAATCCGCTTGACGAGTACGAAGTGAAGCTGGATGGCGGCTTTGTTTATCTCGGTCCAATTAAGCCGAATACGCGTGTATAAAGGAGGCGCAAAGTCAGATGTTTAAAGCTGTATACAACTGGATTGACGAACGTCTTGATGTAGCGCCGTTGTGGAGGGACGTAGCGGATCATGAAGTGCCTGAGCACGTTAACCCTGCGCACCACTTCTCCGCATTCGTGTACTGCTTCGGCGGCTTGACGTTTTTCATCACGGTTATCCAAATTCTGTCCGGTATGTTCTTGACGATGTACTTTGTACCGGATATTAACAATGCTTATGCCAGTGTCGATTACTTGCAGCACAAGGTAGCATTCGGCGGTATCGTTCGCGGTATGCACCACTGGGGCGCTAGTCTTGTAATCGTTATGATGTTCTTACATACCCTTCGTGTCTTCTTCACCGGTTCTTACAAAGCACCGCGCGAAATGAACTGGGTTGTCGGGATGCTTATCTTCTTCGTTATGCTTGGTCTCGGTTTCACGGGCTACTTGCTGCCGTGGGATAACAAAGCTTACTACGCTACGAAGGTCGGTATGCAAATTGCCGAATCCGTTCCGTACATCGGTGTTTATTTGAAAGAACTGATGCAGGGCGGTACGATCGTAGGTGCGCAGACGCTGACGCGCTTCTTCGCGATTCACGTCTTCTTCCTGCCAGGCGCGTTGCTCGCCCTGCTTGCAGGCCACTTCTTCATGATTCGTAAACAAGGCATTTCGGGACCGCTATAAGCGAAGGGAGGTTATTACGATGGCGCATGGTCATAAATCTGATGAGAAGATCGTCTACGTCGGAGACTCCCGCATACGCAAGCGGACAAACAAAAACAGCGTACCGCCCGACTACACCGCTTTCCCAGGCAAATCGGAAGTGTTCATTCCTAACTTCCTGCTCAAGGAATGGCTGGTCGGCTGCGTCGTTCTTGTTGGTTTCCTCGTACTGACGATCGCTGAGGCTCCGCCACTCGGTTATCCGGCGGATCCAACGAATACTGCTTTCATTCCGATGCCGGACTGGTACTTCCTGTTCCTGTATCAATATTTGAAATATCCTTATGCTTCTGGTGATTATGTCGTACTGGGCGCAGTTCTTGTTCCAGGTATTGCGTTCGGCGCATTGCTGCTTGCTCCATTCCTGGATACAGGCAAAGAACGCCGCTTCTATCGTCGTCCAGTAGCTTCGGCTTTGATGATATTGTCGCTATTCTCGCTCGTGTACTTGACGAAAGTATCTTGGGATCACTACCAGCACGAGCTGGAGATCACAGGTACAGTTCCAGAGCATATCGAGCGTGAAGAGAAAGCGCGTGAAGCTGCTGAGAAGGGTGAATCGTACAGCGCAGTTAAGAAGGAAGAGACAGTTGCACTCGTTGATGCAGATGATCCAGCAATGGAAATCGCAAAAGCGAACTGCATCGCCTGCCACGCTGCTGACCTGAATGGTAACTCCAAAATGAAGGTGCCTTCGCTGCATGGTATCGGCGATGTTCTTTCGAAAGAAGAACTCGTTAATACAGTAACGAATGGTAACGGCAACATGCCATCCTTCAAAGATAAGCTCACGGCTGAAGAGATCGATCAGATTACGTCTTGGCTCGCGAAGCAAAAGAAAGCTCAATAATGATGTACAACAGAACCTGACCGTCATTTATAGCGGTCAGGTTTTTTCACAATTATATAAGAAATTCGAAAACGTGCGGACGAGCTTCTTGTGCGTCCAGCTGAGAGGAGTATGTGAGTTGTCACTTCGTTTATTTTGGAGCCGTGAATTTCTGACGTCTCGCACTATGCTATGGACGTTGCTCATTGTCAATTTCCTTGGCACCATTTACGGATACATTTGGTATGGCGAGCAGATCGAATGGACAGCAGCAAATAAGCCTTTGTGGATGCTTCCTTTCGTTCCGGACAGCCCGACAGCAAGCTTATTTTTCACGCTGTCACTTATATATTTGCTTGTTCAAGCGAAGCCGAAAACAGCCGCCGGCCGAATCATTCGTTATATTATTGAAGCATTAGGCGTTGCGACATCGGTCAAATACGGGATTTGGGCGGTAGCGATGATAATTGCTGGTGCTTCGGAAGGTGTTTCAATGGAATGGCAGGACTGGATGCTTATCGTCTCTCATTTAGGCATGGCAGTGGAAGGCTTATTATATTTGCGCTTTATGTCTGTTCGATCAGCGGCTGTAGGTGTAGCTGCAGCTTGGCTGCTGCTTAATGACATGGTCGACTATCGATTCGATGTATTCCCATGGCTGCCGAAGCCGCTGTATGATCATCTGCCGATTGTGTGCATTTGTACATTTGGACTCACATTGTTTAGCTGGATCGTGACGAACGCTGCAATTGTGCTTAGGGATAATAACCGGAGAGCTTATTGACCGTATAAGAATAACGGATAGCTAGTCTATCTTGGACAGTCTCTTCATAAGCTAGAATGAATGCGGTAGCTGGGGAAGCACTCGCAACTGCAATAGCTGTGGAGGGATGTCACGTGAGGAAAAGATGGTTGGTCGCTTGTATGCTATGCATTGTGCTGACAGCTCTGCTTATTGGTGCAGCGGCGACAGCGGCCCCAACAGAGCTTACGGCATCATCAAATTCAAAAAGCACGAGTTGGCAGCGAGTGCAGCGCTCGGCAGATGCCATCTACGAGGCTGCTACGGAAGGAAATCGACAAACCGCTTATTTTGCGGGACAACAGCTATCCAGCCAGTTGCAGGAGCTGTTAACAGCAGATAGCAGTAATACCGTCAATCAATGGCGGGGGATCTACCAGGAATCGAAGCTTATGCTTGGAAACATCGAGCAGGGCAAATCGGCTGTATTATGGAGGCCGCAGGCCATACGAATTAAGCTTGCAGTTGATGCTGCAGGTGCTGCAGCGGTTGGTGTTCCTTCCAACGCGATGTGGCTGCAGTACGATCCTATCATTAAAGAAGATATTGCACGTATCAAACAGGCAATCAATATGCGAAATGCTCAAGCTTATGCATCTGCTGGTGCAATGCTGCACACTTTACAGGAGCATGTGGATCGTATTGCTATTGCAGCGACAATCGCGAATAAGACAGCGGAAATGAACGCCTTGCAGAATAGCGTTACCTATATGTCGCGGCTGCTTGAAGCGGGAGAGCGCGGATCAATTGCAACTCAGCTGTCACAGCAAGTGCTTGCACCGGTTGAAGCAGCATCGGCTGCATTATTCGGCAGTAACCATGAGCGTGAACAGCCTGTCATTGCACCGATCGGCGGCGGTGTACCTCATCGATGGATATTCGGAATTTCCTCCCTTATATCAAGCCTGCTGGCCTATGTGTCATGGCGTAAATATAAACATTCACCTTATGCAATTCTCAAAAAGGGCGATGCGAGCAATCAGCAGCCATTGTATTTGAAACGGAAGATCAAGTGAATAACGATGATAATGTCACTTCATCCTCTAACTAAATATCAAAGGGGCTGTCCCAAAAGTCATTAGACTTTGGGATAGCCCTTTGTGTTTCAATGAACTGCAAAGGCAGCTGCGCAGAGCGAATGTTCTTACGATCGCTGTTGTCACCGGATTGCTCTGAATGGGTAAGATCGTGACAGGGTAGCAATCCGTTGACAAAGGCGACCGCTGACGCTTCTTCAGAATCATTCGTCTGCTCCGCTGCTGGCAGTATTTTATTTTAGACAAACAAAAGAAACTGCCTTTTGGTAAAATGGAAGTACCACCAACTATACTAAAGGAGCTGTTTCTGTTGTACATCCAATATACCATGGACCAACTCCTGCCAATGATCTCGAAGAGGACATTCCCTCGAATCACCTCGTTCGTATCGTCCATGCTGCCGTAAATCGGCTGGACGACAAGATCTTCGCCAGTGCTTACATGTGCGGCCGGGCAAAAGCTCTTGTATCGCTATGAAAGCAAAAAGAAGACAGAAAGTGGATATGAAATCAGAAGGCGTCATTGCCGAAGTGAAAATTGTGCAGGGTGTCCGCTTAAAGCGAATTGCATGAAAGCTCAGGGAAATCGGGAAATTAGCGTTAGCTTCCGATACATGCATTACAAAGTACAGGCACGGGAAAAGCTTCGGAGCGAGGAAGGCTACGCATTATCAGTAAGGTGAATGATCGAAACAGAGAGTGTGTTTGGGCAAATAAAGAATAATCGGGGATCCGGCGGTTTCTGCTTCGAGGCTTATAAAAAAAGTAAGCCTTGAGATCGGGTGGCTTTCGCTTGCCTATAATTTGCTTAAAAAGGTGGCAGCCGATAGAAAAATAGAGAAGGCGGTTCAGGGGTGACCCTCTGAACCGCCTTCTCTTACGTTTTTTCAATAAGTTGAGCTAGCTCCTCAGTGAGCTGACCTATTTTTGAAACAGCCTCTTTGAAACGGACAACAATCTTAATCTTTCCCGCACAACGAGTAAGCTTTGCCCCACAGGGCACGCGATTCCCAGCACGCAGCACCTAAATAACGCCTCTGTCCATATTACGTTTATCCTTCCGGGGTCCAGGGGTTGGGAAACCCCTGGGGTCCTCCCTTGCAGGGAGGATTTAGGTGGGTAGAAATCCTTAGGCGGGTAGAAATTTTTAAAATTTTTATTCTAATCCAAGTATAAGATAGGGGGTATATAGGGGCGCAGCCCTTAATCCTCCTTAAAACCTTCCCCCAGCACATCATGAACATCGTTGATGACGATGAACGCTCGTGGATCTATCGACTTAACTATTTCGCGGAGTGTCCGCACTTCCTGCCGATTCACAACACAGTACACGATATATTTGTGTGAGCGGGAGTAGGCTCCGATTGCAGGGATAAGCGTCACGCCACGGTCCATTTTCTCCGTTACCCGCGCAGCGATTTCGTCACCGGCATTCGTAATGATGGAAACGGCCTTGGCAGCATAGGCACCTTCCTGAATGAAATCAATCATGCGTGAGGCGATGAAGACGGTAACAAGTGTGTATAACACCTTTTCCTTCGGGATGTACAGTAATGCAAGTCCGATGATGACAATGTCGAGCGTGAGAATGACTTGTCCCATGCTCCAGCCCTTTGATTTGCCGATGATGCGAGCGATGATGTCGACCCCGCCAGTCGTACCGCCAAATCGGAACGTGATGCCAAGTCCAAGCCCGAGCGTAACACCCGCGTATAAAGCCGCAAGGATATAGTCCTGTGACGATTGAAAAGGAACAATCCAGCCGTGAGCAATAGCACGTTCGATTAACGCTAGAAAGACGGATAAGCTCACTGTACCGAATATCGTATAGGCCATTTGGCTTTTGCCCAGCATTTTGAGTCCGAGCAGAAATAATGGAATGTTCAGTACCAGCGTTGAGATGGAGAGAGGGACGCCCAGCGCATAATTTAAGAGGACACCGATACCGGTGACACCGCCCTCCATGAGCTGATTAGGGATGACGAAATAATGGAGCCCGAACGCATAAATGGCGGTACCGGCCATAATAGGTACGAGTGATTTGGCCTGATGCCATAGTTTGCTTAACATGTGCTGCCTCCTTGTAGATCGACCAATAATGAAGATCACGGAAAGTGTGTCATCCGTGCATGAAGCTTCTAATTAGTATGCTGCTTTTACCGAAGTTTGAAAACCATTGTTTTCAATGCCGCTTTAGGCTAACATATAAAATAATCCGCCAGTGGCGATTAAAGAGAGGAATGCATATGGCCGATAAATCATTATCTGACATCCAGCGCGAAGTGGATGCCTACATATCGCAATTCAAGGAAGGCTACTTTAGTCCACTTGCCCTTATGGCGAGAATGACGGAGGAAGTAGGCGAGCTGGCACGCGAAATTAATCATCATTATGGCGAGAAGCCGAAGAAACCAGACGAAGCCGACAATTCGGTTGAGATGGAGCTTGGTGACTGCTTATTTATTCTGTGCTGCTTTGCGAATTCGCTCGGGATCGATCTGACACAAGCCCATGATGCTGTCATGAACAAATTCAATACGCGTGACGCCAATCGGTGGACGCGTAAGGATAGCTAAACAGGCGCCGTAACGCCGATACATTCCTTAACATATGCTGTACCACAACCGGTGTACAAGGGGGGTGGGCATATGGAAGGGGACGATTGCCTCAAGCAGGCGTACGGATGTATTTTGCAGAACGATTTCGAAGGTGCCATCCTATGGTTTGAACGGGCGATTGCCGCCGACCCGAACAATGCTTCATATTATTATAGGTGCTCAATATCATATGGCAGAAGCGGCAAATGGGAGCGTGCGCTTCACTACGCGGTAAAAGCTGTAGAGCTGGAACCTAATCAAAAAGCGCATACGTACCAACTTCATACGGTGCAAGCTAAACTTCTGGTGCTGTCCGGCAAGCAAGAGCTTGGCAAGCAGCCGCCAGATGCGTCAGTTGCAGCTGCAGCACTTCAGGAAGCAGTGGAGCTCGATCCACTCAGCTTCGAAGCTTATTATTGGCTGGCTGAAGCGTATGTTAAGCTGAACCGGCTTGACGACGCGGTGCGATACGCATTAGAAGCAATCCGACTGAATCCGGCAGACGAAGATGCTAGAGCATTGTTCGCTGAGATTAGCCGGAAGAGACGGGCGATGCGCTATCGTCAGCAGCGAAGACAAAGAAGAAGGAACAGGTGAATAGAATGACAACGAAACCCATTCATGTAGCAGTTGCTGGAGCAAGCGGACGCATGGGCCGCGAAGTCGTAAAAATGGTGTTGGATGAAGCGGATTTCGTACTCGCCGCGGCGTCTGCCCGATCAACAGGTCCGGTCGACGCCGGCACATTTGTAGGCAAGTCAGCATGTGGTGTAACGTTCAGCTCAACGCTGGAGGAAGCGCTTGACAGCGGTCCAATTGACGTGCTAGTAGACTTTACCGTGCCGCACGCGGTATATGAGAACGCCAAAGCAGCAATTTCCCGCGGCATTCGCCCCGTTCTTGGTGCAACAGGCTTATCGCCTGAGCAGATCGAAGAGCTGGACAAGCTGTGCAAGGAAAAGGGCATTGGCGGATTAATCGCGCCGAACTTCTCGATTGGTGCGATTCTGATGATGCAGTTCGCTGCACAGGCGTCCAAATATTTTCCGCATCTCGAAATTATTGAGTATCACGGCGATCAGAAGCTGGATGCACCTTCCGGTACTTCGATCAAGACGGCTGAGCTAATCTCAAAGGTACGCGAAGAGATTCGTCAAGGCAATCCGAACGAGGAAGAAATTATTGATGGCGCTCGTGGTGGATATTATAACGGTTTCCGAGTACATAGTGTAAGGCTGCCGGGCGTGTTCGCTCAGCAAGAAGTTATCTTTGGCGCATTTGGCCAATCGCTGAAGATTCGTCACGATTCGTACGACCGCGCAGGCTATATGCCGGGTGTTGCAGTTGCGGTTCGCAAGGTTATGGGCTATGAAGGTATGATTTACGGCTTCGAACATCTAATGGATTAACAAACAGTCGGAGAGGGGAACGACAGCTATGTTACATATCGCATTTATCGCACACGATCGCAAGAAAGAAGAAATGGTGAACTTCGTTACCGCTTATGAGCATGTATTTAAAAATTTCCAGCTGTATTCGACGGGAACGACCGGTCTGCGCATTATGGAGAATACATCGCTGCAAATTCATCGGTTCATGTCAGGTCCGCTTGGCGGCGACCAACAGATCGGCGCGCTTGTCGCAGAGAACACGATGGACTTTATCATCTTCTTGCGCGATCCGCTTATGGCACAGCCGCACGAGCCGGATATCATTGCTTTGCTTCGTCTATGCGACGTACAAGGCATCCCAGTTGCAACGAATATTGCGACTGCAGAGCTGCTTGTAAAAGCGTTGGAGCGCGGAGATTTTGCTTGGCGTGAGCTTGTGCACAAATACAAGCCAGAGTCGTTGCAGCCAGAGTAAGGAAAGAAGGTACCGAAGTGGACAAGCTCGATATTCTAATATTCGGGGCGCATCCTGATGACGCAGAGATCGGTATGTCGGGTACAATCGTCAAGCATATTCAAGCCGGTTATCGCGTTGGCATGTGTGATCTGACAGAAGCAGAGATGTCATCCAACGGAACGGTGGAGCTGCGGCGGCAGGAGGCTGCTGCAGCTTCTGAGGCGCTTGGACTGACCGTGCGAACGAATCTAGGTCTACCTGATCGAGGTCTCGGAGCAGATGGCCATGTTGAAGCGATTACGGCTGAGATTCGCAAATGGCGTCCACGTATTGTGTTTGCACCTTACTGGAACGATCGCCATCCCGATCATAATAAATGCAGTGCGCTCGTTGAAGAAGCAGTATTCAATGCGAAGCTTCGCCGTTATATGCCGCATCTTGAGGCGGTGACGGTCGAGCAGCTAATCTTTTATTACATAAACGATGTTGAAGATGTACGGCTTGCAGTGAATGTTTCCGATGTCTATGACAGCAAGCTTGCTTCGCTTCGCGCATATCGTTCACAGTTTGAGGCTGTTGGACAGGGCGAGGATAGAGTCGCTACACCACTCACAAGTGGGTATGTCGATCGTGTTGAAGCACGGGATCGTCTGCTTGGACAAGCGCGCGGATGGTCGTACGCAGAAGGGTTCACGACGAAGAAACCGCATACAGTGGAACGGTTCTAAGGGCTTGTGTCGAATGAGGCCTCCCCGTATGACATAGGATATTTAACATGAATAAGGCTACAACAATTTGCAATCCGAGGAGTTGCGAACCGTGACGAGGAAATTAAAAATCGGCATCACGTGTTACCCGTCGCTAGGCGGCTCAGGTGTCGTGGCGACCGAGCTCGGAAAACTGCTGGCGGAAAAAGGACATGAGATCCATTTTATAACACACAGCGTACCGTTTCGGCTTGGCAAATTTCATAAAAATATTTTCTATCATGAAGTTGAAGTTAACGATTATTACGTATTCCGTTATCCCCCATATGATCTTGCACTTGCAAGCAAAATGGCACAGGTGGTGCAAATGCAGGAGCTTGATCTGCTGCACGTACACTACGCTGTACCGCATGCGATCTGTGCATATCTTGCGAAGCAAATGGTTGGCAATCAGCTGAAGACCGTGACAACGCTGCATGGTACGGATATAACGGTCCTTGCGCAGGATGAGTCGTTGAAGGATCTGATTCGCCTGGCGATTAACAGCAGTGATAGCGTAACAGCGGTTTCGGCAGACTTGATCAAGGAAACGCGCGAACTGCTCGATATTACGAGAGAGATCGATCTGACCTATAATTTTGTGGACAAACGTGTTTATTATCCGCGTGAATGCCAATCGCTCAAAGCGGATTATGCGCCAAATGGCGAGAAGCTGCTTATGCATATATCGAACTTCCGTCCGGTGAAACGGATCAGCGACGTGATTGACGTATTTGCTCGTGTGGCGAAAGCGATGCCTGCGAAGCTGCTGCTGGTCGGTGAGGGACCAGAGCTGACGAAGGCGCAATGTCAGATTAATAAGCTTGGTTTGGAGAATAGGGTTCATTTCCTTGGCAAGCAGGATGATGTCGCCCAAATTATTTCGATTGCCGATCTGATGCTGCTTCCTTCGGAGAAGGAGAGCTTCGGCCTCGTCGCGCTTGAAGCGATGGCTTGTGGCGTGCCTACGATCGGTTCGATCGCTGGCGGCATTCCAGAGCTGGTGACGCACGGACAAACGGGTTTCCTGTCGCCGATTGGCGATACAGAATCGATGGCGACGAACGCGATCAAGCTGCTCTCTGATCCAGACATGTTCCGCCAATTCCGAGAGGCTTGCATTCAGCGGGCACGCCTCGAGTTCTGCAACGATTTGATTACGGCGCACTATGAACAGATTTACTATCGGACGCTTGGTATAGAAGCGGACATTCCGATGCCGGTCTGCTCGGAATAGGAGCAAGCAATGATGGAACTGTACCGAAACGCGGAGATGGAACAGGCGCTGCCGGTGCTGGAGACACTTCGTCAGAACGGGTATGAGGCTGTATTCGTCGGCGGATGCGTTCGAGATGTGGTTGTTGGCAGGCCGTTGACCGATATCGACATTGCCACTTCGGCTCTGCCGGAGACAGTAATGGAGATCTTCGAGCGTACAGTGCCTACAGGACTTGCACATGGCACCGTTACCGTACTTCTTAATAAACGAAGCTATGAAGTAACTACATATCGGAGCGAGGCGGCGTATGATGATCATCGCCGTCCTTCTGGTGTATCCTTTATCCCTGATCTCGAAGGCGATTTGCTTCGACGTGATTTCACGATGAACGCGATGGCGATTCGGAGCGATGGGTCGTTAGTAGACTTGTATGGGGGAATGGATGACATCCGTGAGGGCGTTATTCGCTGCGTAGGCGTAGCTGATGAACGCTTCCGTGAGGATGCGCTGCGCATGGTGCGAGCGATTCGTTTCGCTTCAACGTTCGGCTACTCCATTGCAGTGAGTGCATGGCGAGCGATCCGGCGCAATCGGGATTTATTGCAGCATGTAGCGATGGAGCGGATTAGCACCGAGCTGGACAAAATGATCGGCGGCGCTGGCCCGCACCGCGCCGCCTCCTGGCTTGCGGCAAGCGGGCTGCTGCCGCGCACCAAAGAGCCGCTGCCGCCTAGCTTCGCTCAGGCGGCTGGCGGCAGCGGCCTTCGCCCTGCGCTGCGCGTAGCGCAGGGCGAAGGCCGGGATTGCGGCGTTCCGCCGCTCACGGCAGCGCTGACGCGGCTGCCGGACAAGGACGACCGCTGGGCGGCCGTCTTCCTGGCGCTCCGGCTGTCGCCGGACGACGCCGAGGAGACGCTTTCGCGCCTGCGCTTCCCGATTCGCCGCACAGCGGCGATCCGGTCGGTCGTCCTTATGCACGAGGCGGCGGCTCCGCTAGCCGCCTCAGCGTCCGCGATGCCATCTACAGCATCGCAGCAGCAGGCTGCATCGCAGCAGCAGTCTACCGCACTTGAATCAGGGCAGCAGCAGTCTACCACTCTTGAGTCAGGGCAGAAGCAGTCTACCGCTCTTGAATCAGAGCAGAAGCAGTCTCCTGCGCTCTGTGCATCGCAGTCGCTCACAACTACGCACCGCGCCCGCTGGGTCGACGCGGTCCTCCGCCTCGGCACAGAAGCAGCCGAGGCATGGCTGCGCATTGCACGCGTCTACCAAGACGCGCACGGCGAGCTTGGCGGCATGCCGCTCTCACTCGGCACTATCGTGTGGCTGGCTCACGAGCTGGCCGCTATGCCTTGTACAACCATACGCCAACTGTCGGTAAACGGCGGCGAGCTCGGGACAAGCCTTGGCTTGAAACCAGGACCGCGTACAGGCGAGCTGTTGAACGCGCTGCTGCGAGCTGCTGCATTAAGGGAAGTGCCAAACGAGCGTGAAGCACTGCTTGCGCTTGCGCAATCTATGGAAGAGGAACGGATGAACAATGGCGAACACCATTCTTGAGCTGCTCGATCAGGAGCAAGGACAATATGTGTCGGGTGAAGCAATTAGCCGAACGCTTAATGTCAGCAGGACTGCGGTCTGGAAGCAAATCCGCAAGCTGGAAGAGCAGGGCTATGTCATCGAGGCATCGCGCAAGCTTGGATACCGGCTCCTATTCAAACCAGAGCCGCTATCGCTAGAGAAGCTGGACGGATTGCTTAAGACACAACGGTTCGCACGTGAGGTGCGGCTGCTGAATGAAGTGGATTCCACGCAAAACGAAGCGCAGCGATGGGCAGAAGCGGGCGCGCCGGAAGGTGCACTTGTCATTGCCGAACAGCAGATGAGCGGCCGCGGCCGGATGGGACGTTCATGGGTATCGCCTTATACGAAAGGCATCTGGATGAGCCTCGTTCTGCGGCCAAGCACCCCGATCCATTTTGCCCCGCAGCTGACGCTTCTTACGGCTGTTGCGTTGTGCCGCAGCCTGCGCAAGTCGACTGAGCTCGAGATCGGCATCAAGTGGCCGAACGACCTGCTTATCGACGGCCGCAAAATTAGCGGCATTCTGCTCGAATCCTCGGCAGAGGACGAGCGCATTAAATATATCGTTGCTGGAACGGGCATCAGTGTGAACTTGGATCCGTCAGACTATCCAGAGGAGCTTCTTGCACGTGCTACATCGCTGTCCATCCAAGCTGGCCGTAAATTCTCACGTGAGGTTGTTATCGCTGACTTTATGCTTGAATGGGAGCAGCTGTATGACTTGTACCTGAAGGAAGGCTTTGGTCCGATTGGTACGCTGTGGGAAGCGCTATCGGTGTCACTGCATACGCCGGTTACGATTCAGACGCCGCAAGGAGAACTAGCTGGCCGCGCAATCGGGCTTCATGACACAGGTGCGATAAAGCTCGAACTAGACAGCGGTGAGGTAAGACTCGTATTCTCAGGCGAGATGGGTCAACCGAAGCAGCAATAAATGATTCAATGAGAAAACCTTTATCGATGCTTTCGGGGATGTTCGACCTACAGCTTTGCTTAGCAAAGCAGCTTCGTAAGCGTGAGGTAGGTTTTATCGCCAATAAGAATTTGTTCTTTTCCTGTGAACTCGGAAACTTATTTAAATTGTTATGTGGAGTATTAGGATGGCCTAAATCTTGCAGCCTAAATTTACGCCATCCTAATTATTTGCTATAATCGTGGTACGCAAGGCGGTATCCGCTTGGAATTGCACTTGCGACCATGCACGGAGTTTCGTTTAGATTTGCCAGATAGGCAACTGCGCACTCTGCTCTGAGCCGTTAGGGACCGAGACAGAAGGAAGCATTGAGCAACACGTTCCTTTATCGTTAGGGACCTTTTTAGCGCGGCTAAAAGGTTTTTTTGTGTTTATCCTATACTTTAAAGGGGATGAAGCGAATCATGGCGCAACCGTTAACGATCACGAAGATGAAGAAAATGAAGCACGATCGCAATCCGATTTCCGTACTGACCGCGTACGACTATCCGTCGTCCAAATTGGCAGAGGAAGCGGGAATCGACGTCATTCTGGTTGGCGACTCACTTGGCAACGCCGTACTCGGCTACGATACGACCATTCCAGTGACGCTGGACGACATGGTATACCATACTCGTTCGGTACGCAGAGGCGCACCTAATACGTTCGTCGTTGCAGATATGCCATTCATGACGTACCGGATTGGACGGGAAGCAACACTTCGTAATGCAGCGAGACTGCTGCAGGAAGGGTTGGCGAATGCCGTGAAGTTGGAAGGCGGCGCTGACATTGCCGATGAGGTTCAGGCTCTTGTTCACGCAGGTGTTCCTGTTATGGGACATTTGGGTCTGACACCACAATCCATTAATCAAATTGGCGGTTATAAAATTCAAGGTAAATTAGAGCAAGAGGCCGCTCAGCTGCTTCGTGATGCTAAGGCGCTCGAGGAAGCTGGCGCGTTCGCGATCGTCCTAGAGCTCGTAACAGAGCCGATTGCGGAAGCGATCAGCAAGGAGCTGTCCATTCCGACGATCGGAATTGGCGCTGGACGAGGCTGCGACGGCCAAGTGCTTGTTTATCATGATATATTGCAATACTCATCACCGTATCGCGAGAAGCGCTTCGTGAAGACATACGCGGATATCGGCACGACGATCCGCAACGCGATCGGCGCTTATGTGTCGGATGTGAAAACTGGCGCGTTTCCTGAGGAGAAGCATACGTTTCAGCTGGAGCCGGGCACCATTGTAATTCCAAACTTATACGGATCGGGCAGCAGTCAGGGAGACGAGCCGACGGAGCAAGAGAGGAAGCAGACGACATGATTATGATTTGCCGTACGAAACAACAGCTGCGTGAAGCGCTGGAAAATAAGAGAAAACAAAAGCCAGGTCTAACGACAGGCTTTGTTCCGACAATGGGATATTTGCATGAAGGACATGCAAGTCTAATCCGTCGTTCAGTAGCGGAGTGCGATTTGACCGTTCTCAGTATTTTTGTAAATCCACTTCAATTTGGTCCAAACGAAGATTTCGATCGCTATCCGCGCGATGAGCAGCGTGACCTTGCACTGGCTGAAGCTAGCGGAGCAGATATCGCGTTCCTGCCAACAGTGGAAGAGATGTACCCGACGAAGCCGCTGACGAGCATTACGGTTGACGTTGTGACGGACCGACTGTGCGGCGCTTCGCGCCCGGGTCATTTTGACGGCGTAGGGGTAGTTGTAAGCAAGCTGTTCAATCTGGTTCAACCTCAACGTGCCTACTTCGGTATGAAGGACGCGCAGCAGGTTGCCGTTATTCGCCGAATGACCGATGATCTGGATATGCCGATCAAAATCGTTCCATGCGATATCGTGCGAGAGCCAGACGGTTTGGCCCTCAGCTCACGGAATGTGTACTTGAGCGCTGAGGAGCGCTCGCAGGCGCTTGTCCTGTCGCAGTCACTCGCAAAGGCGAAAAGTATCGGCGAGACAGCCGGAAAGACGGTGCAAGGTCTGATTGACGAAGTATCTAACCACATTCGTGAATCACAACTTGCGGATATCGACTATGTCGAACTGCTTGCTTATCCGAATCTGACGCCGCTTGCGCCTAATCAATTGCTCTTAGAAACACCAGGCGAACTGTTGTTAGCGGTGGCCGTGAAATTCGGACGCACGCGTTTGATCGATAATCGGATTTTGAGCTTTTCGGAGGTGACAATCGATGTTTAGAACGATGATGAAATCGAAGCTGCACCGCGCTACAGTGACGGAAGCCAATTTGAACTACGTCGGCAGCATTACGATCGACGAAGATTTGATGGATGCTGGTAACCTGTGGGAGAACGAGAAGGTGCAGATTGTAAATAATAACAATGGCGCGCGCCTGGAAACTTATGTCATTAAAGGGCCGAGAGGCTCTGGTGTTATTTGCTTGAACGGTGCGGCTGCCCGGTTGGTTCAGCCTGGGGATAAAGTCATTATTATTTCTTATGCTATGATGACGGATGAGGAAGCACGCACTTACAAGCCAACAATCGTCATTCTTGACGAGAATAATGAGAAGCTCCAATCGTTGGAGCAAGAGATTCACTCCGTAATCCTGTAATGCAATCGCACTTTTAGCTCGAAGTCATATACGTCTTCATTTATTCGTCCCAATAACGGCGACGAACGTTCACCTTGATACCAGCACTGTGTAAAGGCTGGGTTGCCGTATGAAACAAGCCTCCGCGACAAAGAATGAGTTTAAAGACCGGTCAAACAAGTTGTCCTTATCCATTTCACATCGACCGGCATCGTTCTACACTCATTCTTACGTAAAGGCGGGTGCCGTTATGTTTGCGCATCTGTTCGCGACGATGAACGACAAGTTGGACGAAATTAAGCAGCTGTATCCGCGCGTTACTGGTGATAAGCGCGACCACCTGAACAAGCAGCTTGAAGTGCTGAAGGCGATGAGTGATTCGATCGTTGAGCACTGGCTGTTATTCGAAGAGAAGCTGGCTGACTTTTATGATGATTTGAAGATGCAGCCAGCCCAGAAGGTGTCACAGCAGTCGCCGCCATATGCGGCTTCTGCAGCAGCTTCCAAGGAGCTTCAAGCTTCGCAAGCGGAGCAGGCCGCTGACAAGCAGATGTCAGTACCTGCTGAAGCCGCCAAGGAGCAGGAAGAATGGAATTTTCCGTCCGATACCGCTTTTTTTATCTCAAAAGGACAAGGCTACTTCAAGCTTCACATGTTTGGCCATGCGGAAGATGAGCTTCATAAAGCGATCAACTTATCGCCTGATTGTCAGCTCGCTCGTCTGTTTATGGCAATGACCCTTATGCATATGCAGCGCTGGGTTGATGCGGAGAAGCATTTCCAAATTCTAATATCACTCACGGACCATGCCAAATGGCGCGCAATCGGTTATAATGCTCTCGGGTGCATTCAAGCGGTGCATATGAATTTGGAGCTTGCAGAGCAATATTTTCTAAAAGCGCATGACGCTGATCCAAGCTTTGCTGATTCATTGATTAATTTAAAATGCTGCAAGGAACGAAATGGTTCTTTATCGCTTCGATTCGGAAGCGCAGAGCTGATTCGTTAGGAGAGTTAGGAGAGGACTTGGAACTCGGATGAGATTTGCCATACTCGATTTGGAAACGACAGGCCATCAAGCTGACGATCAGATTATTCAAATCGGCATCGTCGTGCTAAACGAGGAGCTGAACGTAGCAGATACGTTCAGCTCCTTCGTGCGACCAGATAAAGCGATACCTCCGTTCATTACAGGGCTAACGGGCATCACGGATGAGATGGTGGAAGGCGCCCCTGTTCTAGAGGATGTACTGCCAGACGTCGTTAAGCTGCTCGGAGACGCAATCCTTGTGGCTCATAATGTCGGGTTCGACGCCCACTTCTTGAACCGTGAGCTCGATCGGTGCGGCTACAGCCCGTTTACAGGACGCAGGCTTGATACAGTGGATTTGCTGCGCATGCTGTATCCGACGCTGCCGTCGTATCAGCTCGGCGCTGTATCGGAGGCGTTTGGTATTACGCATGAGCGTGCCCATCAAGCCGACAGCGACGCCGAAGCCACTTCGCTTCTGTTCGCAGCTTGCATGCATAAGCTGCGAGAACTCCCGCTGCTCAGTCTGCAGCGGCTTGGTGAGCTGTTTAACGGCTATGATGATCTTAGCTGGCTCATTCAATCTATGCTTAAAGAGAAGGAACGCGAGACGTCGCTTGATCTGCAATCCCATGTTTACTTCAATCAACTGGCCATGAAGGCGTCCGATTGGGCGGAGCTTCAGCCGGCTCGTGAAGACATGGACGAAGAAGCCATTAGCACAATGACGTTCGAAGAGTATATGGATGGTGTCCGCGATCGATTCCGGGCTTTAATGCCGGACTATGAAGAACGTGAAGCGCAATCGATCATGTTTGATGAAGTGCACAAGGCGCTTGATAATGAACGTCATTTGCTCATCGAAGCAGGCACAGGAACAGGCAAGTCGCTCGGCTACTTGCTTCCATCGTTATATTATGGTGTAAAAGAAAATAAAAAAATGGTTGTCAGCACGCATACCATCAATTTGCAAGAACAGCTGCGTCAACGTGACATCCCGCTGCTGCATGAGGTTGCCCCTTTCCCGTTCCGAGCGGCGATCTTCAAAGGTCGTGGCAACTACATCTGTCTGCGCAAATTTGATACGAAACTTCGTATGCGGGAATACGTATCGCCTAATGAAGACTTAATGACCGCTGCGCAGATGATTATTTGGCTCGGTGAAACGGGTACAGGTGATCAGGAGGAGCTGAATTTCGGCAACAAAGGCGGGGAGTTCTGGGAAACGGTCGCAAGCGATGCGGATTCCTGCCTTAACCGTGCATGTCCTTGGTTCAGACGCTGTTTCTATCATAGAGCGAAGCATGAAGCCAATATCGCGGACGTCATCATTACGAACCATTCGCTTGTATTTACGGATATTCAAGCAGAGCATCGACTGCTGCCGGGCTATGAGCATCTCGTTGTTGACGAGGCCCATCACCTGGAGGAAGTGGCAAGCAAGCACCTTGGGCTGCAATTATCTTATTTTTCATTCGTACATCCGTTTAATCGATTGGTGAAGGACAGTCGTGGCGGCGGCCTGCTAAGTCAATTGATCGCGCTGCTGCATGGGGAATCAGAGTCGAATGTTCCGGCATGGATCGAGACACTGGATGAACTGGGCAAATCGTTTACAAGCATTCGTGAAGACTGGGACAAAATGTTCGAGCTGATGTATACGCTGATGGGAATGACAGGCGGTGCGCCAGCGACGCAGACGGAGAATGGACAATCCGTGTTCCGGATTCGTCCGAATGAGCATCCGACCGGATGGAAGTCGATTACGGATACAGAGAGCAACGTCTTTGCCGATCTGAACAAAGCCGTTCGAACGCTGGAGAAGACGCTCAATGATATCAAGGAGAAAATCGATGATACACCGATCGTCAACATGGTCACGGACCTGAACGGTGCAGTCAAAGATTTGGCTCGAATTCGTGACGATATGCGAGAGTTCGTTCGCGCCGATAAGCGAGATACGGTATACTGGATGGAAGCGACTGCGCAATTTAAGGCCAAATCGCTGCAGCTCAACGCAGTGCCGGCCGATGTTAGCGAGCAGCTGCGTACGCATTTGTTCGAGGCGAAGAAAAGCGTCATTCTGACTTCGGCAACTTTATCGGTGCAGAAATCGTTCCAATATGCAAGTGAGCAGCTAGGCTTGGAAGGCTTAGAGGAAGCGGGAAAGCTGACAACCGTTCAACTGCCGTCACCATTCAACTACCGAGAGCAGGCACTTGTCATCATCCCACGCAACTTCCCGCAGTTGAAAGGCGCTGGCAGCGACCAGAACTTTGTAAGCTTGTTGGTGAAGTCGTTAGCAGATTCTGCGGTACTGCTGGGTGGTCGCATGCTGGTGTTGTTCACCTCTTATCGGATGCTGCGGCAAGTATACGATCCGCTGAAGGAAGCGCTTGAGCAGCACCAGATTCAAGTGCTCGGACAAGGCATCGACAGCAGCAATCGAAGCAAGCTGACACGCCGATTCCGGCAGCAAAGCGCTTCAGTACTGCTTGGTACGAGCAGCTTCTGGGAAGGTGTCGATATACCGGGAGATGCATTAACTTGTCTAGCCATCGTGCGTCTGCCGTTCCAACCGCCTAACCACCCGCTCGTGGAGGCAAAGTCGGAGATGCTGCTGGCACAGAAGCAGAACCCATTCATGAAGCTGTCGATTCCGCAGGCTGTTATTCGCTTCAAGCAGGGCTTCGGCCGGCTTGTTCGGTCAGCGAAGGATCGCGGCATTGTACTCATCTATGATACGCGCGTGTTAGAAACGTACTACGGCAAATATTTTCTGTACTCGTTACCTGGTCCAAAGATTGAGCATATGCACACGGAGCAAATTGTTCCGCGTATGCAGCAATGGCTGGGAACCGAGCAGGAAGGGGTGCAGTCATGAAACAGCAATTGAAAATATCGGAGGCGGTCGTCAGACGGCTTCCGATCTATTTGCAGGTGCTGAATGAGCTGAGCATCCGCGAGGTGCAGACCGTGTCCTCGCAGGAGCTCGGTCAGAAGTTGGACTTGAATCCGGCGCAAATCCGCAAGGATCTCGCTTATTTTGGCGAATTCGGGCGCAAGGGCATTGGTTACGACGTCAATTATTTGATCGAGAAGATTCGGCAAATTCTAAATCTCGATACGACGCATTATGCGGCGCTAATCGGTGCAGGTAATCTTGGACATGCGCTTTGCAATTATAATACGTACTTGAAGGATAATGTTCAGATTACAGCTGTATTCGACGCAAGTCCATCTAAGATCGGTACCAAGATTAATGGTCTTACCGTTCAACCGATGGACGCGCTGCGGTCGGCCATCCAGGATCAGCACATTCGAATAGGCATTATTACAGTTCCGGCAAGTGAAGCACAGAACGTAGCGAATGAGCTGGTCGCATCCGGCATTGACGGCATTCTAAACTTCGCACCGGCTATTCTGAAAGTGCCGGAGGATGTTCGTATCCATCATGCGAATTTTACAACGGAGCTGTTAAGCTTGGCTTATTATATTGAAAAAGAGAGGTTAGAACGCGATGAGTGAATTGCTGATTAAAAACGGCTTGTTCGTCACAATGAACGATGCACAGCCAGTTGTTCGTGGATTTCTCCATGTCATTGATGACCGCATCGCATACATAGGGGAGCAAGAGCCTCAAGTTTCCGAAGGTGCGGAGATTGTGAATGGCCAAGGACTCGTCTTCATGCCAGGTCTGATTAATACACACGGCCATACGCCGATGACGCTGCTGCGTGGTTTCGCGGACGATATGGTGCTGCAAACATGGCTGCAGGATAAAATTTGGCCGCTTGAAGCGAAATTTGACGATAATTCGGCTCATTGGGGCTCAGCCCTTGCTCAGCTTGAAATGCTGAAGACAGGTACGACGGCATTCGTTGATATGTATGATCGTACTCATATTATTGCTGGCGTTGTGGAGCAGTCCGGTCTTCGCGGCGTACTCGCACGCGGCGTTATCGGCTTCGGCTCGCCTGAAGAGCTCGATGCGAAATTCGCTGAATCCTGCAATTTTGTACGCGACTGGGAAGGCAAAGCCGATGGACGCATCCGTACGATGCTGTCGCCGCATGCACCTTATACATGCGGGCCTGCATTCATCGAACGTTTCGTTCAAGCGTCGCATGACCTGAACGTTCCGATTCATACACACATGTCGGAAACGGCAGCGGAGGTTGAACAGAACGTGCGCGATTACGGCGCTCGTCCTGTTGAACATTTGGATAAGCTTGGCGTATTCGGACGTCCGACACTGCTTGCGCATGCCGTTCATCTTAATGATGAAGAAATCGCTTTGCTGGCAGAACGTAAAGTTGCGATTTCACACAATGCCGCAAGCAACCTGAAGCTGGCGAGCGGTGTTGCACGCGTACCTGATCTTCTTCGTGCAGGTGTTACGGTATCGCTCGGTACGGACGGCGCGGCAAGCAACAACAACCTCAGCACGTTTGATGAGATCCGACTCGCAGGTCTGATTCATAAAGGTGTATCCGGTGATCCAACCGCTGTACCTGCAATCGAGGCGTTGAAGCTTGGTACGATCTATGGTGCACGCGCAATCTGGCAGGAATCGTCTATCGGCAGTATAGAAGCGGGCAAGAAGGCGGACTTTATTGCGCTTGATCTGAATAAGCCGCATTTCTTCCCACTAACGGATATCATCTCGCATCTCGTGTACGCAGGCTCTGGCAGTGACGTCGTTCACGTATGGATCGATGGCAAGCAGACCGTTCGTAACGGCGAATGCTTGACGCTGGACGAAGAGCGGATTTATCGGGAAGCGCAAGCTGCATTTGAAAGGCTGCTGTAATCGATGCGGGCAACGAGGAAGAAACGTGCTCCCTTTATGAATCCGAAGCGGTGGACGGCGCTTTCGCTCGTCATTCTGCTTGCGGTCATCGCAGGGCTAGGCATGTGGTACAACACGATCTTCAAAGGCATCTGGTCGGACGAAGCAAAGGCGAAGCAGCAAGCAATAGAAGCAGCCGCGTTAACCGAGGTTGATAGCACGGAAAAGTATGTGTGGGATGAATCGGTATGGGTTGTTGAAGGTAAGACGGAAGACGGACAAGAGCAATATGTTTGGCTTCGTGAGAATGGTACGGAAACGGTCCGTGCCGCTGATGCCGTAAGCAAACAGCAGATTCATGACACGTTTCTCCAGAATAAGCCGGACGCACATATCAAACATATTCGTCCAGGCATTGTGAGTGGCCAACGGGTGTGGGAAGTGTTCTACAGTCGCAGCGAAGGCGGCGAACAAAAGTACAGCTATGATTTCTACAACTTCGAGAATGGCACATTCATTAATACATTGAAGCTGCCTGCTGAGCATTTGGCGCAGTAGCCTACATCTTCATATAAGCAATGTTAAACGCCGCCCGGCATTCGCCTGGCGGCGTTTCCTTTTATTACACCGCTCATTCGTATATCAACTGTGATATACTCTGAATATAGCAATTGAGGCGTACGAACGATTGATTTGTTTTGAATGAATGACTTTTAGAACTACTCAACTACTTCATTATATAGGAGGTCATACGATGCGAATTCGATGGATTCCTGCACTCGTGTCGGTAGCGGTTAGTGCCTTGTTGTTGTTCGGAGGCTGGTATACGTATGATCAATTTGCGGTCAAAGGACCGCTGGAGAAAGCCATTAGCAATCTGCCGAATGTCGTTGATTCGACTTCGAGCTTAGAGAACGGTACAGCTAATGTCTCACTGACGCTTGCTGAAGGCGCAGATTTACGTACGGTATATGATCAATTAACAACGGATGGTTCCTCCGTGCTAAAGGGCCGCGATTTGAAATTAGATGTAACAGGTTCAGTAAGCAGCGATGAATTGGACAAGCTGTGGTCAACCGTATTGTTTGATGTGGCACAAGCGATGGAGACGAAGACTTATTCGCAAATTCCTGCTGCACTTGATGAGCTGGCAGCAGCGAATGCTGGCTTGACGGTTAATACAGAGATGGACGATACGAACGTATATATAACACTTACTAAAGGCGAGGCTGTCAAATACATCATCCTGCCGCGTACGCCGGCAACTATGGGGGTGTGGGAATAATGCTTCGAAATTATAAGATCGAGATTGGGATCGGCGCCGCTGTATCCCTTGTTGTATTCCTTTTGTATAGAGGTGTGAATTTACTGCCGTTAGCGATGGTAGCTGGTATTGTCGTTGGACTTGCATTTGCAGCAAAAATGAGAGGTCAAGGTCCGCTCGCGGCATCCTCGCGCGGGATACAGGCGAAGAAGGAAGCGTCGACTCAGATGCTGACGTTCGAGCAAATCGGCGGTCAGGAGCGGGCGAAGCGTGAACTCGTCGAGGCACTCGATTTTCTCGTGAAGAAGGAAGAGATTGCACGACTTGGCATTCGTCCGTTGAAAGGGATTCTGCTGACGGGCCCTCCGGGCACAGGTAAGACACTGCTGGCGAAGGCAGCCGCGCAATATACGGATTCTGTGTTCCTTGCAGCATCGGGTTCCGAGTTCGTCGAGATGTATGTCGGTGTCGGCGCAAGCCGTATCCGTGATTTGTTCACAGAGGCACGGAAGAAGGCAGCGAAGGCTGGTAAGTCCGCTGCGGTCATTTTTATAGATGAGATTGATGTTATTGGCGGCAAGAGGGATGGCGGACAGCAGCGTGAGTACGATCAGACGCTTAATCAGCTGCTGACGGAGATGGACGGTATTCATACGTCGGAGGCGCCGCGAATCCTTATCATGGCAGCAACGAACCGTAAAGAAATGCTCGATCCAGCATTGCTCCGTCCAGGCCGTTTCGACCGCCATATCGGCGTTGAGCTGCCGGATGTGAAAGGTCGTCTGCATATTCTTCAGATCCATGCCAAAAATAAACCGTTGGAATCGATGGAGCTTCTCGACCGTACGGCGGCTGAAACGTTTGGTTTCTCCGGTGCACAGCTGGAAAGCGTTATGAATGAAGCGGCGATCTATGCAATGCGTGATAACTTGGAAGTCATTGGCCGCTCGCATCTGACGAGCGCAATCGATAAAGTCATGATGGGTGAAAAAACCGATCGTGAGACGACGGATGAGGAACGTGTCCGCGTTGCACGTCATGAGCTCGGCCATGCGATTATTGCGGAGCTCGTCGCACCGGGCAGCGTTGCGAACGTAACGCTGTCGCCACGCGGACAAGCGCTCGGCTATGTTCGCCATCAACCGCAGCGTGAGCGTTATCTGTACACGAAGGACTATCTCGAAGGTCAGATTCGTATTGCCCTTGGCGGTGCGGCAGCTGAGGAACTGTTTTACGACAACCGCAGTACCGGTTCCAAAGGTGACTTCGATCAAGCTATCAACATGGTACGCACGATGGCGGAATGCGGTCTAACGGAGCTTGGCATCATCGATCCTGGCATGTTGACGCCAGAGAAGCTGTCGTCGCTTGCTTCGGGCATGTTGGAAGACTTGCTGAAGCAGACGAAAGTGATGCTCCAAGAGCAGATTCATGCGTTTGAATATGCACTTGATATCCTTGTCGCTGAAGAGGTTGTAGACGGAAGCCGGTTCCGTGATATGCTTCGCGAATCAGTGCCAGCAGCTGTTTAAATAAGTATGACAAAATGAAGGCAGACAATCCGTCTGCCTTCTTATTTGTATGAAAAAAAGTTATAATAAAGTTATATATAGATAGAGCTGTACTTATAGGGCAATAGGTAATACGATCGTGAAACAGCACGCATTGCGGACTAGTACAGTAGTTGGAGCGGAGGAAACGGATATGACAGTGCGTAAAGCAGGTGTAATCGGGATTGGTACAATGGGACAGGGCATTGCAGAGATGCTCGCCTTCAAAGGGTTAGATGTTTATCTCGTCGATCAGTGCGCGGACAAGCTGGCGGCGGGCATTTCACAGATTGAGCTCAGCTTGGATAAACAGATTGAGAAGTGGGCGCTCACGCAGGCAGAGAAGAAGCAGGTGCTCAATCGACTTCACCCGCTGGAGCGGATTGAGGAACTGGCACAGTGCGAATTCGTCATTGAGACAGTTACTGAAGATCTGGAAGCGAAGAAAGAAATTTTCGAGAAGCTTGATCGTGCTTGTGGTCCTGAGGTCATTCTCGCGAGCAATACGTCTACATTGAGCTTAACTGAGCTTGCAAGCGTTACGGCGCGTCCGGAACGTGTGATTGGCATGCATTTTGTCTATCCTGTTTACAAAATCGATCTCGTCGAAATCGTGCGCGGTCTGCAGACATCGGACGCTACATTCGAACGGACGAAGCAGTTCATTGAAGTCGTTACGAACAAGAAGGGCGTCATGGTATTCGAGTCGCCTGGTTTCGTTACAACCCGGCTTATCTGTCTGTTTATTAACGAAGCGCTTCACGTTCTCGAAGAAGGCGTCGCTTCGGTTGAAGATATTGACAGCGCAATGCGCATCGGCTATTCGTTCCAACACGGACCGTTCGAGATGGCGGACCGTTTCGGACTTGACTCCGTTCTTGCTGCGCTGGAGCGTATGTTCCGCGAATATGGCGAGCTCAAATACCGTCCGTCGATCGTGTTGAAGAAGATGGTTCGAGCTGGCCACTTAGGCGTCAAAACGGGCATTGGCTTCTTCAAATACGATAAGGACGGCGATCGGACATGAAAGTACTCGTAATTAACGCAGGCAGCTCGTCGCTTAAGTATCAGTTATACAATATGATGGATGAATCCGTTCTAGCCAGCGGGCGTGTCGAACGTATCGGAATGGATTCCTCGATCGTCACCCATGAGCCGGCAGACAAGCCGGAAGTGAAGAACGTAAGTGAAATTCTGGAGCATACGACGGCAGTGCGTCGCGTACTTGATTTGCTGACTGATGCCAAGCATGGCGTTATCAGCAGCATCAATGAGATTCATGCCGTCGGGCACCGCGTCGTACACGGCGGCGAGACGTTCAAACAATCGGCTCTCGTGACGAACGATGTAAAGGTTGAGATTCGTAAGCTGTTTGATCTTGCCCCACTGCATAACCCAGCACACATGATGGGCATTCTCGCAGTAGAAGAGAACATGCCGGATATTCCGCAAGTTGTCGTCTTCGACACGGCATTCCATCAGACGATGCCGCAGCAGTCGTATTTGTATGCGATTCCGATGGTGTTGTACCGCCGGCATAAAGTACGTCGTTACGGCTTCCACGGTACTTCACATGCATATGTCAGCGATCAAGCAGCCAAGTTCCTGAACAAGCCGCTGGAATCGCTCAGCATGGTTTCCTGCCATATTGGCAATGGTGCCAGCTGTACAGCCATTAAAGATGGCAAGTCGTTTGATACAAGTATGGGGATGACACCGCTTGAAGGTCTAATGATGGGAACGCGCAGCGGTGATTTGGACCCGGCAGTCGTCCCTTATGTCATGAACAAGGAAGACCTTAGCGTCAGTGAAGTGAACTCCATGCTGAATAAGCATAGCGGCTTGCAGGCAATAAGCGGTTTATCGAGCGACATGCGCGAGATTACGGATGCGATGAACGAAGGCGACAAGAATGCGAAGCTGGCTTTCGATATGTACACGTATCGAATTCGCAAATATGTCGGCGCTTATGCTGCGGCTATGAATGGGCTTGATACGATTATTTTCACAGCAGGTGTAGGTGAGAACTCGGTTGTGTTGAGGAAGGCTGTCTGTGAAGGGCTGACATTCCTTGGGGTAGAGCTTGATGAAGAGCGCAACAGTGAGCGGAGCAAAGTGACGCGCCGCATCTCAACGGATAGCTCGCGTATTACGGTGCTTGTCGTTCCAACGAACGAGGAGCTGTTGATCGCTAGAGATACATATGCAATTATTCGCGAGTCTTCTGATTATAATTAATCGTAAACGCGGTAAATATAGGAAGTAGAGCATTACTAGATTAACCATTTGAACGAGGGAAGAGGGCGGTTGTATGCAAACGAGCAACTTGACGACGATACGCGATGTGGCAGGCAAGGTCGGCGAGACAGTTGTGATCGGCTGCTGGCTGCAGGGTAAACGATCGAGCGGCAAAATCCAATTTCTAAAGCTGCGCGATGGATTAGGTTTTATTCAAGGCGTACTGGCTAAGAGCGATGTGGATGAGGAAACATGGGCAGCAGCTCAGAAGTTGACGCAGGAGAGCTCGCTGTATGTTACAGGTATCGTTCGCGAGGAGCCTCGCAGTCCGTCTGGTTATGAGCTGACTGTTACAGGGATTCAGACGATTCAGGTGACCGAGGAATATCCAATTACGCCGAAGGAGCACGGCATCGATTTCTTGATGGATCGCCGTCATCTATGGCTGCGTTCGCCGAAGCAGCGTGCTATTATGGTTGTCCGGGCGCAAATCATTCGCGCTATCCAGCAGTTCTTCGATGAACGCGGCTTCACGCTCGTTGATCCGCCGGTGCTTACACCGTCCTCTTGTGAAGGAACGACAAACCTGTTCCATACCAAATATTTTGATGAGGATGCATACCTCACGCAGAGCGGTCAGCTGTATATGGAAGCTGCTGCAATGGCGCTGGGCAAGGTCTATTCGTTCGGACCAACATTCCGTGCTGAGAAGTCGAAGACCCGACGCCACTTGATTGAGTTCTGGATGATTGAGCCGGAGATGGCATTCGTCGATCATGAGCAAAATTTGCAGGTGCAGGAGCAGTTCATCTCCTTCGTCGTGCAGTCGGTTGTCGCGAGTTGCCGCACAGAGCTTGAGACGATTGGACGTGACGTGTCGAAGCTTGAACAGGTACAAGCGCCGTTCCCGCGCATAACGTATGACGAGGCCATTGAGCTGCTGCATAAAGAAGGATTCGACCTGCCTTGGGGCGAAGACTTTGGAGCTCCGCATGAGACGGCGATTGCTGAGAAATTCGACCGCCCAGTATTTATTACCCATTATCCGGCGTCGTTTAAGGCATTCTATATGAAGCCTGATCCTACGCGGCCTGAAGTGGTGCTATGCGCCGACTTGATTGCACCGGAAGGCTATGGCGAGATTATTGGCGGCTCGCAGCGCATCGATGACCCTGAGCTGATGGCACAGCGCTTCCAAGAGCATGAGCTGTCGGAGGAAGCGTACGCTTGGTATATGGATTTACGCCGTTATGGTACGGTGCCGCATTCTGGCTTCGGGCTTGGCCTTGAGCGGACTGTCGCTTGGATTTGTGGTTTGGAGCATGTAAGAGAGACGATCGCGTTTCCGCGTACGCTTTACCGTTTATATCCTTAACATGCAACAAGCGCTTCATCTTGGGAGGGACACGGTTGAAGGATGAAATTTGGAAAGCCTATGCAAGAGGATTAAGCGATGCAATGAGTGGCGGAGGGGTATTCATCCCCTCCGTTTTGCTCCGGACGTACAGTTCGCTAGGGCTGGAGGAGAGCGATGTTTTACTGCTATTCCAGCTGATGGCGTTCCGTGATGCGGAAGGAATCGATTTTCCCACTCCCGAACAATTAGCAGAGCGAATGGGTAAGCCGGTAACGGATATCGTATTCACGCTTCGAAAGCTGATGAAAGAAGGCATGCTGACGATCGAAGAAGATGCCGATCTGATGACGGACATTCGCTCAGAGCGTTATGATTGGACAAGTTGGCTGCTGCGCGCAGGCCAGCAGGCTGCCGCCATGAAGCGGGAAGCCGGTGCGCAAGCGTCGGCGGCGAATCGTCAGACTGCTTCAACTGCTGCAGCGGCTTCTGAGGGACTGACAGTTGTGCCTTCGTCGGACAATCTGTTTAGTGTGTTCGAACAGGAGTTTGGCCGCCCGCTGTCGCCGATGGAATGTGAGACGATCGCAGCTTGGCTCGATCAAGACCGATATTCAGACGATATCATTCGATTTGCGTTGAAGGAAGCTGTATTCGCAGGCAAGCTGCATTTCCGCTATATCGACCGTATTTTACTCGAATGGAGCCGTAATCGGGTGACGAACCCGGACGAAGCGCGAGCTCATTCGCAGAAGTTCAGAGGTGGGCGTTCCTAGTTCAGTCAGAACTTTCAATTGCATATGGCGGTCATTTGTATTACGATTAAATTATAATAATTCTAAAGTTAACGTTTCAAAAAGTTCGGTTTTCAGCACCGAGAAGGTTGGATCAAGCGGGGAATGAGGATCGGAGCGTAGTGAAGTGCTACGTGAGAACCGGAAGTCACAGCTTCATCCAAGATTCGACGTCGAGCACACTTCATGTGATGCTTCGTGATCAAAAGCGGGCTTTTTGAATAACCTCTAAAAGTAAACTTTTTCATTTCGGACAATGAGAAGGTGGAAAGGGTGTGTCGGTATGCTGGCTATAGAAGCAGAAATCGAAAAAATAAATCGGCAGATGACCGCCAAAGGCTATAAGCTTACGGTGCAGCGTGAAATTACGCTTCGCGTTCTGCTCGAGAATGAACAAGATCATTTGAGTGCAGAGGAAGTGTTTATGCTTGTAAAGGCTCGCTATCCGGAGATCGGACTTGCAACGGTCTATCGGACATTGGAGCTGCTTACGGAGCTGCATATCGTGGAGAAGATGAACTTCGGAGACGGCAGTGCCAGGTTCGACCTGCGCAGCGAAGATCATGAGCATATGCATCACCATTTGATCTGCCACACCTGCGGCATGTTGAAAGAAATTAAGGATGACTGGCTGCTTGAACTGGAAGAGAAGCTGCTGCGCGAATATGGATTCCGTGTAACGGACCATCGACTCGATTTCACGGGGCACTTTAGTCATTGCCGGAACAAAGAATGCAAACGTCAGAACAAAGCGGTTTCGGCGACAGCCTAACGCTTTTAATAGAAAAACGACCTTACATTCATCGATCGGATGAATGAAGGTCGTTTTTGTATATGTTCAGTCTTATGAATTAGCTGCTAATCACTGCCCTTTTCTGAGCAGTTCCAGTCGATACACATATTCAAACAGAAACTCGAATGACTCCAGATGCCGCTTCGCCTCGAACGAATTTGCACCCCATGCATAGATCCCATGTTTGCGCAGCAATATGCCAGGTACCCCTTCTTGCAGCTTTGCCGTAACCTCTGGGACGATGCGAGGAATGTCTCCGTAGTTCGGCACGATCGGAATATCGATATGTGCTTCCTCTTTCCAGTTGCAAAGTCCCTTGATCAGCTCTACGCCGTCCACCGGAACGGAACCGCGCTCCCAGTAGTACTCGGAGATGACGTTATTGAACACGCTATGGGTATGAAAAATAGCGTCGGCACCCGTCAGTCGATAGATCTCGCAATGGATGAGCGTTTCCGCCGAAGGCTTCAGCTTCGTGAGCTCGCTAGGCTTGCCCTCGTGATTAACGAACAGAAAATCTTCCGGTGTGTTCACCGTCTTATCTTTGCCACTCGCCGTAATGGCGAAATGGAAGGAGGATGGATCGAACTCGCCTACGCGAACAGACAAGTTGCCGCTTGTTCCTGGAAACCATCCGCGCGAAGCGAACAACTCCTTCGCATGGCGCAGCTCCGAGAGTGCGCGCTGTTTCTCTTCCGTCGTCAATTGCTCGAATGCTGTCATCGTACGGCCGTCCTTTCTTTGTTCAAATACGCAACAATATGATGGAACGTCTCGAACTCGACATGAAGAAGACCAAGCTCTTTACATTTGACTGTCAGCTGCGAGCGGGAGAAAACGAGATCGGCTTGCTTCGCACCTTCAAAGTCCGTCACGCTATCCCCAATGAGAAGACGATTGTATTCGGAAGCGGGGAAGTTCCGCATAATCGTTGTTTTACACATCCCGCAGTCATTGATACAATGCTCATCACATGGATTCGGCCATGTAATCTCGATTCGTTCCCCGCTGAAGTCACTGCCGTTGCAGTAGATATGTTCGACAGGGATACCGAACGGAGCAAGAACGGGATAAACGAAGAAATCGATGCCGCCGCTCGTGACATAGAACTCGATGTTATTCTCCTTGCAGTAAGCAAGTAGTTCAGAGAAGCCATCGCGTATACGGACGTTATGAATCCCATACGAAATAACTTCGTCCTTCATCGAGGTTGGCAGCATTCGGAACATCTCGCCAACACCTTGGCGAATGGACTTGCGCAGTGCAAGTACATCCTGTGCAATCTGTTCCCAGCCAGGCGGATTGAAATGCTTGATGATCGCGATAATGTTGTCATTGACCGTAATGGTGCCATCGAAGTCGCAAAAAATAACGCGCTTCTTCATGCTTCTCGAACCCCCCAAGCATCAATAGCAGCTTTGAGAGCTTCATTGCCAGCCTGTACGGCTGCTTCCCGCAGCGGTTGGCCTGCAAGTGCAGCTGAGATGGCTTGGCGGAATGCCTGCCCTCCAGCTTCTGTACCAAGCGGATGACCATGAACGCCGCCGCCTGCATTGACAATAACATCGGAGCCGAAGTCGCGAAGAATGAGCGGTACGAGTCCAGGATGGATGCCAGCCGATGGAACTGGGAAGCTTGTGCGAAGCGATATAGTCGGGTCGAGCAAAGCATCGCGAACGGCCATATTCTCTTCCTTAGGCATGACGACCGAGCCGTATGGGGAAGGGAAGAGGACGAGATCGGCACCAGCGAGCCGCATGAGTTTACCGAGCAGGACATTCGCAGAGATGCCATAGTAAGGTGAGGGATAGAACGCGCCAGCCATTGCGGGGTGCGCTGCAATGGGTACATGGATCGTAGGATCTGCACTCAACTCATGCAGAGCATCGAAGCCATAGGCCAATACATTGAACAGGAGAGCGTTCGCGCCAGCTGCAATCGCTCGGCGTGCATTCGCATTCAATTGCGATGTCGGACCTGTCAGGTTGACGGCATACAGCAGCTCTTGACCGGTCGTTTCTTTCGCTTTGCGCGCAGCGCGCATGCAAGTTTCTACACGCTTCTCCAGCGGGGTGAGTGGATTCTCGAACAGAATTTCATCGTCCTTAACGAGATCGACACCGCCGAGCGCTTGGCGATAGAATTGCTCCTCAAGACCTGTAAGGTCATGACCAATCACCGATTTGAAAATGCTCATGAGCAGCGGTCGATTATGTACGCCGACGAGGTCGCGCACGCCCTGCATACCGAATTGTGGTCCGGGGAATGCAGATTCGAACTCGGGTGATACCTCGATATCGATCAGCTTCACTTTGCCGTCCATGGACAGCTTGCCGAAGATCGTAACGAGCAGGGCAGGGATATCTCGGCTGAAGTTCACGTCCGGATAGGCAATGCGAATGTCTGCGTATCGCTCTCCAGCAACCAGGTTAACTGGCTCATGAACATCAACCGAAATCACCTTCCCAAGATGCTTCTCCATCGCAGCCTTTTTTGCTTCGGGAAGTTCAGTCCAGCTGCCGACCGTCAAGCCAACAGCAATACTTTGTGCTTTCTTTGCAAAATCAGCCTTATCGTCATAGCAGCGATAAGTTGCGATGCAGTATCCGATCATTTCAATGCGCTCCGTTCAATATCGGCGCCAAGCTCTCCGGCACGTTCAGCTGCGCGAGCGACCGCACGCTCGATACCCGTCGAGAATTCATGGGCATCCAATGTCTCGATTGCAGCTTGTGTCGTGCCGTTCGGCGACGTTACCTTACGACGCAGATCGGCAGGCTGCTCACCTGTTGTACGAACCATCTCCGCAGCGCCAAGTACCGTTTGCACCGTCAAGTCACGCGCTGCGTCAACCGTCAGTCCAAGCTTGACGCCAGCTGCAATCATCGATTCCATCATGTAGTAGATGTAAGCAGGGCCGCTGCCGGATACACCTGTTACAACATCGAGAAGAGGTTCTTCTACAACGGTTGTCAAACCAACCGCTTGGAACATTGCTTCGGACAATGCGCGCTGCTCTGCTGTCACGGATTCTGAATAGCTAATGCCAGTAGCGCCGAGGCCAATCGTACTGGACGTGTTCGGCATTGTGCGAACGATGGCCATCGGACGGCCGAGCAGCTGCTCAATCGTACGGATCGACAGACCTGCAATTACGCTGACGATCAGCTGATTAGGGGAGAGGACATCACGCAGCTGCTCCAGGACGCCAGCTGCGTCCTTGGGTTTCGGCGCGAGGAAGATCACATCCGCATTGCGGATCATGTCCTGCTTCGCTGCGTCGGTACCTGCCGTTACGACGCCGTAGCGCTCGCTTAGCTCAGTGAGACGTTCTGCATTTTGACGGTTCAACATGCCGATGTTTGTTGGTGCTGTAAGTCCTTGACCGATCAGGCCGCGAACGATGGCTTCTGCCATCGAGCCTGCACCGTAGAAGCATAATTGCATGGAGCCGAGCGCCGTAGGGGTGGAAGATGTATTCATTGAAGAAAAACCTCCGTTTCTATTTAGTAAGTTATCCGCGTACTTGACCGTTGCCGCGAATCGTATATTTCGTCGAAGTCAAAGCAGGGAGACCCATTGGTCCGCGAGCATGAAGCTTCTGTGTACTGATGCCGATTTCGGCGCCGAATCCGAATTCGAAGCCGTCGGTGAAGCGGGTGGATACATTGTGATAGACCGCCGCTGCGTCGATATCCTGCAGGAATTGTTCTGCATGGTCCTTATTCTCTGTAACGATACATTCCGAGTGCATTGTTCCATAGCGTGCGATATGGGCCAGCGCTTCATTCAGGCTATCGACAATACGTACGTTAAGAATGTAGTCGTTGTACTCTGTTGCATAGTCTTGCTCCGTAACAGCTTTTGCATCTGCGATTAACTGGCGCGTTCTGTCGCAGCCGCGAAGCTCGACGTTCGCTGCTTTCAGCGCATCTGTTACTACAGTCAGGCTGTTCGCTGCGAAGCTGCTATGAACGAGCAGCGTCTCCATCGAGTTACATACGGAAGGGCGCTGCGCCTTCGCATTGACTGCAATACGAGCTGCCATCTCAGCATTTGCGGATTCGTCAACAAACGTATGGCAAATACCAGCGCCAGTCTCGATGACAGGCACGGTTGCATTTTGAACGACGTTCTGAATAAGCGACGCGCCGCCGCGTGGAATGACGACATCGAGCAGACCGTTCAGCTTCAACATTTCGTCAACAGACGAACGGTTCGAATCCTCAATCATTTGCAGCGCTTCAACTGGCATTGCCGTACGTGCAATCGCCTCGCGAAGCACTCCAACGATTCGGCGATTCGAATCAAGCGCGGCGGAACCGCCACGAAGTACGACAGCGTTGCCTGTCTTGAGGCACAAGCCTGCTGCGTCCACCGTTACGTTAGGACGGGCCTCATAGATCATGCCGATAACACCGAGTGGGACACGGCGCTTCTCGATATGCATACCGTTCGGACGGTCGAACGTTTCGAGCAGATCGCCAACTGGATCTGGAAGATCAACGATTTGACGCAGTCCTTCTGCAATTGCTTCGATGCGGGAGCTGTTCAGCGCCAGTCGGTCGAGAAGGGACTCGCTCGTTCCGTTCTCGCGGCCGCGCTGCAGATCGCGCGCATTCGCTTCCATAATCGACGCTTGTTCCTGAAGCAATGCATCGGCCATCGCAAGCAGCGCCTCATTCTTTTGTGCGGTTGTGAGACGGTTCATACCGGATGCTGCACCTTTGGCTAGCTGTGCTTTCGCACGTACTTCACTTATCGTGTTCACTTCGCTCATGTCCATTCTCCTCCTAATACATTTGCTTAGATTTTTAAGCTATTTAAGCGTTATCCATTCGTCGCGATGAATGACCTCGATGCGGGACACTTCTATGCGGCGTTTCACCTCATCTGAATTCATGCCGGCTACTGCCTTCAGCTGCCATGCGTCGTAATTGACAATGCCTCGGCCGATCGTATCGCCGCTTAATCCCGTTACTTCAACAACGTCACCATGATGGAAGTCACCGGACAGCTCGGCAACGCCTGCCGGCAATAAGCTCTTGCCACCTGTACGAAGCGCATCTTCTGCTCCAGCATCGACAACAATGCGGCCAAGCGGCATCGAGTGGAAGCCGAGCCATTGCTTCTTGACGGGCAGGTTGCCAAGCTTTGTTTCGAAATAAGTGCCTTTGCCGATGTCGTCAACAGCAAGACGCATGTCGCCAGGCTCAGCCGCGCGGCCCACGAAGGCAGGGACGCCGCCGCGCATTGCGATGCGCGCAGCTTCCAGCTTCGAGCGCATGCCGCCCGTTCCCACAGAGGAGCCGGAGCCGCCTGCAAGCTGCATGAGATCCTCGGAAATTTGCGATACACGCTCGATGCGGCGTGCATCTTTATTTTTGCGCGGATCCGCCGTATATAGACCATCTGTGTCTGTCAGAATGATCAACTGCTTCGCCTTCAGCAGATTGGCGACGAGGGCGGAGATCATATCGTTATCGCCGAACTTCAATTCATCAGTAGCGACCGTGTCGTTCTCATTGATGACTGGAATTGCACCTTGGCGAAGCAGCTCTTCCATCGTCATCAATGCACATTCGATACGTCGGCGGTTCGAGAAATCGGTCCGCGTCAGCAGGATTTGTGCAGCTGTATGGCCGTCACGGCCAAATGATTCTTGATACGCTTGCATAAGCAGCGCTTGACCAACTGCAGCGGAAGCCTGCTTCTCATGAAGCAGTTTCGGTCTTGATGTAAAACCGAGTGCCCGGAATCCAGCAGCGACAGCGCCTGATGTGACGAGTACGACGCTATAGCCTGCTTTCTTAAGCGAAGATAACTCGGATACAAAGAAATCGAGCTTGTTGCGGTTCAGGCCGCCTTCATCTGATGTAAGCGAGCTACTGCCGATTTTGACTACAATGCATTCTCCCATAAGGATCCCATCCCGTAATGATAGTATGTAATTTAAGAGGTAGTTCGTACTTTAAGCTGAGCTCGAAAAAAGAACGAAAAACAAAAAGACTTTCATCCTTAAATAAAGGACGAAAGTCTGTGCTTCCGCGGTACCACCTTTGTTGACGGCTTGTGCAGCAAGTTCAGCGCTCAAATCATGAGCAAACGAATCGCTGCGGGGCCATCCCGCTCGTGCCTTATAACAGAAGGCGCTGTCCGGCTTATCGCCGGCCGTTCAGGGGTAGGGTTCAGCCAAGATCCGCGGTAAATTCTCACAGCCTATCGGAATTTACTCTCTGCTCGCGGTGCTATTATGGCCTACTGGTCCCGTCATTACGTTCCGTATTTTCGATTGATATCAGCATAACATGATTGGGAGTCGTGTGTAAAGAAAGGCAAGCCCCCAGTTTACGCTTGATACACTCAACTATTTCGGTTTGAAAATTCCGAGTGCACCGATTCTGCGAACCGCTTCACGGAGCCGCTCAGCAGGGGCGAGGAGACCAAGTCGAACATAGCCTTCACCATTCTCGCCGAATCCAATACCAGGCGCAACGACAACGTCCGCTTGCTCCAATAGAAGATCTGCGAATTGCGCAGATGTGTAAGGCTTCGGTACTGGCAGCCAGCAGAAGAACGAGCCGCCAGACTTGTTGGCTTGCCAGCCGATGGCATCCAGTTCCTCGAATAAAGCATTTCGCCGCAGCTCATATTCAGAACGAAGCTCATCCACGCAATTCTGCGGTCCTGTAAGAGCTGTTGCAGCCGCTTCTTGAATGCCGCCGAATAAACTGCAGTAATAATGGTCTTGAATAAGATTGATGAGGCCAACAATTTGTTTGTTTCCAAGTGCGAAGCCCACGCGCCAGCCGGCCATATTGTAGGATTTGGATAAGGTGTAGAACTCTATGCCCACTTCCTTGGCACCTTCTGCTTGGAGGAAGCTGATGGGGCGCTGGCCATCGAAGCCGATCGCTCCATATGCGAAGTCGCTTGCGATAACGATATTATGTTCACGGGCAAATGTTACTGTCGACTCGTAGAAGGAGAGATCAGCGACAGCGCCGGTTGGGTTGTTCGGGTAATTAATGAACATGAGCTTAGCTTGGTCAGCCATTTCCGCAGGAATTGCGCTGTAATCTGGCAGAAAGCTGTTACGTTCAAGAAGCGGCATGAATGCCATCTCGGCGCCAGCCATTTTCACGCCTGACCAGTAATCCGGATAGCCAGGATCTGGCACCAGACATACATCGCCGGGATTGAGCAGGCATTGGCTAATTTCGACGAGGCCCGTTTTGCCGCCAAATAGAATCGCAACTTCTGTATCCGGGTCCAGCTCAACACCATAATCTTCGGCATAACGTTGTGCAACAGCTTCTTTGAGGAAGCGATAACCCGTAAAAGGCGGATAACGATGGTATTGCTGATTGTCTGCTGCTGATTTCAGCGACTCTACAATATGGGAAGGCGTTGGACGGTCGGGATTGCCTTGTCCCAAATTGATGACGTCGCGACCTTTAGCCATCTGTGCGTTCGCTTTGGCGACAAGTGCCGCGAAGAACTGCTTCGGCAATCCATTCATCCGCTCCGCGGGTTGAATGGAAACGGCATTCGTATTCTTAGACATTGCTGCGTCACACTCCACCTATTTGATGAACATACTTTAGCACGATGGGTATGGAGTGTCGAGAATGAGGATAACAGCACAAGAGCGGGCAGCGCCCGCTCGATATGTAAACCGTCTCCCGCATGCATGATGCAAGGAGTCGGAGTTTTGCAATTAGGATGGGATACCGATTTTCTTCACGAACGGAGCAATGTCAGCGCTGAACAGGAGCAGATACGGGCGTCTTTGGTCATCGAATACGAGCAGAAGCGGCGGTTTATTCGCGCAGTTGAACAGGAATACTTCGCGCACGTTCAGCTCGGTTTGCGATACTTTGACTTTCGTCGGCTTATTCAGTGGAACGCGGTACACATACAGACAGCTGTCATCCGACTTAAGCTGCGGGGCAAAGCCAGTGACCGACTTCAACCAGCTGCGTGCGAATTTCTGGTATTGTCTGTCGTTATCGACAGATTTGACGACCTTCTCGGCTTTTACATCGAACACTTGAACGGGATGGCTCGGTGTTTTTGCCTTAGCGTCAGCAGCATGTGCAGCAGATGGGTTCATCATGGTGACGAGCAGCAGCATTAGCGCTACGACGGCAGCAACGTGATGGTACAAGCGAATTCTCATGACCAGTCTCCTTTATCTGTCGATAGTATTACGCCGTTCCACGTTAACATTCCCAGCTTGACACGGTTCCATGAGGGGTTATGATTAGGAAAATACAAACTGTTCGCAAAGGAAGATCGATGATGTCGAGTACGAAACTGAAGCTGGCATTGCTGCAAATGGATATTCAAATTGGCGAACCGGAAGCCAATTTCATCAGGGCTGAGCGCATGCTTACAGAAGCAGTCTCGGCTGGCGATAAGCCGGATCTGATTATGCTGCCCGAGATGTGGAACACGGGATACGCATTGGATCGCATTCATGAGTTGGCAGATAAGGAAGGCGTACGCACTCGAGAGAAGCTGGCTGCTTTTGCACAGGAGCATGGCGTACTGCTAGTTGGCGGCTCGATTGCGGAGAAACGGGATAATGGCGTGTATAATACGATTCATGCGTTCGGACGCAACGGGGAAGAGCTTGGGGCTTATGACAAAATTCATCTGTTCCGTCTTATGGATGAAGAGAAATATTTGCAGCCCGGCACTCAGACAGGCACATTGGCACTGGATGGTACCCCTGCAGGCATGATGATCTGTTATGACATTCGGTTCCCAGAGCTGTTCCGCAAGCTGGCGCTTAGCGGCGTCAAGGCGGTGTTCGTGCCGGCTGAATGGCCGAATCCACGACTTCATCATTGGCGGACTCTGCTGCAGGCTCGTGCGATCGAGAATCAGATGTACGTCATTGCTTGCAACCGGTGCGGGCAGAGCGGAGAGACGGTGTTCTTCGGTCACTCCATGGTGATCGATCCGTGGGGAGAGGTTATTGCGGAAAGTGACGATCGGGAAGGCATTCTGACAGCTGAGATCGACTTCGCGATTGTGGATGAGGTTCGTGCGCGAATTCCGATTTTCGAGGATCGTCGTCCAACGCTTTATGAATAGTGTAATGGTAAAAAGATGGCTAGCCGGGCAGTCCGGCTAGCCATTGTAATGTCGATCGACGGTACGTTTCATCGTTCGGATGAACGCTTCTGCTGCACGCGAGAGATAACGGCCCTTCCGACTCGCGATGACTAGCGTACGGGAAGGAGCGGGATCGCTAAGCGACAAGTAAAGCGGCGTAAACTCGCTTCGCGGTGCTCGTGTAATCATCATTGGCACGAGGGCGATGCCCATGCCTGCTGCGACAAGTGACTGCACGGTCTCTATATTGCTGCTCTCGAACACAATTCGCGGAGCGAAGCCTGCTTGCTCGCATAAATCAAGAGTAATTTGCCGGAATCCTTGTCCTTTCTTGAGAACAATGAAAGATTCGCTCTCGAGCTCGCTGAGTTCGATTCTACCGTGATGATTCGCGAGCGGATGGCGGTGCGGAACCGCTAGACAAATTTCTTCTTCAATTAATGGTTCCCATGCGAGCGAAGTGTCGAACAAGGGAAGCGACAGGAGACTGATGTCGGTCTCGCCGCTGGCGGTCAGCTGCTCTAGCTTGGCGGAAGTATCCTCAATGAGTACAACCTCAATTTCCGGATATTGCATACCGAATACGGGCAGCACGAGCGGAAGGATGTGCGAGCCTGTAATTGGCAGGCTGCCGACGACCAATCTGCCTTTTCGCATATGCGCCATATCTTCCATCTCTTGCTTGAGCTGTTCAGACGCGTCCAGAATCGTCTGCGCTTTATGGACAAACACGGCACCAGCATGTGTCAGCTCGACGGAGTTCGTTGTCCGGCGGAACAGCAGGACGCCGATTTCCTTCTCAAGCTTGGATAACTGCTGACTGAGTGAAGGTTGAGCAATATGAAGCTTCTCCGCGGCGCGGGAGAAGTTTTTCTCTTTTGCAATTTGAATGACATATTGGAGCTGACGCAATTCCATCGTTTTGGAACTTCCCTTCGTATCGACTGGGTTCATAGTTATAACCTATAGCTATTATAGATATTATATCTTGGATCAATGAATAAGAACATGCTATTGTTAAGTTAATTTCAAGGCACTTATATTTATAGCCAAATGAGAAATAGACAATTACGGGGTGAAACGCGATGACTAAGAAAAGAACAATGTTTGAGAAAATTTGGGATAACCACGTGATTCATTCGGAAGAAGGCAAGCCAAGCATTTTGTACATCGACTTGCACTTGGTTCACGAAGTAACGTCGCCGCAAGCGTTTGAAGGTCTGCGCATGTCGGGCCGTCAAGTACGCCGTCCTGAGCGTACGTTCGCAACGATGGACCATAACGTTCCAACGAAAGATCGCTTCAATATTACAGATCCGATCTCCAAACAGCAAATCGATACGCTGACGCAAAACTGCGCGGACTTCGGTGTTAAACTGTTCGACCTGAACAACATCGACCAAGGCGTTGTACACGTTATGGGTCCAGAGATCGGTCTGACGCACCCAGGTTACACAATCGTTTGCGGTGACAGCCATACGTCGACGCACGGCGCATTCGGCGCACTCGCATTCGGTATCGGTACGAGCGAAGTTGAACACGTCATGGCTACGCAATGCTTGCAGCAATCGAAAGCGAAGACGATGGAAATTCGTTTCAACGGTTCCCGCAAACCGGGCGTTACGGCGAAGGACTTGATCCTCGGCGTAATCGCGCAATACGGTACGGACTTCGCAACGGGCTACGTTCTCGAGTACACGGGTGAAGCAATCCGCTCGCTCACGATGGAAGAGCGTATGACGGTTTGTAACATGTCGATCGAGGCAGGCGCACGCGCTGGTCTGATCGCTCCGGACGAAACGACGTTCGAATACCTGCGTGGACGTGAATACGTACCACAAGGCGAAGCATTCGACAAAGCTGTAGCAGAATGGTCGCAGCTGCGTACGGATGAAGGCGCAACGTTCGATACGGTTGTTGAGTTCGACGTTGACTCGCTCATTCCGCAAGTAACGTGGGGCACAAGCCCAGGTATGGGTACGGACATTACATCTGTTGTTCCTAACCCAGCAGAAATGGCAACTGAAAATGAGCGCAAAGCTGCTGAAGCTGCGCTTGACTATATGGCTCTGAAACCAGGTACGCCAATGACCGAAATCGAGATCGATTACGTGTTCATCGGTTCTTGCACGAACGGCCGCATCGAAGACCTTCGCGCTGCTGCTGAAGTAGCGAAAGGCTACAAAGTTAGCGACCGTGTAACGGCAATCGTCGTTCCAGGCTCAGGCCGCGTTAAACTGCAGGCTGAGAAGGAAGGTCTCGACAAAATCTTCGTAGAAGCAGGTTTCGAATGGCGTGAAGCCGGCTGCTCGATGTGCCTCGCGATGAACCCAGACGTACTGAAGCCAGGCCAACGCTGCGCTTCGACGTCGAACCGTAACTTCGAAGGCCGTCAAGGCCGCGGTGGTCGTACGCATCTCGTTTCCCCAGCAATGGCTGCAGCAGCAGCAGTTATGGGCCGCTTCACAGACGTACGCGACTGGAAGCTGAAAACAGAAGTAGCGAACTAATCGCCTAAGAGAGGAGAACGATATAACATGGAAGCTTTTGTTAAACATACAGGTATCGTCGCACCGGTTGACCGCGTAAACGTCGATACAGACGCAATCATTCCTAAACAATTCCTGAAACGTATCGAGCGCAGCGGCTTCGGCCAATTCCTGTTCTTCGAATGGCGTTTCTTCGAGAACGGTGATGTAAACCCTGACTTCGAGCCCAACAAAGCTCGTTATGAAGGTGCATCGGTTCTGATCTCCCGCGCTAACTTCGGCTGCGGCTCCTCCCGTGAGCACGCTCCTTGGGCGATTCTGGACTACGGCTACAAGTGCATCATCGCACCGTCGTATGCAGACATTTTCTACAACAACTGCTTTAAGAACGGCATCCTGCCGATCAAGCTTAGCGAAGAGCAAGTAGAAGATCTGTTCCAACGTACGGCTAAACACGAAGGCTACAAGCTGAACATCGATCTGGAGAACAAAGTGCTCACTGACGAGCATGGCCTCCGCATCGAGTTCGAGCTCGACGAGCACCGTCGTCAATTCTTGCTGCAAGGTCTGGACGATATCGGCCTGACGCTTCAGCATGAAGACAAAATCGCTGCTTTCGAAGCAAAACGCGCAGGTCAAACGGCGTAAAAGCCTGATCTGACAACGGTCTAATACAAGTGAGCTCTGTGGCTGCCGAAAGGCAGTCCAGAGCTTTTTTGTTTCAGCACATTAGCAACCAAGGAAGCTCGAACAAAAGCTTTGCCCCACAAGGGCACGCGGCTTCCTGCACGTAGTTGTTTATCCGCTCTTCCGTAAATCTCACGACCCCTTCCGGGTCCCAGGGGTTGGAAACCCCGGGGCCCTCCCTAGCAGGGAGGGTTTGGGTGGGTAGAACTCTTGGTTTGGGTGGGTAGAGATCCCGAGAGAGTTGGCTAGGTAGAAGTACTCAGGATTTAGTTGGGAAGTAAAATGGGGTTAGAAGGGGCCAAGCCCCTCTTTTCCCGCGAAAAAGTTCACACAATTTATCCTTTATACGCAACTTTTTCCGATAGAGCGCGTCTAATATTTCGTCTGTAATAGACGAATTGCGTGCTAACTCGACGTGTTTCGTTGCGGGCAATCCATATTTTGTTTTAGAGGTGAAAGATGAGAAAGCTAGTTGTCGTCATCATGTTGTTGTCGCTCTTCTTCTCGCTGTTCCCAGCGATCGGACAAGCAGCTTCCGTCGCGCCGAAGCTTTATTTGAACGGCAAATTGTTGGAAACGCAAGAAGATCCCCAAATTGTTGACAAGTCGACACTTGTGCCAGTTAGGGTAGTTGCTGAAGGATTAGGTTATGACGTAGGTTGGAATCAAGAAGAGAAGCGGATTGATATCCAAGATGATTCAAATCTGATTACATTGACGGTAGACAGTCGTTCGGCCAGCGTCAATGGAACCGTCGTGCAGCTTGAAGCTGCGGCAATGATCATTAACAAGGTCACAATGGTACCGATTCGATTTGTTGCAGAGAGTCTTGGACTGCAAGTGTACTATGATTCGCCGACGAAGTCCGTTCATTTGTACCAACGTGCAGGAACCTCGACAGATTCGGGATCTTCTTCAGGTTCTGACAATTCCAACACAGGAAATTCGTCTGGAAGCTCGAATAACAACAGTACGGACTCGAATACGTCGTTGCCAGCAGGCGTGCAAGGCTTGCTGAAGTCGGTTCAGTTTGATGGCATGTCGAGCGTACTCATCGATTACGATGGAACAGTTACACCGAATAAAGCGTTTACATTAACGGCCCCGGATCGTATCGTAATCGATTTGCCGAACTCGGCATTTGCATCCACTTTAACACCGGGACAAGTTGTTGTTGACTCACATCCAACACTAACGAAGATTCGTTATGCTGTAGGACCCGATAGTCCGACGACGCTGCGCGTCGTTCTGGATTTGAAGGCAGCTTCGAGTTATAACGTATCGGAAGAAAGCGGACGCATTAAAATTGATGTGCTTGATCCTGCTGTAACGCCGCCAGAGACGACGACACCTTCGACCCCAAGCACAAGCACAGGATCAAGTGACAAAGTATACAAAGTCGTCATCGATGCTGGACATGGTGGCAAAGACCCGGGTGCAAGTACGGCAAGCGGACTGTACGAGAAGACGTTCAATCTTAGCATTGTATTGAAAGTGAAGGAACTGCTCGATAAGGAGAGCCGTATTCAAGCGACCTACACGCGTACGGGTGACACTTATCCTACCTTGCAGGAACGAGTGGATACTGCCAATAAACTGAAGGCGGATGCATTCATTTCTATCCATGCGAACAGCTATACTGCTACAACGAACGGAACAGAAACGTATTACAATCGCGCGGATTCGAAGCCATTTGCGACCATTATGCACAAGTACTTGGTTAAAGCAACAGGTCTGAAGGACAACGGTGTTCGTTTTGGAGATTTCAAAGTCATTCGTGAGACGACGATGCCTGCTATTCTGCTCGAATCCGGTTACTTGACGAATGCGACAGACGCAAAAGCGCTGTTCGATAGCGCGATTCAGTCCAAAATTGCTGCTGCAATTGTTTCGGGTCTTAAGGAGCAATTGAAGCTTCAATAAAAATGAGGTGAGCATGATGCGTCAAATACGTACGACAATTGGCTTACTGCTGCTTGGAGCTGCAATTGTAACAGCTGCAAGCGGTTGTGGAGCTAAGCAGAAGTCGCCGCAGGATAGTGCCAACACGGATACGAGCGTGACGGCATCTGCAGGTCAATCGGAGCAAGCATCCTCATCGGACAAGAAGAAGCAATCGATACATATTTATTATTCCGATCAGGATTTGACCAAGCTTGTCGAGCTTAATCGTGAAATTGAATATGATTCACCGGATACGATGATCAGTGCGGCATTGGAAGCACTGCAAACAGACGGCGGCAGCGATGCATTGTCGCTGTGGAGCAAGGTACAGTTCAAGACGGCAGTAGTGAAGGACGGGGCTGTTACGATCGACCTTCATTTACCGGAGGAGGCACGACTTGGAGCGTCTGGCGAGATGCTGGCGCTGCAAGCCTTGAAACAGACGTTATTTCAGTTTGATGAAGTCCAATCCATTGATGTGCTTCTAGATGGTGAGTCTGTTGAAACGTTGATGGGACATGAGGAATTGTCCCATCCGTTTGTAAAGTAGATTAGAAGTACAAGTAGGAGCAACCTGTTTACTAATCGAGGAGGCTATCGTACATGATTTATCATCCGAAATCTTATAAAGCAGCTGCTTGGCTTCTTGCATTGTCGTTAACAGCTGGCGGCACCGTTTCGGCAGCTGCAGTACCATACGATACAACCTCCAGTGTAACGTCGACAGATGCTGTTGGAGCAACTGCATCTACTACGCCGTTTTCGGACGTAGTATCGGGACACTGGGCTGAGAAACATATTTCGAAGCTGGCGTTCCAAGGCATTATCGTCGGCAATAATGGTTCGTTCCGACCATCTGATAGTGTGACTCGTCAGGAAGCGATCGTTATGGCGATTCGCTTCGCTGGATTAGAAGACCAGTTAAATCTTGACGAAGCAGTTGTATTCCCGAGCTCGTTCCATGTCGACAATTATTTCGTTCCATATGTTGTTCTTGCATTCGAGAAAGGTTTGATCGATCAGAACGATCAATTCGCGATTGCAGATAAAGAGGGCAAGGACTGGGGCAGCGCGAAGGCTTCACGGGAATGGGTAACGAAACTGATCGTGAAGGCTATTGGTAAGAATGCCGATGCAGAGGCATTAGCCAACCAATCGATTCCATTCGATGATGCGTCGGCGGTAGGTGATGGCTACGCTGGTTATATCAATGAGGCAGTGAATCTCAAGCTGATGAACGGTGTGGCGAACAACAAGTTCGATCCAGCAGGCGCTGTAACGCGTGCCATGATGGCAAAGCTGCTTAGCTTGGCTGAAGGAGAATATCCAGTTAGTTATGAAGGGCAGACAGAAGGTATTCTAACAACGCTGGAGGACGGTACGATTGGCTTATACACCGATAATGGCGATCAAACCTACAGCAGCAGCGCCAGCACGGTCTATGCACGCTCGGATTCTGAGCAATTGACGACTGCTTCTAATCTTGTACCGTACGCGCCTGTATCGGTTATCGTTAAGGACGGCGCTGTTCAATATATTGAGCAGCTTAGCACGGAACAACAGGTCGAAACGATTAATGGAACGTTCGAAAGAGCGGTTTCTAGCACGAATACGCTATTTATCTGGCCTAGTGGTGCCGATGATTATTTGAAAATTCCTTATAGCAATAATTTACAGGTGCTTGATAGCAATGGAAACACAATCTCATTATCTGAGGTTCCTGCAGGAGCAGAGATTAAAGTATTACGCGATAAATATCGTCAAACGCCAACTGCGATTTCGATTCAGATTGCTGGGGATTCGCAAACGAAAAGTGGTTCAGGCACAGTTCAATCCGTAGGCACTACATCGATTACGATCAATAACAACGGTACTTCGGAGACTTGGGATATTGCATCCAACGCTTTGCTGTTAAACGGCAATACACTCATTACTTCGTTGTCCGAGATTAAGGCCGGAGATACGATCACGTATGAAGTGAAGAACGGCGAACTCACTAAATTGGTCGTTGAATCGACGAATGCAGCTAAGACGGAGACGGGCACGTTCTATAGTTCCGATTCCAAAACGATTACGTATGTGAAAGACAATAAATATATTACTAAGCCGATTATAAGTTCGACTGTTGTATATATTGAGGGACTGCCAACTTCGCAGATGACCGACCTGCAAGATGGTGACCAGCTTGAACTGACGATTAACGCTTCGGATCAAGTAACGAAGATATCCGTTCAAAACCGCAAGGTGGAGATGGCGGTCGGAACTGAGATTTTAGGTTATTATAGCGACCAGAGCGCACTCAGTGTCGTGGATGGAAACGGCAAAATCCTTACGCTTTATTTTAATTCTGACAGCCAGATTGATTTGAACGGAACCGTGTTCACGATCGAAACTGCGGTAGCAAGCGGTTTGCTGACCAAAGGTCGTAAAATTACGATCAGCTACACGGGCGATACCATCGTGCGAGTCCAGCTCGCATTCCGATATACGGGTACAGTCGTTTCGGTTTCTACGTCGACTTCTAAAATCACGATGTCTATGAATGGCACGTTGATGACACTGCCGTTGGACTCGCCATTTGTCGAGTCATATAACAGCACGAGCACTACGCTGGCTGACATTCAGACAGGCGATACGATTACAGCTGCAATGAACTCGGACCAAGATAAAGTAAGTGGCATCTATATTCACCGTACGGTTCAAATGAAGGTAGTTTCCGTGAATGCTTCCACCAATAAGCTTATGATTCGTGAAGGCAGCGGCACGGCGGTTGAATACAGTGCGGGCAGTATCGATATGCTCGATGAGAATGGAAACACAATCACGGTTGGAAGCTTGGCAGCAGGCAATGTAGTGAACGTAACTTTCGTCGGCAGCACGCCATCGAGTGTACAGCGTGTATCCATCAATGTTGGTGCAGTAACAAGCGTTGATGCGAATCAGATTCAACTGGTCAATTATTCAGGACAGACGGTGACTGTACCGCTTGGTTCAAGCTACACAATCAAGCGTAATGGTGTTTCGTCGACTAGCTATACAACGCTCAAAACAGGCGATCGTGTGGAAACTAGCAAAGATACGAAGGGTAATGTACTCATTACGGTACTGACGAGTGAGGAGAAAACATTCTTCAAGTATGATGCTACGACAGACACGATTCAAACGAAACGTCAAGTTGTAACCGATACGAACTATAAGTTTACACTAACGAACATTTCGTTGACGTCCGGTGGCACGACGATTGAACCAACATCACTTGTAGACGGCGATACGCTCGTTTTGTACTATTATGATGGCAAAGTAATCGAGATCGCGAAGCAATAATTCCTAGTCTCAATGACAAGACCTCTGTAAGTACGCCGGTGCTCGGCTGCTTGCAGAGGTCTTTTGTTTCTCGTTTTGGTTGCATGACGTGACATTTTTCGCTACACTTTTGACTAATAGCGTTTATTTGGGGAGAGAGGGTAATGACAGGAAAGGAACGTATGAAGCGCATATTGGAAGAGACGTATGCGATGTTTCCGAATGCGCATTGTGAGCTTCGTCATAGTAATCCGTTTGAGTTGACGATCGCTGTATTACTATCTGCACAATGTACGGACGAGACGGTTAATAAGGTAACAGAGTCGTTATTCCAGAAATATAGGCGTCCGGAAGACTATCTAGCTGTTCCTCTAGAAGAGCTTGAGCAGGATATTAAACGGATCGGACTGTTTCGCAGCAAGGCATCGAACATTCAGAAGCTTTGCCAGATCGTCATTGATAAGTACAACGGCGATGTGCCAAGAGAGCATTCACAGCTGACGGAACTGCCTGGGGTAGGGCGTAAGACAGCAAATGTCGTTGTATCGAATGCATTTGGTGTACCCGCTATCGCGGTTGATACCCATGTGGAGCGTGTGTCTAAACGTCTAGGAGTTGCGAAAGAAGATGACTCGGTGCTTGAGGTCGAGAAAAAGCTGATGAAGCTGGTGCCGAAAGACATGTGGACACAGACGCATCATACGTTAATATTTTTCGGGCGCTATCACTGTAAGGCGCAGCAGCCGAAGTGTGACATTTGTCCGCTGCTTGATATTTGCAAAGAAGGTGCTCGTCGGATGAAGCCAACCGCCACGAGATCGAGGAAGACTACAGTAACGACTCGTGCTGTGGCGAAGACGAAGAAGAGTTCATCGTAGTGTCAATAACGCGGAGTCTTGCTTAGAGGAAAACGCGTATGTATATGACAGAGAGCTGCGGATTGGGGAACCGTGAGGCATGTACAGATAGGGCGGCTTATACGAGTTGCAGCAGACAGATATCACGTGTCATGTCTTTATAGATACGTGCTAACCTGTCTACTTGTACGGTCGAACGATAGAGAGAAGAAAGTGGGAGAAACCGATGATGAGCCGTTTAACGGAAACGAAAGAAAGTGTTTGGGCAGAAGCGATTGAAACGCTTGAAACGAAAATGGTGCAGACAGGGGACAGCGAAACAGCAGGCAAGTTAAAGCAGTTAGCGGATAAACGATCGAACGATAAGCTTGCTGTTGCATTTTGCGGCCACTTCTCAGCAGGGAAATCGACGCTGGTGAATCGGTTGTGCGGCGCGCAGCTGCTGCCTTCTAGTCCGATTCCGACAAGTGCTAACGTTGTGACCATTCAAGGTGGCCCACGCGCTGCTGTGAAGATTGAACAGATAACCGCAGACGGACGCCAAGAGATGGTGGAGCTTCCGACCTCGGAGCTGGAGCACCTTAACAAATATTGCATTGACGGCGCTCGTTATATGACCGTCGATATTGTATATCCGTCAGAGCTGCTTAGCAATGATATGATGCTGCTCGATACGCCGGGTATTGACTCGACAGATGATGCGCATAAACAAGCAACGGAATCAGCGCTTCATTTGGCCGACGTTGTGTTTTATGTAATGGACTACAACCATGTCCAGTCGGAGATCAACTTCTCGTTTGCGAAAGAACTGAAGGATTGGGGCAAACCGCTTTACTTGGTTGTCAATCAAATCGATAAGCATCGTGAACGTGAGCTGTCGTTCGAGGAGTATCGCACGAGTGTAGAGCAAGCATTCGCGAACTGGCACTTGGAGCCAGCAGGCATTCTGTATGTGACGAGCCGTGAACCGGAACACCCGCATAATGAATACGAGTCGCTCAAAGGCTTGCTTCGCAAGCTGGCAACCGTTCGAGGAGAGCTGGCAGACTGGAGTGTGTCGGCATCGCTGCGTCATCTAGTAAATGTTCATGCGAAACGGCAGGAAGAGTTGGCAGAACCAGAACGTCAGCAGTATCTCGAAGCAGCAGGTGGCGAAGAAGGCGCGGCTGAAGTAAAAGGCACACTTCGTGCACTTGAAGATCGACTTACAGCACTCAAAGGGCAAGCCGAGCAGGAACGTCTAGCGATGCGTAAGGATGTGCAATCGCTGCTGGACGGTGCCATTATTACGCCTGCTGCGCTGCGTGATATCGCGCATCAATTTCTTGAGAGCTGCAAGCCTGGCTTCAAGGCAGGGCTGTTGTTTGCAGGCGCGAAGACAGCTGCGGAGAAAGAACGCCGACAGGAGCAATTCCGCAGTGAGTTCGAGTCGGTTGTTAAATCGGCGATCGAGTGGCATTTGACGGAGCTGCTGCGCAAGGCAGCAGAAAAAGCAGGCTTGTCAGATGATCAAGTGACTGCGCATTTGAAGCAAATTGTTTGGTCGCCAACGGGTGAGTGGCTGACGGAGCGGGTCAACAAAGGCGCATCGTTTGGCAACGAGTACACGATGACCTATAGCCGCGATGTTGCCGCGGATGTCAAATCGGTTTATCGTCAGCTGGTCATGCCGCTGATCGATGAGATCGCAGCCTTCATCGCTGCGAGCAATGATGCAGCGGTGAAGGAAGCCGAAGCGGAGCTTCGTGCGCTTGGCTCGCGTGCGGCAGCGCTCGCGAAGCTTGAGGCGCTCGCGCAGCGGCTCGCTGCCGACGCGGCTGCGCAGTCGGCACTGCTGCCGGCGAAGCCGGCGGCGCCGGTGCTGCCTGCGCCAGCGGCAGCGCAGCGCGGAGACGCTCGCGCTGCTGCGCCAAGCGCCGCTGCTGCTGCGACGCAGCAGGCAGCCGCTGTGGCGGCGGGCAACGCCGGCGCCGGGGCGCGCGGCTCTGCCGCAGCGCCAGCCGCGCCTCGCGCGGTAGCTGCGCCAGCGGCTGCGCTCGCTGGCGGCGACGCCTTTGCGCCGCAGCGCCAGGCGGCTGCGCGCCTTCGCAGCGCTGCTGCGCTGTTGGCGCCGTACGGCACGCTCGGCGCCGCTGCTCGCGCGATGCGCGAGAAGGCTGACCGGCTGCAGAGCAGCCGGTTCACGATCGCGCTGTTCGGTGCATTCAGCGCCGGCAAATCATCGCTCGCGAACGCGCTCATCGGCGCATCGGCATTGCCTGTGTCGCCGAACCCAACAACGGCAGCGATCAACCGCATCGTGCCGCCGACCGATACACAGCCGCACGGCAGCGCACGTGTTGTCATGAAACCGAAGGAAGGCATGCTCGACGACCTTCGTTACTCGCTTGCCCTTCTCGGCGAAACCGATCTGCCGGCGGACGAGGCAGGCTTGATGCGCCGCATCGCAGCGCTTCGTCCAGATGCGGTTCAAGCAGGCGGACGTCCGCATTACAGCTTCTTGAAAGCTGCCGAGATGGGCTGGAATAATCATTCATCCAGCCTTGGCCAAGTGTTGTCTGTTGACGAAAATGAATACCGTCGCTTCGTTGCAGAAGAGTCCCGTTCCTGCTTCGTTGCAGAGATCGAGCTGCACTACAGCTGTCCGCTGACCGATGCAGGCATTGTACTCGTAGATACGCCGGGGGCAGACTCAGTCAACGCGCGGCACACCGGCGTCGCTTTCAACTACATCAAGAATGCGGATGCCGTGTTGTTCGTTACTTATTACAACCATGCGTTCTCGCAGGCTGACCGTCAGTTCCTGATGCAGCTCGGCCGCGTGAAGGATCAATTCGAGCTTGATAAAATGTTCTTCCTCGTTAATGCTGCGGACCTCGCGTCCTCGCAGGAAGAGCTGCAAGCCGTGCTCAAGCACGTCTCCGATAATTTGCTGCAGCACGGTATTCGATTCCCACGTCTCTATCCGGTATCGAGCCTTCAAGCGCTCGACGCGAAACAAGATGGCGATCAGGCTGCATTGGAGCAATCCGGTGTTGCTGCATTCGAACAATCGTTCACAACGTTTATCCGTGATGATCTTGGCCGGATGGCGGTAGAATCAGCTGATCGCGATATTGCACGCACGGGTACGCAAGTAGCAGGTTGGATTGACTCTGCTCGCGGCAGCGCAGCAGAACGTGCTCAGCAGCGCGAACAGCTGCTTGTTCAGACAGAGCGTGCTGGTGCTGTTGCCAAATCGGTCAGCGAGCTAGCAGATCTTCAGTATGATCGGATGAAGCGCGAGCTCGAAGAGCTGCTCTTCTACGTTCTTCAGCGGATCGGCCTGCGGTTCGGCGAGTTTTACAATAATGCGTTTAACCCTTCGACGCTGCGCGATGACGGCCGCGATTTGAAGAAAGCGATCTGGACGTCTTGGCTTGAGCTTGATCGTCAGCTTGCAATCGAGCTTGCACAAGAGCTCGAAGCAACGACACTCCGTATGGACAACGCGCTGAACGCGCTCATGAAAGAGCGTTATGAGCGTGCCAATACTGAGCTTGCCGACCTGCTTGCAGGCTTCGAGGCTTCTGCCTTTGTCCGCTCCGAATGGTCAGCTGACACAGTTGGCAGCAGCTGGGATGCAGGCCAAGTCGATGCGAAGTGGTTCTGGAGTCGCTTCAAATCTCCGCGTCAATTCTTCGAAGGTGACGGCAAAGCCGCGATGCGCGCTGACATCGAAGCATTGCTTGCTGATCCACTTCGCAGCTGGTCCGAGAAAGCAGCAGCCAAGTGGAACGCCATCTACGAATCGCGTCTCCGCGAAGCCGCAGATACAAGCAGCGTCAAGCTGTCCGAAGAAGCCCGTGCTTACGCGGACGGTCTGCTCGCATCTCTCCAAGACGGCAGCAACCTCGAAGAGCTGACCGAGCTCCACAAGTCGCTCCAAAGCCTGCTGCAACCATAATCTTTTCTCTAATCACAAAACGTCTGCCCAAACCGAGCAATCGGAAAGGCAGACGTTTTTTTTGTAACCACTATTTCCTGTTTGTTTTCAAAATAAAGGTTCTCAAAGGGGCGCAGCCCCAAGAAAACGCACGAACAAAAGCTTTACCCCTCAGGGGTACGCGACCCCAAGCACGCAGCATCTTATCCACGCCTCAGACGATCCCACGACCCCTTTCAGGGGTCCAGGGGACAGCGTCCCCGGGGCCCTCCCTAGCAGGGAGGGTTTGGGTGGGTAGAAATCTTGGTTTGGGTGGGTAGAAATCTTGGATTTAGGGTTTTTGAAAAAGATTAAAGGGTCCAAGGGTCGAAGTCCCTGCTCTACCATTCCGGGGTTAAGGGAGCCGGGCTCCATTATGCATGATACATTCAGATATTATGCTATGGCAAAATATGCAATTACCAAGGTGAAATTGTGCAAAAACGGAGGAATTGTGATCATTTGGAGCGGATTATTGACGATATGGAAGAATACCCCCCAATAAGCTGATCTCAGCGATGCGAAGGAGCACATAGGCGCGTATAGGTGCACATACTCCGTTTGAACTATCGATAGGTTGCTGTTACGATTCATTCGTATTTCCAATCCAACAGGCTAGTACAGAGAGAGAGGGGAACGTGTGGAAGTCTTTAAGCAACTGAAAGAGTTCTACTGGGTCGAGAAGAAGTATTTAGTTTCATCGATTTTATGCTTGATGGCAGCGACGGCACTTGGACTTGTATATCCGAATATGCTGCGGATTCTGATTGACGATGTCATTATGAAAAACAGATTCGAGCTTGTACCAGCATTATCGCTGTCGCTCGTCGGCGTTATCGCGCTCAAGAGCACGCTTCAGTTTTTCCACGGCTTCTTCGGCGGACGACTTGGCAACCGGGTTGCCTATCGACTGCGCAATGCATGTTATGACAAACTGCAATACTTAAGCTTCCGTTACTATGATAATGCGAAGACAGGCGACTTAATGTCTCGTTTAACGGCTGATTTGGAAGCGCTTCGCAACTTTATCGGCTTCGGCTTTGCTCAGATCCTTAACATGATTCTGATGGTCATCTTCGGCGGCATCATGATGCTCTCGATTAACTGGCAGCTCACGCTGCTGACGCTCGTGACCATCCCGCTGTTGTCCTTTACGGCGCTGCGTCTGGAGAAGAGCATTCACCCGGCCTTCCGCGAGATGCGGCTGGCGATGAGCCGTTTAACGACAGCGGTGCAAGAGAATATCACGGGTGTGCGTACGGTCAAATCGTTCGCGCGCGAATCGCATGAAGTGAACAAATTTGCTGAGAAAAGCAATGATTATCAAGAGAATCAAATCAGCGTATCACGCGTATGGGGAAGATACTTCCCGATTATGGAGCTTCTTGCGAATATAAGCGCCGTCATTCTCCTTATCTCGGGCGGTATTTTCGTTATCCATGACAAGCTGTCGATCGGTGAGTTCGTTGCCTTCTTCAGCTTAACGTGGTACATCATCGGCCCGATGTGGGGCATTGGCTTCCACATTAACAACTACACGCAATCGAAGGCTTCCGGCGAGCGGATGCTGGAGCTGCTGAATGAGTATGTTCATGTGAAAAATGTGGAGCATCCCGTCGTTCTGAGCGGCGACGCGATGAAAGGTCATGTTCGGTACGACAACGTATCATTCGGCTATGGCGATGGCCCGATGGCACTCACGAATTTCGCCCTCGATGCAGCGCCGGGCAAAGTGATTGGTTTGCTTGGCGGCACAGGCTCCGGCAAATCGACGGTCATCCAGCTGCTTATGCGCGCTTATGATGTGAAGCAGGGCAAGGTGACGATTGATGGAATCGATGTTCGCGAGCTGGATATCGAATCGCTGCGCGGCGCGATCGCACCTGTTTTTCAAGAAACATTCCTGTTCTCGGCTTCGATTCGCAACAACATCGCTTATGGCATGAAGGATGCGACGATGGAGCAGATCGTGAAGGCGGCGAAGCTGGCGAAGGCGCATGATTTCATTATGGAGCTGCCGCTCGGATATGACACGGTTGTCGGTGAACGCGGCATGGGATTGTCCGGCGGCCAGAAACAGCGGATTTCCATCGCACGCGCCCTTATTCGCAATCCTCGCATTCTCATTCTTGACGATGCGACGAGCGCCGTCGATATGGAGACGGAACATGAAATTCAAGCGGGCTTCCGCGAGCTGATGGCAGGACGCACGACGTTCGTCATAGCGCACCGGATCTCCTCTCTGCGACATGCAGATGAAATTATCGTATTGGATAACGGCCGAATCGTTCAACGAGGCACGCACGAGCAGCTGCTTGCGGTGAATGGTACATATCGTGACGTGTACCGGATTCAATACGCCGATCGTCCTGACAACGATTCTGCGACAGCGGCTGATGCATGGATTCCTGGCGAGCCTGAACGCGGATTTGCGGGTCAGAAGCAAGTGCAATCCGAAGGGAGGTTGTACCATTGAGTAACCAACAGCAAGAGTCGGCAGATGAACTGGCAAAGCGCTTCAAGAAGCAGGATGGCAATCGCAAAGAACGGTTTATTTATCAGGACGATGAACTGATCGAGAAGCCGTTCAACTGGCGTCAATTGGGCCGACTGTTTACTTATTTGAAGCCTTATCGCAAGCAATTGCTGCCTGTCATTCTCGTCGGGATGGTGCTCGGTACACTGACCCGACTTGCAATTCCTACGATCGTCATCATGGCGATCGACGAAGCGATCGATCCGAAGGATGGTGAAGCGAGCATACCTAAGCTGCTCCTATTCGCAGCAATCATGCTCGCTCTTTATATCATCCAATGGGGTTCGAACACATACCGGATCAAACATACGAATATCGTGGGCCAGCGGGTCATTCACGATTTGCGCAGCCACTTGTTCTCGCACATTCAGACGTTGTCATTCCGATTTTTCGATAAGCGTCCAGCAGGGTCGGTGCTCGTTCGCGTAACGAACGACGTCAATGCACTGCAGGATTTGTTCACGAACGGTGTTGTCAACCTGCTGATGGACTGCGTCCAGCTCGTTGGTATCGTTATTATCCTGCTCGTCTGGAACTTCAAGTTAGGCTTGGCGGTTATGCTCACGGTGCCGCTTATGTTCCTTGTATCGAGTGCGCTTCGCAAACGGATTCGTTTCGCTTGGCAGGATGTTCGAATCAAACAATCCCGCATCAACTCGCATTTGAACGAGTCGATTCAAGGCATTAAAGTAACGCAGGCTTATGTGCAGGAGAAAGAAAACATTCAATTCTTCGAATCGATGAACTCATCCAATATTCGATCTTGGAATAAAGCATCGGCGATGAACCAATCGTTTGGTCCCATTATCGAGCTTACTAGTGCAGTTGGCTCGCTTATTCTGTTCTGGTACGGTTCTTATCTGATTCAGAACGACCTGCTAACGGTCGGTATGCTTGTTGGTTTCGCCAATTACATCGGCAACTTCTGGGAGCCGATTAACCGTCTGGGCCAAATGTATTCGCAGCTGCTCATCGCAATGGCGTCGTCGGAACGGATTTTCGAGTATTTGGACGAGCGGCCGGTTGTTGGTGAACTGCCAGAAGCACGCAAGCTTGCTGAGGCTAATGGTCATGTGCTGTTTGACAATCTTGTTTTTGAATACGAAGCAGGTCGTCCGGCATTGAAAGGCGTAACGATTGAGGCGAAGCCTGGACAATCGATCGCGCTGGTTGGTCATACCGGTTCAGGCAAAAGCACGATCATGAACCTGCTTTGCCGGTTCTACGACCCGACGGAAGGACGTGTGTTGATTGATGGCACGGACATTCGTGATGTATCACTGGAAAGCTTGCGTTCGCAGATCGGTATCGTGTTGCAGGACACCTTCATTTTCTCTGGTACGATTCGGGACAATATTCGGTTCGGCAAGCTGAATGCGACGGACGAAGAAATCGTTGAAGCGGCGAAAGCTGTGCATGCACACGATTTCATCATGAGCTTGAAGGATGGTTACGACACGGAAGTTCAAGAGCGCGGTAACGTACTGTCCATGGGACAACGTCAGTTGCTGTCGTTCGCAAGAGCGCTATTGGCTAACCCACGTATTCTGATTCTTGATGAAGCAACGGCAAGCATCGATACGGAGACCGAGCTGCGCATTCAGAAGGCGTTGCAAACGCTGCTGAAGGGACGTACATCGTTTATCGTCGCACACCGGTTGTCAACGATTCGCCATTCGGACATGATTGTCGTGCTCGATCATGGCTCGATTGTAGAGCAGGGATCACATGATGAGCTGATGGCCATTCGCGGTACGTACCATGGATTGATCGAAGCACAGTACCGTTTCTTGTCGGCGTAAGCCGATTTCACTTGATTTTCTCAGCACCATTGTCCACAATGGAAAGAAACAGCAAACGGCGGCAGGCCCTAAGCGCTTCACGCGCATTGGTCTGCCGTCTTATGTATGCAAACGCAATAACTTTCAAAGCGTATGCTTACGCAATAACTTTTCAGGAGGTCATCATGTCTAACTATGGTTCACCGCTGTCCTCGCGTGCCAAGCGGATTGTGCTCCTCGGCTCGGGCGAGCTCGGCAAGGAAGTCATTTTCGAAGCGCAGCGTCTCGGAATCGAGACGGTTGCAGTTGATCGTTATGCGAATGCGCCTGCTATGCAGGTTGCGCATCGCTCTCATGTTATTGATATGTTGGACGGCGAAGCGCTTCGCCGCGTGATTGCACAGGAGCAGCCAGATTTGATCGTACCTGAGATCGAAGCGATTGCGACCGAAACGCTCGTCGAGCTGGAACGTGAAGGACGCACCGTTGTGCCAACGGCCCGCGCTGCGCGTCTAACGATGGACCGTGAAGGCATTCGCCGCCTTGCTGCGGAAACGCTCAAGCTGCCTACAGCTCCGTATCGCTTCGCAGATACGCTGGACGAGCTTCGTGCAGCTGTGGAGGAGCTTGGTACGCCATGCGTCATCAAGCCGATCATGAGTTCGTCGGGCAAAGGTCAGAGCGTTTGTCGTTCTGAGGCTGAGATCGAAAGCTGCTGGAACTATGCGATGGAAGGCGGCCGCGCGAAGAAACAGCGTGTTATTGTAGAGGGCTTCATTCATTTTGAATCCGAAATTACGCTGCTGACGGTCCGTTCGGTATCGGGCACGACGTTCTGCGCACCGATTGGTCATGTTCAGAAGGACGGCGACTATATTGAGTCCTGGCAGCCGCATGCGATGTCACAGGAACAGATTCGTGAGGCTGAGCATATCGCGCAGCAAGTAACAGATTCGCTCGGCGGCTATGGAATTTATGGGGTGGAGCTGTTCCTCACGAAAGAAGGCGTGTTGTTCAGTGAAGTATCTCCACGTCCACATGATACGGGGATGGTCACGATGATCACGCAGGATTTGTCCGAGTTCGCGCTGCACGCTCGTGCCATTCTTGGACTTCCAATCCCTACGATTCGTCTGCTTACGCCAGGTGCGACGCATACGTTGAAGGCTGACCGTGACAGTGAATCGTTCACCATTGGCGGTCTAGAGGAAGCGCTGTCGCTGCCGAATACGCAAGTGCGCGTATTTGGTAAGCCAGAGACGAAGAAGGGCCGTCGGATGGCAGTAGCGCTCAGCAGCGCCAATGATGTGGAGCAAGCACGAGAAACGGCGCAGCACGCAGCACAATCGCTTCGTATCGTATACGGCGAGGCTTAATTCATAACGATCGAATAGACCGTCTTAACCGGAATCGTGTTGTGGTTGAGACGGTCTTTTTTGCACATTTCTCATATGGTCAATTTGCAAAAAAATTCCGTTCGATTTATCTTAGAGGATAATCCGACCGTTAACGAGAAGGGAGCGTATCCGTATGAATCGGGGCAATGGCTTGTGGCGATTGATTGGCATTACTTCATTGATTACGACGATTGTGTTTATTTGCGGCTTCGGTTTTGCCATGAATGATATTTTGAACCCTAGACAAGCACCAAGCTTGGGTGACTTAGGAGAGCCAGAACAGAGCTACGTAAAGGACGATGTGATTCATGTAACGGCGCTGGGAGACTCGCTGACCAAGGGAACGGGAGATTCGACCGGCGAGGGTTATGTGAAGCAGACGATCAAGCTGATGGAAGGCAAGTATGACAAGCCGGTCAAATTGTTGAATAACCTAGCCATTAACGGAATGCGTGCTGATCAATTGGTCGAGAAGCTGAAGAGTGACAAAGGGTATCGGCTGGCGGTTTCAGAAGCAGATATTATTTTACTGACAATCGGTGGCAATGATCTGTTCCGGTTTGCGCGAGGAGGCAATGCTGCCAGTAAGCAGGATGCTGCAGCGGATAACACGGCGGAGAATGAGGCGTCTTCTTCACAAACGGATGACGATATCGAGGATCAAATATCGCTCGAAGAAGTGAAAACAAATTTGGCTGAAGGGGTCGGACTGCTGCGGCAGACGCTGGAATTGCTGAACAGTATCAACCCAGATGCGCGAATTGTCTATATAGGCTTATATAACCCATTCTACGATGTAGCGGAGCTTCGTGACGGGAGTCTGCAAGTACAGGACTGGAATCGTGCTGCCTATGATGTCATTCATCGTTATCCGAATATGCTGCTAGTACCAACATCTGATCTATTCGAGAAAAATTTGACGCGCTACCTGGCGTCTGATCATTTTCATCCGAATCACGACGGTTATGCCGCTATTGCGCAGCGTATCGTACAAGCAATTGATTAGGACATGAAAGGGGCTTGCTCATGGCTTTAACAGCGAAACATCCAAACGAGTTGCAGGTCGAAGCTTCTCATATCGGAGATGGAGTTCCTTCCAAAGTTGTCTTGTCCGTACAAGCTGTGACGAAAAAAATACGCGGCCGTGCGATTATTCGCGGCATCAGCTTCGATATTCAAGCAGGAGAGATCTTTGGTTTCCTCGGACCGAACGGTTCAGGCAAAACAACGACGATTCGGATGCTGGTCGATCTTATTCGTCCAACGTCAGGCGACATATACATCTGCGGTCATCATGTGCTGCGCGAGCCAGAGAAGGCGCTTTCCCATGTCGGCTGTATCGTTGAAAATCCGGAAATGTACAGCTATTTGACCGGTTGGGAAAACCTTGAGCATTTCGCCCGAATGCAGAAGGGAATTGACGCCGCTCGTATTGCAGAAGTGGTAGAAATCGTCGGTATGGACAACCGGATCCATGATAAGGTAAAAACATATTCACTCGGCATGCGCCAACGGCTTGGTATCGCACAAGCGCTGCTGGGCCGACCTAAGCTGCTTATTTTGGACGAGCCGACGAACGGTCTCGATCCGAAAGGCATCAAGGAGCTGCGCGATTTTATCCGTAAGCTGGCAGCACAAGGCATGAGCTTATTTATATCGAGCCATCTGCTCAGCGAAATTCAGCTCATGTGTGACCGAGTCGCGATTATTAGCAAAGGCGAGCTTCTAGCGGTTGGAACCGTAGAGGAGCTGCTGTCGCAGCGCGGAGCTTATGTGATCTGGCAGTTCGATGATCGTGAAGCGGGTATCCGCGTACTAACTGAAACGCTGGAGATAACTGTTATCGCTGAGCACGATCATTATATCGATGAGTCGATTTTGTCGATGCTGCCAGGCGCGGTTATAACGACAATGCCGCAGGAGCAGGTTGCTGCAACGGTTGAACGTTTGACGAGGGCAGGCGTGGGGATTACAGCGGTGCAGAAGGTAGCGCCAACGCTGGAGGAGCTGTTTATTACGATGACGGAGGGCGATGTCGTTGAGTAGTTTGCTGCCACTCGTGCGCAACGAGACGATCAAAGTGTGGAAGAAAAAACGTTTTTTCGTCGTCATTCTCGTGCTGCTCGTCCTCATTCCGGTTTTTACATACGCCCAAATGAAGGTAGCATTAAACAATCGAGATAAATTCGATGATTGGAGATTGCAGCTTCAGCAGAAAATAACGGACTACCAGAATCAGCTGTCCAGTGACCGTATTCCTGAGGAATGGAAACAATCTCGGCGGATTGCTGTGCAGCAATTACAATATTATTTGGATCATGATGTTAATCCTGACTCCCCGAATGCCGTTACATTCAGTAGAAGTTTCGTCGAGGCGTCGATTACGATGTTTATTCCACTTCTCGTGCTTGCTGTTGCATCTGATCTTGTATCCGGCGAACGCTCGACTGGCACAATCAAGATGCTGCTAACCAGACCGGTGCGAAGGTGGAAAATATTGCTTAGCAAGCTCATCGCACTTACGCTTTATGTATCGTTAACGCTCCTAGCCACCATAATATTGTCTTACCTGATCTCCGGCATATTTTTCGGTTATGGGGGATGGACATTGCCCGTGTTCACTGGCTTCGTCATTCAAGGCTCCGAAGTAGATAGCTCCGCTGTTCACGCAGTTCCGCAATGGTATTATTTGTTTATGTCTGCGGGGCTGACCTGGCTGTCGGCGATGACGATTGCTTGCTTGGCGCTGATGGTATCGGTGCTCGTTCGCAGTACGGCTGCGAGCATTGTGACGATGATGGCTGCGATTATTGCAGGCTCGATCTTGACGAACATGGCCTCGTCCTGGCATACTGCCAAATATATTTTCTCGGTCAACCTGGATTTAACCAATTATTTGGCTGGTTCACCGCCGCCGATCGAAGGCATGAGCTTGTTATTTTCAGTTAGTGTACTGGCCGTTTGGGCGGTCGCCGCAATTATCGTTTCGTTCAGCGTCTTTACGAAACAGGATATGTTGAATTAAAATAAACGTCTGACGACAACTTTTTAAAGTGATGAATGAACGAGGGCAAGACAAAGCTGATGCGAATGAAGCAAGTTTTTGCTTCATTCCGTTCCGATTGCCATTGGAACATAAGCATTCGCAAAAACACAGTTGATGCTTACGAAGCAAGTTTTTGCTTCACCATGATCCGAATGGATTCGGATCATCAAGCTTCAGCAAAAACAAAGCTAATGCTTACGAAGTAAGTTTTTGCTTCATTCCGTTCCGATTGCTATCGGAACATAAGCATTCGCAAAAACACAGTTGATGCTTACGAAGCAAGTTTTTGCTTCACCATGATCCGAATGGATTCGGATCATCAAGCATTCGCAAAAACTTTTAGGAGGGCGCGTATGGCCGAGCAATTGGATCTGTTCGCGAAACAGGCAGCATCCGCCGAACGGAATTACGACGCGGACGATATTCAAATTCTCGAAGGGCTCACTGCCGTACGCAAACGGCCTGGTATGTACATCGGCAGCACAAGCAGCTCCGGTTTACATCATCTCGTGTGGGAAATTGTGGATAACGCGGTCGATGAGCATTTGGCGAAGTTCTGCTCTGCGATTGACGTCACCATACATAAAGACAATGCCATCTCCGTCAAGGATAATGGCAGGGGGATTCCGACCGGGATGCACAAGAGTGGTATTCCGACACCACAGGTCGTTTTCACGATGCTCCACGCAGGGGGCAAATTCGGCGGCGGGGGGTACAAGAAGTCCGGCGGCTTGCACGGCGTAGGTGCTTCTGTTACAAACGCGTTGTCCGAATGGCTTGAAGTCGAGATTTATCGCGACGGCAAAGTACACAAGCAGCGGTTTGAATATTGGGTCGACGAAAGCGGCAAAGAACACGTCGGCGAACCGACAACGGGATTAGAGATCATTGGCAATACGAACCGGACAGGTACGAAGGTTACGTTTAAGCCGGACGGACGCGTGTTCCAGAACGGTACGACGATTAACTTTGACACGCTGTCTGAGCGTTTGCAGGAAATTGCGTTCCTGAACTCGGGCTTGAAGGTGACCGTTAAGGATGAGCGTAATGGGAATGAGCTTGTATTCCACTACGAGGGCGGAGCGAAGCAGTTTGTCCAGTTCTTGAATGAGGACAAGACCGTACTGCACGAGGCCGTTCATTTTGCCGCGGAGAAGGACGATATTGAGGTCGAGGTTGCACTGCAATATAACGACGGTTATACGGAGACGATCGCTTCGTTCGTTAACTCGATTCCGACACGCGGCGGCGGTACACATGAGACCGGCTTCAAAACAGCATATACGCGGATCATGAATGATTATGCACGCAAGAACGGGCTGCTTAAGGAGAAGGATAAGAACCTTGAGGGCAACGATTTGCGCGAAGGCATGATGTCCGTCATTAATATCAAAATGTCCGAGGTCGAATTCGTCGGACAGACGAAGGATCAGCTTGGCAGTGCTTCTGCTCGTGGCGCGGTGGATGCAGTTGTTGCAGACAAAATGGCCGTTTTCCTTGAGGAAAACCCGCAAACTGCGCAAATGCTCATGAAGAAAGCGATTCAAGCTTCGAAAGCTCGCGAAGCGGCGCGTAAAGCACGGGAAGAAATTCGTTCCGGCAAGAAGAAGAGCGAGAGCTCTAACCTTGGCGGCAAGCTGACGCCCGCGCAGTCGAAGGACACCTCGCGCAACGAGTTGTTCATCGTCGAAGGTGACTCGGCAGGCGGTTCTGCGAAGCAGGGGCGCGACTCGAAGTATCAGGCGATCCTGCCGCTGAAGGGTAAGCCGATGAATCCGGAGAAAGCAAAGCTGCTCGATATTCTGAAGAATGACGAGTATAAAGCGATTATTTCGGCAATCGGTGCCGGTGTTGGTTCGGAATTCGACGACGAAGAATGCAACTACGCCAAAATCATTATAATGACCGATGCCGATACGGACGGCGCGCACATACAAGTGCTGCTGCTGACGTTCTTCTACCGGTACATGAAGCCGTTGATTGATGCAGGCAAAGTCTACATTGCACAGCCGCCTCTGTATAAGCTGACCCGCAAGTCTGGGAAGCTGGAGACGGTTCGATATGCTTGGACAGATGAGCAGCTCCAGAACTACCTGAAGGAATTCGGCAAAAATTACGAGCTTCAGCGGTACAAAGGTCTAGGCGAGATGAACCCAGAGCAGCTGTGGGAGACAACGATGGACCCAGAAACCCGTACATTGCTGCAGGTACAGATCGAAGACGCTGCGAAGGCGGAACGGCGCGTGTCGACGCTTATGGGCGACAAGGTCGATCCGCGGAAACGGTGGATTATCGACAACGTCGATTTTACCGAATTCGAGGAGTAGGGGGAGAGCTTAATGGGCATGCTGGAAAATTTTATGCCAGCGTTTCTCGAAGAAGTTGTCGGCGATCGCTTCGGCCGATATTCCAAATACATTATTCAAGATCGCGCCATTCCTGACGTTCGCGACGGATTGAAGCCGGTTCAGCGCCGTATTTTGTACGCGATGTACGATGCGGGCAATACGCCGGACAAGCCATACCGCAAGTCGGCCAAAACGGTCGGCGACGTTATGGGTAACTATCATCCGCACGGGGACTCGTCCATTTATGAAGGCATGGTGAGGATGGCACAGCCGTGGAAGATGGGCCATCCGCTGATCGACGGCCACGGCAACTGGGGTTCGCAGGACGATGACCCAGCAGCAGCGATGCGTTATACCGAGGCTAGGCTATCGTCCATTGCGATGGAATTGCTTCGTGACATAGACAAACGGACAGTACCGTTCAAGGACAACTTCGACAACACGACGAAGGAGCCTGTCGTGTTGCCGTCGCGTTATCCGAACTTGCTCGTGAACGGTGTCAGCGGTATCTCTGCAGGCTTTGCCACGGAAATTCCGCCGCACAACTTGCGAGAAGTGATTGATGCTTGCTTCGCGCTCATGGCGAATCCATCGATGTCGATTGATGAACTGATGTCGATCGTACGTGGACCGGACTTCCCAACGGGCGGTACAATCATGGGCGGAGAAGGCATTCGTGAAGCGTATACAACCGGTAAAGGCCGCATCTACATTCGTTCGAAGACGGAGATTGAAGACGTTCGCGGCGGCAAGCAGCAGATCGTTATTACAGAGATTCCATATCAAGTTGTAAAAGCCCGTCTTGTTACGGCGATGGAGAACATTCGCCTCGAGAAGAAGGTAGAAGGGATCGCTGAAGTACGAGATGAAAGCGGTCGTAACGGCCTTCGTATCGTCATTGAGCTGAAGAAAGATGCGGATGCACAAGGTATTCTTGCTTATCTCTTTAAGAAGACCGATCTGCAGGTCACATACAACTTCAATATGGTTGCAATCGTTAATAAGGCGCCGAAACAGCTTGGTTTAAAAGATATGTTGGCTGCTTATATCGATCACCAGAAGGAAGTCGTTACGAACCGGACGAAGTTCGAGTTAGAGAAGGCTGAAGATCGCGCTCACGTGCTCGAAGGACTCGTGAAGGCACTGAATCTGCTCGACGAGATTATCGCGACTATCAAGGCCTCCAAGAACCGGCAAGATGCGCAGAACAACCTCGTATCGAAGTTCCTTTTCTCGGAGCGTCAAGCAGATGCCATCCTGACGTTACAGCTATATCGTCTGACGAATCTGGAGATTACGCAGCTCGAGAAAGAACTGGGCGAAACACAGAAGAGAATTGCATACTTGCGCAGCATTCTGGAGAGCGAGAAGAAGCTTCTCAGCGTTATCCGTGAAGAAATGCTCGAGATTCGGACCAAATTCGGTATCGATCGTCGTTGCGACATTCGTGGCGAGGTAGAAGAGCTGAAGGTAAACCTTGAGGTCATGGTCCAATCCGAGGATGTTCTATTGACGCTCAGCCGCGATGGTTATATTAAGCGGACGACGATGCTGTCTTACACGCGTTCTGGCGGTGAGCTGGATAGTGCAGGCGTGAAGGAAGGCGATGTCATTCGCCACTTGCTCAGCGTGAACACGATTGATACGCTGCTCCTGTTCACGAAGAAAGGGCAATACTTCGTACTGCCTGTCCACCAGGTGCCTGAATTCAAGTGGAAGGATAACGGTACTGCCGTTGTTAACATTGTTCCGCTGCCGAAGGACGATGCGATCATTAGTATCGTAACGGTGCGTGATTTTGAGCAGATAGCCGCTAATGCGTCGCTGCTGTTCGTCACCAAGCGCGGCCAAGTGAAACGGACGGAGCTGAAGGAATATAAGTCGAATCGCTCGACTGCTATTGCAGCAGCGAAGGTCGCTGATGGCGATGAAATTATCGCAGTACTAGAGAGCACAAGCACAAGCGAGCTTCTGCTCGTCAGCCGTCAGGGGATGGCGATACGCTTCGCTGAGAGCGAAGTGAATCCAATGGGCCGTGTCGCTGCTGGTGTTCGTGGTATGCAGTTGAAGGATGACGATGAGCTCGTTGGATGCTCGCTCGTCGCTGATGATGAAGGTGAAGTGCTTGTCCTTTCCGATCTCGGCCATGGCAAACGCTCACTTCTTGCCGAGTATCCGATTCAAGGACGCGGCGGCAAAGGGATTGCAACGTTCGAATTCAAGGAAGGCAAGCGCGTAAGACCGAATGGTAGTGGCCTCGCAGGCGCAATTTACTGCCGCCAAGAGAAGATGCTCGTAGTACTGGCGGCGAGCGGCGCGTCTTGGACGCTGTCGACCGATAAGACGCCGATTGATGAGCGTAGATCCATTGGTAAACCGCTCGTTTCGCCAGAGAAAAATGATTCGATTGTAGAAATTTTTACGCGTAACGCTACGATCTAGACCCGAGTCTTAATCGTAAGGGGTGTGTGGCGGCTCCAGCCGCTCCATCATTTGTACGAGCGCTTCCAAAAGGACCCACAATGGCACCGGTTCGTCCGGCTTATTCAGCCATTGTGGGTCATTCAATATGCCGTACGCACGGACCTTTCTCAAAATTTCCGCTTTCCGGTCATCCATTGCAAATCAACCTCCTTCGCGCTGCCCTCCTGCTAACAACCAATTGGAGTGTGTACAAGCTATATTGGCAACAACGCCAACAACCCGCATTCGAGCCGCTATTCGCGAATCCTCGCCACATTGTATGTCTAACCCTGTCAATTTGTTCACGGCAAACGTCGATTAATGGCGCAAATTATTAAGTTGCTTAACCTTTTAATCGACATTTTCAAATGGTATAATGAGGAATAGCAGGAATACGGACAGGAAGCGGGGTTTAGTCGATGATTTCAGAAGATTTTGCTCGATTGTGGATGAAGCTGACGAAAGAGTGGAAGTCGCATTTGGAAGAGGCGCTGGCGCCAAGCCTGACGGAAGGACAGCTGAATGTACTAGAATTGCTGCAGCGTTACCAGCCGATGAAACCTTCGGATTTGCTGCAATACTTAGAGACGACGCCTGCAGCGATTACAACGCTGCTTGATCGCATGGAGCGTGGCGAGTTGATCGTCCGCAACCGCGATGAGTCGGATCGTCGAATTGTATGGGTGACGATGACGGATAAAGGTGAAGAGGAAGCTAACCGAGGCGTGGAGATTCGTTCGACTTACATTCAGTCATCGCTGGATCGGATCTCAACCCACAATCAGCAGCTGCTCGTTTATTTGCTTGGCAAAGTTACGAATGGCACTGCAGAGCCGATCAGCCGCTCGTCATAGTGGATGGAATGTAGAATATAAGATGAAAAAGCACCCTCTATTGAATTCTTCTAATTCGCAGTCATGCTGCGGGATCAGAATTCGAATAGAGGGTGCTTTGTTATTGTTACGACAGCTTAAGCATCGAAACGATGCGCAGCTCTCTCAAGGTCGGCAGCCTGCCACCGTGCCCACTCCGCAGACAGCTGCGGAGGGATAGAGCGGAACGTAAGCCATTCCTTCGAGACGGGATGCGGGAAGGAGACAGAACTCGACCATAGCGCTACCGTACCGTGTGCAGCCGATCGCTGGCCTGAGGACGCACCATATTTGGCATCGCCATACAACGGGCAGCCGATCGCTGACATTTGTGCGCGAATCTGGTGGGATCGACCGGTGTGCAGCTTCACTGTAACGAGCGATAAACCACCAGTCGAAGCGATGACTGCATAATCCAACACCGCTTCCTTCGCGTCGGCCACTGGGCGGTCGAATACGTCTGAGACGTTCCGTTTGCTGTCCTTGCGCATCCAGTGCTTTAGCGTGGCCTGTGCTTGCTTAGGAGAGCCGTGAACGACTGCAATATAGGTCTTGCCGAACTCACGCGTACGGACCGTGTCAGATAGACGAGAGGCCGCCTTCGATGTCTTCGCGAACAACATGGCTCCGCCGACAGGGCGGTCTAGACGATGGACAAGGCCGAGGAACACGTTCCCCGGCTTGTTGTGGCGGATTTTGAGATCCTCCTTCAACAACGTCAGCATGTCAGGATCGCCAGATTCGTCCTCCTGAGAAGGGACGCCAGGGGGTTTGATGACGACAAGCAGATGGTTATCCTCGAACAGGACGGGGATCGGGGCGCGCTGAGAACCGTTATGCTCAGCGGATGTGCCGGCCATTATTCGCCTGACTCCCAGCGTCCAAGAATTCCGCACGGCAGGTTAAGGCCTGAATTCGTAATTGGAAGCCCGATCTCACCGCAATGGATTTGACCGCCGTACTTGCGTCCGACAGTCATACTCAGAATATTGTGCAGCACGCTTGGCGAAATACCAGTCGTGTACGAGTTGATCAGAATGAAGAGCGGCTTGTCCGATAGAATCGACATGCATAGCTCTACGAACGGATACAGGTTTTCTTCCAGCTTCCAGGTTTCACCATTGGTGCCGCGGCCATAGGATGGCGGGTCCATGATGATTGCGTCATATTGGCGTTCACGACGCTGCTCACGTTGGACGAATTTGAACACGTCGTCCGTAATGTAGCGGATAGGTGCGTTCTGCAAGCCGGACAGCTCAGCATTTTCTTTGCACCACTGCACCATGCCTTTAGCGGCATCGACGTGACATACTTCTGCGCCTGCGGCCGCTGCCGCAACGGTTGCTCCACCTGTGTAACCGAACAAGTTAAGGACGCGAATCGGACGGTCAGCGCTCCGAATCCGTTCCATGATCCAATCCCAGTTAACCGCTTGCTCCGGGAACAGTCCCGTATGCTTAAAGTTCGTCGGACGAATATGGAACGAGAGAGGACCGTACGAGATCGTCCAACGTTCAGGAAGCTTCGAGCGGAATTCCCACTGGCCGCCGCCTGAGCTGCTGCGATGATAGTGACCGTCGGATGTTTTCCACAACCCGGTTTCGTTGGTAATGGGCCAAATGATCTGCGGGTCCGGACGGCGGAGCGTATAGTTGCCCCAACGTTCGAGCTTGTCTCCATTACCTGTATCAATTACTTCATAATCTTTCCAATTGCTAGCGATATACATTCTGTAAGTCATTTCCTTCCTCGGTATTAAATTTATAGCCTACGCCGCGCATTGTGACGATCCAGCGAGGATTCGTTGGATCAGGTTCAATCTTCTTGCGCAGATTGCTCATGTGAACCATAAGCGTTCTCGTATCTCCGATGCTCTCGACGCCCCAAACGGCTTCATAGAGTGTAGCGAGCTGAAAAGCGCGGTTCGGCTGTTTAGCAAGCAGTGAAAGCAGTTCAAACTCTTTGACAGATAAAGCAACGTATTGATTATGTACGCGAACCGTTCGAGCGGTCAGATCAATAATGAGTCCGTCGAAGATAAGCAAATTTCGATTATGCTCGCCATGATGATGCATATTTAGCGATTGCCGACGCAGATGAGCCTTAATTCTTGCTACTAGCTGCCCTGGACTAAAAGGCTTAGTGATATAGTCATCGCCGCCCGCTGCTAAGCCGTTAATAACGTCCTGATCATCGCTCTTCGCGCTAACGAACAATATCGGTACATCGATAATTTGGCGGATTTGCTGACACACGTCCAATCCATTAAGCTGCTTGAGGAGCACGTCAAGCAGGATGAGATCCGGCTTGATCTCACCTATCATTCGGAGTGCGTCAGTACCATTATCTGCAGCAAACACGCTGTACCCTTCACGCTGGAGATAGAGCGTAATGAGCTCAATGATTTCGGGTTCGTCATCCACGACCAAAATTTTGCTCACATTCATCTTCCATCCTCCTTGCTTTCTCGATTATTATAATCGAAGCGGCGCAAATGAAGCAACGACATCACCGCAGTATTCGTCATCCTATGAAACACATCATGTGTGTCTTTGAAGAGCGAACGATCCGGGGAGGGTATGGGTATACGCAAACGAGTTTGGATTTTCGTCATTATGTTAATTATTGCAGTCATTTTGAACGTAGGACTGTTCAACACTTTCAATACCGGAGATAACTCTGGTGATCCGCATGCAGAAGCAGGCATTCTCGATCTGAACAGCTGGGATTTTAATCAAAATGGCAGCATCCATATGGACGGGATATGGTCGTTCTATGGCGGACAGTTGTTAGGGCCGGAGACGGATTGGAAGGATGGTTCTCTAGAAGCAAGCTACGTCAGCGTACCGTCTTCGTGGAACAACTATAATCACGAACCTACTGTAAAAGATGGTCTAGGCTATGGTACATATCGGCTCATCATTCAAGTGCCGAAAGATTCAGGTACGTTGTCGATTCGAGTGCCGAATATCATGACGGCGTACAAGCTATGGATCAATGGCCGATTGATTGCAGAAGCAGGCCGTGTAGACGAGCTGCCTGAGAACAACAAGGCCGAGCAATATCCGCGAGTTGTCTCTTTTGAAGCGAATGACGGGATTGCCGAGCTTGTGATTGAAGTATCCAATTACAAGCATCGCATGGGCGGTATATGGACGAGCTTCTCGCTTGGTACGACGCAGGAAATTACGAGGCAGGAGATTCTAGCGGTTGCCGAACAGATGCTCATTATCGGCAGCTTGTTCATTATCGGTACGTATCATATGGGCTTGTATGCTTTTCGAAAAAGGGAGAGGTTCACGCTTTCCTTCGGCTTGCTCTGCTTATGCGTAGCGTTCCGAATGGGCGTAACAGGGGAGACGATGTTATTTCAGCGGTTCCCAGGCGGTTCCTGGGAGCTGGGGATGCGGATTGAATACATTGCCTTTTCGCTTTGCGGTGTAGCTGGATACGCTTATATTTTCCGAATGTTCCCGCAGGAAGGTTCCAAACGCACTTATTGGATTTTCAATACGATCGGCATCGCATTATCGGTAATGACTGCTGTCCTGCCTGTGTTGACGTATACGCGTGTTGTGGCAGCCTATCAGCTGTACATCGTCACCGTATGTGCGACCTGCCTGTATGTGGTCATAAGAGCGCAAATACGCAAGCGAGAAGGTGCGACACTCGTTCTGGCAGGCATTACGTTCTTTATCTTCACGGTTATCAATGACATTCTGTTCTACAGTGAGCAGCATGTATCCGTACAGCTTGTACCATTCGGTATCACGTTCTTTATTCTTGTGCAATCGATCATACTTTCCAACCGTTTCACGAACGCGATGCAGCATGTAGAGCTTGTATCGGACGAGCTGCGCGAGTTGAATGCGAACCTCGAGCAGCGGGTCGAGCTGCGCACGAACGAGCTGAAGAAATCGAACGAATCGCTTGAGCTGTCGAATATCGATCTGGAGAAGCTGGAGAAATCCAGACGACATCTACTATCGAACATCTCACATGACTTGCGCACGCCGATGACACTCGTACAAGGGTATTTGGAAGCGATGAGGGATGGGCTAATCGAGAATAAAGAGCAGCAGCAGCGCCATCTCAACATGATGCTGGGCAAGCTGTCGCGGCTTAATAGCTTAATTGATGACTTATTTGAACTGTCCAAGCTTGAGGCAGGCCAGGTTCGATTTCATTTTGAGCATATTAGCGTAAGAAGTTGGCTGGAATCGGTTCAGTTCTCATTCGAGACGGATGTGGAACGAGCAGGCGGTGTACTCCAGTGCATTTATAACGGCGTCAGCTTGGACGGTTGTGAGATTTATGATACAGCGACTGCTGCGAATCGCTCTGATTCGCCAGTTATACGTATCGATATCGCTCGTATGGAGCAGGTCATGTCTAATCTGATCTACAATGCGCTTCGTTATCTGCCGGATGCGGACAGTAACGAGGAACGCCGCATTACAATTGAAGTTGTAGAGGAAAGAGGCACCGTACTCATTGAGGTGACGGATACCGGCAGCGGCATTGATCCGGAGGATTTGCCCTACATTTTCGATCGGTTCTATAAGAAAGACAAATCACGTAATTCTTCAGAGGGCGGAAGCGGGCTAGGTCTATCCATCGTGAAGGAGATTATCCATCAGCATTGGGGATTGATCGAAGCACGTAATACAGTGGATGAAGGCGCGTCCTTCCTAATTCGGCTACCGCTAGCAGTACCGAAGTAAAAGAAGCAAGGGGAGAGAGAACACATGGAGAAAAGAGCATGGATCGGAGGCGGGGCATTCCTTGCCTGCGCGATCCTATTCGGCGGGATTGTTTGGTCGATTCCAGATGCAGGGCCTCTGGCAATCGATCGAGAGGCCGCAGACGCGATTCAGTCTTTAACGGGGAAGCAGGGGGAGCAGGTATGGAAAGCCGTAACGAATCTCGGCTCATCCCTCATTATCGTGGCGGTTGCGCTGCTGTACAGCATTTGGTTTGGCTTACACCGTCGTACTTGGGCAGCCCTCTACATTCCAGCGGCAGGCATCGTTGCCTATGCATGCAATCAACTGTTGAAGGGTTGGGTAGACCGGCCTAGGCCTTTGGGGGCGTGGGGGATTGAAGTGGATGGGGCGAGCTTCCCGAGCGGGAATGCAATGCTCGCAATGGCGGTATATGGAACGATTGCGTTATCTTTTGTGTTGTACGCCATAGCCGGCAGGGCTGCGAAATGGATCGCATCCATTATCGGTATCATTTGTATTGCTTCTGTTGGCTTCAGCCGGCTATTTTTCGGCGTGCACTACTTGAGTGACATTGTGGCAGGGTATGCAGCAGGAGCATTGGTTATGCTTCTCGCACTTCATCTGGTACATTATTCGTTGCATCGGAACAATTGAGCATAGCGTGAGATAGCGATGTCATACGGGCAGTCATTCCGACTGCCGTATGACATCAATCATTTTGTGGATGGACTGCTTGCGTTTATCTTGATCCATATTGCTTAGCAGTCGAAAAATTTCGACTGTATCCGAATTAATGCCGGATAATGTTTTGTCCGTATCGCCTCCAATGATGTAATCCAGCGAAACATCAAAATAGGATGACAGCTTGATCAGCGTATCATATACGGGCTGGCGGTTGTTGATTTCATAATGGCTGTAAGCGGATCGGGTAATCCCGATTTGGCGCGCCACCTCCTCCTGTGACAAATTTTTTCGAAGTCTCAGTTCCCTCAATCGATCTCCCATCGTCATGGTCATGTCATTACTCCTTACGGTTATACTGCAAGCCTGGGCCTACGATTGCGTAAAACCAGAAGTAGTCGTTTTCTACTACATCCCTATCTCTTAATTTATGATACAAATTGTATCATTGTCAAGGATTAATGTAGCAAGCTGTCGGAAACGTACATATTATTTTTGCCGCGAGGGAATACAAATTAACGCTTGAAAACGTTATACAGGAACGTTACAATGAGGGAGTGGAACTTGTTCGTACAAGTTGTTGATGCGAAGATGCCCATTTCGTCTAGTTCTTCGGACGTACCGGAGAAGCATTGCGCGATATGATGATAAGTCGCTTTTAACATGTACATACAAGTCAGGAAACGTCAATTACAATTATTCGTCACTATAAGGAGGACTCGTTCCATGCTTCAAACTAAACCTTATCAATTCTGGTTCGTGACTGGCAGCCAACATCTGTACGGTCCAGAAACACTCCAACAAGTAGATGCTCACTCTTTCCAAATGGTAGAGAGCTTCAATCAAGATGCAGCGATTCCATTCGAAATCGTGTTCAAGCCCGTTGTAAAAACGCCGGAAGAGATTTTCCAAGTATGTAAAGAAGCTACGGCTGACGACAACTGCGCAGGTATCATCACGTGGATGCACACCTTCTCGCCTTCGAAAATGTGGATCGCGGGCCTGAACGCACTCCGCAAGCCTTTGCTCCACCTGCACACGCAATTCAACCGTGACATTCCATGGGAAACGATCGACATGGACTTCATGAACCTGAACCAATCGGCACACGGCGACCGTGAGCACGGCTTCATCGGCGCTCGTATGGGCGTTGCTCGTAAAGTTGTAGTTGGTTACTGGGAAGAAGCTGACGTTCGCGCTAAGATCGCAGGCTGGCAGCGTACGGCTGTAGCGTACTCGGAAGGTACAAACCTGAAAGTTGCACGCTTTGGCGACAACATGCGTCAAGTTGCGGTAACTGAAGGCGATAAAGTAGAAGCACAAATCAAATTCGGCTGGTCGATCAACGGCTACGGCATCGGTGACCTCGTTGAGCGTGTGAACGCTGTAACGGAAGCACAAGTTGACGCGCTGATGAATGAATACAACGAAACGTACGACATCACGGCTGAGACGAAAGCGAACGCTGCGGCAATGGATTCGATCCGTTACCAAGCGCGCATCGAGATCGCAATGAAATCGTTCCTCGAAGAGGGCGGCTTCACGGCATTCACGACGACGTTCGAAGATCTGCACGGCATGAAGCAGCTTCCAGGTCTGGCTGTACAACGTCTGATGGAGCAAGGCTACGGCTTCGCTGGCGAAGGCGACTGGAAAACGGCAGCTCTGACGCGCATGATGAAAATCATCGCTGAGAACAAAGACACGTCGTTCATGGAAGACTACACGTACCACTTCGAGCCAGGCAACGAAATGATTCTTGGCGCACACATGCTCGAGGTTTGCCCTACGATCTCGGCTACGAAGCCTCGCATCGAGGTTCATCCGCTCGGCATCGGCGGCAAAGAAGACCCAGCTCGTATTACGTTCGACGGCAAATCGGGCCAAGCAATCGTTGCTACGCTTGTTGACCTCGGCAACCGTTTCCGCGTAATCATCAACGAAGTGGAAGCTGTACAACCTACACAAGCGCTGCCGAACCTGCCAGTGGCACGCGTTCTGTGGAAGCCAGAGCCATCCCTTGCTGAATCGGCTGAAGCTTGGATTCACGCAGGCGGCGCTCACCACACCGTTATGTCGTACGCTGTTACGACGGAGCAGCTTCTCGACTGGGCTGAACTGGCGAACGTTGAAGTTGTCGTAATCGGCAAAGACACGAACGTACAACAATTCCGCAACGAGCTTCGTTGGAACGACCTGTACTACCGTCTCAACCGCTAATCACTAGAAAGGCCGCTTCGTCACTGACGAAGCGGCCTTTTTTATTGTTTTTTCTACCCACCTAAATCCTCCCTGAGAGGGAGGACCCCAGGGGTTCCAACCCCTGGACCCCGGAGAACTGGTCTAGAAATTGCGATAGATAGGGGGAGTTTCGGCTGTGATTTGGTGCGTTCGAGCGTCTGCATACGGATTCGAGGTGTTTGCGTGGGGGCGTACTTGTGCTCGCTTTCGTCCCTGCGGGACACGCTCTACCTTTGGCACTCTAGCGGATGGATCCCTGCGGGATCTAGAGACCTCTACATTAAAACTGCCGCGTATGAACGCTTACACCTGGAAGTAAGCCGTGCGGCCCTTGAGCTCTGCGGATTGCGCGCGCATATATTCCGAAGAAGCAGCAATCTCTTGCATGACAGCAGTCTGCTCTTGCGTAGAGGACAAAACATCTTTTGCTTCTATTGTAATAGCAGAAGCAGCAGTCATTATGCGACGTGCTTCTTCCAACAGCTTGGCTGAATCGGTTGTTTGGCTGGCACAGAAATCGGCAATTCGAGTGACAGATGCGCCCACCTGCGTCGTTTCGTCGTTCATTTGGTGCAGCGCCTTAGCAATCGATTCGCCGCGTGCAGATTGCTGTTTCACATCGGCGAGCTGGACTGCCATTTGTTCGCTGACAGAAGTGAACCGGCTTTGTACATCGTGTACAAGCTGGCGAATATCACCGACTGCCTCGGCACTTTTCGTCGCCAGCTTCTTCACTTCACCTGCAACGATGGAGAAACCAAGACCGTGTTCGCCAGCCCGTGCTGCTTCAATAGAAGCATTGAGTGCAAGCAGGTGGGTCTGTTCAGCGAATTCAGCACTAACTTCAGACACTTGGCTAATCTGGTTCACCTGCTGCTCAAGAGAACGGACAGCACGTTCAAGCTCGATGCTTTCTTCCGCCATACGGCGAAGGTCTGTCAGCATCATTCCGATGGCAGCGGTACCTGTACGTGTCGTTTCGGTCATTTGCTCGGATAAACGGCTTGTTGCATTTGCTTCGGCTTCGTTGTTCGAAGCATATTGGACGAGACGATCGATCGATTCTGTCATAACGGCGGAAGAACGTTCCTGGCTGTCGGCATCTGCAGCGATGCGTTCGACTGCCGTTGCGATTCGCTCAATGTGATGAGCGGCTTGGCCAATAGCCATTTTCAACTCATCAGCGCTCGAATCTGCGGAATTCGCATTACTCGTCAGACCCGCGACAATCGTCCGCCAGTCACCCAGCATACGGTGAAACGAAGTGGACAACTGCTGCAGCTCATCGCCGGTGCTGCCAACTGCTTGGACCTCTACGAGCAAATTGCCTTCTGCAGCTTCGTCAGCAGCGCGAGTTAATTTAACAAGAGGCTTGATAAGCCATGCCGCCGTGAGCCAGCCTAGAATGCCTGTCCAAATTATACCTAGCATTAATGTCCCGATGCTGAAGGCCCAGTCCGGTATGGAAGAAGGCATCCATTGCTTTAAGACGAGTATGAAAAAAGCACTAGTACCGTATGTAACGATGGAAACTGCCGTAATGCCGAGGACCATTTTTCTCACTAAGCCAAATTTCTGTTTCGCCATAGGTCGTAATCCCTCACTTTTTGTCGAATGCGTATGATTGGAATAATTGTACTATAGATCCCTATAGGAGGGCGTCAGGGAATTCCCTGATTGTGATATTTATCATTTTGGACAATTGTTCGAACGGGTTAACGATGGTAACAAAGCGTGGGATGGAGTATACTTTTATATAGAAGAAAGGCATAGCAATAAGGGATTACCGTTAGTTGTTAGCGGATTGAGAAAGGATGTAGTAACGTCATGATCGTAAAGACAGAAGAAGAATGGCAAGGATTACGCGAGATCGGAGCAATTGTTGCGCATGTTCGCGACACGTTGATCGCGCAGGTTCGTGAGGGCATAACGACGCTGGAGCTTGACCAGCTGGGCGGAGAGCTGCTGGCGAAATATGGAGCGGAATCGGCACCGATCAAAATGTACGAGTTTCCAGGTCACACCTGCATCAGCGTCAATGAGACGGTGGCGCACGGTATTCCAGGCGACCTCGTGCTTAAAGTAGGCGATATCGTCAATGTAGACGTATCGGCTTATAAGAATGGTTTCTACGCAGACACAGGTGCGACAACGGTCGTACAACCGGATTCATCCCCGATCAAGCAGCGTTTGCTTGAAGCAGCGGAGTATGCGGTGGACGTATCGATTAAGAAAGCACGTGCAGGCGCGAAGCTGAACAGCATCGGTGCTGCCGTATATCGCGAAACGCGCAAGCGCGGCTTCCACATCGTGCAGAATTTGACGGGTCACGGCATCGGTCGTTCACTGCATGAGGAGCCGGAGCATATTGTAAGCTACTACGATCCAGAAGATAAAACGATTCTCGAGGACGGCCAAGTTATCGCGCTCGAGACGTTCGTCTCGACGGGTGCAGATCACGTTGTCCAAGGTACGGATGGCTGGGCGCTGCAAACGACGGACGGCAGCCTCGTAGCTCAATTCGAGCATACGGTCGTTGTCACGAAGGACAAAGCCGTCATTTTGACGCTCGGCGGCCAGCTGGAAGAATAAGAATTAATAACGGGCCCTACAACGTGCATGGATGCACGTTGTAGGGCCTGTTGTGGTTAGCGGCAACCGCACAATAGGCAAGAAGGGGGTGTGATGCAGAAATGCACCACATGAGGCGAGAGTGGCATCGTAGGAGCCAATATGGTGCAGAAATGCACCATATGAGGTGAGAGTGGCGGTGTCGGGATCAATATCGTGCAGAAATGCACCACGTTAGACGAAAAAAAAGGACTGACCATCGCCGCACAGCGAAGGTTCAGTCCCTTTGTCATTATGCTTGCACTGCTTCTTGAGCGATTGACTCGCCGAGGACGACTTCGACAAGGTGCTCGCGGCCGTCGCCGAATGCTGGCACGACTGCGTTGTCGAGCTGTTGGCCGTTCACGGATACGCGTGCAACGCCTTTGCTCACATGATCCGGATTCGTGATAACGATTCGGTACGTGTCGCCACGGAATACACGCGTAATTTCGAGGCGGTCCCAAGCTTGCGGGATACAAGGATTAATACGCAGACCGTCAAAGTCCGGCTGGATACCGAGAATCGACTGCGTAATGGCGATGTAGTTCCAAGCCGCCGTACCTGTCAGCCACGAGTTTTTCGCTTCACCATGGCGGACAGCGTCTTTACCTGCAATCATTTGCGCATAGACATAGGGTTCCATACGGTGGATCTCGCTAATGTCTTCGAGGTATCCCGGAGGATAGGAGGAGATCTCGCCCAGGTTCAGATAGTAATCCGCGTATGGCGGTTGCTGGAGCACGATACCATAATCGGTCTCCAAATGCTCTTGAACCGAGTCCAACGCACGGAGTGCACGGCCGTCCTCGACGCCGATGCCCGCCATAACGCAGAAGCCTTGCGGTTCGATGAAAATACGACCTTCATCGTTCGTGTGGCTGCCGACAGGGTTGCCGAAGTGGTCATACGCACGGAGGAACCAGTCGCCGTCATAGCCGTGCTCCAGCGTTACTTCACGCATTTGCTCGATAAAAGCTTGCGCTTCAGCAGCTTCTTCTTCAAGACCGCGGCGTTTACACAGCTCAACGTAGTCAGGGCCTACGAATACGAACAGGCCAGCGATAAAGACGGACTCTGCAATGCGGCCTTCGATATTTTGCGTCGTCTGGAACGATTCGCCTGGTTCCTTGGAGAAGCAGTTCAGGTTCAAGCAGTCATTCCAGTCTGCACGGCCAATGAGCGGCAGACCATGTGGTCCGAGGTTATTGATGACATGGAAGAACGAGCGTTTCAAGTGCTCGAAAAGCGTCGCCGTGTTGTTCGGATTGCTGTCGAATGGCACTTGCTCATCCAGAATGGACATATCGCCTGTTTCTTTGATATAAGCAGCCGTACCGAGAATGAGCCAAAGTGGGTCATCATTGAAGCCGCTGCCGACTTCATTGTTGCCTTTTTTCGTAAGCGGCTGGTATTGGTGATACGCAGAACCGTCTTCGAATTGCGTGGAAGCAATGTCGATGATACGTTCGCGAGCGCGTTCTGGAATTTGATGCACGAAGCCGAGCAAGTCTTGGTTCGAATCGCGGAAGCCCATGCCGCGGCCGATGCCTGACTCGAAGTAAGAAGCGGAGCGGGACATGTTGAACGTAACCATACATTGATAGGGATTCCAAATGTTCACCATGCGGTCAAGTTTCTCGTCGCCAGAAGCGATTGAATATTTGCTGAGCAGGCGCTCCCAGTATGCTTCGAGGTCGAACATCGCTTGCTGTACGTCAGCTTTCGTAGCGAAACGCTTAATCATCTCATAAGCGCCGGATTTGTTGATGACACCTGGAGCAGACCACTTCTGATCCTCTGGGTTCTCAACGTATCCAAGCACGAAGTTGAACGAGCGTTCCTCGCCTGGCTCAAGCGTGATGTTCAACTGATGCGATGCGATTGGCGACCAGCCGCTAGCTATCGAATTCGATGCATTGCCGATCGTAACGGCATGAGGAGCATCGAGGCCGTTGTAAGCACCGAGGAACGACTCGCGATCCGAGTCATAGCCATCGATTGGCGCGTTTACAGAGAAGAAGGAGAAGTGATCGCGGCGCTCGCGGTATTCCGTTTTATGATAAATAACCGAATTCTCGATCTCAACTTCACCTGTGCTCAGGTTACGTTGGAAGTTGGTCATATCATCATTCGCATTCCATAGGCAAAATTCAACGAACGAGAACAGCTTCACCGATTTCTTCGTGTTCGATTTGTTCGTTACCGTAACTTGATGAACTTCGCCTGTGTAGGACAGCGGCACCAGTGCGAGCTGCGTAACGCTGATGCCATTGCGCTCGCCTGTTATCGAAGTGTAGCCAAGGCCGTGACGGCACTCGTAGCGGTCAAGTTTCTTCTTGACTGGCATCCAGCCTGGTGTCCAGATATCACCTTCATCATGGATGTAGAAGTAACGACCGCCGTTGTCGACTGGAATGTTGTTATAGCGGTAACGCGTCAAGCGGCGCAGACGAGCGTCGCGATAGAAGCAGTAGCCTCCGGCTGTGTTGGAGATGAGACCGAAGAACGTTTCATTGCCGAGGTAGTTGATCCAAGGGTAAGGCGTTTGTGGGGTCGTGATGACATATTCCTTATTCACATCATCGAAGTAACCAAATTTCATGGTTTTCAATTGCTCCTCTCGAAATGGAAAATGGCCGTCGTATTCTCACGTAAAAATTTTAAACAGAAAGCTAACGCGCGTTAGCTCGCGTCGAAAATAGAGTGAACCTTGGGATAGGTTCACAGACGCTTGCAAGAGTCTCGGATGATAAGCTCGGTAGGAAAGGCAGAGGAATGAGGTGTGGAAGTGCCGCTGCTGCACATGCCGACAATCTGATTGACCGCTTCCTTGGACATATCGTAGATGGGAAGACGCACCGTACTTAGGCTGGGGATGAACTGAGAAGCAATCGGAATGTCGTCAAAGCCAATAATCGAAATATCGTCGGGTACCCTTATGCCGTTGTCGTGAAACGCTTGTATGGCGGCGAGCGCCATATCATCGTTGGCGGAAAATAAGGCTGTCGGCATATGGTCCAGCTTCAGCATGCGAACAATCTGTTCATAAGCGGCATCTTTGAGAAAGTCTCCGTCCACAATGTCACGATCATCGTAAGGCAAGCCATATTCATTCATAATCGTCTCGTACGCAAGAAAGCGTTGGCGACCGGAATACGTGTTCATTCTGCCGCGGATATGACCGATTCGTCGATGGCCAAGCCGAATCAGATGACGCATCGCTTCGCATGCTCCCTCGAAATCACTCGAGTTAATGATCGACATCGGATGCTCGTCAAGAGATTGATCAGCCAATTCGCTAGTGTCGTAGTCGATTAGAACGAAAGGTTTGCCGAGTCGGGCGATATCAGCGATACGTTCAGTATCCTTCTGAGTACCGACGATAATGCCGCCATCGATTCGGCGCTGCTGAAAGGCTTGCTTGATCTTCAAATAATCGTCTTGCGTATAGACGGTGTGCACGAGCACATAATAGCCGGCTGCGTTGGCCGTGTCGATAACGGTATCGACGATAGGCGCGAAGTAATGGTTCTGGTAGATACGATTGCCGGTTAGGCGCTCAGCCATGCTGACAACGAACAGTCCGATCGTATCCGTGCCTTTGCCAGCTAGTGCTCGGGCGGATGTATTCGGCTCATAATGATACTGTTCAATGATTCGAAGAACCTTCTCACGGGTCCGTTGCGGAATGTCGGGGTAGTTGTTGAGGACACGAGATACGGTACTGCGAGAAACGCCTGCCAGCTTGGCAATATCTTCACTTCGCATGTTTTGCTCCCTTCTGGACGCGCGTTAGTGCCATTATATACCGGAAAAGGGAATGCGGCAAACGGTACTTTTGAAACAAAATGTATCAGACTATGGTCCTATATTGGAAAATATCAGAAAACGACCTTTGGTGTGCTTTGTTCTGGGCAAGCATGAGGCTATAATAGAGAAGGACAAGTACGGACTAGCCTGATTAGGCAGCCGAATGCACGTTCAATCGCGATGATTAAAAGGAGCGAATCTCACTTATGTCAATCAATGTGTATTTGAATTTCAACGGGAACACCCGCGAAGCAGTCGAATTCTACGCACACGTATTCAACACGGAGATTGTCACGATATCTACGTTTGGTGAGTCGCCGCAAAGCCCGGACTTCCCTCTGCCTGAAGAGGCTAAAAATCTCATTATGCACGCGATGATCAACGTAGGTTCCTCACCGATGATGTTCTCGGATACATTCCCAGGCATGCCATTCTCGGTTGGTACGAACATCACGTTGTCCTACCAAGGCAGCAGCGAAGAAGAGCTTCGTTCCATTTTCAATAAGCTGGCTGACGGGGGCAAAGTCGGCATGGAATTACAGGAAACGTTCTGGAGCAAATGCTACGGTCAAGTAACGGATAAATTCGATATCAATTGGCAGTTGAATTTGCCGCCGCAACAATAAGGGATATAGATCAATATCCAGCGTGTCTCATAATGAGATGCGCTGGTTTTTTATTTTCATGGGGGAATATCGGCATATCCTGCATTGACATAGGGGAGTTAATCGAGCTAAGATGGAGAAGTCGATTTAGTAATTTAGTAAATTAGTAATTTGAATAATGGAGATGATCCTAATGAATATACCTACGTCATTGAAACATAAGCCAGTGATCGTGTCGGAAAATTATGAGCAGGTTGACGGTCGTTTCGCAGGCAAGACGGATGCGAAAGGTTTGTCCCTTGGACTTGCGCAATGGAACGATAGGGGCAAAGTCGATATTTCGGCCAAAGTATGGCGTTATACGGGCGAGAAATGGTCGAGACAATCCGAGGAGCTGCCGCTTCACCGTGTGCTTGATCTATCGATTCTGATTGCACGGTCAATGTCCCATTTTCGCGAAGCATATCGATATGAGAACTTGTACGATCCCGCCAATCCGACGATCGATCGGGTCGGTCTTCAGGGCGATGCGATGACGGTGTCCGTATGTACGGACAATGACCGGATTAATGAAGATATGAAGCTGTTCAGCCAAGCGTTAAGCGATGACGGCGAGCTGCTTGGTGAGCGGCTGCGCGTGTTGTCGAGTATTTTGAAAGATATGGGTTATTGAGGTGAAAGCATGGATAAGAGTAGACGCAAGGAGCTGCAGGAGCAGTTCAAGGAAATAAAGACGTTTATGGGGATCACACAGATTACAAATACGGTAAACGGAAAGATATTCGTTGATAGCCATAACAATTTGAAGAACAAATGGTTCACGCTGCAAATGCAGCTCGACATGGGCCGGTTCGCGAATCTCGAATTGCAGAAGGACTGGAAAGAGTTCGGCCGCGATGCCTTCACGTATGAGGTGCTGGAGCAGAAGGACACGGAGAAAATCACCGACGTCAAATGGGAGCTCAAAATGCTTGAAAAGCAGTGGCTCGAGAAGCTGCAACCGTACGACGACAAAGGCTACAACAAGCCACCACGGCAGTAAAATAGGTCAGACGCACTCAATACCTCATTGCAGATGATTGTCCGTCCGGGATATTCGTCTTATGCAAAGGGGTATTTGTGCTAATGTAGTGTTCCGAAGGGAACAATGAGATAAGTTATGGGCGCAGCCCCATGGGGCCCTCCCCAGCAGGGAAGGTTTGGGTGGGTAGAAAATATAGGAGGTAAATTCCATTGCTCATCGTTCACGCACATCTACAGGTCATCCCAGAACAAGAAGAAGCTTTTCTTGAGGCTGCTAAGACTCTGCTTCCAGCTAGTCGATCCGAGGAAGGCAACATCGCTTACAATCTAATGAAAAGTACAGAACGGGATCACCATTACACGATGGTTGAACTGTGGAGAGATCAAGCTGCGATTGCTTCGCACAATGCAAGCGAGCATTTTCAACAATTCGTGAAGCAAGCGTCGACCTTCATGGCCGCGCCGATGGATCTGCAAGTATTTGCAGGAGAGAGGGTGTAGGGGCTCATTACGTAACAAAAGGAGCTGCTTCCGAGGAAGTAACTCCTTTTTGTTGTCGTTTAGTTATTTTCTCGCAGCCACATCTCGATTTCCTCAATCTGCTGCGCATATAGGTCCAGTGCTTGAAGGGTTGCTAAAGCCTGTTCCGTGCCGAGCTTTTGTTCCGCAGCATCGACACTTTCAATCCCTAACGATCGCCGCAGACTATATGCGAGCCAGCCGAGTTTTCCAGCGAAACCGCTCATCAGCACAGTTCTCCAATCCGTCTCAAGCGTGGCTGCCTTTGCTTTATAGGCATGGATGAACGCAAGAAAACGCTCCTGAACCGCAAGGCTGTTAGCATCTGTAGCCCAATAGAGCGAAGTCTCGATTAGATCTTGCATCGGATTCACATAGCCCGCACATTCCCAATCAATCAGCGTGGGATTCAAGCCATCCCATAGGACGTTCTTTGGATCAAGGTCATTATGACTGATAACCATATGAGCAGCCAGTTTGACTGCAGCCCTATGAGCTTGGTCATCCCATTCGTAAAGCTTGTCTATCATACTTCTAAGCGGTTCAACCCAGACACACTGATTAGTTTCGCCTTGGGTCAAATAATCGCTCCAATTCATCTGCTGCTGTTCATTGTGTGCAGCAGGGTAGGCAATATTCAGAGATGAGAAATCGGTATGATGAATATCGGCCAAAATAGAACCGATCACAGTGCAATGTTCAATTGAGATATCTTTTGGATGTAAAAGGATGCCTTCAACCCATTCAAATGCTTGCATTTGATATTCTTCAATCTCATGTACGGATTCTCCGTTGTGTTGAATCGCCGCAGCAGCAGGAACAGAATTCGCGGCTTTGCAGGCAATTCGCTCGGATCGTATAAAATTGTCTTTCGCTGTTGGCCTCTGCATGATTAAAGGATTTAATACTTTAACTGCAAATTTGTCCTTACCAGTCTCGATCCCATACATCCGATGCATAAATCCGCCGGAAAGGGGTTGAGGATTCCCTTGCAGCTCTCCGAGCGAGAGCAAGGAACACAACTTTTGGAACGGGATCGCATTTGTTGTTGATTGGTTCATCTATTTCTTCTCCTTATAAGAATGAAGTTAATTACCATGTTATTCCTAATGGAAAAACCCGTCAACGCTCGAACAAAAGCTTGCCCCAAAGTAGCGCGCGATTCCGAGCACGCCTTAGCCCATGCGTTTCTCTGTCTGCAAACCAAACATGTTCAGGGGTAAAGGTTTCCGCAAGGAAATCACTTCTAGAGCATAAGCTTAGTCCCTGGGGTTCTCCCTAGCAGGGAGGATTTAGGTAGTTGTGTGTCGAATTTTATTCGTATGAGTCGCGAAGATTTGTCGAAACGAACGCAACATTTTATGAGGAGGCTGGGTCATGAATCCGAAATTCACACGCACGAACTATTTGGTAAGGAAACAAGTCCTATCGCTTATCGGGGCGAAATTTCATATTTTTGACGAAAATGAGCAGGTTGTCATGTTCTCGCAGATGAAGGCATTCAAGCTTAAGGAGGACATTCGACTGTACAGCGACGAATCGATGAAGGAAGAGCTCATTACGATTCAGGCGCGCAGCGTGATTGATTTTTCGGCTACATACGATGTTGTGGACGCTGCAACAGGAGAAAATCTCGGCTCGCTCCGTCGTAAAGGGATGAAGTCGATTATTAAGGATGAATGGGTAATCCTAAATCCATCGGAAGAAGAGGTTGGATTGATTCAAGAAGACAGCGTTCTCAAGGCGCTTCTGAGAAGATTTCTAACGAATCTTATTCCACAGAAATTCACGGTTTCGCTTCGCGGTACTACGGTATCGGAGTTCAAACAAAACTTCAATCCTTTCGTCAGCAAGCTAAATGTCGATTTCTCCCTCGACACAAATAATGAGCTGGATCGCCGCTTAGGACTAGCTGCTGCGATACTTATGGTTGCGATTGAAGGAAAGCAAGGGTAACAAAATCAAAAAAAATTGCGTCTAAGAATATGTTAATGAATCGATTTGTGTCCTTTTTGCCGCATATTTGGTAAGATTGTAGTGAAACATACCCGCGGAGGTGCAGTTAGTGCAAGAAACGGAACGTAAACCTAACCGATTGATCAATGAGAAATCACCTTATCTATTGCAGCATGCCCATAATCCAGTCGATTGGTATCCGTGGGGCAGAGAGGCATTCGACAAGGCGAAGAAAGAGAACAAGCCGATATTCCTATCGATTGGCTATTCGACTTGCCACTATTGCCACGTCATGGAGCGTGAATCGTTCGAGGACGTTGAAGTAGCTGCGCTGCTTAATAAAGATTTTGTTGCGATCAAAGTTGACCGCGAAGAGCGGCCGGACATCGACGCACTTTATATGGCTGCTTGTCAAGCGATGACAGGAAGCGGCGGTTGGCCGCTGACGATTATTATGACACCTAAACAAGAGCCATTCTTCGGAGGCACTTACATTCCGAAGGAGCGGACGGCTGGTCGATTCGGGCTTATGGAGCTCTTGACGCAGCTTTCGAACAAATGGAAGAATGGACGTTCAGAAGTAACGGCTATCGCAACTAAGATCCATGCAGAGCTTGAGAAGCATCGTGCGACGAACTCGAAGGGCAAATGGGAACCATTGATGGCGAACCATGCATTCGATACGCTTTTGCAAATTTTCGATGAAGATAACGGCGGTTTCGGTAATACTCCGAAGTTCCCAATGCCACACAACCTATCGTTCTTGATGGCTTATGATGCAAAAGTTGGCGAGCCAAATGCGCTTCGTATGGCGGAAGAGACGCTTGATGGCATGTGGCGCGGCGGTATCTATGACCATATCGGATACGGATTCTCGCGTTATTCGACGGATACGAGCTGGCTGGTACCGCATTTTGAGAAGATGCTGGTTGATAATGCGCAAATCGCCATTGCGTATACGGAAGCGTATCAATCGACGGGCACTCAGCTGTACCGGACAATTGCAGAGCAAATTCTCAAATACGTAGAACGAGACATGACGGATGCTTCCGGTGCTTTCTATTCTGCTGAGGATGCTGATTCGGAGGGTGTTGAAGGTAAATTCTACGTTTGGACACCGCAGGAAGTGGAAGCCGTGCTTGGCGCTGAAGCTGCACAGCGGTTCAACCTCGTGTACAACATCACGGAAGAAGGCAACTTCAATGGCAGCAGCATTCCGAATCTGATCGACACCGTACTTGCGGAACGTGCTGCAACGTTTGATATGACAGTCAATGCACTGGCGCAGGAGCTGGAGGACAGCCGTAACAAGCTGTACGAGGCAAGAGCGAAGCGCGTTCGTCCGCATAAGGACGAGAAAATTCTTACCGGCTGGAACGGGATGATGATTGCTGCACTGGCGACTGCCGCAAAAGCATTCGACGAGCCGATCTACGCGGAGCGTGCAGAGCGTGCAGCAACCTTCATTAAGGACAAGCTCGTTCGTGAGGATGGCAGACTGCTTGCTCGTTATATTGACGGCGAAGCAGCGATTCCGGCATTCCTCGATGACTATGCATATCTGTTGTGGGGATTGAACGAACTGTACGAAGCAACACTCAAGCCAGAGTGGCTGGAATGGGCACAGACGATTGCGGATGCGATGATCCGACTGTTCGGTGACCGTGCGTATGGTGGGTTCTTCTTCACTGCATCGGACGCTGAGAAGCTGATCATTCGTTTGAAAGAAACAATGGACGGCGCTCAGCCTTCCGGCAACAGCGTTGCGGCAAGACAGCTGCATAAGCTGTTCCGTTTGACAGGCGAAATTCAGTATCGCAATTGGGCGGTCGAAACACTCGATGGCTTGTCCGATACGGTAAGCAAGTTCCCAGGTGCGCATACGATGATGATGCTCGCTGGTCTTGGTGCAGAGACACCTGGTCCTGATGTCGTTATCACAGGTGAACGCGATGATAGCACGACCAAGGCGATGATTGCAGTAGCACAGCAGTTCTATACACCGCATGGTACGCTTCTGTTCGTCCCAGCGGGTGAGGAAGGTGCAGCAATTCGCGAACGTTGGCCGCATGTGGCAGACAAAGCGCTTGTGGACGGTAAGGCGGCAGCGTATGTATGCCGAGACTCCGCTTGCCTAGAGCCTGTGACGGACAGCATCGCGCTGCAGGTGCATATTATCGGTCTCGAGATTACGGAATAACATGAAGGCCAGTTGGTAGGGATACCAGCTGGTCTTTTTTTCAACAACCTTGTATCCCGTTTAAATTATGTCTTGATTTTTTCGTATCGAATTGGTATTCTATCCTAATTTATTAATCCCAAATACGAAAATGGTGATTGCAATGCTTAATCTAAATTCAGATACAGTTCTTCAAGAACAGACTCATGCTATTATTCGGCAGGTTGTAGATGTGTACAGCAGATACACCGACAAGTGGTTTATTGGATTAGTTGTTCACGGTTCCGCTGTTAAAGGTGGTTTTATCGAGGGTTGGAGCGATATCGATTTTCAACTGTATGTAGAGGATCGAGCCTTTAAGAATAACCAGCTGCCATTGAATCTTTGTATGGCGATACATCAAGAGCTTTCAACAATTAATCCATATCCGTACCAATATATACAAACAAGAGTTTTTACACCCTCTAATGTTCGGTATGGTAGATTGGTCCCCGACACCTATAAGTTAGTAGCGGGAAAATTACTGCTGCCAGAATATACGGGTGAACAGTTATATTTGCAAGCCAAGTCAGCGTTGAATGAGTTAGTTCCTAATAAGGCACTACATACTGAAAGTCTTCTTGAGCATGGAGATGATAGGCTGCTGAAATCAGTGAGGGCATTCTGTACAGTAGTGTGGCCTGCGTTATACCAACTGCTTACGATTCAGACGAACGAGGGGATAAAAGTATGGGGATTGACGAAAGCGCAGGCGGTTGAATGTATTCCTGAGCATACTTCCATTGGACGCCAAATTCATGAATTTCATGAGGCGGTTCTTAACTATGCATCAAATAAATCATCTATACACAATGCACTGCTTGTTATAGAAACAGGAATGGGTTTTCTACAACAGGTGAAATACTGGTGGGTGAATGACGAAGTTGAAAGTTAATTCAATCGTTGCGTTGATAGGAATAAAAAGCGGCAGTCTAGGACGTAATGATTCATGTCCATGACTGCCGCGGTGTATTATTTCTTCTGTAATAATGAAGTCCAGAGTGAAGCGTCTTCGTAGCCGAGGCGCCAGAAGGCAACGCCGGCAAGGTCGTATTTGTTTGCAATGTCGACCCGTTTCAGGATGGAGTCGGAGGTTTCAGCCCAGAATACGTACGTATAGCCGCCTTCGGTATATTTGTACTTGGTCTGACCCGATGTAGGGTCGTACGTGCCGACGGCTTGCTTGTCTGCAATGACCTGCGACAACTGGTTCATGAAGATGGCACGGGACACGTATGCGCCGTTTGCGTCCTTCACGATATTGCCTTGAGCATCCAGTTTCCATTCACGTACATAGAACGGAATACCAAGCATGACCTTCGAACGTGGAATGCCGTAGTTCAAATACTGCTTCACGCCTTCCTCGACCCAGCCAAGCTCTGCGACCGAGCCTGGTGTATCGCCGCCCTTCCAATGCTGGTCGTATGCCATCATGACAACCGTATCCACAATCTCGCCAATCGCGGCAAAATCGTACGCCGTTTTGTCATTCCACGAAACGTCTCCGCGAATCAAATCGATCGACACCTTCAGACTGCTCGCGTGCGCTGCAGTCGTAAGCTCCTTCACGAAAGACGTGAATGCTGCACGATCCGATGCCGCCAGCCCCTCGAAATCAAGGTTGATTCCCTCAGCACCCAGCTCGTAGGTTCTAGCGACCAGCTTTTTAATGAAGGCCTGACGAGCGTTCGCATTCGCGAGGAACGCTGTCGTCAACTTCGCGTCGAAGTTGTTATGAACGAGCGGCCACAGCTTGATTCCTTGGGAACGGATCGAAGCTGCGAGGTCATTCGTAGAGCGGTCTGTCAACGTACCTGAGGAATCGGATAGCTCGAACCAGGTCGGCGAGTCGATATCTAGTCCTTGCGTTCCTGATAACTGCCCCAGCACGGAGGCAGCATCTGAAGTGCCGTTCCATCCGAGGTACAGCAGCTGGGTCTCATTGGACCAGATGGTATGTCCATCAGCCGTTTGTACCGATGAATCGGCGTATCCAGCGGCATACGCAACAGCTGCTGCACGCGTATGGAAGGAGGTCAGCTTTTTGTCGTTCTGATAGACCGTAAGGAAAGGCGTATTGGTCCACCATTCTTTGCCATCAGCAATGACCTGCGTATTTGCAAAACGTTTGGCATATTTAATTGCAGTTTGCAAATCCAGGAATGAAGTGCCGATGACGCGGCCATTTTGCAGTACCTGATACTTCGGCGCATTCGAATGAGCGACCACACCTGTAGCGGTGTTAATGACTTCGCTATTGGGAATAGACGCCGCATAATGAACAGCATCCGTAAGTGCAGCGTACATGTTGTTGTTGGCAGGAACGCCATCCACAACGATCTGATAAACAGCTGTACCTGCTCGCTGCTGGGTCAACTGAGCTGCTGTGATGTTATTCCAAACCCATTTGGTCGATGCAATCTCAACAATGTGAGCGTTCGACCATTTTTTTGCTTCTTTCTTTGCTTCATCCAATGTCATAAATGCCCAAGCTGCTTGCGTTTTGTCACCTTGATAAAGCTGATACACCGCGTAGCGGCTGTACACCCAGCCTGGCTGCTCCAGATCGCGGATATGCGCATTCGTAAGGGTCTTCGCTAATTTTAACGCTTCTTCATATGTACGGAATTGTCGTGAAGTGTTTGTTTCGCCATTTTGGTAAACGGCATACCTTGGAAAATTATCCCACATCCATGTGTGCGTCGCGATCTTCTCTACATGGGAATAAGCGAAGGACTGAGCATATTTGACGGCGTCTGTGTAGACCGCGAACTCTTTCAGGGCGTTATCGTTTTGATAGACACGATATTGCGTCATTTTGGCTGCTTGAGCGGCATCAGCATGTCCGGCAGTCCACACCCCGGCACCAGTCTGAAGCGCTACGAGCAGCGCGGTTGCAGCTAACCATTTGCGTTTCATAGATCTTTCTCTCACTCTCCCTATTCATGGCCTATTCTATTAGACGTCAGTAGAGAGGAAGAGGTTGCGCGGAAAAATAGCCCATTTCGTCGATAAGCGTCGAAAGGTTGGTTGATGTTATACGCCGAGATACCCGTTACGGAGCAGGTCAATGAGAGATTCCATCTGTTCGTCTGTCCCAATCGAAATTCGAACTTTGTCCTGCAGGCGAGGCACGTTGAAGTATCTTATGGCAATTCCATTCGCTGCAAGAAGTTGAACAAGCTGTTGAGCATCTGGACAACCCGGAGCAGAGGGTGGCGTGCAGAGTACAAAATTCGTCCGCGATGGCACCACATGAAATCCGATGTCCGTTAGTGCGGTTACAAAACGATCGCGCGTTGCGCAGACAGCAGCAACGATATTGCGTATAAGCGGCTGATCTTGCATCGCTTGATTGGCAAGCGCCAAGCTGATGCTGCTCACGTTGTAGATGGTTTTCGTTTTCTCGAATGCTTGAATGATGGCAGGCGAGCCAATCGCATAACCGATGCGAGCACCACTGAGCGCATAAGCTTTGGAGAAGGTACGCAGCACGACGAGGTTGTCGTATTTCTGTGTAAGCGGAATCGCTGAGTAATCTTCGCCGGCGAAGTCCATATATGCCTCATCAATACAGACGAGTCCAGGTGCACGTTGAACGATCGTTTCGATCTCGTCTCTGGAGAGCAGACGACCTGTCGGTGCATTGGGATTAACCAGCGCGATGACAGATGCATTCGTATGGAGCAGTGTTTCGATATCAACGGAGAAATCCTCGCGAGTAGGAACGAATTGAATCATCGCATTTGCTGCCTCAGCTGCCACTTGATACAACGCGAATGTCGGATAGGGCATGACTGCGGAGCGTTCACGATCAACGAAGGTTCGGAACAGGGCTGTAATAAGCTCGCTAGATCCATTGCCAATGACGATTCGATCGCTCGTAATGCCGTAATGTGCGGCAATCGTGTTCCGAAGGGTTGATGCTGCCGCATCTGGATATCGGCGCATAATCTGCTCGCTAGTAGCTGCCAGAAGCTGAATCACTTGGTTGGAAGGGGGATACGGACTTTCATTCTGATCCAGCTTGATCGAACGGTGAAGTGGGGCTTCTGTGACCGGATAAGGTGTAATTCGTTCAATGTGCGGGAGTGCATAGGACATATGAGATTCCTCCTTGATTCGCTTAAGATGAGAATAGCGTAATCGAGAACTGTCATTTGATAAATGTACAGAATATTTAATTTGAAAATGACAGATGAATCGCATTCGATGCATAATGGAATAAAGCAGGCAATCGTTCAAGGAAACGGGGAGCAGATGATGATCGATTTAACACCATCCATCGATGAGCACTCGGATGAACCGATCTATGTACAACTGTATCGGTACATTCGGATGGAAATGTCCGAAGGGAGAATTACGGCTGGGGCTAAGCTGCCATCCGTTCGCCAGCTTGCGGCTCGGCTAGGGATTAGCCGAACACCAGTTGCACTTGCGTATGACCAGCTGCAGGCAGAAGGATATGTGCGCAGCGTTCCGAGAAGCGGCTTATACGCCGAGGCGCTGCTATCGAGCGGCCTGGACGAGCCACATAAGAACCAACCCATACATAACCAAGTTACGAATAGTCGTGAGAAATCAGAGGGAGAAAGCAAAGCTGAGAGGCTATCCAATCCTCGGATTGACATCGACTTCGGGTACGGTGCTGTGGATTGGTCACGGTTCCCGGCAGCTGCCTGGAGGAAGCAGTTGAATAAGTGCCTGCAGCCAGACGATGGAAGGTTATTTCGTTATGGGGAACTGGCAGGTGAGCCCGAGCTGCGTGAGCAGATCGCCTCCTATCTCCATCGGACGAGGGGAGTGCGATGTCAGCCTGATTCGATTGTAATCGGAGCGGGGACGTATCAATCGCTTGATCTAGTATTACAGCTTATAGGGGAGAATGATGAACCTCTGCGTATCGCGTCGGAAGAAGCTGTTAACGAAGGCGTGAAACGGTTATACGTTCGGCACCATGCTGATGTGACACCCTTGAGGTTAGAGAGCGATGGGATTCGTACAGAGGAGCTGTATGATACATCGGTTCAGGCGGTCTACGTAACGCCTTCGCACCAGTTTCCGGTCGGTATGACATTGTCTGCTCCCAAGCGTATTAAGCTGCTGCAATGGGCATCGTCAGAAGGTACATATATCATCGAGAACGATTATGACGGAGAATTCCGTTACACAGGACGTCCGATTCCTGCTTTACAAGCAATGGACGACAATGGTCGTGTCGCATATATAGGCACATTCTCGCGAGCGCTGACGCCTTCTTTTCGGCTGAGCTATGCGGTGCTGCCTCCGGTGCTGCTGGAGCGATTCAAGCTCGGCAGACACAGCTATGATCAACTGGCCTCGCCGCTGCTGCAGCAGGCGATGGGGCTGTTCATGGAGAGTGGCGGTTTCGGCTCTCATATGCGAGCGATGCGAGCTTTGTATCAGCGGAAGCGGGATGTTCTACTGCAATCGCTTCGTGAAAGCTTCGATATTGGCAGGCAGGTGAAGCTGATCGGCGAGAACTCCGGGCTGCACCTGCTGTTATCTTTTGACCCAGGCAAGGATAGTAAAGTTTCGGAGGAGCGGTTGATCGAATTAGCTGCTCAAGCTGGTGTTCGCGTATATCCGGTTTCAAAGTACTGGCACCGTCAAGAGGCTGCGCCGCGTTCAACCGTTATGCTAGGTTTCGGAGGTTTATCCGAACAGGAGATTGCTGTGGGAATAAAGCGACTGGGTGAAGTATGGATAAATTTGCTCTAAAGCACTAGGGTCATGATTAACGAGTAAATAATTGCAAGAGTGCAACAACTACAAGAAATAGAATAAGATAAATAAATGTTAGCTTTAAAAATTTACTGCCTTTTTTATTTGGCTGCTTCTGTTCATTTATGAAGGATTGCTGACGGATGAAGGCTAACTGGTTCTCATTCAGTGAGTGAACAGGAATGAGATGTGCGGAATTGGTACCTGTGAACAAGCACACCGACCTTTTGGAGATGACAATTCGTGTGAAGTCTTGCCATTGTATCGTTGCGGTCATGGAGTCACTTTCCATGTGTAGATGGTCGGCTGTTAATGAATATCGCTTCTCTTCTTGAACAAATTTATTGCGCATAGCACGTTTGGAACCGATAAATAGGCTGCTGACGATAAAGATGTCAAGGAAGAGAATAAACAAGATCTGTGGCAGATCACGAATCGGTTCGTGATGAATCAGCTGATTTATTAATGCAATTAATGAAATAATACCGACCGCAATCGGGATGAATACGACCTTGCGTTTTAGAAGAAGATCGAGATTAAAAGCAATTAAATCCTTTTCTTTAAGCGACACGACAATCGCTTGATTCGACTCGTTAGCCAATACAAACACCTCGATGGATAAAATAATAGCAATAACCTACCAGATAAATAATAACATACACATTCTACCTGTAAAATAAAAAAGAATCGCGTAATCACGCGATTCTTTTACCTATTCCTGTAAAATGTCTATGGCGTATACTCTACACCGGCGGAGTATCGGTTATTTGCATTCCATATCAGAAATTCATGAATGCCAGCGTCTTTCAATGCTTGAATCTGCGCGTCGACCTGATCCTTGCCGTACTTGATATAGCTGCCCTTCGCCAGCCAAGAAGCGGTGAAGTCTTGAATCCACGGCCGTGAGATTGGCGGGTTAGAAAGCGCCGAGAGTTTCTCTGACTCACGTTTCGCGTACTCCTGAACAAGACGATACGGCTCTGTGTCAGGGTGTTTAATGCCGAAGTAGCCATCGCTCCAGTGGCTTGGATAGATCATGGAGGAGATGACATCGACATTGGACGATATCCGGCTGAAATTCTGCCCGATACCCGGAGCTTCAGGAAGTGTGGCGGAATAGCCGAAGATGTCCACCGATACTTTAACACCGTAAGGCTTAAGCTGCTCCCGCGCATATTGAACGAAGTCTGTTACGGCATCGACGCGGAGCTGAGTAAACCGTGCTTTCTCGCTGAAATCCGGCGCTTTCGGCTCGGTCTTCTTGTAGTCACTAAGCGCTTTCTTCGCGGCATCCATCGTTTTCTTGCTCTCATCTGTCTTAGCGCTGTCGTAGTCGGCAGCTGCTTGATCATAGGCTGCCTGCAGCGGCGTCAGCCCATCCTTGTACTTAGCAGTAGCTTCCGCGAATTCTTTCTCCTGCTCGACGAATTTGGTCGGTTTCTTATCCTTGTATTCACCCATCGAATATTGGAGGATCTTATCTCTGCTCTCGAACCCTTCCGGGAACCGGACGTAGTCGAACTGAATCTCCTGAAAGCCTAGCTTAGCTGCGAGAATCGCGGCATCCACATTGTGCTGCCAGTTCTCTTTCAAGAACGGATTAATAAACCCATCACCGTTCCCGTTCCGCCATACTTTTCCGTCCAGCACATAGGACAGTTCGGGGTACTTCTTCGCCAGTACGCTGTCCTTGAAGGCGACGATGCGAGCGATCGGATAAATGTGATGCTCCTGCAGCGTCTGGAGCAGCGCTTTAGGGTCGCGTATGTACGGCTGCCCGAACTCCGCCATATCGCCCTCTGGCTTGAACGTAATATAGCCATCGTCGTCCTTGATGTCAATGACCATCGCATTAAGCTCGGTATCATCTACGAGTTGAAGCAGTGACTTCATTCTCTCGCCACCGGCGGACCAGCCGGTAACATAGATGCCGCGAACCGCATCTGGATACTCGAAACCTGGTGGCACGGTGGCGGGTGTAGAAGGTGTATCCGGTGTCGGCGTTGTAGTAGGATCCGTAGCAGGATCAGTGGCCGGGGTATCTGTCTGTGTATCGTCTTGTTTGTCAGGCGGGCTGGTCGTAGTCGGTCCGGCTGGATCAGCAGGCGGGTTCTCTACGTCCGTCGTATCAGGTGTAGTTGCTGCTGGCGGATCAGTCGATTCGGTCGTTGACTTGGACGAGCTGCAGGAGGCGGTGAACAACAACATGGCGCTCAGCAAACCTAAGACGATCATTTTTTTCACAGCGGTGCTCCCCTTTAACAGTTGCTGATGTGACTTGTTTCACCTTAACTATATGCGTGGGAGTCTAATACATGATATCCGATCAGAGGGACGAGCAGGGTGGGATCCGATTGGGATAGTGATGGGATTGGTGGTTAATAGAAGGAAAACAATGGGTGATCCTTGAATTGTATTACAATTACACGTTATAAAGGAGACGAAGCGAAATGAAGCATGCACAGATTGATGTCGTTCAATTAGGTGAAAGGAAATATATCGGTATTGCCGTAACTTCCCCCTCGAAAAACGTTAAAGGAATTGGTGAAGTACAACAACTTTTCATGACAAGAAAAGATGAAATTCAAAGTAAAGTAGACGAAAGCACTTATGTTTGCGTTCATTATGCAAACGAAGTGTTGTTCACCTATATCTATTGCATGGAAGTAACCGAGCTGCAATCGATTCCAGAGGGTATGATTGGTTTTGAAGTGCCAAGTAACCAATATGTAAAAGTGCAATCCAATGGTGAGGAACCATATGGACTTATTGAAACATTTTTGAGAGATAAAGGAATACGTAGTCATTCCGATTCCGTCTCATTTGAAGTATTTCAGTTTGGACAAGAGGAAAGCAAGTATAATGCTGAAATTCTAGTTCCAGTTGAATAGCCGATAACAAAAAGCAGCACAGGGACAATCCCTATGCTGCTTCATTCATTATATCCGCTAATTGGCGATATCCGCCCAGAACTCATCATCCGCATCCAGCGTAATTTGCGATCGGAACACACGCATTTGGTACTGCTCCAGCATATAACGCTCGATAGCTTCTAACAAGTTCGCTTCCACGAGATACTGGCTGCGTCCTTCGACCCACACTTCAGCCGTGAAGCCATACTCTTCATCCCACGACAACTGCACCTCAACCTCGGTTGGAGAAATGCCCTTGCGGCGTCCGATGTGCAGACAGACGGCATTAATGATCTCGTCCGTAAAAATACGCATCGCTATTCTTATCTCCTTCTGTTATAGGAATGGCGTCGATCTCGGAAGTAACGAATGCCCAAACGAACCAGCGCAATCAGGGCCACGATAGCCATGATGTTCATTAGCAGACCAATCAGGTTACCTAAGAAGCCCATATTCGAGAAGAGACCGCCGAACAACAGTCCCGCAATACCGCCAATCATAAGACCCTTCATAAAGCTGCCGCCGCTAAAGAAGCCGCGATTCGCTGTAGTTGTCTTTCCCGTCGTACCTGAAGTCGTCCCAGTCTTCGTGCCGGGATTGGTCTGGCTCACGTTGTTGTCCTGCTTCGGCGTTTGTGTGTAGCTCTTCTTAGGCGATTTGATCGAGCCGCGTGGTTTGGCATCTGCCGTCTGATTCACGAGCACGAACAACAAAGTGAAAACCATGAATACTGCAACAAACTTCTTAAACAAAACAATCTCCTCCTGTAATTAGCCCGTTAAGGCTCTCGTTGCGATATTGTCCTAATACGGCTACAATGGACGATGGTTTCACTATTTGTGCATTTCACTCATAAAGAGGAGGGGGTGTTCGTGCAGATGGCTGCATCTTATCCGCTATCATATATATCCTATTTGTCCGAATTTCATGCAACTCGCGACTATTTTGAATGCCATGAATTGCTCGAGGAGTATTGGAAGGAGCATCAAGGTGAACCGTTCACGAATACGTGGCACGGCCTGATTCAGGTAGCGGTAGGGCTGTATCATCATCGGAGAGGCAACACGGCCGGTGCGGTCAAAATGTGGTCGTCGGCGCTCATTCGTCTCACGACCGATAAGCTGGAGCAGCTGGGATTGGAAGGCGATGTGATGCTCCGCGAGCTGACGCTGCGCCGCGATGCATTGACGTTAGACGCGAGCTATCCTTATACGGATATGGAGCTTCCGATTCGGGACCCGCTGCTGCGGGAAGCGTGCCTATCGTTTTGCGTAGAGCGCGGCTGGCGATGGGGAACGCCAAGCACGGAAATCGATGAAGCAGTCATTCAGCGGCATCTAACCCGTGACCGCAGCGAAGTTATTGCGGCACGCCAGCAAGCTGTCCTAAACAAACAAAAGGAACGTTCGTAAGCCGAGAGGCTTGGAACGTTCCTTTTTTATCTGCTAATTAAGCATTTGTTGTTGCAATATCGTAGCCTTCCGTAACAAGGTCAAGCTTGCCAGTCTCCGGATGGATGATCAAGCCGTGAACCGGCGTGCCTGGCGGGAGCAGCGGGTGGTTACGGATAATGTTAACGCTGTTCTCGACGGACGAGTGCACGTTTTCGAAGCCGCGCAGCCAGCGCATCAGGTCGAGGCCGGAGTTTTTGAGCGTATTTACCGTATTATCCGATACGCCGCGGTCGAGCATTTTGCCGACCGTTGCTTCAGGGTTGATGCCTGTCATGCCGCAATCGTGGTGGCCGATGACCATAACTTCGCTTGCGCCAAGCTCATAGAGCGCGACGAGAACGGAACGCATAATGTTGCCGAACGGCTGCGTGATGATTGCGCCAGCGTTTTTAATCGTTTTGACGTCGCCGTTATGGATATTCAACGCTTTGGGCAGCAGCTCCGTCAGACGCGTATCCATACAAGTGACGACGACCATCTTTTTATTCGGGAATTTGCTTGTGATGTAAGGCTCGTACTGCTTCTCTTCTACGAATTTCTCGTTAAATGCGATAATTTCTTGAAGTTGTGTCATGTCCATTACCTCCTATAATTGCACGAAGCTCAAATGGTTCGTGTAGATCTGACTATCGCTCGTCAAGCTGTAAGCGTAACGGCTCTCATCATAGTGAACGCGCATCTTCGGTTCGAAAAACACTTCAAACCTAGGCTCGTACCAGAATGCAAACGGATCGCCTTCAGCCAGCGCATCGCCATCCAGGCCGTTCTCGACAACCTGAAGCTGTGGAACACCGCTAACCACGCAACCGCAGCCTTCTGTGTCATAATGCAGCTTCAGTTGATGCTTACCGTCGGCAAGATAAGGGGCGAGTGCCGCTTGAGCCGAAGGGGTAAACGTGATGTGCATGCGTTTCTCCTCCCACCAAATTTCTTGTCTCTATATCATTGCTTTAAAGTTGATTATAAGTTGTTCAAAAAGTATGATCAAGTAGAATGGATGATCAAGGAAAGGTGGAATGTTCGATGACGACCGCTTACGAGCAAACGCTGCAGACGTTTAAGGACAAAATGAAGGAGATCAAGAGCTACGAAGAGGCGCTCGCAGTTTTGTACTGGGACATGCGGACAGGTGCCCCGCGCAAAGGATTGAATACGCGTTCGGAAGCGATTGGCGTATTGTCTGGCGAGAGCTTCAAGCTTGCGACTTCGCAGGAGCTCGGCGAACTGCTTACGCGTCTGGAGGAGAAGGATGCCAACGATCAGCTTAGCGATCTCGACCGCCGATTGGTCGCTGAGACACGCAAGGATTACGACCGAAGCGTGAAAATTCCGCCGAAGCTGTATCAGGAGTATGTCGTGCTTACGTCGCAGTCGGAGTCGGCTTGGGAAGAAGCGAAAGAAAAGGGCAACTACGAAGAGTTCGAGCCTTATTTAGATAAAATCATTACATACACGAATCAGTTCATCGATCTATGGGGCGTGAAAGCCACTCGTTACGATACGCTGCTCGATCAATACGAGCCGGGCATGACGGTTGCGGAACTCGACCGCGTATTCGGCGGCTTGCGCGACAAGCTGGTGCCGCTGGCATCCGCAATTGCAGCGTCGCCGCATCAACCGAACACGGGATTCCTGCGTCAGCAGTATCCGAAGGAAGCCCAGAAATCGTTCAGCCTGTTCATTCTTGAGCAGATGGGCTTTGACTTCCAAGCCGGCCGTTTGGACGAAAGTGTGCATCCGTTTGCTACGGGCCTCAATACAGGTGACGTTCGGATCACGACGCGTTATTTGACGGATGATGTGACGAGTGCACTGTTCGGAACGATTCATGAGGGCGGTCACGCGCTTTATGAGCAGAACCTGATGGAGGAGCTGACGGGCACGACGCTCGCTACGGGTACTTCGATGGGCATTCATGAGTCACAATCCCGTTTCTGGGAAAATGTGATCGGCCGCAGCCGTCCATTCTGGGAGCGCTACTACGGCGATCTGCGCAGCCGCTTCCCGGGTCAGTTCGATGAAGTGCCAGTAGAAGACTTCTACCGGGCGACGAACGTTGTGCAGCCATCGCTCATTCGGATTGAGGCTGACGAGCTGACATACAACCTGCACATCATTATCCGTTATGAGATCGAAAAGCTGATTTTCAATGAGGGCGTTAAGGCGAAGGATTTGCCAGCCATCTGGAATGAGAAGTACCGCGAATACCTTGGGGTTGTGCCAAGCAATAATGGCGATGGCGTCCTGCAGGATGTCCACTGGTCGGGCGGCGCATTCGGCTACTTCCCGTCGTACTCACTCGGCAATATGTATGCGGCTCAAATCGCTGACACGCTGGAGCGGGAGCTTCCGAACTTCTGGCAGCTCGTCAGTGAGGGTAATCTCATCCCGATCAAGCAATGGCTGACGGAGCGGGTGTACAAATGGGGCAAAGCGCGCACGCCATCTGAGATTATCGTCGGTACGACAGGCAAGCCGCTTGATCCGTCGCATCTCGTGACGTACCTGGAGCGGAAGTATAAGGATATTTACAAGTTATAAGAATGGCAAACGGAGCTGTCCCAAAAGTAGGTCAACTAACTGATGAGCTAGCTCAATTTATTGAAAAAAAGCAAAAAAAGGCGGTTCAGGGGGTCATCCCTGAATCGCCTTTTTGATTCTTCTATCAACTGCCACCTTCTTGAGCAAATTATGGGCAAGCGAAAGCCACCCGACCTC
>NZ_QGTQ01000003.1:448630-529556 GCF_003182255.1 Paenibacillus cellulosilyticus | reverse complement strand
CTCCGCGTGCTCTTCAATCCGCTGCAATAGCTCGCCTTCGATCATATGGAAGCTGGTCCGGAGACTCTCATGCCGACGGACCAGCTCTTGGAAGGCGGCCTGAATCCGCGCAGGATCCAGCTTTCCTTCCAGCTTCAGCACACCGGGCATATTGTACACGGTGCCCAGGTCATCCATTTGATGGATGACATACAGTCTCTTTTGAGCGGAAGACATCGGATAATCCCGCTTGATCGCTGCCGCTGGAATGGGCTCGAAGCTCCGAGGTCCCTGCTCAGACAGCAGCTCGCCGATGGCGGCAACCGTAGGTCTTTCGAACAGCGTCCGGAGCGGCAGGCGGATACCGGTGATCGATTCAATCAAGTTCACGACCTTGGCGGCCTTCAGAGAATGCCCTCCAAGCTCGAAGAAGCTGTCGTCGATGCTCACTTCTTCCAGCCCCAGCACTTCCTTGAACACGCCGGTCAGCATGTCCTCCAAAGGGTTTCTTGGAGCGATAATAACCCGGTGACCCCAATCCGACGGTTCAGGGAGCGCTTTGCGGTCAAGCTTGCCATTGCTGGTAACCGGCAGCTCGTCCAGTGCCATCAGATAGGACGGAATCATGTATTCCGGCAAATATTTGCGGATTTCGGACTTGATCTGCTCCACATTCAGCCCCCTGCCAAGCTCCTTAGGAACCAAATATGCACAAATATACTGCTCGCCGGACGACTCCTGTCTTGTAATTACCGCAACGTCTTTAATCTCCGGTTGTCTTCTGAGGACGGCTTCAATCTCTCCCAGTTCAATCCGATAACCTCTGACTTTGACCTGCTCGTCCATTCTGCCCCAATAATCAATGGTGCCGTCCGGCAGCCACCGGGCCAGATCTCCCGTTCGGTACATCCGTTGGAATGGAGCCCATTGCGGTGCCAGCCACTGCTGGAATGGGTCAGCCGTAAAGACTTGATCCGTTCTCAGCTTGTCATTGACATATCCTCTTCCTACAGCCACCCCTGCAACACACAGCTCCCCTGTAACTCCCACAGGGCACAAATTCCCGTAAGGATCAAGGATGTAGATACGTATATTATGGAGAGGCTGACCGATCGGAACGCTGGTCATGTGATCCGGCACAATGCCGCTAATTACATACTGACTGATGTCATCCGAGGCTTCCGCCGGCCCGTAAGCATTAACAATAGGCACTTCAAAGCCGAGTGTAGACCATCTGGTCAGCAGATGTGGTTTCACAGCCTCGCCTGTAATCATCAAATGCTTCAAATTCGGCAGGCTCAATTTATCCTCTTCCAAGCAATCCATCATAACGGACAGATACGATGGTACAACTTCAAGAAGTGTAACGTGATCCTTCACAACACTCTCAACAAACGCCCGTGGCTCTAATACCATTTCATTCGAATAAATGACAGTCGTTCCGCCTAAAGCAAGCGCCCCTACCATTTGCCACACCGAAATATCGAAACAGTGGTTCGCATTTTGAGCAAACACTAGATGCTCGTCCAAACCTAGCATATCTCTCTCAGCCAAAATGTGGTTGAGCATGCCGGCATGTTCAATCATGACTCCCTTCGGCTTGCCGGTGGAACCCGAGGTGAACAAAATATAGGCCAGGCTGAACGGTTCAATAGCCTTCTCGATATTGTCATGCTCCAGCGCCTGCAGCTGATCTTCGATGAGGTCCAGACAGATCACATTTCCCTCATATTGATGCAGCAGCTCTGGGGTAGCGTAGGAAGAAAGTGTCACGACATATTGGACATTCGCTTCATTCAGAATATCGAGTCTTCTTTGGAGCGGATGGCTTACATCCAGCGGCAAATAGGCTCCGCCGGCTTTCCATATGCCCAGCATGCTCTGAATCATTTCTGGCGTTCTTTCCAGCATGATACCTGCGATATTCTCATCCTTCAGGTTTAAGCTAAGCAGATATTGAGCCAGCTGGTTTGCTTTCTGATTCAATTCACGGTACGATACTTCCCGGTCGCCATACTTGACAGCCGTTTTCTCTGGCGTCTCCTCTGCCCATTGTTCAAATAATCGGAAGACGTTCCGTTCCAGATCATATGGTGTAAAGGTATTATTAAAATCCGATAGAATCTGCTGTTTCTCCGGCCATGAGATCATCTCAATATCTCGTATTTTCGTAGTAGGCTGGAGCATAACCGCCTGGAGAATGTGTTCGTAATGTACAGCCATCCGCTGAATGGTTGCTTCATTAAATAAATGATTGCCGTACTCCCAATTCACCGCATAGCCTTCTGGTGTCGTATTGACCGTGATGGTAAGATCAAATTTTGCAATGCCGGACTCCGTTATAATCTCTCCGAATTCCAGCCCTTCCGCAGTAAACTGTTCTTCTTCGGTATTCTGGAACACAAACAGCACATCAAAAATCGGATTCCTTGACATATCACGCTTTACATCAAGTTTCTCAACAAGATTCTCGAACGGGTACTCTTGATTCTCAAATCCCTTGATGCACATGTCTTTGACTTCGTCTAACAATTCAACAAAAGCTTTGTCCCCTGCCGGTCTGCCTCTCATTGCCAGCGTATTCACAAACATCCCCAAAACATGTTCCGTATCCTGATGGACCCTGCCCGAGACAGGAGTGCCGATAATAATGTCCTCCTGACGGCTGTATTTGCTGAATAACACCATGAAAGCAGATAACAAGACCATATATTCTGTTACAGCCGTATGTTTGCATAGCTTCTGCAAGCCCGCAAAGATTTCATTGTCCAGCTTACTGTCGATGTTCGAGCCGCTAAACTGCTGAATCTGCGGACGCGGATAATCCAAAGGCAAATCCAATACCGGAATCTGATCACTAAATTGCTGCAGCCAATAGGTTTCCTGTGCTTGTATATCCTTCTGTCTCATCCACTCGCTGTAATCCTTATACTGGATCTCCAGCGGTTGAAGCTGCTCCCCATTATAAATTCGGGAAAATTCCTTCATAATGATATTGATCGTCATCCCGTCCGAAATCAGATGGTGCATATCAAACAAGAAGAGGCTGCGGTCTGCGCCATCCTGAAGCAATTGGATACGGAACAGCGGCGCCTTTCCAAGATCAAATGGCCGGATAAATTCTTTCAGCACATCCGAGGCATCCAGCTTTTCCAACTGATCCGTTTCGGTCACACAAAAGTCGAGTTCTATTGCATCATGTATATGCTGCTCCAGTTCCCCCGCTATCATATGGAAGCTGGTTCTAAGGCTTTCATGTCTTTGCGACAGCTGTTCAAAAATAGCTTTGATCCGTTCAGGCTCCAATTTGCCCTTAATTTCTATCGCTCCAGGAACATTGTAAGCGGTCTGTGTCTCGTCGAATTCCTGGATGATGTATAAACGCTTCTGCTGGGATGACATCGGGTACGAGCGTTTTTTCTCCGCCTGTGGAATTTTCTCATACCTGTTCTCGACGCCGTTGTTCAAGACTTCACTTAAGCCGATAACGGTAGGCCGGTCAAATATGGTCTTCAGTGACAGCCGGGTGCCGGTTTTCTCCTCGATCAGATTGATCAATCGGACCGCCCGTAACGAATGTCCTCCCATTTCAAAAAAGTTATCGTCGATGCTGATTTGTTCAAGGGCCAGCACTTCTTTAAAAATGTGTACCAGGCACTCTTCCTGCTCATTTCTCGGAAGGATGCAATCGTCTCTGTCCAGCAGCGTTGGCGCTGGCAGCGCTCGTCGATCCAGCTTGCCGTTGCTTGTTACAGGAAGCTGCTCAATGAACGTGAATACAGCAGGCACCATATACGCCGGCAAGTACTTCCTGATGTCGTGCTTAAGCTGTCCGATGGTCACTTGTGTATCTGTATCCTCTTTTACCACGTAAGCACACAGAAGCTTGTCACCCGTCTGATCCTCGCGGACAATGACTGCCGCATCCTTTACCCCAATGTGCTGTCTGATCGCTTCTTCAATATCACCTGGTTCAATCCGGTGTCCCCGGATCTTGATCTGTTCATCTATTCTTCCTAAATACTCCAGATTCCCATCGGGCTGCCATTTGGCCAGATCGCCTGTTCGATAGAGCACTTCCCCCTCTTTAAACGGGCTGTCGATGAATTTGGCCTGAGTCAGCTCCGGCCGATTCAAGTATCCCTTGCCTACGCCTAAACCGCCGATACACAGCTCGCCGATCATACCGACCCCGCACAGCTGATTCCCTTGTAAAACATAGGTTTGTGTGTTATCAATCGGCTTACCAATGAGAACGGTTCTGCGTGCTTGGTCCATGTCGGTTTGGTAAACATAATCACAACATCCGATGGTTGTCTCCGTAGGTCCATATTCGTTATGGATGGCAATATGTCTTCCCAATTTGCGCAGCGTTTCTTCAGCCGTTCTGGATTCCAGCTCTTCTCCGCCCACAATCAGTGATTGCACATTCGTCATTACGGAAAGATCGTGAAATGCACTGGTGATCAGCTTGAGATGAGACGGAGTTAACTTAATGACATTCAAATCAGGATTGCTGACAATGTCGTGCAGATCCGTCTCCATCCCCTTGCTGTATACATGGATCTGGCCACCGCTGCACAAAGGAAGAAACAGCGAGGTCATCGTCAAATCAAACGCAATATTGCTGAATAAAGGCATTACCGGATCGCCGTTCACAAATTCCTTGCGGCAATAGACCAAGTAATTCAGCAGGTTGCCATTCGTTATTTTCACTCCTTTTGGGGTGCCTGTAGAACCTGATGTATAGATGCAGTAGCATAACTGCTTGAAAGAATCTTTGTGCAATATCGGTCTTGTTGTATTCTCTCCTTCCAGCAGCTCGTCCACTGTAATCTGTTGGCAGCCGTTCACCGTAAAACTTTCTGAAACACGCTCCGTAATTATTAGTTTAGCCTCACTGTCTGCTGCTACGAATTGTTTGCGGTCTTCCGGATAATCATCTGCAAGCGGAAGGAAAGCTGCACCGCATTTCAGGATGCCAAGAATAGCTGCGATCAGATTCGTACTTCGCTCCAACGATACGGCAACGATATCCCCTTGACTGATTCCTCTGCAGAGTAACTGATGGGCGGCTTTATTAGCTATTGCATCCAGCTCAATATAGGTGGTAATCTCATCTCCACAGATGACAGCCTTTTTCCCCGGACACTTAGCGACTTGTTCCTCAAATAAATCAATAATCAGCTTATCCTTCGGTATCTCGACCGCTGTATGATTAAAATCTAACAAGAGCCGGTTTTTCTCGGCCGTTGTAAGTATTTCGATTGCGCCGCAGGACAATTTCGGATCTGCAAGAGCCGAATGCAGCATAACCTCAAAGTGCTGGATCAGCGAAGCAATCGTGTCTTGCATATACAGCTCTGTCGAATACTCCACCGCCACTGAATATCCATCTTCTAGTTCGAAGATTTCAAAATTGATATCGAATTTACAATCATCCGTCAGCAGCTCCTGGAACTCGAAATTGACATCCTCCGCTTCCATCGTAATGGAACCAAAATTCTGATAGGAGAACAGGATATCAAATACCGGATTCCGGCTGCCTTCGCTTTTCACTCCGGCAAGCTGGCTGATTCTCTCAAACGGGAGATCGCTGTTGGAAAAAGCATTCATAGCAAGATGCTGAACCGCACGGACGAACTCGCTGAATGGCCGCTCTGGTTCGACCGTACTGCGGATTGGCAGCGTATTAACAAACATTCCGATGAGTGATTGCAGATCCGTATGATTCCGGCCCTCAACCAATGTGCCTACTATCACTTCTGGCTGCATCGAATACCTGGATACTAGCACCTTAAGGATAGAAATAAAGAAAGCATAAGGCGTACAAGCATGCTCTTTGCAAAATTCGGTAATCATCTGCTTGATGTTCCCGTCAAGTTGGTGCGTCACAATATTTCCGGCGTAGCTTCTGGACAGCGGCCGCGGGAAATCAGTCGGAATACTGCTGACCGGCAGTTCGTCATTGAACCTATTCTGCCAATAAGCTTCCTGAGTTTTTATTTCCTCGGAATGCAGCAGCTCATTGTGCCAGTAGACAAAATCTTTATATTGGCATTTGAGCGGCAATAAAGCCAAGCCATTATATGCAGCCATCAGTTCCTGCGCAAATACTAAACCGCTCGCCCCATCAAAGATGATGTGATGAAAGTCAAACAGCAGAATCCATTCATTATCGCCGAGCTTGGCAGCGCCTGCCCGCATCAAGCTATCCTTTTGGAGATCGAAAGGCCTTATGAATTCTTTTTGAATGCCGGACAGCCAAGCTTCGTCATTAGCAGCCTCCCGTTCACCAAGCATTTCAAGCTGGACAGCTCCCGCAGCCTTGATGAACTGTACGATTTCGCCTTCGATCTGGTCAAAATTAGCCCGCAAATTTTCATGCCGCGACACGATCAGGCTCAGAGCGCGATTAAACTTCTCGATATCGAGTGATCCGGTCACTTTTACGATAAAAGGAAGATTATAATTTATACTTTCTGGCTGAAGCTGATGCACAATATACATTCTTTTTTGTGCGGATGACGTTTCATAATAAGGCTGGTCAGCGATTGGAGAAATGGCTCTCGAAGGTGAGACTTGTTCACTCTGATTCATTTCTCCGACGATTCCGGCGATTCCCTCGACGGACAATGACATAACGAGACGTGCAAGCGGGATGCGGATACCGCCATAATGTCCTTCAATTTGGGAAACCAAATTTAGTACTTTAAGAGAATTCATGCCTAGGACAAACAGATTGTCCTCTTTTCTGAACTGACTTGAGCCCAGTAATCCGCTTACCATCTCAAAAAGTGTCTCTTCCACAGCCGTCATGAGCTGACGTTCATATACCAGTAACGTTCTTCCTGCATCTTTATCGGCCGTATAAAATTGATCCGGAATCATTTCCTTCGGCAGAGACGAATGACACCAATCCATTAGATGGTTAAGCGAGGGTTCGGATTGCACGAACGCAACGTCCGCCTCTATCCGTCGGTGAATGTCATCATAAGTTACCTGCGCTTCTGCGAGTAACGGGCAATCCCTTAGCATTTGTTCAATCAACCACAAACTGCAGCGTTGACCGTCCCTGACGAAGAAACGGTCTTGCGGACCGGCAAGCTCAAGCTTGGCATCCAGCGTTATTCTAGCAACCCAGCCTGTATTGAAGCTTTCATATTGATTTCTGCCCAAATATAATTCCCCGAATTGACTTGTGATGACGGGCTTCCCTTCCCCGCTCCATATGGAGCAGGAGAATTCACTCCCAACAATACCGAAGTCTGCCGCACGAATAGACAAGTTCTTTTCGAGTGACGCCAAGTCCGTATGATTCCCAGCGCTTAAAGTAACACGGGCGTCTTCCTCTCTGAAAAGATGCAGGCTATGCAGCGGGCGGTTCGGATCCTTGCTTAATTGTTCAACGATATCCAGGTATAACTGGAGCCACCTTGCAACGGTCTCTCTTGTAAAGAGACTGCTATTGAAATCAATATCAAAGACGAGCTCGCCTTTAAACTCCATGAGGTTAAAGAACAAATCATATTTGGCGTCTTGTACATCTAAAGGTATGAGCGCAATGGCTGTATGGATAAATTCTTTGCTCTGTGGCTCACGGTCCATATTAAACATCACATTCAATAGCGGCTGCTGAATAGCGGCCTCAAGTTCGAGCGCATCCATGTTGAAGTAATGAAACTTCTCAAATTCGCTAAATGCTTTCGTATTTTGTTTAACCAAACGACTCATGTTTGTTTCCGCAGAGATTTGCGATACAAGAGGCATAATCGTATTACAGCTGCCTATAAGAGCTTTAGGAGACACCGTTTGCTGACCGGAGACCGGTACGCCTACCGCAAACTCATCCTGATCGGAAAGAAAATGAAGCATGATCTGATAGGCCGACAACAATACGGTGAACGTGCTGCACTTTGCTGCTGCAGCAAGCTTTCTAGCTTTCGTTATAAAAGTTTCGTCCGCTTTGTACGTCAGCCGTTCTCCTATCGCCTGATCCGCAACACCCATCAGTTTCTTGTGCGGCAGCTGAAGCGCTGGAGCGCAACCATACAAATAGGAACGCCAGAATTCAGACATTTTTTCTTTATCCAGCGTCTGTAAAGTTTGCTCGTTCAGCTCTCTATATTCTCTGAAGCTCATAACCTCACTGAATCTGGGCATGCCGCCTGTCATCAAACTGTTATACGCTTCAACCAATTCCTCGATCAACAGCGACATCGACCATCCGTCCGCAATCAGATGATGGGCGTTGATCAGCATTTTGACGCTGCGGCTGCCTGCATGATCAGACTCTAGTATATAAATCTTAAATAACGGTCCTTGCATGAGATCAAAAGCTTGATTGACCAACTCAAGAATGGAATCTGCCTCGGTATCTTGGGTTGTACGGATTACATTCACCCGATGGAGAGGGTCGGATTCAATCCGAAACTCGGTCAATTGTTCATTCACCCTGTAACGAAGGGCTTCATGCCTTGCCGTTATCATGGCTAGCGCTTTATTTAATAAACCGTAATCAAGTTCGCCTTCAACCTGCATGAGGACAGGCAGGAAAAACTTGCTTCCTTGATTTATGTATTCGGCCGCCAGCATTTTTTGCTGATCCGTGTTGAGTGCGAGCGGATTACTCGTCTTTATGTCATGGCTATTAAGCGTCTTGTCTGTTAAAAAAAAAACCGATTTCATCTGCAGGCAAGTTTCTTTGACAACCTTGATCACCTGTTCGATATCTTCATCCGTATGGCTGGCCGATAGGAAACAATTGCGCCCTTCCCAAATGTAAACACCTTTATCCAGCAGATGATAATAAAACATCTCCATATTGCCTCTCAGCGCAAACCGGAGTAACGAACCGCAATATAAAATCTCGACGGGCACCTGATTCTCTTTGAAAAATGCATTCAACGTATCGGCCAGATGCTTTGTTCTAGCGTTAAGAGCAGGATAGATGGTATCCTTTTCCTGTTTGATTTTAAGTAAAACAGCTTTTGCTGCAGCCATAGCAAGCGGGTGATGGCAAAATGTGCCGCCGGCGAATGTTCTTCTCTCCTCATCAGGCGGATAAGAATCATCGCCGTAATTCCACACGCCTCCATCAAGGCAATTCATGACCGACTGTTTGCCGGCAACAATTCCGATGGGCATTCCGCCGCCAACAACCTTCCCGAACGTAACCAGGTCTGCCTGGACCCCGAAGAGCTCTTGCGCCCCGCCTGCTCCTAGACGGAATCCGAGAATCATCTCATCAAATATTAATGTGATCCCGGCATCTGCCGTCACTTGCCGCAATTCATGTAAAAAGGCCCGTGGTTGTAAATCCGGACGTCTGCTTTGTACAGGTTCGACCAATACAGCGGCAAGCTCATCCGCATGTTCTTTAATAAAGGTAATAGAAGCAGGATCATCATAGTCGAGGATATAAATATCATCCACCATGCTTTGCGGAACGCCTACAGCAATCGGCTTAACGACATCTTTCCCTTCTTTGTTCATTGCGTGCATGCCGAGTACACCGTCAAAGGTACCGTGATAAGAACCGGCGAACATGACCACCTTGTTTTTTCCCGTTGCCGCTCGCGCAAGACGCATGGCCACCATTACAGCTTCAGTGCCCGAATTAAAGAAGGATACTCTCTCCACTCCTGTAAACTCACAGATCATTTCCGCAACTTCACCGGATAAATCTGTAATTAAACTCAGCGGGAACCCCTTGTCGAACTCTTTGGCGATGGCTTCTTTAATGAAATCCGCATTATGTCCGAAAAGCGTCGCGCCAAAATCCATCGTTAAATCTATGTAACTGTTGCCGTCAATATCTGTAATCCGGGAGCCTTGGCTGTCCTTGAACACGAGCTGGTATACCATCTCTTTAATGTCCCGCCGAAAGCCGAATATATTTCTGCAATCGGCATACGGCATTCTATACTTTGCGGCAAATTGTTTGGATGACTGCGTCTTCGCCGTATAACGCTTCATTAATTCCTGAATATGCTCCTGCTGCTTCTCGCTATTAGCCCTTACGGATAGATCAAGGGACTTATGTGCGACGTACGGCTTGTATCCGTCTTTCTTTTCCGCCGGTTTCTTATCCGGCGTTACATTGCGTTCTGGAGTAGAAGGATCCGTGCTGTGACGTGCGGCTGTATGATGTACGGATTGGGCCTGAACAGCAGGAGTAGGCGCCATAGTGGTAGCGGCCACCTGATTTCCTGACAGCAGTCTCAATTGATTGTTCATAATCTCCAGCTGACCGGCGAATAAACTAGACAACGTGGCATCCGGCATCTGCATCATTAGAGCAGGCACATGAACATTCATATCCACAGCGGTTTGAACAGCTTCTGCTTTTGCTGCATGAACCACACCAACGGGGTGAATATTGTGCGGTACATCAGCTGCTGTTGAAATCGGATGTTCCAATTTCAGAGGAAGCTCTTGAGGTTCAAAATAATCTGGATCAAGCTGCGGCAAAATGTGCTCGGAAATATCGGCAATCGTAGTCAGTTGTTCAAAAAATTGCGTAATCGGAATATCTACTCGGAATTCCTTTCGAATATAACTGTTTACTTCCGTCAATATAACGGAATCCGCACCCAATTCAATCAGGTTATCATACCGGTTAATACGATCCGGGTCCATTCTGGCTATCTTTGCAACTATTGTGGTTAATCGGTCAACCACATTCTCCAATTGGTTCTCCATATCAGCACCCCGCCTGTTTCACTAAAATATTTTGGAACTCCGGCCAGCATCTCGTTTTGTTGAATAGAAAGGTAGGCAAGCTTGTTCTTCTACAATTGACCCCAGCAAACAGATCTTCCCAGCAAGGCTCCGAGCCGCGCACATAAAGCCCGCATAACCTTTCGATAAGCGTCTTCCTGCTTGAAGCTTCCCCCTGTTCCAAATAGATTGTAATGTACTGTTTGGCAGCAGCATTCAATTGACCCAGCTCACTTTTGGTCAGTTCTCCCCATTGCACGCCATTGCGCACGTCTTCGACCACCCTCACTTCACCGACGCAAATCTGATCGCTGAAGGAGGAGGAACCATCAAATTTCCCGAGTTTATATATAAGCTCGCGCGTATCTCTAGCAGCAATGGCAAGGCGGTACTTTCCGTGCCCTCTGCCCAGCGATGCCGTAAAGCAAATATCCGACAACCTTGTCCCATCATTAGCCAGCAAAAAATGATAATACTGATTTGCCAGGTTCAACAGTCCTGAGCGCGTAGAAGCGGACAGAACAAAAGGAAACCATTCACCCGGCAGCTCGGATTGCTCATCCTCTACATACTCCTCAAGAATCGTATGGCAATTGGTTCCCGAGAAGCCGAAATTGCTTACTCCGCATCTGCGCGGCAGCGCTTCGGTAAGCCATGGCTTATATTCCCGGTTCAAGTAGTATGGAGAATCTTCGAACGAAATTTGTTTGTTGACGGTCTCGATATTGATAGTTGCAGGAATCGCTTTATGTTTGAGCATCATGGAGCACTTAATAATGCTCGTTAATCCGGAGCTGGCGTACAGATGCCCGATATTGGATTTCACCGATCCAATCGCACAGAAACCTGTTCGATTGGTATGTATCTTGAATGCATCAGTAAGCGCGTGAATTTCAATCGGGTCGCCTAGCCTTGTTCCGGTTCCGTGGGCTTCAATGTACGAAATATCTTCTGCGCCAAGCCCCGTTTTCTCCAGCGCTTTAAGGACGAGCTCCGTTTGAGCTTGCGGATTAGGCGCCGACAGTCCGACTGAATGCCCATCCTGATTGGTGCTGAGCGTCCGAATAATGGCATACATATGATCTTTATCCGCCAGCGCTTGCTCATAAGGTTTGATCAGAATCGCCACAACGCCTTCACCTTCACCGGTGCCGTCCGCTTCCTCGGCAAACGGGCGGGTATGTCCGTCCGACGACTCTATTCCTACCCGATAGCCATCATCGATCGGCAGCAATTTCAGCTGTACGCCACCTACAATCGCCTGCTCACAATCTCCGTTGATTAATCCCATGCATGCCATGCTCAGAGCTGACATCGAAGCAGAACAAGCACTATCCACGAGCACGCTTGGACCTTTGAAATCCATAAAATAGGATAATCTTCCGCTTATGTTAGCGCTTAACCCCCCTGTTCCAGAACGGGAATCCAAGGAGTGCTTGAGCATATCCTGGTATTGATAACCGTCCAAATCGGAGATATAGCCTACATAGACACCGGTTCTGCTTGACTTAAGCGCCGCCCCGCCGTATCCCGCATCTTCCATAGCCGTGTATGCCGTCTCCAGAAACAGTCTTTGCGTAGGGGACATCGCAATAGCTTCTTTCTTGAGTATCTTGAAGAACTCAAAATCGAACGTGTCAATGTCATCGATATATCCGCCCGTTTTCATCTTCGGGGCGTTCTCATATCCCATGCTGCGGTAATAGTCTTCGATATCCTTCACTCGGGAATTGGGAAGGGAACCTACACTTTCGATGCCTCCGCAGAGGTTTCCCCAAAATTCATGAATATTAGATGCCCCAGGCACAATAGCGGACATGCCGATGATTGCAAATCTCGGATTATCGTTGTTAGGGATCGTTTTGGCTACTGCAACGTTTGGTTTTGGGCTTTGTCGTTCTTCAATTCCAGCCATATAACTCGCTAATTTATGAACGGTGGAATATTTGAAGAAGTCCTCTTTGGTGATGCGGCCAGGATATTTGTCATCTAGATGCGCAGTAATTAAGCTCAGTGACAAGGAGTTGATCCCATACTGAAAGAAATTGTCATCTAGTCCAATGTTTAATTCAGGTGCGACCAGGCTGCATATGGATAAAATCTCTAATTCTATCTCCCGCAATGCTGCACGAGGTTTCATTGCAGCAGCATCCGTGTCGGATGGATGCGTAACCTGCTCCCGCTTCTTGAATTGCCGCTCCTCCGCAATCAGGCGATTGCACTCATCCATGACTTCGGTGAAATCACCGTTATTAAATTGATCCCTTAACGAAAAGCGCATCAGCTTTCCGCTGGAGGTTTTGGGAATTTGAGTGACGGGAATAACATGATCCAATCGAATCCCGACAGCTTTTGTGAAATGTTCTCTTAGCGAATGGATCACGGGTATGAATTTCGCAGGATTGCCTTTATGTACGACAAAAGCCAGAATTTGCTCTAACTGTGTATCCGGGTCGATTGTTGAACAAATGGCCACTCTGTTCAAGCTGATCTTATCTACTTCACTTGCTATTCGTTCAAGATCATTGGAGTAATAATTTTGTCCGTTAACGATAACCATTTCCTGCGAACGGCCGATACATGCCAATCTTCCATTGCGCATAAACCCCAGATCTCCTGTAATAAACCAACCATCCTCAGTTCTTGCTGCGTCCGTGGCCTCTTGATTGGAATAATAATGGCCCGAGACAGAAGCGCCTCTGACTTGAATCATTCCAAAGCAATCTTGCTCCAGCACTTGATTATTCAAGTCACAAATACGGAATTCACAGTGTCTTACCGCATATCCCTCATCAACAACCGTAATGGCTGCCGGATGGTCGGCATCTTCTAGGTAAAGAACCGGCTCCCCGATCTTTAATGAATGACGGTGGATGATGTGCCTGATAATTTTAGGTTCATTCAGCTCTGAGAAAGCGACGGCAAGGGTCGCTTCCGCCAGACCATATGCCGGAAACATGGCTGATTCTCGTAATCCGTACGGTGCCAATTTGCTATTAAATTCGTCGCATACTTTAACAGAGATTGGCTCAGCGCCATTGATAATAACCCGCACAGCCGACAAATCGTATTCGCTTTTATTGCGGTTCCTTTCTAAGGCCAACAACGTGTACTTAAGTCCAAAATTAGGTGATCCTAGCACCGTTGCTTTATGCTTCGTAATCTTTTCAAGCCACAGAGAGGGCTTCACGACAAAGAGCTGCGTATTAATGGAGCATTGCTCAACGTCGTACGCCGTCATGGTCAAGTGAAAGCCAATCAGCCCCATATCATGGGTCATAGGCATCCAGGTGACAACCGTATCATCCCGCGTTAATTGTATGCCCCTGCCGAACGCATCAAAATTGAATATTAAATTCGAATGCGTCAGTACTACACCTTTAGGGGTGCCGGTCGATCCGGATGAAAATTGTATGAATGCCGTATCCTCAGGCAGTGAATGATAGATTTGACCTTCCTGGACATAACGCAGCGCCTCTTTCACATCAACAAAGCGCTTATTGATGAGCTCAAAGTCCGCACCTTCCTGTTCTGCGTATTCACGCAGCTTAGGAAGACTGTCCTCATGGCCGATGACATAAGCGTTCTCCAGAAGGGTCAGCACATTATACAACTTCCGCTTATACTCATTCTTGTCCTCGGAAACGATAGGGACAGCGATGATTCCTCCCAGCATGCATGCCCAGAACACATGAATAAACTCATAATTTTCATCTAGCTGGAAGACCAGCTTGTCTTTGCTCCGTATTCCTTCGCTCTGAAGATATCCGAGAATGCTGAGCGCTTTTCGGTATATCTCATGAAAGGAACAATAGACCTCCTCGGACTTGCCGCTGACAAAAGTAATCCCCCTTTCTGTCTCGATATCTTTAGCCGTAAACATTTCGGTCAGAGTATCGAATCCTAGCTGATGTTCAGTCAACGCATCCACCTCCATCAATGGGTTGTAAGCAAGCTGCTGCCGGCAATAATAGAATGTACAGCCTCATTCAGAATTTTAAATCCGCGCTCGAGCTGGCTCTGTTCAATCGTCAGGGGAGGCAATATTTTAATGACCTGATCCTCCCGGCCCGCTGTTTCGAGAATTAATCCGTTGGCGAAGCACTCCTTAACGATCTGCTTAGGGATACCGCTGTCTTCGACGTTGGACAAATCAATCCCCCAGATCATCCCTGTTCCGCGGATTTCAATCTTGTCGCTGACGGTTTTTATGTTCGTTTCTAAAAATTTGCGAATAAAGTGTTCATGCTGTTTCACCAGAAGGTCCAGATTCATCATTTCTCTAAGCTCCAGGGCTGCCATTGCAGTGACAAAGGCCATCTGATTGCCTCTGAACGTACCGTTATGTTCACCGGGCTTCCATTGATCCAACTCGGGCTTCAGCAGCAATAGCGACATCGGCAAGCCGTATCCGCTAATGGATTTGGAGAGCGTCACCATATCCGGCACAATTCCTGCTCTTTCAAAAGAGAAGAACGTTCCCGTTCTGCCGCAACCGACCTGAATATCGTCGCAGATAAGGAGAATATCATGTTTGACGCATAAATCTGCCAAAGCTCTAAGCCATTGCTCCGAAACCGGATTGATTCCTCCCTCAGCCTGCACCGTCTCAAAAATGATCGCTGCCGGCTTGTCGATTCCTGAATGGTCGTCGGACAGGACTCTTTCCATATATTCGATCGTGTCCAGATAGAGCAGAGGGCCGGACGGATGCGGCATAAATGTCACATTGTTCAGTGGTGTTCCTGCACCTTCCCGGCTATCCCTGTTGCTTGTTGCCGCCAGACTTCCCAGCGACATTCCATGAAAGGCTCCCATAAATGAGAACACATTGGTTCTTTTCTTCACCTTGCGCGCCAGCTTGAGTGCCGCTTCGACGGCGTTCGTGCCCGTAGCCCCACAGAACTGAAGCTTGTAATCCAATCCCCGCGGCTCAAGAATGTGCTCGACAAAATAGTCGATAAACCTCCGTTTTACATCCGTGTACATATCCAAGCCATGAGAGACCCCATCCCTTTGGATATGTTCAATAAGCCGATCCTTAATAAATTCAGGATTGTGGCCGTAATTCAAAGCGCCGGCACCAGCGAAAAAGTCGATATACTCTTTACCTGACTCGCCATAGATAAGCGAACCCTTGGCCTTTACAAACACATCGTTAAAGTACCTGCAATAGGAACGCACATTGGATTCATATTTCTCAAATGTTCTGATAGTTATCATCCTTCTTGATCATATTCAGAGTTTAATCAAATGTTGGCTTCCGACCAGAATACGGTTCAACGTGCTTACAATTTCATCGATCTGTTCATTAATGAAGAAATGAGTACCTTCAAATGAGTGATAGCGGCCTTCTCCGAGGATGTAATGATTCCACTCCATCATTTGGTCACGGGGAATATCGAATTCGCTGTTGAATAAACTGACTTTACTCGTTATAAAGGGGGGCTTTGCAGCGGAAACGTACTGTTCCACCGCTCTGAAATCATTCCTCAACAAATCAAACACATACGCTGAAAACGAAGGATCTTCCATAATGCCCGGCGGAATGCCCCCCATCTCAATGGTTTTGCTGTGAAAGCTTGTATCATCAAGATAGTGATACCCTCGGCATTGGTATAAATGAGGTGGTCGCATCGCCGATATCACAATATGTTTAGGGGGCGGTTGTTTAGCAACGCGTATTTGCCGGTACAATTCTAGAAGCACATAGGCGCCCATACTATGACCAAACAGTGTATACTCATCATCTTTTGTATCCAGTTGATCGATTACACTTGCAGCCATATCTTCAATGCTGTAACATAGCGACTCTTCCGATCTTGACCCCCTTCCCGGAAACTCAACCGGAAACAGTTCTATTCTTCTATCCAATAATCTCTTCCATCTCAAGTAGGTAAACGAGAAACCTCCGGCGTAAGGTATCGCGTAAAGTCTCATCTATTCTCACCTACCCTCATGGAAAGCAGTCTCGATCAGTTTCCGATCCCCGCTTAACTCATAGCTATGTACTTTGTAGTCGTCCGTTTTCATCAGTTTGGACAAGACTTGTCCGCTGCCAAGCTCAATCCAGATGTCGGTGTGCTGCCGTTTTATGTAATCCATACTTTGAAACCACTTCACCGGATGGACCAGTTGATGAAATAAATTACCCGTCACGGACGACTGATGGTACGGCTTCTGGGACCAATTGCTAATGACCGGGTATTGGGGCGGATGCTGTTTGCACTGCCCGATAAATTCAGCCAGCGGCTCGGCAGCATTGTCCATCATTGGACTATGAAACGGAGCGTTGCCAACGATTCTACGATACGACGCTCCACGCTTAGCAGCCTTTTTCTCCAAAAGAGCGATATCCTCTTCAGTTCCAGAAGCACAGCATTGAACGCTGGAATTGTTGCAGCTTACCCAGACCTTTCTTCCATTTCTCCGCATCGTTCTGCATAACTCTTCGATTTCTTGATAGGGAGTATTGTAGATAACGGTCATAACCCCCTTCTTCTCTTCCATTACGCTCTGCGCGAGCTTGGCGCGGAATATGACGATGGATAGTGCAGTTTCAAAGGAAAACACGCCGGCACATGTCAATGCACTGTATTCACCCAGGCTGTGGCCTGCCATAAAGGAAGGGGTTGCTTGATAGTTTTCCATAAAATGTCTGAAGGTAGCCAAGCTTGCCGTCAATAAAATCGGAGCGCTGATCGAAATGTCACGAAGCATCTCCTGCTGATCCTCAAAACATATGCGGCGAAAATCATAGTTCGTAAGCATTGAAGCTTCCTCAAACGTTTGTCGTACGGTGCTGCTTTCCTGATACAATTCCCGTAACATGCCCTGTTTCTGCGAAGATTGTCCGGGAAACAGAAATACCACTTTCCTCATTACGAACCTCCTGATCGAACCCGTGTACTAGAGAAACTATAATGTTATGTCAGTGCTATAATAATATATATTTCCATAAATGTAAATACAAGGAAACCCAAAATTACACCAGCTAAGCGCCAGTGTGATTTTGGGTTTCCTTTATTCGATAACCAGAATCCGTGGGGATGTGCGGGCCACTACTCTCGATGAAGCCCACGTGCCGAGGCCTGCCGCGGCCATCGTAAAGCACGCCATCGAAATAATCGCCCCCCAATTAATGATGAGCGGGAGATCCGCAATGCCGTAATCCAAGAAAATACTGCGAAGGATGACTGGAAGAAAATATACGCCGAGCACCATTCCAAGCACTGCACCGATAGCCGATACCGCAACGATTCCCCTGGTAACGGACCATCTTATTCGGCTCGAGGTTAGTCCTACGGACTTATAGATGCCGTAAGTCTTGCTTTCTTTTCGGATGTTCGTCCGGCTGATGCTGTAAATGATGACCATCGTGACGGCGGTGAACAGCAGCCCCATAAAGCTCATCGGGAGGATAATAGATGCAAACGCCTGCTTAAACGTGGCGTCCAGAAGTGTCTGCATCGTCGCCACCGTAGCGGAATCCTTGTATTTCTCTCCAATTTCGCTAACGATCGTGTCCGCATCCAGCGGGTCATTCACATTGATAAAAGCTGCAGCATAGTCGCCATAGTCCGGGTCACTAACCTGAAGGGTGTCCGCAATAATCCGGGCTGATTCTGATTGGTTCGATATCGACTGATAGATGCCGCTGACGATAAGCGACTGTTTATGCCCTTCGATATAAATCTCAATCGTATCCCCAACATCTTTGTTCAATTGTTTGGCAACACGGATGCCAATCGAAATTTCATTTTTATTTTTAGGATTTCTACCTTTGATCGTCGTATAACCGACTTCATCATAGCTGCCGTCAAGGACGGTGACGCTAAAATTCATAGACTTGCGATCCACTGTGTCTACATCCAAATCTGTAGCTCCCCCGTCGGACACTACCGCATTCACATACCCCAGCCAGCCTATATTTTTAATTCTCGTGTCCGAGCGCATGAGCTGGTCGACTTCGCCTTTAGGGAAGCTTGAAGAGTTAACCACTACAAGGGAAATATCGGACGAATCATATCCCCAATCGGCGGCTGTTTTCTTGATATTGCCGATACTGTATAGCAGAACAAAACCAAGAACGAGGACAGCCGACATCACAGTTGCCAGCAGCAGCATCAGAATGGAAGCTTTCCTATTCTTCATTACATTTCTTAGCCCAAGAACGATTGACAGCGGCGCTCTCCCGAAAGCGAGCAACGAATTTTGTTTGGCGCCGAAACGCTTGAGCAATTTACTGTTATCCGTTTCAGACATTCCGAACCGAATCGCCTGCATGGGCTGAATCGAACGGGCTTTATTGGCGTAATAAGCAACACACAGAATGACCATTACGATGACAAAGATACCTACAATAAGGGTGATCAAACTTTCGGCCAGACCTCCAGGCACCGGTATGCCTTTCAAGGAAGATAGCGTATTCTTAATAATCAGGTCGGAAAGCAGACGGCTGATGGCCAGACCTGGAACAATACCGATGATTGAAATGAAAATATACTGCATCAAATAAACGCTCGCTATTTTTTTCGAAGTTAGTCCAAGCGCCTTAATCACGCCAATGGTTTTGTAATTGGATAAAATATCATCCGATATCGTAAATCCGATCGTAAACAAAGCGACGAGAATCATAACGATGCCCATAAAAATCATAATAAAACCAATGATTTTATTAATAATCAAATAGAATGAAGACATTTGCTCTAAGCTTATTTTCGTTTCCAGAAAAGGGGTGCCCATCTCTTGCTCGAATTTGTCCCAATAGCTTGAGCTGCTGCTGTAACCCTCATATCTCAAACCAAGCATATATTGCTCTTTTCCTTCAATACCTTGTACGGTCTGGGCATAATCCTCATGATTCATCCAAATTCTTGCGTCGGTAGGGAAAGGTGCGCCGAAAGGAATATCAACAACGACTGCTGACACCTGCAAAGTAAATTTTTTGTTACCGGTAGAGAACTCTAGCCGGTCTCCTACAGCCAAGTCGTATAAATAGGCGATAGAAGTAGGCAGCCAAATTTCTCCTTTCGCAGGAACGGCGCTCTCCTTCCCTTGTGCAAACAATAGCTCATCGACCACAAACGGACGTTCCGGGGTATCCATCATATATAGCGTCAGACTGGATAGCTCCGTAGACGAAGGTTCTCCTTCCTTCTTCATTCCACCCACTTTACGGAAAGGGAGCAGCTTGGAAGTACTGACACCATCCTGTTTGTTCCACCATTGATACACTTGATCAGGGTCATGCAGCCCCTTCAGCATCTCCAGCATTTCATGGGAGCCATTCGTTTTCTTGTGCATATCCGTAAACAGATTGTTGGAATTCATCATTACCGTAATAGAGGTGGCAAGCAGCAGAGTAGACAACAGGATCAACAGGCCGATCATTCCATTGTGAAATTTCTTCTTTCTCAGATTGGAAAGACAAAGTGTAAGCACAGCCGTCATACTCGCTTACCCCTTTCCGGAAACACAGGAAAAAATGACGGCTTCCCTGTCTTTGATCTGGGAGTGATCAAATTTATCAAACTCCAATGTATCCACAATCTTTCCGTCTCGAATAACGACCAGCCGGTCCGCACGGCACGCCGCCTTGATATCATGTGTTACCATGACCACGGACTGTCCTTTCCGGTTCATTTCCGTTAAAATATCGAGCACAGCCACCCCGTGATCATAATTCAAGCTTCCTGTGGGCTCATCGGCAAATATGAGATCCGGCGAATTAATCAATGCTCGGGCAATCGCCGCTCTCTGCTGCTGGCCCCCTGAGGTTTGTGACGGCAGCCGGTTTTTTTGCTCGCTGATCGCCATGGCATTCATCAGAGAATGAACGGCACTCTTCACTTTGTTTTTGGGCTGACCTGCGATATATCCGGGCAATGCGATATTCTCAAATAAAGTCAGATCCGGCACAAGATTGATGCTCTGATAGATGTAGCCGATCTGGCGGGTCCTGAACGCAGCTAATTGTCGTTCGGAGTATTTATCTATACGTTTTCCCTGAAAATACACCTCACCTACGGTAACGGAATCCAGACCGCTCAGCATGTAGAGCAAAGTTGATTTGCCTGAACCCGAATTCCCCATGATTACAGTGAAATCGCCTTCGTACACATCAATATCTAAATTCCGAATCGCATGAAATTGCTCCGTGCCGGTCGAATAGGTTTTACACAGATTCTTCCCTTGAATGATCGCTCGTTTCATCGCAAAAAGTGCCTCCTTCAATAAGATGATGATCTTATTCTAAGGGGCACTTATAGATAAATCCTTATTCAATTATTAATGAAACATTACTTGCTGATAGAGCTCGTATCACTGGCTAGCCCATCGGAATCAAACAATAAAATACCGTTCCGCTCCCTTGCCTGCTTTTGAAGTAAATCGTGCCTTCATGGGCTTCAATGATGTATTTGCAAATGGACAATCCCAGGCCCGTTCCCTTGCTCCGCGCTCCTTCGTTGGACTTTCCTTTGAAATAACGGTCAAAAACAAATGGCATATCTTGAGGGAGGATGCCATTACCCGTATCCGCAATCGTGATCTTCAATTGACCTTGCTCCAGTTCAATGTTCACCCGGATCGTATCGCCTGCAGAGGTATGCTTCAGCGCGTTTGAAATCAGATTGGCGATAACCTGTTCCATCCGCTGCGCATCCACGTGAATCAGCACATTAGGAATTCCCTCGGGTTCAATATAATGAACGCCGGTGGTACGGATATAATGACCGATCGGTCGTAATATCTTATCAAATACTTCTCTACTGTATTGCTCTGTCAGCGTCACAGAAATCTGACCAAGCTCTTTTAAGGCATGAAGCAGCAAATCCTCTGTTAACCGGCTCATTTTTTCGGTGCTGTTATGCATGACCTCCACATATTCCATGACCTCCTGCATATTCGAGCAGCTGCCTTCTCGGATCGCTTCAATATACGCTTTGAGCGTTGTCAAAGGGGTCTTCAATTCATGAGAAATGTTCGATATCAATTCCTTTTGTGCTTGCTCCTGTTCATCCCTTCGATGGCTGTGATGCATAATTTCCAGCCTCATCTGATCAAACATCGCATATACCTCACCGATTTCATCCATGTTCTGATAGGTGAATTTTTGTTCTAAATCCCCCTTTAGAATCGCCTCGGAGAAATCCTTCAATTGATGAATCGGTTTCACCATATCTCTGCTCATTTTTCTGTGAATCTGGATCACGAGCAATGCCAGAATCACCAGCAGTAACGCGATCGTGAGGTACGGTGCAAGCACTTGCAGCTTCGTTCTGCCGGCAAACACTAGAGATGCGGGTATTGTAAAAATAGCATTGCCCACTTGAGCTTGCGTTACCTCGTCAACTACAGGAAAGGCGATCCGGTAACGCTGATCCGACAATCTAGCCTGATACAGATCATAATGCAGATCCGTGCCCGGATTGATCCGAGCGCCGACAGCGTTACTGTAAGAATTAAACACAATCTGTCCGGTGAGATCCGTGTAGACGACGCCTGTATCAGAAGCCTCTGCCATGGCACGTAGTGACGCTTGAAGTTCGACATCATTCATGATCTCAGCATAATGGTTATCTAAGAACAAGAGCATCTCATTGACATACAACCTCACTTGATTGATGACCGCCTTGGACTCCGTTCCCTGTTCGATATTCACACGATTCCAAAAGAAATAAGTCGTGCACGCAAACACAAGAAGCAAACAAATCACGACCTTTAATAGCCATTGTCTTATCCACTCATTCAAGTACATAGGAATCCCTATTCTTCTGAAACATCGCTGCAAAATTTATAACCGATTCCCCAGACGGTCTTAATATAGGTGGGATTGGACGGATCATCCTCCAGCTTCTCTCGTAATCTGCGGATATACACGGTAATCGTGCTCTCATCTCCATAAGCCGTATAACCCCAGACGGCATCCAAAAGCTGGCTCTTCGAAAACACCTGATTTTTGTGCTTGGATAGATAGAACAACAGCTCCAGCTCTTTGACGGGAACCGATATCTCCTTTCCGTCTTTCGACACCTTGTATCCTTTCCGGTCCACCGTAACATTGCCGAACCGCAGGACATCCTCCAATTCAGGCGGCATCAACTGCGGAGTGGGATTCATGCTTTCCACTCTCCGCAAGTTCGACTTCACCCTTGCCAGCAATTCACTGAGAGAGAACGGTTTGGTCATATAATCATCCGCCCCAAACCCGAGACCCAGTACTTTATCCGTATCGCTGCCACGGGCGCTGAGAATAAGAATAGGGACATTGTTGTTCCCCCTAATCTGACGGCACATCTCAATGCCATCAATATCGGGAAGCATAATATCGAGAATAATAAAATCAGGATTAAGCGACTCTATGGATTGCCAAGCCTCTTTACCATCATTAGCAATATAGACGTCATATCCATTCCTCTCTATGTAATCTTTGATAATCCGGGAAATATCCAGATCATCTTCAATAATTAAAATTTTGCGATTCCGACTCATATCAGACCTCCTATTGTAAATATCACCATTATATTCTACCATTTACAATACATCATAGGTATAAAGAGTGCTATCTTGAAGTTAAACTTGCGTTAATTAACGTGCGAAGCGGAGCTAATGGATGAAGCAATGAGGATTTAAACGAGAGTTTAAATGGGGGACGCAATGGTTGCCAACGTGTTTATTTGATGGAAAATACGTTGATTTGTTCGCTAACGGTTGTGGTAAAGGGTATTTCGGATAAAGGGAACCCCTTTTACTCAATAACGACGTAATAAGCTCGACGGCAACCATTAGATTTGAAATGTGGTCATTACTATCACAATAAGCTCTTCAGCAACCGTTACAACCTTAAGCTCCTTTCGTTCCATTGCCAGTCACCTATTCATCAAATATACAAACAAAAGCCCGTCCGCAAGGACGAGCTTTGATCTAAGCCTATTTCAACGTCTATTTCGACGTTACTTCCACACCAAGCAGCTTGCGGGCCATGTCCTCAATCGTGCTCACTTCGTGCGTAGGGCGGTGATGCGACTCAGGCTGACGTCCGCGGTTGTTGAGCCATACACAGCTCCAGCCGGACTCACACGAACCAACGACATCGTTACGCCAGTTGTCGCCAATATAGATGCAGTTCTCTGGTTTCGTACCCGTACGGCGGTTTACCTCAGCGAACAGGTTAGGATCCGGCTTCGCCATGCCAAGCGCATCGGAGACGAATACCCAGCCTTTATTCGCAAAACGTTCAACGCCAAGCGCCTCGATTTTGCGAGTCTGATGGACGACCGGTCCATTCGTAATAATGCCGATGTCATGCCCTTTGGCCCGGATCGCTTCGAGCAGCGGCACGATGCCCTCGGAAGGCTGAATGACGCGCTGTTCTGCTTCATAGGCGAGCTGCAGCCGATCGGCCAGCTCATCGGACACCTTGATGTCATATTCGGCAAAAGCAAGAATGAGCCGCAAGCGACGCGTTTCCTCCAGCGACATCTTCCCTGCAACATAGTCGTCCCACAGCTCGTCGCTGTGATGACGCACTTTTTTGAACAAGCGATCGAACTCCGCCCATTCCTTGTCCGTCCACATCCCCTCGCGTATTAGCGACATGCGGAACGGCTCCATCTGATCATACAACGTATCATCCATATCGAAGAAAAAATGTCGAATCTCTTGCATCTTGTCCAGTCCCTCACTCATCTGTCATTTGTTCAAATATTTCACATGCTCGGCCGTTAAACGGCCTTCATGAATCGTAAATAGTCCGAATGCATAGTGCGTGGACCGTCTCCGGTCCGTCGGCGATCCCGGATTGAATAGGAGCACTCCGTCGCGCTGCTTGTGCAGCGGAATATGGGAATGGCCGAATACAATGACATCCACCTCGCCTGGCTCGAACGCACGGAAAGCACGCGACTCCGTTTCCTCCCGTTTCCCCTGTCCGTGCCCGTGCACAATGCCGATTCTTACACCTTCAAGCGTCACAATACGGCGCAGACCGAGCATACGAACAAGCTCCGGCCCATCGTTGTTGCCGCATATGCCGTACACAGGCGCATACTTGCGAAGCATCGTTACAACCGAAACATCCGTCCAATCTCCCGCGTGCAAAATAACATCTGCCTTCTTCAGCGCCTCTACGAGTCGCTCCGGCAGCTTCTTCGCCATTCGCGGCATGTGGGTGTCGGAAACGACGACCACCTTCAGCATGCGCCCACGCTCCCTTCCAATCCGTCAGCTATTATTCAGACGCCGGCGTCGCTTCCACAAGCTGTGCCTTCGCTTCGCCGATCAGTCGGAAATACAGGTCGTCATCTTCTTCAATCGCGTCCTCGACGAGTTCAATCTGTTCTTCTGGTCCCGAGCCATCGAGGAAGAACAGGCTGTAGCCCCAGTCGCGGCCCTTCTTGCTTTGCAGCGCCATTTCGTACTTGCGTACATGGCCTTCTACTTCGAAATGGACGAAGCCAACGTAACCGTCCTCATCCGAAAATGTCATTCCTGCCTTCAATACGTTCAAGTTCATTACTGGTTGTACCCTCCATTGGACCGATAATCGATTCATCTCATTTTCCATCATACCACTGCCTGTTAGGCCGTCGCCAGCGCCCTGTACGAAAATCATTTACGTCCGGTAGGAAATCCGTATAATAGCTTAAGGAGACAGCATTGCAAACGGATAGGGAGACTATAGTCACATGGGAGTTCTGGCACCTTTATTATTCGCATTAACCGTCAGTATGGTCATCTGGCAGCCGCGCAAGCTTAACATTGGCTGGTCAGCAAGCGGCGGCGCATTAATCGCTGTCATACTCGGAATCGTCGGATGGCGGGACATCGTTGAAGTTACATCCATTGTGTGGAACGCAACATTTACGTTTATCGGCATCATTATCATTTCGATCGTATTAGATGAAATCGGATTTTTCGAATGGTCGGCCTTACATATGGCTCGTCTTGCAAGAGGCAGCGGACGACGATTGTTCGTCTATATGGTCTTGCTCGGAGCTGGCGTATCGGTCTTCTTCGCGAATGATGGTGCGGCACTCATCCTAACCCCAATCGTACTCGCCACTGTACGAGCATTAAATATGAAGGATCGCATGGTGCTTCCGTTCGTAATGGCCTGCGGCTTCATCGCGGATACCGCATCCGTCCCGCTCATTATAAGCAATCTCGTCAACATCGTTGCAGCGGACTTCTTCGGCGTCGGGTTCGCGCAATATGCCGGACGCATGATCATTCCTGGCCTCTTCTCGATTGGCGCGAGCTTACTTGTCGTTTACTTGTACTATCGCCGTTCAATCGGCAATCCGTATTCGGTATCGGATCTGCCAGAACCAAATTCGGTTATTAAAGATATGCGATTGTTTAAGCTGTCATGGATCATATTAGCGGTCTTGATGGCAGCCTACATGTCGAGCGAGTGGCTATCCGTTCCGGTTTGTGTAATTGCAGGCATCGCATCCGCTGCGCTGCTTCTGGCGGCAAGACGAAGCCCACACATTAAGACAAGCGAGATTATGAAGCAGGCGCCGTGGTCCATCGTCGTATTTTCGATCGGGATGTACGTGGTCGTCTACGGGCTGCGCAATGTCGGTCTAACCGATCACCTAGCCGATCTGCTGCAATGGTTCGCTGATCAAGGGCTGTTCGTCGCTTCAATAGGCGGCGGATTCGTGGCAGCGATATTATCCTCGATCATGAACAACCTGCCAACCGTTATGATCGACGCACTTGCGACCGCGGATACAGAAACAACTGGCGCAATTCGGGAAGCACTCATATTCTCGAACATTATCGGTTCGGATCTTGGTCCCAAAATGACGCCAATCGGCTCGCTCGCTACTCTCATCTGGCTCCATGTACTGAGCCGCAAGGGTGTGACGATTTCGTGGTTGGATTATATGAAGACGGGCATCGTATTGACCATCCCGGTTCTATTCATAACGCTATGCGGATTGTATGTATGGCTGCTGATCCTGCACTAATAGGTATGCTTAACGTATGAAAAGGCCTTGCGAAATACTCCAGTCGGAGACTCGCAAGGCCTATTTTTATACAGCTTATCCTATTGGATGATGTTAATCTTATACGGCAAAAATATGATTGCCGATCTTAACGGTTTGTGTCCGCGACCAGATCCAGCTCGACGTTGCCGTGTTCGGATTGAAGTAATACAACGCATTACCCGTTGGGTCAACACCACGAACAGCGTCTGTTGCAGCTTGGTAAGCTGTGCTATCAGGCGTCAGGCTGAATTGGCCGTCATCTACTGCAGTGAATGCGCCCGCTTGAAGAATGACTTCACGGACCGTATTCGGGAATTCCGACGACTGGACTCGATTCATAACAACTGCACCGACAGCGACTTGACCTTGATATGATTCACCGCGCGCTTCCGCATAGATGATGCGTGCGAGCAGATCGAGTTCTTCTTGATTGACCGAGACTTTCTTTAGCAGCGACCATGTTTTCGATCCAGCGACACCATCTGACGTAATACCATAATCAGCTTGGAAACGTTCAACGGCATCTTGCGTCATCGAACCATAGTACGTCGTAACCGTTGAATTATTGAAGTAGCCGAGTACCTTCAGACGGAATTGCAAGTCAGGTACATCAAGCGATGTAATACCATACTTAAGCGTCGATGGCGATGCCGCTTGCGCAGCTGGCAAAATCGCACTAAACGCAATCATCATACTGCAAACCGCAATCAGCCATTTCGGCATGTTTTTCTTCTTTGTGTTGATCGTCATGTTGTTATTCATGTTGTGAGCTCCCCTTTTTCCTTAGGATGCGAATTGTGTTGTTCGTATCGGTCGTTATGGTCGGCTCGCTGCTTGGGACTGAGTTTAGCACAGCACAGTTACAGATTTGAACCCCTTTTGCATAATTACATGAATTTGGATAATGTATTTAATAATAGAAAAAACGTCCCCGATCGCAGGCTAGCTCCCAATGAAAGCGATTACCGGGGATGAGGGGCGCTGCCCCTTATGACCCCATAAAATATAGGGGGCTTCGCCCCCTTGGTCCGTATATCTTCTATTGTCCACCCACCCAAACCCTCCCTGGAAGGGAGGGCCCCAAGGGCTCTGCCCCCTGGACCCCCGAAGGACTGGTATAGATACGATTGAACGCGTGCTCGCTTTCGTCCCTTCGGGACACGCTATAGGTATGTGGTGACTAGGTGGGTTAGTGGACTTCCCTACTTGTTCGATCAATCCCATCAATCGTGCCAATACTCGCTTTCGTCCCTGCGGGACACGCTTTACTTGATAATTAGCGCGAACATGTTTGAATAACTTTACCCCTCATTTCCCCCATCCGGAGTCCATAAGTTTCCCGCCCGGTACTCTTTCAGGAAGGATTCAGGTGGGTAGAATAGACTTAAATAAAAGCGCAGCACGCACGAACAAAAGCTTTGCCCTAAAGGGGCACGCGACTCCTTGCTAGGAGTAGATTGTTTCATCATTCGTACCTCATTCGACCCTTTCCGGGGTCCAGGGGGTGGAACCCCCGGGGCCCTCCCTAGCAGGGAGGGTTTGGGTGGGTAGAACTCTTGGTTTGGGTGGGTAGAACGCTTGGTTTGGGTGGGTAGAAATGTTTCAGTAACGGGTAAATAAAAAATGGGGTCAAAGGGGCGAAGCCCCTTAACAGCTGGGGTCCCAAGGGGCCAAGCCCCTAGGCAGCAAGGTGGTTCACCTTGCATGGGTTGGCTTTTTACGGATATAATTATGGTTTGAATAAAGGTTACCTATCGCCCAGATGGAGGTCGTATATAGATGAGCGAATGGTCTACGGAATGGGACAAAGAGCAGCGGCGCGTTAACGAAGTGATTGCTGCGTTCAAGAAACGGATCGCGAAGTATGAGCCGAACGTTGGCGAATTGCGTACGGAGGTTGTCGACTTCCGCACCAATTTCTGGGATGACGTGACGGTCAACTTGAGCAATGATGACGATATTCTTGAGACATTCATGAGTATGAAACAACAGGCGCAGATCTTGTCCGAGCGCGAGCACAGTCATCGGCATTTATTGAATCAATTGAAGCGCACGCGCAGACTGCTGCCTTCGCCTTATTTTGGACGGATCGATTTTCATGAGAAAGGTACACCTGCAAGCGAGAAGCTGTACATAGGCGTCGCCTCCTTCCTTGCGGACGACGACGAGACGTTTCTCGTATACGATTGGCGGACGCCCATCGCAAGCTTGTACTATGATTTCCCGCCTGGCCCGGCAGCGTACAACACGCCAGGTGGTGAAATTAGCGGAACGATCGAACTGAAGCGTCAGTTCTCGATCCGTGACGGCGTTATTCGAACGATGTTCGATACCGGCATGACAATCGGCGATGAGCTTCTGCAAAATGTACTGAGCAAAGGCGCAGGATCGCAAATGCAGTCCATCGTCGCTACGATTCAGCAAGAGCAGAACCAAATTATTCGCAACGACAGCAGCAGGCTGCTCGTTGTGCAGGGTGCCGCTGGCAGCGGCAAAACATCGGCAGCGCTGCAGCGCGCCGCGTATCTTCTATATAAACATCGCGAGCGATTGACCGCGGAGCAGATGGTGCTATTTTCGCCAAACCCGATGTTCAACAGCTATGTCGCAACGGTACTGCCGGAGCTTGGTGAAGACAACATTCAGCAGACGACGTTCCAAGAGTATCTCAATCGCCGACTCGGCAGCAGCTTTGATGTAGAAGACCCGTTCGATCAGATGGAATATGTGCTGACGAAACAAGATGATCCGGACTATGACGCAGTCATTGCAGGCATTGCCTTCAAGGCATCCTCCCGCTTCCTTCATCTTATGCGCGGCTACCGCGATCGACTGCTGACGGAGGGCATGAAGTTCCGAGGCATCCGGTTCAAGGGACGCACGGTGCTGTCACGACAAGCGATCGAAACGCAATTTTATAACTCGAAGTCGGCAGCCTCCCTCTCCTACCGCATCGATGAACTGAAAGATTGGATTCTGCAGCAGCTGCGCAAGCTCGAACGTGCGGAACGTTCTGCGGAATGGGTTAAGGAAGAGCTCGATTATTTGGATCAAGAGCAGTATCAGGATGCTTTCAACCGATTAGCCAAACGTCAGCAAGCCAAAAACCCAGCGTTCGACGATGCGCAGCAGGAAGAAGAGCTCCTAAGAGAAGGTGTTGTTCGGACGCACTTCAGACCGCTGTATCGTAAGGTCAGGGCGCTCCGTTTTGTCGATACGAAAGGGTTATATCGGCAGTTGTTTGAAGATGATTCGCTTGTTGCCTCGCTGCTTCATGAGAATGAGGCCTTGTCGAACGATCCATCCGGCTTCCCCAATGAAGAGCTTTGGAAACAGATTTGTGCTCGCACGATTCGGTTGATGGATGAAGGCAAGCTGGCCGCCGAGGATGCGACGCCGTACTTATATTTGAAGGAACTTATCGAAGGATTCCAAATGAACGGCAGCATCCGTTATGTGTTGATGGACGAAGCGCAGGATTATTCCGCCTTCCAATTCGAATTTGTGAAAAGATTGTTCCCGCGGGCGCGCATGACGGTGCTTGGCGATTTCAACCAAGCGATCTTCGCACAAGCGAGTGACTTGCATGAACGCAGCGGATCTCCTTTAGAAGATCTTTACGGACCAGATGACACCGCATGGTTGAACTTAACGAGAAGCTACCGCTCGACGCGTGAAATCGTCGATTTCACACGCGCAATGCTGGCGGACGGCAACCGCATCGTACCGTTCGATCGAACTGGCGGCAAGCCAATTGCTATTCAATGCTTAGATGCTGCTGATCGCGATCGACGGATTGTAGAGGATATCGCTGCGCTGCAAGCTGAGGGCTACGGTTCAATTGCTATCATTACAAAATCACAGGCAGAAGCGATTGAAGCATACGAGCGCCTCCGCTCCGTTCCTGCTATCGGTGAATCACTGCGTCTCGTGAACAAAACGACACCTCAGTTTGAGCATGGACTGCTTATTATCCCGGCGTATCTTGCTAAAGGTGTTGAGTTCGATGCGGTACTTATCTATGATGCATCTGCCAGCTGCTATGGCCGAGAGTCCGAACGCAAGCTTTTCTACACGGCATGTACACGTCCGATGCACCGACTGCGTATGTATAATCCAACTGACGCTTGGTCGCTATTTGTTGTTGGTGTGAGTGAGGATTTGTACGAGAAAGTGTAATTCAATCATACACAAGCCCACTTCGAGAGGGCTTCAGACAGCGGAACCGAAACCCACGTTTTCTTAAAAACGTCGGGTTTCTTTCGTATGATCAGGTCAGCCAGCGATTTCTGGCTGGCCTTTTTGCTTTACACCCCTCCGTGATACATATTCCTCCACACCACGGAGATAATAAGGAAAATTAAGGGACAGATGGTGGCTGGTATGGATAACAAAACTTTAACGAGAGGATTTCGAAAATATCGTGATGTTGCTACCCGCGTGGAGCCTGCGAGAACCGATCCTTTAGAAGTCGATCTTAGACAAAATTTTGAAAAGCTTAAGGAAATCTTTTCGAATACTCCGGACCTGATCAATCGGCGTTTTATTCTGAAGGCAGACAATCGTCAAGCTCTTCTCGCTTATCTCGAAGGATTATCGGACAAAAGCTCCATCAATCGCGACATCCTTACACCGCTTAAACAAGGAACAGCTGAAATTAACGGTATCAATGATTTTCCGGCAACGATCGGCGAATTTCATCAGTTAACAGATTGGGGACAGGTCGAGCACATGCTATTCGCCGGTTACAGCATCCTGTTCATCGACGGAGAAAAGGTCGCTTATGCTTGTGGATCTCAAGGGTGGCCTCAGCGTGCGATTGAGGACCCTCAATTAGAAACTTCGCTGAAAGGGGCACATCAAGGCTTCGTCGAAACAGGAGGCGCCAATGTTGCATTAATTCGACGATATATTCCGAATCGAGAGCTCAAAATTAAACAATTCACGATCGGGGCCAGAAGTCAGACCAAGCTTTCTATTCTATACTTGTCTGACGTTGCCAATATTCAAACTCTGAATGTGCTGGAAGAAAGATTAAGCAAGCTGGACGTTGATGCAGTCATTAATACGGGAGAGCTGGCGGAGCTAATCGAAGATTCGCCTTTCTCGCCTTTTCCTCAATTCATATTGACGGAACGCCCAGACGCTGCATCATCTCAGATTCTTCAAGGCAAATTCGTCATAGTGGTAGATCGTTCGCCAAGCGCGCTTGTCGGCCCTGTCAATTTCATTTCTTTCTTTCAGAGTGTCGATGATTACAGCACGCGATGGACAATCGCGACATTCATTCGAATGCTGAGGCTGCTCGCCTTCTTCATCGCCATTCTACTGCCCGCGATCTACATCTCGGTCGTATCGTTTCACTTCGAGGTCATTCCGATGAAGCTTTTGTCGACGATCGGACAATCGCGGGCAAAGGTCCCCTTCCCTCCTTACATGGAGGCCGTCTTCATGGAACTGACGCTTGAGATGTTACGCGAGGCTGGTGTCCGTCTACCCGCGCCGGTCGGACAAACGGTCGGCATCGTCGGAGGTATCGTCATTGGTCAAGCTATCGTACAAGCTGGCCTTATAAGCAATATTATGGTCGTCGTCGTTGCCTTTACCGCAATTGCATCTTTCATTTTGCCCAACTACGATATGGGGGCAGCAGTTCGACTTGTCCGCTTCGCGATGATGCTATTCGCTTCGCTGTTTGGTTTTGTAGGAATCGTCGTCGGTCTAATGACTTTGATCGCTCATCTTCTGTCCCTGAAATCCCTTGGCGTACCGTACAGCACGCCATTCGGGCCAGTGCGTTTCCGTGATTGGAAAGATACGATGGTGCGAATACCGATTTGGTTGATGAAGAATCGTCCAACGAGCTCGAATGCACAGCAGGATACAAGACAAGGTGATACCGGTCACCCGAGAGAGGATGAGCGCCATTGAGCCCATTCGTTAAGTCCCCCCTATCTTTCCTTCAATATGTATTTATCATTGCCGGCATTCAAATCGGCATCGCTATTCTATCTATACCGAGGGAGATGGCGCGTTTTGCCGGAACGGATGGCTGGATCGCAATCGTACTCGGGTGGTTGATTACAAGCATCCCAAGCCTGCTGACCGTCCAAATTATGAAAGGAAGTCCTGATGGCACCATCCTGGATTTAATTAAGAAAAAACTAGGAAGATGGCTGGCCATCCCCTTTGCTCTCGTCTTTGCAGCTTACCTCGGAGGGATGGCCTATATCGGACTGCTTCGAACGCTGTTAATTATCCGGGTTTGGCTCTTGCAGAATACGTCGCCCTTCATCGTATTGGTACTTCTGTTCATCCCAACCTACATCGTCACAAGAGAAGGAACGAACATGCTCGGAAGATTTGCCGAGGCGATCTTCTATTTTCTATGCTGGCTTCCTTTTATCTATTTACTGCCGCTGAAGGAGGGACAATGGTTAAACATTATCCCTATCCTAAAGGAAGGCTGGCTACCGATCCTGTCTGCCGTTCCGACCGTTCTCTTTGCCTATTTGGGCTTTATCGCCGTTTTTTTCCTGTATCCTCATCTAACGCATAAGAAGCATGCAGGCGCCGGGGTACTGCTTGCAAATACGATTACGATGATGATGAATTTGCTTATTACGCTTGTTTGCTTTGTTTATTTCAGCCCAAGCGAAATGATTGAAGTCAATCAGCCCGTCATTTCCGTACTTAAGACGATACAATTCAAATTCTTAGAGAGAATCGAGATTATTTTTATCTCGCTCTACATCGGGCTTTATTCCCTTAGCTGGATTCCCGCGCTTTACTTCATGGCTTATTGTCTGAAATGGACAACGAATGGCGCAAGAGTCAGAAGCTACCTGATCGGTCTGCTTGCCTTTATCGGGATCGGAACTTACTTTTACCTTCCGACATTTAATCAGAGTGTCTGGCTGGAGTATATGATGACCAGAATCGGAATTGTCGTTGAATATATACTTCCGATTGTGATTTGGATTTATCTCGTAATCAGAGAGAAAGTACGTAGAGAGGAACAGCTGGGATGAAGACAATAATCAGGGGAACTTGGCTCTTCCTTGCTCTCATTATTGGAGGGTGCGGAGATAAGATTGATCTAGAAGCAGCAGCAGTCCCACTAGCCGCAGGCATTGATCTAGATGACAACAATCAGCTTCGGTTTTACGTATCCAATCCCGTATTCGGGGATAAGAATAATGAAGAACAACAATACAATATCCCGGTAACCAGTCTTCGTGAATCAAGAAGCATTCAAGATGCGTATACGTCAGGAGCCCTGGAAGGAAGGAATTATCAGGTTTACGTCGTTGGCCGAAAGCTTCTTCAGCACGAGAACTGGTTCAAAATTCTGGATGTCGTCTTCAGGGATGCACGAAACACCGTTCTTGACCGCATGGTTGCATTCAATGGTCCCCTTGAGGAAATGTTTACCGTTAAGACGGATAATCAGCCTCCCCTTCCCGTTATATTGCGTGGGATGGTCGATTCCAAAAGCAAACGAGGAGCAACGGTACTTACTACCGTTCAAGACATGCATCGGCAGATTTTTGAAGAAGCCCTTACCCCTAGTTTAAGCGAAGTAACCTACGATGCTAAGCAGAAGAGTTTTCGATTATCAGGAACAACATTATTAACACACAAAGGAAAGTATGCAACCTCCATTGGATTTCAAGAAAGCGTGCTCCTGAACCTATTAAAGAAAGATGCGACAAAAGGAGTTTCTCTGTCCTTCGCTATCCCTGGAGAACCAAATTCCGACTTCTTCTCTTTGAATAGAGCTAGCTTCAGCGTTCGGGACATCGATACAAAAATTAAATCTTCCTATTCAAATAATAATTTCCATTTCCTAATCCGGATGAAGGTGTCAGCCGCCATGACCGAACAGTTGTTCACTCTCGATATTCAGCAGCATGCAGATATCCTGGAGAGAAAACTGTCGCAACAGATGCAAAAACAATTGGAAAAGTTGATTCGTAAGTTTCAAAAGCACCAAATTGATCCCGTAGGGTTTGGCATTTATGCAAGGGCCTATCAGTATCGTCATTACAAGGAAAATGAGAACAATTGGGGAGAAGCCTTCTCGGATGCAGAGATTAAATGTGAAGTTAAAGTCACAATCAATTCCATGGGTACCGTCAAGTGAGCCACATACGGTAGTCGCAATCAGCGGCTGCCGTTGTTTTATTTAGGAAACCCATCATTAGCATTCATCATTTCCATCTCAATTACTCGTTTTCTGTTACAAAGTGATACACCCTTTAGAATTGTTTAACGCCTATTTAATAGATTCAAAATGTTACTCCTCTATTCTATCAACGCAACAATTAATAGAATCGGAGGGAGATTAACACAATGTTACACCGCTTGCATCACAAATGGGCTGGGATCGTACTAGCTGCTGCTTTACTGTTGACGAGCGTGCTCGGCTTTGCGCCTAATGCCGTTTACGCTGCTAATGCTGATGGTTCGCTGACGGTTGCAGAGGCGATTGCCAGCAACACCGGAACGCAAACCGTTGAAGGCTACATCGTTGGACATGCGACAGGATCTCTGACAGCAAATTTCCAGGCACCATTCAGTAACGACTTTAACGTTCTCATCGCAGATTCTACAACAGAACAGACGAACGGGAAGCTGCTGGACGTACAAATCTCAGCTTCATACCGTTCACAATACGGTCTGCAAACGAATCCTAGCCTCATCGGCAAGAAAATCAAGGTAACAGGCACACTCGGTGCTTACAACAATTACGCTGGCTTGAAATCGCCTACTTCCTTGTCATTCATTGATGATACAACGACAATGACGCCTGACCCAGGCACAGGCGGTGGCACGACAGATCCAGGCACTGGTGGCGGTACAACCGATCCAGTCGTCACTCCACTGCCAGACGGTACGGGCAAAAAAGTACTATTCGACCAATCCCATGGACAGACGGCTGGTGCAGCGGACTGGGTGATCGATGGCGGCTTCTCGGACTTCGCCGACGGTTTGCGTGGTGCTGGCTTTGCGGTAGAATCGCTTGAACGTGCTGTTCCTTTTACATTCGGTGAGCAGGCAGTGACCTATGAGAAGCTGAGTCAATATGATGTATTCGTTATCGGGGAGGCAAACATCCCTTACAAAACATCAGAACAAGCCGCAATGCTCCAATATGTACAAAATGGCGGCAGTATTTTCTTCATCGCCGACCACTACAATGCCGACCGCAACAAAAATCGTTGGGACGCTTCGGAGGTTATGAACGGCTACCGGCGTGGCGCTTGGACCAACCCTGCTAAAGGAATGACCGCAGAGGAAGCAGCTTCCCCTGCCATGCAAGATGTTCAAAGCTCCGACTGGCTTGCAACGAATTTCGGTGTACGTTTCCGTTACAATGCGCTTGGTGATGTAGACAATATGACGGACGTTGTTGCACCTAACCAAGCATTCGGCATTACGACTGGTGTAACGTCTGTTGCTATGCACGCAGGTTCAACACTAGCGATTCTCGATCCATCCAAGGCAAAAGGTCTTGTTTATGTACCAACGAATGTTTCAGCTTGGGCAAACGCGGTTGACAATGGCGTGTACAGCGGCGGCGGTCGTGCCGAAGGTCCATTCGCGGCAGTATCTAAGGTTGGTGCTGGTAAAGCTGCATTTATCGGCGACTCCTCCCCTGTTGAAGATGCAACACCGAAATATCTCCGTGAGGAAAATGGCGCAAAGAAAACGACCTACGACGGTTTCAACGGTGAAGCGAACGATGCGACGTTCCTCGTCAATACGGTCAAATGGCTCGCGAATCATGAAAGCTACACGACTTTATCGGAAGTATCTGGCCTGCAGCTCGACCAGCCGACACAACTGCTCGCTTCGGAAGCACCCGCTCAATCGACTGAACCACAAGCTGAACCTTGGGCCGCTCCTGATGCAGGCTACAAATGGTACGATCCTACCACGTTCAAACCAGGTTCTTATGGTTCCACTACAGCTCCAGCGGTTGAAGCGCAATATGCGCTCGTGCATCAAGCGACGCTGCCAAACGCAGTACCGTTCCAAATCCGCGTAACGGCTGATAATCTTCTTCCTGGCCAAACGGTTTCCGGACTGACGGCAGGCATCTACCTGACTGGTGGTACGCAGGTTGCGAAGGCTCAAAATGCGGATGGCACTTGGCCAACATCGTATGGCTACAGCGCCAGCTTCTCGTTAACGGCCGACTCTGCTGGACATGCCTACAAAGACCTGACTGTTCAATTGAACCCTTCCACAACGGGAAGTGCAAACTTGCGACTTCGTGTTGATGGCACCAACATCATTACCGAGTCCGTAACGGCAGGTAATGTAGCAGCTGAGCCGCTCCCAGCGGATCAAACGCCAGTTCCGGCAACGATCTCGATCGCGGATGCACGTCTGAAAGCAGATAACTCGGTAGTAACGATTGAAGGCGTTATTACGTCGGAACCGGGAGCTTTTGGCGGACAAGGCTTCTACCTGCAAGACAGCACAGCAGGTATCTATGTCTATCAAACCTCAACGGGCTACCATATCGGTGACAAAATCAAGATCAGCGCAATTAAGACGGTGTATAACACTGAAGTTGAACTGAGCGATTCTGTAGCATTGGAGAAAATAGGAACTGACGCAATTCCAGCCGTACGTCCTGTTTCATCCCTCAGCGAAGACAATCAAGGTCAACTTGTTCAACTCGATAACGTCACGATTGAGAACTATATTACAGGAACGCCAGCTGGCTCCTTCGAGTTCGATGCCGTGAACGACTCTACTTCCACTCATGTTCGAATCGACGTCCGCACGGGCATTAGCCAAACCGATTTTCAAGCTCAATACCCTGCAGGTTCGGTAGTAAACATCTCAGGTGTATCGTCGATCTTCAAAGGTACGTATCAATTGAAGCCGCTCTCGCTATCGGATGTAACGGCTGTAGATACGACGGCTCCAACTGCAACAGTTACTTACAGTACGACAGCTCCTACGAATCAAGACGTAGTCGCAACGATCACGCCTAGTGAGCCGGTAACGATTACGAACAACGGCGGTTCCGCGAGCTATACGTTCACTGATAATGGCAGCTTTACGTTCGAATTTGTTGATGCGGCTGGCAACATTGGTTCGGCGACAGCAACCGTGAACAATATCGATAAGACTGCACCTACAGCAACGCTCTCGGTCGATACACCAGTCATTAACCAGAACAATCACAAGATGGTTCCTGTCAAAGTGTCCGTTAACGCTATAGACAACGTCTCTGGTATTGCATCAATCGTGCTCACTTCCGTCACATCCAATGAGTCGGATAACGGTACGGGCGACGGCAATACGGCGAACGACATTCAAGATGCAGCGCTCGGCACGTTCGACACTTCCATCAGCCTCCGCGCTGAGCGTTCGGGCAACGGCAATGGCCGCATCTATACGATTACGTACACAATCACGGACCTTGCTGGCAACACGACAATAGCTTCCGTTCAAGTAACGGTGCCTAAAGGCAAGTAATCATACGTCATGTTTCATCAATAAAAGCAGCCATCGCATGGATGGCTGCTTTTATTGATGCCACGACAGTTAGCTTTCCCCCTCCCGCGTTTACGAAGCTTCCGTTCAAGTAGCCATGCCTAAAAGCGAGTATTCATACGCATACTTTGGTAATAAAGCTCCAATACTTCTCTTATAGAAATCGAACTAACCGAGAGAAGGAATATTCGAGTTGCAAAAGATAAATCAGCTAATTGAATTTATGATCAAAGCGAATGCTGTTTGGTTTATTGGATTGGCTGTATTGAGCATTATGATTATCTTCTATACCCTTTGGAAAAAAAAGGACTTAAAGCTATTGGTGTTATTTTTGGGCTTAGATGCCTTGGGCGCTTTTTTTGAGAATGTGGTCTATCTTGGGCTTAATGCCTACGAGTATTACCCTCAGTTATTGAAAAATCCCTATTATGATATGACGCTGGGCGCCTTTATTTCCCAATACTTTTTCGTTCCAGCTATCTCTTTATATTATGTTGCTTTTCGGCTTACATCTCGATGGAGTTTTATTTTTGCGGCAATCATTGCCGCAATTGAATTGTTGTTTCTTAGACTGGATATATATAAGAATAATTGGTGGGATACAAGCTATACCTTCGTCGGCTTGCTGCTCTTTTTCTGGATTTCAAAAAAATGGTACAACTTTATCATTCAAGCATCCTCTCGTTTTATTCGTTTCATTACAGTGGTTTGTATTGCCTATAGTATGAATGGAGACCTTATTGTTATCCCTGTATTTTCCGACCATTATCATTTTGATGTTGATTGGTTTAATGATCCTACCAGAAGCTCCCTAGCGGTTATTGTACTATATCAGACAATACGAGCATGTTTAATTGCAATTGTTTGTTTCTATAGGTTCAACTGGACACTCCAAGCTTTGGCTCCGATTCTTCTGCTGGCAAGTTATCTATTTTTTATTCATCTGCATATCTTTACATTTAAGTTCGTTTGGGATCTATATTATTTATCAGTGGCGGACATTGTTGTGTTGATTTGTTGTAATTATTTGAATAAGGAGCTCTCAAAAGATAAGTAACGGCAAGTTTTTCGGAGATACCCGAGTTGTTTGCTGCAGCAAGCAGCCCCCTCCGCTTATTGGTGGAAGGGGCCGTTTTAATTAACGTTCAACATAGACAGTCCGATGAATCGCATGATAAATAATGGTAAAGCGGAGCATCCGTATTGGATCGTTAGATCAAATGTTTCGTTGACTGATACATTTTTTCGGTATACCCGTCGATATCGTCTCGAGACATGTGCAAGCGGGCTACAGAAGTACCATATCCGATTTCTTTGCTGTCCCAAGCCAACTCGTTGAAAATGGCATCCGCGAAAGCATCCAACGGTTCTCCTTGCGTATGCAATCCCGCCCCACCTAAATCCGTTGCTACCGCTGGGGGAGCAACTTCAACAACTTCGACTGACGTTTCGGATAGCTGGTGTCTTAAGCTTACGGTAAACGAATGAAGCGCCGCCTTGGTCGCCGAATACATGGGAGCAATCGCAAACGGTGTAAAGGCCAGTCCGGATGTGACGTTAATGATTGCCGCCGAATCCTTGGCAGCAAAATAAGGAGCGAACAGCATCGTCAAATGGAATGGTGCTTCAAGATTGGTCGAGATTTCTTTGCTGAAGTAGCCCCAATTGTCTCTGGCATCCGATTGGAGCACATTAAAACGCTGCTGGATGCCGGCATTATTGACCAGCACGTTCACTTCCGGATAGTTCGCCGTTACCCAGTCAAATAGTGCTAGACGATCAGATACCTCTTCCAAATTACATACGCGAGTGATCAGACCGGGAACTTTGTCTTTCGCATCTTGAAGGACATTTTCACGCCTACCGCATACAATCACGGTATTGCCGTTGTTAACAAATCGTTCGGCCAAAGCTAGACCTATTCCAGTGCCTCCGCCTGTAATCAATAGCGTATTTCCCGAAAGCTTCATGGTCGTTCCTCCCCAATCTGTTTGATATAACGTTCAATTTTTTCATCGATTGCCGGCAAATATTCGGTCAATGTTGCAATCTCATCCAGTATTCTTTGTTTGTGTTCCTTCATCATGGCAAGCCGACGTTTAAGGGTTGCATCTCCCTCTACAATCATTTCCATATACTGCTTAATGCTTTTTATAGGCATATGCGTGTTTTTGAAGCAAACGACAGCTTGAAGAAGCGCTACTTGACGTTCTGAAAATAAGCGTCTGCCTGCATCATCACGCTCGATTAGCGGCAGCAGCCCTTGTTTTTCATAATAACGTAATGCTGATTCTGGAATATTGAATTGGGCTGACACTTCGCCGATGGAATTATACTTCATTTGGAGGCCTCCGAATTGTGCATTTCAATGTCGACATGAATAGGATACGACTTAAACCATGGTTTAAGTCAAGAAGGTTTCATTCAAAACTTTTCGTTGCAGGGCCGAAACTGAACATCTGATGGATGGTGGACAACCGGATTGCATCCGTTTGTAACTGACAGTCGGGTGTACACATCGTTTTTATGGTATAGTTTCTCATACCACAATGGCAAAAGGAGAGTTAGTGAGATGAAATTTGGCGTCATCACCGACATTCATGGCAATGCCGCTGCTCTACAGGCTGTCCTTCATGAGCTTGACAGCAATTCTGGAATCTCACACATCTTCTGTCTCGGTGATATGATTGGAATCGGACCAGATACAAACGAGGTACTATCAATTCTTTTTGCAAGAGACGATATTTCCATGCTAACTGGCAATCATGACGAGGCCGTGCTCGCACTTCGAAGAGGCGATCCGTACCCACTGAGTCACGCGCATGTAAGAGAGCATCACCAGTGGATAGCCGAGAGACTTGATGAGCGGTACATAAATAAGCTAGCTAAGCTCCCGAGAGTGATCCATAGAACGATTGATGGTTTGTCGGTCTTGTTCATCCACTATCATATAGAACATGACAAATTGGACAGGCCTATCAGTGAAGATCCGTTTAGTCCAATCTTGCAGCCAAGTCTTGACCAGCTCTCCTCCTTATTCATCGATTACGCGGCAGATCTGGTTTGTTTCGGACACCACCATCCGATTCATCATTTCAAGAGCGATACGACTATCTATTTAAATCCCGGTTCACTCGGATGCAGCACTGCACCAACTGCGCCCTATGCTATCTTGACGATTGAGCGTGGACAAATCGAGGTGGAGTGTCGACATGCTGTCTACGACAACAGTCATTTCCTTGCCTCTTATGAACTGCTCCAAGTTCCCGATCGCCAATTCATTATGCAAGCGTTTCATGGGAATCAATCTCACACCAAACAATAAGGAGTTTATGATGATTTCTACTAGCACCACTTGGAAAAATGGCGCTCACGGGCGCAAGTTTATCGCTTCGTTCAGCGGTGGCAAAGACAGTACACTCGCGCTTTATCTATCGATGCAGGTCGGAGAAGCCATTGGACTTATCGTCATGCTCGAAGAGGAAGGCCAACGCTCCCGCTCCCACGGCATGCCGCCTGCGCTTATTCGCGCACAAGCCGAGTCGATTGGCTTGCCAGTCTATATGGCCGCCGCAAGCTGGGAAGCCTACGAAGAGAAGTTCATCGGCCTGCTTACCGAAGCGAAGCGGCTTGGAGCAGAAGTACTCGTGAATGGAGATTTGGACATGCCCGAGCATGGCTGCTGGCATGACAAAGTAACCCAACAGGTCGGCCTCTCTCTTGGCATGCCCCTCTGGGAAATGAATCACCGCGAAGCGGTCGAGACGTTCATCAACCTTGGGTTCGAGACGTTGATCGTAACTGTAAATCTATCCCTTGGCATGCGTGAAGATGATCTTGGACGAACACTCACTCTGGATTACATCAATGAGCTCGAAGCCCGCGGCATCGACCCATGCGGCGAAGGCGGCGAGTTCCATACAACCGTCATTAACGGCCCCCTCTTCAAACACCCAATCGCAGTCCGCAAAGGCGAGGTCATAAGACACAATGAATATGCGTTTCTTCCATTAGAACTGGCAACAAACGAAGAGTAGTCTATCAGAGCCCTTACATATCGGTTTACGAATGACGATACTTCTATCGCAGTAACACGCTCGACCCCAAGCACGCAGCTCGTTCCAACCACCTCTGTCCCACTCTCGCCCCCTTTCCGGGGTCAGGGGGTGGAACCCTCCGCCCCCTTCCTAGCAGAGAGGGTTTGGGTGGGTAGAAATCCTTGGTGGGTAGAAAAATCGTTTTAAAAGGTTTTGCACAAAACCCACCCGATTAATCGGATTTAGTGTATAATGGGATCATCTTCTCATTCTTCTATCCTTAATGGAGGATTGCCCATGACCACTCGACCGATTTCATCCGATTTTGACTGCGTAGATGAAGTACCGCTTCACCGTGTACGCGGCAACCAGCTTGGTATTCTTATCAGCGTTATCGTTGCAGTTGTCACTCAGCAGTTGTGGATTCTCGTCCTTCCACTGGTCGTTCTACTTATTAGCCGCACTTATGGCGTCAAATATAACCTGTTTGTCCGTTTGTTCTCCCCAGTGTTTCCTAGAAGCACAAAGACAGAAAGCCGCGAGCTGCTTCGATTCAATCAGCTGTTGGCGATTCTGTTCCTGCTCGTCGCGCTTATCGCATTTGCGCTTAGCATCCCGATCATTGGCTACATTAGCCTCGCCTTTCTATCTGCAGCTGTCGTGTTGGCACTATCGGGTTTCTGCCTCGGCTGCTTTATGTATTTTCAATGGAAGCAATACCGCGCACGAAGAAGATTATCTTAAATTTGGTTACAACGATGAAGCACATCGTCCAAATACGGACGATGTGCTTTTGTTATAGATGGACACACGCCCATGCCTACCCATGCATACGATACAGTACCGTACACACGGGAGGGCGAATCTTATGGCTGTTGAACTAACAGCGCTTCACTGGGTCTATTTGGCGTTCATCGTCGGTATCATCGGCTTCATGCTCATGCGCCGCGATACGTCCATCGTCTGCATAGCAGGCGTGTTTGTCATCGGTCTTCTTGCGACCGAAAGTTTAAGCGATTCCATAAGCGGTATTTTTAACAGCTTCATCTATGCGATAAAAGAGCTCATCGGCACCATTCTCATCATATCCGTCATCGTGTCGATGAGCCGAGTCTTAATTGCGGCGGGCATTAACGATGTCATGATTGCCCCGCTCACCCGCTTCCTCCGCTCGCCAGCGCTTGCCTATTGGGGAATCGGGATCATTATGATGGTGACCTCCTGGTTCTTCTGGCCATCACCAGGCGTTGCGCTCATCGGGGCAGTGCTGCTGCCGGTTGCCGTGCGTGTCGGCCTCCCGGCTCTTGGCGCCGCCATGGCAATGAACCTGTTCGGTCATGGCATTGCCCTATCCGGCGACTATATTATTCAAGGTGCGCCCAAGCTCACTGCCGATGCTGCCGGCCTTCCCATCACCGATGTCATGCAAGCAAGCGTTCCACTCGTCATTGTGATGGGCCTTGTCACCACAATTGCTGCCTTCTGGTTCATGCGCCGCGATATGCGCCTTGGCAAGTGGAGAGACGGAATCGTTGCAACAGCCGAACAGGCTAGTGATGATTCGACTGTTCCAGGAACGGGAAGCGGTACGGGGGCAACGATCCAACTATCGCTCGGCTTACGCCGGATGTTCGCTGTTCTGATCCCGCTCCTTTTCGCAGGCGATGTCGTCGCCATGTTCATGTTCGATTTGCAAGGTGGAGACGCAACAGCACTGATTGGCGGAACTGCGATTCTAATCCTTCTGCTCGTCTCGCTGTTTGCACATCGTAATGCAGGACTCGAAAAAACTACGAGCTACCTTATTGATGGTTTCATCTTTGGCTTCAAAGTATTTGGTCCCGTCATTCCAATCGCAGCATTCTTCTATCTCGGCGACTCCGGCTTTACCGCTATCTTCGGCGACGCACTGCCGCAGGGCTCGCAAGGTATCGTCAACGATCTCGGCTTAGCACTCGCTCATCAAGCACCGATGAACAGCGCCGTCGCTTCCGCAACGCTGACAACGGTCGGCGCGATTACCGGTCTTGACGGCTCCGGCTTCTCAGGCATCTCGCTTGCAGGCTCCGTCGCTCACTTGTTCGCCGTTGCGCTCGGCCATGGAGCGGCGACGCTCACATCGCTAGGCCAGATCGCTGCGATCTGGGTCGGCGGAGGTACATTGGTGCCTTGGGCACTAATCCCAGCAGCCGCTATCTGCGGCGTCAGTCCGTTCGAACTTGCGCGCCGCAACTTGAAGCCCGTGCTCATCGGGTTAGTCGTCACCACCATCGTCGCCATGTTCCTGGTATAATCCGCAACACCTAGCGCACACAAGAAAAAACGGGTAGAACGGCAATGTCGCCGTCCTACCCGTTTTTCGATTGCCGTCAATCGTACACACTGCTAATAGAATCGCTTAAACTTTCCGTCTCAATGAGACCCCTCACAACCATACAGACGATAGACAAGTCGTGGCACATCAACATTAACAGAACAAAAATTTTCAATTTCTTACCGACGTCAATCCTATTGTTGAATCTATCTTACGGGTTGCAGTTTATTTCTTAATAACAGGATAGGATATGTCCGAAACTTTTATCCGATTGTTACTCCACTAGTTATCCTGCAATAAAAAAAGCGCAGCCAAAGACGGGAGATTAAAGTTTTGCTGCTGTCTTATTGAACTGACGCACCTTATATCCCTGCTGGGAAAGCAGAGTTGCACCACAGAGGAAGAGAATAGTTCTTGTTTATCCAGGTTCGAACGGTGCCAACTTAAAAGATATTATATACATATACTAAACGGTTTTATTTTCATTTTGAAAGGTAAGTACTTCCCTTGCTGCTTCTATAAAAGATAACACGATTGGTGAAAGCCACTTGTCCTTATGCCACAACATCTGTGTATACACGTGCAAGTCAGGAATTTGCCATGAAAGGGGAACTAGTTCCCCGCGTTCAACTTCGGCTACCGTTACGATTTCTGGAAGAAAGGCAATACCGATTCCTGAAATTGCACATTGTTTAATGGCCTCAGCACTTTGAAATTCTAAATAAGTAATGCTATCAATGCCCTCTTTCTCAAATGACCGATCAAACATGGTTCGATAGGGACAACCTTTCTCATTTGTTAGGAAAACTTGCCCGTGAAAATCCTCCAGCTTTAGCACAGTTCGTATTGCGAGCGGGTGATCTGGAGCAGCGAACAAGCGAAAAGTTTCTTCAAGCAACGGTTCCACGGTGAGTCCGGTCGAGCGAATGGGTTCGTCCAACATATAAACGATATCTGCGGCTCCTTCAAAGAGTGTCTGCTTGAGCTCTTGATTTGGAACGGATCGAAAAATCAGACGTACTCCCGGATGCTGCGAACGAAACTGTTGAAAGACAGCTGGAAGCCGATAGGCGCAAATAACCTCATTGGCACTTATTGTTATGGTGCCGCTTAAATTTTCATTGTCGTGAACGACGCTATGAGCCTCGTCCAATTTATCAAGAACGCCTTGGATATGAGTTAAAAAGCGCTTACCCGCAGTAGTGAGAACGAGTTGCTTGCCCAAGCGATCAAAGAGGCGGACACCAAGCTCATCCTCCAATGCTTTAACTTGCATCGTGACGTTGGAAGGGACGTAGTTCAGCACTTCAGCAGCCCTTGTGAAATTTAATGTTGATGCAACCGTGCGGAACGTATTTAGTTGGCGCAACTCCAATATACGATCCCCCTTAACTTTCAATATTATTGAACGCTACTATGAATTACATTCACTTTTATTGAGAATATCACGGATCTATACTAACAACAAGAAATACAATTTATATCTAAGCTTTCATTTGGAGAGGAGCAAACAACACGATGGAGTATGAAATTTTTGATTTGGGCGACGTATCTTTGCAAACAGGAGTGACGTTACCGAACGCTTTTCTTGCTTATAAGACTTATGGAAAATTAAATGAAAAGAAAGATAATGTCATTGTCTATCCAACTGCATTTGGCGACCAGCATGTTCAAAATGAGTGGTTAATTGGGAGTGGGATGGCACTTGATCCTGAGAAATATTTCATTATCGTTCCAAATTTGCTTGGAAACGGATTATCTTCATCCCCTAGTAACACGCCTCCGCCATTCGACCGTGCTAACTTTCCGCAGGTGACCATCTATGATAATGTTAAGCTCCAGCATCGGCTGATTACCGAAAAGTTCGGCATTCAAAAGATTGCACTCGTAGTTGGATGGTCCATGGGAGGGATTCAGGCATTCCAATGGGGTGCAAGTTATCCAGAGATGGTGGAACGAATTGCACCTTTCGCAGGAATTGCCAAGCCGTGGCCCCATACATTTGTTGTCTTGAACGGTATGAAAGCTGCTCTGCTATCTGCAGTTGGTTTCGATTCAAGTAAACTAAACCAGCTGACTTTTGCAGACATGCGCGCCGTTGGCCGGGTCTATGCGGGATGGGGATTATCGCATGCGTTTTATAGACAGGAGCTTTATCGTGAGATGGGATTTGACTCCTTGGAAAATTTCGTAACTAGCGTCTGGGAAGATAGCTTTATGAAGATGGATCCGCATAATGTCCTAGCCATGTTATGGACAGGCCAACATGCAGATATTAGTGCAAACCCCTCCTATAATGGCGATTTCGATAAGGCACTTAAGAGTATTAAAGCTCTTGCCTGCATCATGCCTGGAAGCACAGATCTTTTCTGCACAGCGGATGATAATGAATACGAAGCTAAGCTTATACCTAATGCTATCTTTAAACCAATCCCGTCGATCTGGGGCCATTTTGCCGGTCGCGGAATCAACAGTGCCGATAATCAATTTATCGATGATAACCTAAAACATTTGTTAGCACGTAGCACAAACAGATAGATCGTTACTTGCGTTGCATCCCAGTTCTTTCTCTCATGCATTCATTACCTAACCGTTCGTATCTTCAACAAAGACCTGCAAGTAATTTAATAGCGCAACCACGCTATCCTGTCCGTTAGCTTAATAACAGAAGGAGCAGTTCAAAGGTTTCTGCTCCTTCTGTCGTTGAACTAATGTTCCTCGCTTGGCCATGGAGCGGCGACGCTCACATCACTAGGCCAGATCGCTGCGATTTGGGTTGGCCGAGGTACTTTGGTGCCTTGCGCACTCATCCCAGCAGCCGCTATCTGCGGCGTCAGTCCGTTCGAACTTGCGCGCCGCAACTTGAAGCCCGTACTCATCGGGTTAGTCGTCACTACGATCATCGTCATGTTCCTCGTATAATCGCATAACTTAGCTCACACAAAAAAAACGGTAGAACGGCACTCACGCCGCTCTACCCTATTTTCGATTACTGCCAATCTTAAACCCCACTAATGCAGACAGCATCGCTACAAACGCAAATCCAAGGAAAATATAGCCCTGTGGCGTTCCTTTCTCGCTCTCGTTATCCTCATGCATCGCTGCAACAGCGCCGACTTCATGAACGAAATCGACCGGACGGATGTTCTGATGAACACCAGCAACTTGCCGTCCTTGATCATAAATGGGTTCATCCGAATCGACACGACCTGATGTGTCCCCGCCATTATCTTGTGGATCATAAGACCGGACAATATCGTCCAGCTGCTGAGCGCTCGAATCGTTCAACGGCTGTGTTCCCGTACACATTCCGGTTCGAATGACGCCGTCCTCTTCATTGGCGAATACGAGATAGGATTGACCCAAAGAAAACTCATACCCACAGCTAGCGCTGTCACGGACGGTCCGAACGACCGTCTCCTTCTTGATCGAACCTTTCCAGACCTTCGCAACTTCAAACGTTACAAAAACTGGATCGGCTGAGCTCACGACATCACCTCTACTCACCGTATCCATACTCGTCACTTCACCAGCGAATACAGCTGATTTGGCATCGAGTTCGCTAGACAAATCCGGATATGCTGCACAGGAGCAGGCATATACCCGTTCCGCTCCAACGAGTGGGAACACAAGAGTTACAATAAACATGGCAGTCAGCATCAGTACAATACTTATGGCTCTCTTCTTCACTGGAACGCATCGTCCTTTCTATCTGCGTCTAAACGGGTTAACTAACCCAGGTTCTTTCGGCACGCGTCAATTTCCATTTGCCCTGCGTATATTCCACAACGACTTTCATTCCTATCGCACCGTCACCAGCACGATATTTGGAGCTTTCGACCGTAAATCGCTTCGCTGTCATCTCCGTTTTCTCCACACGTAACAGCACACCATCCAGCACCTGCGTCTGCTCGTTGCGCCGCCCCTGTTCAATTAGCTGTTCATAGGTTGCTTCCATTGCTTCAATCTTATATTTTTCTGCAAAATACTTAATCATTTGCGCCTTATCCCCCGCATCGAGGCCTACTAACATGCTCATGTCGATGGCGATATATTTCATCCCGCTGTTCATACCTTCGTCTTCTGGCATCATCGCGTCTAATGCCAAGCTGTACAGCTCTCCGCGATCCGCTGCCCTCGTGTTAGCATTCGAAGCGTTCGAACATGCCGCGGCAGCTAACAGCATACAAACAACGAGCACACCGGCAAGCAGCCTTCTCATTCCCCCTGCCCCTCTCTCTTCCAGTTATTCAACCAAACGACATTAGCTGCGGAAAGGTTGCAGGGCATCCGCTTTACCTCACATCCATTCGAGTCAGCCGTTCCGGACTGTACGAATAGCTAGTTGATAGCGGCTCGGAACTCTCTTCACCTGAATCAATAGAAAACGCAATCTGATGATCCTCTACCGTTGCGGCTGCTCTATATTGACCTGGCAGCTCTAACAGTGAAGTTACTGTTGCGCTTATCTCCAACCCTGGTCCATTCCATCTCCCGATCGATACGTCCGGAGGATTCATATGCAGACCCTGAAATTGAAAAACAAGCTCCTCCGTACCATCCCCGTCTAGATCGTTTACACTTGGCAAGCCCCACTGATCGAAGCCATACCAACGATTTTGCACAGGATCGTATACATAGTAGGTCATCAAACCAGGTCCATTAACTCCACCATCTATAGCCCCATGAACGATCTTTGAAGCGGCTTTGTCCGCAGACCTATAGTCAAGAAGTATCAGTGTTCCTTCCCGTACAGGATCGTCAGACTCGAGACTCGTATTACCGCAGCCCATATATTTGTAATGCCCTTCCCTATAATCAAGCAGCACGATCCGCTCATAGCCCGCGCCGCATATAGAAGCCTCATCTTGCTCTTGGTAGACAGACAACGTAACCGTTTCCCCATTGATTTGACCAAAAGACTGCGTCTTCGTCAGCTTCCAACTATCCTTAACCTCCACCTGCTCCAGCGGCGAAAGTTCAATCGGTTGGTAGGATAAATTAAACTCCGGCTTCATCCATTCATCTAAGTTCTGCGTAGGAGCAGCATTGTCACGTGCTGTATCTATCGTCGTTGCAGTCTGATGTTCACTAGAACGATCTCCATTCGGCCGCACCTTTTCGTTGCTGCCGCAAGAGCTCAATACGATGGTCATCCCTATCGATAAAAGAATCGCTCTCGCACTCATCCATCTGTCCTCCCTCACGCACCCTATCTCCATAGACGGATGAACATGGAAAATGTTGCTTCCACCTCATCTAACCTACGCAATACAAAAAAAGCCGCGATCGGCATAAGCCGAACGCAGCTTTCAAGGAACTCGTCATTTCCTGAATTACACAACCAATAGGAACACAAGAATAGCAAGTACAAAACGGTAGTATGCGAACCAAGTGAGGCTCAGACGTTTAACCAGGTTCAAGAACGTTACGATAGCAATCATTGCAACAACAAACGATGTGAACAGACCTGCCAAGAACAGACCAGCGTCACTAGCTACCAACGCATCGTGGTTTTTCAACAGATCGACGCCGCTTGCGCCAAGCATAATGGGAACGGACATGAGGAAAGTAAACTCTGCCGCAGCAGCCTTACTTACACCGAAGAAGATACCGCCAGCCATCGTCGAGCCGGAACGCGAGAAGCCAGACCATAGGGATAAGATCTGGAAGCAGCCAATTCCGAACGCCTGCCGATACGTAATATCGTCCAATGTTTCCGAAGAAGGTTTTCGACGAACCTTCTCAGCCCCGATAAGCAATAAACCACCAGCTATTAAGCTGACAACGACCGTTTTGGGACCAAACAAATAATCTTTAATGAAATCATGCAGCAGCAAGCCGAGCACACTGGCAGGGAACATACCGATAATGATATGTAAAATGTTCAAACCCGGCGCCTTCAGATTGAAGGTAAGCAGCTTCAAGAATCGTTTCCAATAGAGCACCAGCACGGCAAGTACGGCGCCTAATTGTACGACAACCTCGAATGTTGTCGCCCGGTTGCCTTCTGGATCGCCTAAGAAATTAAGAATGTTGCCTGTTACGATCATATGGCCCGTTGAGGATACCGGCAGAAACTCCGTTAATCCTTCCACGATGCCCATTATGACCGCTTTTACGAGATCATCCATTAGAATCCTCCTACATCGATAATTGCATCATTAATAGTTATACAAGCATTGTACGTCTACGATATAGGTTTGTGAAGTGTCCTGCTTCGCATTGTACGCAGCTCAAGTGCCTATATCGTTTACCCGAATCCCAATCCAGTGAATCGGTCGGTATAACGAATAATGACAAGCATTGTTATCATTCGGTTGCATATGGCTTTGGCTGGTAGCCGAACTTAGGGTCCCGCTCCGTGTTGTCGAACCCGCGATGCCAAACGGCTGTCGTCGATGGCGACATAGGCGGGATGAGCCACGACCATCTGCCTGTAATCGTTCGTCCTGCCGCATGCTCCTGCTGTTCAAACCGTCCAAACTGCTCGGCTGCCGTATGATGATCCACGATGCTGACCCCTGCACGTTTGTACGAATGGAGCACCGCAGCATTCAATTCAACGAGTGCCCGATCCTTCCAGAGCGACGTGTTCGTTGTCATATCGAAGCCGAATCTCTCCGCAATGGGTCGCAGCATATTGTATCGATTCGCATCCGACAGGTTGCGCGCACCAATCTCCGTCCCCATGTACCAACCATTGAAAGGCGCTGCCGGATAACGGATACCGCCAATTTCTAACACCATCTCCGAGATAAAAGGCACCGCATACCACTGCAGCTCAAGCTCTGCGAATCGCGGCTCCGTCGGATGCGTGAGCGGCACTTGCAGCACCAGCTCCTCCGGAATCACATAATACGACGCCGTACCTTCCTCCGTACCGATCACGAGCGGCAGTACATCGAATGGCGTACCTTTCCCTCGCCAACCAAGCGATTCACACACACGCGTGAAAGGCACAGAGTGCGGGTCGCCAATAATCGTCCCGTCCGGCTGCTCATAACCCGCATATCGCACAAGCTGATGATTCCAGATGCGAAGATTGCGGCCCTTCTCCTGCTTAAACGCCTGCTCCTGTGCGAAGATGGTAATCGCCGGTCTAATGCGTCCATTATTCGTAGCAAAAGCCATATGCTCGTAAATCGCCTCTACCGCTTCATCCGCAGTCTCGACGTCACGCGCATCCAAGACGGATAAGGATTGCCAAAATAATCGGCCGATGCACCGATTACTGTTGCGCCAGGCAAGCCTCGCACCATGCGTTAGTTCATCTGTCGTATGACGGTAAGTCCCAGTCCGTGCAATTTGCTGCATGACTTCTGTGATCCGCCGTTCTGTATCAGCTTCGTCCCTAGCTAGTTCTCCATAACATTGACGGATGAAGGCCGCCGCTTGATCCATGAGCTGTTGTTGTTCAACGGTCAGTTCTGTCATCACTCTGCTGCGCCTCCATCTGTGCTAACCCTAGCATGCTTCATTAACCTAATACTTTCGTGACGATCTGCGACCAAGACTCCAGCTTCGAGTAGATTGGCTCTTCCCGCAGCTGTGCGACCGTTACCCATTGGCCTTCCAGCTGATCCGTTTCGCGAACGCTCACTTCACCTTCAGCGTCAATATCGAGAATGACGAGAAGACCGATGTGAACTTTGCCAACCTCGTTCTCATCATCATTAATGAAGCCCACCGTCGTGAACGTACGTGTCGCCGCTTTAATTTCCAGCTCTTCTTCCAGCTCACGAGACAGATTATCCTGCAGCACGGCTTGGAACGTTGGCAGCTCGGCATTATCATTCATATGACCGCCTGCACCGATCGAGAGCTTGTCGAACAGACGCGCTTCCCCACCACCGCTAAGTCGCCGGTACATGAAAATCTCGCTGCCTCTCCGAATGACACAGTATGGAATCGGCTGTTTGAATGCAGTGTTCTCCTCTGCATCTCCGCGGCGCATCGTGGAATAGTTGTCTGCAAGGTTAGCGGCTAGAACAGCAATCTTCGACTCCTCCTGCTCTACACCATGAAAATGAAGCGTCTCGCTCGCGAACAGCTTCTCTCTTGGTACCACTAATATAATCTCGTCCATTTTCCCCACAATATATGTCCACCTTTTATGCAAATATGTATTTCATTTCGAATGATACGACTTCATGCATTTTACCACTCGGCACGTTCACGTAACAAGCCTTGAAGTGAGGCTTCACCATTTCGATACATTCCCTGAGTCCTATGATGGCAGCTTCTCCTATGCGCTGACGATCAACGGCAAAGTATCCAGGATACGCCGATGCTCATGGTGCGTGAAGGCGACTTGGTTCGGACGGCGTTCGTTAATCACAGCTCAAGTCATCACCCGATGCATTTGCACGGTCATCATTTGCTTGTGCTCGTAATTACATTTTGATATAGCCTGTTGGGGAATTTTGGATTACAATAGGATTAAAAAATAAAACTATGTTTCATTAAATAAAACTACGAGGTGATTCTATGTCATTCACATTCGCTGGAATCGATCATGTGCAATTGGCCGCTCCAGAGGGCTGCGAAGCGGAAGCTCGCGTCTTCTTCACTGGCTTGTTAGGCTGGCAGGTGCTGCCGAAACCCGAACCACTCCAAGCTCGTGGCGGCGTTTGGTTCCAATGTGGTTCGCATCAGGTGCATATTGGCGTTCAGAAAGACTTTACGCCTGCAACCAAGGCCCACCCTGCGTTTCAAGTAAACAATATCGAAGCGCTGCGCGAACATGTCCTTCAACAAGGCGTTCAAGTCATCGACGACAACGCCAGATTGGATGAGAATATTAAGAGGTTCTATATGACCGATCCGTTCGGCAACCGATTGGAGTTTCTGGAGTTGTTATAATCAAATTCACATTACGACCAACCTTAGTCGTTCCTTATGACCATCCAGGAGGCCATCGTATGGCAGAGAAAGAAGCTCTTTTTCATCGTCACATAGGTGTTTATGGCATTTGTATGGAGAATAATCACCTTCTCGTTATTCGAAAAATGTGCGGTCCTTATAAGGGGCGATACGATCTGCCAGGTGGAAGGCTGGAAAACGCGGAATCCTTACATATTAGAGAGTTCCGCGAGGAAACGGGCAGTACCGTTCTTGCCTCTCCACTTGTATTGCAAGCGGTCGATTGGAGTCGGAGCGGTACACTGCCCGTGAGCCGACAATCGTTTGATTTTACAAAGTGACTTCTCTCCGCTAATGAGCTATAAAAGCGCTAGCGCACGTTACACCGCAAAGAAAGAGGCATCCCTTCGCAGGAATGTCTCTTTCGTCACTTATTGCACGACTACCGTAAATTCCGCTGAAGCGATTATCCTTGCGTCGGAACAGCCGTATCCGATGTCGAAACAGGCTTTACGAGCGCTTTGCTTTCCCACTTCCGGCTTCTCCAGCGGAGCAGCATCAGGACCCCGCGCAGCCATTCATCAATGGTGAACGCAATCCATACGCCGAGCAGCCCGATTCCGAAGTGAACCCCCAGCAAATACGACAGCGGTACGGAAACGCCCCACATGGACACCACACCCATCATAACAGGGAAGCGTGCATCGCCCGCGGCACGCAGCGAGTTGATGATGACGATGTTGAATGTCCGCCCCGGCTCAAGCACGACAGACAGCAAGAATATCGTTGCACCGACCGTAATGATATCAGGGTCATCGGTGAACATCCCGATAATCTGATGCCGGAACAGTGAGGCAATGCCAACGATGACGAATGTAACGAGGAAGCTAAATTTCACGCTCCGCATAAGCCGTTTATACGCTGCTTGCATATCGCCTGAACCAACCATTTGGCCAACGATAATCTCCGTTCCTGCCCCGATCGCAAGCGCAAGCGCCATGAAGTAGTTGGATACATTCATGACGTACACATGCGTATTGAGCGCCGTAACGCCGATCATATTGACGAAGCTAACGACCATCAGATACTGCGACTGCCACGATAGATGCTCACCGGCAGCCGGCAGACCAACACTCAAAATCGACTTCACATAAGAGCTGTTCCACGTCACATAATCCCGCTTCATTATTGGAGAAGGAATACGACGGTAAAGAATGACGAACAGTACAATGATGCCGAGCAGTCGACTAACTACGGTCGAGACCGCCGCCCCTGTTACACCCCATTCCGGGAAGCCGAAGTTACCGAAGATAAGCAAATAGTTGCCGGTCATATGAACAATGTTCACGCCCAGCGTCACGAACATAACACTCTTCGTATTGCCATTCGAGCGAATAACGGACGATACCGCATAGGATAATGCTTCAATCCAAATAAATCCGCCGATGATTTTGAGATACTTACTTGCGATATCAATCTGTTCGGGACTCAAATTCATCAACCGCATGAGCGGCTCGCCGAATGAGACGAGTGCGATGCTCACTAGAATACCGAATACCAGGTTAATCGTAATCGCGAGCGCCGAGATCTTGCTTGCTTCCTTCTCGCGTCCTGCACCGATGTACTGGGACACGACGACGCTGGTACCAACGCCAACGAAGCCGAACATAAGAATACAGAAGAAAATAATTTCATTCGCTAATCCTACCGCCCCGGTCGCTTTATCCGAGATGCGGCTGAGCATGAACACATCGACTGTACCTAACATCATCCGAAGCACCGAGTCGATAAAGATCGGCCAGGTGACGGCGAATAAACTTAATTTCTTCCAAGATGGAATGCGATCTAAAGTTGTCACGTTGTTTCCCTGCTCCTATTATGTCTAGTCTTTACACTTTACCTAGTGTAGTGGCTGTCGGCAGCGTCGTCTATAGCATAAGGGATGAAGATTCTGTCATATTATCCGATAAACCAATTGCCCATATTTATTAGCCAAACGGACATAATCGAAAAAGCCACCCCTTATCAGGATGGCTTGAATTCTACCATTATTAGTTAAAACAAAAACTCAACGTACGTTCGCCTCAACGAATTGGACGATGCGATTCGTATACTCGTCCCACGTATAGTCACGATTCTCGATAATGAGCTTCGGAATATCCCACTCGTCGACAACAGATCTCACGAAGGCTTGACTGGCTCCCCACAATGCTCCTGCTTCTCTGAAATCTTCATCCGTATGCAAGGAAACAGGTCCCCACTCATTGCCACGAACGCCGCAGATGAATCGCCATTGACCTTCAACATTCAGATGGTAGAAGTACACGAGCATCGGCGATAATGGCGCAAGGGTCTCCTGCAAGCTGTTTACAAAATCAATCAGCTTCTCGCGGTTCATCCCCATATGATGCGCGCAATTAATCGTATCTTGAAGCATCACGCTCTCGATGATCGTCACTTGTTGTTCGCTCTGAAGCCGCTCCTCCACGAAATCCCGGTAACGCTGCTGAAGCAGGCCAATATACAAATCTGCCTGCTCCTCTTCTTCAAGCGATTCAAACCGATAGCCATGAATGAAGAGCGGATGCTGCGGTTCCTGCTCCAGAATACATCTGCTTGGGATGTTCCACGCCGTTAGCTTCTCTCCAAGCATGCTTGCGCAAGTGGTCTTGCCTGAGCCCGGCATTCCATCGATAATGATTAATTGTTTGTTACGTTGTTCCATTGTTGATCTCCCCTTCATTCATTATAGAAACCTATTAACTACTTCTTAATGAGATGGAGGATGATCGATAAAGCCCACGAAATAGACGGAAATATCCCGCATTTCATGCAGCGTCACTCACAGCTAGTCCGAGGGCGTTACAGTCCCTTTGCATCGATTATTGGACGCAAAAAAGGCCTCCATCTCATTCATTGAGCTAGAACGGTAACCCAAATAAACCCCAACTTCATCGGGATTTTCAGGAAAATCGTTCTACTTCCTCAACTTCATGAAATGAATGCCTGGTGACATACGTAAGCCTCTCTTCTATTAAATAAATGATAGGTGATACTCCACTACGATATCCATATGTTGGATTCCTGTCAATCTATTTGTGCAAATCCCGTATCGCTGCCACGATGAGCGACAACTGATCACGCGCTGCCAGCAGCACCGAGTGATGGAACACAACGGCTTGCTCGTAGATTAACTCGCAGCCTGGAAGGTGGATATCCGCTGTTGCCAGCGCATCAGCGTACGCTTCGCCAATTGCTGCATGACGCCTAGGATGTGGCGTATACAACGGATTGCGATACAGCGGCTTATACACCGGATGAAGCAGGAAGTCCCCCATGCCAAGCAGCAACTGCAATCGATCGATAAGCTCTTCTGCTGTGCAGCCGAAACGTTCCGAGTCTATACGAATGACGTAGCCGTAATAGGTGCGGCTGTCGATCTGCTCGGGATGCTCCACCGTGAGCACGCCTGGGATTTGGGACAATTCACGATCCAGATAACGGGCGTTCGACTCGCGGAGCGCATTTTGTCCATCTAGTCGAGGCAGTTGATCCAGCAGCACTGCGGCTTGGAACTCGGAGAGACAGCGATTCGTGCCGAATCGGTAAAGGCCTTCGGTCAGCCCCATCGAGAACGGCAACGTCGGGGTATCCTCGATTCGCTTACGAGCATTCCACGCAGAAGCTTCCATTCGTCCCTTCAACACAGGATCATTCGTGACCGCAGCACCGCCCTCGCCACAGGTAAGCACCTTCCCCTGCTGCATAGAAAACACACCGATATCACCAAGCGTGCCAGCCTTCCTCCCCCGCCATACTGCCCCGTGACTATGGGCTGCATCCTCCACAATAACGAGCCCATGCTTGTCCGCCAGCTCCCGAAGCGCATCCATATCTGCCATGCAGCCATACATGTGGATGGCAATAATAGCGCGTGTCCGAGGTGTAATATGCGCTTCGACGGAATTGACGCTAATGCACAGTGTAGCGGGATCGATGTCCGCCATCACGGGTACTCCGTTGACGGATAAAACCGCAATTGCTGGCGCGACCCACATCAAGCCTGGAACAATCACCTCATCGCCGAAGCCGATATCGAGCGCCTCTAGAGCTGCAATAAGTGCAGACGTTCCGTGATCCATCGTGACGCAGTGTCGGGCACCGCAATAGTCTGCGAATTGCTCGGCGAACTGCTGCTCTTTCGCTTTGCCGTACTTCGCCGGATCATTCAGCGGACCACTAATCGCCCATCGTCCGCTGTCGAGCACCTCCTGCAGCGCTTCCAGCGTACGTTCATCCGCGATCGGCCATTGAGGCCATTGAGGCCATTGTGGCAATACGACTGTTGCTGCAGCTGCTTTATGTTCGGCTTCCATGCATGATTGCCCTCCTCTCCTGCACCGATCGAATCGCCTCGCTAATGAGCGAGTTGTCCACCATCGTAATCCACGCGTCATCCTCTCTGTGAATGGTTCCTAATCCGTTAAGCAATACCATCCCTGTACAGCCAGGACGACGTTCTCGATATCCACGCTTGTTATCGTTCTGCACATACTGCTCGATAATCGGAAGCCATTCAGGCTCCAGCTCGACCTGATACCCGATTCGTTCAAGCAGTTCATGATGCATCGCAGTCTCCTCTGCAGTCAGAAGTCCTAGCCGCTGTGAGATATAAGCGGCGCAGAGCATCCCGAATGAGATGCACTCCCCATGCGTGTACTTGCCCTTGCACGTCAACTCCAGCGCATGTCCGATCGTATGGCCATATTCCAGCACTAGTCCGTCCTTCTTCTCATACGGATCGTCCGCCATTACCTTCGTTTTCGCCTCGATGCAAAACGCAATAAACTGCTGCAGCTCGTCCAGTTCATACTGATTGTTAGGGCGAAGCTTCCTTCGATATTCGTTAATCCGTTCCGGGCATATCGCCAGTAAATTCTTAACGAGCTCACACATGCCCGATCGAAGATCCCGCTCTGCAAGCGACTGTAAGAATGGCAGCTCCACGCAGATCAGTTTCGGCGTGTAGAACATGCCGACAAGATTTTTGCCCTGCGTTAGATTGACCGCCTGCTTCAACGACAGCACCGAATCGGAGGCTGACATGAGTGTCGTAGGCACATGAATAAGCGGCAAGCCACGAAATAACAAGCCCGCCACCATCCCTGCCACATTACCGGAAACACCACCGCCCAGTGCGACGATGGCCGTTCTCCGGTCAGCGCCAAGATCGATCACCTGCTTGCACAGCTCGTGTACGGTGCTAAGATTTTTCCACTCTTCCCCTGGCTGGAATGTCAGTACGCGAACCGGAGCTAATCGGCCGAAAGCCGCCTCCGTCTCCTTCACGATGTGGTCCGGCGTATGCTCGTCTGTAATGATCATATATTGATGAATGTGCAGCTCCTGCACATAGTTGCCCGCTTCAGCCAGCACCCCGACGCCTGTCATGAACGGATAGCGATGATCGCCGAATTGTATGATCGTATGGAACATTGCTTTACCCCCTGATTGAATATCCGGCTCACCCGCAGACGGTTATGCCGATGGTCATGACAAATTCAGCTCACACCACCTATTCCTAATCGACTGTCCGATTAACTCGTCACGCCCCCGCTAATCGCGCCATGCCGAACCAGCCGCTCCTTGATCCTATTCAGCCCATCTCGTTCCCTGCCGATCAGCTCCCGATAGGCTGTTAACATGTCCGAATAGGCCTCGTGACTGCGACGGAACAGGTTCATCGGTACCGCATGCACGAACGTGTTCCAGCCCTCATCGAACGCATCGTCCGCGTCTCCGTATAGTCCCATTGTCGCAGCGGCTTGAATGAATTGCGTTCGGCTCTTGAGAATAAGCATCAGATGCCCCATCAGCCGATAGACCTCCGCATGGAATTGATCCGACTCCACCTTGGCAAGATGAGCCTGCAGCCGATCCAGCCACAGCTGTCCCGCCTCTAGATTCGCGTCTGCGTCATATGCAGTCACCGCGGCGAGCATCCCAACTTGATCATTCATCCCTTGCAGCACGGCGTGCGCATGCTCATCGCTGCGCACGATCAGCTCCATGAAAGGCGTGAAGGCCCCGGCATTCCTGTAGTTGAATGACGTATCCATCATGCTGCGAAGTCGCGCTTCATCCACCTCGTAAGCCTCCGCGTGATACATATCGAACATCAAGAAGCGATCCTCTTTCGTCACGCCAGTGATGAGCTGATAATTCCAGAAGTCATTATCGAATGGCGTCGGATCAAAATACGAATACCGAAGATTAATGGAAGCCGGAATGACTTCGCCTTGCCGTAATCGTTCTCGAGCCTGTTGAATAGCATCATCAAGCCCCTTTGTCTCTGGAAAACCAAGATCTGCGCCAATTCGTGCAAGGAACGGCTCAGCAATCTCCATCGGCGGCGGCGAAGACAGCCAATGATTCCAGTTGTACAGACGGAACAGCTGCGGTACTACGACCATTGTTTGGATCGGAAACTCTAGCCTGCAGTTGATTCGAAGCGCGTTGTAGATGCTCGCTAGTACACAGTTATAAGCTCCCGTTAGCTTCATGTGGTCCCCCCTCCTTGTACGATTGCGCTGTTCGTTCTCGAAAGCTCTTCTACAATCGCTGCAAGCGCATAGTGCTCCAATTCAATCATCCCTTCATAGTTGTCCACGAGTCGTCTGAACTCGTCTGCTGTTCTCCGAGACAACGTAATGCCAAGCACGCTGCGGTACTGCGTCCAGCCATTGCGCCATTGTTGCAGAGGTTCGAAATCGCCTAATCCTTCCCGGTCGAGATACTGCCATACGACCTCACGGCAGCGAATCATGATTTGAGCGAAGTTCATGTAACGGTAGATTGCGCCTTGATCAGGCTTCTCCATCGCATAGCGGTCAAGCTCCTTGAGACATGCATTCCAGACGTCTTGATTCAACGCGAGCGGATAGCGCTCAACAGCTGCGGCTAACCTGCCCCGCATATCTGTGTCCGCCTCCATCAAGGCTTTTGTACGTGTCGGATCGGGCAAATGGATTTCCATGAATGGCTTGAACCGTCCATCTTCCCGATAATTAAAAGACGTATCGATCGCATGGCGAAGCTGCACTTCGTCCATTCGGTAGTACTCATTCTCATATTGATCGAACATAAGATAATCGCCTGTACCACGAATCGGTTCGGGTACGATGCTGCGAACAAGGTCAGGACCGGTACGCGTGCGCGGACTCGCGACCATCCAATGAAAATGCCACAAATCGTTGTCGAAAGACAGCGGCTCCAACACGTCATAGCGCAAATTTATGCTGAACGACAAGCCGCCTCGCAGCGCCAAATGCTCATCGGCATAAGCAAGCGCTTCGTCTATGTCATCGAACGCCGGGAACGCAATGTCGGCTCCGATCCTCGCCATATAGCGCTCCGCAATATGCAGCGGATGTGCAATGGCTGCGATGCCTTCGACGCTGTGCAGGGCGAACAGCGACGGCTCGAAGCAAATAGCCTCAAGTGACGGCGTAAGCTTATGAACGCCCTCCAAGTAGTTGTACACAGACGCCAACACACAGTTATAGGTGCTGAACAGCAATCGGTTTCCTCCCTTGTCTCTGTAATTGCAAGACATGCCGCCTTGTACAGCTGTACCTCTTCAGGCCTCTCGCTGATGCAGCAGCTTCAGCAGCTCTTCCGGCGGCAGTCCAGCCAGCTCTGGCGGAATCTCGGGAGCCGGCAGTAGCTTGCTGCTGCCGATCCACAAGCCAGCAAGGAGCGGCACGAGCGCGAGAACGACGGACCAATCAAACACATGACCGATCGAGCGCATTAATGCCTCCGCAGCGATATGCCACACTTCAGCTGTTGCCGCTTGTCCCTGCTCTCCGATATGACGCAGCAAGCTGCTCGCATCCGTCATATCGACAGATAGGTCAATCGTGTCTGGCAGCTGCTCTAGACCCCTTCGGAAATCACGGTATTGAATGGAGCCGAGCAGGCTAACACCCATAATGCCGCCGACCGAGCGGAAGAACGGGATGAGCGCATTCACGGTCCCCCATTGAGAAGGGTTAATCCGTGACAACGAGACGTTATAAATAACCGGGAACGACAACCCGATCCCGAGTCCAAGCAGCACCATATCCATACCGACGCGCCAATCTGGCGTTGTTGCATCCATTCTTCCGAACAGCAGCAGCGAGATGACGATCAGCCCGTTGGAGATGAGCAAGGCGTTGCGAAAGCTAACCATGGAGACCAGCTTGCCGCCAAGAAAGGAGCTGACGACAATGCTGATGCTCAGCGGCATGATCATGCTGCCTGTCTCTGTTGCCGTGCCGCCATTGACAGTCTGAATGAACAGCGGAATGAACGTAAAGGCCGCCATCATAACCATTCCCTGGAAGAATCCAATCGTCTGACAAATCGCAAACATCCGGCCGCGAAACAGCTCGATTGGAAGGAATGGATGACGTCGTCTTAACTCCACCCTGATGAAAGTAAGAAGTGCAGCTATAGCTGCCGTACCGAGAGCGATCATCTGCCATGAATACCAGCTGAACGTTTTGCCACTTAGCTCGAACAGGAGCAGCAGGCTAACGATCGATGCAAACAACAGCAGCAGTCCCGGCCAGTCAATGACAGGCTTCTCCTCCTGTACCTTCATCTCGCGATAAAACTTGAGCAGCAGCAGAGATACAAGACCAAGCGGCAGATTGACGTAGAAAATCCATCGCCAGTTCAAATAGTCAGTCAACACCGCTCCGATAATCGGCCCCATCACGCTGGAGATTGCATATACGGCGGACATCACCGATTGCATTCGATTGCGCAGCTTCTGTGGGTAAATCTCGAACACAATCGCGAACGAAATCGGCATAATCGCGCCCGCGCCGAGTCCTTGCAATACCCTGCACATGATGAGCGCAGGCATCGACTGCGCGATGCCGCATAAGATAGAGCCGATAATGAACATGACGATCGCTGCTAGTATAAAAGGCTTCCTTCCGTACATATCGCTAAGCTTGCCGAAGATCGGCATACCGAGCAGCTCAGCGATCATGTACGCTGAGAACACCCAGGCGTAATGCTGCAAATCGCCCAGATCAGCGGCAATCTGAGGGATCGATGTGGCGATGATAACCTGATCCAGCGAAGCGAGCAGCATCGCCAGCAGCAGTGCAGCAGTCGTCAACGTGCGGAATCGTGTATGGGCTGTGATGTCCTGTGTCATGGCTGTGTACGCTCAGCAGCATGAACGAGCTGCTCTCCCCCATATACAAAACGTTCCATGCCCGCTATCGAGTCGGTCCATTTCCATTCCAGCGCAGCGAGCGCTTCAACGGGCACTGAGATTGTTCTACCTGAGGCGTGTATTTCACGCACAATCTCCAGCACTTCATCATCGCTGTGGAACGTATAGGAGCTTCCGATTCCAATATGCCGCCCAATCCGCGCAGCAATCTCGATCAGTCCGCCGGTATGCTTCACGATCGGCATCGTACCGAACCTCGCCGCGTACATCGCGACGAGTCCACATGGCTCATATTGCGAAGGGACGATCATGTAATCCCCCGCCGCCATGACGCGATGGCACAGAGACTCGCTATAGGGACGGAGGTGCACGAGCTTATGCCCGCTGTCCGCTTCAAAGTCAATGAATGCGTCAAGCGGCTCACCATCGCCGAGCAGCAGCAGCTGGGCTTCGGGACAAGCAGCGGCAATCGCGCCGATGGTGTTGAGCCCTTTTTGCCGACAAATACGTCCAACGAAGATGAACAGCGGCTTATCGATATCAAACCCTGTCTGTTCGCACACTTCAGCCTTGCAGCGATGCTTGATCTCGCGTATATCGGAAGCGCCAGCGCGATACGCTTGAAGCAGCGGACTGCCGGTGATCGACCAGAAACGGTTGTCGATACCATTGAGAAAGCCTCGGAAGTCGCCTTGTTCGAACCGATGCCGAAGCAGGGCGTGTAACGCACTCGGGCCGCCGATCAATTCACGAGCATACGTGTCGCTCACGGTTACGACTCGATCGAAGAGCGGCAGCATCAGCTCACACCAGCTAGCATAGTTTCGATGGCTATCGCGAAAACGCATCTTCAGCTCCTCATCGACATTGAAATAGTCGTACACTTCCTTCTTCGCGATGTAGCCCTCGCCGAGATTGTGAATACAGAACACCGCCGTAATGCCAGCATTCTGCGCACTGATCCTTTCATCCAAATAAGCGGCGAACAGAGAAGCGTAAATGTCATTCCCTTGAATGACCGCCGGACGTTCGCTTGTACCGATCCCACGTCGTGCGAGGTCTTGCAGCATCGTTTTGCCAAGTAAAGAGAAATGGTTCAGGTTCCGGTCGTAGCGGCCTCCCCGATCATAAATCTCATCTCTACCAAAAAATTCGGGCTGGCGGACAAAATGGTATCGGAGCCCCTCATAGCTCGTCCGATGAATCGCATAGATAACCTGCTCGCGGCGAAATGAAATAGAATCCGAAACCACTTCAAATGGCTGCCGCTCGAACGGCTCGCGCATCAGCTTCTCATAGTACGGTGTATAGATGTCCACCTCATAGCCGCTATCGCGCAGCGCGCAGGCCAGCGAGTAGACGTAATCACTGATTCCTCCGGCCTTACTGAACGGGAAAGCATCGGGCGAAATTAAGATCCATGTTGGCTTCAGCAACGCGCCGTCTCCTTCCTTACCACCAGCTCGGGCGTATAGATGAGCATTTCATCAACCGTGCACACAACCTTACCGTCAACGGAAGCTTGGCCATTGCCCTTCAGATACGGTCCCCGCAGCATCGTGGCCTCGAACTGCAGATCCAGTCGGTCTCCTGGAACGACAGGCTTCGAGAATTTGACTGCCTTCATGGACACGAGCATACCCTTCTTCGGCTTGCTGCCCACTTCTTCAATCGGAAGGTTCACGAAGGCGGCCAGCTGCGCGATCGCTTCGGTAATGATGACCCCCGGTACAATTGGCTCATCGGGGAAATGTCCTTCCAGAAACCATTCGTTGTGCGTAATATTCTTGTAGCCACGAACCAGCTGTCCATTCACCTGCTCGACAATCCGATCCACGAACAGAAACGGATACCGGTGCGGCAATTGCTGTGTAATCGCGATCATTGTCTTCATTCCTTTGCGACAAGTATCATTCGGTTCAGCTTGTCCAGCTCATGAAGGAAGAACGTCTCACTCACCTCGCCGAACCATTCCAATGTGGCGTAACCCGAATACCCTCGGTCCTGCAGCAGCTGCAGCAGTGGCGCAAGTTCTACCACTCCTGTACTGATGGAATCCGAATCTTGCAGCCGCCCCATCGGATGGTATACATTGTGCATGTCGAAGTCCCTTGTAGGACGTACCGCATTTTTGAGATGGACATGCTTCACGACGTCATACCAATCCGCCAGCCGCTGTGCGACGGCACCGTCACCGAACTCCCACACATGAAACACATCGAAGTTGATCCCGATTCGTGACCAGCCTTCTCTACGGATCATGGCGACCAAACGGTCGACCGCTGACGGAGCATCCAGCAGCGTATTCGGATGTGTCTCCAATACGATGGTTGTCCCAGCTTGCGCTGCAAGCTCATTCATCTGCGCGATCCGCTCGAAGAACTGTACCCAATCCCGAGGCGTGGCTTCTGCACTCGACTTCGTGCCCGTAAACAATCGCAGCGTCGGAATACCTAAGGCATAACAGCTGTCGAGTTTGACTTGTAGTGCTGACCGCCATTTCGCATCATTCTGACTGAAATCAGTCGTATCCAGGTAGCCGCTAAGAACGCCAAAGGGCAGCATCGTTGTGGCGCTGCCACCATGGATACGTCGCATTAGCTCGGCCTGATGTCGAATATAATGCGGCTCCCATAGTTCAATCCCTTGAAACCCACATGACCGCGCCATTTGCTCAATGGCGTCCAACGCATACAGGTGGTAGCGGAACGAAACCGTCGCCAGCGCCCACTTCATCGGACGCCCTCTTGCACATGGGAGGCTATAAGCTGCTCAATCGTACGAATCGAGCGGAAGCTGTTCAGATCCACCGTGCGGTAATCGATGTTAACCCCGAACTTATCCTCGAACGAAGTAATAAGAAGAATCGTCGACATGGAATCGAGCAGCAGCGGTGCGTCATCATCGTCCACCTCCACCTCTTGCGGGAATAACCGAGCTTGCCTGACAAGCTCTCTAATTTGCTGCAGCAGGTTCATGGCAATACTCCTTTAGCAAGACGCCACGTATGATTTTGCCAGCTGGCGATACTGGAATTTCGTTGATGAATCGAATGCGCCTTGGGATTTTATAACGAGCCAGCCTGTCACTAAGCCACTCTTTAATGATAGATTCCGCCAACTCCGCCGCTTCATGGCTTACAACGAACGCTTCAAGCACGGTACCACTCGACGGCTGCTCATAGCTGACAACACATGCATCAACAATTTGAGGATGTGTACGCAACACCTGCTCGATTTCCGATATCGCTACCTTCAGTCCGCCAATGCTCACTTGGTCATTCTTCCGCTTCCCGATATACAACCGGCCTAGTTCGTCCAAGGAAACCAAATCCTGCGTGAACAGTCTGCCTCCCGCATACGCTTCTCGATCAGTACCTGAATGCGGAACCCACTGCGCTTGCTCGAACCGATACGGAGACTGGTTCAATGCAAGTACGAGCTCTCCCTCGTCAGTCACCTCAGCCTGCAAGCGTTTCGCGATGGAACCGACAGAGCCTATGGGTAGGCCCGACCACTGTACCGCGATATAACCGACCTCGCTCATTCCGTACTGTTGGCCGACTGGCAAACCGCGGCTTAACATCGTCTGCAGCAGCGTCTCAGGAAAAGGTCCACCGGAACAAAGAAGACGGAGTTCAGGGTGCCAACGATGCTCTGTCTCCAGCTGCTTATCCCACTCGTTTGCTAACAGTTGATAATGGAATGCGACGCCATAGACATGGGTGATCTGCTGTTCGACGATCGTCTGCATGATGATGCCTGGCTTGAGCATCTCAGGAAACACGAGCGTACCGCCATGGCTTAGCGTATGAATGGCTGAAGACAGCAAACCGAAGGAATGGCATAACGGCACCAAACAGAGAACCATACTATCAGTGCCGGGTGAATACGGTTCAGTTGCATAGTCCTCAAGCTCTGCAAGGATTGAATGTTTGGAACGGACAATCATTTTCGGAATGCCTGACGATCCGGAGCTGAACTGGATGAGTGCATCCTGTTCTGGCGATTCCGTCTGACTGATCTGCTCCTCTACGTGATAAAGCGCCAGCTCAGCATCGACTTGAGGGCTGAATACGCCAAATGCGGCGGAAGCCACACCGTTCTGCACGCTCACTCCAGCCTCAGGTCGGAACATTCGTTCACGATCCGCTTTCTCCGCTGCCGTAAGTCTTGGATCAAGCAGCAGTAAGCTGTTCTCCCTTTGCCATAAGGCATACACCCATTCCAGCATCGTGAAAGAGTCCGGTAAGTCCACCACAACCCGCTTCCTTATGCACGCGAGCCGATCGAGCTCATTCACCTTCGATTTAACTACATCAATCAATTGACGGTAGGTTCGCTGCTCCGAGCCACAGCGCAGCGCGACTCGTTCAAACGCTCCCTCATGGATGCGCATATGACGCCTCCGACTGGAATCCGCCCGCCATTCCGTGGAATACCGTCTCAGCTGGTTGATTCATTCGGTCATAGAACGACTGAACCGATTGAATCGGCTGGTTCCGCAGCGCTGCCGTCTCTTTCTTCTCCATTACCACGCAGACACTGCCTCCACCGAAGGCGATGTCAGACCCTTTCGAATCCAATCGGTCCTTGATCCATTGCTCCGCCTTGCGAGATGGCACATCGCACATGACGATTGCTACGAATGACGCGGACAGTTCCTCCAGCCAATCCGCCGCTTGCAGCAGTACGCTGAACGTACCGAGCTTGGTCGCCCCTATACATGACATCGGACCGTGCAGTTCAAGCTCCTTTGCGACATAGCCAATGATTGCGCTCGGCACCGATTGCGGGAACAGGATCGGACTGACTCGCTGCTTGAGCAGCAGCTCCGTGCTTGTCGCCTCTTCCGTAACAGCGTCGACAAACTGGCTTCCCAGCACAATGCCGCGCTGCGTCGGAGGAATGGAACATTCCAGCACGCCTGATTCTCTTACCGCGTTCATGACAGAATAATGGATGAGTGGGTTGAACGGAGACCGGACGAAGCCGCGAATCGCTGGCACCTCCGTGCCAGCCGGTACGAATGAACAGCCCGTCAGCGCGAACATGTGGTCCATCCATGCCAGATCGGCCTGCTGCTGTCTGCTAAGCCCGACTGTCAACATTCCAATCCCCCCTTTGCACAATCAAGCTGCAATTGTTCCCGCCAAACGCGCTGGAATTGGACATCACCGTCCGCAGAGGCAGCTTACGTGCCCCCTCAGTCACATAATCCAAGTCCATTCCTTCTTCCTGTTCCTCGTAATTGGCAGTTGGCGGGATTCGCTGATCCAGCAGGCTGATTACGCTAATAATCGCCTCGACCGCTCCAGTCGCCTCGAGCATATGGCCAGTTGTCGACTTCGTCGAGCTGATTGGAACTTGACCGGCGTAATCGCCGAAGACTCGTTTATACGCCTTCGTCTCGCAGCGGTCATTCAGCGGGGTGCCTGTTCCGTGCGCGTTCACATAATCGATGTCGCGTGGTGCAAGGCCTGCCTTGCGCAGCGCCGTCTCCATCGCACAGGCGAGTCCGCGTCCTTCTGGCTCCGGCTGCGTCACATGGAAGCCATCCGAGCTGACGCCCCAGCCGACGATTTCGGCCAGTGGCTTAGCGCCGCGCCGCAAGGCGCAATCCAGATTTTCAAGGACCAGTATGGCGGCACCATCTCCGATCAACAGTCCCGTCCGTCCCTTCGAGAACGGCCTAACCGTATGATCAGCCATCGCCCGACTGGAGTCGAACTGATAAAAGTTTTTCGGATAAAGAACATGAATGCCTCCGACGAACGCGCAATTCGTTCTTCCGTTACGAATCTGGTCGAAGCCATAACCAATCGCATTCGCCGAAGCTACACACGCGTTAGTAAAGGCAACGCAGCTGCCGCTCGAGCCGATCCGAGCGGCAATTTCATCGGCATGAACAGATGGGATGGAATCATGAATCGACAGCGGCTCGCTAGCATGAACCGTCTGGAATTCGTGGTCCCGACCGCTTATTTCGCGATTCGCCGAAGCTGCCGCCTCATCCGTCTGAAACTGCGCATAATACGGCAGCAACACGTTGCCTTCGCCCAGATTGCCTACTGCAACGACCGCATCTTCTAGCAGCTCACGATCGACTGCAGGATCTAGTCCCGACATACTCAGCGCTTGTTCCAAGCAGTACTGATTGAATGCCCGGTACGAACGCTCCTTGATTGGCGCCTCTGCTCCCCATTTGGCACAAGTCCCCCTCGTATCGAAGCTCCGAACCGGCGAGAATGCATGTCTGCCTTCGAATACATGCGAACGGATGAACGAATCACCATACCCGAACGGCGTAATAACGCCATAGCCAGTAACAACAACTCGATTACGCATGCACGCTTCGGCCTTCCAAGTAGGCAAGCAGCGCAGGCATGCTCTTCAGTCCCAATTCTGCTAGGTCCTCATCCGGAACTTTACATCCGTAGCGCTCCTCCAGATTAACGATAAGCTCCATCATCGAGATCGAATCGAGCTGAAAGCTCTTCTCCACACTGTCTTCCGGGTTAATCTCTTGTGGGACTTCCATATTCATCTTCGTTACGCATACTTCCGTAATAAAAGACTGCAGCTCTTCAAGCTTATTCATAATGTGCAACTCCTTCCTTTTCCATAAAATGAGAATTCGGCATTACCCAGACACTAACACGAGGCCATGCAGCAATCCGCTGCCTTAGCTCAGTCTCGGTCGTTTGATACACTCTCTCCATGAACAACTTGCGTTGGAACGGATTGGGGACGACGGCATATTCCTCCCCTGTTCCACTATTTAGAACAACATTGAGGTGATCATTGAAACGCTCGGAGACGAGCAGCACCACTTGCTTGGCAATTCTCGACAGCTCCTTCAGCCAATGCTCCTGCAGTTCAACCGAGAACAACCGAAACAGATCCGTAACAATCACAACATCGAAATATTGATTCTCGTATGACGTTCGGCAGCCGAGTAAATAAGCAACATGACAATCCGGCAATTGCTGCTGATACATCTCCACTAGCGGACGACTGTGTGCGAATAGGTGCGTTGTGCCCAATAGCTCTGCAGTTCGCAGACAATCAGGACCTATCAACAACGATCGCTTAGCTCCTGGCAAATGTGTGCGAGCCAGCTCTGCCAATGAACGCTCCGAATAAGGAGCCGGCAGTACATCCGTCATCTGCAGCGCTCGCAGCTTCTCCATCACAAACGTGTAGTACGGTCCTTCGTAGAACAAATACAGCTCTGATTCCAATTCATCGAACTTCGCATGCATATACGCTTTGTTGCGAATCTCATTGTGCCGTTTCTCCTCAGAATGGTGAATCGGATGCGGATAGTGAAACACAACTAACCCTTTCGGATGATGGAACGAGGCACCATGCCTGTACAGCCGATAGCTGAAATCAATGTCCTCTACGCCCCATCCCAAATAGGCCTCATCAAAACCTCCGACCTCCTCCACGAGCATCGCCGGGACGGTCATCGCACAGGTGAAACCGTAATACCATGGCGAGGCGACAACACTTACATCCCTGCAAAACAAGTCATGACGGAAGTCCTGCCATTCCTCTCCTGTCAGTACAGGGACATAGCTATCGGCTGCCTCATAGCTGAGTCCATCCACAATCGAAATGTCGGTTTCAGCTGGGTCCACCTTCAATCCATACGTGTAATGCATCAACACCTGACGACCCATCGAACGATTGCGATAGAACGCTGCGATCCGGGCCAGTCCATCCAAGGGCACAAGAATTCCGCTGTCAAAGAAACAAAGCACATCTCCTGTACTTGTTTGGATGCCTAGGTTTCGCGCTCTCGATCTACAAGATGCGCTGTCCCGAGGGCGGAATACATAGTGCAGTTGTGCAAACTGACCTTGAAGCTGCTCGACATAGGCTCTTGTATTGTCGTCCGAGCCATCATCCACGACGATGATTTCATAGCTGTCACGCTCATTCATTTGCTGCTTCACAAGCAGCTCCAGACCCATGAGCAGCAGTCGGTCTGAATTGTAGCTGGGTATGATGACCGATAGCTTCATAGCATCACGCTCCTCCATTTCCGAATCATACGGGCGGACCTCTTCCCCCTTCTAGTCCCAATTCTGCTAGGATCGCGATTCCGGAAGGGAGTCCTAGTCGGAATAGGACTGATTGAACGACGAAAAAGCTGACCCGGTTAGGGACAGCTTTCATCTTTCACTCCACTACATCACATTCAAATCCAATGGTTACGCTTCGCAGCAGCGACAGCTTCGTTCATGCGGGAAGCGGCTGTTTTGCGCAAAATGCTCGTAATATGGTTCGCCAATGTCTTCTCCGTTATCGGATGCTCCCGCTCCATGTTTATTCGATCAAGCATGGCCTTACGTGTTGAGCCCGGATGGCTGCTGTAATAGCGAAGGACCTCTACCTCGACTTTAGACAAAATCGATTTCGATCGGAGCTCAAGCTTGCGCAGCTGGAGCCGTGCCTCCATGCGTGCAATCAGCTCCTGACCGATGAATGGCTTAGGCAGATAATCATTGGCGCCCGATTTGAAACTGTGCATGATTTCCTCAGGCACACACATCGGCATCATCATAATGATCGGCAGCTCCGCGGACGAATACTTCTGACGAATGTGCTCGCAAGTCTCATAACCCGACATCGCAGACCCTGGCAGCGAGGTGTCCAACAGCACAAGATCATATCGATTCTGTTCGAGCTGACTAAACGCATCTGCGTCGCTCATTGCGGTTGTTATTGTCCACCGAAGAGGTTCTAGATAGCTCGTTATCGTATGCAGCTGATGTACTTCTCCGTCTACGACAAGAATTTGTACATCGCTGTATTCCCAATCGACCATGTTCAGATTGACCGGAAGTTTGGTCTCGATCTGAGGCTCAACCTCAACGCCGGCAGCAGCTTCCTCCGCTTGGCATTGGGTCAGCTCCTCCATAGCGGCAGCGGTGTACATCTGATTTGAATCAGCATCGTAATCCTTGCAGCGATCCGAATGCCCAGTATTAACATTACGAATCAACTGCTCGGCGAATTGATGCAATCGCTCATTCGCGAGCGCTATATGCCGGGATTGACTTTGAAGCGTTTCGTTGAACTGTGCGAGAAGAGCGGCATTCGCACGGTCTTTTACATCAGCGATCCCTCCATTCTTCAGCCATTTGCGAATACTTGGATTTATGAAGCAGAACATAGACACAGGAAGCAAGAGAAAGGTCATATCTAGTAGCAGAAGACTATTCATTAACAACGCCTTTAAAGCTGCATCTAATTCCAACATATCGATTACTAGCATAACAGTTATGGAAGAGGCGGTTCCGAGCATAAGCAGCATTGCAGCTGCTATCATCCCGATGGTTCGCATCATGGCGCTCCTTCTGCGCAATAGACACTCGATCAACGCAGGAGTGGAAACTTTAGATGTAGATATTGGTGAGGATGACCTAGTAATCTATTACAGCAAATAAATAGTTTTTCTCGCGACTTCCCCCTCATAAATAATCATACCGAATAATTTTACCTACTATTAGCGACTATTTAACTAGTTCACTTCTATGAAAAATATCGAAATTTGCGATCTCGCAGCATTATATTTGCAATCAGCAAAAAAGCTCACTTAGGACCTCTTCAGTCCTTCGTGAGCTTCCGCGTATTTCCGCTTCGATCATCAAAGTCAAATCCAAGCTGAATAACATTTTTATGAAAATTTAAGGATTTACTTATTTTTAATTTAGGGCCTTGCTCTATACTGTCTTTATGAAAGGCGGGATGCATCGATGAGAAGTTTACGAGCGATTAAAGCAATGCCGACTGCGGTGCTGTTCGTCGTATATATGTACATTTTGGTAAAAATCATCTTGTTCAAATTTGCCCATGTGGATCTTATGTTTTTATTAAAACAAGCTAAATGGGCTATTGCTGACATGGGTCGGCTCCATTATCGATGGGAAATGGCGAACTTGATCCCGTTCCGTACGATCACAGAAAATTTGAATAGTCATTCCCTATACGATTCGATTCAATTCTACGGAAATATTGGCTTGTTCATCCCGTTCGGCATGTTTATCCCGTTCCTCATGAATGGTCGCATGCATGGCATTCGGTTGTATGTATGGGTATTCGTCCTATCCTTTGCGCTATGTCTACTGCTCGAAAGTATTCAGCTTCTGTGCAGTATCGGAATGTTCGACGTCGACGATTTGATTCTGAACACAGCCGGCGGCATGCTGGGCTGTATCATCTTCCATCTGTTATTCGGTATCATTAGACCGTACAAAACTGCTGCCGCATTGAGCTGAGTGCATTAATCTCATAGGATCTATGATCAATACCCACTTCAAATACGGAGTGGGTTTTTGCGTCCCCCTTAAACAGAACGTATGCTCTATAGCCAATCTTTCACTTACGAATTGCAACCTAATGGTAATTCATACGTCTGTAAGGTATGCAGCTAGATAATTCCATCTCGAATCATGCCATAGGGGGCGCCATATGAGAACAGAGAGAAAAAGGTTTGCGTCAAAGATCGGCGTTTGGCTTGCAATCATCATGCTTACAGCAAGTCTTGCAGCCTGCAGCAGTAGTCAGGATTCATCGAAATCAGAAGCAACAGCAGCTACGGAAGCACCGATGTCAAAAGCAGATTCTAAAGTAGTGGATGGATTTAGAACGAGTAATACAACAACAGCGGAAACAGCCGATGCCGATACGGCCGCAGCTGAAACAAGTCAGACGAGCAGCGGAATAGCCGATACGTCCACACAGACGGACTTCAATCGCCAGGTCATTTATACGGCGGATCTTCGGATGCAGGTCAAAGATTTTGCCAATGCACGCAATACAATTGACAAGTTAATTACTAACAGCGGCGGTTTCTTGCTATCGTTCACCGAGGATCAATCCTCCAATGAAATGAGCGGCTCTTTCAAAATCAAGGTGCCGGCCAATGGTTTCAATACGTTCATCGATGCGATCGACAAGATGCCAGATAAGAAGCTGAGCAAAAGCATTAACGGCGAAGACGTAACCGAAGAGTATGCAGACCTCACCGCTCGCTTAAAAGCGAAAGAAGTAGCCGAAGCTCGTCTGCTCGCTTTTATGGAAAGCGCTAAAACGTCCAAAGATCTTGTCGCCTTCTCCAATGAACTTGCCCAGGTTCAAGAGGATATTGAACGGATAAAAGGCAGAATGCGCTACATCGACCAGAATGTCCAATACTCAACTATTAACATTAAAATGTATCAGACGCTTAACGGAGATAGCTCCGAAGTTAGCTTGGATGTGCAGCCAAGTCTTATGAAAAAAGCCGGCAATGCACTGAATAAAAGCGCTGATATGCTTGTCGAACTCGGGAAAGCCATCGTTATTGTTGCTGCCTTCTTAGTCCCGCTGCTCCCAGTTATAGGCGTCATCATCTTTATCATTTACATTGTAAATCGCCGTAAGAAACGCACCAAGCCCGCACCAAGCCCTACATCGCAGCAGAATGATCAAACCGCAACTAGTGATGATCTGAATCCACCTACAGACGACCAACATACGTAAGAGGTATGCTAAATGCGAAGGCCCATCCACAATGGATGGGCCTTCTTATTGGTTTAAACGGCTTGCACAACTACCAATGCAGCAGCAATGCATGTAAGGAATAATGCTGGAAAGGCTTGCCCTACTGGATGTTTCACCCGGAGATGCGTCAGGAATGCAACCAACATGGTGACGCCGAGCCAGATCCCGGCCCAAGCCGCAATTTCACGATCCCAATAACCAATGACAAGGCCGACAGCTCCAGCTAGTTGAACGATTCCCGTCACGACGCGAAACCATTGCGGCAGCTTAAGTGAATCGAACATTTCTACAAAATTTTTCGAACCGGTTAGCTTAGTAGCACCTCCAAATGACATAGCAACGAGCAGAAAGCTTTGAAGAATGACAAACATGATATACATATGACTATTCCTCCTTAATGGATTTCATATTCCCTCTCTTACGCGATTGGTTCACCTTCATTAATCAGACACCATTTGGTGTCTGATTGGATTATAGGACACCGAACAGTGTCCAGTCAACAACTATTTTGCTGCCGAAATAAAAAAAGCCTCAGCAGCAAAATGCTGAGACTGAGACTTAATGAACTGCCTATTACTTTCAATACCAGTATAATGCTTAACTGTTTGACTTGTCTTCCATGAACCATACTGGACTTCGAGAACATTTCCAATACGGAGGTATGAAAGATGAATATGAAAGCTATTGTTATCCCACAGTTCGGCGATTCTCAAGTTTTGACGGTTCGCGATACAGCCCCAGCATCGAGGTATCCGGTACGATTCGCGCCGTTGGTGAGCACGTCACCGGATTACATGTGGGTCAACATGTCGCGGCATTATCCATTGTAGACAGCGGTGGTTATGCGGAGGTTGTTCGCGTTCCCGCTTGACGATGCCTTCCATGCAGGTCGTTCTCTTGCAGAAGCTGCGGCCGATTCCTTCCAATGCAACAACCGCGTATATGATTCTATCGAATATCTCACGTATGCAGCCTGGTGATACCGTTCTAATCCACGCCGCTGCTGGCGGTGTGGGCAGTTCGCTTGGTCAAGTGGCTCGTGCGTTAGGGGCAGGCCGCATCATTGAAACGGTGGGCAGTACGGATAAATTCGAATTCGCTCGAAACAGAGAAAATCGCCCATTAAGCTGGCCTTCTGCTTCTCCATTGACAACAGCCTTCCACCTCCACTCGGTTTTGGTTTCTTTATTATAAAATCACGCGACCGTTAATTCCATGCACTTTACTGTGCTACATGCTAACACGCAGCCATTCAGAAGGAGCCTTCCTTACAAAATGCTTCTCAATAAAGGCAAGTACCTCATCGTTTCCCGGTAGACTGACTCTATCCATTGCCTCATTAAACGTCAACCACTCGTATTGACTATGCTCATGGTTCAGTATGACCTCTTGATCGTCATCCACGTATCCAACAAATACAGGTGCAACATAGATGTAGTCCGCTTGGGCCGAGTAGAATTGATCGAACTTATTGGTATTGTATAAGACTACTTGGGTAATGCTCGTTTCTTCTCGAATCTCTCTCAGAGCAGCTTCCCAAGCTTTCTCACCTTCCTCAATACCGCCGCCAATATAGCACCAAGTATCCCTAAGGACTGCAGAGTTACGTTTTAATAAAAGAACTTTGTGGTCATTATCCGTTCGTCTAAGCAGTACCGCTGCAATTCCAGTGCATCTGATCGGAACTTCGTGATGGATTCTACTCATAGGATCAGTCCTCTCCATAATCAATTGGTATTGTTCATGGATACATCTCCAAAATAAATCCTCTATTCCATTACACGAAATAGAGGATTTTATAATAATTAATATTCACCCTTAATCACAAAAAACGAGCCACGGATCGTTCCGGCAAGCTTAGACTTCTGTCTAGCGAACTTAAACTTACTTTCCAGCTCCTGCGGTATTTCCATTCCCTCTGAAAGCTTGAATCCAACCGCCCGCTTCTTCGGATCATCAATCGTGTACAGGACGTTAACCGCGAGACCATCCTCGTAGAACACGAAGGTCCAATCGATATTTTCCACTTGGAATCTCGTCGTTTCTAATGGCTTAGCCGCAAACTCAATATTGCGTTCTTCTTTCAAAATACGAGTCACTCGATCAATGTTGTTCTGACCCTCGCTAGCTGGGACCGTCGTGAATTCATGCTTGTATTTGTTCATGAAATAACGGGCTTCATTCGCACGTAAACCCGCAAGTGCATCAACTACAGGCGATGACTCGAGACCAACTGTAGACACATTTTTAAAATCAACGATGTACGCCATATCTATCCCCATTCTCTTCTTTATTCTCTATCATTAGTAATCACAAACTTAATGACTTCAAGTCGTTTCTACCAAGTATTATACCCAAAATGATGCAAAAGGAAAAATTAGAAGTCGTTATATATAAGTCATCACTTCATCTTCATTTACTGTTTTCGGAAAAAGTAAAAGGCACCAAATTAGGTGCCTTTTACAAAATAAGATATAGAACAATCTGGTTGAAAGATTTCGTCTACTCGTTAATAAATCCTGCTTTTTGCAGCATCCGGTACAGGAGAACGGCTGTCTCCGCGCGAGTTAACGACTTTGTCGGATATAGTGCGTCTCCATAACCTTTCATTAAGCCTTCTTGGATTGCCGTCTGAATGGCTGTGCGCGCCCATTCACCTACTTGACCGTTATCGGAATAAGCACCTAAATCAACTTCCGACCCAATAGAGCTTGATGCCGCTTCGCCCTTGGTCAATTGCAGTGCCCGGATCATGGTAACAATCGCTTCTTGACGCGAGATCTCTTGGTTCGGTTTGAATGTCCCATCCTTATAGCCATCCATTAGTCCATAAGCTTTCACCGCAGCAATGGACGCACTGTACCAGCTTGAATCGCTTACGTCAGTGAAGCCCGCAGATTGATCCGATTGCGGCAATCCTAACGCCCTTGCGAGCAATGCAGCAAGTTCTGCACGCGTAATCGCCTTATCTGGTGCGAATTCGCTGCCATTGACCCCATTAATGATCATTCTGCGGTTCATATCGCTAATTTCATTTGCAGCCCAATGATCCTGAATGTCAGTAAGCGTTGAAGTTCTAGATACAAGTACATACACACTGTTTGTAATACTGTGAACAACAGCAGCCGAACGTCCATCCACTTCGACAAACTGTGTTGGAACCGGACGGAGACCTTTTGTTGCATCCCACACCATAACCGTCGATGCTTCTCCTGCATTCGTCGGCAGGAACATGATTCGTTCAACGTAACCTGTAAAAGTGGTGATTTCTTTGCTTTCACCATTATGAAGCACGTAAACCTCGAATTGAACGGGATCGCCAATCAAGTGGAGACCGCTCTCAGCTGCCTCTTCCTGCAGTCCAGACAACTCATCGAGCTGGCTTGTCTGTATCGTGATTTGAATGACATCCTCATTATTCCATTCGGAGCCTTGTTTCACTATTTCATTGAGAGGCAGACTGTACTGGCCAAGTTTCGTAGCTAAAATAATTGAAGCATCATGTTCGTTGAGCAACTTCACCGCCATTCCCGAAAGCTGCAGTACATAGTTGTCCGCTTCATATTGAGTCGATACCATTACTTCTTGCTTAGCGCTATTCGTAAGTGATTCAAGCGCTTGTGTAATGGAAGTGGAATCGATCTGAATATCCAACCACTTCTCTCCATCTGAATTGGTACGGACTGTTGCCATTCCCGACACTTGAGAAGCGTTAATCGAAACTGGAACCGAATTATCGCTCCCAGGCATTGGGTATACGCTAGGAACAGCTGTAAATTGGACTTCAACCTGAGAAACAATTGCACTTCCGTTGACTTTGGCAGTGACCGAAACCTTAGAAGGTGCAGTTGGTGATGTCAGTGTCGCGACATAAGTACCATCACCTTTGTCCACTACTGTTCCTACAGTTCCTTTTGACACTGTAATCGAAACCGAATCGCCTCCGACTGTAACGGCATTACCTTGGGCATCTTTCAACGTTACCGTTACATTGGTCTGGCTCTTTCCATCAGCCATCATTGTCGTCTTATCTACTGCAATGGTGCTTGTCGAAGCTGACGGCGTTCCATGGACGAACTGTACGCTGGTTGTCGATGTGATTGCATTGCCGCCTACTGTCGCACTGAGTGTTGCTGTGCCGACTGTCGTTGGTGCAGTAAGTGTTGCCGTGTACGTACCATCACCTTTATCTGTTACGGCACTCACAGTTCCTGACGTTGCTGTAATTACCACCGTCTCACCACCGGTCGTTATTGCGTTGCCTTGCGCATCCTTCAATGTTACCGTCACTGTTGCTTGACTTGTCCCATCTGCTGTCAGCGTATTGTTGTCTACTGCAACGATACTTGTTGTTGCTGATGGCGTACCTGGTACGAACTGTACGCTGGCTGTCGATGCGATTGCGTTTCCGCCTACCTTTGCACTGACCGTTGAAGTACCGACTATCGTCGGTGCTGTCAGCGTTGCTGTGTACGTACCATCACCTTTATCTGTTACGGCACTCACAGTTCCTGACGTTGCTGTAATTACAACCGTCTCACCACCGGTCGTTATTTCGTTGCCTTGCGCGTCCTTCAGCGTTACTGTCACTGTTGCCTGACTTGCTCCGTCTGCTGTCAGCATACTGTTGTCTACTGAAACGAGGCTTGTCGTTGTTGATGGCGTACCAGAGATGAACTGTACAGTCGCCGTCGATGCAATTGCGCTACCACCAATTGTTGCACTGATAGTGGATGCACCCACCGTCGTAGGAGCCGTCAACGTCGCCGTGTAGGTACCGTTGCCATTGTCTGTTACTGCACTTACCGTCCCTTTCGTTGCGCTAATAGCAACAGACGTAACACCTGTTGTTATTGCATTGCCCTGTCCATCCTTCAACGTCACCGTCACGTTCGTCTGACTTGTTCCATCCGCTGTCAGTGTGCCAACGCCCACTGCGACCGTACTGGTCGACGCGGATGGCGTACCGGACTCAAACTGTACAGTCGCTGTCGATGCGATTGCGTTGCCGCCTACCTTTGCACTGACTGTTGAAGTACCCACTGTCGTCGGCGCAGTCAACGTTGCTGTGTACGTACCATCACCTTTATCTGTTACGGCACTCACAGTTCCTGACGTTGCTGTAATTACAACCGTCTCACCACCGGTCGTTATTTCGTTGCCTTGCGCGTCCTTCAGCGTTACTGTCACTGTTGCCTGACTTGCTCCGTCTGCTGTCAGCATACTGTTGTCTACTGAAACGAGGCTTGTCGTTGTTGATGGCGTACCTGGGATGAACTGTACAGTCGCCGTCGATGTAATTGCGCTACCACCAATTGTTGCACTGATAGTGGATGTGCCCACCGTCGTAGGAGCCGTCAACGTCGCCGTATAGGTACCGTTGCCATTGTCTGTTACTGCACTTATTATTCCTTTCGTTGCGATAATAGCAACAGACGTACCACCTGTTGTTATTGCATTGCCCTGTCCATCCTTTAACGTCACCGTTACGTTCGTCTGACTTGTTCCATCCGCTGTCAGTGTGCCAACGCCCACTGCGACCGTACTGGTCGACGCGGATGGCGTACCGGACTCAAACTGTACAGTCGCTGTCGATGCGATTGCGTTGCCGCCTACCTTTGCACTGACCGTTGAAGTACCAACTGTCGTCGGCGCAGTCAACGTTGCTGTGTACGTACCATCACCTTTATCTGTTACGGCACTTACCGTGCCTTTCGTAGCGTTAATGACTACCGTCTCGCCACCGGGTGTTATTGCGTTACCTTGCGCATCCTTCAACGTTACTGTTACTGTTGCCTGACTTGTCCCATCTGCTGTCAGCGTATTGTTGTCTACTGCAACGATACTTGTCGTTGCTGATGGCGTACCTGGGATGAACTGTACGCTGGCTGTCGATGCGATTGCGTTGCCGCCTATTGTGGCACTAACTGTTGAAGTACCAACTGTCGTCGGAGCAGTCAGCTTTGCTGTGTAAGTGCCATCGCCTTCATCTATTACGCCACTTACCGTGCCCTTCGTAGCCGTAATGACTACCGTATCTCCGCCGGTTGTTATTGCGTTTCCTTGCGCATCCTTCAACGTTACCGTCACCGTCGCTTGACTCGTTCCATCTGCCGTGAGTGTATTGTTATCTACTGCAACTGTACTTGTCGTTACTGATGGCGTACCAGCTACAAATGTTATGCTAGCTGTCGATGCGATTGCGTTGCCGCCTATTGTGGCACTGACCGTGGAATTACCGACTATCGTCGGTGCTGTCAGCGTCGCTGTGTAAGTGCCATTGCCTTCATCTATTACGGCACTTACCGTGCCCTTCGTAGCCGTAATGACTACCGTATCTCCGCCGGTTGTTATTGCGTTTCCTTGCGCATCCTTCAACGTTACTGTCACTGTTGCCTGACTTGTCCCATCTGCTGTCAGCGTATTATTGTCTACTGTAACAGTACTTATCGTTGCTGATGGCGTACCAGGGACGATCTGTACGCTAGCTGTCGATGTGATTGCATTAACACCAATTGTGGCACTAACTGTTGAAGTACCCACTGTCGTCGGCGCAGTCAGCGTTGCTGTGTACGTACCATCGCCTTCATCTATTACGGCACTAATCGTGCCCTTCGTTGCGGTAATGACTACCGTCTCGCCACCGGTTGTTATTGAATTGCCCTGCGCATCCTTCAGCGTTACTGTCG
>NZ_QGTQ01000003.1:339305-448536 GCF_003182255.1 Paenibacillus cellulosilyticus | reverse complement strand
ATCTATTACGGCACTAATCGTGCCCTTCGTTGCGGTAATGACTACCGTCTCGCCACCGGTTGTTATTGAATTGCCCTGCGCATCCTTCAGCGTTACTGTCACCGTCGCTTGACTCGTTCCGTCTGCTGTCAGCGTATTGTTATCTACTGCAACTGTACTTGTCGTTGCTGATGGCGTACCAGGGACGATCTGTACGCTGGCTGTCGATGCGATTGCGCTGCCGCCTACCTTTGCACTGACCGTTGAAGTACCCACTGTCGTCGGCGCTGTCAGCGTTGCTGTGTACGTACCATCGCCTTCATCTATTACGGCACTAATCGTACCCTTCGTTGCGGTAATAACTACCGTCTCGCCGCCGGTTGTTATTGCGTTTCCTTGCGCATCCTTCAACGTTACTGTCACTGTTGCCTGACTTGTGCCATCTGCTGTCAGCTTATTTTTGTCTACTGCAACGGTACTTGTCGTTACTGATGGCGTACCAGCTACAAATGTTATGCTAGCCGTCGATGCGATTGCATTGCCACCTACTGTGGCACTAACTGTTGAAGTACCCACTGTCGTCGGCGCTGTCAGCGTTGCTGTGTACGTACCATCGCCTTCATCTTTTACGGCACTAATCGTGCCCTTCGTTGCGGTAATGACTACCGTCTCGCCACCGGTTGTTATTGAATTGCCCTGCGCATCCTTCAGCGTTACTGTCACCGTCGCTTGACTCGTTCCGTCTGCCGTGAGTGTATTGTTGTCTACTGCTACTGCACTTGTCGTTGCTGATGGCGTACCAGGGACGAATTGTACAGTTGCTGTCGATGCGATTGCATTGCCACCTACTGTGGCACTAACTGTTGAAGTACCCACTGTCGTCGGCGCAGTCAGCTTTGCTGTGTAAGTGCCATCGCCTTCATCTATTACGCCACTTACCGTGCCCTTCGTAGCCGTAATGACTACCGTATCTCCGCCGGTTGTTATTGCGTTTCCTTGCGCATCCTTCAACGTTACCGTCACCGTCGCTTGACTCGTTCCGTCTGCCGTGAGTGTATTGTTGTCTACTGCTACTGCACTTGTCGTTGCTGATGGCGTACCAGGGACGAATTGTACAGTTGCTGTCGATGCGATTGCATTGCCACCAACTGTGGCACTAACTGTTGAAGTACCCACTGTCGTCGGCGCTGTCAGCGTTGCTGTGTACGTACCATCGCCTTCATCTAATACGGCACTTACCGTGCCCTTCGTAGCCGTAATGACTACCGTTTCTCCGCCGGTTGTTATTGCGTTTCCTTGCGCGTCCTTCAACGTTACCGTCACTGTTGCCTGACTTGTCCCATCTGCTGTCAGCGTATTGTTGTCTACTGCAACGAGGCTTGTCGTTGCTGATGGCGTACCAGCTACAAATGTTATGCTAGCTGTCGATGCGATTGCGTTGCCGCCTATTGTGGCACTGAGTATTGCTGTGCCGACTGTAGATGGAGCAATAAGTGTGGCCGTGTAGGTGCCATCACCTTTATCTGTTGCAGCACTCACAGTTCCTGATGTTGCTGTAATTACAACCGTCTCACCACCGGTCGTTATTTCGTTTCCTTGCGCATCCTTCAATGTTACCGTCACTGTTGCTTGACTTGCCCCATCTGCTGTCAGCGTATTGTTGTCTACTGCAACGGTACTTGTCGTTACTGATGGCGTACCAGCTACAAATGTTATGCTAGCCGTCGATGCGATTGCGTTGCCGCCTATTGTGGCACTGACCGTTGAATTACCGACTATCGTCGGTGCTGTCAGCGTCGCTGTGTAAGTGCCATTGCCTTCATCTAATACGGCACTTACCGTGCCCTTCGAAGCCGTAATGACTACCGTCTCGCCACCGGTCGTTATTGCGTTGCCTTGCGCATCCTTCAATGTTACCGTCACCGTCGCTTGACTCGTTCCGTCTGCCGTGAGTGTATTGTTGTCTACTGCTACTGCACTTGTCGTTGCTGATGGCGTACCAGGGACGAATTGTACAGTTGCTGTCGATGCGATTGCATTGCCACCTACTGTGGCACTAACTGTTGAAGTACCCACTGTCGTCGGCGCAGTCAGCTTTGCTGTGTACGTACCATCGCCTTCATCTAATACGGCACTTACCGTGCCCTTCGTTGCGTTAATGACTACCGTCTCGCCGCCGGTTGTTATTGCATTGCCCTGTCCATCCTTCAACGTCACCGTCACTGTCGTCAGGCTTGTTCCGTCCGCTGTCAGTGTCCCACTGCCCACTGCGACCGTACTTGTCGTTGTGGATGGCGTACCGGAAACAAACTGTACAGTCGCCGTCGATGCAATTACGCTACCACCAATTGTTGCACTGATAGTGGATGTACCCACCGTCGTAGGAGCCGTCAACGTCGCCGTGTAGGTACCGTTGCCATTGTCTGTTACTGCACTTATTGTCCCTTTCGTTGCGCTAATAGCAACAGACGTACCACCTGTTGTTATTGCGTTGCCCTGTCCATCCTTCAACGTCACCGTCACTGTCGTCTGGCTTGTTCCGTCCGCTGTCAGTGTCCCACTTCCCACTGCGACCGTACTTGTCGTTGTGGATGGCGTACCGGAAACAAACTGTACAGTCGCCGTCGATGTGATTGCATTACCACCAACTGTGGCACTAACTGTTGAAGTACCCACCGTCGTAGGAGCCGTCAACGTCGCCGTGTAGGTACCGTTGCCATTGTCTGCTACTGCACTTACCGTCCCTTTCGTTGCGGTAATTGCAACAGACGTACCACCTGTTGTTATTGCGTTGCCCTGTCCATCCTTTAAGGTCACCGTCACGGTGGTCTGGCTTGTTCCGTCCGCTATCAGTGTCCCACTACCCACTGCGACCGTACTTGTAGATGTGGAAGGCGTACCAGACACGAATTGTACTGTCACCGTTGACGTGATAAGGCTGCCTCCTACTGTTGCACTTACAACCCCGGAACCAACTGTCGTTGGAGCGGTCAATATCGCTGTATAAACACCATTACCATTGTCCGTTACAGGACCAACAGTGCCCTTCGTTGAAGTGATTGCAACGGATGAACCACCTGTTGTCAGTCTATTACCGTAAGTATCGTTCAACGTAACCGTTATCGGTGTTTGGCTTGTCCCATTGGCTGTCAATGTACCACTGCCCACCGTAACTGTACTTGTCCCAGGCGATGGCGGCCCTGCAACAAACTGAATATTGGCCGTGTTACCGACAGAGACTCCACCAATCGTTGCACTTACAACTGAAGTCCCTGCTGTCGTTGGAGCGGTTAAAGTTGCTGTGTATGTACCGTTCCCATTATCTGTAACAGCACTGATTGTACCTAGTGTCGCCGTGATAGCGACCATAGCACCTCCAGTCGTATAATCCCCACCCTGTGCATCCTTTGCCGTTACCGTCACACTCGTCTGGCTGGTCCCATCCGCAGTTAGACTGGAATTAGCTGCTGTTACTAGACTCTCGCTCGCCGATAACGAATAGTCCGGAATCATATACGTTTTGAACGTATAGTCGAAACCAGAAGCAGAGCTTTCTCCTCCCTTATAAGGGTCCCCGCTGCTCGTATACCATCCAAAGCCATAAGAGCCACCAAGATCAGTAGAAACTACGATACGATACTTTGTTCCTTTCTTGAGATAGGGAAGTGAGCTTGAGAAATCAAAAGACACCCAGCCATCAATCGGCGTCTGTTGTACTGAAGCGATCGACGTCGATAAATCATCATTCTTATACAAGCTAACGATCAATGTAACAGAGCCGTATGTACCAGCGTTATTCAATTCAATTCGGCTCAACTGCCCTGAGATTGCTGGAGTAAACGTTTGATACCTTGGATAATCATGGTTTACCCACGTATTTCCGTAGTAATTCGTCTGCGATTGATCAAGTACCTCCGATCCTGCTGCAACTATTGATCCACCGGTTGGTATTCCAACACCGAGAGTAATAACTAGAATAATTGCGATCCAACGATGGAAATCGATTAACCTCGTCATCAAAAAAATCCTCCTATACAATAAGTCCATCCTTAATCAAGCTTAATAAATAATGGAGTGCGTTTCATGCCATTGAATAATTACTGTCGTTCCACTACTTACCTCCATAAGAGTATTAATAAAAATAGATAGTATTCAAAATAATATTCTAGTAAAATTAGGCAATTACGTCTAGTATTTTAGTAAAAACGCATATTTAAAGGCCATCCTATTAAGTCTGGCCTCTGGGATACATATATAAGGATGTCGTAACATGATACGAATGACCAAACTGTGAGTAATGATAAATCTAAGATTATGCTGTAAAAAATATTACCAAAAATATAGTATTGATAAGACGGCGAAAGTTTCTTACTTTTAAGAGGCTATCGTTTTTTGTTGTGACAAGAAATTGCTAGGTTGGACAACTTAGACTAGAGGTGGATGATGAAAAGATCGATTACTGCACTCTTATCACTATTGTTCCTGCTATCATTTAACTTACCGGATACCTATGCTGCATCTTCTACGATCAAACTGTATCTTAATGGTCAAAAGTTAAGCTCGTCCGTTGCCCCTCGTTTGATCAATCAAACCACGATGGTACCGATTCGTGTTATCGCGGAGGGCCTGGGCGCTGACGTTGCGTGGGATAAGAAAAGCCAAATCGCAACCCTTTCCAACGATACGACAACAATCGTTCTACCGATTAACGGCAGTTATGCGATTCTTAATGGAACAACGACGCCTTTGGATCAGCCTCCAATCGTCATTAACGGGGTAACGTTACTCCCCATTCGTTTCGTCGCTGAAAACTTTGGTCTTGTGGTGAAGTGGGATGCGTCAACTTACGCGGTCAGTTTATGGAGAACAAGCAGTGACGTTTCTGGCAGTGACCCTGCCACCGACCCGAACGTGCCTATACTACCGCCAGATCAATATCCTGCACTGCAATCGATTCAATTGGACAATAATCGATTAACGATTGCCACCGACGGGAGCTTCACGCCTAGCATTTCTATTTTAACCAATCCGGATCGTCTTATTGTAGATCTGCCGGGCGTAACGCTTAATGGGTCTACTAGCGATCAGACCGACAATTCAACTGGTGTAGTATCGAATATTTCACCCGACAACCCGTATATTTCGGATATCAGTTACATAATGAATGATCCAGACAGCTCGACTATCCGAGTCCTGGCGGATCTCAAACAGAAAGTGAGCTATCAAATCCAAAACACCGGCGACCCTAATAAGCTGGTCATTCGTTTGGATTCTGCAGCATCCGCAAATCCGGTCTCGAAGTCGGCGGTTTATATTTACCATTCGCATAATCAGGAATCGTGGATTCCTGAACTGCCGGGCGTGTGGAACTCCGATCTCGCATTCAATAAGACGACCAATGTCACCATGTTAGGGGCACGGTTGGCCGGCATTTTGCAGGCGATGGGCGCTGAAGTTTATCAAACTTCCTACGATTACGAATCGATTTACGGAAACCAATTTAACTATGCGAAATCATACGTTTATTCCGAGAAATCGATCATCAATCAGCTTACCCTGCATCCGCAAATCAAATATTTATTCGATATTCATCGGGATACAAGTCCTAGAAGCACGACCACGGTCAACATTCGTGGCACAAGCTATGCCAAATTGTATTTCGTAATCGGTCTCGAAAATCCGAATTGGAAGCAGAACGATGCCTTCGCCAAGAAGATACAAGCGCTAGTCACGGCCAAATACCCGGGTCTGTCCAGAGGAATATACTATAAGGATAGAAGCGTCGGCAACGGTTGGTATAATCAAAACTACTCTCCTACCAGCGCATTAATCGAAGTTGGCGGAGCAGCAAATACGCTTGCAGAGTCCAATCGAACGATGGATATATTGGCGCAGGCCATCAATCAAATCCGATTGAGCGGGCAGTGAGGAAGCAAGGAATAATGGGACGATTGGCCGCTCGATTCGAGCGGCTTTTTTATTACGCACCCATCACGAATGAAGTGAGGCATGTATTTGCTCCACATCCAACTTCCTATATAAGCGCCAGGGAACGAAGAGCAACGGCGGTCTCCCCTCAGCTGCTTGCGAGAGATTGTCTCCTTCATATATATCCAAAAACAAATCATTGTCGCCAACATACCTTTCAGCATGACTAGGCAGTTCATTCACGAAATCTCTCCTGGTATTTCCTCCTCATATTTTTGGTTTTTGGTGAAATACTCTAAAGGATAAATACAGGAGGTGATCCAACAAATGAGCACAAAAACAAATCCCCCTAAACACAAGCCGAAAAGCAACCCGTCTCGATCTAACGATCCGAACGACCAGGGGAAACCAAATATTCAAAAGTAGTCCGGAGTTGAGCTCATTTCGCTCAGCTTAAAGCGCATAACCAAACCCGGTCTGAGGACCGGGTTTTTATTAATGGTTAACAAAAAATATTGACAAAGGGTATTGAAACGGTTTGTTACGCCAAATAAGGCACCTCTGGAAGGTGCCCTCAGAAGACTATTATATGCCTAAAACAGAAGCCAAACGGCTTAAAAACTGTCGAACGGACCTATCTGTACTTAGTCCAATCGCCCGACTATACGCAGAAAGAGCATCTTCTATGCGTTCCACCTGCTTATATAGATGACCGGCAAGCGCCCAATAGGGCTGATAGTTAACTACTTCTTCAGATGGTATAGCTTCGAGTAATGCGATGCCGTGTTCCGGTCCATAAGCCTCCGCGACCGCGGCAGCTCGACCGACCAACGCTCCAAGAGTTGGGTAATTACGAACAAGGCCTTCGTACAACTGAGCAATTGGCACCCACTCGGTACGCCCCGTCCATAAGCGTTGTGCATGTACCGATTGAATCGCTGCCATGAGTTGAAATCGACCAATACGACCTGCTTGCGAGGCGGTATGTAGATATTGCTCCGCCTCCATGATCAGGCGTTGGTCCCATCGCGTGCAATCTTGCTCGGAGAGGGGAATATAGTTCCCCTCTCCGTCATGCCGCGCCTCACGGCGCGCTTCACAGTGCAGCATCAGCGCTAGAAGACCGTAAACCTCCGGTTCGCGAGGGGCGAATGGAAGAAGCAGCTTTCCTAAATAAATGGCTTCCTCCGCCAATCCTTTGCGAGGCGAGTCTGCTGTGTCCGCCTCATCCCACCCGCTCCCGTAAGCAGCATAAATGGCCTCCAGAACAGGATCGAGACGATCCGGAATCTCTTCTGCATCAGGCATTTCAAAAGTGAGGCGTTCGGCACGAATTTTTGCTTTTGCCCGGGTAAGTCGCTGACTCATCGTCGAGGGCTTGATGATAAATGCTGATGCGATTCGAGCTGCGTCGATTCCCAGCACCGTCTGCAGCATAAGCGGCGTTCGCATCACAGCATCAATTGTCGGATGCGTGCACAGAAACATCATCTTCAATCGTTCGTCCGGAAAGACAGCACTTGAAGAACTCAGACGTTGTGCATCTTCTGATATGGCAGCAAGTGTCGGCAGCGCGCTTTCGGAAATACGGGTACGTCGTGCTCGATCGATAAGCCTCCTACGGGCGGCAGTAACCAGCCATGCTTCAGGCTTATTCGGAACGCCTGCCTTAGGCCAAGTTTCCAGCGCGGCGAGAAAAGCATCTCCAATAGCATCCTCGACTGCTTGAAGGTCCCGCCAATTTACTGCCAAATAGGAGAGCAATCGGCCATATGCATCACGTGCCGTTTTCTCAATGACTTGATTTATTTCCATAGCGAACTTACTTCAACGGTGGGATGTTCTGTCTGACCTCAACCGCAGCGACGGGTGCTCGAGCAGCCCACTCTAATGCAGTGTCCACGTCTGGAACATCGATCACCATAATCCCGCCAAGCTGTTCTTTTGTCTCAGCAAACGGCCCGTCCTGAACCAAAGTTTCGCCACCATGCCGCTTCATCGTTGCAGCTGTCTCTGGCGCATAGAGACCTGATCCATATACGACAATTCCAGCCTCGTGCATAGCACGCACATAGTGCGTCCAGCCTGCTAAATATTGTTGCTGCCGCGCTGGATCCGTTCTTGCCGCAAAATCCTCCTGACTCTCGAACAACATCAACGTGTAACTCATACATACTCCTCCTCTAAAATATCCTTGATTGTGGTTACGTTATGATGTCGTTTCAATTGTTGCGATTTCTACATAGCCAGAAAAATTATTCGAAAAACTAGCCTATACTTGCGACAAGTCCTGTGTTCGGTATGTACTGTCTATTATTCTGTTGACCATATTCTACCTTGAATTTATAATTGAGACAATTTTACAAGAAGGTGAGTGATTCACATGCAAATGCTTAAATCCGTCACGTCCATTAATAAGGTACGGAAGGGATAAATTCACTGCAATCATTATTCCAGGTGGTTCATTCTTGTTAATTGAACAACGAGAAGAATCACTTCGCGCATTACAGCGCCTTTACGACCATCTTCACCCCGGTGGGCGACTTATGCTAGATCTTTTTTTGCCTGACACTAACTTTGAGTGCGGTCAGTTCGGTGGAACGTCGACGTTTGCATTGCCGAATGGAGATATCATCACAATGGAAGGCAAGCTTCTTGAAGCAGACTTGTACAAGCAATACAAAGTGTCATTGATAAAATATGAAAAATGGCGTAATGGCGCACTTCTCCAGACAGAATTGCAGCGTTTTGCTTTACGTTGGTACGGCGTCGAAGAGTTTAAACTCGTTTTAGAAAGCATCGGCTTCTCCGATGTGGTCGTTTCGGCTGATTTCGAATATGGCAAAGCACCTGCGAATGGGAAACAGAAATTTGTTTATGAAGCGGTACGCAAGTAAGCAGGAAGGCCGCAAAGGTTCTTGACAATCGAAAATGAGGGAGCGCAAGTGCTCCCTCTTTCACAATAATCAATATTTATGTATCCAATAATTTCATTCCATTAATAGTCATGCTTCATGAAGTTTTTTGCCAGATGTTCTGCCTCAGGATCACGACTGCTCTTCTCATAATTCTCAAGCACATCGATTTTATAAATTTCTCCATCCTTTTGAGCTTCATAAATAAAATGATAAGGATCAATTAATCTTGTAATATCATGTCCGTAATCCTTCAAAAGGCGCGCATAATCCTCTGCATTCGGTTCCTCATCCCCCTCCAGATATAGCAGTCCCCGAAGTTCCTTGACCTCTTTACCGTGAATAATCTTGAAGTGTACGATATGTTCCTTTTTCATCCAAATCATGCCTCCTTAAGCCTGCCTAGTTGCTCTAATTGTGAGCGTGCGTTAACTCCACTATCTCTACAACTAATTATGAACCTTCACGGAGATGAAAATCAAATCTCAAGCAGCAAATATTTCCGAAATAAAAGCGCACTAAGCAGCCTTAGTACGCTTTTGTCTACTTTATTTGTTAAACTCCGTTTAGTTTACTTCCAGCTTCACCAGCGGCGTCAAAGCCCCACGATGCAGCAGCTGCAGCTTGTGGAGAGCACGTGTGCAGCCGACATAGAGCAGCTTCGCGTCACCTTCGAGATAAGCCTCTTCCCCAGCGTCTGCGATTAGTACAGCGTCGAACTCCAACCCTTTGGACAGATAGACAGGCACAACCGTCAGACCACCTTTATAGGCTGGCTGCTTGCTCTGTACCAGTGACGGTGTCAGGCCGGCATCCGTTAGCACGTTATAAATCGCTTCGCATTCCCGTGCCGTCCGGCCGATCACCGCCACCGACTGGTAGACGCCCATCTCAAGCATCGCTTTAACGGATGCCAATAGCTGCGATTCCCATGAAGCATCCTCGCAAGGAATGACATCAACCGCTTCACCGCTCCGGAACACCGGGGTTGCCGGCTTCACGCCGCCATCCATGCCCGCAAGGACATGGTTCGCAAACTCGATAATTTCCATCGTCGAACGATAACTGCGATCAAGCTCGTAGTAGCCAACGATCGAGGAGTCGAACAAATCCATCTGCTCGCTCCAGCGTCGAACGCCTGCATAATCGTGAATCCCCTGCTGCAAGTCGCCCAGTACGGTCAACGACGGAACCCGTTGACACAGCGCAAGCGCCTCAAGCTGCATCGGCGAATAATCCTGTGCTTCGTCGATAACGATGTGGTCGAACATCGGAGTGCCGAGACCATACAGCCGTATATGAAGATAGACAAGCGGCGCCAGATCCTCTGGATCGACGAAGCCAGCCTTTAGCTGCTGCATCGTCCGTTTGGCGATCGCCTTCGGAACATCGAATTGTACATCCTTGCCATCGAACAGCGTGCGATACAGCTGCGGCGCGGTATACGACGGCATTTTCTTCACATAAGCATTCAGCTTCGTGTTGGCTTTGGACTTCGCCGCTTTATCCGTCAGCCTGCGGTCCTTCCATTCCGATTCCAGCCAACGCTTCATGCGGCTGGCCAACCGCTCCCGTCGCTTCATCAACGGTTCATCGTCACCGTAATCGGTCTCGAACCATTCGCGAATCTTCGTAGGAGAAAGCTTGAATCCTGGATGCGGCTCGAAAGGCGTATCCGGTACCATTCGGTGTTCTACATCCTTCAGCTTCGCATCCAGCATCTCACGGAACGCGGCGCGTCCCTTCCATCGGCCTGGCGCCTCGTCCCGCTCCGCTTGCGTCCGTTTCTCCTCGAACCAGTGCTCCAGCGTATCAGCTGCACTCACCAGCTTCACTTCTCGCTCCAGCAACTCAATCGACCAATCCGCAAACGTCGTCTGCGCGATATCGCCAACGCCGAGCTCCGGCAGAACGCCGGAAATATAATCGAGGAACATCGTATTGGGTGCAAAAATAATCATGCGGTTCGCCGCGATCCGGCCCGCATAACGATACAGCAGGTATGCGAGACGATGGAGCGCAACCGTCGTTTTACCCGAGCCTGCCACCCCTTGAATGAACAGCGCTTTGTTGCGCTCAGCGCGTATAATGTTGTCCTGCTCCTCTTGTATCGTTGACACGATGTCGCGAAGCTTGTTGTCCTTCGACTCCCCGAGTCGATACAACAGGAATTCGTCTGCTGCGCTAACGTTATCCGCACCCCGCACGTAGCTGTCAACTACGCGCACCAGCTCACGCTGACGAACAAGAATGTTGCGTTTGAGCATGATCTCGCCTGTCTCTTCGCCATCTGGCGATTCGTACGTCACCGGGCTTTCCCCGCCGCTGAACGAATAGAACAAGCTCGCGATCGGCGCGCGCCAATCGATAACGAGCGGATCAACTCCCTCGTTATCGCCTACGCCTGCTTTGCCAATATAAAGAGGCTTCGCATCGCTGTCTTTCTCATGCTTATAATCGATACGGCCGAAATACGGCTCCTTCGCCGAAACTTCCAGCCGCTGGCGCCGCTCCTCGCGCTGCGCGTCGAGCACCTGCTCCGTGTAGTCATCGCCAAGATACCGGGGACCGATCCCGCCTAGCTGCCGATCGATTTCTTGAAGAGTGTGGGTTAGCCGCTGCTCTTCCTCCGGATGAATGCTTTGAACGGACATAACTTACCTCCACTAATTGTGTGTCATCTACTAGCCGTTACGATATAAAAGTACGTGTTCAAAAAGTCGGGTTTTCAGCACCGAGAAGATTGCGAGAACCTGAAAAGCGTATGCTTACGAAGCTGTTATTTGCTCGAAGGTTGTAACACTTGGAGTAACGCAAATAACTTCAGAGGAACGGAGTGCAGACAAACCCTACATGATACAAGGTTTCCAGCGGAAACCTACATCGGAAGCATAACCTCCGGACTTCGAAGGTGAACGCAAGCTTCGACGCCGAATGGCTTCCTGACTCACTTCGTGATCAAAAGACGACTTTTTGAACTACCGCTAAAAAGGATAATTAGATTACCATTTTCAGACGGACTATGCAACAGACAATACCATAAATTACGTTCCATGGACAAAAATAAACGGCCTCGAATTAATCGAGGCCGCAGGGCTTGCCATTTAAATGCCAATGGAACCAACGTTTACTGAGCAGAATGTGCGAGTGACGCAACAGACCCACGGAAATCGGGTCTGCCGTCAGCCGTCCACAATAGCTCCGCTACAAATGTATGGCGATTCGGATCGTACAACGGATCTCCTACAATGTCTTTGTATGTTCTTGCGTGGAACACAAACAGCGTCTTCTCGTCGTCCGCTGACACCGTGAAGCTATTATGTCCGGGACCATATAGAGAGATGCTCTCATCCGTTGTGAGAACCGGCGCTTGCGACTTCCGCCATGAGGCGGCATCGAGCAAATCCGCGTCCGCATCCGCTTCAAGCAGGCCCATGCAATAATTGAAATCAGTGGCGCTAGCCGAGTAAGAGAGGAATACCCGATTGCCCTTTCGAAGGAATGCCGCGCCTTCGTTCACTTTGTACCCGATGATCTCCCAGTCATATTCCGGCTTCGTAATCATCGTTTGCGGCCCAGTCAGCGTCCACGGATTGCTCATTTTAGAAATGTACAGATTAGAGTTGCCTTCGATTTTCGGATCCTTTTGTGCCCATACATAATAGAGGCTGCCGTTATGCTCAAAGACAGTGGCATCGAGGGCGAAGCTTTCCCAAGCGGTCCGAACCTGCCCCCTCTCCGTCCAGCTGCCTTCCAGCGGATTGGCATTGTCATTCTCCAGCACGTACATCCGATGGTCGAACAAGCCTTCAATCGTTTCCGTCGTATGTGCGGCAGCGAAATAAACGTACCATTTGCCGTCGATAAAATGCAGCTCAGGTGCCCAAATATTAGCGCTAAGGATACCCGTATCGCGCTTTCTCCAGATTACTACAGGAGTCGAAGCAGCAAGCTCCTCAAGGTTCTGTGCCCTACGGATTTCAATTCGATCATATTCAGGAACGGAAGCTACGAAATAATAATAACCGTCCGAATGTCGGTAAATAAAAGGATCTGCTCTCTGCTCGATCAATGGTCTAATGGCGTGTAGCTCCTTCTGTTGGACTTCCATCCTATCACCTGTTTCGTAAGTTGTAGAGACTAACCTTTAACAGCACCTGCAGTCATACCGTCTATGAAATATTTCTGGAAAGCGATAAACAAGATGAAAATTGGAATGATGGAGAAGAAAGAGCCAACGATCAGAAGGTCATAGTTATTCCCATAAGGAGTCAACAATGTTTTCAAACCGATCGGAAGTGTAAATTTACTCTGATCTCCGAGCACCATGAATGGCCATAACAGGTTATTCCAGCTATTCATACCGTTCAGAATGGCCATTGCCGCAAAGGAAGGCTTCATGATCGGCATGATCAGTCTGAAATAAATCGCATATTCGTTTGCGCCATCAACCCGCCCAGACTGAATAATCTCTTTCGGTATGCTTCTTAGGTATTGCCTAAAGAAGAAAATCGTCCCGGCATTCGCAATACCCGGCAGAATGATTGCGGAATAGCTATTCACCATATGCAAATCATTAATTAGGCTGTACAAAGGCACCAGCAAGATTTCGAATGGCACCATCATAATGAGCAAAACACATATAAAGAGGAAGTTCTTACCTTTAAAATCATAGGCTGCAAAACCGTATGCAACAAAAGCGCTTACAAACAGTGTTAACACCACTTGAATGATTGTTAAAGTCATACTGTTCCAGAACCATGTAAAATAATCATGTTGACCAGTAAACAGATAAGTGAAATTGTCAAAGCTCATTATTTTAAAATCCAAGCTTAAGTTAAGTCCATATCTTATTAATGATTCGCCTGGTTTAAAGGAAGACAGGGCCACTGCATAGAATGGAATCATAATGATAACGAATAGTACAATAAAGAAACAAATCATGACTATTCTAGCAATTAAGTTGTTTTTCGTTTGACTTGCGCCCATTTTTAATCCTCCTCCTTCTTGAACATTCCACTCAGTTTCAGCTGCGTCAAATTGATAACCATCGCAATGACTAACAGAACGATGCCAACTGCAGCTGCATAACCCAGCTTATTCTTCTCAATCCCTTGTCTATACAAATATCCGACAATAGTTAAACCGATATTCTTCGGAGAATTGTTACCGTTAAACATCATTAAGCTCTCGGTAAACATGGCTAAACCTGCATAAACGCTAATTGTCGTTACATATATCGTGGTCGGCTTCAATAATGGCATTGTAATCGCTCTAAACTTCTGCCATGCTGATGCCCCGTCAATCGAAGCAGCCTCATAATATTCATTGTCAATGCTTTTCAATCCGGATAGATAGTACAGCATATTAACGCCTGTCCATCTCCAGCATGCAAGGATCAACAGTGCTGCCATACTCCATTCTCCGTCTTTCAAGAACTTTATAGGCTCTACACCAAATAGACCCAGAAAACTGTTCATTAATGAACCTTCCATTTCGCCGAAAGTAAGGCGGAAAATGGTACCCGCAACCGCGACAGATGTCAAAGCCGGAAGAAAGAACGAAGATTTAAAAAATTCTCTTCCCACCATTAACTTACTGTTTATCATAACGGCGAATAACATCGGAAAAGGAATTAGCAGCACTAAGGTTCCTAGCATGTACACAACGCTATTCTTGATAGCCGTCAAAAACACTTTATCTGTGAATAGTTTCGAATAATTCGCTTCACCAATCCATTTGGGATCCTGTCCCAACATCCGATCTTGAAAACTCATTACGAATGAATTCGCAAGCGGATAAGACCAAAATATTAAGAATATGAGTATGAATGGCAACACAAAAACATATGGTGCAACTTTTTGAGAGTATACAAATTTCTTTATCATATTCTCAATCTCCCTTGACTACGATTAAACCTGCCGACCACTTTACCTGCCGACAGGTTTAATCAAAATCATTTACTTATAATACGACTACCTCTAATGTTTATTTCAATTCTTGTTCGATTGCTGCTTGCGCCTCATCCAGCGCTTCCTTCACGTCTTTGCCATCCTCAAAGATCGCATTCAACGTAACCGTATTGAAGACGTTGCCGATCGTTGGTGAAGCTTTAACGGATTTGATCGCTTGAATTTCGTCTTTAATTTCATTCAACGTATCAAATGCATTTGTTTTAAAGTATTGCACGTATTCGTTATCAGGGTTTTTCGTGACAGCCTCATCTTTCCATACATCCATGTTGATTGGGTCGAATCCAAGCGTATTCCAGATTTCAGTAGTAGCTTCTTTCGAAAGCTTAGCAAAAGCTACAAATTCTTTTGCCAACTGAACGTTTTTACCACTCTTCGTAACGACTGTACCTGTACCGCCCAAACCAACGGAACGTGGTTGACCTTCTTCAAATACAGGCAATGGAGCAATTGCATACTTACCTTTAAGATCCTTCATTTCGTTTACGAAACGGGACATATACCATTCAGGCATCAATGCGCTTGCGTAGTTGCCTTTGTTGTATTCGCCTTTCGCTTCTTCTGTATCCGGTTGTCCGCCTGGGATCGTATGGATAACATTGTTCTTTTGCAGGTCAACCAACATTTCAAGCGCTTTTACCATTTCAGGCGAGTTTACTTTTGGATTGCCATTCTCATCCGTGAAGTCAGCGTTTTGCTGAGCAAGGAGGTAGGATTCTTGCCAAATAGCTGAAGTATCGGCAGTTCCTAAGTACTTGCCAGTTTTCTCATAAACTTTGATACCTGCTTGTTTGTAATCTTCCCAAGTTTTGATCGTCTTGTAGTCAACACCTGCTGCTTCGAGGATTTCCGTGTTGTAGAAAGCAAGCGTTGCACCTACGTGATAATCAAATCCGTAAACTTGATCGCCTTTGCTATAAATCGCGACACGTGCAGGAACGACAGCGTCTTTGTATGGTGCAAATACATCATTCAAAGGTTCCAGCGGAACGTTGTCGCCTTCCAAGAATTTAGGGAATTGACCAAGCTCGATATCCGCGATATCAGGAGCACCTTTGCCACTCGTAACCGCCAATAAGAGCTTGTTATGCATATCGTCGTAAGGCATAACCGTTACATTCAGCTTGATTTGTTTGTCTGGGTTCTCTTTGTTCCATAACCCCAGCATTTTATCCAAATGCTTACCGTGCAAATCTACGAATGTCCAGAAAGATAATTCTGTTGCATTCTCGCCTGCATTAGCACCTAACTGCTGAGTTGAATTGGATGAATCATCGGACTTGCCACATGCCGACAGAACGAGTGACAAAATAAGGATTGTAACAATGGAGATTAGCGTACTACGTTTTTTCATTTGTTCGTCATCCTCTCTTTTTGTTGTTAAACGTTTAAAAATGGATTGACTAGTTAGCCATGTTAATTAAAGCGATTACAATTGTGTCGTTGTCACCACTTTCCTTAACATGATTCTAACCGTTTAATGAAAAGACCCCTTCGTACTCCCTCTCAGATTCAGTGTTGTAAGCGCTTTACATTTTGTATTATAGTATATATGGAATATGGTTTATATAACCAATTGAGTATAAAATCATAAAATTTATGGGGAGATGCGGCAAGTTGAAAAAGCTGGCGCTCTACAAACAAATTCAAGAAGACATTATGCGGAAAATTAAATCAGGACAGCTTCGGCCGACGGACCGCATCCCTTCTGAGCAAGAACTAATGGACGAATTCAAAGTAAGTAAAATAACGGTCAAGAACGCCTTGACCTTGCTTGCTGACGAAGGGCTAATTATTCGCGTACAAGGCAAGGGCACATTCGTCTCCGCCAACCTTGTTTATAACAACGATGCACCGCCCGTGCGCAGCGTATCATCTTTGCCGCTCGTCGGCTACATCATTCCGACGATGAGAACCCGGGTTATTCAGAAGCTCGTCGACTACACGGAACAATTCCTGCAAGAAGCAGGTCTCAGCATGGTGCTAAGCATTACGCGCGAGTCCTCCTCTATCGAATCGAACGCCATTCGCACACTGACAGAACTCGGTGTGCAGGGTTTAATCGTTTTTCCGACTGAAGATGAGAAGTACAACGAATCGCTGCTGCGTCTGTCGCTCGATAAATTCCCATGCGTGTTCATCGACCGGTATCTGCGCAACATTGAGACGTACACCATTACATCTGACAATTACGGCGGTGCGTACAAGGCGGTCACCCACTTGTTGTCCAAGGGTCATCAGCGGATTGCGCTCATTTCGCCTGAAAATTCGAATTCTGCCATTGAGGATCGCACGCTCGGCTTCGAGAAAGCGTACACCGATCAAGGGATCTCGATCGACAAGAGCTTGTGGTGTCACATTCCTCTCAACATTCTACGCGGCGAACAAGCATTGGATTATGTAAGCGGCTTCCTGCAGGAGCACAGTGGAATCACTGCCGCCTTCACCTTGACTGAGGAAACCGCACGTCTTACATCAGCCGCCATCAGTTCTTTGAACAATCATACTACCATCGAATTGCTTTCTTTCGATAATCCTCATCTAGCAAGCGTGGCATATGTGCAGCAGGATGAACAGGAGATGGCACGAACAGCCGTCAAGCTGTTACGCGAACAGATGGACCATATATACTCGCCGAAGAACGCTGTCATTCCTGTGCAGCTCATCATCCCTAGCAGCTAGTGAAAGGTATCTTCTTTATATCCCAGCCGCATCGAATATAGCAATATAAGATAATGGCGAGAGTTACCTGAAATTTCGGAAGGAGTCAGAGGCAGTTCGGCCTAAGATATGCTGAGCGCGGATGTCGGATTTCAATAACTAAGCGCGCGAAGACAAATAACAGCCCTCGGGCTGTTATTTGTCTTCGTTTAGACCATTCATGATATACTTGTCGAATCAATATCTAAAGTCCGTTCCAACAGAGGACTTATTTCCACACGCCGAATAGTGCTGACAGTCCATACAGATGAACGATCGCCATCGCCGGATAGCCATATTTGAATGCGGCATGTTTCGTTTTGTGACGGTACATCTGCATCGCAGCGATACCGCCGAATGCGCCGCCAATCATACCAAGTGTCAGCAGCCGCTTCTCGGGCGTCCGCCAGCCGTGTCGGCGCGCTTGCTGTTTGTCATGCTTCATCATGCCCCACAGAATGAAATTCACTGCTACATAATAGGCGACTAGCAAAGGAATCATGGATGAATCAACCTCAATTCTTCGGATTATGGAATCTATGTACAAATGAAAACATTGACATCATTGCTATCTACGTTGGAGGAACTACCTGATGATCACTTTAGAAACTGCTATCTCTTTCATTGCCGTCGCCATTGCGCTGACGATTATGCCCGGACCTGACATTCTGTTCGTCATCGCACAAAGCATGAGTCGTTCCGCCAGAAGCGGCGTTATGGTCGCGCTTGGCTTATGTACAGGCCTGCTCGTTCACACTTCATTAGCTGCACTTGGCATATCCGCCGTCGTCCTGTCTTCTAAAGCCGCTTTCACCGCTGTAAAATGGCTCGGAGCCGCTTACCTGCTATATCTTGCTTATAGAACCTGGCCAAGAACGAAGCTGGATGACGCACCTGCAGGACCGGCGGCAGATAAAGAAGTGTATAGACATACTGCAATTGCTGCAACGGCTATCAATACCCGCAATGAGGTGGATCATAAACAAGAAGTTCTATCGCTCAGCACATTGTACAGACGTGGGATCTGGATGAACGTGCTCAACCCAAAGGTATCCCTGTTCTTCCTGGCGCTTCTGCCTCAATTCGTCTCCACGTCAAAAGGCAATGTGCCGTTCCAAATGATTCAGTTCGGCCTGCTGTTTATCTGTCAGGCGCTTGTCGTATTTTGCGCTGCTTCGATCGTCGCTGGATGGCTCGGCGGATCGATTGGGCGCCGTTCGAACAAATGGAATAAGCGCCTCTCGATCATCGAGGCGCTTATCTATGCGGCGCTAGCCGCGAATTTGGTGTTGCTGCAATTCTAAAATCGAGCGGTAACTATTAAGGTCTCGGTCTTACCCGACTCGTTGGCACCGCCGCGAACGGATCATCCGGCCAATAATGCTTCGGATAACGTACCTTCAGTTCTTTTTTTACTTCAAAATAGGTGTTCCGCCAGAAGTTCGCCAAATCCTGCGTCACTTGTACAGGCCGCTGTGCAGGTGACAGCAGATGAAGCGTCAGCGGAAGCCTCCCTTTCGCAATCCTCGGCGTTTCCTGCAGGCCGAACAACTCCTGAAGCTTGACCGCCAGCACGGGCTGCTCCGGATTAGTATAATCAATCGGAATACGCGAACCGCTCGGTACCGTCATATGCGTTGGCATCAGTTCATCCAATCGATGCTTATCATTCCAGGACAACATCGCTTCCAGCACATGCATCATGTTCAGCTTCTGCAAGCCGTCACGGCTGCGAATGCCCGTTAGATGCGGCGCCAGCCAATCTTCCAACGATGCCAACAATGCTTCCTCTGACAAATCCGGCAGTTCTGGATCGTACTTACGCATAACGCGAATCCGATCACGAAGCTGCGAAGATTGCTTATTCCATGACAAAATCGCAGTTCCTTCTGTGCGTATACCATCTAGCAAGGCCGCTGTAACTTTAATCGGATCAGGCTTCGTAACCTGCTCCTCTTTCAACACGAGTGCACCAAACATCAGCTTGCGTCTGGCACGGACGGCCTGCGCGCTGCGATCCCATAAGACCGACAGCTCTTCCACGACGTGATCGCTGTGGTACGCATGCAGTTCATTCTCTTCAATGTCTGCTGCAAGCACGATTCGGCTCTCGCCATCGCCGTCTTCCATCTCTGCACCAGCGATATACGAAGCATAAGACAGCGGCTGCGCCGGCGTCAGCACGGCACCTCGGCCGCCTGCAAGCAGGAAGCGCCCGTCGCCACGGCCTTGGCCGACGCGATCGGGGTAGGCGAAGGCGAGCAGCGCGCCAATCGACGGCTCGCGCGTAGGCGAGGCGTTATTGCCGCGAGCCGAGTGCGAGCCGTCGTGGCCGCGCGGCGATGATGCGGCTTCGCCGCGTGGCGTTGGCGCCGCTGGCGATGATGCGGCTTCGCCGCGTGGCGTTGGCGCCGCTGATGTACCGCCGCCATGCGGCGAAGCCGCTCTACTGGCGCTGGGCGAAGCCCCGGCACCATCTTGCGCGAGCGCGCGCTGCCATTGGCGCGCTTCCGCGAGCGCCTGGCGAGCGGCGGCCTCGTCTACGCCGCCGCTCGCCCCATCCGGCGCGGCACCGCCGCGCCGGAGCGCGCGAAGCGCGCCAAGCCGCAGCGCGATGTCGGCGCTGCGCTCGCCGCGCAGCGGATCGCGGCCGCTGAGCAGCGCGGCCAGCTCGCACGCGGTGTCCGCGGCGGCGGGGCTGATCGCCGCCGCGGACAGCAGCATGCGCGCGAGCCTTGGCTGCGCGCCGAGCGCGGCCATGCGCCGCCCGAGCGGCGTTAGCCGCCGCTCGCGGTCAAACGCGCCGAGCTGCTGCAGCAGCTCGCATGCGCTCGCATAAGCGCCTGCCGGCGGCTCATCGAGCCATGCCAGCTCGCTTGGCGCGCTGACGCCCCAAGCGGCAAGCTCGAGCGCCAGCGGCGCAAGATCCGCTTCGAGCAGCTCCGGCGTGCTGCGCGGCGCAAGCATCAGCTGCTCCTGCTCCGTCCACAGCCGGTAGCAGACGCCTGGCGCAACGCGCCCTGCGCGTCCGCGGCGCTGATCGGCCGACGGTACCGATACCGTTACCGTCTCCAGCCGCGTCATTCCTGTACGCGGCGAAAACCGCGGCACCCGCATCATGCCGCTGTCAATAACGACGCGGACGCCTTCAACCGTAATCGAAGATTCGGCAATTGACGTCGCGAGTACGATTTTACGGCGTCCCTCCGGACTTGGCGCTACCGCCTGACCTTGCTCCTCCAGCGGCATACTGCCATGTAGCAGTACGACATCGATAGATCCGTACATGCCGCGTCCAATTCCTTGCTGCCGAAGCTGCGACTCCACGCGTCGCATCTCACGCATCCCTGGAAGGAAGACAAGAACGTCCCCTTCATGCTCTGGCAGTACCCTCAGCACAGCTCGTGCTGTCCGATCTTCAATCGATTCACCCTGCCATAGCGCGCCTAAGCCAAAACCTGCCTGCCGATCCGAATAAATCGTTTGAACCGGAAAAGCCCTTCCCTCACTCTCAATAATAGGCGCATCACCAAGCAAGCGAGCAACTGGCGCAGCCTCAAGCGTTGCCGACATAACGAGCAAGCGCAAATCCTCGCGCAGCAGCGACTGTGCCTGCAAGCACAATGCCAATCCTAGATCGCCGTGCAAATGCCGCTCGTGAAACTCATCAAACAGAATCGCTCCAACACCTTCAAGCGAGGGATCGCTCTGCAGCATTCGCGTCAGCACGCCTTCGGTCACGACTTCGATCCGCGTCGCTGCGCTCACTTTCGTATCGAGCCGTACGCGATATCCGACCGTTTCCCCTGTCTTCTCACCTAGCAGCGAAGCCATATGCGCAGCTGCCGAACGAGCAGCCAGCCTTCGCGGCTCAAGCATAATGATTTTGCCGCCATTAAGCCATGCTTCATCCAGTAACGCTAGCGGAACCCGAGTCGTCTTACCCGCACCAGGCGGCGCAACCAATACTGCGTTCGGTCCACCTGCCAGTGCCTTAAGCAGATCTGGAACCGCCTCATCAATCGGCAATGCCGGTAATCGTCTCACACTAACCTTCCCTTTCTCCCGTACACCTTACAGCTGCCTCATACTATTCTTTCAAGACATCGCATTTCAATCAACAAACCATTTATCTCTACCGGTTCTCACCAGGATTTTTCAACCGAATCATCTGCTCCACCCGTCTGCCGTCACCCGGCAGCGTCGCTTCGAAGGCTCGCAGCTGGGAAGAGCCGTCTCCATCGAGGAATATGCCGTCCTCCATCTCGCCATACGCCGACAAAATCGCTTGTCTGAACTTCGCAAGCGTCGTCTTCGTCTGCGATACGATCAAATAGAGCTTCCCATCCTTATCATATACGGCTGCTGTCCGCAGCCGATCATCGTCCGGGAAAGGCGCCTGCTCCGCATCTGCCTGCTGTCTCCAGCTTGTATCGTCCGATGGCCGCATACTTATGCCGCCCTGCGCCCAAAAGTGCGTACGATCCGTCACCTTCACGTCGTCCCCATTCGAAACAACCTGAACACTCAGCTTATTCGCGGCTCCATCCCATACAAGTGTCCCGCGTGCAAGCTTCACATTGCTATAACCAGAGCCGTATGTCTCGGGCTTGCCGCCAACTGGCTGATCATTAATGACCGCCATGCTGAGCAGCATGCCGTTGTAGAAGAACCCGCCGTTCACCCCATAATAAGGAGATCCCGCGACATTGCCGCGCACCGCTTCGAGCGTTACCTTGCTCGGTTCCGTAATAAGCGCATGCATCACGACGCCATCTGCTTCTTCGCGAGCGTATGTGTAGCCGTCATATGCCGGCTTCCCACTCGTCCCATGATGTTCGGTCTGTGCGGATGTTAGCCAAATCGCAATGCCGCCCGCCCCGAACGATAATGCCGTTGCAATCAACACGACGGCTGCAACCCAAGCAGCGCGTCCTTTCTTCCCTGCTTGTACAGGTTCGTTGTCTGTTTGCAAAGGTTCATTCGTTTGCATGCCGCTGTCCATCAATTGACATCGCCTAGATATACAGGTGTCAGCTGACCCGACGCAATCACTTGTCCAACCGTTTGCGGAACGAGATTAAGCGTTGGAAGCTTGTCGATATCGATCCATTCCACGCCGATCTGATCGGCATCTGGAACAGTCGCCGCATCATAAGGCCGATCCGACAACAGCTTGCATTCGAAGTAGCATTCCACTTGATGGAACTCGTTGTACATCGTTGAAGGCGCCTGATTGCGCCCTATAAATTCACGCACATGGACGAGCGCCAATGGCTGCACATCCTGCCCGATTTCTTCCAAACATTCTCGTATGATCGAAGCTTCGAGCGTTTCCCCATGCTCTTGTCCTCCGCCTGGAAAGCCGTAATGAATGCCGCGCTCGCTGCTCTTGAACTTAATAAGCAATATCTGTCCATCCTTACGGATAATCGCTTTGGTCGCAATACGGATTTTCTTCATCCAATTTCTCCTCCGGCACTCGGTAATAGGTAATCGGCTGATTTCTGGATAATCGAACGATTAATCAAACCAGCCTTTCCGTTTGAACCATAGAAACATAACAAAGCCAAGCACGGCCATTAGTACAAGAACGTCTGCGTAACCTGAACGCCAATGCAGCTCAGGCATATGCTCGAAGTTCATTCCGTATACCCCAGCAATAAACGTCAACGGCATAAAAATCGTCGTGATGACCGTGAGCGTTTTCATGATCGAATTCATACGATTGGAACTGTAGGACATGTAGCTGTCCCGAAGATCGGCAGTCATCTCGCGGCTGGAATCAATCATCTCCGACAGCTTCAGCAGATGGTCATGAACGTCTGTGAAGAATGCTCGCTGTTCAGGCAGCTCTTCAATTCGGTCCGAACCTAGAATTCGATAGAGCAGATCCCGCATCGGATTGATCGTCTTGCGAAGATGAAGCAGCCTTGAACGAATATCAAACAAAGCGTCAAGCATCGCAGTGCCCGAACGTTCGGAATTCTCGATTTCCCGCTCCGCGAGATGATCATCAATTGCATACACAGCAGGGAAATAACGATCCACAAGCTCGTCCATCAAATGATAGGCCGCATGCAGCGGCTTCAGACGTTTCTCATCCGAAGTGGCCATCACTTTATCCATAGCAGCGCGAACTTCGGGCGACTGATGCGAATGGAACGTTACGACGAAATTCGCATTCAGAAACAAGTTCACTTCGTGAACGAATAGCGATTCTGGATGAAGCGCATGCAGGACGAAGAAATGTGTATCTCCATAATGGTCCATCTTTGGACGCTGCAGTCGATGCAAGCAATCTTCAATAGCCAGTGGGTGAAAATGGAACCATGACGACAGCAAATCAATTTCTTTCTCCGACGGCTGATCAAAATCGACCCAATACCATTCGTAATCGCCGCTGTTCGCGCGGATATCGTCCATCGTCAAACCGACCAGCTTCTCCTGCTGCTTCGTTACGGCGATAATCGACAGCATTTCATAACCTCCAAGCCCAATGTTCACCAAAATATGATCTATTGTACCATGTCCATTGTAGCATTGGTCAATCATTGCCCATTTGCCCCAATGAATCAGCCGCTTCGGTTGCTTCCAAAATAACCGCCATGCTAGAATATGGCTTGTTATAAGGGGTTGTTCAAAAAGTCCGCCTTTGATCACACGCACGACAAGCAGGCGACTAACCTGCCTCTAATCACGGCCGCTCATCATTGAATGGCCCCGAGGTTTTCTCTTCATTATGGAGGTGACAGCTCAATGAAACGTGGAAGATTCGCACCGACACCTTCCGGTCTTATGCATATTGGCAATGCGCGAACCGCCCTACTCTCTTGGCTGCAAATACGAAGCGCAGACGGCCAATTCATCCTGCGCATTGAAGATATTGATAAACCGCGCTCCCGACCGCATTATGCAAAACAAGCAATCGACGACCTGCGCTGGCTTGGGCTCGATTGGGATGAAGGTCCCGACGTTGGCGGTCCTTACGCGCCTTATGTGCAAAGCGAACGCGAGGAACAGTACGAGGCGGCGCTTCAACAGCTGCTCGATCAAGACAAGCTGTACCCGTGCTTCTGCAGCCGCGCCGAGCTGCAAGCTATCGCCAGCGCACCACATGGATTGTCTGCTGAGGGACCTGCATATCCAGGACTTTGCCGCCATCTCACATCAGCTGAACGCGAGGAACGTACAGCCGTCAAGCAGCCATCCCTTCGATTCGCCATGCCCGAGCAACCCGTTGCATATATGGATGAAGCAGCCGGTTTACAAAAGTTTGCTTCAGGTGCCGGCGGCGATTTCGTCGTCAAACGCGCAGATGGCATTATCAGTTATCAGCTGGCCGTCGTCGTCGACGATGCAGCGATGGGCATTACGGACGTGCTTCGCGGCTATGATCTGCTGGATTCAACTCCGCGCCAACTGCTGCTTTACGAAGCGTTAGGACTTGCTCCGCCCCGCTTCGCGCATGTTCCGCTCATGCTCGGATCTGACGGCAATCGCCTTGCCAAGCGGCATGGCGCCATCTCTCTCGCTTCCATTCGAGAGCGTGGTCTTCTACCGGAACTCATCGTCGGCGCACTTGCGTCATGGAGCGGACTGCATGATCGAACAGAGCCTATTGCCGCGCGAGAGTTGATCAAGAGCTTTGACCTCAACAACGTCCCTAAGGAACCAATCATCGTTGATGATGCTTCTCTCATCCTCCTGGGACTAGAAGAATAAGATTATACCCAGCAAAAAAATCCGTTAACGATTATAGCTATTCATAAGACACAGCGGCAGCCTTGGACTGAATATGGAGTCCGAGATTGCCGCTGTTTTTTCCATTTATATCAAATCGCCTTATTTGGGTCAGATGGGACAAACCCCGTCGCAGATTGTTTCAACATGAGTACCTTGTATACCAAAAAGGAGTGCAGCGCATGACCATTCAATTTCTAGATGTGCGCTTATCGGAGCATCGATCCGACGTTGCGTTGTCGCCCATTCCGATCGATAAGGACGATGCTCTCTTCATTGGGGATCTCGGCGTGCAGACACTGCCCGTCGTCGGAACGGCTAACCAAGCGAAAGTTCGGGTATGGCTGTCCGGCGTCGTGAACATCCTGCGTCCGGACGATGTAAAGGGAGGAACCCCTTCCCTTCGACTCTTCATTACACGTGAAGGAGACGGGACGCCCGAGTCCGGAACATTGGTTTACGAAATGTTTTTCCGAATCGGAACCCTTCAAACTACCTCTTATCCGATCTCCATCACCGCTAGCGACTTCCCTTCTTCGTCTGTCGTCAACCAGGGTCAAATCCGTTACTCTCTATTCATTATCGCGATTACGCTCGAAGAGGTAAGCGGATTGTATATTCAAGGTCCTGTTGCGTTCAACGGCATGGCCGTTGCAGGCTCGAACTAATTTACTAAATCATAGAAAGAGGTGTATCGCATTTTGGCTGTTCAATTTCTAGACATGCGTATGTCCGAGCATATAGCTGTCGCAACCGAAGACGGTGTGGAGCTCAACAATGGCAGTGCCTTGTTCATCGGAGACCTCGGCATTCAGACGTTAGCGGCTGTCGGGACTCCTAATCAAGGCGATGTGCGTATCTGGTTGTCCGGAACCGTTACGGTTCTCCGCCCAGGAGGGGTCCAAACGCCGCCGCCTGACGTCAAACTGTTCATTACCCGCAACGGGGATGGAACCTTATCTTCTGGTACGCTGATCTATAACATGACCTTTAATTCCGGTACCGAAATTCTGACTGTTTCCCCCATCTCGATCACCGCTTGCGACTTCCCGAGCGCAAGTCTCGTTGCGGCCGGTCAGATTCGATACACACTGTTTATTACATCCGCTTCCCCTCCCGGAACCGGGGATCTATTCTTGATCGGTCCCGTCGCCTTTAACGGAATAGCCTGCGCAGGTTCCAATTAACCGAGCAGATAGACAAATAAAGACAGCCGACGGTCTTGTCGGCTGTCTCTATGATCGATTCGACTACTACCTTTAAATTAACGAGCCGTCCAGCCGCCATCGGCTTTAATGACATCGCCATTTACGAAGCTGGAATCGTCTGAAGCCAGGAATAATGCTACACGGGCGATTTCCAATGGATCGGCAAGTTTACCTGAACCAGCATCCGTCAGTGCGGCAAGGCCAAGCGGGTGAGGAGCGGTAATGGTCGATTGAATATTCGTCTTCACGCCACCAGGCGCAATCGCATTCGCGCGGATATTGCCGCCTTCGCGACCGTAGGTGGAAGCGATATTTTTGGTCAGACCGATGAGACCATGCTTCGATGCAATGTAAGCTGCACCGCCGCGTGTACCAAACAAGCCGCCAACCGATGCATTATTTACGATGACACCGCCATTTGGTTGTTCTTTCATAATGTTAACGGCAGCTCGGCAGGCCATGAACGGTCCTTTCAGATTAATGTCGATCAGGCGATCCCAGAGCTCGTCCGATACGTCGCCGACAGGCGTGAAGTTATCCATGACACCGGCATTGTTAACGAGAATATCAAGTGAGCCATAAGTGGATGTCGCAGCATTGATCATGCGCTCGACGTCTTCTTTGTTCCCAACGTTTACAACTTCGCCAGCTGCTTCTCCGCCAGCTTCCTTAATCTCAGCGACTACCGCATCGATACTCGCTTGGTTAATATCCGCCACAATCACTTTAGCGCCTTCTTGCGCATACAACGTTGCGATCGCTTTGCCCATGCCGGAGCCTGCACCTGTAACAATGGCTACTTTACCTTGTAGTTTCATATCTAGCACTCCTTCAGTTAGGTTGTATGTTGAGCAACAATTTGAAATCAAATCACACCCTTATTATTGATCTTGAAAGCGTATCCTTCAATTTACATCGCATGGACGTTTGTATAAAGTTGAACACTTGTCTATACTTTTGTACATAGAAATGAAAACTTTATACAACTTGGCGAGGGATGTTCATTGAGCAGCAAGAACCCAAATAGCAGTGTGATCCGAACCAAAAAAGCGATGAAAACGGCGTTGGTTTCCTTGCTAAACGAGAAGGAGCTTAGGGAGATTACGATAAAAGACATCGTATCTCGCGCTGAATATACAAGAGGGGCATTTTATGCCCATTATCAGTACAAAGAGGAATTGTTGGATGAGTTAATTAAAGAGACGATCGATGGATTCATTACCGCCTTCAAAGAACCCTACGAAGGCAAACGCGAGCACTATCATATTCGGAATTTGACGCATTCCGCAGTTCAGATCTTTCCGTACATCCACCTTAATGCGGAAGCGTTCAGCTTATTATTCAAAGGCAAAAACTTTGGGTTCCAGGAAAAGTTGGGCGAAGCCATTCGAGAAATTTTCGAGTATGAGTTCGATTTGCTGTTCCCCCAGATTCCTTCTCACATTAACCGGGAGATTTTCATTAATCAGTCCGTCTTCACGATACTCGGACTCATTTCGTATTGGATTCAATCGAACTTCATGTACTCCGCTCAATATATGACCGAGCAGATGCTCGAAATCGCAAAATGGTCATATTCGGAATAAAAAAGTCCACAGGACGAGGCACTTACCTCGACTGTGGACTTCCAATTTTAAAAGCTTGCCTACCCTAATCCTCATGCTGCGTCATTACCGACTCATGTACCGTATCGTAGACCAGCTTGCCGACCGCCGCTCCGACCTCTGTCGCGGTTCCCGCATATTCATGAATGACGCCATAGTCGGAGCTGCCACTGACACCTAAGACGACGGCGTCTGTTGACGTCCCCGTCGCGACGAGCCCATTATCCATATCTCGCAAGCCGATATCTTGCAAAGCCGCCGCTTTCGCCTCAGTGGCCGTCATGAGCACGTTTACCATAGCCGAATCGGTCAGCTGCCCATCAAACAGCAGCACCGTATTAATCGTACCTGCCCGCCATGCCGGGTACACCGTCCTGTCGCTGCCTGCGCGTGCCGCGTTTCGCGTCCCGGATGTGGTGATGCAGATGAGCTTGAAACGGTTACCCGACAGTTCTGCAGCCGACGCATGCGTCAGCTTGGCCGCTGTCATAAGTACGGCAGATCGTGCCGGTTCCAGCCCCCAGTGACGGAGCTGCAGCGCTATCTCTCCCTGCGGATCATCTCCGTTATAATCAAGCGGAACCTTCCAATTGACGATGGTATCGGCTGCCGACATCCCGCCATTGTATACCGCATTGCTCAGTGTAAGCAGCCTCATAGGCGCATTGATCGTAATCCGATCCCCTTCATCCGACAGTTCAGCTGTAACGCCGTGCCAGCACGCTGAACGAAAGATTGCCGATGTTCGAAAAGGCTGCATCTATAATCTCCTGACCTGCAAACATGCAGACAGTGCCTCAATAAGCCGTTCATTCTGCTCCCTCAGCTTGACCGCAAGGCGAATGAATCGTCCATCTAATCCGGCAAAATGCGATGCGTCGCGGATCAATACCCCTCGCTGTCCCATCAGCTGTTGAAGCTGGGCAGCATCAATCGCGCATTCATCCGGCAGCTTCACGAGCAAGTAATTCGTCACACTGTCGAAAACCTTGCAGCCAAGCTTACCCAGATCTGCCGACAGCCACTGACGCTCCTCTGTTAACCAGCGCCGCGTGCGCTGCTCGTATTCCACATCATCGAGCACTGCCTCACCGATCCATTGTGCTAGCGAGTTGACGCTCCATGGCGTCTGTAATCCGCGCATCTTGGCAATCGTGTCAGCTGAGCCAACCGCATAACCAAGTCGAATGCCAGGAATCGCATAAAACTTCGTCATCGATCGAATGACAAGTAAGTTCGGTCTCTTCGCTGCTTCCTGCACCAATGAGATTGCTTCTTCATTCGGCACAAAATCTAGAAACGCCTCGTCGATCACAACGAAAGCTTCCGTGTCGAGCAGCTTTAGAATCAATTCCCGATCCACGGTCATTCCCGTCGGGTTATTCGGAGAACCGATCATCCAGATCTCGGGCCGATTATCGCCTAATGCAGCCTCCATCACTCGCTCCACGGACAGACGGAACGAATCGTCCTCCAGCATCGGCACTCGGACGATATGCCCGCCATACTTCTCCGCTGCGTCTGCATACTCGCCAAAGCACGGCACTGCCAGTCCGACGCCGCCATTTGGTCTAAGGGCACGGATTGCCAAATCGATCAACTCAGCCGCACCGTTGCCGCACAACACGTTGTCCACGTTTATCCCGTGTCGCTGCGCGAGCTTGCTCCGCAGTCCGCGCACAGCCGGATCTGGATATCGGTCGAGCTCGCGCCATCTCGATTCCATGACAGCAAAAACAGCTGCCGGCGGTCCGAATGGATTCATATTCGAGCTGAAATCAACGAACTGGTCGGCCGTAATGCCGAACAAGTCTGATGCCGTTACCAAGTCTCCCCCATGTCCATATCGCTCCAGCATGCTGCCACCTCCCTGCTCCGTTCTTCTGTTAAGGTTTCAATCCGTTCAACTAGTATCACTAGAACAGCCATAGCTTGCCTAAAACGCACAATGCGATCAGACAAGCTGCCTCCGCCGCCTCATTCATGGCGCCATATGTATCGCCTGTCAGCCCGCCGAGCTTGCGATTCAACCATACCGCCAATACTAATCCCACTATCGATGCCGAGGCTGCAATTACGATCAACGCAATCCATACCTTCGACATGTCCAAGCCAGCACAGTTGAATAATAGAACGGTAATGATGATTGCCACGATTAAAGCTGCTGCTACATGACGAAGCTTCGCATCGCGAAACATCGCCCCCATACCGCCTTCTCTGGCATTCGGCCAATGTGCGATCGCCGCAGTCATCCACCAGCGGCTCCATACCGGGCCAACGGCCAACATGATCCATACAGCCGATCCATCCGCACGTTCGAATAACGTGGTGAGCGCTGCAAACTTAACTAGCAGCAGCACCGCAGCAGCAATTACGCCCATTGCACCGACACGGCTGTCTTTCATAATATCGAGCATTCGATCCCTCGACCTGCCACTAAGCACACCGTCCGCTGTGTCCATCCAACCATCCAGGTGAAGCCCGCCCGTCAGTGCGATCCACCAGCCTAACGTCAATGCCGCAGCGAGCAATGGCATGTTCAGCAGATCTAGCAAGTATGCGGATCCGCTCATCAACACCCCGATTAACAAACCCGCTATCGGGAACGAGATGATACTGCGGGCCAACGTCGGCGGGTCGAACGGCACTTGAAGCGGAAACGGTATACGCGTCAATAATTGAATGGCTGCAACCAGACCATTCATGCTGTTTCTTAACGTACGGCCCACCATAGAACAATATCTCCTATCAGCACAAGCAGCGTTGTGATATATAACAGTTTAACCGTTTGCAGAATATCACCTGCAGCAAGCGGACGCAGCGGCCAGCCGAGCCTTGCCCGCTCACTGTCTTGACCGAAATATCGGTTGATCCCGCCAAGCTCGATCCCAAGCGCTCCGGCAGCAGCCGATTCTGGAATGCCGCTGTTCGGGCTAGGATGCTTCTTAGCGAACTTCCATACCGCTTGGATTGAACGCCTCCCTGACATGCCAGGCAGTAGTAGTGCGGACAACGGCATCAACAGTGCGCTCAGTCTCGCGGGGACATAGTTCAACACATCGTCCAGCCGTGCCGAACACCATCCGAAATATCGATACTTCTCGTTCTTGTAGCCGACCATAGAATCGAGCGTATTGGCAGCGCGGTAAGCCATCGCAAGCGGTGCACCGCCGATAATGGCGAACAGCAGCGGCGACAAGAACGCATCGACCGTATTCTCCGCAACGGTCTCAACCGCGGCCCTTGCAGCGTCTGGTTCATCGATATGCTCCGTGTCACGGCTTACGATGTAGCCAACATACTTGCGCGCCTCTGGCAAATTGCCAGCAGACAGCGGACGATAGACAAGCATTGCCGCATCCTTCAACCCTTTAACGGCAATGGTCGTCGAAACGAACCATACACTGACCGCGTATCCTAGCCAGCGGTGAATCGCGTCTGCTGCGAGGACGATCAAGGTCATCGCCAGCCACGCAAGCAGCACCGTCGCACCCGTCAGTATAATGCCGCGTATCCGCAGCACGGAAGGCTTCGCATCTGCATGAACGCCTCTGCGAAGCTGCTTCTCGAGCCATTTGATCCACTGACCCATTCGTATGACCGGATGCGTCGGCCATTTCGGATCGCCTACGATCAGATCAACAATAACGGCAGCCGCGCCTATCCGTAATAGCTCCGGCCAGCTGTATATCAAACTTATCATAGGTCGTCCAGCGACACGGCAATCCGGCTTAGGTCAACCGGAATTCCGCTAACGACAAGAAACGTACGGTCACATACCTCTGCCATTTTTCGATTCATGCGTCCCGCCGCATCGCGAAACGTCCGCCCAAGCGGATAAGCCGGCACGATTCCGCTGCCGACTTCATTCGTGACAAGCAGAAGCGGATGACGGTAGGCAGCAACCGCCTCGACAAGTCGATCGACCTCCTGCTCCAGCCGTCCCGCTGGTTCATGCTCATACGCCAATAACGTATTCGTCAACCACAACGTTAAGCAGTCCACAAGCACCACCGGCGGTTTACTCCCGCTTCGAACGGCTTCGTCTGCCTCTTGGTTCAACGTATCCAACTGCTCAGCAAGCTTGAGTGTCTCCTCAACTGTCTCCCAGCGGAAGCCGCCTTCCTCCCGCTGCTCGCGGTGCCGCGTTATTCGCTCACGCATCTCGTCGTCACCTATCGCAGCAGTTGCGATATAAATTCCGCGTTCAGCGAGCTTCGCAGCATAACGCTCAGCGAACGAGCTTTTGCCGCTGCGAGCACCGCCTGTTATTAATGCCGCCATGTTGCAACCTCCAGATTCTAGCCTCGCGATACGCCGGCGCTGTCGAATGTCGCCATCTCGCTCATAATTCGCTGCGCTGCTTCAATGAAGTGGAAGCACAACGCCGCTCCTGTTCCCTCACCTAATCGCATGGATAGATGGATGACCGGCGATAACCCGATCTCCTTAAGCAATTGCCCATGTGCCCGTTCATTCGACAAGTGGGAACCGATCATGTAGTGCACCGAATTCTCGCACAACGCTGCCGCTAACAGTGCAGCCGCAGAAGAGATGAATCCATCGATAACAACAGGGCATCGATGCGCAGCCGCTCCGATAATTACACCGGCTAGTCCGGCGATTTCAAGTCCGCCAACCTTGCTTAGGACATCGATTGGATCAGCTGAGTTCGGCTCATTCGTTTCGATAGCACGACGAATAATCGCCATTTTGTGCGCGAACCGCTCATCATTGATGCCCGTCCCGCGACCCGTCGCATCTTCAGGCGAACCGCCTGACAATACGGCCAATACAGCCGAGCTTGCGGTCGTATTGCCGATCCCCATATCGCCTGTCGCGAACATCCGATAACCGTCCTGCCACAGCTGTTCGACGACTTTAATACCTACTAACACCGCTTCAATCGCTGTCTCGCGGGACATCGCAGGTCCCTTCGCGATGTTGCATGTGCCGTTCATAAGCTTGCGGCTTATAAGCTGTGGATGGCTCAGCTCCGCATTGACGCCGATATCGACGCAGCGCACGTCTGCACCAGCTTGTCTCGCAAGCACGTTAACAGCAGCTCCGCCAGCCAAAAAGTTCAACACCATCTGAGGTGTCACTTCAGCCGGGAACGCACTAACCCCCTCTTCACAGACGCCATGGTCAGCCGCCATGACGACAATCGCTTTGCGCGATAGATCGGGGTGCAGCTCACCTGTAATGCCTGCAAGCTGAGTTGCAATATCTTCGAGCTTTCCTAGACTTCCTGGCGGTTTCGTCAGATTGAGCAGATGCTGATCCGCCCGTTTCATTGCCTCTTCATTCAGAGGTTCGACTCGTCCGATCATTTCCATTAGCTTGCTATGCAAATCCCGTTCGTTTGCTTGATTCTCAACCATTTCCAACACACTCCCGTACTTGTATTTTATCGCCCAATTGGCTGTATCCATTGCATTCGATCCAATATGGGCTTCTCCTTCATCCCAACCCCTGCACGATGCAAAACAATTTGAGGAGGACCACCTGGTTCGGTATAAATGACTTCTGCATCTGCATGATAGACGTCGTGAACCAGCTCCTTCGTAATCACCGTCTCCGGCGTGCCGGAAGCATACAAGGAACCATCCTTCATGACGATCAATTGATCGCAGTACAACGATGCCAAATTCAAATCATGAAGAACCGCCACAACAATCATGCCGCGCTCTCGCTGCCACTCGTGCACAGTCTCCAGCAGTTGAACCTGATAGCCTATATCCAAATAGGTCGTCGGTTCATCGAGCAGCATAATGTGCGGGTTCTGCACCATAATTTGCGCAAGCGCCGCACGCTGGCGTTCACCGCCGCTCAGTCGGTCGAGCGGGCGATGCTGCAGTTCGATTAGTCCCATTCGATTAAGCGCTGAATCGATCAGTGGCGAAGGATCCTCCCGTTCGTCGCCAAACCATCCTTGAAAAGCGAAGCGCCCCATTGCGACCGTATCCCGCACGGAGAAGCCGACAGGCGGGAGGCCACCTTGCTGAAGGACAGCCATTGTCCGAGCCAATGCTTTGCGTGGATAGGCGCTGATCGGCTTGTCGCCCAACAGCATGCTGCCCGAAGTAGGTTGTGCCGCACCGGACATAAGCCGCAGCAGCGATGTTTTGCCCGCGCCATTGGGTCCAATAATGCCGTACATCCCTGGCTTGGTAAAGGAGAAAGTCATGTCTTTAACGACCGTCGTTTGTTCAATCGTTAAGCTGACCTGCCGCGCTTCGATCATCCGTTACATCCCTCCTTTTCCACCAAGCTTGTGCCGATACAGCAGTAATGCGAAGAACGGCGCGCCAACGAGAGCCGTTACAATACCGAGCTGAATTTCGCGCGGCGACAGTGCGATTCTCGCAACCGTGTCTGCCCAGAGTACAAAGATTCCGCCCCCGATAGCAGACAGAGGAATAATGCGACGATAGTCCGGGCCAACGAGCAGCCGCAGCAAATGCGGAACGACAAGTCCAACGAATCCAATAACACCGGATACCGACACAGCCGCAGCTGTGAGCAATGTGGAACCAACGAGAACGATGAGCTTCGTCCTTTCAACGTTAACACCAAGATGTGCGGCGTGCCGCTCGCCAAATGCAAACAAATTAAGCCGATGCGCAAAAAAAGCGATCAGCGGAACGCCGACGATAAGGAACGGCAGCAGCATGTAAACATGATCCCAGCTTCTTAGCGCCAAGCTGCCCATCAGCCAATAAAGAATTTGGTTCACGACGCCCTCAGACATGGACACCATGAACGAAACAAACGCACCAAGGAAGGATTGTATAATGACACCGGCTAGAATAAGCGTTTCGACTGCCATTGCCCCTTTGGAACGGGCAAGTGCAAACACTGCGAATAACGTCAGCGCCCCGGTAACAAAAGCAACAAGCGGAATCGTCCATAATCCCATGAGCGATTGCAGCCCGAAGAAAATAATAAACGCCGCACCAACCGAAGAGCCGGATGCGACGCCTAGCGTATAGGGGTCTGCAAGCGGATTGCGCAGCACGCCTTGAAAGCCTGCGCCTGCTGTCGCCAGACAAGCGCCGACGAGCACCGCGAGAATAACGCGCGACAGCCGGATCTGCATCACGATCGCGACGTCACTATCGGACCAATCGCCGAACAGATGGATACCGGTTATTTTATAAATAAGAATGCCCCATACGTCCGACAGCGACAAGCCCGCTGAACCGATCGAAACTGCCAGACCGATAGAAACGACAAGAAGGAGCATGGCTGCTCCTCCATATAAGACTGATCGCAGTCTCATTCGTTATTGAAATAGCTCCGGGTGAATGGCCTTCGCGAGCGACTGCAAGCCTTCTGCAAGGCGAGGTCCTACGCGGGACAGCGGATCCTGCGGCACCTCAACGAGACGGTTGTTCTTCACGGCATCGATGACTTTCCAAGCCGGACGGGCGTTGATTCCTTCCAGAATCGCATTCGGCTCTTCGTACCATGAGGAATAGACGATGACCTGCGGGTTGCTCTTGACGATCTGCTCGGAGTCGAATTCATACCACCCGTTCCCCTGCGCCACGTTCGTGCCACCAGCAAGCGTCAACAGCTCATCCATAAACTCGCCTTTACCGACTGTCCAGCCTGGCGAGAATTCAACAAGAACGCTCGGTTTATCTGCACTTGCTACCTTCGATTCGATGTCAGCCTTCACTTGGCTCATGCGGTCGGCTACATCGGCAGCACCCTGTTGTTTATCCAACAGTACACCGATGTTTTTGATTTTCTCAATGACGGCATCGTATGTCTTAGGCTCTGTCGCATATACATTCAGCTTCAATGCACGCAGCTGCTCGATCGCTTGCGTGTTCATCGTAACGGATGCAAGGATGAGGTCTGGCTGTAGTGCAGTAACCTTCTCGATGTTCGTTGTCGTATCGCCAACTTTATCAATCGCATTCGCTTGCTCGGGATAATTGCTGTATTCGTCAACGCCAACGACACTGTCGCCAGCACCAATTGCAAACGCAATTTCCGTCTCGCTAGGCGCGAGCGTCACGATACGAGCTGGTGCTTTGTCCAGCGTAATCTCTGTGCCGGAATCGTCCTTCAACGTAAGCGGATATACCGTTGCGCCTGGTTGTTCAGCAGCCGGTTGCTCAGTCGTTTGTTCTGTCGTTTGCTCCTGCTGCTGGGCATTGGATTCGTCGTTCGTTGTGCTATTGTCCTTGCTGCCGCATGCCGCGAGCAGCAATAGAACCATCACGATCGAAAGAAGGCCTAATTTCCTCCAAATTTGATGCTGAGCGTGCTGTTTGTTCATGTTCATCTCTTCCTTTCTTGCGGTAACAAAATAAAAAGCATTTCCGACGCAAGGGTCGGAAATGCTTCAATTAACGATTTCACGCAGCTGAATCCGCCCATGAATCAGGCCGACGGCTGCTGCAATGCGTCATTAAGCGAATATCCAACACCTTCCCTAACACCACGTAGGTAGATGCATAACCGATACAGGCAGGTATCCTGACTTGAAGCCCACGTCCGACGTCTTCCCAAGGCGATCCTTAGTGACCAATGTCGGTGCGGTTGCTTGGCTGGTCCTACATGCGCATGCCAAGCGCTTCTTACAGTGGCGGGTCCGTGCCGGAATTACACCGGCTTCCCTATTGTGCTGCACGGTTGGAGGCTGATTGCTGCTTCGCCGTTTAGCACCTGCTCGATTGCATATCCATTTGAAAGAACGTTGTAACTATATCATCGGACAACCCTTTTGTCTATCCTTCCCAAGGATATATTCGGCCAAGCATCCAGCGCGTAATCAACGTATCATCAGCGTCTACGTCTGCGCAGCTGTATGCGAAGGATGATCGCATTCCCCACAACCGATAGCGAGCTTAGCGCCATCGCAGTTCCGGCCATCCATGGCTTCAATTGGCCTAATGCAGCACTCGGGATGACCGCCATATTATAAAGAAATGCAAGCACTAGATTCTGTTTCACATTGCGCATCGTCAATCGACTTATTCGCACCGTGTCGGCAACGCCAGTCAACCGACCATGCAGCAGCGCCAGCTGTCCCGCTCCCATTGCTGCATCAGCACCGCCGCCAATCGCGAAGCCGACATCTGCTGCAGCAAGCGCAGGAGCATCATTCCAGCCATCGCCAACCATCGCTACCGCTCCATACCTTCGCTGGAGCGATTGAATGAGTGCGACCTTCTGCTCTGGACGCAGCGATGCATGTACTTCATTGATTCGGATACGCGAAGCAGCGGCAGCAGCGGCAGGCTCCCGATCGCCGGATGCGAGTACAATGTGCCGAATGCCCGACTTCCGCAGCATCGCTATGGCTTCTCTAGCATCTGCGCGCAGCGGGTCGGCAAGAGCGATTGCACCGATGCAGCGATTGTCGACGGCCGTATACCAGATGGTCTCGCCTTTACGTTCATGCTCAGCAGCGAATCGGCGAATGGAATCCATCATGATCCAACCGTATTTGCTCGCGTAATCGTATCCTCCGACCGCGATCTTGTGACCTTCAAGTTCTATCGAAGACCCACCTTCTGAGCGTGGGTTCGCTGTCTTAATCTGCTCGCGCGTTTGCTGTTCTCGTCCAGAGGCATAGCCTGCACTTGCCGCAGCTGCTTGAACAGCGGCAGCATACGGATGTGTCGCATGCTCTTCAGCGGCCGCAGCTAACCGCAGCAGTGCCGACGGATGCATCGAATCCGCATGTACGGCCGTCACCTGCGCGCGACCTTCTGTTAGTGTACCTGTTTTATCAAATACGACCGCCTGCAGCTGTGCAGCCGTTTCCAACGCATCCGCCTGCTTGAGCACAATCCCCCGCTTCGCTGATGCTGTGGATGCCGCGGCAAGGGACAGTGGAGTCGCAAGCCCGAGCGCACAAGGACATGCAGCAAGCAGCACGGCCAATGCTCGGATGAATGCTGCTTCACCGTCCCCCCTCGTCCACCAGAGAATGCTGACGATATAGGTTGCTGCTGCAAGTCCAATCATGACAGGTACGAAAATCCCTGCGATCGCATCTGCCTTTCGCTGAACGGATGTCTTAGAAGCCATCGCTTCCCGCATCATCGCATGAAGTCTCGACAGTGCCGTGGAAGTGCCTGAAGCCTTCACATATACACGTATCTCACTTCGAACATTCATCGTACCAGCAAAGACACGGTCGCCCCGCTGCTTGGCGACCAATCGGCTTTCCCCGGTAAGGAGCGATTCATCCGTCTCAGCGGTATCCGAGTATAGTACACCATCAGCCGGAAAGGACTGACCCGGTCCGACGATCACTTCATCACCAGCCTTCAGCTGATCTGAAGCGAGCTGCTCTCGCTGACCCTCTCGAATAACAGTCGCCATTGCAGGCTGATGCTCGCCTAAGCTGCCAAGCTCCGAAGCTGTACGGCCAGCGGCTGCGGCCTCGATCCATTTTCCCAATAGAACAGCCGTAATGACTACTGCCGATGTCTCAAAGTAAAGTGCACTGTCCGTTCCTGCTGGCAGCCCTCCACCTCGAAAAACCATGTAATGACTGTATAGATAAGCTGCTGTCGTCCCTGTCGCCACGAGCACATCCATGTTGGCAGCCCGCTGTTTCAGAGCATAGTAAGCACCGTAATAGAAAGGAGCAGCAGGAACCAGCTGAATAATTGTTGCCAGTCCAAGCTGCACCCAGCGATTCATGAGAATTGTCGGTACGGGCAGGAACGAAAGTGCCTCAATATGATGAGCCATCGGCAATAAGAGCGGTATCGTAAGGATGACCGAAAGAATGAGCCGAATAAGAAGCATCGTTCTCTCCTGCCGGTCGAAGGCCGGCCGCTGCTCAGAGGAAGATTGGAAACCAAGTCTCGTAATGACGCTGCCAATGTCACTTACGCTCAATCGGGATGGCTCATATACGATCCATGCAGATCGTGAGGCATAGCTGACTGCCGCTTGTTTCACACCAGGAAGACGGCCAACTGCCTTCTCAATTCGGACTGCGCACGCAGAGCAATGCATGCCGCCAATTCGAAGATCAACCGATATCGGATCAGATGAGTCAGCTGGGGATGATTGAGGCTGCGGATTAGCAGCTGTCGTCATCGCCGGCGGCTTCGTCATCAATAACGTCATGGATGCGCCACTCCTTTCTCGTCGCTTGTCTCTCCCCATTGTATGTAGGCTGCCGTGCATGCATGTCTCATCTTCTCTTGCAGGTGTGATTGTAGGCATTTCTTTTATCAAGGCTATGTTAAATTCTAATGTTGATTTGTGAACAAAAGAAAAACGCCTTTGTGAAAAGGCGGATAATTGAGCTATCGTTCCCCGATAGCTTAAAAACCAGTAATCTGTAAATCGGGATAGTTAGCAACATTAATAACATTCCCCGTAGGGTCTGTGACATTGAATTCTGGAAAGCGGTCAATATTCCAAGTATAGGTTATTTCGGTTACTTCTTCACCGGCCTCGATGAATCTTCGGTAACATTCAAAGACATTAGAAGTTTTTATACAAAGAACTGCATAGGGTCTTCCTTGTGACACAATATGAATCGGTGTCGGTTGTTCTACTCGTTTTAAAAACAAGTAGGGTCCTGGTTCAAGCTTCAAATCTGATTCTTCTTCAGTTTTCCAGCAATGTGCAAACCCGAAATATTTCTCATACCATGCTACGGATTCATCAATATCTCTAGCAGGCAGTCTCACCTGAACTACTGTATGAACAAGTGTTTTTGTTTCTGTTGTGTCATTCATTTTCATGTCCTCTTTCAGAAAAAGTTATTAAACACCTATTCTCTACAATTATGACTAATCCTCTAGATGTAACAATAATTACCTAAATATTCATCTCGTCACCGCTATTTCAATAAAGCTGAGCTGTTCTGCCCGCTTAACAAGAATAAACAGATAGCCGAAGCTTTGTGTTCGTGTCAAGCCAAATAATGTTGTAGATATTTGGTTGCTACACCATTGAAGCGGTCCATCCATTTCTTCAAGCGGCTGTGATAGCTGTTTACGTTTTGGATATGATAAACGCCTTTGACACGTTGTTTTCCGTCGGACTTGAATCGGTAATGAGCCAAGCCCTTTGCATTCGCATAGGAGCTGAATGCCCGCCAAGAATCAGTGCAAAGCACGTTTGAGTCCGATAGATGACCGCCAATCGCCTCATCCAATTTCGTTGTCCGAATTCGACCACGCCCAAGAGCGCCAGAGTAAGTCATTTTCTGACGGTCACGGGCATCGAGGACACACACTTGGTCCTTGCTTATGCCACGATATTTGGCTTTTCCGCCTCGTTTACGTGGCTTGCGTTCGGTGATGTTCCGCTTGCCCTTTTCGGAGTACAGAAAGTGGGTCTCGTCCATTTCAACGATACCTTGAAATGATTCGGTTGGAATCTGTTTTAGGGCAGCAAGAATCTTATGTCGCCAGTAAAACAAGGTGACATGTGTGACTTCGTCGTTTAATTGCTCGGCACATTTTCTCAGCGAATAGCCCTCAATCAGGCATTCAATAAAACGAACCCACACATGAGGTCTTCTCGTTCGTTGAAGAGGGGTGTTTGTAAGGTCATTAAAGGTTTGGCGACAGGATTTACAGCGGTAACGCTGACGTTTAACCTCTCCAGCACGTGTTTTTACGACGTACTTCCCAAAACGAACGACAGAATGAGTTTTGCAATGCGGACAAACAAGCCCATCTTTATTCTTCTGCTCTTGGATTTCGTCAATTGCTCGAACGGGAGCTGACACACCTTTAGTTCTGGATTGCAAAAAGAAGATAAGTTCCTGCTTTACCACTATCGTCTAATGTATCAGCAAGCTTTTTTAGCTCCTTTAAATCCATAGACAAATCATCTCCGAACCAAATTGTCACCTTTATTACAGAACATTTGTTTGTAACTATCCAATATCAACATTAAGGTTTAACAAAGCCTTTATCAAAAAAAGCCCGCATCCTTCCTTTCATATCGAAAGGAGAATACGAGCTTCATTGTGTTCATGCTCTACTTCAAACTATTCACCAGTAACTACTTTACCGTTCCAGTTCAGCATACCGCCTGCAACATTAACGACCTCATAACCGAGTGCAGCCAAATAGTCGCACGCTCTGCTGCTGCGATTGCCGCTTCTGCACATGAGTATAAATGGCTCTTCGCCATTGGAAGCCAGTTCACCGACTCTTGCTTGCAGTTGGGAGAGCGGGATACTAATCGCTTCTGCCACGTGGCCGTCTGCCCATTCATCCGGCTCACGAACATCGATTAAATACAGCTTTTCGCCTTGCTCCAGTCTGCTTAGCAGTTCGTCTGTGCTTATTTCTGTATACATAATTCCAATCTCCTTCAGCTGGCGAAATGGTTGTCCATTCCATTGTACCTATATTGAGATACGCATGTCCACTCTAGCGGAATTTCACTGCCGTACCACTAACTGCAACCATCAACATGCCGTCACGAACGACCTCATAGTCAATATCGACGCCAACGATACCGTTGGCTCCGAAACGCTGCGCTTGTTCACGCATTTCTCCAAATGCGACATCTCTTGCTTCCTTCAGCTTGTTCTCGTACGCACCAGATCGGCCTCCGATCACATCGGTTATGGATGCCAAGAAGTCCCGCACAATGTTCGCACCCATAATGGCTTCTCCCGTTACAATACCGATATAATCCTCGATTGCACGACCTTCAATAGCGTTCGTTGTCGTCATCAACATGACCGATCTTCCCTTCTGCTCATCCTTAATATTGGTTCACTGCAGTTCTGTCAGCTTCAGTCCCATCCGTTCACCAGACGATGGATTCACTTGTACAGCAATACGGATCGCATATTCCTTGGCGTTCTTCCGAACCCAAAGACGGAAGCGATATTCCACATGGTTGTTCGAAGCTGGATACCGTCCCTCGTATGCATAATCGATGACTTCTGCCTTGTACTCCTTGATTGCGTAATCGACAGCAAGACGTCCCCATTCAGCGTACGTTGGCTGAAGGCGAGCGCTCATTGCAGCAGCGCTGCTGATCGCGGGATGGGGCAGTGTAAACAGCATGACAGCTGCAAGGAACCATGTTTTCCATTTCGTCATTGGCATGGAAATTTCCTCCTTATTTCTACCCACCTAAATCCTCCCTGCTAGGGAGGACCCCATGGGACTCCCGTCCCCTGGACCCCGGAAGGGGGCGGTGGCAGGACAGAGGCGGGAGTGAGATGCTGCGTGCTGGGAGTCGCGTGCCCCTGTGGGGCAAAGCTTTTGTTCGAGCTACATGCAAGAGCAAATTGTGTTTGAACTATAACAACAGCAGAGTGAGACGGTTTTGTCGTCCATTAGAGCGGTGTAAGATTATTTATGCCGATCACATTTAAGCTCACCTTTCCGTAAAAGACTTATACGAGCTAATAATTGCAGCAAAAAGAGGTTGTCCTCGGCCAGTTAGACTGGCTGGGACAACCTCTTCTTTAGTTATGGCTCTTAGCTGCTTTCGACGGTAGACGAAGCTTACTCAGCCGCTCTTCCTTTGAACTTGCGTTTGCGGTTCAGCAGCTCGTATACCATCGGCACGAAGATCAGGGTCAGCAGCGTCGAGCTTGTCAGACCGCCGATTACCGTGATGCCGAGACCTTTGGAGATCAGACCGCCGGACTCGAAGCCGAGTGCAAGCGGGAGCAATGCGCCGATCGTCGCGATTGCCGTCATCAGAATTGGACGCAGACGCGTGCCTGCTGCTTCGAGCAATGCCTCACGCACGGACAAGCCTTCTGCTTCCTTGTGGATTACGCGGTCGACCAATACGATTGCGTTCGTTACCACGATACCGATCAGCATGAGCATACCGATCAACGCTGTAACGCTAATCGTCTCACCTGCGATAAGAAGACCGACCAATGCACCGATAACGGTGAACGGCAGCGAGAACAAAATCGCGAACGGCGTGCGTGCGCCGCCGAACGTAATGACGAGCACGAGGTATACGATAGCGATTGCGGCAACCATTGCAAGGATCAGCTGCGAAAACGCCTCATTCATGTCCTGCGTAGCGCCGCCCATTTCGGTCGTAACGCCTGCTGGAAGATCCATGGCGTCGATTTCTTTTTGTACATCGGACGAAACTTTGGAGATGTCGGCTGTTTTCGCATCTGCGGTTACTTCCGCATATACTTTGTCGTCTTTGCGCGTGATCGTATTCGGCGACTGGCCTTCCTCTACCTTCACGACATCTTTAAGTGCAACTGTAAATCCGAGCGGAGACATCAGCTGTTCGTTCTCGAGATCCGAGATGCTGTTGTACGTTTTCTCATCAACATGTACCGTAACATTCAGCTTCTCGTCATCCTTCGTGATGGTCGTCAGCTGTTCTTGCGTACGAGCCGGAGACAGTGCCATCGCCACTTGACCAGCCGTCAAGCCGTATTGGCTTAGCTTCGCTTGGTCAGCAACGAGCTTGTACTGCTTGTAAGTCTTCGCAAGACTGGTGTCAACATTCGTCAGCTTGTCGTTCTTCTTCCAGTTGTCTGCGATTTGTCCGACGACGTTTTGCAGCGTCTCCATATCAGGGCCATATACGGTGAGCGACATGCCGCTGCCGCCGATACCGCCGCCAGTGAAGTCCTGCTGCTTCCATTCGCCTTTACCGCCGAGAGCGGTCAGCATGTCGATGACAGCTGTTTTCTCATCATCGAATTTCGGTGTGTCTTCATTGTAATTCAAGTAAATTAGCCCTTGCTTCGATGCACCTGGGCTGAGCGGATTACCGCTGCCAATCGTGTACTGCATCATCTCAACATTCTCACGGTTCAGCAGCTCTTTCTCTGCCTTCGAACCCAAATCTGTCACTTGCTCCAGCGTTTCACCTGGTGCTGGGTTGTACGTAATCATCATCGTCTTTTCGCCTTCGGATGGCAGGAAGCTGAAGCCGATGAGCGGCGTCAGGCACAAGCTGCCGACGAGGAGCACGATCGCAAGAAGCGACGTCACAAGCTTATGGTCGAGCGTCCAACGAAGCGAACGACGATAGGCACCGGCCAGACGGCCTGGCTTATCTTCATGATGCTTCACATTGTTCAGTCCGTTACGGAACATGAGATGCGCGAGCATAGGAACAACTGTAATCGCAACAAGCAGCGAAGCGAGCAGCGAGAATACGATCGTCAGTGCGAATGGCATGAAGATCTGGCCGACAGCACCCGATACGAAGCCCATAGGCAAGAATACGGCGATCGTTACGATCGTCGATGCGAGAATCGGGATGAACATTTCACGCGTCGACTCGAGCATCAGCTCTTTACCCGTCAGCTTCTCCGTAGCAAGCGACATACGGCGGTACATGTTCTCGATAACGACAATCGAGTCGTCTATTACCCGTCCTATCGCGACGGTCATAGCGCCGAGGGTCATAATGTTTAGCGTAATATCAAGCTGGTTCAAGATGAGCAATGCGATGAAGATCGACAGTGGTATCGATACAACCGCAATGATCGTCGAACGAATATCACGCAGGAAGACGAGAATGATCACAATCGCGAACGCAGCACCAATGAATGCTTTGCTCAGCATCGTATTGACCGATTTCTCGATTGGTTCACCTTGGTCATACACGGTTAGAATTTCCAAGCCTTTATTGTCTTCCGACAGGCTCTTCACTTCGTCCTTCACACCGTTGACGACATCAACCGTATTAGCGTCCGCCGCTTTCACAACCGAGATGCCGATGGCATCTTGACCGTTCGTACGGGAGATCGATGAAGCCTTACCGATAATCGTCAGGTCCGCCACTTCAGACAGCTTCACCGTAGGCAATTGAATGGCTGCGCCTGTTTGTGGGGCGCTCTGACCTGCTGCACCAGCACCTGCTGTTCCTTGTGCTGTACCGCCTGCACCCGTTGGTGTTACAGGAATTTGCAGATTGTTCAGATCGTCCTCTGTCCATACATTGCCGTCGACAACAACCGTGTTCTCTTCGCTGCCGAACGTGAACAGACCAAGTGGAACGGACAGCGACGAGCCTTTAATGATACCCTTAACTGTATCTTCCGTTAGCCCGTATTGACTAAGCTTGTCCGCCTTGAACGTCAGCTCTGCCGACTTCACATGCTGACCCGAGATTTGGACCGAAGCTACGCCTTCAGTACCTTGAATTGCAGGAACAACTTCTGTCTCGACGATCTTCGTCAGCTGCTCCAAGGACAGATCCTTGTTCGCTACACTGAGCGACATGACAGGGAACGCATTCAACGAGATACGCGAAATATCCGGAGCGTTCACACCTTCCGGCAGAGTCAGTCCGCTGAGTGCTTCAGCCACTTCGCTCTTTGCCTTATCCATGTTTTTGTCAAAACCGTATTGAATAACGATGGAAGATGCGTTCTCCATCGAAGTCGATGTTACGTTCTCGACCCCTTCTAGGTTACGAACCTGCTGCTCAATCGGCTTCGTCACATCGTTCATGACCGATTCCGGAGCGGCACCAGGATATACCGTTGTTACGCTGACAATCGGAATTGTAATATCAGGCAGCGTCTCCATCTTCATCTGCATGCTCGAGTACATACCGGCAAACAGTACGATGATGGTCATAATCCACAGTGCAAATTTGTTGTTCAATGAAAATCGAATAATGCTTTTCAATACTGTCACTCCATTCCCTGTATAAAATAAATACCATCTATCATGCAAATCCAGACTGACTGCTTATACTTTCAGCCTGTATCCGACTCCCCATACGGTATCGATATATTGCGGATTCGATGGATCAAGCTCGATCTTCTCGCGAAGCCGCCGAATATGGACGGTTACGGTGCCGATATCGCCAATCGATTCCAACCCCCATACCCGTTCGAACAACTCTTCCTTGGTGAAAACTCGGTTCGGATGTTGGACTAGCACTAACAACAGATCGAACTCTTTTCCCGTCAGCAAGATGTTCTGATCTCGAATCGTAACTTGATGGGTTAGCTTGTCTATCGTTAGTCCGCGAATCGTCAATGAGTCGCTGCTGTGCTGCTTATCACCGGTAAGCCGTTCATAACGGGTAAGATGCGCTTTGACCCTAGCTACCAGCTCACTGGGGCTGAAAGGCTTGGTTATGTAGTCGTCTGCACCAAGTCCCAAACCACGTATTTTATCGATATCTTCTTTTTTTGCAGATACCATTAAAATCGGTACGTTCAGCGTCTGTCTAATGCGTCTGCAAATTTCGAAGCCGTCCATATTGGGCAGCATGACATCGAGAATAATGAGATCAAACTCTTCTTCCAGCACCCGCTTCAGCCCTACGTCGCCTTTCACCTCAATATCGGCACGGTAGCCATTGCTCTCAAGGTAATCACGTTGAAGCTCGGCGATGGAACGCTCGTCTTCAATAATTAGAATAGACTTCATTGTAATGATTTCACCTGCCTTCTGCGTCATGCTCGTGACCGTTTCTCCATTGGCGCAGGGTTACCGTTATGGCTAATCCACCATCGGCTGGCAAACTGGCTTCTACATAGCCCCCATGCCCTTGCACGATCTGCTTCACAATCGCAAGCCCTAACCCGCTGCCGCCTGTCTCTGTACTGCGCGATTGCTCTGTCCGATAGAACTGATCGAACAGCATCGGCAGAGCATCAGGCTCTACACCTGGTCCGTTGTCGCGGATTTGAAATTGAACATAACCCCCAGGCAATCCTCTCAGCGAGATTTCAATACGACGATCGGCATCGCCGGTTTCATTCATCATATACTTAACACTGTTCCCAATAATGTTATGAAACACCCGACTTAGCTTTTCCGTATCTGCTGCAACCAGCAGTGGTTCGCCTGCAACTCCATGAAGCTCTAACACGATTCCCGCTTTCTCCAGATCAAACTGCTGATCTTCTGCATAGTGCTTCATAAATCGGCGAATATCGATTGGCTTGAAATCGTACACGACATGCTGCATGTCCAGCTTCGAGAACAGGAACAGCTCATCGATCAGCCGATCCATATCCGCAGCCTTACGATAGGCGGTTTGCAAATATTTCTCCTGTTTCTCTCGCGTGTTTGCTACCCCATCCAATATGCCTTCTATGTAGCCCTTGATTGCCGTGATCGGTGTCTTCAAATCATGGGAAATGTGCGAAAGCAGCCGTTTGCGGTTCTCTTCTTCCTGCAGCCGCTCTGCGATCGAGCTTTTCAGACGCTGCCGCATCGCTTCGAATGCCGTGCTGAGCTCACCGATCTCGTCTTTGTTCACCGGCCTCACTTCGCCATCCAACATCCCTTCACTAATCTGCTCGGCAGAACGTTTTAACGAATACAATGGCTTAAGGATGCTTCGTGACACGGTATAGGTCAGGAATATACTTGTACCAACTAAGACAAACAACCCGACGGTGACAACTATAATTTTCCAAGAAATTGGAATCTGTTCCTGCTGTCTTAGCAGCAGCACTTTACCTTCTCCACCATCGGCAAAGACGATATCTTGTCTAACGATCTGGTACAAATAACCGTCTATCGCAATTTGATCACGATCCTCTTCGACCAGCTTGCTCCAATCCTCATGCGGTGCAGCCTGTCGCAGCATAGGTGTCACGATTGGTGCATTCCCATTCCGCTCCAGTACCACGCCAGCTTGTAACTCAGTCAATCGGTTCTGAAAATCGTTCAAATAGTGGTCATTTTCCATCCGTTCCGGCTCGTACCGCATGACATAGGACAGCTCACCGAGCGCAATCGCTTGCCGATCCTTGTAGTACTTCTCATCGTACATTAGCTCATGAAGCGTCTGATCACTAAGAAAATAAAGCAGCGATATGATCAAGCTGATCATGATAATGTTCGGAACGATTACCATCGCCCACAGGGCGACCTGCAGCCTCGTGCGAATCGACACATCGCTCATCCTTTGCTGTTATCTACATACGAACATTAGACATATGTAAACTTATATTTTTAGCATAGCGCTAATATCTTAACGGTTTTTAACTCATTTCTTACAAAATAATTAAATCTCCCTCATTCTTGCATTGAGCCATCGTAAAATCCGCTGTATTGTAGAAGCTGTATGCAACTTGTGATGGAGGTAATGACCTAATGTCTGCTGCGCTTCGCATTCCTCGCCGACAGCAACGTGTCTGGTTTGGCATCATGACGGTCCTCTATTGGACCTCCATGTATATGTATGTTCCGATTCTATCCCCTTACTTAACCTCGCGTGGCCTATCACTTGGCATGATTGGCCTCGTCCTCGGCAGCTATGGCTTCGTCCAACTGCTCGTACGTTTTCCGATCGGGCTCTGGTCCGATACGATGGGCCGCCGCAAGCCGTTCATCATGCTTGGTCTTGCCGCCGGGTCGCTCAGCTGCTTATTGTTCATCATCCCCGGCGGATTAGGCTGGGCACTATCGGGGCGGATAACCGCCGGGATATGCGCATCCACATGGGTTGCGTTTACGATCATGTATGCTTCCCTGTTTCGACCGGATGAAGCATCGAAGGCAATGGGTCAGGTTAGTGCGATGACCGTGGCGGGTCAACTGCTTGGGATGGCGTTCAGCGCGCCGCTTGCAGACACATTCAGCTGGCATGTCCCGTTCTACATCGGAATCGGGGCAGGCATGATTGGACTCATTGTTGCTTTGTTTATTCGTGAAGAGCCCGCGGCTGAGGGCCGGCCGCCGATGTCCGTTCGCTTACTTCGCGGCGTCGTCCGGCAGCGGACACTCGTTCATGCAGCAATTCTATCTGTACTCGTACATGCGATGCTCTTTATCTCGATGTTCGGATTCACACCACTCAAGGCTAAAGAGCTTGGTGCAGACGGCTGGCTGCTAACTGCGATCGTATTCGCCTTCATGGTGCCGCACGCAATAGCTTCTCTATTAGCAGGCGGAGTGTTATCGGCGAAGCTTGGGGAGTGGCGGCTGCTGCAGATTGGTTTCGGTGTTGGCGCAGTCGCAACCGCACTTATTGCATTCAGTCCGAACCTGATCGTGCTCGCCTTAACACAAGCGGTTAACGGCTTCATGCAGGGGCTGCTGCTGCCGATGCTGCTCAGCCTAGCCATTCGCGAGGCGCAATTGAACGAGCGTGCAACGGCGATGGGCTTCTATCAAGCCGTCTATTCCGTCGGCATGTTCGCTGGACCATTCGTTGCGGGTTGGATGAATGACCGCTGGAGCATCGACAGCGGCTTCTGGTTAGGCGGCGCAGCGGGCGTCATCGCGACGGTGCTGGCATTGAAATGGGGTCGCGAGGCTGCGAGCGAGAAGCACCAGATTGCAAGGTAATGAGGGGATAAAAAATCCGCATGCTGCAAATGAGCATGCGGATTTTATTTTACAACAAATAAAAAAGAACAAATAAAATGCCGAACACCGCCACGAGCTTGCTGTCCGTCATTGACCATCGCAATACGATGCCTCGCGTCGGCTTGCTTCCGCCTTCTCTTCCATAACCTCGCGCCTCCAGCGCGTCCGTCATCTCATCGGCCCCACGCAGCATAGACAGCATGAACGGTGCCAGAATGGCATAAAGCATCCGAGCAGGCAGCTTGCCTGGTCTTGTTGTCGATTTGCCCCTCGCGTGCGCGATGCGGACGAAGCGATCCCACTCCTGCTTGATCATCGGTAAGAAACGAAAGATAAGTGCCACGGTCAATGCGAGAGCTTCGATCGGCAGTTTCACCTGACGCAGCCAGCCTAACGTTTGTTCAATTGCACGCTGAAGCCGAATAGGTGTCATGAGTGCAGCAATCGGCAAGCCAGTCACCATGACGACGAACAGCTTACAAAGACGATAACCCGTCTCCATCGCTGGATGCCAATCGTACCCGATAGGGCTTATCTTGATACCCGCGAATAGTACAAATAGAAGAACCATCTTCGCATACAGCATAACGGCATTCCGCCATGGCGTGATTGTGTAACGAAGCGGCCACCAGACGAATGCCAACGCCGTTGCAGTTGCAATAAGCAAGCCGATCCAGCTCTGCTGCATGAGTATACCCGTTGCAAACAGCAGGTAGCTGAGGATTACAGCTCGGGGATCAAATCGGTCTGATGAAATGATTCCTGTCTTGCTGATCGCTTGCTGTACGGGTTGTTCTGACGTCGGAGCTCTAGTTTCCGATGCTGCCTGTGGAGCTGCTGGATATGATGACACCGTCACACTACTAGCGCGATCCTCGTTATGATCTTGTCCTTGCAGTTCACTTACCAGTACCGCAGCCAATGCTTGTGGCTCCAGCCACGCTTCGTTCGTCACTGGCAGTGCAAATCCCGCTTGCTGCAGCAGTACCGCCGTCTCCAGTGGTTGTGGCAGCGGTCCCTTATCGGATGAAGCGGCTAATAAGGCAGCGTATGCTGCAGCTGACCGCATATCCGATGACACTGCGATTCCTCCGTCTAGTACGAGCACCGCATCCGCAACTGGCAGCAGTACATCCAGGTCATGCGCGACGATGATTGCACTCCCGCCTGCATCACGATGTGCTTGAAGGAACATACCTAGCTGGCGAGTGCCTTCAGCATCCAGCCCCGCCGTGGGCTCATCCAACAGCAGCCATTTCGATTGACATGCCGCTAGCATAGCAATGGATAAGCGACGCTGCTGTCCGCCGCTCAGCGTCTTCGGATCTCGATGAAGGAACTGTTCCTCCTCTAGACCAACTGCTGACAGGGCAATCTTCATACGCGCATCGCTCTCAGCGCTGCTTAACCGATAAGGGCGGAGCGAGTATCGGAATTCATCTGCGACCGTTGGCAGAAACCATTGCGCTGCAGACTGCTGCAAGGAAACGCCAATCTGCATCAAATAATTATGATTGAGCTTCCGCTTCAGCCATAACGGCTGATCTTCTAGTACAATTACACCGGACGCCGGCTCCCGAAGCCCTGCCAATGTTTCCAGCAGCGTAGACTTGCCTGCGCCATTATGCCCGACGATTAACGTAATATGCCCACTCTTGAACGCAGCGGTTAAGGAACGAACAATGGTCTTCCCATCAACTACAACTCTCAGATCACGAGCATGCAGGCTGTTTGGCATAGCTGTTCACCGCCTTTGCTAGTGAGGATGCCGTAAGCGGCATAGGCGGATCCAGCATAATACCGGATCGCTGCAACTCCCAAACGGTATGTACCACATACGGCGCATCGAGTCCCGCTTCTTCGCAAGGACTTCCCACATTAGCGTTATCTCTCGAATAGAATTGTTCCGCACGACCATCGAATTTGATCCGTCCGTCCTTCATGGACACGACCCGGTCACCTTCCTGCAATTCCTCCAGACGCTGTGTAACCCATATAACTGTCGTTCCGGTACGATGTAGTTCACGCAGTGCAGCCATGACAGCAGCTGATGCTTGGGGGTCGAGCATTGCGGTCGGTTCATCGACTATAAGGGCATCTGCACCGCTTGCGATGCATCCTGCAATAGCAGCAAGCTGCTTCTGCCCGCCTGATAGCTGCGCAATCGGCTGCTTCATCTGATCGGTCAGCCCGACGATACGCATAGCTGCATCAATTCGTTTAGGCATCTCCCCTGCTTCAACTGCGAGCTGTTCCAGCAGCAGTATAGCATCTTCTTCGGGTGTCATCCCGACAAGCGCAGCTTCCGGATTTTGTGCGACGAGCGGAGCGAACGAAGCGTCTTCCATTCTAGCGATATCCCCTGTGACTCGCGCATGCCCAAGTCCTGCAAGAAGCCGTGCCAATGTGCTCTTGCCACTGCCATTCGATCCAACAAGAAACACCCATTCTCCGTGCTTAATGGTTAGATCAATTTGATGAAGCAGATGATGCTCCATTGTATGTACGAGCGGATTGTTCCCGCCGTTATTCCCGGGTCTATGAGATACCGCTGACTGTACGAACAAATCAACCGATCTCAACCTCCAACGTTCTCGCTGCAAAATAATTCACCCAACCTCTTCCTATATCGGAAAACGTGTGCTATGATTCTTTTCGTTAACCAAGTTTATATGATTATAGGTTAACATATATCAAACGACATAGGAAGGTGCAATTATGAAAGCATCATCACTTCGCAGCATCGTCTTCACCGCACTGTTCGGCGCTCTCTTCATCGCGCTAAGTGCCGTTAAATTCGAACTAGGCTTCTCTGCAGTACCAATCACCCTACAAAATCTCGCCGTCATGCTCGCAGGCGCCTTCCTCGGAGCAAGGCTCGGCTTCTCCAGCATTATGATTGTGCTGCTGCTCACGGCGACCGGACTGCCGCTCCTGCACGGTCAAGGCGGACTATCGTACATGACTGGCCCAACAGGCGGCTTCATTGCTGCATTCCCATTCAACGCCTTCTTCGTTGGGTTGTTCGTCGTAAAGCTGATGAACAGCCGCCTGGCGTCGAATCGGACCGCAATGATCGTTGGACTATTCCTCGTCTTCGAAGTATTCGGTTCGCTGCTCAGCTACGTGTCCGGCGTGCCATGGCTCATGCATTCGGTTAATTACTCATTCCATCAAGCGATGATTAAAGGCTGCTACCCATACCTGGCAGGCGATGCGCTGAAAGCCGTCGTTGCAACCGGACTTACGATGTCACTCTATCCGTTCATTGCAGCACGTCATGCTAAGCAATCAACAGCCTACACCTCCGCAACACACAAAACAGGGATGAGCCACTAGGCTCTCCCTGTTTTTCTTTTGCGGCATATCAATGCCTATTAAGCTGTGCGCCGTGCTTGCAAAGCTGGCCTTATCGCGATTTTACAGCGACAGACGGTAGATGTTAACTACGTCTTCCTTCGTCAGCTTGCGGAAGTGACCGCGCGTGCTACCGCCAACTGTTTTATCCGCCATCTCTTCGAGTCGGCTTGCGTCAATGTTGTAATCAGACAGACGCGAAGGAGCGCCGATCGAGTTCCAGAAATCACGCAGTGCTTGAATGCCCGCTTCGGCAATTTCACGATCCGAACGTCCGTCTTCGCGGATGCCGAATACGTTAACCGCGAACTGGCGGAAACGTGCGACATTGTCGTCAAGTACATAGGTCATCCAGTTCGGGAACAAAATCGCAAGGCCGCCGCCGTGCGGAATATCGTACACAGCCGATACCGCGTGCTCCATATCATGGTTCGCCCAGTCGCCTAGAATACCCATCGACAGCGTACCATTCAGCGCCATCGTACCGCAGTACAAAATCGTTTCGCGATATTGTACATTCGTTAGGTCATTGACCAGATGCGGTGCTGTTTCTACAACTGCACGCAAAATCGATTCGCTGAAGCCGTCTTGCACAGGCGTACGAGCGTCGTGGTGGAAATATTGTTCGAACACATGCGCCATCATATCGACGATGCCGTATACCGTATGATCCTTAGGTGCGGAAGCTGTCCACTTGGCATCTAGAATCGAGAAAGCTGGGTACACATGCGGACTAGCCCAGCCGTGCTTCTCCTCTGTCTCTTCGTTCGTAATAACCGAGTTCGAGTTCATCTCCGAACCCGTCGCAGCCAGCGTCAGTACCGTACCAAGTGGCAGTGCGGATTGAACCGTTGCTTTTTTCGTTACAATGTCCCAGAAGTTGCCGTCGTACTTCGCCGCAGCTGCGATCGCTTTGGCACAATCCAGCGTACTGCCGCCGCCTACAGCAAGCACCCAATCGATGCCCTCCTGACGAATAATGTCAGCACCACGGTGAACCGTCGACAAACGTGGGTTCGGCTCTACGCCAGCCAATTCGAATACGCTGCAGCCAGCTTGTCCCAACAGCTCGAGCACTTCATTGTACAAGCCGTTACGCTTAATGCTGCCTCCGCCGTATACGAGCAGCACTTTCTTCCCATATTTCTCAGCCTCAGCTGTGATGTGATGAAGCGATTGATCGCCAAAAATCAGTTTTGTTGGATTCCGATAGACAAAAGGACGCATGCTGCTTAATCTCCCCTTCCGGTTATGTACAACTACACTTCTCTATTATGATAAAAACGAATTGCCAGGTCAATCCCGCGTTTCGAGATAGGTTTTATCAACAATATGAAGTTTGGGCATCTTTTCTTGTTCTATCGATCTTAATTTATCCTATTGCACAAACGAAAAAACAGGAAAAGCGCATATCGCTTTCCCTGTTTCGTTCATTTAAGGCTTAATTGCTGCAATCTGCAGGCTCATCCTGCTCCGTAGCGCCTTCAACCTCAAGCTTCTGAGCAACCGTATCGCGTACAACACCGATCACGAGCTGAAGCATATAATTGATGTCCGATTGGCTTTGCTGGAACTGGGAAACGATCGGCATGCCGTCCAGTTCATCCTGCAGCTCGGCCATTTCCTGTTCAATCTTCTTCGCCATCGTCTCGTTCTTGAATGTCTTCTCGAAAGCAACGACTTCCTTCTGCTTCTTCTTCAGCAGCGCCATGAGCGATTGAACGCGCTCATGTCCTTGGATCTGCTTCTCTGCTTGACGGTAACGCTCTACCTCTTCCGAAGTATAGATCAAGTCTGCCAATTCTTTTGCCTTCTCCATCACGTCCTTACGAACGATCAAATCGCGCGTATGGAAGCTAGGAACACACCGTCCGTTCTCGTGGTCATGGTCGTGATCGTGGTCATGCCCGCAAGTATGTGCGTGCTGCTCAGCCATTGTTATCTCTCCTATCGCTACGTTAGCGTATCGTTTATCTTCTTCTGAAATTCTTAATTAAGATACTGCTTCTTCATGCAGGACAGGCTCTCCCTTAATATGCCAGGTAAGCGGCTCCGTCACTCGCACTTGAATGAATTGACCGATCCATTCCTTCGGTCCTTCGAAGTGAACGAGCTTGTTCGTCCGCGTACGACCGGACAGCACGTTCGCCTTGTTCTTGCTTTCACCTTCCACCAGCACTTCGACGATTTGACCGTGCAGCTGTTCGTTGCCTTTGCGGCCGAGCTCTGCCATCAAGTCGTTCAATCGTGCCAGCCGTGCCTTCTTCTCTTCAAACGGCACATTGTCTTCCATATCCGCGGCAGGCGTACCTTCACGCGGCGAATAAATAAATGTGTATGCCATCTCGAAGCCGACTTCACGGACGAGTGACAGCGTTTCTTCGAACTGCTCTTCGGTTTCGCCCGGGAAGCCGACGATGATATCCGTCGACAGCACGACACCGGGAATCGCTTTCTTAATTTTACCTACCAATTCAAGGAAGCGCTCCCGCGAATACTTACGGCTCATCCGCTTCAATACTTCCGAGCTGCCGGACTGCACAGGAAGGTGAATATGTTCCACGAGATTTCCCTTGCCCGCCAACACCTCAATCAGATGATCGTCGAAGTCACGCGGATGACTCGTAGTGAAGCGAATTCTTGGAATATTGATTGTCGAAATATCTGCCATCAAATCGCCGAACCGGTACTCGCTGTCTTCGAAGTCTTTGCCGTAAGCATTGACGTTCTGACCAAGCAGCGTAACCTCTTTGTAGCCTTGACGTGCAAGCTCACGAACTTCTGCAATGACGTCTTCTGGACGACGACTCCGCTCCTTGCCACGCGTATAAGGCACGATGCAGTACGTGCAGAACTTATCGCAGCCGTACATGATGTTCACCCATGCTCGCATGCCTTCACGTTTCTTCGGCAGATTCTCGATAATGTCGCCTTCCTTGGACCAGACCTCGACAACCATCTCTTTATTGTAGTAGGCGTTCTGCAGCAAATAAGGAAGCCGGTGGATGTTATGCGTACCGAACACGAGATCGACATGCTGCTGCTTCTCCATTATGCGGTTGACGACGGATTCTTCCTGTGACATACAACCGCAAACGCCCAGCAGCAGGTTAGGTCGCTCGCGCTTTAATGCCTTATAGTGACCCAGCTCGCCGAACACTTTGTCCTCGGCATTTTCTCGAATCGCGCATGTATTAAGCAAAATGACATCCGCTTCCAAACGATCCGTTGTCTCGGTATAACCCATCTGTTCGAACATGCCTTTCATAACTTCCGTGTCATGTTCGTTCATCTGACAACCGTATGTGTAGATGAGATAGCGCTTGCCCTGTCCAAGCGTCAGAAGCTCATCAGGGATCGCATTCTCGTAATGCACTTGAATTTGTTGTTTGCCACGCTGCTTCTCATCGCGATGACTGGGCTCAGCATGAATTGCAATGTTACGGCCATTCAAACGCATTTTGCGGACGCCACTGTCGTCCACGCTTGTCTGTATATTAGAAAAGTCGAAATATTTGGCGTAATCCTTTGTCTCTTGATTATCTTTCGCCATTGCCCTTTCACTTCGCTTTCTTCATATATTCAAGCTCAATTATGTAGGAATGATTCAAGTCTATAGTATACCATTCTGTTCCGAGAATGGCTATGATGTCGAAACTCGTTCAACCTCATTTCGAAGATTGACCGCCTGGAAAAACCGTACCGAGATATCGTATCCATTCTTTCGCTGCATAGGACAAGTAACGATCCTTCCGCCAGACGAAAGCCAACTGCCAGGGAATGATCGGCGATTCCAATGCAATGGCCGCCACCCCGCTTCCAGCTTCCTTACATATCGTCTCCGGCAGCAGCGCTACGCCTAGATTGGCTGCAACGAGCCGTACGATCAAATCCCACTGCGAGCTTTCACATACGACATTGGGCTGGAAGCCTTCTGCTAGACAAGCCGCTGGAATTCGATCATGTAAGGCAAAGCCTTCGCTAAAGGAGATGAATGACTCTGCTGCAAGCTCATTCAGACGGACATCGGTTCTCGCTGCATAACGATGCTCGGGATGAACGAGAAGCATGAGCCGCTCATCCGCGATCAGAATCGATTCAAACAGCTCTGATTTGGTTGGAAGCAGCACTACGCCGAAATCAAGTGCGCCGCTCTCAATATCCGATTCAATCCGCTTCGCGCCATCCTCTGCCAATTCAATGGCAATGCCCGGGTACTTCGCATGAAAGCGTCCGATCGGTTCTGCGAAATATCCAGCGCCTGCCATCGGAGGCAGTCCAATACGAAGCTTGCCTCTGCGCAGTGTTGCGAGATCGTCCAGCCCAGCCGTTAGATTGCCGAAGGCGTGCGTAATCACGTTCGCTTGATCGACGATCAACTGTCCGACGTCTGTCGGTACGATACGTGGACCTGAACGATCGAACAGCTCAACGCCCAGCTCCTCCTCGACTGATTTAATCATCTTGCTGATCGTTGGCTGACTAACGAACATCGTCTGAGCCGCCTTCGTGAAGCTGCCTGTTCGAGCAACCTCGATCACATACTGCAAATGTTTGATATCGATAATGCATCCCTTCCCATAGATAAAAGTCATGAAAGCCATTCTTATTATTCATTTTACCTATACCACGTGCGCTCGTATACTTCAATATGAAAGGGGAATGCATCGACATGCTTACACTTAAAAACTTGTCGCTCACGATTGTACAGATTGCCCTGCTATCGGCACTTGCGATCGGTTCGGATCGAGCTGCACAATGGCTGCATTTGCCCGTTCCTGGAAGCATCATTGGTGCAATTATCTTGTTCGCATTGCTTAAGAGCGGTATTGTCCGCCTCCAGTGGATCGAGCGAGGGGCCAATTGGCTGCTCGCGCAAATGCTGCTATTTTTTATTCCGCCGTGCGTCGGCATCATACAATATGAGGACATCGTTCGTACGAACGGCTTAACGCTGCTGATCGCTGTCGTTATCGGCACAGTCGTGGTCATGGCTGCAATCGCACTGCCATCCGGGCTTATTAAAGCCAGCAAAGCTAGACGTCTCGGACGCCGCAACGAGGTGAGTCATTCATGATTCCGATCCTTTGCCTGCTCGTTACGATCGGCATCTATGTCGCTTCACGCTTGCTATACACCCGATTCCCGATATTCATACTGTCGCCGATGCTTATCACGCCAGTGCTTCTAGTCGGCATACTGCTTGTGACTGGCATTCCGTATGGCGACTTTAACAGCGGCGCGCATTGGTTGTCGGATCTGCTTAAGCCAGCTACGGTTGCTTTAGCAGTCCCGCTGTATCGGAATTATCCGATTCTGAAAAAGCACGCGCTCGAAATTGTGTGCGGCGTCAGCGCAGGATCGGCAGCTTCTGTCATTTGTGCCGCGGCAGCAGGCGGCTTCTTCCATCTGAACGCGACGCTAACGGAAAGCTTAATCCCGCGATCCGTTACGACGCCAATCGCGATGAACTTATCCGCAACACTCGGCGGCAACCCTGCATTCACCGCTGCGCTCGTCATGATTACCGGCCTGACAGGCAGCTTGTTCGGCCCGGCTATTATTCGAATGCTGCGTGTCGAGAGCGACGTCACAAGAGGCGTCATGCTTGGAACATCCGCTCACGGGGCCGGCACATCCAAAGCATTCGAGCTTGGCTCGCTCGCAGGTGCGATCGCCAGCGTGTCGATGATCATCGCGGCTTTGCTTGCTATTGTTGCGATGCCCGCCTTCGCTCGGTTGATCTACTGAAGATGTCTGATTAGCTTGAAATATCTATATGTACGAAGAAGCGGTCACTCACTGGATACTCTCCAGCGGTGACCGCTTCTTATGTTCCGCAGCCGTATATTAATCGATGATTTCGGCTTGCTGTCCGTTCTCGACTCCCGCTGCATTCGCTTCATCGGTATCGATATGCATGTCCAACGCGAAATTCGGGGATACACGCGCAACGACATTTTCAAAAATAACGCCGCGCTCACCGCCTACGCGTACACGCAGCTTCTGCTTGTCCACGATACCCCAGTTCTCAGCATCGCTCGTATGGAAATGAATGTGACGGGCTGCAACAATAACGCCCTCTTCAATCGTTACTTCCCCTGCTGGTCCTTGAATCGTAACACCAGCCGAACCTTTAATATCACCAGACTCTCGCACTGGCGGCTTCACGCCAATCGAGAATGCATCCGTACGCGAAATTTCCAGCTGAGTTGCTGGACGCACCGGCCCAAGAATACGAACCTTCTGGAACGTGCCTTTGGGACCGATTACAGCCACTGTTTCATTCGCAGCATACTGACCTGGCTGCGACAATGGTTTCATCTCTGTCAGCTCATAGCCTGCGCCGAACAGGATCGCGACATGCTCCGCTGTCAAATGTATGTGTCTTGCAGATACGCCTACTGGTACTGTCTTCGCCATTGGTTCATCGCCGTCCTTTAACGCTTTCGCTATAGTAATAACAAGAAAAGGCATACGACTAAAGAGCTAGCCGTATGCCTTATTATACCTTTTATTATTGGAACTCGGCAACCAACTTGTCGAATGCTTCGCGGCTGATGTCGAGCGATTGTGAGCTGAGCGCCTCTTCTTTGAAGCCAACGATCATATCCTCGTACGATTTGCGTTCCTTGTTCTGATAAATCAGACCTGTCAGCAGACCGCCTGTTTCCATAATTTTCGTCATGGCTCCGATCCGGCTCGTTGGGTCGTATTCTGGGAACTCCGCCAGGTTAACGATGTTCTCCTTGAACCAATCATACGTATTGACTTTATTGAACGTTACGCAAGGGCTGAATACGTTGATGAACGAGAAGCCTTTGTGGGCAATGCCCTGCTCGATCAATGCCGTGAGCTGCTTCAGGTCACTGGAGAACGATTGAGCAACGAACGTTGCACCCGCCGACAGCGCGATCTCGAGCGGAGACAGCGTCGTTTCGATCGAACCCTCTGGCGTCGACTTCGTCTTGAAGCCTTCCGCACTGCGTGGGGACGTTTGACCTTTCGTCAGACCGTAGATTTGGTTATCCATTACGATGTACGTAATGTCCAAGTTACGACGGATGGCATGAACCGTGTGGCCCATACCGATCGCAAAGCCGTCACCGTCACCGCCGGAAGCGATAACCGTCAACTCGCGGTTCGCCAGCTTAACGCCTTGCGCGATTGGGAGTGCGCGGCCGTGAATACCGTGCAAGCCGTAAGCGTTAATATAACCGGAAATCCGCCCCGAACAACCGATACCCGAAATGACAGCAAGGTCTTCAGGCTCAAGGCCTACGTTCGCCGCAGCCCGCTGAATCGCTGCTTGGATTGAGAAGTCACCGCAGCCTGGGCACCAGTTCGGCTTAATGTTATTGCGAAAATCTTTAAATGTAGCCACTTAGTTCAACTCCTTGCATGCTTTGTACACTTCGGTTGGCAGGAACGGACTGCCGTCATATTTCAAGATGCTATGAATTTTATCAGCATAACCTGCGTGCATTTTGATCTGCGACGCGAGCTGTGCCGTTGCGTTATTCTCCAGTACAACAACGCGCTTCGCGCTGTTCAAGTACGGTGTAAGTTGATCCGTTGGGAATGGTGCGATCAAGCGAACCGTCACATGATTCGTCTTCAAGCCGTCTGCTTCCAGTCTATTGCGCGCTTCATCAATGGTACCGCCAGTCGAGCCCATACCGATAATAAGCAGATCGGCTTGCTCGTATGGAGCATCCACGCGGATCGCGTCACGGAATTGCAGCGCCTGCAGCTTCCTCAGACGTTTATCCATCATTTTCTTACGGTTGATCGTGCTCTCCGAAGGACGTCCGCTCTCATCATGCTCGACGCCCGTTACGTGGTGGATACCGCCCTTCACGCCTGGAAGCACACGCGGCGAAACGCCGTCTTCCGTAAATTCGTAACGTTTGAACAGCTCATTGTCACCCAGAGCCGGCACTTCGTCAACCAGCTTGCCGCGCTTGATAACAATTTGGTCGTAGTCAAGCATTTCGCAGGACTGTTTACCAAGCGACAGCTGAAGGTCCGTCATCACGATAACTGGAACCTGATACTGTTCGGCCACGTTGAACGCCTCGATCATGTCATAGAAGCAGTCTTCAATCGATGCAGGCGCTACGACTACCTTCGGAATTTCGCCGTGTGTACCGTATACCATTGCGTTCAGGTCGGATTGCTCCTGCTTCGTTGGCAGACCCGTCGAAGGGCCTCCGCGCTGCGTATCGACGATGACGAGCGGCTGCTCCGTCATACCTGCCAGACCGATTGCCTCCATCATGAGCGACAAGCCTGGACCAGCCGATGCCGTCATCGTGCGAACACCTGCGTAGTTCGCGCCGATTGCCATCGTTACTGCTGCGATCTCATCTTCAGTTTGCACAACCGTACCGCCGAACTTCGGCAGCTTTTTGATCAAATATTCCATAATCTCGGATGCAGGCGTAATCGGATAAGCCGACATGAGGCGGCAGCCTGCTGCGATCGTACCGAGACCAATGGCTTCGTTACCGATAATGAACATCTTCTGCTTGCCGTCTGCAGGCTCCAGCTTGAACGCTTCGATCGGGCCACCTGCTTGCTCGAGCACGAATTCTGCGCCTTGTCGTACCGCTTCGATGTTCTTCTCAACGACTGCAGCACCTTTACGGCCGAACTCTTCCTCAACGGCTTTATTGAATACTTCAAGCGGCAGGCCAAGAAGAGCCCACGATGCGCCAGAAGCAACCATATTCTTCATTAGGGATGTTCCAAGACCTTCAGCGATTGCCGTAATCGGAACGGCAAACAGCTTCGCATCAATTCCTTCAGGCACTACGGGGTTGAACTTCGCATCCGCGACAACAACGCCGCCTGCCCGCAGTTCGTGGGCATTGAGATCGATGCTCTCCTGATCGAATGCAACAAGAATATCTAAATCATCGGAGATCGCGCGAATGGGACTCGTGCTAATCCGAATTTTATTATTCGTATGTCCACCTTTGATGCGAGAAGAGAAATGGCGGTATCCGTACAAATAGTAACCGAGGCGGTTCAACGCAGTGGAGAAAATGCGGTCCGTACTTTCAACGCCTTCCCCCTGTTGTCCCCCGATCTTCCATGATAATTGACTGATCAAAACGTCCATCTCCTCTTTTATAGAACGCAACAGCATTCGGATATATGTGTGCGATTAGTTGTGTGAACCTCTATCGATTCCGTTGTATTGGTGAGCAACCGCGCTTAGAGGTAGGTGCTTAGGCCAATAGCGAATAAATGATTACGTATTAAAAATGATTATCATTTAAATTTTATGAGAGCTAGCATCAAATTGCAAGACTAGAGGCCTTAATAAATACTGAATAAATGATCTGTCTTTTCGATGACATTCGTGCCATTTAGAGAATAAACAATCGACTTTCCGGTTATTTTGCAGGTAATTGCTGCTTTAGGAACCGAATCGCATTAGCCGAGGTGATATCGGTTACAACTTGCTCTGGAAATACTTTCAGCATTTCATTTACTAGTTTCCGGACATCCGCCGGATGGCGCAGCGATTGCACATACTGTTCGATTCCATCAAAATCAGACCCCAGCATTAGCTGCTTCGCTCCGCCAAGTCCCGCTACATGCTCGATATGACGCAGCACGTCAATGATGGTCGCTTTACCGTCTTCTCGGACGAAATAGGGTACATACGTAATCCCGATTCGGCCATCGATCGCGATGAGCGCTTTGATCTGATCGTCGGTCAGATTGCGCGCATGTGGGCACAGTGCCTTCGCATTCGAATGCGAAGCAATAAACGGCCGCTTCACGCGGTCTGCCAGCTCCCAGAAGCCCCGTTCGGTCAGATGCGACACATCAAGTATGATGCCCAGTCGTTCACATTCCTCAACGAATTGACCGCCCTTGGCTGTCAGACCGCCCTGTCTGGGCTCCAGCACGCCATCTGCTGCCCAATTCGCATGATTCCATGTAAGTCCTACTGCGCGCAGCCCAAGGCGGTACAGAAGCCTCAGCATCGTGAAATCGCCTTGCAGTCCATCGACCCCTTCAAGGGAAAGCAGTGCGCCTGTTAAACCGTTATTCATTGCATGATCAATGTCTGCAGCATCTCGAATCAAATGCATTCGCGGATTGCTCAGCACTTTGTCATAAAAGAGATCAACGCTTTTCCATATTGCAGCTTGGCTTGCTTTCTGTGGGGATGTATATATGGCAAACGTCTGTAGAATCGCCTGCGAGGCTTGAAGCCTTCCTGGGGTTACATCTATGCGACTATCCGAATGATCATCGAATGAGAGCTCCTCATGCTCCAGCAGCTTCCACAGCACATCACAGTGAAAATCCACTAGCGGATAAGGTGATGAGGCGGGTTCTCGCATTGCAGCTTCATTCCTTCCTATATTGTTATGCAGCATGCAAAAAACCTGCCTACAAATATGTAAACAGGTTTATCCATTTCGTAACTATTGTGCTGAAACGTTCCCGATGCATATCATCTAGGCTCAACGATCAACTTGATCGCAGTGCGGTCTTCGCCATCAATTACAATGTCCGTGAAAGCAGGAATACAAATCAGATCGACGCCACTAGGCGCTACGAACCCTCTTGCAATCGCAACTGCCTTAATCGCTTGGTTTAACGCACCAGCCCCGATAGCCTGAAGTTCTGCGCCGCCTCGTTCTCTCAAAACACCAGCTAGCGCGCCAGCAACAGAGTTTGGATTGGACTTTGCTGAAACTTTTAATACTTCCATGAAAAAGTACCTCCTCGGGAATGATGGGTTAATTCCACTAGTTATAACTATTCGAGGGCGGCAGAAAGATTCCTTCTTTTCTTGCTTGTACTTTGTTCACTATTCCGAATTGTTTGACATTTAGAACAATTTATTTAAGAAAACTGAACCGCGGCCTATCCATTTATGCGGGATCGTTTCATGGTGCAGGATATACAACCCTAGAAGAACATCAACGTTTCTTCTGTTTGGCGAATTTTTTGAATCGATGTTGCTTTTCCCGTCGCGTCATCCGTATCTACCAGGACGGCATGGAAGTGCCAATCGCCCTCGTCAACGACGAAACGAGTCGGCAGCTGCGTCAGGAATTTGTGCAGCACCGCCGTGCGCTCCATCCCGAGTACGCCATCACGTGGACCGACCATCCCTACATCCGTAAGATAAGCCGTACCTTGTGGCAAAATGCGATCGTCATTCGTCTGCACATGCGTATGCGTACCCACAACGAGCGATGCGCGGCCATCCAAATGCCAGCCCATTGCAATCTTCTCCGACGTCGCCTCCGCGTGGAAATCGACAAGGATCTGATTCGTCTTGCTGCTCATCTCCTCGATCAAAGCGTCCGCCGTGCGGAACGGACAATCGATCGGAGGCAGGAATGTGCGGCCTTGAATGTTAATGATCGCGAGCGTCTTTCCGTTAGCCTTAATAATGGCAGCCCCTCTACCCGGCGCTTCTGGTGCATAGTTGGCCGGACGAACGATGCGCTGCTCGTCGTCGATCCATTCGAATATGTCACGGTTGTCCCACGTATGATTCCCCATCGTAATGCCGTGAACGCCTGCGTCGAAAAGTTCCTTCGCAATCGTAGCGGTAATGCCACGCCCCGCCGCCGAATTCTCGCCATTCGCAATAATAATGTGCGGATTATATTTAGTCTTCAGCGCTGGGAGCACTTTCTTTACTGCTGCTCGGCCAACACTGCCGACAATATCGCCGATAAAAAGAATTCTCATCATAAAACCTCCGGTTTATTTCATGGGGCTGGTCGCCCCTTGACCCCACTAATGATTGTTTCTAGGGGTTGTGCCCCTCGGCGACCCCCAGTTATAGCTGAATAAGGGGCTTCGCCCCATTTTGTACCCCATGTTTTTCTACCCGCCTAAATCCTCCCTGCAAGGGAGGACCCCATGGGGCTACCGCCCCCTGGACCCCGGAAGGGGCTGTATGATCGACTATCGGAGCAATCGCATTACTGCGTGCTGGGCGTCGTGTACTCCCTACGGGGTACAACTTTTGTTCGAGATGGGTGTAGGAGCTTCGCTCCTGTTGAACCCAACATATCTCCTCACCCAAACCCTTCCTGCTAATGAGGATTGCATGGACTCCCGTTTCCACGGTCGCGAATGGGGGCATAACTTTTGTTCGTGCACCACCAGTAACTATCAAACGCCTATTGTTCATTATGTACTGCAAAGCGCTGCGCTAACGATATATGTGGGATGAATAATCTAATTTAACATTGATCAAACAGTATGTCACTTGTTTCTTCCCATGCGCAACTGAAGCTGTGCCCTTAGGGCACGCGATTCCCTCTCCCCACGTGTCCATCTTGCGCCTCTGTCTCTCCCACGTGCCTCCTTCCGGGGTCCAGGGGTGGAACCCCCGGGGCATCCCTAGCAGGGATGGTTTGGGTGGGTAGAAACTCTGTAGAGTTTCCCATAAAAAACGACGCAAGTGGCTGATGGTCAGCCACTTGCGTCTCTGGTCATTATTTTGCGTATTCGACAGCGCGCGTTTCGCGAATAACCGTAACCTTGATGTGGCCCGGATAATCGAGCTCGTTCTCGATTTTTTTCGTGATATCGCGTGCTAGGCGGAACGCTTCCGTGTCGTCGATCTTCTCAGGCTGAACCATGACGCGAACTTCGCGGCCAGCTTGGATGGCGTACGACTTCTCGACGCCTTCGAACGATTCGGAAATTTCTTCGAGCTTCTCCAGACGCTTGATGTACGTTTCGAGCGTCTCGCGGCGTGCTCCTGGACGTGCTGCCGACAAAGCGTCAGCTGCGCCAACGAGCATTGCGATAACCGACGTCGCTTCGCAATCACCATGGTGGGATGCGATACTGTTAATAACGACTGGATGCTCCTTGTACTTCTTAGCAAGCTCTACGCCGATCTCAACGTGCGAGCCTTCGACTTCGTGGTCAAGTGCTTTACCGATATCGTGGAGCAAGCCTGCACGCTTAGCAAGCGTAACATCCTCACCCAACTCGGCAGCCATAAGACCTGTAAGGTACGCGACCTCCATCGAATGCTTGAGTACGTTCTGACCGTAGCTTGTACGATATTTCAAACGGCCCAAAATTTTGATCAAGTCCGGATGCAGACCATGCACACCAACCTCGAAAGTAGCCTGTTCCCCATATTCGCGGATACGCTCGTCCACTTCTTTGCGGGATTTTTCGACCATTTCTTCGATTCGTGCAGGGTGAATCCGTCCATCTGCGACAAGCTTCTCCAAGGAAGTCCGGGCGATTTCCCGACGGATCGGGTCGAAGCCCGACAGTATGACCGCTTCCGGTGTATCGTCGATAATGAGATCGATACCGGTCAAAGTTTCCAAGGCGCGAATGTTGCGGCCTTCACGTCCGATGATGCGGCCTTTCATTTCCTCATTCGGAAGAGCTACGACAGAGACAGTCGTCTCTGCGACGTGGTCAGCCGCACAACGTTGAATAGCCAACGAAATAATGTCGCGCGCCTTTTTATCCGCTTCTTCCTTCGCTTGCTGCTCGATTTCCTTGATCATTTGAGCCGTTTCATGACGAACTTCCTGCTCTACGTTGGACAAAATGATGCTGCGAGCATCTTCCATCGAAAGATTCGAAATCCGTTCTAGCTCAGTTACTTGCTGCTTGTAGAGAACATCGATTTGCGATTGCGTTTCCTCGATTCGTTTCTCCTTGTTGGCAACTTGTTCTTCTTTGCGCTCAAGCGCTTCTAATTTTTTATCCAGAGTCTCTTCTTTCTGCTGGAGACGACGCTCTTGACGAGACGTTTCATTGCGCCGCTCGCGAATATCGCGTTCAGCTTCAGAACGGAGCTTGTGGACTTCATCTTTCGCCTCAAGCACAGTTTCTTTCTTCAGCGCTTCCGCTTCTTTCTTCGCATTCTCTACGATGACAGTAGCGGCTTGTTCAGCGCTTTGAATTTTGGCTTCGGCGATCGATTTGCGAATGAAATAACCTATCCCAAAGAAAATCGCACCAACAACGAGAACGATCAAGATCCATACAGCCGTGGGCATCTTGTTCACCTCCCCGTTGCACACCAAGTTTCAACGCTTGGGATGATATTTTGTTTAAATCCAAGAAAGTATAAGTTTTCACCTTATCCTTATGCTTGGATTTCACCGGAATGAAACGAACTGTGCCAATTAATAGGAAGGCAGCAGCCGTTTCACCTTGTCTTAGCCGGTTCCATACCGAATAATCGACTAAACGTAGTGAAAATAGTCTGTTTCGAATCAATTTTTGGAAGGAAAATCGATTCAAAAAGAAAGAATACAAAATCATTTTATCTTTTGACAAAATCAATTGTCAAGCCACCCTAACTCTTCATCGTCAGGAGTGCTCCCTTGATCGGCCGATACTTGCTTCACAGCCTGCATCGCTACGTCCATAGGAAAGCCTCGCCGCAGCAAAAATTGTGTAAGCTTACGCCGCTTGTCATATATTTCTCCAGTCATCGAACGCCACTTCTTTGCTGCCGCATGATCGGCAGATGCTTGCTCGGTATCGCGCTCAAGTTCTCGAGATGCCGCATCCGCTGTATGCTTATCTACACCACGCATTTTCAGCTCCTGCTTAATGAGCAGCCGCCCCTTGCCGCCTGTTCTTAGTCGGCTCTGCGCGAAACGTCGTGCATAGTCCTCATCATCTATTAGCCGTTCCTGTTCCAGCCGTTCTATGGCATAAGCAATCGGTTCAGGTTCGATCTCCTTACGCTGCAAATACCACTCGATTTCTTTGCTCGTTCGCGGGCGAAAGCCCAAATAATGGATTGCCATCGCATAAGCGCGATATTTGTTGTCTTCAGCCTGAATATCTGCGATTGCAGACGCTGACAGCTCTAATCCCTTGAACAACCGATGACGGATAAGCAAATCTTCATGGACAGACAGCATCGGCTCCGGCATTCCATCCATATAAATATGATATCGTCGGTGCTGCTTGGCATCCTGTTCGACCGATGTAACCGTGTAAATCATCGTCCAAATGTAACCTCCTCATGAACGAGGAAAGGCACCTCAAATAAGGTGCCTTTCTCTTCTTGCTTATGTGGTTGCTGACTTACAGCAGATCTTCGAACGTTGGCTCTTCTTCTTCCTCTTTCTCAGCGGCAAGCGCTGCTGCTTGAAGAGTAGATTCGGAAAGTTGTGTTGCTTGGCGAATTTGCTGCTCAATCGTTGCAGCAACTTCTTTATTGTCTTTCAAGAATTGCTTCGCATTCTCGCGGCCTTGGCCGAGGCGATCGCCATTGTACGAGAACCATGCACCACTCTTCTGAACGATGTCGAGCTCTGTACCAATATCGATAATGCTGCCTTCACGCGAGATACCTTCGCCGTACATAATGTCCAGCTCAGCTTGCTTGAACGGAGGAGCAACCTTATTCTTGACAACTTTAATACGCGTGCGGTTACCAACCACATCGTTGCCTTGTTTGATCGATTCAATCCGACGAACATCAAGACGTACGCTGGAGTAGAACTTAAGGGCACGGCCGCCTGGCGTTGTCTCAGGGTTACCGAACATGACGCCAACTTTCTCACGAAGCTGGTTAATAAAGATCGCGATAACTTTCGACTTGTTGATCGCACCAGACAGCTTACGGAGTGCTTGCGACATCAGACGTGCTTGCAGACCAACGTGGGAATCACCCATATCGCCTTCGATCTCGGCCTTTGGCACAAGTGCTGCTACGGAGTCAATGACGATAATGTCGACAGCGCCGCTGCGTACAAGTGCTTCAGCGATCTCAAGCGCTTGTTCACCCGTATCTGGCTGCGAGAGCAGCAGTTCGTCAATGTTGATGCCTAGCTTGCTTGCATACAGTGGGTCCAGCGCATGCTCGGCATCGATGAATGCAGCTTGTCCACCAATCTTCTGTACTTCTGCGATTGCGTGAAGCGCAACCGTCGTCTTACCGGAAGACTCCGGCCCGTACACTTCAATAATACGACCACGAGGAAATCCGCCAATTCCAAGGGCAATATCTAAAGCAAGCGCGCCGCTTGAAACGGTCTCAACTTGCATATGCGTCGATTCGCCTAGTTTCATGATGGAGCCTTTACCGAACTGCTTCTCAATCTGGCGTAGTGCCATTTCTAACGCTGCGCGACGATCTGACAACGAACTCACATCCCTTTGCTCTTTATAATGTAATCATAGCTTATTTCGTTCCTGTTGCCAAGCATTTTTTCGAACATACATTCGCTTTTTTTTCTAAGGAGCATATGGATCATACCCCTAAGAACAAAAAGAACCGCAGCAAATGATCCATTCGCTACGGTTCCTCCGTTAACTATCGCTACTATATCATGATTACTTGGCACGGGCAAGAGAAATTAAGCGCTCCATCCTCCATGCAAGCCAAGCTCTTCTTACACCTCTGTACCGCCGCCTAAGGCCTGCCAAAAGCGGTACAGCACCGCTTTTACGGCGCGTACACGGATAATGTCTCGTGTGCCGCCCAAATGCATCGTGTGAACGTCTGTAGGCTTGGCACGCTGTGCTATCGCGAAATAAACTAGCCCTACTGGTTTACCCTCCGACTCTGCTGGGCCAGCAACACCTGTAATGGAAATTCCGAAGTCTGCATCAGCGATCTCTCTAACACGTTCGGCCATCATCTGAGCAGTCGATTCGCTGATCGCACCAGGTGCACCCTCCCCTTCAAGCTGTGACAACGGGATACCAAGCAGCTGATGCTTCATCATATTCGTATAAGTAACAACACCACCTGCGTACTCGCCGCTGCTGCCTGGAATGTTCGTAATGAGTTCTGCGAACAAGCCGCCTGAGCAGCTCTCCGCGGACGCCATTGTACGATTCGACAAACGAAGCAGACGCACGACGGCTTCTTCTAATGGAATGTCTTCCTGTGCATACAGATGAGCGCCAACAAGCTGTTTAATGTTATCGACTGTTTCGTCGATTTTCCGCTGTGCTTCCATAGCCGTCGCAGCTTTCGTCGAGACCCGAATGGCGACTTCGCCTTCTTTGGCATATGGCGCAATTGTCGGGTCGGTCTGACCTTCAATCAGAGGCAGCAGATCATGCTCCAGCTTCGATTCGCCGATACCAGCAAACTTAAGAAGTCTTGAATAGAGCGGAATCGCAGTACCTAGTTCTCCAAGCAGCCAAGTGAGAGCAGGTCCCTCAAACATCGGCTTCATCTCACGAGGCGGTCCTGGCAGCAGCAGGTAACGTGTACCATCGACATGCAATGCATTGCCAACCGCAAGGCCCGCTTCATTAAACAGCGGCACAGCTCCGACAATCGATGTTGCCTGCCTCTTGTTGCTCTCAACCATATGTATGCCGCGGTTCTGGAAGAACGCCACGATTTTGTCCATAGAAGGCTGATCATACGTCATTTCCCGCCCGAGGTATTCAGCCAGCACATCCTTAGTCAAATCATCCTGCGTAGGCCCTAAGCCCCCTGTAAACAGCAGCAGATCCGCCCTGCTGCGAGCCGTCTCGATTGCACTGCGAATACGGTTAGGATTGTCTCCGACAACCGTCTGATAATAAACGTCAATGCCTAGATCGGCCAAGCGGCGAGACAAAAATTGAGCATTCGTATTGACGATTTGTCCAAGCAGCAGTTCAGTACCAACCGCAATGATTTCTGCTTTCATCGGATGAGCCTCCCTTTCGTAACATAAATGCTGTAGTAAAGGAAGGACACCCCCCAGAATGGAGGATGTCCGTGTATTTTAGGCAATTGGTATCAGGTTTTTATTCTTTACAAAATAATCGATACCGGAGTAAACCGTAATGATCGCCGCTACCCAGCTTGCGAAAAGATCAAAACGAATATCGATGAAAGTGAATGGGAAGTTGTTCAGCATAAGCGCGATAATCATCGTAATCTGAACAGCTGTCTTCCATTTGCCCCACTTGCTTGCAGCAATTACTTTGTTCTCAAGAAGCGCGATTTGTCTTAAGCCAGTCACAGCAAACTCGCGGCAAATAATAACGACCGCAATCCATGCATCCAGCTTATCCATTTCAACCAACGAGATCAGTACAGCAGCAACGAGCACCTTATCTGCAAGAGGATCCAGCAGCTTGCCGAGGTTCGTTACGATTTTATTCTTCCGAGCGATGTAGCCGTCCAGTCCGTCCGTGCTTGCAGCAATGATGAAGATAAGAGCGGCTACAATCTGATTGTATGTAATCGAGAAATCATCAAAGTGAATCGGCTCCAAATCCAATTTGATCAACAAAAAAATCATAATGATTGGAACGAGGAAAATACGGGCGATTGTAATCTTGTTCGCTAAGTTCACAGCATCTCCTCCCCGCTAAGGGTGGTGAGTGGCGTACCCTTCGAGCTGCTGTTCCATTGTCCCGCTGCCATATCGCACAGCATTTGCGCTCTGAATTGTCGTTCTGTCATTTCGTGCAATCCCCCAGATCTGACTCCATAAAGCTATCTCATAAAGTATAATACATGCCCTATAGCGTGTCAAAATGAACCAAAGGACAGCGCGCTAGAGCAGCAGTAGGCTTATGATCTTGTTTAGCGGTAGTTAATGAATTGCAGCTCAATCGGCAAATCTGCGCCACGAAGAAGCGCAATGACAGCCTGTAGGTCGTCTCTGCTTTTTCCTGTTACCCGAATTTGATCCCCTTGAATCTGACTCTTCACCTTGACTTTCGAGTCGCGGATTAGAATATTAATTTTTTTGGCAATGTCCTGTTCAATACCTGTGCGAAGCTTAATGTGCTGGCGAACCGTCGACCCACTAGCGGGCTCAATTTTACCGTAATCAAGGTTTTTAACCGGAACACCACGCTTAACCATCTTCGCCACAAGAATATCGATAACGTTGCTGAGCTTAAACTCATCATCCGAAGCGATGACCAGCTCTTCCTTGTCCAGTTTGATGCTCGACTTGCTGCCTTTGAAGTCAAAACGCGTCTCGAGCTCCCGCTCCGCTTGCGTAATCGCATTATTCAACTCCTGCATATCCACTTTCGACACAATATCAAATGAACTTTCTGCACTCATGACTTTAATCGCTCCTTTGTAAAATAAACATTACACTTTCGTATACTTGTGCCGTATTATAACCGAAAAGCGCTCACAAGAAAAGGCATCCGCACAGGAGGCGAATGCCTTTTTGTCAGCGAAATGTTATTGAACGTTCTGAACTTCGCCTGCTTGATCTTGATTTGTTGCATTTGTACCTGTACCCGTGTCAGTCCCTTTATTCGTACCAGTGCCGGTGCCAGTGCCTGCATCAGCCGAGACCGGATTGAACTGCAGCTTCTTGGTCGTCGTCCGATTGCCGTCCTCTACTACAACGTCATCAATCGAGATTTCAACCAGATCCGCACGGCCAACATTCATGTACGTAGATCCCGTAAGCGGGAATGTCTGCTCTGTACCATCAGCTGCCAAACCAGAGTACAGCTCTTTGCCTTTAGAGCCGCCTTCACGAACTTCGATCCAGCTCGTACCGCCCTTAACTGTAAACTTCAGCTGGTGATCTCCGCTAGGTCCTACGTCATACAGATCCACACGTCCCGACTTGCCCGATAACGTGACCGTGGTAGCTTGGACTGGCGGTTCAGGCTGCTGTGCTGGCACATTAGTGCCGGTATCGTTCCCCGTCGTACCCGTGTTTGTGTTTGGCTGCTGATCCGTCGTCGTATTCGGCTCCGTCTCCTTCGGAATATCGGTGGAGTCCGTAATCTTCGTCTGATCATCGACCTTATGTGCATTATCATTCGTGTCGGAGTTATTGATCGCATAGATCCACACAACTGCAGCAATAACGATAACGAACGACAGCATAATGCCCGTGAAGCCAAACTTGCTCCATCGGTCGGATGATGTTTGCGACGCTCTACGCGGTTGTTTGATCATCGGCTCTACAGCCGGATCAGGCGGCGCTGCCGGCATTTCGTGTTTGTATAAGCGAAGTACGTCATCCGCGTTCAGCCCGAGCGTCTCTGCATACGTCTTCACGAACGCACGAACGTAAAAACTCCCTGGCAGCACTTTGTAGTCGCCTGATTCAATTGCTTCTAGGTACCGTTTGCGGATTTTTGTAGACTCTTGAATATCATCAAGCGACATACCGCTTTGCTCACGTGCTTTCTTAAGCAGTTCTCCTAAATCTGACATATCTTCACCTCCTGATGTCTCTGGTCTATATGCGCTGATTTGTTGATCTAGAAATCATGTAAGCCGTTTGTAATCGCTTCGTACGAAATCTCTTCATCCGGCGTATTACGCAGCTCTATAATCGTATCAAAAGTGCTGTAATCGTAGTGTGATTCTTTTATGAAAATATCGGGATGCTCGATAATCTTCGTAGCCGGCATCGCCATGAGCTCTTGAATAAGCGCATAATGGCGCTCATTGGAACGCATTGTGCTGACGATTCCGTCAATGATAAAGATGCTGTTCGGATTCATCTCTTCCTCAGACAGCTGGCTGCGCACCGTTTGGCGAAGCAGCGTTGAAGAAACGAATGTCCATCTTTTATTCGAGCAAACGCTGCCTGCGATAATCGATTCCGTCTTCCCTACACGCGGCATGCCGCGCAAGCCGATAACTTGATTGCCTTCCCGTTTGAAAATTTCACCGAGAAAATCGACCAGTACACCGAGCTCATCCCGTGTAAAACGAAACGTTTTCTTATCATCCGAGTCTCGCTCGATATAACGCCCGTGACGTACAGCCAGAATATCCAGCAGCGTAGGCGGGCGAAGCTTATTCACCGTAATGTAATCCATCTTCGCAAGCATCTGGCCAAGCAGATCGATTTTGCCGTCGTCATCGGTCTCGAGGAGCATGCCTCGCGTACGATCCTCAACGCCATTAATCGTCAAGATGTTAACACTCATCATCCCGAGCAAGGAAGCAATATTGCCAAGCAGACCAGGACGATTTTTATGTATTTTGTATTCCATGTACCACTGCCGCTTTTCCATTTTCCACCGTCCCCATTTGCCGTTCAATCTTCAAAAATTAATTCTACAATTTTCGTCACTTTCCTGCAAGCGAATGCATGAATGTTCCAGTGACTTGGCAGCCTCTCCCTGACTACAACGTTCTTTAGTTAAAACTTTTAAACTCTGATGCGGAAAAAAGCCCCCATGACGGGAGCCTTTGTCAAAACCCAAGAAAGTATAAGTCATCAGCCTATACTTAGTCTTGGATTTCTCAGGGATGAAACAAACTGTGCCACAAAAGTGGCAGCAGCTGTTTCACCTTTAACAACCGACATTAATGCTGCACAAGCTTGCACATAAGTCTTGCCAGCGTTTTGCGTTCATCTTCGTCACCGGCATCCCAAATTTCTTTGAGTACCCGCTGCTCTTCATTTTTCGGATCTACACGCTCGTCAAGGAATGAGCCGATCTCGAACGCAAGATTCGCAATGGTATCATCAGTAAGTCCTAATTTCTTACCCTGCTCAAGACGATCAGCTAAAAATTGCTTCCATGAATCGAAATTCGAAAGGACCGTGGACACTGGTCTTCGCCTCCTACAATGGTCTGCTGCTTCATTCAACAACAACAACGGCTGAGTGAGCAACGATTGTAGTGTGCGCGAGTATCCGCCTGTCTATTCGAACAATTATAGAATCAAGTCATCCAGCCGCCATTCGGACTGATCACTTGTCCCGTTATGTACGCAGACTCAGGCAGCGATAAGAAATAAACCAATGAAGCAATCTCATCAGGCTGTGCGAAACGGCCAAGCGGAATTTCCTGCTCGAGCGCTTGCTTCTCCGAGCTATCAAGCTTGTCCAGCATAACGGTATCCACTGCGCCTGGTGCAACCGCATTAACCGTCACACCAGAAGGCGCAAGCTCCTTCGCGAGCGCTTTCGTGAATGCGTTCATGCCGCCTTTGGTCGTAGAATACAGCACTTCACAAGAAGCACCAGACTGCCCCCATACCGAGGATACGTTAATCACCCGTCCGAACCGCTGGCGTATCATCGGCGCCATAAACAGCTGCGTCGTTAGAAACATGCTCTTCAGGTTGACAGACATCACATCATCCCACTCCTGCTCCGTCACATCTGACAGCATACCGTAATGGGCGACGCCTGCATTATTAACGAGAATATCGGGTATCAGTCCACGGTCTTCCAACTTGTCCCGCATTCGTATGATTTGATCCTTTGATCGCAAATCAGCCGAGATCGTCATAACATTCGACCCAAGCCGCATACAGCGGCGTGCCGTCTCGTTGGCTGCCTCATGCGATTGCAAATAATGAATGATGATGTTCATCCGCTCCGCGGCGAAGCGCTGCGCGATGGCAGCGCCGATGCCGCGGCTTCCCCCGGTGATGAGCACCGTCATTTCGTGAAGCGGTTTGCTCAACTCGACTTCTCCTCGGAAGCAACCACCGAAACAGCAAGCTGATTCCAGTCGAAATGCTCGCGTAGACGGTCGTTGACCTCTTGCAGGGTGACCTGCTCATATTGCGGCAGCAGTGCGAACAAGTCGCCGCCACGGAAACGATACCGCGTAAATTCTCCGGCAATAGCCTCAGGGGAATTGAGCATACGCAAGTATCCACCGATTTTTTTACGACGGGAACGTTCGAACGCTTCACTGCTAATGCCTGCAGTCAGCAGCTTATCGACCGCCTCACGGACATGAGCCAGCAGTGCATCAGGATCCCTCGTCTCTCCGCCGATAACAGAGAAGCTGTATTCTGGCGAAGCATTATATTCATGTGAGAACGAGTCAGAGATTAACCCTTCGTCATACAGCGATTGGTACAACGGCGAGCTGGCGCCGAAGACGATGTCTAGCATGATGCGCGTTGCAACTTCCCGTCTCTGCAAAGCTTCACCCGAGAAGCCTACCTTCGTTTCTTTGAAACCAAACATGCATTTCGGCAGCGATACCGGCAAGTTTAGCAGCTTTCTCGACTCCTTGACCGAAGTTGGCTCCGGATCAAACGAACGAATGATGCGACCCTGCGGCGGGAACGACTTACGCTCTTGATTGCGACGTACAAGCTCGAACACTTCTTTGGCATCCACACCGCCCACAACGAACAGAATCATGTTCGTCGGATGGTAGAACGTCTCATAGCAGCTATACAGCGTCTCTTTGTCGATCTGATAAATGGATTCTACCGTACCCGCAATATCGATATGAATCGGATGCGCATGGTACATTGCATCGAACAAGCCGAAGTAGACGCGCCAATCCGGATTGTCCTGATACATTTGAATCTCCTGCTCGATAATGCCCTTCTCCTTGTTTACGTTCTCATCCGTGAAATAAGGATGCTGGACAAAGTCGATGAGCGTTTCGAGGTTTGCCGGAATTTGCTCCGTTGCCGAGAACAGATAGACCGTGCGGTCGAAGCTCGTATAAGCGTTGGCGGAAGCACCTTGTTTGGAGAAGGTGGCGAAAATATCCCCCGTTGGCTCCTCAAACATTTTGTGCTCTAGAAAATGGGCAATACCATCTGGGACACTAACAAGTGGTTTTCCCTCTACACCAAACCGATTATCGACAGACCCGTATTTGGTCGAGAAGGTTGCATATGTCTTCTGAAACCCTTCCTTCGGAAGTACAAAAACCTCTAGGCCACCTGGCATCACTTCGCGGTACAGGGTCTCCTGCACGCCTGGATAAGCTAGTGTTTCCATTGCCTATGCCTCCTTCCTGTCGCGTAAGAAGTATACGGTGTCGAGATGAATACCATTCGCAATCTGAACAATATCGTCCGCAGTAACGGCTTGAATCTGTGCAATGAACGCCTCCGCTGTGCGGGTGCTGCCGGAGAACTGTGCATTGAAATCATATGCAATCAGCTCAGCAGCTGAATCCTGCATTTCTCGGACGGAGTTAACGAGCATCGCCTTCGTCTGATCGATTTCAAGCTCACTGATTTTGCCGGCTTGAATGTCCGCAATTTGCTCTTTGATAATCGTCAGCGCTCGCTCGTACTTGTCGATCTCAATGCCCGATTGAATCGTAAGCAGACCTTTATGCCCATCAATGCGCGAGGATGCATAATATGCCAGACTCGCTTTCTCACGTACATTTATAAACAGTTTCGAGTGCGGGTAAGCACCCAAAACGCCATTATAAACAAGAAGCGCCGGATATTGATCGTCACCATAGCTGATTCCGGTCCTTAAACCAAGGTTGAGCTTCCCTTGTTTCACGTCCATTTTCTCAACAACGGTCTTCACTTCACGTGCATCCGAACGAACGTCCGTCGATGCGAAGGCACCGATATCGCCATCCGGCAGCTTGAAAGCTTCTGCAACCAATGTCTCAACTTCAGCGAGTGATGTATCGCCAGCTATGTACAAATCAAATACCGCTTCGTTAATCCATTGATGATACCGTTCATACAGCGATTCCGCTGAAATATTCGGCAGATCGGCACGGTTGCCAAGCGCGTGCAGTCGGTATGGATCTCCCTCGCACATCACTTCTGTACAGCGCTCGGAAGCATAACGAATCTTATCATTAATGATGGCTTCTAAACGCTTACGCAGCGTATCGCGCTCAGATTGCACATATTTTGTTGCAAAATGCCCGCTCTCCAGCAGCGGCTCCGATACAACCTCGCCCAAATAACGAAGAGAAGCAGCAAGCAGCGACTCCTTCGATTCAACGAATGCATCGTTAATGACATCCATACGGAACTGGATGAATTGATTGTTGCCACGCTTGAACACATCAAAACCAAAACCTGCTCCATACAGATCGTCCAAGCGCTCACGAAGAGCAATCGTTTCCGGTGTTGTAGACGTTCCGCGACGGAAAACAAATGGCAGCAGCGCTGTCGAAGTAACTTGATTCTCCTCCAGTGGAATGCCTGCATATAGCGTAATCGCGAACGTTTTGAACCGGGTCGTTGGCATTACATGCAGCCGAATCCGGTTCACCCGGCCTCGTTCAAAAGTGTTGGAACTCATACCGTCAGCCCCTTCCATATTCCAGCTTGATCGCTTTGTCATCCATAGTAAATCTATTCCAATCCATCCTGTTCAATTACCATTCTAACGGATTGGAAAAGGCAGAAGCAACCTGCGCCTGAACAGGCGGGCTGCTTCTGTTTGTTAGACCTGTTTATACAACCTTTTACATACAGAAAATGTGCTTCCCGATTGTTTTCACTTGCGGGCGCGACCAAATCCATGCGGAAGTTGCTGTATCTGGGTTGAAATAATAGATGCATCCGCCACTAGGATCCCAGCCGTTAATCGCATCCTGAACGGCCCGCTTCGCCGTCTCATTAGGCGTCAAATTGATTTGACCATCTGCTACTGCAGTAAACGCACCAGGCTGATAAATAACACCCGAAATCGAGTTCGGGAAGCTTGGCGATTTCAACCGGTTGAGAATAACGGCTGCGACAGCAACTTGACCTTCATACGGCTCACCACGTGATTCGCCGTACACAGCATTCGCCATAATTTTGATATCGTTGTCTGTAAGGCCCAAACGGTTCGATTTACTGATTGTTGTAGTGGTGCCCGTCGAAGTCGATTTATCGGTTCCGCTCGACCCTGACGACGAAGATTGATCGCTTGCGGAAGGTGCCCAGTTCTTCGTTGCATTCCACAGCTTCAGCTTCGTCTGTGCGCCCACAACACCGTCAGCCTTCATTCCAAACTTCCATTGGAACCACTTCACAGCATTCAAAGTTGTGTAACCGAATTGACCATCAATCGAACTGCTGTAATAACCTAGAAACTTTAACCTGCCCTGCAATTCAGTCACGTCTTTGCCGGAGGAGCCCAGCTTAATGATCGCGCTGCTGAACGTCTCTGCAGACTTGCCTTTGTCCGCATAGTGGAGCGAATACGCTCCGAACAACAGCAGCACAATGACAACCGTCATCACTATCAGGCGATTTCTCATGTTCTGGATCTGCCTTTCTCATGCAAGTTGGTAAGTATTTTGAAGCGCATCCTGTCGGTAGTATGAGAAACGGCTAACGTTTCTATGCATGAAAGGGGCGGAGCCCCATTGACTCCAATAATTCCTTTTAAACATCAATTTATAAAGTACTACATCAAAAATTTCTACCCACCTAGATTTCTACCCGCCTAAATCCTCCCTGCTAGGGAGGACCCCATGGGACTCCCGTCCCCTGGACCCCGGAAGGGGTCGGTGTTGGGACAGAGGCGTATTAGAGCTGCAGTGTGCATGGAGTCGCGTGCCCTTTGGGGCAAGCTTTGTTCACCAAAAATTAAAAATGCTCGAAGCCGGGGGCTTCGAGCATTTTATTAGTTTATTTAGTTCTGCTGGCCGCTGGTGCGTGCGTTGGCGTGGTCTGGTGTCCACAGCACTTCGCGTGGCTTGCTGCCTTCGTAAGGGCCGACAACGCCTTTGGCTTCCATCTGGTCAATGAGACGTGCCGCACGCGTGTAACCAACGCGCATTCTGCGCTGGAGCAGGGAAACGGATGCTTGCTTCGCATCTACTACGATGCCAACCGCTTGATCGAACAGCTCGTCCAGTATCTCTTCATCCTGTCCATTCCCGGAGTCATCGATCTCTGGAACAAGCTCCGGCTTATACTCTGCTTCCCCTTGCGATCTACAGTGCTCAACGATCGACTCGACTTCTGGATCGGATAAGAATGCACCTTGTACCCGGATCGGCTTCGACATGCCGACCGGCAAGAACAGCATATCGCCGCGGCCGAGCAGCTTCTCGGCGCCAGCCATATCGAGAATCGTACGGGAATCCACCTGGGATGATACACCGAAAGCGATCCGAGATGGAATGTTCGCCTTGATGACACCAGTGATGACGTCTACCGAAGGGCGCTGCGTCGCGATGATCAAGTGAATACCTGCGGCACGAGCCATCTGTGCAAGACGTGTAATCGCATCCTCGACGTCGTTGGCAGCGACCATCATCAGGTCGGCAAGCTCGTCGACGATGACAACGATATAAGGCAGTACAGCAGCTGGATTGGACTCCATTAGATTGTTATAGCCTTCGATGTTACGAGTACCTGATTTGGAGAACAGCTCATATCGTTTCTCCATCTCGACGACAATTTTCTTCAGTGCAAGTGATGCGCGCCGTGGATCCGTAACTACCGGTGCCAATAAGTGCGGAATGCCGTTGTACATATTGAGCTCGACCATCTTCGGGTCGATCATCATAAATTTCACTTCATCAGGCTTCGCCTTGTATAGAATGCTAGTGATGATGCCGTTGATACATACCGATTTACCTGAACCGGTCGCACCTGCGACGAGCAAGTGGGGCATCTTCGCCAAGTTGCCGACAATCGATTGTCCAGAAATGTCACGGCCGAATGCAATGGACAGTTTCGAGCCTGCATTTTGGAATGCGTTCGACTCCATTACCTCGCGCATCGTGACGACGGAAACTTCCGAGTTCGGCACCTCGATGCCAATTGCCGACTTACCTGGAATTGGCGCTTCCATCCGGATATCTTTAGCAGCTAATGCAAGTGCAATGTCATCCTGCAAACCAACAATTCGGCTAACTTTAACGCCAGTTGCTGGCTGAACCTCATATCGGGTTACCGCAGGACCTTGCACAACATCAAGCACCTTCGCTCGGACGCCAAAGCTTTCAAGTGTGGCTTCGAGCTTCCGCTGCGACTCCAGTCGATCAACACCATCTGATCCTTTACCTCCACCAGCCGGCTTCGCTAGCAGCGATAAGGAAGGCAGCTTATACGGCTTCGCCTTCGGCACTACTGAATGTGGAACAGAGTCAGTCGCTGCACTGTCACCAGATTCCGATTGCAGAGCTTCCGATTCATGTATTTCAGGTTGATGCATCTCTTCCTGATCATAATGAACATGATGATCGACAGAGTCTTCATCGATTTCCGCGTCGTCATACTGCCCGCCCTGACCATTGTGCTCATCTTGGCCATCCTCAAACGCAGGAGACAAGGATGAAGGAGCAACACGCTGCTGTGAATACCCCTCCGGCATATCAAACGGAGTATCGTCCTCAGCATTCTCCTCGAATTCGTTGTGTTCTTGTGCCCAAGGTGGGGTTTCATCAGCCTCATGATAGCCTTGCTCAGATGCAGATTCTGCCTGCTGAGGCACACGCGTATCTGGACTGCCCGCACGACGAAGCATTCGGCTCAGAATCGACTCTGATGGTCTCTCCTCGGCGTGCTGCTGTTGTTCATCTGCTGAATCACTACTTCGATCACGGTCACTATGTATGCGTACAACTGGTGTGCGCGGCTGTCGCTGCGGTGGAGCCTCTTCTTGCTCATCATCGTGGTCCATCGTCCATTCGCGAGGTTCAGCTGTATGCTGCTCAGCTGGCTGTTGACGATTCCGCATCCAAGGGAATAGAAGCGAGCTTCTCCTGTTTGAAGCTGGCGACGTTCCATCGTCATCATCTTCATCGGCGTCATCGTCAAAATCATCAATAGAACGCCGTGCCAACGGTGTACCTGCACCCTGCCCTGCTGCTCTCGCGGCTGAAACCGCTACCGTACGTGGGCGTCGGTTCGCATATTTGGCCCTCAGAAGGATGATCAAGCGACCTATGCGTTTTCTAGCTCCTTGAAGAATATCGATGTACGACTTGCCTGTAATGAGCATAATCGAGATCGCGAACATTACAAGAAGTAGGAATTTCGTTCCGTACACCCCAAAAAGCGCATACAAAATCGTATATTGCACAGCACCGGCATATCCGCCAGCTATGTCTCGTGACATAACCGATCCTGATGGAGCTTCCGGTGATAGGAGCTGACCCTGCAAATCGCTGCCTAGTTGATGTAATATACTGCTTGCTGTCATCTCAACCGCTGAATCGACAGGATCGAATTTACGATCGATCTCTGCTATCGAGCTCCATAAGGTTAGACCCAGTATAAGCACCAAAATGCCCGTTTTACGGCTTGACCATCCTTTGGGCCATGCTCGCTTCACCATGACGGTTAAGCCGACATAGACGCCTACTAACGCGATTACAAAGTAATATTTGCCTAGCAGTAATCCAAACAACTTGGACAAGGAACGGCCAACAGCCGCCTCTCCAGATAGGGCAATAACCGATAATGTTATGAGCAAAATTCCGTATATCTCATACTTCAGGCTTTCGCCTATCGATTTGCGCGCCTTACGTCTACGCTTCGCCATTCTGCTCACCTCTAATTAACGATTATACCATAGGTGGACAATTGTTCCTATCGAGCAAAAACGAAAACAGCCCGTCCACAATCAATCTGTGGGCGAGCTGTAAACAATGTAAGCACCTGGCTGAAAGCGCGGATTTAAGTAATGATCGAGCGGTGCATGAACGAGTCGAACGAGCTTCCCGATGCCTGGTGCAAGTGGAGCAAGCTGCATTAATGCCCCATCCTGCTCCAGCTCAATTAGCGGCTCACGTTCATCGTTCATTCCAGCGAGCACAAGCTCTAACGGCATTGAAGTATAGAGCGTCATGACGGCAGCACTCCTGCAGGCGCTGCACGCCGCTGACTAATAAGCGCATTTAGCGAGGCTAAAGCCTCTCCGATACCGCCGATTGCATCTATGAGGCCGTACTTCACAGCGTCCGAGCCGATAACGGTCGTACCGATATCACGCGTCAGTTCACCGGTTTTGAACATAAGCTCCTTGAACTGCTGTTCACTTACCTTGGAATGGGTGGTAACGAACCGAACGACGCGCTCCTGCATTTTATCCAAATATTCGAATGTCTGCGGAACGCCAATCACAAGCCCGTTCATCCGTATCGGGTGGATCGTCATTGTTGCGGACTCCGCGATATAAGATTGATTGGCAGATACGGCGATTGGCACACCAATCGAATGTCCTCCACCTAACACTAGCGTTACCGTAGGCTTGGATAACGATGCAATCATCTCTGCGATCGCAAGTCCAGCTTCCACGTCTCCACCTACTGTGTTGAGCACGATCAGAATGCCCTCAATCTTCGGGTTCTGCTCGGCCGCGACTAGCTGTGGAATCAAATGCTCATATTTGGTCGTTTTATTTTGCGGTGGCAGTACGAGATGCCCTTCGACCTGACCAATGATCGTCATACAATAAATGTTCGACTCCGCAGGGGCTGGCGTTGATGTTTGCCCTAATTGCGTAATCGTCTCAACGACAGAAGGTGGTTTGCGTTTATCATCCGCCGGCGTGGCCGGCTCCGGCTGCTCCGACTTCAACTCGACGAGCTCTTCATTCATCACGGTATGCTCCTTTATCAGACGGAATGTAGCTCGTCATAGTATGGTATTGGAGTGGATGATTATGCAGTCGATTGCGATATTGGAACGAAAAAAGGATGCAGCATCACGCTTATTCAGCGCTTTGCTGCATCCTCTATCTTTACTGATTTATTATACTTCCATAATGATCGGCAGGATCATTGGACGACGGCGCGTTTGCTCATACAGGAAGCGGCCAAGCGCGTCCTTCACATTCGTCTTCAGCGATGCCCACTCGTTCACATTGTCGTTCATCAGCTTGTTCAGCGTCGAAGTGACGATGCGGTTTGCTTCGTCCAGCAGACCTTCGGATTCACGTACGTAGACGAAACCACGCGAAATGATGTCCGGACCGGACAGGATTGTTCCATCCTGCTTGCTCAGTGTAACAACGACAACGAGAATACCGTCTTGCGACAGAAGCTTGCGGTCACGAAGTACGATGTTACCTACATCACCAACGCCAAGACCGTCAATCAGTACGTTACCAGCTTGTACTTTCGAGCCTTTACGAGCTGCACCATTCTGGAACTCGACCGTATCACCGTTATCGATGATGAAGATATTCTCACGCTCGATACCTACTGCTTCACCAAGTTGAGCATGCAGGCGGAGCATACGATATTCACCGTGGATTGGAATAAAGAATTTCGGACGGATCAAGTTGAGCATCAGTTTCAGCTCTTCTTGGCTGCCGTGACCGGAAACGTGAACGCCGGATACCGATCCTGGTCCGTAAATAACGTTAGCGCCAAGACGGAACAGTTCATCAACTGTACGCCCTACGTGACGTTCGTTACCCGGAATTGGTGTTGCTGCAATAATAACCGTATCGCCTGGCAAAATGTCAATTTTGCGGTGCGTCGAGCGTGCCATACGCGTTAATGCGGACATCGGCTCGCCTTGGCTGCCTGTGCACAAAATGACGACGCGGTCTGCTGCCATTTTGTTCACTTCTTCTGGCTCGATGATCATGCCTTCCGGAATGTTCAGGTAGCCGAGTTCACCAGCGATCGATACAACGTTAACCATCGAACGACCAACAACTGCGATTTTACGGCGAGTAGCCGCTGCTGCATTTACAACCTGTTGAATACGGTGAACGTTCGATGCGAACGTTGCAACAACAACACGCTGCGTTGCTTTACGGAAAATCTCTTCTAGATTATGACCAACAACGCTCTCGGAAGGCGTAAAACCTGGGCGTTCTGCGTTCGTGCTGTCAGACAGCAGCGCAAGTACACCTTTGCTGCCGATCTCAGCAATACGCTGAAGATCTGCGAACTCGCCGTTAACAGGCGTGTGATCGAACTTAAAGTCGCCTGTATGTACAACGCGGCCTTCGGGCGTGTCCAAGCATACGCCAAGCGAATCTGGAATACTGTGGTTTGTTTTGAAGAACGTAGCTGTGATCGAACCGAGTTGCACTTCGGAATCCGCATTGATGAGAATACGCTTCGTCTCACCGAGCAATCCAGCTTCCTTCAGCTTGCCTTCGATCAGACCAAGTGTCAGCTTCGTGCCAAATACAGGAACGTTCAGACTTTTCAGTACAAACGGCAAGCCACCGATGTGGTCTTCGTGACCGTGTGTAACGAGAATACCGCGAACTTTGTCGCGATTCTCAAGCAAATACGAAATATCTGGAATTACGATGTCGATACCGAGCATATCTTCTTCAGGGAATTTCAAACCCGCATCAACAATGACAATGTCGCTGCCATACTGAATGGCATACATGTTCTTACCGATCTCACCTACGCCACCTAGGGCGAAAATGAGCAGTTTATCTTGATTATTCTTCTTGGACAACTGAATCTATACCTCCTATAAAGCTTTGCGTAAGCGTCGTCATCAGCTTCGTAAGCATTATTTATATTTGTAAGGGTCGTATCTTTGAAACACCGCTCTACGTTAACCGGTTCCTTCTTCATAAAATTGCCGCACCGAGTCACTTGTACCTCATTATACATGATACAAAAGATGGAATACAAGGTGAACCGGCTGTCGCCTCATTTATCGAGGCTGGATGTGCGACTGCACTTATGTAGTAGGTTTTATCGCTAGTAAGAATTTATTCTTTCCTACAATCTCGAAAAATTATAAATTCTAAATAAAAAACCGATGCTTCGCCAACAAGCTGTGCTTGCGGCCGATGCACCGGTTACATTCCCGCTTCAGATCGGCTAAATGGCTGCCGATTAAACAAGTTGGCGCAAGTATTCGCCCTCTGCATCTGTCATTGTGACAAGCGGCAGGCGGACGCCGCCGACCGATAGGCCTTTCAGCGCCAATGCATATTTGACCGGAGCTGGGCTCGGGTAAATGAACAGACCTTTGAAGATCGGCAAGCTCTTGGCATGAAGCTTAGATGCCTTGCGAACATCGCCTTCCAAATAAGCATTGATCATTGCTTTCATATCAGCGCCAATTACGTGACTGGCAACGCTAACAATACCATAGGCTCCAACTGCTAATGCAGGCAACGCCGCGCTGTCATCACCGCTGTAGACACGGAAATGAGAAGGAGCATTCTCTGCAATTTCAGCCAACTGATCAAGTGGTGCACAATCTTTGGTTGCAACAACGTTAGGCAATTCAGCCAAACGCAACGTCGTCGCTGTCGTCATGTTGATACCCGTACGGGACGGAACATTGTAAAGCATGATCGGAAGCTTCGTCGACTCAGCAATTGCTTTGAAATGCTGGTATAGTCCCTCTTGATTTGGCTTGTTGTAATAAGGAGTAACAAGTAAAATGCCATCGACGCCACAAGCCTCAGCCATAGCTGTCATATGAATCGTATGCGCTGTGTCGTTGCTTCCTGTACCCGCGATGATTTTCGCGCGGCCGCCAGCACGTTGAACTGAGAAACGGAACAATTGTTCTTTCTCCGCTTCGTTCAGCGTAGGTGCTTCGCCAGTCGTGCCGGCGATGACCAATGTGTCGGATAACTGTTCTTCGATTAAATAATCAATTAATCTACCTGTTGCTTCCCAATCAATTGAGCCCTCTGCATCAAATGGTGTTGCCATTGCTGTCATTAATCTGCCAAAATCCATGACGATTCCTCCTGCCTAGTTGAAACCGTAGACATCTTATTGTATAGATCGGGACAAGCGGCATTTTCACCGCTTGCACCGCCATTGTCGCTATAAATGCAGTTCGAACTTCGTGTGCAGTGCGCGCAGCGCGTCTGCCATGTTCTCCTGCCTTACGAGAACCCAAATCGTCGTATTGGAGTCCGCCGATTGAAGAATAGGGATACTCGCCTCACTTAGTGCTTCGACGATCCTTGCCATAATGCCAGGAACACCGTTCATGCCGCCGCCGATAACCGAAACTTTGGCACAACCGCTGACCGCATTGGGTATATAGCCGAGCTTCTCCAGCACTTGAACTGCTTTCTCCGCATCGCGGTCGAATACGGTATAGACAGCTCCTCCTGGTGTAACGTTAATAAAATCAACGCTGATTCCATGACGAGCCATCGATTGAAAAACTTGCAGCTGCACATCGACCTGTCCCTCACGGGCATAGACCGATATTTGGGTAACCCCAGCAACGTGTGCAATTCCCGTTACATGCTTATCACGAACAGATGTGCCGGCGAATGTCCGATCATCCGTAACAAGCGTACCTTCATCCTCGGAGAATGTCGACCGAACACGCAGCGGAATTCGCGCCTGCTGTGCAATCTCTACTGCTCGCGGATGAATGACCTTTGCTCCTTGTCTTGCCATATTGCAAATCTCTGCATACCCGACAACCGTAAGCGGCTTCGCTTCGGACACAATGCGTGGATCGGCTGTCAAGATACCGTTAACGTCGGTATAGATGTCAACTCGTTCAGCACGAAGCGCAGCGCCAAGTGCCGTTGCAGATGTATCGCTGCCGCCTCTTCCGAGTGTCGTTAGTTCACTATTCTCCGTCCGACCTTGAAATCCTGCCACGACTGCAACATCTCCGCGCTGCAGTGTTTCAATTAAGGCTTCAGTACGTACTTCAACAATACGTGCTGAGCCAAAAGTCGAATCTGTAATTACGCCAGCTGCTCCGCCTGTTAGACCAGAAGCATTAATACCTTCAGATCGAAGCTTGCTGACCAGGACAGCAGTCGAGATAATCTCGCCACAGCCAAGCAGCAGGTCCTTCTCTCTTGCAGGCAGAGAATCGCCATTACTAGCAATCATCTTAAGGAGCGTATCCGTTGCGTACGGATCACCCTCGCGCCCCATCGCGGACACGACAACGACAAGTGCATAGCCACGATCCCGTTCCCTTGCGATATGACGAATGACAAATTCCCTCGCTTGCTCTGTAGCAAGCGAGGTGCCCCCGAACTTTTGAACAAGTATTCGCATGATGTCAGTCCTCCAAATTGGTCAATGAAGACTATAGACGCCGGGAGCAGCTATTCGAATGGGTATGATGGCGTAAAACAGATAATTGTATGGTGAACAGCGTTCCAAACAGCGCCAGTGTGAACGCACGGAAGACAACTGCCCGAACGCGTGGAGGGGACAATGGCTGTTAACCATTCGTCTCCCCTACTTCAGGCGTGTATCTATGAGAAAAGCTCTATCGAAGCATTTCAAAGATGTATAACGCATTACAATTCCATCTAGTACAGAAAACGCTCGACTAGCATCGGTTGAAGCTGTTTTCCTTGAAGAGCAGCTTCACACGCTTCGACTACAAGATCCATACGGGCAACCAAGGAATTTGGTTTCTGCTCCGGATTGTCTTGGCCAAACGGGACGAAATAGATGTTCTTCGCGACGAGAAGCTTTGCAATATTGGCTGCATTCAATCCGAGACCGTCATTCGTAGAAATAGCAAGCACGACGGGACGTCCGTTGCGCATCTGCGCTTTCGCTGCCATCAATGGTGCGCTATCGGTCAATGCATTCGCCAAACGGCTCGTCGAATTGCCCGTGAGAGGCGCTATTAGCAGCACATCAATCAGCTTCGACGGTCCGAGCGGCTCAGCTTGAACAATCGTCGAGATAATATCGTTCCCCGTAATCCGTTTCAGCTCAGACTGCCAATGTTCCGAAGTGCCAAACCGCGTATCTGTCGTCATTAATGTATGAGATGCGATTGGAACAACATTCGCTCCCAGATCAACGAACCGTTGAATATGCGGCATCACCTCAGCAAACGTGCAGTGTGATCCTGTCAAAGCGTAACCGACCGTTATCCCCGACCAGTTCATGGTCTCTCCCCCCACAGCTTCGCATTGTCCAAAATTAATTGGCATAAGCAATCCGCTATGATTCGTCCAGCCGTCTTCGGCGCGACGATACCCGGGAGACCGGGAGCCAGCATCGCCTTCATTCCACGCTTCTCAGCGAACCGAAAATCGGTACCGCCAGGCTTGGATGCAAGGTCGATAATGACCGCCCTGGAGGGCAAATTCGCAATAATTTGCGCTGTGACTATCATAGTCGGAATTGTATTAAAAAGCAAGTCAATGTTACCAACTTCGTGCATCAAACGATCCGTATAAAACGGGAGAAAACCCATCTCCCATGCGCGTGCGAAGTGCTCTTCACGCCGAACGCCCACCTTAACTTTAGCGCCCAAACCTTGCAAAGTTCTTGCGAGTGTCAGCCCTGTTCTACCGATTCCGAGCACCATGCAGTTGGAGCCATGAATCGTAATATCCGTATTCTGAATCGCCATCATAATGGCACCCTCAGCAGTCGGAATCGAGTTATATATTGCCACATCATCCCGTTCAAACAGCTCGACGAGTCCAATGCTGTGTTCTGCGCATAGGTTCACGAGGTAAGGCTTAGCCATCCCTGCATATACGACCGCATGCTTCGGCAAACGTCCGATTTGCGCTGATGTCAGCTTCAGCTCCCGATCACTGAATACGGCAGTCACAAGGCCGGAATCATCTGTTCCGACAGCGGGAAGCAGAAGCACGTCCGCAACGTCGAACAGTTCGTCGCGCAATTCAGCGTGTATAGCGCCATCTAGTGACGTATGCAGCCCCTCGAACCCGACAACTGTGACAGTAGCGTCCAGCTCCGTCAGCTTGCGAATCACTTCGAGCTGACGGGCATCGCCGCCGATCAGCAGGACATGAACGCCGGTGAGCATGAAGGCTTCACTCCTTTCTGCGCTCATAAGATATAGAGCATCATATGCGATAGCCTATAAGGGGGTGAATGATTAAGGGAGGTCCCTTTGACCCCAATTTATTCGTGTGAGCCCTCTTGCGTTTCAGCGATAACGCTTTGATACCCATTCCCTTCAAGGGGATTTGGTGCTGAAACAATTGTGGAGTAAGACGGAGCCACTGTAAACGGTTGCGAGAGAGCTTAATGGGGGTGAAACGGAGGATTTAGCGATGTAACGGTTGCTATTGTGCTTACTGGCGCATTTTCGGGGAGAAATGCAGGGTTGGTTGATCGATAACGATTGTAGCAACCGTTAGCTTTCGAATGGGTTAGATTACTTGGAAATAGCCACTATGGCAACCGTTATAGTCTTTGGAGGCACGACGAGTGGGACATACGTTGGTTGGAACGAAAAAGACCTCAGCTTCCACTGAAGTGGAGATGAGGTCTTACGGGTGATTACTTTTATACGCCTGTATGGCCGAAGCCGCCTGCGCCGCGGACGGTGTCAGGGAGTTCGTCGGTTTCGGCGATGGTGATCGCCGGGACGGTCTGGAATACCATCTGAGCGATACGTTCGCCGCGTGTGATCACGAATGGCTCTTGACCTAAGTTGATCAGCAGCACTTTCACTTCGCCGCGGTAATCAGCGTCGATCGTGCCTGGCGAGTTGAGGCATGTGATGCCATGCTTGAACGCTAAACCGCTGCGAGGGCGGATTTGCGCTTCGAGCTGTTCCGGCATCGCCATCGCGAAGCCAGTCGGAATAAGTTTGCGTTCGCCTGGGGCAATCGTAGTTGGCTCCGCCACTGCTGCATGCAGATCGAAGCCAGCTGCCGCTGCGGACATCCGCTCCGGGAGCTTGACGTCCTCATTGCCTGGGAGGCGTTTAAACAGAACCTGAAACAAACTGATCCCTCCTGAGCTTCGCCGCTGCCTTATCATTCGTTCCTACGACAGCTGTCGCAAATGGAACGCTGAGCAATTTCTTCGTCATGTCCGCAATATCGGACATGGTTACTTCATCGATACGCTCCAGCATTTGATCAAGCGTATAGTGTCTTCCGAGCATCAGCTCGTTTTTGCCGTTACGGTTCATCCGGCTGCTCGTGCTCTCCAGACTGAGAATGAGGCTGCCCTTAAGCTGCTCTTTGCCACGATGAAGCTCTGCATCCGTCAGACCTTTAGCCGCAAGCTCGCCAAGTATATCCATCGTAATGTTCAAGACGTCGGCCGTCTGCTTCGGCGCAGTACCTGCATAGATTGTGAACAACCCCGTATCGGCGAACGAAGTATGGTACGAGTACACCGAGTATGCAAGGCCGCGTTTCTCACGGATCTCTTGGAACAGCCGGGAGCTCATGCCGCCGCCAAGCGCATTATTGAGCAGCACCATCGCATACAGGTTCGGGTCTGCAATTGAGCAGCCCGGGAACGAGATGCAAATATGATTTTGCTCCGTCTGCTTCTTATGGAACAAATAATTGCCGTTGAACACTGGCGTATCGAGCGTCTCCGCCACGCCTGAATTCGTGAACCCGCCAAAATGCTTCTCCAGCAGCTCAATCAAGCTCTGTTCTTCTACATTGCCGGCTACGCTAATAACGACATTGTCAAGACGATATTGACGCTGCATATAGCTGCGAAGATCGCTGCTCGTCATCGCTTGAAGCCGATCCTGAAGGCCGAGGATTGAATAAGCTAGCGGGTGATCGCCATAAGCTGCACGGGACGCATCATCATGTACCTTATCGTCTGGCGTGTCTTCGTACATCGCAATTTCTTCGAGGATGACGTTCTTCTCTTTGGCAAGCTCTTCTTCATCCAATTGGGACTTGAAGAACATATCCGCTAGTGCATCAACCGCGATTGGCAAATGCTGATCCAGCACTTTGGCAAAATAGCACGTATATTCCTTTGATGTGAACGCATTGACGTTGCCGCCAATGCCATCAAACACATCGGCAATATCTTTTGCTGTAAACCGTTCAGTTCCTTTAAACAGCATGTGCTCAATAAAATGGGAAATACCATTATCTTGTGTATTCTCATGTCGCGAGCCTGTCTTGACCCAAATGCCGAAAGAAACCGATCTGCACGTTGGGATCGGCTCAACAATGACTCGCAAACCATTGCTCAATGAATATTTCTTCAATTAAGAGTCCTCCTTCGTTTTGACGCAAGGTGAAACGACTGAGACGTCCATCAAACGGCACAGTGCATTTCTTCCCAGGAAAATCCAAACTAAGTATTGGTGAAATCGTATACTTTGTTGGATTTGAACATAGACACGAGGAGCAGTGTCCTACCGTTCAATAGATAGTACCACTATAACAAATTAAGTGACACCACTCAACCGCCCGCGTCCGTACGCTTTGGTGATAACGTATCGCTGACCGTTCCAAGCTGATAGCCCTTCGACTTAATCATTTTAATCAGATCAGGCAGCGCATCGCGTGTTGAAGCTGTAGGATGCATGAGAATAAGCGCACCTGGCTGCAGCTTATTGCGAACTCGGCTCAAAATCGTCGAAGCCGGCGGTTTCCTCCAATCAATGGTATCTATTGTCCACAGCACGGTTCGCAGTCCCTGTGAATGCGCGATCGATACGGTTGTTCCATTATAATCACCAGATGGCGGTGCGAACCAACGATTGTCCTTCACGCCCAGCACAGATTCAAGGAGCGCCTCCGTCTTCGCGATTTGCTGATACTGTGCATCGCGGCTAAGTGTACTCATATTCGGATGATTGTACGCATGGTTGGAGAGCTCGTGACCTCCCGCTAGAATCTTCTTTGCTAGGTCAGGATTATTTCTTAGCCATGTGCCATCAAGGAAGAAAGTAGCCTTCACATTTTCTTCTTCTAGCGTTTTCAGCATTGGCTCAAGAAATTCATTTCCCCATGCGACATTGATCATCAGCGATACCATTTGCTTATTCGGATTGCCGCGATATACAGGCTGCGCACCAAGATCATTCAAATTGACGGCAGGTGCGGTTTCTTTATAAAAAAGTTTTAACGGTGCACCAGCATCATTGCTGACATTGGCGGCATACGTACGATCGACATCTACCTCAAGCCCGTTATAGCCGGGAATTGCTTTCCACACACGGTCAAGCTTCGCATCGATCGGCTTTATGTTCCGCTGCGCAGCCTCATTTCGAATTTCTTGAAGTAAACGCTCATTCGTATGATCACTGTAGGCTGGAGACGAGGTCTCCACTTGACTGCCCGTACTCCGCATCGCTTGTATGTATTCACTGAAAGGCTCGTTAAGCTTCACTAGAGCGAGGATAGCAAGTACACATCCTGCCATCGCCGCAACTTTGCCAACCTTCATCCGAACTCCCACCTTTCCCATGCTCACAATGTATGAGAAATGGGACGAGAATATGCGGTTGTTCCAATCCTTACTAAGTCATAAATTTAACCAACAAAAAAAGAGACAGATCAAATCTGGCTCTTCGTCGTTTAGGCTATAGATGCTGCTGCATCATACATGCGTATGATTAGAACGCTGCGTGAGTTCGGCTATGCCTAGAACCACACGCAGTCGTCTTATTGCGAGGAAACTTCCGATTCCTGCGTCAGTACTGCTTTGCGCGACAGATTGATGCGGCCTTGTTGGTCGATCTCTGTTACTTTAACCGTAATTTGATCGCCAATCTTCAGCACGTCCTCGATCTTCGCAATACGCTCAGTCGATACTTGCGAAATGTGAACGAGACCGTCCTTGTTCGGCAGGATTTCGACGAATGCGCCGAATTTCTCAATCCGTTTTACCGTACCGAGGTAGATTTCGCCAACAACAACTTCGCGGACGATGCCTTCGATAATCGAACGAGCTTTCTGGTTCATCTCTTCATTAGAAGAAGCGATGTACACCATGCCGTCCTGCTCGATGTCGATTTTGACACCCGTCTCTTCGATGATTTTGTTGATGATTTTGCCGCCTGCGCCGATTACATCACGGATCTTGTCCGGATTAATGCGAAGCGTCATAATCTTCGGTGCGTATTTTGACAGGTTTTTGCGCGGCTCGTTAATTACTTCAAGCATTTTGCCAAGGATGTGCATACGGCCTTCGCGTGCTTGATCAAGTGCCTGCGTCAGAATCGCACGGTCGATACCGTCGATCTTAATGTCCATTTGAATTGCCGTTACGCCAGCTGCCGTACCTGCAACTTTGAAGTCCATATCGCCGAGGTGGTCTTCCATCCCTTGAATGTCGGACAGGATTGAGAAGTGATCACCGTCTTTAATCAGACCCATTGCAATGCCGGCTACCGGTGCTTTTATCGGAACCCCTGCGTCCATCATTGCAAGCGTGCTTGCGCAAATACTTGCTTGTGATGTCGAGCCGTTCGATTCAAGAACCTCGGATACGAGACGGATCGTGTATGGGAATTCAGATTCAGGCGGAATAACTTTCGACAGAGCGCGCTCACCGAGTGCACCGTGACCGATTTCGCGACGGCCTGGAGCACGAAGAGGACGTGCTTCGCCAACGGAGAACGGCGGGAAGTTATAATGGTGCATGAAACGTTTGGATTCTTCTGGCGAGATGCCATCGAGAATTTGTACATCACCAAGCGCACCAAGCGTACAAATGCTAAGCGCCTGCGTTTGACCACGTGTGAACAGACCCGAACCGTGAGTACGTGGCAGCAAGGACGTATCGCACTCGATCGGACGAATCTCATTAAGCGCACGGCCGTCAGGACGGATTTTATCATGCGTAATGAGACGACGTACTTCTTCTTTGACGATGTCATAAAGTACTTCTTTCACGTCGTCCATGAATTCCGGTGTCTCAGCATATACTTCGTTGAAGTGGGCAACCGTCTCCACGTTGATAGCGTCAATCGCCTCTTGGCGAGCATGCTTCTCAGGAATACGAATCGCTTCGTTCAGACGTTCAGAAGCATAGGCGCGAACCGCTTCGTTGACCGTACCGTCAACAGCATGCAGCTTCACTTCCATCTTGTCTTTACCAGCAATCGATTGCAGTTCTTCAATCGTCGCAACGATATTGCGGATCTCATCGTGGCCGAACATGATAGCTTCAAGCATGACGCTCTCTGGCACTTCATTCGCTTCTGCTTCCACCATCATGATCGCATCGCGCGTACCCGATACGACAACAAAAATATCGCTTGCTGCTTCTTGCTCAACCGTTGGGTTGATGATGAATTGACCATCAATACGGCCAACGACAACACCGCCGATTGGACCATTGAATGGAACATCGGAGATCGACAACGCAGCAGACGTACCGATCATTGCAGCGATTTCTGGCGAGCAGTCTTGATCGACGCTCATAACCAAATTAACGATTTGAACATCGTTACGGAAGCCTTCTGGGAACAATGGGCGAATTGGACGGTCCGTCAGACGGCTCGACAAAATCGCTTTCTCGCTCGGACGGCCTTCACGTTTGATGAAACCACCTGGAATTTTACCGACTGCATACAGCTTTTCTTCGTAGTTTACAGTCAATGGGAAGAAGTCGAGGTCCTTCGGTTCCGAAGAAGCGGTAACCGTACAAAGCACGACTGTTTCGCCGTAACGAACCGTTACAGCAGCATTCGCCTGTTTAGCCAAACGTCCTGTTTCCAGCACGAGCGGGCGTCCACCAAGCGACATTTCCACTTTTTGCAGCATACTATCCCTCCTGACCATGTTGCATGAATCATGCATACATGGCAAACAATTCAGATTTCTTTAACATTACAAAAAGCAACCTGCCACATCCGCCCGTTTGTCGGACCGAAGAAAGGCTAGGTTGCTTTTTTCGATGCTTATCGGCGAAGGCCGAGTTTTTCGATCAATGCGCTGTAACGTTTAACGTCGTTGTTCTTCAGGTATGCCAGCAGTTTACGGCGTTGGCCTACCATCTTGAGCAAACCGCGGCGGGAGTGGTGGTCCTTCTTGTGCGTCCGCAGGTGGTTCGTCAAGTTAACGATGTTTTCCGTAAGGATAGCGACTTGAACCTCTGGGGATCCCGTATCGCTCGCGTGTTTCTTGTGCGTTTCGATAATTTCATTCTTACGCTCTTGCGTGATTGCCATCCTAGTTCACCTCCTAATCAAATAATCGCCATCAGCCTCGTCACCGCCGGTGAGAGCGAATAACCAAGCTAAGGTTCCTGTGCTGTATCGACAGCGAAAACTGTCCATGTAAGCAGCAACGTGTTACAGTATAGCACAAAAGCATGGCCCATGTAAACTGCCGTTGCTTGTGCATTCCGTCACATTATAGGTTACGACTAACCGGCGACGCTTCTTTCGATTGAAGCTCTTCAAGCTGTGCAGCCGCTTCATCACGGTCGCGGCCAATTTGTGCAATCAACTCATCGACGGAGGCAAATTTATGCTCTGGACGAATGAACGAAATAAATCGAATTCGTATCGACTGATCATACAAATCACCGGAAAATCCGATAAGATGAGCTTCGAGCACTGGCGCCTTCTCCCCATCCTTGAATGTCGGCTTCATCCCATGATTCAGAACAGCTGGATAAACTTGACCACCAATGACAACCTGTGCGGCATATACGCCAAGCCGTGGTGTAATGTATGGCTGGGTCAGCCCTACGTTAGCTGTCGGGAAGCCAATCAGTCGACCCCGAGCATGACCATGCACGACAACGCCTTCAACCTCATATGACCGACCAAGCAGGTCTTCAACAAGTGCCATATTCCCTTGATCCAGCGCTTCGCGTACGTAGGTGCTGCTGATCTTCTGACCCTGTAAGAGCAGTGGCTCAACAACCTCCGTTGTAAGCCCCTGTTCGCTCCCTAACGTTCCAAGCATCTGAGCATCCCCTGCACCTCGACTGCCGTAGCGGAAGTCAAATCCGACCACCGTATGGCGAACGCCGAGTGGTACGAGTACCTCCGATACAAATCGTTCAGGAGAAATACTGGCGAAGCTATGATCAAACTTCATAACGAACACATAGTCAACACCAAGCGCCTCGAATTGAGCCAGCTTGCTCTCAAGCGGTGTTAAACAGCTGAAGTACTGCTCGCCCTGCCCGAGCACTGCTTTCGGGTGAGGATGAAAAGTCATGACGGCCGATTTCAGCCCTTGCTGGCGAGCGGCATCAACTGCACGCTTGATTACGTTCTGATGTCCTTTGTGGACTCCGTCAAAATGACCGATCGCAATAGACAGCTGCTCGTCCTTCGAAGCTAACTTCGAATCGGATAACGGAAAACCGATGGAGATCAGTTCCATAGCACAAACACCCGCAATTCTGTTCAAATTCTGTCGTATTGTTAATTAAATACTTTGACAGGAGACAATAGCCGTGCCTCGGCATTCCATTCGAATACGCCAAGAAAACGATCATCCTCATCATACAATCGAACAGACTGTTTAGGTAAGAGCGAATTCTCGCTGAGAAGACGATGCGCAGCAATTTTTTGTCCTTGCAGCGCATTCTTAGCCGCAATCTGCTTTACAACGACCTTCGGCATATGAACAAGTGCAGCATCCGCAGACATTAGCTTCGATTGCAGCAGGCCATCTGCCTGTAAGCTTGCAACCTCTTCAAGCGTTAGGCAATGCTCCTCAGTAAACCCTGCCGACATTGTACGGACAAGCTCTGCCATCGAAGCTGGTACGCCAAGACGTTTACCGATATCGACACACAAGGTGCGAATATAGGTGCCTTTTGAGCAATGTACGTCGAACCGAATGCGAGGTCTTCTTGCATCTTGTTCAAACCCGAGCAAATTAATGCTATAGATCGTAACCTTACGCGATTTGCGTTCTATCGTTACCCCTTGTCTTGCTAGATCGTACAAACGTTGTCCATCGACCTTAACCGCTGAATACATCGGCGGTATTTGATCGATTTCACCAATGAATGAAGCGAGCACCTCGTTTACTTGTTCTTCTGTAACCGAGACCTCATCAACTTCCTCTATAGGTGTTCCTGTCATATCCTCGGTATCCGTCGCCACGCCGAGCTGCAATACAGCTTGATAAGCTTTAGGCTGTTCTTGCAAGTATTCGACGACACGCGTCGCGCGTCCGATGCAAAGCGGCAGTACGCCTGTAACTTGGGGATCGAGCGTGCCTGCATGTCCGATGCGCCGCTCTCGCGTAATGCCCCGCACCTTCGCCACAACGTCATGGCTTGTCCAACCAGCTGGCTTCCATACCGCCAATATGCCATCCATCAATCGTTCAACGCCTTTCGTTCCACATCGTCTATGCGCGGCCGCTCAATCTTGAATAAGCCCCGACAGAGTTTTTCTCACTGCTTCCACCAATTGCAGCATTGACTGTTCCAGCGGCCCATCGTGTTTGCAGCCAGCTGCACGAACATGTCCGCCGCCACCAAACGATTGCGCAATAGCCGCTACGTCAACCAACCCGGCTGATCGTAAGCTAACTTTTACATGACCGTTCTTAAGCTCCTTGAACAGCATACCAACTTCTACGCCATCAACGTTGCGCGCATAGTTGACCAATCCTTCAAGATCCTCAGGCGCAGCGCCAGTGTGGGCGAGATCATTTGCTTCTATGTATAACCAGCCAATACGATTATCTTCGGAAAAAGTCAATCTGCTGAGTCCAAGCTGAAGCAGCTTAAGCTGCGGCATCGTCATCCGCTCGAGCAAGTAATCCGCGATCCAGTGGCCGTTCACACCAAGCTTAAGCAGCTCAGAAGCCATTTCCATGACATGTGAGGTTGTGTTGGAATATCGGAAACCGCCCGTATCCGTCAGAAGGCCCGTATAAATCGCAGTTGCTGCCGGCTCATCCGGTGTAATACCAGCATGTCTTAACAAATCAAACAAAATCTCAACGGTTGCTGCCGCTTCTGGATGAATAATATTATGAACGCCGAAAGCGTCATTCGTTGGATGATGATCGATATTAAGAAGCTGATAGCCCTCAGAAAAACAAGACGCCACTTCTCCGATACGCCGAAAATCGGCACAATCGACAGCAATGACGCGGTTGAACTTACGATTCAGCTGTGACTTGCTGTAATTAATAATCGTATCGGTAAGAGTTAGAAATTGAAGACGCGAAGGAACTTCCCCTTCGTTGATTAGCGTAAAACGTTTGCCAAGCTTAGTCAGCAGCCATCCGACAACAACAGTCGAGCTAATTGCATCACCGTCAGGTTGCACGTGAGAGACGACCAGAAAGTCGTCTCCCTCATGCATGAACGTCAATGCCTGCTCGAGTAGAGCTGAGTAGCTCTCCGAACTGAGCATCGCCTGATTGGTCATACGTGTCGTTCCCCGCGATTGATCTGTTCAAGCAGCGACTCAATACGGCTGCCATATTCGATACTCGCATCAAATTTGAATACGAGATCTGGCGTATGGCGCAGACGCATCCGCTTGCCCAGCTCCGAGCGAATGAAGCCTGTGCCTTTTGCAATGGCCTTCAGCGATTCTTCCTTCTGCTCTTCGCTTCCCAATACACTAAGGAACACTTTGGCTTGGGACAAATCATTCGTCACTTCAACACCAGTAACCGTAATGAATCCGATGCGAGGATCCTTCAATTCCGATTGAATAATTTGGCTCAGCTCTTTTTTAATTTGTTCGCCGACCCGTCCGACTCGGATTTTAGCCATTAAGCGATCACCTCTCTACCTTTTCCATCACGTAGGCTTCGATGATGTCCCCTTCTAGAATGTCGTTAAACTTGTCGAGCGAGATACCGCACTCGTAGCCTTGCGCGACTTCCTTGACATCATCCTTAAAGCGCTTGAGCGAGTCAATTTTGCCTGTGAAAATGACTTTGCCTCCGCGTGTAACGCGTGCTTCTGCGTTGCGTTGCATTTTACCATCAGTAACCATGCTTCCGGCGATCGTGCCGACTTTGGTCACTTTGATTAGCATGCGCACTTCTGCGTGACCAATAACAACTTCTTTGAAGATTGGGTCCAACATGCCCTTCATTGCATGCTCGATCTCATCGATAACATTGTAAATAATGTTATGCAGACGAACATCGACCTTCTCATGCTCAGCTTGAGCAGCTGCCTGTGCCTCTGGACGAACGTTGAAGCCGATAACGATCGCATTCGATGCCGAAGCAAGGTTAATATCGGATTCCGTAATTGCACCTGCGCCGCTGTGAATGACACGAACACGTACGCCTTCGATGTCGATTTTCGCTAGTGCGCCTTTGAGAGCCTCAACGGAGCCTTGTACGTCGCCCTTGATAATGACATTAAGATCTTTGATCTCGCCGTCTTTAATATGCTGGAACAAATCATCAAGCGTTACGCGTGTCGTCGTCGTAAGCTCCGACTGACGCGCCTTCGTCATACGCGTTTCCGCAATTTGACGTGCTTTGCGCTCGTCCTCGTACGCGAGGAACGGATCGCCTGCAAGTGGAACTTCCGTCAGACCGGTAATTTCGACAGGTGTCGAAGGTCCCACTTCCTTCAGACGACGGCCTTTATCGTTCACCATTGCGCGAACGCGGCCGAAGCTGTTGCCGGCAATAAATGCATCGCCGACTTTAAGCGTACCATGCTGAACGAGGATACGTGCAACAGGGCCTTTGCCTTTATCAAGCTCTGCCTCGAGAACGGTACCGCGAGCACGTTTGTTCGGGTTCGCTTTGTAGTCGTTCACTTCAGCTACGAGCAAAATCATCTCAAGCAGACCTTCGAGGTTGATCCGCTGCTTCGCGGACAGGTTGACGAAGATCGTGTCGCCGCCCCATTCCTCTGGTACAAGGCCGTACTCGGTGAGTTCTTGTTTAATTTTATCCGGATTTGCTTCCGGTTTATCGATTTTGTTAACGGCAACGATAATCGGTACGCCTGCTGCCTTCGCATGGTTGACTGCTTCAACCGTCTGCGGCATGACGCCGTCGTCTGCTGCGACAACGATAATCGTAATATCCGTTACTTGAGCACCGCGGGCGCGCATGAGCGTGAACGCTTCGTGGCCTGGTGTATCAAGGAACGTAATTTTCTTGCCGTGAACTTCAACTTGGTATGCACCGATGTGCTGCGTAATGCCGCCCGCTTCTCCGCCCGTAACGTTCGTGTGGCGAATCGCGTCAAGCAGCGTCGTTTTACCATGGTCAACGTGACCCATGATCGTTACAACCGGTGGACGTGCTTCCAGATCTGCCTCGTCATCAACCTCTTCGACTGTTTCGAATTGGTCTTCTTCAACGCGGATCTTCACTTCGACTTCCTCGACGCCCATCTCTGTTGCGATCAGTTGGATCGTATCGAGATCAACTTCTTGGTTAATTGTTGCCATTACCCCCATAAAGATCAGCTTCTTGATAACTTCTGAAGCATCCTTATGGAGCAATTTTGCCAACTCGCCAACCGTCATCGAACCACGAACGATAATTTTCTTCGGCGTGTTGTCGATTTTCTCACGTGGAGGCTGGTTGCTAGCTCCGCGGTTGTTTCTGCCGCCTTTGCCGCCACGAGGTGAACGGAAGCCGCCTTTGTTATCATCGTCGAAGCGTCGGCCACCATTGTTGTTATTGTTGTGGTTTTTTTGATTTCCTTTTCTCGAAGCCCAGTTGCTGGAAGCACCGCTGTTCTCAGAACGTGAGCTTTGGGATGGCGCGCTTGAAGCGCCGCCGCGTGCGCCACCGCCAGGTGCGCCGCCGCCGCCAAATGACGGACGACCGCCGCCGCCTTGACCTGCTGGTCTGCCTGCGCCGCCTTGGCCGCCACCTTGACCACCACGGAATCCGCCGCCTTGGCCGGCTGGTCTACCTTGACCGCCACCTTGACCGCCTTGACCACCGCGGTATCCACCGCCTTGGCCTCCTTGACCACCTTGGCCGCTCTGACCGCGATATCCGCCGCCTTGACCACCTTGGCCTCCTTGGCCGCCGCCTTGACCGCCGCGATATCCGCCGCCGCCTTGACCGCCTTGGCCTCCTTGACCGCCGCCTTGACCACGGTATCCACCGCCGCCTTGGCCTCCTTGACCGCCGCCTTGACCACGGTATCCACCGCCGCCTTGGCCTCCTTGGCCGCCGCCTTGACCGCGGTATCCACCGCCGCCTTGGCCTCCTTGACCGCCGCCTTGACCGCGATATCCACCGCCGCCTTGGCCTCCTTGGCCGCCGCCTTGACCACGGTATCCACCGCCGCCTTGACCTGGTCCACGATTACCGCCTTGACCGCCTTGGCCGCGGTATCCGCCGCCTTGGCCTGGTCCGCGATTGCCGCCTTGCGTACTATTCGTATTCTGTTGACTTGGAGCTTGCTGTTCAGTACTACGTTGTTCGGTGCTGCGCTGCTCCTGTTGTTCGCCTGCTTGGTTGGTTGTGTTCGTTGTCGTTTTAATAGAATTCATAGTCCCCTGTCTATCCTGTAAATGATTTTTGTTTGGATCCGATTGCGGCTGTGCTGCAGCTTGCTCTACAGCAGGCGCCGCCTTTCGGTTATCCTGGTGTTTCGGTGTTGGCGCCGCAGATACAGTAGCTGTTTCGGAGGCACGTTTAACTGCGGCACTTTGTTTAATATCACGAAAGAATCCTTCAACCTTGGAGACCATATTGTTCTCCATGACACTCATATGATTATTCACCGGCAAATTAAGCCGTTTCAAGATCGTAATAATTTCTTTACTGCTCATATTGAGCGATTTGGCATATTCGTATACGCGAAGCTTATCTTTATTGTTATCTTTGCTGTCCGGTTGTTTTGTCAATATGGTCCACCTCCGAATGTGAGCTCAACTGACCAACGATCATTCGGGCGAATCCTGCGTCGGTGACCGCCACCAGCACGCGGGCTTCCTTCCCGATCGCCTTGCCCAGTTCCACTCGATCGAACGCTTCGGCTAGTTTGACATTATAATAGCCGCACTTGTCACGATACTTCTTCTTCGTGTTGTCCGAAGCATCCCCCGCAACGATGACTAGATGTGCTTTGCCTTGCCTTATCGACTTCAGAACCGTATCGTCTCCGGTAACAAGCTTACCGGCTCTCATTGCCATGCCCAGATGTGAAAGTGCTTTACTCATCGTCGTCCTCTGCACGTTCCTTATTGGCAATGAATTCATCCTCTACCGCTATGAAATCCTGCTCCAGTTGGTCGTAGATGACCGGCTCTACTTGCGCTTTCAACGCTCGATCGAATGCCCGGCTCTTCTTAGCCAGCCGGAAACAATCGACTTGTCCGCACAAGTAGGCGCCTCTGCCCGCCTTTTTCCCTGTCAGATCGATCAGAACATTTGCTTCTGGTGTCCGTACAACCCGAATGAGCTCCTTCTTAGGCATCATTCGTTGACAAGCAATACATTTGCGCAGCGGCACTTTTCTCGGTTTCACCGTGCTCCCTCCTCTCTGAAGCAAGCTCTCTATCTTGTTGAACGATTAGTCGATCGATACCGAATCCTGATGCATCGTATCGCTCTCTGGCGATCTCGGACGACCGAACTCTTGTTCCGCTTGCGTCTCGCTCTTAATATCAATCTTCCAGCCAGTCAGCTTTGCTGCAAGACGCGCATTCTGGCCTTTAATACCGATTGCGAGCGATAGTTGATAGTCAGGCACGATTACGCGCGCCATTTTCTCCTGCTCGAATACGATAACTTCCAATACTTTGGACGGGCTCAGTGCATTCGCAACGTACTCGTCGATATTTTCCGACCAGCGAACGATATCGATCTTCTCGCCTTTCAGCTCGTTGACAATTGTCTGTACGCGCATGCCCTTTGGACCTACGCAGGAGCCGACCGGATCAACTTCCGAATTACGGGAATGAACGGCAATCTTCGAACGGAAGCCCGCTTCGCGTGCAACGGAACGAATCTCAACGACACCGTCATAAATTTCTGGAACTTCAAGCTCGAACAGACGCTTCAACAGGCCTGGGTGTGTACGGGACATAATGATTTGTGGCCCCTTAGTCGTGTTCTCAACTTTCGTGATATACGACTTCACACGATCGCCGTGCTTGAATTTGTCGGTTGGCATCAATTCCGTCAGCGGAAGCACTGCTTCAACCTTGCCAAGATCAACGAACAGATTGCGTGTATCTTGACGTTGAACGATACCGTTCACGATATCTTCTTCCTTATCGATGAACGCGTTATAAATAAGACCGCGCTCAGCTTCGCGGATGCGCTGTGTAACGACCTGCTTAGCGGTCTGAGCTGCAATCCGGCCAAAATCGCGCGGTGTTACTTCAATGTCAGCAATATCATCGATTGTGTAATGCGGATTAATCTCGCGTGCTGCTTCTACTGAAATTTCCATGCGAGGATCAAGCACCTCGTCAACAACCGTCTTACGTGCGTACACTTTAATAACGCCCGTCGTCCGGTTAATGTCAACGCGTACATTTTGTGCAGTGTTGAAATTACGCTTATAACTGGAAATGAGCGCAGCTTCGATGGCATCGATCAGGATGTCTTTGCTGATCCCTTTCTCTCGCTCGATCTCACCTAAAGCTTCAATAAACTCCATGCTCATTGCAATGAGCTCCCCCTTTCATACGATGACAGACGTGCTAGAATACAATAGCCAAGCGGGCCGAGGCAACTTTAGCATATGGAATTTCAACGTTGCTTTGTCCGACACGCATCTTCACGAGCTCTCCGTCGAACGATTGCAGCAGTCCTTCAAATTCCTTGTGCCCTTTAATTGGCTCGTACGTAGTTACATAGATATGCTTACCGACCGCTTTGTGCACGTCTTCCGGTTTTTTGAGAGGGCGCTCAGCACCGGGCGAAGAAACCTCCAGGAAATACGCTTCCGTGATCGGATCCTTCTCGTCGAGACGTTCGCTCAAATATTCACTTACGCGACCGCACTCATCGATATCGATGCCGCCCTCCTTATCGACAAATACGCGCAGGAAGTAATTGCTGCCTTCCTTCACATATTCAACGTCAACAAGCTCAAATCCGTTCTCGTCGATGAAAGGTTTGACCATGTCTTCGACGATTTGTTTGATTTTCGAATTGCTCAAATGTTACGAACCTCCCGAATGTGACAATGGAAAAATGGCGAGACAAAACGTAAAGAGTGGGTTTCCCCACTCTTTGTCAGTCAGCCTATCCACATCTTTACCAGAAAAATTATAACATAACCATATGACAGGTGACAACCGCCTTGTTCAAGGTGAAACGACTGTCAACGTTATATTAATGAGACAATACGTTTCATTCCGGAGAAATTAAAGCCATTAGATCAGATAATACTTGGTTAGAAGAGCGACAGTTGGTTCGACTCCGGCAATCCACGGAAGCAGCCCATGCCGGTCAGAACCTCGACAATCGTCTTCGTTGCCTTTGATTTCATCTGGAAGTCTTCTATTGATAGGAACTCGCCTTCCTCACGTGCACCCGCAATATTCTTCGCCGCGTTCTCGCCGATTCCGGCAATAGCCGAAAACGGTGGGATCAGCGAATTGCCATCCACGATAAAGTTTGTCGCATCCGAACGGTAAAGATCAATTGGCTTAAATGAGAACCCGCGAGATGTCATCTCTAATGCCATCTCTAGCTGCGAAACGCTGTTCTTTTCTTTCGGCGTAGCGTTAAAGCCCTTGTTCTCAATCTCTTCGAGCTTACGGAAGATTGCATCATAGCCTTGGCACAGCAGATCAAGGTCGAAGTCCTCTGATATCCGAACGGAGAAGTAGGTCGCATAGAATTGGATCGGATAATACAGTTTGAAGTAAGCCGTACGAACAGCCGAGATAACGTATGCCGCAGCATGGGCTTTCGGGAACATGTATTCGATCTTCAAGCAAGAATCAATGTACCACTGCGGCACTTTGCAGTTCTTCATCTCTTCGATCCACTCTGGTGTCAAACCTCTACCTTTACGTACGCTCTCTGTAATTTTGAATGCAAGTGCGGCGTCCATGCCCGCTTTGTAGATGAGGAACAACATGATCTCGTCACGACAACCAATAACGGTCTTGATCGTACATGTATTGTTCTTAATCAGCTCTTGCGCATTGCCAAGCCATACGCCTGTTCCGTGAGACAACCCAGAAATCTGCAGTAAGTCGGCGAACGTTGCTGGTTTCGTCTCTTCAAGCATCTGACGAACAAACTTTGTACCCATCTCGGGAACACCGTATGTCGCAACGGCGGATCGAATTTGCTGCGGCATGACACCAAGTGCATCCGTCGAGTTAAAGATGCTCATCACCTTTGGATCGTTCATCGGAATCGACGTCGGATCGACGCCAGTCAAGTCCTGCAGCATCCGCATCATCGTCGGATCATCGTGTCCGAGTATATCGAGCTTGAGTAAGTTTTCTTCAAAGGCGTGATAATCAAAATGAGTCGTCTTCCATTCTGCATTGACATCATCAGCCGGATACTGAACCGGCGTAACATCCTCTACCTCGATGTAGTCCGGCACAACAACAATACCGCCCGGATGCTGGCCCGTGCTTCTCTTTACACCTGTGCAGCCTGATGCTAGTCGGCTCAGCTCAGCTCCACGCCACTTCTTGCCCTGCTCTTCTTCATATTTCTTAGCGAAGCCATAAGCGGTTTTCTCCGCAACGGTGCCTATCGTACCTGCACGGAATACGCATTTCTCGCCGAACATGACCTTCGTGTAGTTATGCGCAACCGGCTGATAAACGCCTGAGAAGTTTAAGTCGATATCGGGAACCTTATCACCCTTAAATCCAAGGAACGTCTCGAACGGAATATCTTGGCCTTCACCCTTCATCGGAGAACCGCAATTCGGACACGACTTGTTCGGCAAGTCGAAACCGCTGCGAATGCTGCCATCCAGGAACCATTCACTATGCTTACACGCCGGGGACGGACATAGGTAGTGTGGTGGCAGCGGGTTAACTTCCGAGATTCCGAGGAACGTTGCTACGATCGAAGAACCTACGGATCCACGGGAGCCTACGAGATAGCCATCTTCATTCGATTTCTTAACCAGACGTGCCGAGATCAAATAGTTGGCCGAGAAGCCGTAGCTGATAATCGGCACAAGCTCTTTCTCAAGGCGCTGAATAATAACCTCCGGCAGCTCTTCTCCGTAAAGTGACTTGGCTGTGTTGTAGCAGGTCGAACGAATTTCTTCCTCTGCGCCTTCGATAATCGGTGTGAACAGCTTGCTAGGGAACATATCGAATTTCTCGAATCGATCCGCGAGCTCATTCGTGTTGCGGATGACGACTTCATATGCTTTCTCTTCCCCTAGGAAAGAGAACTCACGAAGCATCTCATCTGTTGTACGGAAATGTGCATCCGGCTTGCGCATCCCTTTCAGCGGGCTGAAGCCAGTGATGCCTTGAATCGTAATATCCCGGAACACTTTGTCACGCGGATTCATATAGTGAACGTTACCTGTTGCGATAACGAGCTTGTTCAGCTTAGCGCCAATACGAACAACGCGGCGAAGCGCCTCTTCGATCTCCGCACGGCTGGCGACGAACCCTTTTTCAACTAGATGCATGTAGAAATCAACAGGTTGAATCTCCAATACATCATAGAAATGTGCGACTTCCTCTGCCTCTTCCTCCGTCTTATTAAGTACGGTTTCGAAGAATTCACCTTTCTCACAGCCAGAAATGATAAGCAGTCCTTCACGCATAGCGGTCAGCTTGCTCTTCGGCATAATAGCTACTTTCTTGAAATGCTGTGTATGTGACATCGAAATCAGCTTGAATAGATTTTTTTTGCCTGTACCATTAAGTGCATAAACACCGCAGTGGAAGGGACGCTGATTCGATAGGTCGAGTCCGGCATAATCGTTCAGCTGATGAAGTCCTGTAATATTCCGATCGGCGCAGTCCTTCAGTAGTCCGAACAAAACGCCGCCAAGCGCGATCGAGTCATCGATTGCTCGGTGATGGTTGTCAAGGCTAATTTTGTACTTATCAGAGAGCGTATTCAGCCGGTGGTTTTTCATCGTCGGATGTATGAAACGAGCGAGCTCCAGTGTATCGAGCACAGGATTTTGTACTTCAGGAAGTCCGATCGCCTTGCAATTCGCTTGGATAAACCCGATATCAAAACGCGCATTGTGCGCAACGAGCACCGTGTCACCGATAAACTCAACGAATTCGCGCAGCTTCGGTTCAAGATCAGGAGCGTCTGCAACCATCTCATCGTTGATGTTGGTGAGCTGCTGGATATGGTAAGGAATTTTCTCGTGCGGGTTGATGAAGGTCGAGAAGCGGTCGACTTCTTGACCATTGCGCATTTTGACACCTGCAAGCTCGATAATCTTACAGTTAATAATCGACAGACCCGTGGTCTCGATATCGAATACGATATATTCACTGTCGAGCAGCGATTGCTCGCGGGGGTTGATGACCATCGGAACGGAATCATTGACGACGTTGGCTTCAACACCATACAGCACGTTAATGCCATGCTTCTTCGCTGCTTTCGCCGCTTCTGGGAAACAGTGAACGTTGCTGTGATCAGTAACCGCGATTGCTTTGTGGCCCCACTTGGCAGCGGTTTTCACGTAATCACTAATCGAAGTAACAGCATCCATCGTGCTCATTGACGTATGAAGGTGGAATTCAACCCGCTTCTCGGCTGCTTCATCCTTACGGTCTGCAGGGGCTTTCACTTCATGCAAATCGTTCGGCATCATGACGAGTTCTGGTTCCATCATGAATCGGTCATACTCGACGCGACCACGTGCCTTGATCCATTTGCCATTCGAGAGCTGACTAAGAATCTTGACGTCTTCCTTCGTTTTCGCAAACATTTTCATCGCGATGGAATCCGAGAAGTCGGTTACGTTGAAGGTAAACAGCGTGCTGCCGTTACGCAGCTCTTTCACTTCTAGACCAAATACAGTACCTTGTACCGCAATCTTCTTCTCTTCTTCACGGATGTTCATAATCGGAACAGCTTCTTCACGGATATCATAGCCAACTGCGAGCGGCACTTCACCATCATCAGCCGCATCATCAAACGATTCTACAGGTGCGCTTACCATGAGCTGCTGAATCGCTTCACGTTCTTCTTGCTCCAATTTGCGTGCAAACTGTTCGAGCGCTTCCAGCTTGCTCTCGTGTCCTTGTGATGCAATCAGCTTCACACGTACATTCCGTGCAAACCGATCGTCGTAAAAACGCGATACGGCCTCATCGATTCCTTTTTTCTTGGCGAGCTCAAGACCTGTCTGATCCATCATTAGAATACTTAGTGTATCCTCGTGTGCCTCGATGCCGGCCCTTGCCAGCCAGCCATTAACCGATACCATCTCGCGTTGTGCATATTCAACGAATAATGGCCAATATTCCTTCGAAATAACAGATGTTGCGATTGTGTTATCGTAATGCATGACAACGGATATCGCTGCAATATGTGAAAGACGTTCAGCAATCGTTCGTGTGAACAACGAGAACGCCGTCATTGGAACCAAGGATGGTTTATGAATATGAAGCGTCCACTGTCGATTGGTTTCACTGACGACAACCCGCTCGATATGTCCGTCTTGAAAATGCGTATGAATCATTTCTTCCGGCAGCTGCGCCTGACGCATAAGCAGCTCGAACCGCTGACGCTTATTAGAGTCCATAACTTTATTCCTTTCCTGAGAGGACAATGAGGAGTTCCCCATGCCCCCTTTTTAGTTAAAATTGGGGATGAATCCCCAACCCCCTTTGTTATAAGGGGCTTCGCCCCTTGGGAACCGCTGATGAGGGGCGAAGCCCCTGAAACCCAACTTCTCCACTCCCACCCAAACCCTCCCTCTCCGAAGAGGGAGGGCTCCAAAGGGCTCCGCCCTCTGGACTCCTGGATACGCAGTTTAGCTGTGTGGGAGGTGGAGTCGCTTTCGTCCCTGTTCGGGACACGCTTTACGGATGATGTATCTAGGTACGGTTGATGAATGAAATGCTATGATCGAGCTCGATCGTCGGTGCGTGCGATTAAGCCGCTTGTCGTCCCTACGGGACACGCTGTTGGTTGGTGCCCGACCGTGAATTAGGGGCTTCGCCCCTTGGGAACCGCTGATGAGGGGCGAAGCCCTGAAACCCAACTTCCCACTCCCACCCAAACCCTCCCTCTCCGAAGAGGGAGGGCTCCAAAGGGCTCCGCCCTCTGGACTCCTGGATACGCAGTTTAGCTGTGTGGGAGGTGGAGTCGCTTTCGTCCCTGTTCGGGACACGCTTTACGGATGATGTATCTAGGTACGGTTGATGAATGAAATGCTATGATCGAGCTCGATCGTCGGTGCGTGCGATTAAGCCGCTTGTCGTCCCTACGGGACACGCTGTTGGTTGGTGCT
>NZ_QGTQ01000003.1:0-339206 GCF_003182255.1 Paenibacillus cellulosilyticus | reverse complement strand
ACGGTTGATGAATGAAATGCTATGATCGAGCTCGATCGTCGGTGCGTGCGATTAAGCCGCTTGTCGTCCCTACGGGACACGCTGTTGGTTGGTGCTCGACCGTGGGGAACTCTTCGCAAGCTCAGAGCCCCTTGTTGGAGAAACCAATAAAAGATGAATTGACCAACTAGTGCTTGTTCATCCTGAAACATTTTGACTGCTTGTGTCGAACTTTGTGATGATCGATATATATTATACCTGAAACCAGACACGTATGGGGACATCGGACAAAATGAAAATCTAATCTGAAAATTCCAGAAGCAAGTTATGATCATTAATAAGGAAATGGTTGGATGAAATAAATAAAAACACCTCCCATAGCTTTCACCGACATTCACACCAACGTGTTTGTCCATGTCACTATAAAAGGTGTTATCATAATGCATCCGCACTTCAGTAAAGCATGTCCCGGAGGGACGTAAGCGGGTACCCGCACGCATGACGCGTTACATCGAACACGTATGTAAACACACGACCGTACCCAATCACCTATAACCTAAAGCTTGTCCCAATGGGACAAAGCGGGCACACGATCCACCGTGCCAAGACTCAGTCCTTCGGGTTTCCAAAGGGCAGAGCCCTTGGGGCCCTCTCCTACAAGGGGAGGGTTTGGGTGGGGTGTGTCCCGAGGGTTTGGGTAGGTCCCTAGTAGGCGCGTGCGAAAGCAACCGTGTGCGCTGCCTTCTCGCCGCAGACGAGACAGGTCGACTTGTGAGACGTTGGCTCGAACGGAATGTTGCGGCTCGTAGCGCCTGTCTCTTCTTTGACCGTCTTCTCGCATGCTGCGGAACCGCACCAGCCCGCTTCGACGAAGCCGCGCTTCTCTTCGAGGAACGCCTTCATTTCGTCGAGCGTGTCGAGTGAACGGAAGTTGTCCTCGCGGAACTGCTTCGCGCGCTCGAACATGTCGTTATGGATTTCTTCCAGCATCCGTTCAACTTCTTCTACGAGATTCGCCTGCTGTACAATGCGCTTCTCGCCGGAGATACGGCTGACGAGTACGGCTTGTCCATTCTCGCAGTCACGAGGACCGATCTCGATGCGAAGCGGTACACCCCGCATTTCGTATTCGTTGAATTTCCAGCCTGGGCTAACATCGGAACGATCATCAACACGAACGCGTACGCCAGCTTGTTTGAGCTGTGCAAACAACTCATCAACACGAGGCATTACAACATCACGAGTCTTTGGAGGTCCGATTGGGATCATGATTGCCTGCGTAGGAGCTACCTTCGGAGGCAATGCGAGACCGCGGTCATCACCATGTACCATGATCAATGCGCCGATAAGGCGTGTGCTGACGCCCCATGACGTTGTATGCGTAAATTGCAATTGGTTTTCACGATCAAGGAACTTAATATCGAACGCAACGGCGAAGTTCGTTCCAAGGTAGTGGGATGTACCCGCTTGTACGGCACGGCCGTCTTTCATCATTGCTTCAATGGAGTACGTATCAACCGCACCAGCGAATTTCTCGGAAGGCGTCTTCTGACCCATGATAACCGGAATCGCGAGGAAATCCTGCACGAAATCACGGTATACATGAAGCATGCGCATCGTTTCTTCGCGAGCTTCTTGCTCTGTCTCGTGAGCCGTATGACCCTCTTGCCACAGGAATTCGCTTGTCCGCAGAAACGGCAGCGTACGCTTCTCCCAACGAACAACGTTTGCCCATTGGTTGATGAGAACTGGCAGGTCACGATACGACTGAATCCATTTTGCATACATATGGCCAAACATCGTCTCGGATGTCGGACGGACTGCCAGACGCTCCTCAAGCGGCTCGCCGGCTGCTTCTGTTACCCACGGGAGCTCCGGATTGAAGCCCTCGACATGCTCCTTTTCTTTCTGGAAGAAGCTTTCTGGAATAAACAGCGGGAAATATGCATTGCGGTGACCCGTTTCTTTGAAACGACGGTCCAAATCACGTTGAATATTTTCCCACAGCTCGTAGCCCTCCGGACGGAATACGATGCAACCGCGTACTGGGGAATAATCCATCAGTTCCGCTTTCTTGATTACATCAATATACCAACGGGAAAAATCTTCGCTCTGAGGCGTAATTTCGGTTACAAAACCTTTCTCCTTCGCCATAAACGCTCTTAGTGCTCCCCTCTAAACAATCGCAAAATATCATTATAAGTGACGACCAGCATAAGCAGCATGATCATCGCAAAACCAATAAAGTGAACCAAGCTCTCCCGATTCGGATCGAGCGGTCTGCCGCGTACAGCTTCCAAGCCGAGGAAAATGAGACGGCTTCCGTCCAATGCCGGTATCGGCAGCAGGTTGAAAATACCAAGATACAAGCTTAACAGCGCTGCCCAACTCGTCAACTTCGTTATGCCCTGTGCGGCGATCTGGCCTGTCACTTCGGCCGTACGTACCGGTCCGCCAAGATCATCGAGTTTAAACTCACCGAAGATCAGCTTCTTGAAGCCTTCGAAGATCGCAACAGTCATCGACTTCATGTACTGACCAGACAGCTTGATCGTCTCGCCAAACGTCGCGGCTCGGGTCGGATAAGCAAAGCCAATGCCGACTTTACCAACCTGCGTCTCTTTGTCAAGCACTGGTGTAATCGTCACGTTCCGGGCTTGGCCGTCACGAACAATTTCCCAAGTGGTCGCTTTGCCCGGTGAATCCGCGATCATATCAATAATCTTGCTTTCAGAGCCTACTTCTACCTTGACCCCATTGACGGAGCGAATCTCGTCGCCTACCTTCAGATCTGCATCAGCAGCAGGTCTTCCAGCAACAATCTCACCGATGAGAACCTTGTCCGGATTGTCTACGGTTACACCCGAAAGTTGAATATAAATACCGATCAGCACGAATGCAAGCACGAAGTTCATGAACGGTCCAGCGAAAATCGCCAGTGCACGTTGACCAATCGTCTTACTGCCAAACTGGCGGTCGATAGGAGCGATTTGAGTCTCTTTGCCTTTAGAAATAAGCAGCGCCTGAGGATGAATGCGATACGTCTCCGATACGCCATCTACATCAAGCGTTACACTCAAACGACGCTCCATATCGATGGTCACAACCTCACCACGAATGACTTGACTGCGCTCATCGAGTCGATCCAAATAAATTCTTGTGACCGTGTCACCGCTCAGTCGGACCGCTATCGTCTGTCCTTCCGCGACATCGACAATTTCCGGATCCTCACCTGCCATGCGGACGAATCCACCGGCTGGAATAAGACGGAGTGTGTATCTAGTTTCACCGCGTTTGAACGATAACAGCTTAGGTCCAAACCCGATAGCAAATTCACGAACGAGAATACCAGCACGCTTTGCAAAATAATAGTGACCCCATTCATGGATCGTCACGATGACGAAGAAAACGAGCACGGTCAAAAAGATGACCTGTATCATATGCATGGCTAGGAGCCTCCTATTCCTGATCCAACATACTCCAGCAGCACCCGGGTTGGCTTGTTCTTAATTTATCATTATTCTCCTATCCGATACAAGAGAACCGCCGCGCTAGGCTCTACACGACTTCCGACTGCTGTCTCGCCCATTGATCCGTCTCTGCAATGGTCTGCTCGTCTGGATTCGAAATCGTAGTGTGCTTCTCGAGCACTGACTCCACAACTCGTTCAATATCAAGAAAGCCGATCTCCCCGCGCAGGAAGCGAGCAACAGCAACCTCATTCGCGGCATTGAATACAGTCGTTGCCGTACCAGCTGCTCGTCCTGCCGCATATGCCAGCTTCATCATAGGGTAGCGCTGCTCATCCATTTCGCGGAAATGTAATGTACCCTGCTTCACCAAATCCAGACGACCAGTTGGCGTCGGACGGCGTGCAGGATAGGTTAATGCATATTGAATTGGAACACGCATATCAGGCAGACCTAGCTGTGCCATCACGCTGTGATCTTCAAATTCCACATAAGAGTGGATGATGCTCTCAGGATGAATGACAACGCCGATGTCATCATAATCAATGTCATATAGCCAACGAGCTTCAATAACCTCAAGCCCTTTATTCGCCATTGTTGCCGAATCGATCGTAATTTTGGCACCCATTGACCAGTTAGGATGCTTCAAGGCTTGCTCGACCGTCACGTTCGCAAGCTCCTCGCGTGTACGATCACGGAAAGAACCACCGGAGGCTGTCAACGTAATTCGTTTCACAGAGCTGCGGCTCTCACCATTTAAACATTGAAAAATGGCTGAGTGCTCACTGTCAATTGGCAAAACAGCAACGCCTCGCTCTTGCGCCAACGACATGACAAGGTGTCCTGCCGTTACGAGCGTCTCCTTATTTGCAAGTCCGACCGCTTTACCTGCTCGGATAGCGGCAAGTGTGGCGCCAAGTCCACGGCTGCCTACAATAGCGGTTACAACCATATCGGATTGTCCTGCTGCTGCTATCTCAATAAGTCCTTGCTCTCCATAATAGACCTTCGTACCTGCCGGTAGATGAAGCTTTACTTCTTCAGCCGCTTCCTTTGAAGCGACACAAACATACGTCGGATGAAATTGCTTCGCTTGTTCAATAAGCAACGAGACATTGTTCCCTGCTGCCAATCCTTCAATTTCGTACTGATCCCGATCATTGGCAATGACGTCCAGCGTCTGTGTGCCAATGGATCCGGTAGAGCCGAGTACGGTTACTTTTTTCGTCATGTCGAAATCCTCCTGACGCCTATGTGCCGAGTATCGGCTTACAGCTGCTGAATCGGTTATGTATTAAATCCTCATCGATGCCATTCATAGATGATCGACCGCGCTTATTTAGTAAATAGCTCCATAAGTACAAGTAACGGGAATACGATGATCCAGCTATCACAACGATCAAGCACGCCACCATGACCAGGCAGCAATGAACCTGAATCCTTAATGCCGCGAATTCGCTTATATGCGGATTGAATAAGATCACCAAACTGACCCGCAACCGCACATACAGCTGCGATACCAAGCGCCTCACCTATTCCGATCCAATCTGGTGCACATAGCGCAAAAACAAGACCGACAACAAGCGCCAGCACAAGACCACCAATTGCGCCTTCTACCGTCTTGTTCGGACTAATTGAAGGCCACAGCTTCGTCTTACCGATAGCTCGTCCGACGAAATATGCGCCAGCATCGGATGCCCATATGCATCCGAACGCCAAGCAAGAGAAATAAAGTCCATGTGGCTCCATCGAGCGAACGGTCAGCATGGCATCGAAGCCATAACCAACATAAAACGCACCGAGCAGCATCAAGGATGCACTGTCGAGCGTCCATTTATTTTTGGACAATACAGTAATCGCTAATTGCGCGAACATCAATACCCACAGCACAGTTGTTACGGATGGCTGCTTCGTTCCGAATAACTCCCAGGGAAGAACGAGAAGTAAGACGCCAACAAATCCGAGAACCGATGAAGGATGAGACCATTGGACGCCATTCATCTTAACGTATTCATGAAACCCGATGAGAGCCAGAAGAACAATCAATACTGCATAAACCCAATTCCCGGCTACGACTGCACAGGCAAATACAGCTCCGGCAAGTACACCAGTCACGATCCGTTGTTTCAACTTGTTCACTCCATTATTTGTTACAAGCCGCCGTACCTGCGTGCGCGTCTTTGATATTCCGCTATCGCCTCGTGGAAATGGCTCTCCGAGAAGTCAGGCCAGTAGACGTCTGTAAACCACATTTCGCTATATGCCAACTGCCACAGCATAAAGTTGCTCAATCGGAGCTCACCGCTTGTTCGGATGAGCAAATCTGGATCTGGAATTCCACTTGTGAACAGATGCTCACTCATGGTTGATTCATCAATTTGATCAGGGGACAGCTTACCATCTCGCACAGCTTCGGCAATCAGCTTCACCGCATCCGTCATCTCTTTACGGCTGCCGTAGTTAAGAGCGAAATTAAGGATAAGTCCCGTATTGTTGGCGGTCCGAAGCATCGCTTCTTCCAGTGCTTCAACAGTATGACCGGGCAGCGCTTCGCGGTACCCCATCATTCGAACCTGTACATTGTTGGCAATTAATTCTTCCAATTCAATAGCAAGAAATTCCTGCGGAAGCTTCATCAAGAAATCAACTTCAGCCTTAGGCCGTTTCCAATTTTCCGTTGAAAACGCATATAAGGTTAAGTATTTCACACCCAACCGATCTGCTGCCATCGTAATTTGCTTTACTGCTTTCATGCCGGTATGGTGGCCAGCGATACGAGGCAGCCCACGGCTTTTAGCCCAACGACCGTTGCCGTCCATGATGATAGCGACATGTTGCGGCACATTTTCAACCGTCAGCGTACTAGCCTTATCGGATGACGGCTTGACGAATTTGGACCATAATCGATCGATCATCCGGGACTCCTCCTAATGATACAACAAACCCCACCTGTCGGAGGGGCAGCATCATCTATTAAACTTCCATGATCTCTTTCTCTTTTGCAGCGAGTACTTTTTCTACTTCTGCGACAAAACGATCCGTCGATTTTTGAATATCGTCCTGGTGACGACGCGACTCGTCTTCCGAAATCGTCGTTTTCTCCAGCTTCTTGATGTCATCATTCGCATCACGACGAATGTTGCGAATTGCAATCTTAGCTTCTTCACCGAATTTCTTCGTCAACTTTACGAGCTCCGTACGGCGCTCCTCAGTAAGCGGAGGAATCGACAGTCGAATCGTGCTGCCATCGTTCGAAGGCGTCAGACCGAGGTCAGATTTCATAATCGCTTTCTCGATTGCTGCAACCGACGACTTATCCCATGGTTGAAGCAGAAGCGTTCTTGTATCCGGTGTGTTAATGTTAGCCAGCTGGTTAACTGGTGTCATAGCACCGTAGTATTCAACTTGAATGCGATCGAGCAGTGCTGGTGTCGCACGGCCTGCGCGAAGAGTAGACAAATCACGCTTCAGTGCACCGATCGCTTTTTCCATCCGTTCCTCTGCATCTTTCTTAATCGCTTGAGGCACTAGTTGACACTTCCTTTCACAATCGTACCAATTCGCTCGCCAAGTATAACACGTTTAATATTGCCGGATTCCGTAATGGAGAATACAATAAGCGGAATGTTATTGTCCATGCATAACGAAGATGCCGTTGCATCCATGACACCCAGGTTTTTGTTCAGTACTTCCATATACGTAAGCTGATCGTATTTCTCGGCCGTTGCATCTTTGAAAGGATCAGCAGAGTAGACGCCATTCACTTTGTTTTTCGCCATCAGAATAACTTCTGCTTCGATCTCTGCTGCACGGAGTGCTGCTGTCGTATCCGTCGAGAAGAACGGGTTGCCCGTGCCCGCTGCGAAAATAACAACGCGGCCTTTCTCCAAGTGACGAATCGCGCGACGACGAATGTAAGGTTCAGCAATTTGCTGCATTGCGATCGAAGTCTGTACACGAGTCGGTACATCGATTTGTTCAAGTGCATCCTGCAGCGCCAGCGAGTTCATTACAGTTGCAAGCATACCCATGTAGTCTGCTGTAGCACGATCGATCCCTTTTGCTGTCCCTGCGATACCGCGCCAAATATTGCCGCCGCCAACAACGATTGCAACTTCAACGTTTAATTCCACTACTTCTTTAACTTGCTGAGCGATCGATGCAATTACAGACGCTTCGATACCATAGCCGTTCTGACCAGCAAGTGCTTCTCCGCTTACTTTAAGTACTACGCGTTTGAAAACTGGACGTTCCATTCTTATTACCTCCATCTTGTACCTCGTCAAACAATGGCTGAGACACAATCAAACTTAATCCGGGCATACAAGAGGGCGGGGCAGACAAATCCGCCCCGCCTGCTGTAATGCTTCTTACAGTTTAGCTTGCGCCATAACTTCTTCTACGAAGTTATCAACTTTTTTCTCCAAGCCTTCGCCCAGTTCGTAACGAACGAAGCGGCGGATCGAAATATTTTCACCGATCGTGCTGATTTTTTCTTTCAGCAGCGTAGCGATCGTTTTGTCTGGATCTTTGATGAACGATTGCTCCATCAGACAGAACTCTTCATAGTATTTGCCAAGGCGGCCTTCTACCATCTTAGCAACGATGTTAGCTGGTTTACCTTCGTTCAGCGCTTGAGCCGTCAGAATTTCGCGCTCTTTCTCGAGCTCTTCTGTTCCAACTTCTTCACGACGAACGAATTTAGGATTTGCAGCTGCGATTTGCATCGCGATGTCGCGAGCAAACTCACGGAATTGATCCGTTTTTGCAACGAAGTCTGTTTCGCAGTTGATCTCAACGAGAACGCCGATACGGCCGCCTGCGTGGATGTACGATTCAACTACGCCTTCAGTAGCTACACGGCCAGCTTTGTTCGCTGCTGCCGCGAGGCCTTTCTCGCGAAGGATCTCGGAAGCTTTTTGGATATCACCATTTGCTTCGTCCAACGCTTTTTTGCAATCGAGCATACCTGCGCCCGTTTTTTCACGCAATTCTTTAACTGCACTCGCACTAACTGCCATACTATGACCTCCTGAATAATTCTTCTTATATTCGTTCATGTTTCAAAAAAAGGGCGGTGAGGAGGCTTTACACCTTCTGACCACCCTTTCTGTTGTATGCCGAGTTTGATTACGCTGTTGTTTGTTCGCCTTGGTTAGCTTCAACAACTGCGTCAGCCATCTTAGCAGTAAGGAGCTTAACAGCGCGGATAGCGTCGTCATTACCTGGGATGACATAATCGATTTCGTCCGGATCGCAGTTCGTATCAACGATACCTACGATTGGAATACCAAGTTTACGAGCTTCCGCAACAGCGATACGCTCTTTACGCGGGTCGATTACGAACAGCGCGCTTGGCAGACCTTTCATGCCTTTAATGCCGCCGAGGAATTTCTCAAGGCGATCTTTCTCTTTGCGGAGAATGATTACTTCTTTCTTAGGCAGTACGTTGAACGTACCGTCTTCTTCCCATTTCTCCAGTTGCTTCAGACGATCGATACGCTTTTGAATCGTTTGGAAGTTCGTGAGCGTACCACCGAGCCAGCGTTGGTTGATGTAGAAGTTGCCGCAACGAGCTGCTTCTTCTTTAACGGAATCTTGTGCTTGTTTTTTCGTACCAACGAACAAGATCGTGCCGCCTTCTGCAGCTACCGATTTGATGAAGTTGTAAGCTTCGTCAACTTTTTTGACCGTTTTTTGCAGGTCAATGATGTAAATACCGTTTCTTTCAGTGAAAATATAACGATCCATTTTTGGGTTCCAACGACGCGTTTGGTGACCGAAGTGTACACCAGCCTCGAGGAGTTGTTTCATGGAAATAACCGCCATATTCACTACACCTCCTAATAATGGTTTTGGAATGTTCCTCCGCCCGTCGCATCTTCCTCCAAAACTTGCCGTCCCGGCAAGCACCGTTGAAGGAATTAACTGGCGTGTGTTTTTAACACCGACAATTAATATAGCATAATAAAAGGCGTCATGCAAGTAAACATGACACCTTTTCAGTCAAGAATTCGACTTTATTCGATTTGCTTCGCTTTCTGTAAGGGGCTTGCTTGTAAGTGTCGTAATGACCTCATCAAGCGTTGGTTCGCCCTTAAACGCGAAATAGCCGGCGCGGACCAGCTTTTTATCGCTCTTCATCTTCGAGATAAACTTGCTTTGACTCGTGATTAGACCATTATCCGATAGAATCTTCGCAGTTGATGTTAAATTGGCTCCAGGTTGAATACGGATAACAACCTGTTTTTCAACCGTTGTCGACTGGGCCTCTTCCTCTGCAGCAGCATCAGCGACTGGGCTAGAAGGCTGCTCTGGCTGTACAGCTGCCTTCGCATCCTCTGGCTGTTTCGGCGCTTCTGGTGCCTCTGGCGTCTTCACCTGCTCGCCTTCGGTGCTTGCTTGTTCGCCAGCTGCAGCATTTGTGTCAGCTTCTGCCTTCGCATCTGCTTTGGCCTTCTCAATCATCTCTTGAACTTCTTGCTCGGAATACATCGGCTGATCAGATTGTTCAGAATCAGGCAGCGAAGCCGACTGCTGACCCATCGTCATAAGTTGAAGAAGAAGTGCACCTGCTACAATTCCCGCTCCAAGTCCAGATAGAAAGCGACGATCTTTAAACAAGTGCGCCCTCCTCCTGCTTAGCCAGCTGAATGATGAGCTGCACTTCGCCTTTATTCATACCCAGCTTGCGGGCTACTGCTTCAATCGATTTGCCACTATCGTACAGCTCAAATAGCTCCGTGTAACGAGTACGAATTGTAATACGAGGCTCTGGCTGCACTTCAGCTGCTTGCGCGATTTGTACGTCTGCATTTGGTGTATGAACAGTCCCAATATCCGCGTATACAGCTACTGGTGGCTGCGTGATCACTTTTTCCAAACGTGATTCAAGATCCGCACATCGGTGTTCCAGATCGATAATTCTCCGCTCACGTATAGCAAGCTGCTCGGCATTATCGGTTTGCGCTCGTTTCACAAGGTCAACAAGCTCTTTGTTGTCCGACTCCATATTTTCCATAAATTGCTCAAGTGCAATTTCCATGTTGGTTGTCGTTTGAGATGGGTGCTGAGGCTCGTTTTTTCGACGAGGAAGCATCCATGACATAACGAGTATAAAGGCGCCTAATAGCGCCACATATCCCCACAGCTGCATAATTGTTTTCTCACCTGCTTATTGCCGTAGCAAAGGGCTAAGGCAACCTGCTAATAGTATGTCTGAATCTACTTGAAGTTAAAGTGATACATCGAATTGCTTACCTTTATACGGATGCAAATCCGATGGTTTGGGATTGTGCTCTCCTGCATCCTGCCCATCGGATTTACGTTTACCTCGTTGCTTGGAATTACCTTGCTGCTTCCGCTCTTCTCCGCTTCGTATTGAAGCTTTATCCGACTTCTCCAGCGGAGCATTACGAGTTCTAGCCTGATCTGTCTGCTTCGTAAAGCTGTCAGCCGCTAAAGCCTGATCCGTAACTGGCTTATGCATTGACTGGCTGTGCGTAATGCTTTTGTCGGGTATGTTGGACATTGATACTTGAAAATCGATTGAACGATAAGACAAGTCAAGCCCTCCCTTCGTCTTCCATCAGGCCGAGCCCCCCGACTATGACGAGATCATCGTCACTTCGCCATCCTGTAAACGGAAGGAGCAGCGCTTCGTGGCATCTTTTACAAAACGGGTATACCGACCAATAACGATCTTAGATCCGCCATAACAAACGTTCGCAACATCTACACGAGCCAAGTCGGTATCTTCTAATGCTTTCTCGATCTCGAGAATACGTTCGCGCTTCGTATCGATCTGTTCATTCGTTTGGCGCTTCGTAGCTCCAAGCTTTACGCGCAATGCGAGCTTGTCGTCCGACAGCTGACCTACCGATGCAAGCTGATCGAGCAGTCCAAGCGCCTTCTCTGTCTTGTCGAGCCCATCAACCAATTGACGTATGGAAGTACGAAGCTCTTGAAGCTCTGTACGCAGATCCGGCAGCACCCCTACCTCAATGACGGTTGCAGTCGACATTGTATTGCCGATTGTCCGAGCGGCAACGCGTTCGCCTGCCTGCACACAACCGCCAACAATAAGTCCTTTGGCGCCCGAGCAAACGACAGACTTGCCTGCCTTCAGCTGCGAATGCATAATGCTTTGGCTAACAATAATGTTCTCGCCTGCATGCAGTCTGCCATCTTGAACAAATGACAGCTTAATGTTGCGATTCGCCTTCAGATACCCTTTGTCACCAGCCATAACGCCGCCAGTAATCTCGATGGAGCCATCAGACTCGAGTTCCGCACCTTCAACCCCGCCAATGACACGAATATCGCCTGCAGCCTTAACACGGAAGCCTGTCAGTACGTTGCCGCGAATAACAACGGTTCCAACAAAATCGATATTGCCAGTACGATAGTCGACGTCACCGTTAACTTCGTAGACAGGGAAGACGTTGATTTTATCATTATCCGTCTTCGTCATCAGCCCATCAATAGCTGAATACATCGCTGTCTGGTCGCTGTTAAGAACAACGTTCTTGCCGACCTTAAACCGTGCATCCTTCCCGTTCTTACCTGGAAGAACAATACCCGTTACACTCTTGCCTTCCTTGCCTTGGGTTGCAGCAATACGCTCTGCAATTAACTGGCCTCGTTGTACGTTATTGATCCGGTTGACCTCTTTGAGGTCAACCTTGCCATCAGCATTCTCGATCGGACGGTGAAGCGAATCATCATCAAGACGATACGCCAGCTTTATTGAGCCATTCTCACCTTGCAGAGGCGGATCGCCTGCAGCGATTAATGTCTGATTATAATAGTAGGCTTTTGGATCTTTAGCAATTTTATGTATGACATCATAATGCAATCCATAAATGACACCATTATCTTTAACATATTGTTCCAGCGCTTCAGGCGAACAAGTGAACGAATCATCCGCTCGATTAAATTGTATGAATGCAGAAAGCTTATCCGCAGAAATCTGAATGCGAATATGTTGTTCCAATTGACCTGCCTCGCTCAAGGCGACTCCTCCTCATTTTACGTATTTTGGAGCAACTGATCTTTATTTTTACCTAAAGCTCCGCGTAGTCGCAAAATTGCCTTGGAGTGAAGTTGTGAAATTCTTGATGGTGACAAAGACATCACTTCTGCGATTTCGCTAAGAGACAATTCTTCGTAGTAGAATAAGGAAACAACTGTGCGCTCTTTCGGTGTCAGTCGCTCGATTCCCTTCATCAGGGACTCTTTCAAATAAAACTCATGTACCTTATAATCCGGATTTTTCGCTTTCTCGTCAATAAGTAAGGAGAGACGGGTTTCGGACTCTTCCTCGCGAATCGGATCCTCCAGCGAACAAATCGTCGTCACTGCAATTTCTTGCAGCATCACATTATATTCGTTTTCGGACACATTCAAGTATGAGCTAATCTCTGCGTCCGACACAGAGCGCAAGTACTTTTGCTCCAACAGCTGATACGCTTCTTCGATCCGTTTGGCCTTGTCACGTACGGATCGAGGAACCCAGTCGCCCTGCCGCAGCCCATCGATAATTGAGCCGCGAATACGCCATGACGCATAGGTTTCGAATTGTAATCCGCGCTCGTAATCGAATTTCTCGATAGCATCGATGAGACCCATTACGCCATTGCTGTATAGATCATCTTTGGATACGGTCTTCGGTAATCCAATTGCCATTCGGCTTTTCACATAATCAACCAAAGGCAAATACTGCTCAATGAGTTGCTTCTTCGCTTCGATGTCCTTTTCGGTTTTCCATTTGCGCCATTTCTCGATGTTAGACAAATGAGGCGTCTTCGGCTCAATCATCGTCTCACCCTCCTGTCAGGTGACGTACTGCTTTGGCTAATTCCTCGGGATCCTTATTCTGGGTCGATACCAGTTGAGGCGGCTTCAGTGGTTGAAACTGGTTCGTTTGTGCCGCTTCCGCATTCGGTGCAGCTGGTCGACCGTCAGGGCTTGATTTGAGCATCTCATGAAGCTGATCTGATTCGTCTGGAATGACGGCTTCAAACTTGCTTCCAGCTTCATAGCCGCCGTCCTGCTCATCCAGATGGAGTGCAGGAACGGAAGGCTGAGGCATTGCTACTATTCGCAGAATAGCCCGGAATAAGAATGCCAATAAGAAGAAGACTGCAAATGCGTAAATCCCTCTCACACAGCTAACAGCAAACGTGTTCCCACTCATCGAGAACAATAGCGACATCATGCCACCTACAGCACCAAATCCGACATTCCACCGCCACGTTCCAATCATTATTAAATCTCCTTTATACCAAACTGGACGCTTCGAATCGTTAACTTACCTGTTGCACTATCAATTTCAATCGTTCGACCAAAATTCGCACCTGTATCCTCTGCCCGAATGGGAATCGATACTTGCCCAAGCGCAAGCTTGCACGATTCTACGTTGCGGGGACCGATGCGCATCGAGTCGTTTTGTGACGCAAAGGCGAACATTTGAGCGCCTCCTGCCATTTTGGCAACCATCCGCGGGATCGAGGCTCCTGCATTCTCCATTGCTTGGATGAGCGCCGGTATTGCAGTGTCCGCATATTTGGCAACATTAAAATTCGACTCTCTTGCGATTTCCGAGGAGGGAAGCATGACGTGTGCCATACCTGCTATTCCGGCAACCGAGTCATAGAGTGTAACCCCTACACACGATCCTAAACCGCTCGTCCGAATCAATGCGCCGTTTAATGCAATGTTCAGGTCAGCCATGCCGACCTTGACTGTTTGCTGCTCCATCATTCGGATGTAACCCCTAGCGCTAGGAAGATTTTATTGAATGAACCAGGATCCGGAATGAGGAAGAAATGCCCCTCTAGCATATCTCTGCCCTCAAGGAATGCTGTCTCAATAAGGAGTGCAGAATCGCCCATTTCCCCGAATTGCAGTAATCCGTAAGACAATATTGCTCCCGCCATATCAAGTGCAGCGGATGGAACGGTTGGCATCATTGAAAGCCCAGTAAAATCTGCAAGCGAAGAAAGATAGGAGCCTGCCAAAATGTTCCCGATCTCACATAGCGCGGACAGCTCCATTTCGGAGTAGCCTTCTTGCTCTCGGATTTCCAGCGAAAGCAGTCGATGCATCATCCGTTTAGCGGACGGCTCTTCAATAATGAAAAACATATTGCCCGGCGCTTCGCCCTCGACACGCAGGAATACAGCAATGACAGTCTGCTCGGCACCGCCTACGATCTCGGCAATTTCCTCGAAAGGCAGAAGTGAAACTTTGGGCACCGCCATGTCGACTGGCTTGTCCAGAAGACGGGACAACGCGGTTGCCGCGTTGCCCGCCCCGATATTTCCGACTTCCTTCAGTACATCCAGCTTATATGGACCTAGTCCGTTAAAATCATTCACGACTAAACCTCAAGCTGTTCAAGCTGCATAATTTCTTTGCGGTTGAGCACCTCGGACAGATTCAGCATGACAAGCAGGCGCTTTTCACCAATCTTCGCGATGCCGTGCAAATACTTCGCTTTAATGCCGCCAACAACTTCCGGTGGGCTGTCGATCGACTCCGCATCAATGTCGATTACGTCATTTGCCGAGTCTACGATGAAGCCGACTTCAAGCTCATTGGCAGCAACGATAATAATACGGGAGTTTTCCGTCGTAACCGTCTCTTCCAGGCCGAAGCGCCCTCTCAAATCAATGACAGGAATAACGACGCCGCGGAGATTAATTACCCCTTTAATAAAAGATGGCGCCTTCGGAACGCGTGTAATCGGTTGAATTCGTTCAATCGTACGTACTTTGTCTACTTCAATACCGTATTCTTCTTGTCCAAGTGCGAAAACGATAACTTTCAATTCTTCTGCCATTCGTAATCCCTCCCTTATTTAATGAAAGCATTCGGATCTATGATGAGGGCAACTTGTCCATCGCCGAGTATCGTTGCGCCCGAGATGGACTTAATGCTAGGTAAATATTTGCCAAGTGATTTCAAGACGATTTCGCTCTGGCCGATGAAGGAATCTACGATGAGTGCAGCCAGCTTATCACCTTTACGAATAACAACGATCTCGTTCTCTGTTTCGTCCTCTTCGCGATAGCCCGGTACATTCAATACACGACCTAGCGAGACGACTGGGATAACGCTGCCGCGGAACTCAATCATTTGGTTACCGTGAATCGTTGCAATCTGATCCCGCTGTACGATACCCGTCTCGACAATGGAGGACAGAGGAATTGCATACTTCTCGTCACCCATCTTGATCAGCATCGCGGAAATAATCGACAACGTCAGTGGCAGCTGAATCGAGAATACGGTTCCTTGGCCTTGCTTCGAACGAATCGTAACATGGCCGCCAAGCGAGGTGATTTTGGACTTCACGACGTCAAGACCAACACCACGTCCCGAAATGTCTGAAATCTTATCAGCTGTACTGAAACCAGCGGCGAAGATCAGCATCTGCATCTGTTCTTCTGTCAGACGCTTTGCTTCCTCTTCGGTCAATACGCCGTTCTTCACAGCGATACGGCTAACTTTCGCACCGTCGATACCGTTACCGTCATCTTCAACCTCGATAAACACATGATTGCCGCTGTGATAAGCACGCAGGTGAACCGTACCGGTCTCCGACTTGCCTGCCGCAATTCGATCAGCAGGCGTCTCGACGCCATGATCAAGTGAGTTGCGGAGCAAGTGAACGAGCGGATCGCCGATTTCTTCTATAACCGTGCGATCGAGCTCAGTCTCCGCGCCGGTAACGATTAGGTCAATTTTCTTATCGAGCTGCTTCGCAATGTCGCGAACCATCCGCGGAAAACGGTTGAATACCGATTCTACTGGAACCATCCGGAGCTTCAGTACGAGATCCTGCAGGTCCGTGCTTACACGCGCCATATGCTCCACTGTTTCAATAAGATCGCTGCGCTTAATTTCACTCGACAACTGCTCGAGCCTTACTCGGTCAATCAGCAGCTCTGAGAATAGATTCATCAGCGAATCGAGACGATCGATATCGACCCGGATCGTCCGGTTTACCGCAACTGCACCAGCCGAAGCTTGTGCTTTCGCTTCCGTCGTCTCCTTCTTCGCCACCTCTCGGCTAGCTGGAGCGCTTGGCGATGGAGCAGCAGGCTGGACGCGTGCTTCTGCAGTTGGCGCATATAATTGAAGCGATTCTGCATCAAGCAGAACAACATCTGCAAGTTCGATCTCGGAAACGCCTTCGATTTGCGATTTCAACACCTCGGCTTGCGTAGCCGAAATCATAAATACGACGAAGGAACGGTCGAATTTCTCCTGCTCCAAATCTTGTACCGAAGGCTCGGACTTGATAACTTCGCCGTTATTCTCAAGTATGTCGAATACCATATAAGCGCGTGCTGCTTTCAGAACACAGCTTTCGCGCAGCGTAACTTGTATGTAATAAACCTGATTTCCAGCCTCGATCGATTGCTTCAGCACCGAGTGTTGGAAGATATCCAGCAAACCGCCGCCTGAATTGCCTGTTACGGCATCAGCCGTACCGCTTGCCGCACTCGCTGCTTCACCAGCAGACTTATTTTTATAGTCACCTTTGACGATGGATTGCAGCGCAGCATTAATTGCACTGACATCCGCCTTGCCTGTACCGCCTTCGACAACGTCCTGCACCATCGCTTCCAGGGCATCCAACCCTTTAAACAGCGTATCGAAGATGAAGCTGTCCATCGATAGCTTGCTATTCCTAACAAGATCAAGAACGTTCTCCATCTCATGCGTCAGTGAAGCCAGATCTTCAAACCCCATTGTCGCGGACATCCCCTTAAGGGTGTGCGCCGAACGGAAAATGACTTGAACGATACTAATATCGTTCGGGTCGCCTTCCAGTTTAAGCAGATTTTCGTTGAGCGCTTGCAGGTGGTCATTCGATTCGTCGATAAACATTGACAAATATGCGTTCATGTCCATGCTCGAGCACCTCCGTTGATTACTTCTCTAACGTATTGTTACTTCTGTTACTCGGTCGAACGCCTTGCAACTGCCTGAACTAAAGCACTTGAAATACGGGGCAGTGGAACGATGTCCGTTGCCGCTCCCATTTCTACGGCTGCCCGTGGCATTCCGTATACGACGCAGGTTTCTTCTGCTTCAGCAATCGTTGTCAGTGCCCCACTGTCGCGCAGCAACTTCATGCCTTTCGCTCCATCACTGCCCATGCCCGTCATCAATACAGCATGGCGCCGAAGCTCATTGCAGGAAGCCGCCGATTCAAATAACACGTCCACAGACGGTCGGTGTCCGCTGCGCAGCTCATCTTCCGTAAGCTTGATGTAATAGCCGCTGCGATCTTTTGCAAGTTCCATGTGGAATCCGCCAGGTGCGATATATACTGTACCGCTTACCACGCGCTCTCCTTGCACCGCCTCTGTCACTTTCACAGCACTGAATGCATCCAAACGCTGGGCAAGCGATCGAGTAAAGTTAGGTGGCATATGCTGCACAACCAGCACTGGAGCGTTAATATCAGCCGGCAGCGTGCAGATCACTTCATGAAGCGCTCTCGGTCCACCTGTAGAGGTTCCAATTAGGACGATACTATCAAAGACAGGAGTGCCTTTGCGTTTATCTCCTTTGGTAGGCAGCAGCGGGTTCCGATCACTCGGAGCTGTCAATTTGACCGCTTCTACGTACTCAACGGAAGAAGATTGTACAGATGGAACAGTCGTGCTCTTCATAGAATCAGCAGCAACCGGTTTCTGAGAAGCAGTTTTTTCAATAGAAGTGCTCTTCGGTGTCGTCGGCTGCTTCTTCGTCTGTTTAGACTGTCGCTTGCTTTCACCAGCAGCTGCTGTTGGCTCTGGTTGTTTGTCTGGTGTGCCTTCCGAACGCTTTCGGTCGGCAAGCTTAGGAACAGCTATTTGCTTCTCGGGCTTCGTCTTCGATTGTGCTCGGCTTACAAGAACCGCGATGCGCAGCTTGTCCAGCAACTGCTCACCAACCTGGTTAATGTCAACCGAGCCATCGATTGCAGGTTTACGAATAAAATCGAAAGCACCATTATGCAGCGCTTTAATCGTATCACGCGTATTCTCTTCGCTAATCCCCGAGAGCATTATGACAGGCACAGGCCGCTCGTTCATAATGATTTGAAGCGCTTCTAACCCGTTCATTTCTGGCATTTCCAAATCCATCGTAACCGCGTCTGGCTTATGCTTCGCTACCATATCGATTGCTGTAAGCCCATTGCCAGCAGTAGCTACGACTTCGAATTGATCATCCCTCGTAATGAGGTCCGATACAATTTTTCTCATAAAAGCAGAGTCATCTACGACAAGTACGCGATAAAGTGACATCTCACACCTCCGTTATACAAAGGACTATTTCATCAGCCTGATCATCTTATGTAGAAATCCTTTGACACCGCCGTTAGTCGATTGACTTAAAGCCGGCATATCGAGGTAAGCACGCGTAATCGACTGAATCCCTCTTGAGGCATCACTTGTAGGATAAGCGAGTGAAAATGGCCGCTGTTCTCGGACTGCTCGGCTTACGCTCGAATCATCAGCGATAATACCGAGCAGAGGAACTTCGATTCCCATAAACTTACGAGCTGCCATTGCGATTTTTTCTGCTGTTTGCAGACCTTCGCGATTATCTAACGCTCGATTCACGACTAACCGGAAAGATGGCGTATGTCCAAATGATCGAACCATCTTCATCAAAGCGTATGCATCCGTAATCGCGGTTGGCTCAGGTGTCGTTACGACGATCGTCTCATGGGCGGCAGCAATGAAGCTTGCAGTTTCCTTTGATAAGCCAGCGCCGGTGTCAAATATTAAGTAATCGTAGCGTCCCTGCAGTTTATCGAGCTGATCGATAAACTTGTTCAACTGGGCATCAGACAAAGAGAGCAGTTCATTCATGCCAGAGCCCCCAGCGACAAAATGCAAGCCTTGGGGGCCAAGCTGAATAATGTCCCAAATCGTCTTATCCTGCTTCAGCAGATGGTAAATCGAATAGGTAGCCGAATGTCCCATTAGCACATCAAGATTTGCCATGCCAATGTCGGCATCGAAGACAAGAACGCTTTTGCCATATTGCTGCAGAGTTAATGCGAAGTTCAAGCTAAAGTTCGACTTGCCGACTCCGCCTTTACCGCTTGTCACGGTAATGATACGCGTCCCGCGTCCTGCCTGGACGTTCTCATTGCTTCGGACCCAATTCCGCAGCGCCTCTGCTTGATCATACATGTGCCGGAACCCCCAGAAGCATTGCGACGTAGTCATCCGCACTGAAATGCGAGATATCGTCTGGTACCGTCTGACCGCTAGTTACATACGCTGTCTGAAGCTCATATTCAAGAATGAGATTCATAATTGTGCCGTACACTGCTGTTTCATCGAGCTTCGTGAAGATTACTTGACGGATACCATAAGGGATGAAACGCTCTGCAATGATTCGCATATCACTTGTCCGCCCCGTAAGGCTCATTACAAGAAATACGGTGCCTGGCTGTTGATTGTTCAACATACTGTTTACTTCAGATACATGCAGTTCGCTTCGATAATTGCGCCCTGCGGTATCCATCAGTATAAGATCTTTATCCTCCAATTGGCTGAATGCTCTCGGCACTTCATTGGGTGAGAATACGACCTCCATTGGAACGTTCAAAATGTTGGCATACGTTCGCAGTTGATCAACAGCCGCAATCCGGTATGTATCCGAGGTAATGAATCCAACCTTCTTGCCTGCCTTGAGCGTCTGCTCGGCCGCCAGCTTAGCGATCGTTGTTGTCTTGCCGACGCCAGTCGGACCGACGAAGTAAACATTGCGCTCTGTACTGCTAATGCCAGGGTGTTCGTAAGATTTCAGCCAATGTGTTAATATTTCAGCAGCTCGCTGCCAGACTACTTCCACATCAAGCCAGCCTTCTTGCGCTTCAGGCAGTTCATTCAACTCATCACGCAGCTTGTCGATCCACTCTTCTGCAACTTCTTGCTCTTTAAGCCGTTCGCAGAGCAGCCGCAAAGCCTCAGGTTGTGTATCGATTGCCTTCTGCTTCGACAGCTTCATAATCCATTCTTTCATATCACGAATCTCATTGGTCAGCTTGTTCTCCAGCTCGGATTCTGAACGTTGAACGGAAGCAGTCACCGCAGTAGCAGCAGGAGCGGCTGGTTGACTTACAACTGGAGCGGCGTTAAATACCGGCTCATTGTCTGAAGCGGCTACTGCTTGAAGCACGAAGGCCGCCCGTTCGGCAGCCTGACTAGCTTCTAGAGGATCAAGTACAGCTGTTGCTGCAGCACGCATGCTGCCTGTTTCGGAAGACGCTCCGTAGGCTGCAGCTGCAGAAGCAGCCGGCCGCTGCGGCTTATTCACATGGAGCAGTGGCTGTTGGGCTGGACGCGGTTTGTTTGGTTTAGACGTTTCTGCTTCAACAGCAGCTACGACCTCTGTTCTGCGCTTGCGGAACATTCCCATGAACCCGCCGATCTTCACATCTTTTGTGCTAAGGATAACAGCGTCGCTGCCTAGCTCACTGCGAATGAGTGGAAGCGCCTCAGACACCGTATTAACTACATAACGCTTCACTCTCACAGATTCACCACCCCAACGCTTTGTATTTCAATATTCGGCTCAAGCTCACTGTACGACAATACCGGAATATCCTGCATGGTTCGTTCAACAAGCTTGCGCAAATACATTCGAATCGTAGGCGAAGCGAGGACCACCGGCTGATTGCCTGATTGAATTTGCTTCGTTACTTGATCTGTTAGACGCTGATAGATTTGCTGAGTAGATACAGGGTCGATCGACAGATAACTACCTTGATCCGATTGCTGTACCGATTCTGCAATTTTCTTCTCAAGCGCCGGACCAACCGTAATGACGCGAAGCATTTCGCCAGCAGGCGAAAACTGCTGCGTAATTTGCCGCGATAGCGACTGTCTTACATATTCGGTCAGTACATCGGTATCCTTCGTAAAGTGACCTTGGTCGGCCAATGTCTCGAAAATAGTGACGAGATCACGAATCGAGATTTTCTCTCGCAGCAGCTTCGACAATACTTTCTGAACATCCCCTATTGTCAACACATTTGGAATCAATTCGTCGACCAGTGCTGGGTAGTTCTCCTTCACGTTCTCGACGAGCGCTTTCGTTTCTTGACGACCGATCAATTCATGCGCATGGCGCTTAATAACTTCCGTCAAATGTGTAGCGACGACAGATGGCGGATCGACGACCGTGTAACCGGACAATTCAGCCCGCTCCTTCATTGTCTCATCAATCCAAAGTGCTGGAAGTCCAAATGCAGGCTCCGTTGTCTCGATGCCGATAACCGACTCATCATCGAAGCCTGGGCTCATTGCCAAGTAATGATTCAAGAGCAAGTCTCCGCGAGCAACCAAATTGCCTTTAATTTTGATCACATATTCGTTCGGCTTCAGCTGAATGTTATCGCGAATTCGAATCACCGGTACGACGAGGCCAAGCTCAAGTGCACACTGCCGCCTTATCATGATGATCCGATCGAGCAGGTCGCCCCCCTGATGCGCATCCGCGAGTGGGATGAGGCCGTAACCGAACTCGAATTCAATCGGGTCAACTTGCAGCAAGCTGATAACGCTTTCTGGACTGCGAACTTCTTCGATTTGCTGTTCTTCTACCAGCATCTCTTCTTCGATCTGCTGTTTGTTCATATTCTTCTGCAAGCGCCAAGCGCTATAGACGAGAGTGGCAGCAATTGGCAGCGTCGCAAATGGCCCAATCGGGGTAAATAATCCAAGTAGGGCAACCGTACCTGCTACGATATAGAGCAATTTCGGATATTTGAGCATCTGCGAGGTAAGATCCTCTGCAAGATTGCCATCCGAGGAAGCGCGCGTCACGATCATACCGGAAGCCGTCGAGATCAATAATGCCGGGATCTGGCTGACGAGACCGTCACCTATCGTCAAGATCGAGTACGTATGCAGCGCCTCGTTAAATGGCATTCCATGAATAGCCATACCAACAAGGAAACCGCCAATCAAGTTAATGAACAAGATGACGATCGCTGCGATTGCATCGCCCTTAACGAATTTACTCGCACCGTCCATCGCGCCGTAGAAATCTGCTTCCCTTTCAATTTTGGTACGGCGTTCTCTTGCTTGCTGTTCGTTAATCATCCCCGCGTTCAGGTCGGCGTCGATACTCATCTGCTTACCTGGCATTGCGTCCAAGGTGAATCGTGCTGCAACCTCTGCAACGCGTTCAGAACCTTTTGTAATAACGATGAATTGAACGACTACGAGAATGAGGAAAACGATAAAACCAATAGCGATCTCCCCGCCTGCTACCCAGTTACCAAACGTTTCGACAACCTTACCTGCTTCATGCTTACTTAGAATATTGCGAGTTGTCGAAACGTTAAGTGATAACCGGAACAAGGTTGTAATAAGTAGAACGGATGGGAAGATAGAGAACTGCAATGCATCCTTCGTGTTCATTGAAAGAAGCAATATCATAAGTGCTGCTGAAATGTTAATGATGAGAAGCACGTCCATTAGGACAGTTGGGACGGGAATAACCATCATGAGCACAATGCCGATGATGCCGATCAAGATGACCAGGTCCCTAGGTTTCATGACGCGTTCCCCCGTTTCAAGAAGATTTCACTCGGCCTTTCAACTTATATACATATGCCAGCACTTCCGCCACCGCTTGGAACAAATCCGAAGGAATCGAGTCGCCGATTTCCGAACGGTCGTACAGCGCTCTGGCGAGCGGCTTGTTTTCCATCGTAATGACGCCGTGCTCCTTGGCTGTTTCCCGAATACGGAGCGCTACATAGTCCATCCCTTTCGCAATAACGACTGGTGCTTCCATTTTGGAAGCATCATATTTCAACGCTACAGCGAAGTGAGTTGGGTTTGTAATAACGACGTCTGCTTTCGGTACTTCTTGCATCATGCGCTGAAGCGCCATCTTCCGTTGACGATCGCGAATTCGACTTTTGATAAGCGGATTACCCTCGGTGTTTTTGAATTCGTCCTTAATGTCTTGTTTGGACATGCGCAAGCTTTTGTTGTGCTCGTACTTCTTGTAGAAATAATCGCCTACCGCGAGAGCGACGAGCAAGGCACCGATTTTGATACCAAGCATCAAGGTGACACCACCTACGAAGCTGGCGAGCTCCGTAACCGGCAATTGATCAAGGTGTAGAATACGTCCCCACTCGCTCTTTAGCGATTGGAACACGACAATTCCGATTATAAGCAGCTTCAGCATTGCCTTTATAAATTCGATCACTGTACGCAGCGACATTATGCTCTTCAGTCCTTGAAGCGGGTTCAATTTACTGAACTTCGGCATTAAAGGATGTCCTGTGAACAGGATTCCGACCTGTGCGTAGTTGGCGAGCAGCGCAACTAGAACCGCGATAATGAAGATTGGTGACAGCATGATGAGCATTTCATACATCAAGCTCGTCATCAACGACATAATATTGCCTGGTGTAGCTTCCATCGTGAGCCATTTATCGAATAGGTCGCCGAACATCCCAACGAGTTTATCCTTATAGAATGGCCCGATCATGGCGAAGCTCATAAAAACGAACAATAAAATTAACGCGCCCGGCAATTCGTGTGACTTGGCAACTTGGCCTTTATTGCGAGCTTCTCCAACCTTCTTGGGCGTCGCTTTCTCGGTCTTCTCTTGACTGAACAATTGCAGATCTAGCTTTAAGCGATATCGGGCTCTTTCGTCCAACTTGCAGTCACCTCCTTGTCGGTACCAGCTGCCGCCTAGAGGGCGGCACCTAGCCTGCATTCGGTCGCTGCAGCATCGTTAATAACTGATGGAGCCGTTCGAACATCGTCGAGAACAATTGGTCAAACATATTCGAGAACGACGGCACGATTAGTGCTAATAAAAATAGACCGAGCAATACTTTGAGCGGCATCCCTATTACGAAGACGTTGTACTGTGGCGCCGTCTTAGCAAGAAACCCAAGACCGACATCCGTCAGAAACATCGCGACAAGAATGGGGGATGCAATTTGAAACGACAGCATGAACGTCTCAGAGAAAGTTGTAACAATGAAATTCGAAACTTTGCCATCATACATGTGTGTGAATAAGTCATTATCCAGCGGCAGCCACTGATAGCTATCCATGAGTGCGGTAATCAAGTAATGATGTCCGTTGAGTGATAGGAACACCATAATCAGCACCAAATGCTTCAAGTTGCCAAGTATAGGCGAAGAAGCACCTGTCATCGGATCGATGACATTGGACATCGCGAAGCCCATGGATATATCCATTAACGAGCCTGCTGTTTGAACGACCGTGAAGAACAGATAGACGACAAATCCGATAAGCAGACCGACTAATACTTCACGAATGACGAGTAAGGCATACGCAGCGTCCAGATCGACATTCTGTTTCACCCCGTATGTTAGAAATACGATAAGTGATAGGAAGAAACCGATGCCGATTTTAAACGTAGTAGGTACCATCTTCATGGAAAATATGGGAGCTACGACGAAAAACGCTGTCATTCGACAAAATATTAGCAAAAAAATAGGGAACCCCTGTGCGATCAGCTCCATCCTTTTAACCAGCCTATCCGATGTATTTATACAAGTTGTTCAAGATGTTAAATGTGAAGTCTACCAACGTATTCATAATCCATGGGCCAAAAATGATAATGGAAGCAAACACGGCTACGATCTTTGGTACGAATGCGAGCGTTTGCTCCTGGATCTGTGTAGTCGCTTGAAAAATACTTACGATCAAGCCTACCGTAAGACCAATAACAAGCATCGGCGCACTCGCTTTAAGAATCGTAAACACGGCCTCACTTGCTAGCCCGATAATAAAATCCGCACTCATTGCTGTTCGTTCCCTCCGCTAGCTCATATTAAAGCTCATCAGCAGTGACTTGACGACCAAGTACCAACCATCCACCAGGATGAACAGCAATATTTTGAATGGTAACGAGATCATGACCGGCGGAAGCATCATCATCCCCATTGCCATTAGCGTACTAGATACGACCATGTCTATTATGAGAAACGGTATGAATAGCATGAAGCCCATTTGAAAGGCTGTCTTGAGCTCGCTAATCGCATACGCTGGAACGAGAACCGTGATCGGAATATCTTCATAGCTGCTTGGCTTCTCTGTTTTCGTGTACTTGATGAACAAGAGCAAATCTTTCTCTCTTGTCTGCGAGAACATAAACTTCTTCATTGGTTCAGCCGCTTTCTCGAACGCTTGCGTTTGCGTGATCTCACCTTTCAAGTAAGGCTGAAGCGCTACTTGGTTCACTTGTGACAACGTAGGCGACATGATGAAGAAGGTAAGGAACATCGCAAGACCGATTAACACCTGATTGGGCGGCATCTGCTGCGTGCCGAGTGATGTACGGACGAAGCCGAGTACAATGACAATTCGTGTGAAGCTTGTCATCAGCATCAGAATCGCTGGAGCGATACTGAGAACGGTTAACATCAGCAGTATCGATATCGCACTGGAGCCCGATCCTTCTGTTTCATCCCCGATCGAAATGTTGACGTTCGGCAGCGGTTCGGCATAAGCGTGAGAATGGAACATTCCCAGCATCACCAATTGCACAAGGGCGACTGCAATAATCCATTTTGTTTTCATTCGTCCATCAACCGATCGCTTTGATTTGGTGTACGCAGCAGTGTTTCAACTTGCTGCTTGCGCTGCGATTGTTCGTCTAGCTTGCGGCGGAGCATTCGCTCAAAATCCGGCCCCTCGGACGAACTGTCGGCTGCTGTGCTGTCACCTGCGTGCTTGTTCTTCTTCAGCTTGCCGATCAAATCCGACAATGCTGCTGGATTCCAGTTGACCGCGTTGCTCTGTTCCATAAGGCTGATAATATGCGAAGCTTGCTCAGCATCGTCCACCTTATCGATCAGTGTGACATCTTCCCCAACACCGACTACATACACTTTGCCAGCCAATTCGACAACCTGAAGCGATTTATGCTGCCCGAGCGGCACACCTCCAAGTGTACGAAGCGCTCGATTCGCTCCCCAGCCTCGATTACGCCGAGCTAGCATTTTGATTAGGAAAACGATCAAAAAGATAATGACGGCTAATACGATCATGACTGTTATGAGAGTTCCGGTCATATTGCCATCAAAAGTAGGAGCAGTATCCGTCGTCTCCAGTCCTTCGGACGCCGCGGCAGCCTTCCCTGCGAGAAGCGGGAGAATGGCTGTCGCGAGCGCCGCGACACGAAGCTGGCTTTTAGTCATAATACGAAAGTCCTAACCTAGCGTTTTCTTGATAGCTTCAATTACGCGATCTGCTTGGAAAGGCTTTACGATAAAGTCTTTAGCACCTGCTTGGATAGCGTCGATAACCATCGCTTGTTGACCCATTGCAGAACACATGATGACTTTCGCATTCGGATCAAGCTTCTTGATTTCTTTCAGTGCAGCGATACCGTCCATCTCAGGCATCGTAATATCCATCGTTGTCAGGTCAGGCTTCAGTTCTTTGAACTTTTCGACAGCAACTGAGCCGTCCGGTGCTTCCCCTACAACGTCGTACCCATTTTTCGTCAAAATATCACGGATCATCATACGCATAAATGCTGCGTCGTCTACGATTAGAATTCGGTTAGCCATCGTTCACATTTCCCCCTAGGATGTTATTGAATTTTTTGCATGCGGTCCCATTGACTAACGATATCCGTTACCCGGACACCAAAGTTTTCGTCAATGACGACGACCTCGCCCTTCGCGATCAGTTTGTTATTCACGAGGATATCCACCGGCTCACCAGCAAGCTTGTCCAGCTCGATAATCGATCCTTGCGACAACTCTAGAATATCTTTAATCTGCTTTTGGGTTCTCCCCAATTCTACCGTTACTTTCAGTGGAATGTCGAGAAGCAAATTAAGATTTGTGTCGTCTGCTTGCACATATGGAGCGCCTTGGAAATTCGCGAACTGAACGGGCTGAACATTCACATTGCGATTTGGATGTTGACCATATGTATTCGGGCCTTGCGGCGGCATCGCGTAAGCCTGCTGCTGCGGTTGTGCATAAGCGGCTGGCGGTGCTGCAGGAGGCATTGCTGCAGGCGGCTGTGGTGCTGGTACAGAAGCTGCTGCAGGGGCTGCAACTGCTTGTACAGGAGCCGGTGCCGACGCTGCTGCTACAGGGGCTGGAGCCTCATCCATGCCACCCATGAGCGTTTGAACCATTTGCTTCGCGAACGATACCGGAAGCAGCTGCATGATCGTAGAATCGATCAAATCACCAATCATTAGACGGAAGGACACGTTAATGAAGTAGTCATCTTGTGGCAGCGAATTGACGCCATCGCCATTGTCGACATCAAGAATGTTAATTCCCGGTGGCGAAATGTTGACGAAACGGTTGAAGATTGTCGACATCGAAGTCGCCGACGAACCCATCATTTGGTTCATTGCTTCTTGAACGGCACTGATATGAATTTCATTCAGTTCTCCTGGCGGAACGTCTCCCTCTCCGCCAAGCATTAGATCCGCAATCACTTGCGCATCATGCGTTCTAATTACTAGGGAGTTAATACCTTGAAAACCATCCACATATTCAACCGATACCGCAACATGCGGCTTCGGAAATACTTCTTTGAGCTCCGAACGTTTCACAAGCGTTACTTGAGGCGTCGTGATATCTACTTTCTTGCCAAGAAGAGTCGATAATGCCGTTGCTGCGCTGCCAAACGTGATGTTGCCGATCTCGCCAAGCGCATCTTGTTCAATCGTATCGAGGAAACTCGTTATGCTTTCTTCTGCAGCATCTGTCGTCACCGGCTCAGGATCACTGGATGACTGCCTCAGCAAAGCGTCAATTTCTTCTTGACTCAAATAATCTTTACTAGTCATGTTCTTCCTCTACTCCTTCGCTGACAATTTCGTCAACCTGTACCGCGATTCGATCTTTGACCGAGCCGGGACTGCCGATGAACTTGATTTTGTTTCCAACCTTAACACTCAGTCCTTCGCCAACAGGTTTATTGAGCGCTATAACATCGCCCTGCGACAAGTTTAGGAACTCAAAGATGCTGATGGTCGATTCACCTAACTCTACTGCAATTGGCAGCTGAGCACGATTCACACGCTGCTCGAGCATCTCCACTTCTTCTGGCGAACGCGACTTCTTCTGCGATACGAACCAGTGGTGAACAGATAGCTTCGGCATGATCGGTTCAATGACGACGTGAGGGATACAAAGGTTAATCATCCCTGTCGTGTCACCAATCTTTGTACTAAGCGAGATGAGTGCAATCGTCTCGTTTGGTGAAACGATTTGCATGAACTGCGGGTTCGTCTCAAGTGCTTCCAATCTTGGTTGCAAATCTATAATTGTCTTCCACGCTTCTTGTAGACTTTCAAAAGCACGGCTGAATATACGTTCCATGATTGTCATTTCAATCTCAGTCAACGCATTCATCTTGGATGGCGCAGTGCCTTGTCCGCCTAAGAGACGATCTAGCATCGCGTAAGCGACGTTTGGATGCACTTCAAGCACCATTCGGCCTTCAAGCGGCTCTGCTTCAAAAATGTTCAGAATCGTCATCTTTGGAATCGAGCGAATGAATTCGTCGTATGGCAGCTGTTCTACGTCAACGACGCTAATTTGTACAAAGGTTCGAAGCTGCGCGGAGAAATAGGTTGTCAAATACCGCGCGAAGTTCTCATGTATACGCGTTAAGCTGCGGATGTGATCTTTAGAGAATCGAGTTGCACGCTTAAAGTCATAGGAACGTACCTTTTTCTGCGTATCCTCTTTCTTTAACTCCTCTGCATCCATCTCGCCGGATGATAGAGCAGCTAGCAGCGCGTCAATCTCATTCTGTGACAACACATCAACCAAATCTCTCACCCCCCTTACAGGAATACCGGTCTATCGACTAGATCTGGGACATGACGAAGTTCGTAATGTCGACTTTCACCAGCTTCTCATCTTCGGGAAGCTCTTGGTTGATCAAATTTAGAAGCTTCGATGAGAGCATATCTTGACCCTTAGAACCACTCAATTGATCGACCGTCATATCCGCAATTACACGGTTAATGATCGGACGGATTTGAATGTCTTTCACTTTCTCGAAATCTTCTTGCGATTTCTTACTGTCTAGCTGAAACGCAAAGCTCACAATGAGGACGTAATCATTGTCGAGCAGATTGCGTCTTATATCCTTCAATTCAGAAGTGACCTCCACTCGCTCATCAGCTGACAAGACCTCTACCTTCACAGGCTCTGTCGATTCGGCCTCCTTGCTTGTGTCGTCGAACATCGTATTTAGTAGAACAACTACGACGATCGCAATTAACGTGATGGCTAACAGGATCGAGATTAACCACGGTACCATTTTTCTCATGACGAGGTTTCCTCCGTTTGCTCGCTCTTATAGGTCGTCGCCGCAATGGCGCCAATCGTCTGAAGATAGCGCTGAACGAGCGAAATCACTTCCGAAGACTTTTCAAGCACATGTAATTTTTTACCGGTCGTGAGTGTAATAAGCGTGTCAGGCATCTCTTCAATCGTCTCAATCAACAAAGCGTTAATTGTAATTCGCGTTCCATTCAATCGCGTTAAGCCAATCATACGTTCCCTCCTACAGGCTGTGCAGCTCACCCTCATTGGTCTAGCCCACTAAGCGGCAAAGCTGCTTCGTAAGCATTGGCTGCTCCCAGGGAGAGATTCTAGAACCTCTCCCCGGCCACTGCTTTATCGTTTCAGATTGACGACTTCTTGCAGAATTTCATCGGATGTCGTGATGATGCGCGAGTTCGCTTGGAAGCCGCGTTGTGCCACGATCATCTCAGTAAACTCGCCCGTCAGGTCGACGTTTGACATTTCCAATTGACCTGAGATAATTGCGCCTGTCCCCGTTTCAGCATCGTTCGCCGCACCAACTTCGATATCTTCCAAGTTAGCGTTAGTCGTTACACGATACATGCTATTGCCAACTTTCTCGAGACCGCCAGGGTTCGTTACTTTCACCACGCCGATTTTGAAGTCGGTCGCTTCTGAAGTACCGTCTGCGTTAACCGAAATAATAGTCCCATCCTCTGAGATAGAGAACGATGTTACGTCTTCACCCAAAGTGATAGGCTCGCCTCCTTCTGCTAGAACGAAGTAGCCATCAGACGTAACGAGCTGACGAGCCGAATCAAGGGTGAAGTTACCTGCACGCGTCAGGTATGGAACCTCTTGTTCGTCGTTAGCGCGAACTGCGAAGAATCCGTCGCCATCGATCCTTAAGTCTGTCGCTACGTTCGTCGTCTGTGCGCTGCCTGCAGTATGTACCGTATCAATGGACGAGATTGCTACGCCAAGGCCAACCTGCTTTGCGTTGGTACCGCCTTGTACACCCTCTTCTGGTGATGTCACACCAGAAACGCTCTGGCTCAAAATATCTTTGAACATAACACGGCCGCTCTTAAAACCTACCGTATTCACGTTCGCGATATTGTTGCCAATTACGTCGAGTTTCGTTTGAAAAGCACGCATGCCGGATACACCGGAATACATCGATCTAAGCATGTACGAATTCAACCTCCCGTTTCGGGTTCATTGGAATTTCAATCGCTTCAGTCGATCTGCGATTGCTAGGCTTCCTTCTCAGGTCCAGCCCATTGCTTGTTAATGAAGAATAACAGCACTGTCTATTTGGGTGAATACGGTATTCGATAATTGCGTATGATCCATTGCGGTCACGACCGTTCGGTTCGGTACGTTCACGATCAATGCAACATCAGGCATAACGATTAACGAATCGACAGCACCTTTGGAAGCTGCTTGATCAACTGCGTTAGCCAGCTTCGTCATTGTCTCTGGCGGCATTTCGATTCCACGCTGTTGTATGCGTTGAACTGCGTGCTGACTAAATATGAGCTGTAATTGCTGCTGCTGCAGTACTTGCTCGAATTGGCTTTCCGACGTGCGTAGGATAGACGGGCCACTAGACGATGTGCGAACATCCGCCGGTCGTCCTGGCAACGGATACATCGAGCCGATTGTCACTCGATTATTCATTGCTGTTCTCTTCCTCAGAAGATGCTGTCGACGATGAAGATGAGTAAGTAATCGTGTTTAAATCATCAACATTAACAGCGTAATCGCCGACTTTCGCATACTGTACGCCATCCTTGACGGTGACGGCTTCTACCATGCCAGAGTAAGTTGTTGTCACTCCTTCGTCCGACAGACCAGTCCATTCAACGGTCATACCGATCAAATTAGAAGCTGCACTGAGACTTTGACGAAGCTTACTCATCTCGTCCGACATATTCATCATCTGCTCAAGCGAAGTGAACTGTGCCATCTGAGCGATAAATTCCGTATTATCCATCGGCGAACTTGGATCCTGGTTCGACAATTGTGTTACTAACAATTGCAGGAAATCATCCTTACCAAGCGTTGAAGTCGACTCTTTCGCAGCTGCCTTCTGCACATTCGATGTGCTGTAATTCGGCCAGACTGAGTTAGTACTGACAGTTGATGCCACTTCTTTCACCTCCATCCCTTGCTGTATCCAATAACTGTTAAGCTCTTACGTTAATACCGCGTCCGAATCCAAGCCCTCGAATAACGGTCTGTTCGGCTAGCTCCGTCTCGAATGCAGATAGCTCCGATTCGCTGTTATCGCTAGTTCCACTACTGTTACCTGACTGTTGTCTGCCGGATCCGCCGTCTTGCTGCTGCGCCATCTGACTGTCGACGGACTGCTGCGATACTTCCAACTTTTCAACGTCTAGACCTTGAGATTGAAGGTTAGCACGAAGAAGTGCTAACTGGTTGTCCAACATGTCCTTTGCCGCACTCGAATCGGTAACGAATAATGCCGTCAATTGACCATTCTGAACAGAGATACGTACATCCACTTGTCCAAGATGCTCAGGAGTCAGCGTCAGCTTCGCTTCCGAATTACCAGCCGCAGTCTTCACCTCGAACTTGTTGACCATCAAATCTGCCATCTTCTCAGCGAATTGTTCCACTGGTACTTGCTGCGGTACTTGTACCGTGCGAGCCACCGTGGTCGTTCGCGCTGCTTCGACTGCCTGTGCATGCAAGTTGATCGCAATTGGCGTTTCGTCTGCAGTTACAACAGGCTCCTCCGCATGCTCACTCGTTTGCTGCTGACCAGCAATGACTTGCAGAAGATTTGGGCTTACCGTATTACGGTTCAGCTGATCAAGCAGCGACACCGCTTTAACAGTGACTGTCGTCTGTGTAGTTGTTGCGGTTGGTTGTTCACTTGTACTCGAAGTGTGAGGAGCAATGTTCAAGAGTTGTTCATCCTCTTGAGGTGCTGCCTGCTCATTCTGTCCTGTCTTCAACTGCTGTACCGATTGCTGCAGCACTGTAAGTTGTGAGTTAAGCCATTCGAGCGAGTTGCCAAGCTTAGCTGAACCTAGTTGACCACTTTCAATCGTCTGTTGCAGCTGAACAAGCGCTTGCGCCACATCAACTTTCATGTCTTCAACCTCGAAGCCAGGAACTTGCGGCAAAGGCTGTACAGGCTCCTGTCCTAGCAGTGTCAGCATCGCATTCAATTGATCCAGCATTTGCTGAAGCGTATCTAACATATTTTGCGAATCCTGAGTACTCGCATCATCGGATTGCTGCTCGTCTGCATTATTTTGCAGTCCCTGCAATAGCTCTCCGATTGCTGCAACAAGCTGCTCTGCCGTTAATTGTTCAACTGTTGCCACCTGCGTCGTTGCTGCTGTTTGGTCCGCAGCAGTCGTCGACGATGCTTCCGTCTTCGCTGCTGCCGTACTGGTACCGCCTTGCCCCTTCATACTGCCTGCGAGCTTCTGGCCGAACTGGCCGCTGCTGCCCGCTGCTGCCGCACTCGAATCCGTGCCATTTGCTGCCGTCTTCGACTGCGTCTGCGCAGCTGGAACGGTTGGTGTAGAAGCAATTGCCATATCCATCTGTTTCACCTCCTTCCATCCCTAGAAAGCAAGCGATTCGATTATTTTCCTGTCATAAGCTTCGATACGAGTTGTGCCGTAACACCGTTATTAATCGTCGACATTTCCTGCAAAATGCTAGCACGTGTACTGTCATCCACTGCATTCAAAATACGAAGCACCTTGCTCGGGCTGACGTCCGCCATTTTGATCAGCAGATCAGCTGCACTTTTGGCAGTCATGCTTGCAAATGTCTTCTGCAGCTGTGTAGTATCCAGCACGCTTTGCGTTTGCGTAGTCGTCGTACTCGATGCCGATTGGCGATCCAACTGCCCTTGCAATGCAGCGATTTGACGATCCTTCGCCGATACTACATCTTTCAGACTGATCGAGATGTCAGCTGCTTTCTGCGCAGTCATCTTCTCGAGTATTTTAGATTGTTTATCCACAGCCATCGCTTCAAGAACTAACACAGCTTCATCTGTGGACATGCTTTGAAGAATCGGAGCGGCTTTACTAGGCGTCATAAGTGCGTACATGTTAGCCAACTCTGTAATCTTCGCTTGATACTGCTCATCGTCGAGCATCTTCTCTTCGTTCGCTTTCGTCAGCTGTTCGATTTCACTTTGCAGCTGCTTGATTTGCTCATCTGCAAGTGCGGCTTTGTCCTGCGCTGCAGTAAGTTCGCTCGTCTTGTCGTTCAGCTGCTTGCGCAGCTCATCGATCTTTGCAGTCGATGTCTCAGCAGCCACTTGTTGATCAGTTGGCTCTTCCTTCGTTTTCGGATCTGGAAGTACATCTGCTAAGTAAGGAATCGAATTACCTGCTTCTAGCATTCTGTTTCTCATATTCTCGTTAAAGAGCATTAGAAACACGCCAAGCAATATGATCGTGAACAAAATCGGCGTCAAGAAGAACATAAATCGTTCAAATCCGCTGTAGCGCTCATTGTCCAAATCCATTTCCGCCAATTTCATCCCTCCCGAAGTCCCGGATCACGCAAGCTTTCTAGCATCGGTTAAGGGGCTGCGAACATGAAACGGACGGTCGCCATTTCATCTAGCTCGTTCTGCTCTTGGAGCATCGTTGCTTGCCGGAATCGATTGAATGCTCGTTCCTTCGCTTGCAGCCACACTTTCTCGTCTTTCAATTTGACAGTCAGATGGCTGCGACTTTGCTCTACTACTCCATTCGCCCGACGAACCTCTGCGTTTTTGCTCTGAATGCAGCTGTCCAGGTAGCTTATATACTGTTGAACAGCCAACAGCTCTCCTAATGATACTGCTGATTGTGCCATCTCCGTCTGCCGATCCTCCCACAGCTTTCGCTCGGACAACAATTGTTCGAGCGAAAGCTGCTGGATCTGCAGCTTTCCAAGTGCATCAGATAGCATCCATTCCGCTTGACGCTTCTCGCTTTCCTTTAAACCTACTATTTTCTGATAGGCATACGCGAACTTTGCCACTTATCGTTCATCTCCCGAGAAATTGTTGAATCAGAAGCTGTTGCGCTTCTTCTAAGCCGACCTTCTCGTTTGTTTTCTGCCTTGTAAAGGCACGAATTTCATCAATTGCTTCAATAGATTGATCAATTTTTTCATTAGAACCTATTTGATACGCCCCAATATTGATCAAATCCTCCGAACTCTTATAAGTAGCTAGCAAACTTTTAAGCTGATTAGCCGCATCCTGCTGGTCTTCCGTAACGATTTCCTTCATGACGCGACTGATTGAAGCGAGCACATCAATCGCCGGAAAATGTCCTTGATGCGCAAGTTCGCGACTTAAGACAATGTGACCATCCAAGATACCCCTCACCGCATCGGCAATCGGCTCATTCATATCGTCACCGTCTACGAGCACTGTGTAAAAAGCAGTGATGGAACCGTTCTGACCGGTTCCCGCTCGTTCGAGCAGCTTCGGAAGTGCGGCGAATACAGACGGCGTGTAGCCTCTTGTAGCAGGCGGCTCACCTATTGCTAGACCAACTTCACGCAATGCCATCGCATAACGTGTGACGGAGTCCATCATAAGCATGACGTTCAGGCCGCGATCGCGAAAATATTCCGCAATCGTCGTTGCAATCAGAGCGCCCTTCATCCGGACAAGCGCTGGCTGATCTGACGTTGCGACGATTACAACCGAGCGAGCAAGACCTTCAGGTCCAAGGTCCTTCTCGATAAACTCGAGCACCTCGCGACCACGTTCACCAATGAGCGCGATGACGTTCACATCAGCTGAAGTGTTGCGCGCGATCATACCGAGCAATGTACTCTTACCGACGCCAGAGCCTGCAAAAATACCAACACGCTGGCCTTGGCCAACGGTCAGCAGACCATCGATGGCACGAACGCCAATCCCGAGCGGAACCTTCACGCGAGGACGCGTGAGCGGATTGCTTGGTATATTGTTCGTCGAGCTATGCGGCATTCGGCTTGGCATGAAGGAACCGTCTAAGGGTTGCCCTAATCCATCTAGAACTTTACCTAAAAGTTCGGAACCGACTTGTACCGTTAGCGGCTTACCCGTACCAACAACATCGCAGCCTGGTCCGATCGCATCCAGCTCGCCGAGCGGCATTAGAATAACTTTGTTATCACGAAAACCAACGACCTCAGCCTTGAGCGGCTTTGCACCTTTGGTCGGATAAATATGGCATACATCACCGATACTTGCATCCGGTCCTTCGGATTCAACCGTTAGTCCGATAACTTGTGTAACTTTGCCGTTTACCCGGACAGGATCAATCGGCCGCAAATGTTCAAGATACTTCCGTGTATTAAGCTTCGGAACGTTCATGTGCGTTCCCCCACTCGTCACTTTCAAGCGCTAGCTGTGTCAGTTCGCGTTTGATCTCGGTAAGCTGCGTATCGATTCGAGCATCGATACTGCCGAAGCTGGAGCGAATGACGCATCCGAAATCTTGTACAGTTGCATCTGGCAAAATATGAAGTTCTGCTTGCGAGTCGATCGATAATGCGAGCTCTTCTCTAGCTGCTTGCATGAACGCTAAATGCTGTGGCGCTACACATAATGTAATAACACCTTGCTCTTTGCGTCTTGCGAGCGACTTGCGGATCATGTCCACCGCGAGCTCTGGATTCATCGTAAGTTCTTGTCCGATGATTTTCTCAGCAATTGCACAGCTCAGTTCTACAAGAAATGGCTCTGCTTCTTGAATAATTTGATCACGCATCTTATAAGAGGAACTAAGCAGTTGCTGTGCTTCTTCAATCCGCTGCTGCCATTCACGCTTCAGTTCTCCAACCGCTTGAGCACGCCCATCCTCATAGCCAAGGCTGAAACCTTCATCTTGCGCTTGACGGATAATCGTCTCATCTTCTTCACGACGGGATTGCCACCATTGCGAGATTTGCTGTTCAGCGTCTGACAGCATCGCATTGCTCTGCATCGTTGCTTCTTGAAGTCGTTCTTCAGCGAATTGTTGTGCATCCTGCAATATTTCATCGCGAAGTGATATCGTCTCGGCATCTGGTTGCGGAATCTCTGGTTGAACGTGATCATTCGCAGGTGCAGGTGGCACATAGCGATTGAACCATTCCAATTTGCGCAAGTCTTCAACGGAAACAACGTGCGAAGACTTTATCAAATTAGACAATGATATCATCTCCTCCGCCGCGAGCGATAATGATCTCACCGGCTTCTTCCAGTCTGCGGATCGTTGCTACGATGCGAGTTTGTGCTTCTTCAACGTCACGCAGCCGGACAGGTCCCATATATTCCATTTCTTCCTTGAATGTATCCGCCATACGCTTGGACATGTTGCGGAAGATCGCTTCGCGAACCTCTTCGCTTGCCACTTTGAGCGCCAACTGCAGGTCGGCATTCTCGAGGTCGCGGATAATCCGTTGAATGGAACGGTTGTCGATATTGACAATATCTTCGAATACAAACATACGTTTCTTGATTTCTTCCGCAAGCTCCGGATCTTGAATTTCGAGCGCATCGAGAATTGTACGTTCGGTACCACGGTCGACACCGTTGAGAATATGAACGATCGATTCGATACCGCCTGCTGTCGAGTAGTCCTGCGTAACAGTTGCGGACAGCTTTTGTTCAAGAACGCGTTCCACTTGCGAAATAACTTCCGGCGATGTGCTATCCATGAGTGCGATTCTTCTTGCCACCTCTGCCTGCTTCTCTTGCGGCAGCGACGACAGGATGCTGGAAGCTTGCTCGGCTTGCAAATACGAAAGTACTAATGCTATCGTCTGTGGATTCTCATTCTGGATAAAGTTCAAGATTTGTGTTGGCTCCGCTTTGCGAGCGAAGTCGAACGGTCTAACTTGCAATGTTGCTGTCAGACGGCTAATGACTTCAACAGCCTTCTGCTCGCCGAGCGCTTTCTCGAGAATATCTTTGGCGTACGCAATACCGCCTTGTTGAATGTATTCTTGCGCCAGACAGATCTGATGGAATTCTGACAGAATCTGTTCGCGCTCTGCGCTGTCGACTTTGCGAACATTGGCAATTTCGAGTGTCAGCTGTTCGATTTCTTCCTCGCGCAGCTGCTTGAATATTTCAGCCGATACTTCAGGTCCTAGCGTAATCAGCAAGATTGCTGCTTTCTGTCTTCCAGTCAAACCCCCATAAGCTCGCGCCATGCCGACCACCTCTATTCATCTACAAGCCAAGTCCGAAGGAGATTGACGAATTCTTCCGGCTTGCGCTTGGCCAGCGTCTCAAGATTTTTCCTCACCTGATGATCGTTCGTCACATTTTCCAGATCAATCGTCGGATATTCGACCCGAACCGGTTCAGCCGCTGCTGCCGCTGTCATCAGTTGTTCATTTTGCTTACGTTTACGTCTTACGAAGAATACCAATCCCGCGATCAACGCTACTGCTGCAGCTCCGATACCCGCAATCCATGCCGTGCTAAGTTTAGACGATTGCGAAGCTGAGCCATCGATCACAAAATCTTGCGCCATAACCGTCACACGCTGACTTACTACAGCATCACTCGAAACATCGAGACCCGATTGCGCCAGCTGCGTGCGAAGAATTTGTTTAACGTAGTTCGTAATTTGCGTTTGAGCGTCGTCTTTAAGAGCAGCCGAGTTGACACCAACACTGATCGTCAAGTCTTTGATCATGAACGGGCTGGACTCAACAATATTCTTGATCCGGCTGTATTCGTAGTTTCGAATACTGGACGATTCTTCGGAAGAAGCATTGCCCGAATCCGTTGATTGATAACCTGGTACATCCGTTTCGCCTGTTCCTGGAACGCCGCCTGCATCGGAAGCGCTGTTCGTTGACGATTTGTTATTATCTTGCGAGCTGATCAATGCACCGTTGTTGTTATTGTTCTCAAGCGGTTGAAGCAGGTTTTGTTCGGAAGTCGTCTTGTCAAAGTTCAGGCTGCTGGCAATGTATACCGCCACATTACCCTCACCGATAATTGTGCTCAAGTACTGTTGAATGTTCTTCTTTAATTCACTTTCGTACTTGCGCTGAATCGTGAACAATTGATCAGCCGAATCTGTGCTCGTTACGCCATCACTTTGTTCGGAAGAGAGAAGTTGTCCTTCTGGACTTGCGATCGTGATATCTTCAATGGCCAGTTTCGGAACGGCCGTTTTTACTAGGTTGAAGTATCCATCGATTTCTTTCTGCGTCGGGCGATAGCCGCTTACAAACTTCATCGAGATCGATGCAATCGCTTTGTCGCCATCCTCGTTTGCAAATACGCTTTCTTCCGGAAGTGTTACGAGAACTTTCGACCACTCAACGCCTTTCATGTTGTTGAGAAGCTGTTGAACTTCTCCGTTAAGTGCGTTGCGATATTTTACATCGAACACATTTTGCGTTTCTCCCCAAGCGGAGGAGCTTTCTGCGAACGATTCGAAACCGATCGATCCGTTACGGACGAGCCCTTGCGAACCGACGTCGATTTTAACTCGCGATGATACTGCACTTGGTACTGAAATGCTCTTGCCGTCACTCGACAGCTTATAACCGATACCGCTGCTATCTAAGTAATTCATTACTGCTGCAGAATCGGTTGAATCCAAGTTAGTGAATGCAACTTCGTATTCTGTTCTTGAGAATATGTAAGTTAATAAAATTATCGATAAGATAATTAGTCCTAGTGTTGCGCCAAGCCAAATTCGCTGCTTCTTACCTGTCTGTCCCCACCACCGCGAAATACTTTCGCGATACCGGGCGAATGTCTCATTCACAATGTCACCTCACCCATTGCTGTACCCGCTCATTTCTCTAACTATAATTGCGTTCGCATAATCTCTTGATAAGCTTCAACTACGCGATTGCGAATTTGAGAAGTGAGCTGAAGGCTTAATTCTGCTTGCTGCGAGGCGATCATAACTTGCGATACGTCAGCTTGTCCTGCCATAAACTTAACAGTTGTCGCTTGTGCTTCCTTCTCCTGTGCGCTAACCCCTTCGATAGCCTGCTGCAGGAAGTCGCCGAATGATTGAGTTACTTCAGCTGGCGTAGCTTGAACGTTCGAAGTAAGTGCATTGCTTGTTTGAATCGATTGAATTGGGATTGATTTTAAAGATTGAATCAAGGTTTATCCCTCCGTCATGTTTACTTTCCGATTTCAAGTGCTTTGGCAAACATGGCTTTGTTGGAGTTCAATGCCGTTACGTTCGCTTCATAAGCTCTAGTAGCAGAAATCATATCGATCATTTCTTTTGCAATATCAACGTTTGGCATTTGTACGTATCCATCTTCATCCGCATCTGGATGACTAGGATTATAAACAAGTTTGAAAGGTGTTTGATCTTCAACGATTTGGGTTATTTTCACACCAGGGGATGCTGTGCCGCCTGTACTGCTGCTTGTACCACTTCCATTCAGCTGGTTGGACAGCATGTCTGAGAAATTCGGACTAGTCGGCTCCATCACAACCATCTTACGAGCATAAGGGACAAATTTACCATCTACATACTTGGCGCGAGTCGTTTCCGCATTGGCAATGTTGGATGAAATGACATCCATCCGAAGTCGCTGCGCTGTCAATGCCGATGCATTCGCGTCAAAACCGCCGCTAAGCTTCACCTAATTAAACCCTCCCATCGATTGCGGTTTTCATCATCGACACATCATGGTTCACTTGCTGGATGTACAAATTGTACGCGAGTTGGTTCTTGGCTAGCAGTGACATCTCTCGATCAATATCAACGTTATTGCCGTTATTGTTTATCGAGCTGGTCTCGTCTTGTACGACGATAGGAGCAGGTACTTCCGACGATTGCCCTATTGGAATATGCTTGGCATTTGTTCTGAAGCCCGAAATTGAACCTTCACTAGTGCCCATTGCCTCTGTCAGCAGATCCTCAAACAATACTTCGGAGCGCTTGAAATTCGGAGTGTCGACATTTGCGACATTATCCGATATGACCTGCTGTCTCAGCTCAGCCGACTGAACCGCTGATTCCAAACGTCGAAAGTCAGCGCCACTTAACAATTTCACCGATTGTTCCCCCGCTTTCTTGTTCATGATCTCTTAACACTATTCAACCTGAAGCGATGTATTCCTTCTTTCTTCGACACCAAATTATTAAAAATAATATGGTAATCTGTCGAGTTTTGCCGACATGATTAATCTTCAACAAATTCCTAAATATGTACAATAAGAAAAAAGCCCTATCTTTTGAGTTCCAAAGACAGGGCTTTCATACTAACGCCTTATTTATTCATTTAAGCCTTCATTTTATCTAGTTCTACCAGCAACTGGGGATTCAAAATTTTGATATATGTTCCTTTCATCCCCAGGGACCGCGTCTCTATCACGCCAGCGCTTTCAAGCTTGCGAAGAGCATTTACAATAACTGAACGTGTGATGCCGACACGATCTGCAATTTTCGAAGCGACGAGTAGTCCTTCTTTCCCCTCTAGCTCCTCGAAAATATGCTCGACCGCCTCCATCTCGCTGAATGAAAGTGAGCCAACAGCCACTGCAACAACTGCACGACTTCTCGCTTCCAGTTCGACTTCTTCGGCTCGCTCACGTAAAATTTCCATTCCGACAATCGTTGACCCGTACTCGGCCAGAATTAAATCCTCGTCTCCGAACATTTCTGCGTCACGCGTTAGTACAAGTGTGCCAAGCCGATCACCACCACCGATAATCGGCACCACAGTCATCGTACGCTGTCCGGACAACAGCGGGAATACCTCAACGACACCAGGATCTGGATCTGCGTTTGTTACCGTCTCCTGCAGATGCAGAAAACGTTCATTGCTCTCGTTCGAGAAACGAAGTTCACTCATCGACATCATACGCATATGATCGTGTTCATAAGCGCCAATGGCCGCGCAGCCAAGAATTTTTCCCTTACGACTTACAACGAATACATTGCCTTGCATCGTTGCGCTCAGCACCTCCGCCATTTCGCGGAAATTGAGTGCCTTGCCGGCTGCCCGCTGGAGCAGCCTATTCAACGTTCTTGTTTTTGACAGAAGAGTCATTGTTGTATCCTCCCGAACAAACAGCCGCTACAAAATATACTGGCTCAAATCGCGGTTTTGCGCGATGCTGCCCAGTTTCTCCCTTACATATTCAGGGGTGATCGTAATCTGCTCCAATTGAAGCTCTGGCGCTTCAAACGAAAGATCCTCAAGCAGCTTTTCTAGAATGGTATGGAGACGTCTTGCACCGATATTCTCGGTGTTTTTGTTCACATCTGCTGCAATCGAGGCAAGCTCACGAATCGCTTCATCAGAGAATTCGATCGCAATACCTTCTGTTTCAAGCAACGCAGCATACTGCTTGATGAGCGCATTCTTCGGTTCCTTCAATATATTGACGAAGTCATCCAAACTCAAGGAAGTCAATTCAACACGAATCGGGAAACGACCTTGCAGCTCGGGAATGAGATCCGACGGCTTCGCAACATGGAATGCACCTGCTGCCACGAACAGAACATAATCCGTTTTGACCGGACCATATTTGGTCATGACGGTAGAGCCTTCAACGATAGGAAGAATATCGCGCTGAACCCCTTCACGGGAAACATCAGGACCTGCGCCTCTTGACGGACTTGCAATTTTGTCAATTTCATCTATGAAAATAATGCCAGATTGCTCTGCGCGAGTAACGGATTCCGAAATAACGTCATCCATGTCGATCAGCTTGTTCGCTTCTTCTTGCGTCAGCGCTTTGCGCGCTTCCTTAATCCGAAGCTTACGCTTTTTCGAACGCTTCGGCATAAATTGGCCGAACAGCTCCTGCATGTTCATGCCACCCATACCTTCGCCATTCTGACCCGACAGCATATCGAGCATATTGGGCGAATTGTCTTCAACTTCGATTTCAATAAGCTCATTCTCAAGCAGACCAGCAGCCAGCTTTTCCTTGATCGCTTTACGCTGTTCTGCCGTCGGAGCATCATGCACGGGCTCGTCGTCTTCTTCTTTTGATTGTTGACCGCCAAATAGCATTTCAAACGGATTCTTTTGCGGTTTAGCGCTCTTCGGCGATGGAACCAGCAACGAAATAATACGCTCGTTCGCGAGCACCTCTGCACGATCTTTCACGGCCTCAGTCCGTTCTGCCTTCACAATACGGATCGCAGTCTCTACAAGGTCACGTACCATCGACTCCACGTCACGACCTACGTAACCGACTTCTGTAAATTTCGTAGCTTCTACTTTGACAAAAGGAGCTTGCACAAGCTTCGCGAGACGGCGGGCGATCTCGGTTTTACCGACACCAGTCGGTCCGATCATGAGAATGTTCTTCGGTGCAATCTCATCGCGCAGTTCTTCAGCGAGTCTGCTTCTCCGATAACGGTTCCGTAAAGCGATCGCAACGGAACGTTTGGCTTGCTTCTGGCCGACAATGTACTTATCCAGTTCCGCGACAATTTGTCTTGGTGTCAATGACTCGTTGCCCATATTAACATCCCTCCGCCGGTTATTGAATGATATACACGCTCATTACGATAGGACGGTTACACTTGCTCTACGATAATATTACGGTTTGTAAATACACAAATGTCTGCCGCTGTCTCCAGCGCAGCCCTTGCCATATCCTTTGCTTCCATATGCGTCGCATGCTGCTTCAATACTCTTGCTGCGGCAAGTGCAAAGCTGCCACCGGAACCGATTGCGAGAATTCCGTCGTCTGGCTCGATAATTTCACCATTTCCCGAAATGAGAAGGAGTCCAGTTGCATCCATGACGATCATCATAGCTTCCAATCGTCTAAGCACTCGGTCGGAGCGCCATTCCTTGGCCAGCTCTACAGCTGCACGCTGCAGGTTGCCGTGATGCTCCTCCAGCTTGCCTTCAAACTTCTCGAACAGTGTAATCGCATCAGCAACCGAGCCAGCGAACCCAGCTACGACTTGCCCACGATACAGCCTGCGCACCTTCTTCGCGGTGCTCTTCATCACCATGCTGTTACCGAACGTCACTTGTCCGTCGCCTGCTATAGCGCCTTGGCCATTATGCCGCACCGCACATATGGTCGTCGCATGAAATTGCATCTCCATGAATGGACCTCCTTTAAGTTTTCTGAGCAACCAATCATCTGTGATGATTGATCTTAGAAAACCAGCATCGTAAGCATAAGCCGGTTATTGCTTTTGTTGATTCGCAGAAATCAATTGCAATAACCTACTTCGAAAGCATAAGCTTCGTCTTCAGCACAACCCGATCGTGTAGGATCGGGTTGTTGAAAACCTAATTCGAAATGATATGCGAGATTCAGAAAATAGCAAAAATTTATTAGCTCAGATGCTCGCGCTTGAATTGCTCGATCGATGCTAGTGCACGATTTGCAATTGCATCATTCTTATCCCGTTTGCTTTTCATTCGTTTCTCCAGCGGTGGGAACAACCCGAAGTTTGCGTTCATTGGCTGGAAGTGTTTGAAATCAGCTGTCGTGATGTACTGCGCCATGCTGCCAAGCGTCGTATCCGCCGGCAGTACAAGCGGCTCAAGACCACGTGCAACACGACCAGCGTTAAGGCCGGCAATCAAGCCAGAAGCTGCCGACTCAACATAACCTTCAACGCCTGTCATCTGACCAGCGAAGAACAGGTTGTCACGGCCTTTGAACTGATATGTCGCATTCAGCAAGCTTGGCGAGTTGATGAATGTATTGCGGTGCATAACGCCATAACGAACGAATTCTGCATTCTCAAGCCCTGGAATCAGCGAGAAGACGCGTTTCTGTTCGCCCCACTTCAAATGAGTCTGGAAGCCAACCATGTTGTATAACGTCCCTGCAGCGTTGTCCTGACGCAGCTGGATAACGGCATATGGCAGCTTGCCCGTATGCGGATTAATTAGGCCAACCGGCTTCATAGGTCCGAACAATACGGTTTGCTTGCCGCGTGAAGCCATAACTTCGATCGGCATGCACCCTTCGAAGTATACTTCTTTCTCGAATTCTTTGAGTTCTGCTTTCTCAGCTGTAATAAGGGCATCATGGAACGTATTGAACTCTTCCTCTGTCATCGGGCAGTTCAAGTAAGCAGCTTCGCCTTTATCGTAACGGGAAGCAAGGTAAACCTTGCTCATATCGATGGAATCCTTCTCGATAATTGGTGCAGCTGCATCATAGAAGTAGAAGTACTCCTCGCCTAGCAGCCCTTGAATGCTCTGAGAAAGCGAAGGCGCCGTCAGCGGGCCTGTCGCAATAACGACGATGCCATCCTCAGGAATCGACGTAAGCTCCTCGTTGCGAACCTCGATGAGCGGATGCTCGCGAAGCGAGTTCGTTACATCACCGGAGAAGCCATCGCGGTCAACAGCCAATGCGCCGCCTGCTGGTACCGCGTTACGGTCGGCACTGCTTAGAATAAGCGAACCGATCTGACGCATTTCTTCCTTTAATACACCTACTGCATTCGTTAGTCCATTGGCCCGCAAGCTATTACTGCAGACGAGCTCAGCGAATTTATCGGTATGATGTGCTGGTGTTCGTGTGACTGGACGCATCTCGTATAAGGTAACGGGTACGCCTTGCGACGCGATTTGCCAAGCAGCCTCACTGCCAGCGAGACCGGCGCCGACGACCGTTACTTTAGGAAAAGAAGACAATGTGCAAACCTACCTTTCGGAATGAAAACGGCTGCCGTCTCTAATAGACGGACAGCACGTTGTAATGATGCATACGTACAGGCGTTATGCCTGTTCTTGTTCGTGATCCTCTTCACTATCCTCTGCAACCTGCTCGCTATGATCGCAAACCGTACATTGCAGCTTAACGCCTGCTTTGCTTCGTTTCTCGACCATCAAGCCTCCACAGGATGGACAAGGTACCCCTGCCGGCTTATCCCATGATACGAAATCGCATTCCGGATACAGGTTGCAGCCGTAGAATACACGGCCTTTCTTACTGCGCCGCTCGATGATGCTGCCCTTGGCGCATTTCGGACACGCAACGCCAATGTCTTTAACGATCGGCTTCGTATTGCGGCAATCCGGGAATCCCGAGCAAGCAAGGAACTTGCCGAACCGGCCCATTTTGTAAACCATTGGTTTGCCACACTTTTCACACAACTCGTCAGACACTTCGTCCTGAAGCTCAACTTCCTTCATTTCGTTCTCAGCAAATTCAAGCCGCTTCTCGAACGATTCGTAGAACTCGGACAGCACCTTTACCCAGTTCTCTGTACCTTCTTCAACGTGATCGAGCTCGTCTTCCATTTGTGCAGTGAACTCTACATCGAGAATCTCGGGGAAAAACTCTTCCATCAGCTGGCTTACAAGCCCGCCCAGCTCCGTTGGAATAAATTTCTTCTCTTCGATCGCAACGTATCCACGCTTCTGAACGGTCTCCAGCGTTGGCGCATACGTACTTGGACGACCAATGCCCAGCTCCTCGAGCGTCTTAACCAGACGTGCCTCCGTATAGCGCGGTGGCGGTTGTGTAAAGTGCTGCTTCGGCTCGATCGAATCCGTCGTAATGAGATCGCCTGCTGCAAGTGCCGGCAGGAACTTATCATCGTCGTTCGTCGTGCCGTCATCATTGCCTTCGACATAAACCTTCATAAAGCCGGCGAATTTCACCTTGGAACCAACCGCGCGGAATACCGTATCGTTCGCATTAAGATCAACTGTCATCGTATCAAGCACGGCAGATGACATTTGACTAGCAACGAAACGCTCCCATACAAGCTTGTATAGGCGAAGCTGATCGCGGGTCAGGAATTCCTTCATTTGATCCGGCTCGCGAAGCACCGATGTCGGACGAATCGCTTCGTGCGCATCCTGCGCATTGCTGTTCTTCTTCAAATAAATACGCGGCTCTTCCGGAAAATAAGACGGCCCATATTTATTCTCAATAAAACCTTTTGCTTCTTCCTGTGCAACCGGAGAGATACGCGTCGAGTCTGTACGCATATAAGTAATCAGACCGACCGTACCTTCTTTGCCAAGATCGACACCTTCATACAGCTGTTGAGCGACGGACATCGTCTTCGATGCGCGGAAACCAAGTTTCCTTGCTGCTTCCTGTTGAAGTGAACTTGTAATGAAAGGCGGTGCCGGATTGCGGAGACGTTCCTTCTCACGAACATCGCTGACCGTGAATGGAGCACCATTCATCGCATCAAGCACGGCCTGCATATCCGCTTCGTTACCGAGTTCCCGCTTCTCTCCTGCGATCGAATAAAATTTCGCTTCGAACGCGTTACCGTTTTTGTTCAAACGCGCGGTTATTGTCCAATACTCTTCTGGCACGAACGCTTCAATCTCGTTCTCGCGATCGATAATGAGCTTCACCGTAACCGATTGTACGCGGCCAGCGGACAAGCCTTTCTTAACCTTCTTCCACAGCAGCGGGCTGATCTTATAACCCACCAGTCGATCCAAGATGCGGCGCGCTTGCTGGGCATTAACCAAGTCCATATTAATAGGTCTTGGTGTCTTGAACGCATCTTTCACGGCCTGCTTCGTAATTTCGTTAAAAACGACACGGCAGCTTTTTGCTTCATCTAACTCTAAGTAGTGAGCGAGATGCCAAGCAATCGCTTCCCCTTCGCGATCGGGGTCGGCTGCGAGAAAGACATGTTTTACTTTTTTACTTGCATCCTTCAATTCCTTCAGGACGTTACCTTTACCTCGAATCGTTATATATTTTGGTTGGAAGCCGTTCTCGACTTCCACGCCAGTTTGGCTTTTCGGCAAATCACGAATATGCCCCATGGACGCTTTCACGATATATTTGCTGCCCAAATATTTGCCGATCGTCTTCGCCTTGGCAGGCGACTCGACAATAACGAGCGAATCCGCCATTAAGCGTCCTCCTCTCCCAGCATTAAATAATGGAATATGTAGAGCCGTTCTGTTGATGTATCCTGCGAGTTATACATAAATTTATCAGAACAGCGTGCAAAAGTCCAAGCGGTATTCCAGTAGCCTCATGCAGGTCGTCTGCTGTACAAGGGCGATCAAGCAGCAGATCGTATACGAGCTTGGCATCTCCCGTCAATTCTTCAGCCGAATTTCTAGCGTTTTCGTACTGCTCATGACGCTGATCGTCCTCACTCGAATAACTGGTATACGGTAAATGCTTAAACCAATCCTCGACCGATAATATCGCATTTGCCTTGCGTTCGGCAAGCAGTCCGTTTGTTCCGGCACTCTTCGGCGATGTTACAGGTCCCGGTAGAGCGAACAATTCACGGTCAAACGCGAATGCCTGCTCGGCAGTGATAAGCGAACCACTTCGCGCAGCAGCTTCGATTACGACCGTTCCTGCAGACAAGCCGGCAATAATGCGATTACGCAGTGGAAAATAGCCCGGATGGAACGCCATCCCGATCGGTACCTCCGTCAACAACAGCCCTTCTACCGCGATTTGTCGGAATAGTGAGGCATGCTGAGGTGGATAGATTCGGTCCAGCGGTGTCCCAAGCACTGCGATCGTGCTTCCTGCCAGCGTGACGGACGATTCATGCGCCACCCCATCAATACCCCTAGCAAGGCCGCTGACGACCGTCAGGCCGCGCCGTGCGAAGCCAGTAGCCAGTTCCTTGGTCATATGTCTACCGTAAGCGGTAGGCGTGCGTGTACCTACGATAGAGACCGAATGCCGATGCAGCAGGTCTAGCCTGCCGATCGCATATAGCACCCAAGGCGGCTCATGGATATTCCGAAGCATATTCGGGTATTCCTCATCATCAATCGTGATGATGTCGGCATTACGCTGAGAGTAGCTTGATATGATAGAATCATACCCCGATTCGCTGTCAGAGAAACGTCTAGCTGCCTCACCGGCTGCCTCTGGACGAAATCCTGCCGATAACCATACATCTGCGCTGCTTAATGAGGTACGGTTCCACAGCTCCGCATCCATTGCGCGTTTAATCGATTTCCAACCGACGCCTGGCAGTTGATGCAGCATAATCATCATTTTGCGCTTCTTCTCATTGCACATTCCAATAACCTCCATAGTGGAGGCCTACATTCCTTTCCTATTGTGCTCTAGCCGGAACGAGAATGCAAGCCGCCTAATCGACTTAAATGCAAAAAAGCAGCCTTTCGTGCCCAATTTGGGCCGAAAGGCTGCTTGCCTTATCGCTAGAATCACGCTGCTGATTAAGCAGGGGCGTGATTCCTAACCATATTTACTTCATTATTTACGCGTGATGCATTTCTCGAGCAGACCTTGCTCTTCGAGTACCGATACGAGCGTCGAGCCCATCTCCGACGGCGTAGGAGCGACTTTGATGCCGCATGCCTCGAGCGTCTTGATTTTCTCAGCAGCCGTACCTTTACCGCCGGAAATAATTGCACCAGCATGTCCCATACGTTTGCCTTCAGGAGCTGTAGCGCCGCCGATGAAGCCAACAACTGGCTTCTTCATGTTCGCTTTGATCCATTCAGCTGCTTCTTCCTCTGCCGTACCGCCGATCTCGCCGATCATGATTACAGCATACGTTTCTGGATCTTCATTAAACATGCTCAGCACGTCAATGAATTCCGTACCTTTAACTGGGTCGCCGCCGATACCTACTGCGGACGATTGGCCAATGCCGCGCGTCGACAGCTGGTGTACAGCCTCATACGTAAGCGTGCCGGAGCGCGAAACGACGCCGACATGGCCTTTCGTATGAATGTAACCAGGCATGATACCGATTTTGCACTCGTCTGGCGTAATAACGCCTGGACAGTTTGGTCCGATCAAACGCGTTTTCTTGCCTTCCATGTAACGGGAAACCTTAACCATATCAAGCACCGGAATACCTTCCGTGATGCAGATAACGAGGTCCAGTTGTGCGTCAACGGCTTCAAGAATCGCGTCCGCAGCGAATGCTGGCGGAACGTAGATAACGGAAGCTGTTGCACCTGTAGCTGCTACCGCTTCGGAAACGGTATTGAATACAGGCAGCGATGCCGTCGTTCCGTTCTCGAGCGCGATATCAACCGTCGTGCCGCCTTTACCCGGCGACGTGCCGCCGACCATTTGTGTACCGTAGTCGAGCGCGCCTTTCGCGTGGAACAACGCGGTTTTACCCGTGATGCCCTGCGTGATGACTTTTGTATCTTTATTGATCAAAATGCTCATCGAAATTTCACATCCCCTGAGAAAAAATTCGGAATTAGTCGCTAGTTAGTCCTTATTTCACGAGCGCAACGATCTTCTGAGCGCCATCCGCCATCGAATCAGCCGCAACAATGTTCAGGCCGGACTCGTTGAGCATCTTTTTGCCGATCTCTACGTTCGTGCCTTCCAGACGTACGACAAGCGGACGATCCAGACCGAGCTCTTTCGCAGCTGCGATTACGCCTTCAGCAATAACGTCACAACGCATAATGCCGCCGAAGATGTTAACGAAGATACCTTTAACTTGCTCGTCCGACAAAATGATTTTGAATGCTTCCGTTACTTTCTCTTTCGTAGCACCGCCGCCTACGTCGAGGAAGTTAGCAGGGTCGCCGCCATAGTATTTGATAATGTCCATCGTTGCCATTGCAAGACCCGCACCGTTAACCATGCAGCCGATGTTGCCGTCGAGTGCGATGTAGCTCAGGTCAAACTTGGACGCTTGGATTTCTTTCTCATCTTCTTCTTCCAGGTCGCGCAGCGCCAAAATTTCTGGATGGCGGAACAGTGCGTTGGAATCGAAGTTCAGTTTGGCATCCAGTGCCATAACGTTGCCGTCGCCAGTTACGACGAGCGGGTTGATCTCAGCGATGGAGCAATCTTTATCAACGAATGCCGTGTACAGAGCGATCATAAAGCTAGCTGCTTTGTTCACGAGCTCTTTCGGAATGTTGATGTTGAAAGCAAGACGCTTTGCTTGGAATGGTTGCAGACCGATTGCTGGGTCGACAACTTCTTTGAAGATTTTCTCTGGCGAATGAGCCGCCACTTCTTCGATTTCCGTGCCGCCTTCTTCAGAAGCCATCAGAACGACGCGGCCCGTACCACGGTCAACGACAACGCCGACGTAGTATTCTTTCTTAATGTCGCAGCCTTGCTCGATGAGCAGGCGCTTTACTTCTTTACCTTCCGGACCTGTTTGATGCGTAACAAGCGTTTTACCGAGAATTTCACTCGCGTAAGCTTTTACTTCATCAAGGTTTTTAGCGACTTTAACGCCGCCTGCTTTACCGCGACCACCTGCGTGGATTTGCGCTTTTACTACGATGACAGAAGTGCCGAGCGATTTAGCCGCCTCAACTGCCTCGTCAACGGTAAAGGCTACTTTGCCTTCCGGCACCGAAACCCCATATTGCTTCAGGACTTCTTTGCCTTGGTACTCATGGATATTCATTAACGAAATCCTCCAATCCGCAAACTGAATCAAGCAATGTTAATGTGCAAACAAACAACTATAGTTTATCACTAAACGTTAATTCTTACCTCTATTTTAATAAAAATAAAATCTACTCTTTTGATATGAAATTCATCTAGATTTGATATGATAGTAACATTTCATTACCACTGTAGTGTATCCCGAAATGCCTTGAATAACGCGGGATTACAGCTTTTTTCGCATGGTTACCGTATCCAGTCGTTGACAGGCAATTGTTCTCCTATTATGATGATTACAAATTAAAACAATTGTACGGAACAGTAAGGAAGCACCTTCGTCCGATTCATGGCGGAGGTGTTTTTTTATTTATGTATGCCAAAATGTTAGGGGCAAGCGTCAGCGGCGTAGAAGGCATTATGATCACAGTTGAGGCGGATATTGCAGGCGGATTGCCTCAAATGAACTTGGTTGGACTGCCCGACAGCGCGATTCGAGAGTCATCTGAACGTGTGCGTGCAGCTATTCGAAACTGCGGCTTTCAATTCCCAATGAGTCGAATTACAGTCAATCTCGCTCCTGCCGATCTGCGCAAAGAAGGCACCGCCTTCGATCTGACCATTGCCGGTGCGATACTGGTGGCAAGCGAACAGCTGCCTGCCGAGCCCTTCCATAACACGATGCTGATTGGGGAACTATCGCTAAATGGGGAGCTTCGTCCTGTTACTGGCGTGCTGCCAATGGTCGAACAAGCGATGCGCAGCGGCATCCGTCGCGTTGTGCTTCCACAGGGCAATGCAGCAGAAGCTGTATTAATTCAAGGACTTGAAGTGTATGCCATTGATCATTTGAATGAGCTGGCTGCATGGGGGAATGGAGATACGTGGAAAGCATATTTATTCGATTCGGAGCGTGCTGCGAGTCGCCTATCTACGGTTAGTGCGGCTGACAGCGGACAAGCTATGCTGGATTATGCGGATGTACTTGGTTTACACGGTGCAAAACGTGCGCTGCTCATTGCAGCAGCCGGCAACCATAATTTGATGCTGAGCGGTCCTCCCGGAACAGGCAAGACGATGCTGGCGAAAAGGCTGCCAACGATCCTTCCTCCACTATCTGATGAAGAGGCGCTCGAGGTAACCAAAATCTACAGTGTGGCTGGCAAACTAGGCAGCAGTCCATCCTCGCTCATTCGCACGAGACCTTTTCGCGCCCCGCACCACACCATTTCAAGCGGTGGCCTCATTGGCGGCGGAACGATTCCACGTCCGGGTGAAGCAACGCTCGCACATCGCGGCGTGTTATTTCTTGATGAGCTGCCGGAGTTTTCACGCCCCTCATTAGAGGTACTTCGCCAGCCTTTAGAGGATCGTGAGGTAACCATCGCTCGAACGCGGGCGGTCACGCGTTTCCCTGCTCGATTCATGCTCGCGGCTTCAATGAATCCTTGTCCATGTGGCTATTGGGGGAACGAGTCTGGGGATCGTCGATGCACGTGTTCTGACACCGCGGTACTACGATATCGGAGTAAAATATCAGGACCGCTCATCGACCGCATTGATCTGCTGTTGGAGGTACCACGCCCCGCTTCTATTCAAGCAGCGAAACCCGGCATGTCCAGCGCAGAGATGCATGACAGCGTCATGGCCGCGGTCGAGCGGCAGCGGCATCGCGCGAAGGAAATCGGCGTCCGAAGCAATGGAGAGCTTGCCGGTGCTTCCCTACATCGTGCGGCCAAATTAACCAGTGAATCTTCATTGCTGCTCCGCCACGCCTTTGACACGCTAGGAATCAGCTTCCGCGCGCATGACCGGCTGCTGCGGCTGGCTCGAACGATTGCCGACGTTGACGGTTGTGCCGAAATTCAGGAATTACACATGTCGGAAGCGATTCAATACCGACGTGCCGGTGAAACCATCGGGGAATAAACGATTAGCGATTAGAACACGCCTTGCAGCTGTGTAATATCTGCTGCAGTCCCATCTTGCGCTAGCGTGACGGTAATGGCATCGCACCGAACGGGCATGTTATATAGCTTGTTTGATTGGATATAAGCTTCAGCAACGAGCCTTACTTTGTATGCTTTGCGAGCGTCAATGGACTCCACTGCCATACCGAAAGCAGAGGATGATCCTAAAGTCCTAGTTCTTACTTCCACAATAACCAGCGTTCCGTTATGCTCCGCAGCGATATCCATTTCGCCTGCCTTGCAGCGCCAATTACGCGATAAGATTCGATAACCGGCAGTCGCCAGATAGGCGGCTGCCGCTTCTTCTCCTAGCCGCCCAGTCTCGATTCGGCTCCTCTTCGGTCTAATCATCCCATCCTCCTGCTTGCTTGTCTGATCGGTAGATAAAGCTTAGAATCTCTGCCACAAGCGCATATAGCTCTGGCGGGATCTCTTGATTAATATCCAGCTTGGAGAGTACTTCAACAAGCGATGCATCCTCTTGAACCGGAACGCCGTTCTCTGAAGCCTTCTCAACAATTGCATTTGCGAGATAACCTTTCCCTTTTGCGACAACGACCGGTGCTGACCGTTCTCCAGGCTCATATTTTAAGGCGACGGCTCTGCGCACACGTTCCGCTGGTTGTTCCGTAGCTGTAGAGGATGACGGAGTCGATGATGATGGCTTGCGTGTCATATCTTAAGATCGACTCCTTTATACGGTATACCGCCATACGGCGGAAAGTCCGGCAGCGTCAGATCGCTGCCGCCCAAGAGATCCCCTACTGAATCGCCAGCAGATGCATCGCGCTTCGTTGGTCTTACATTAAACGTGAGTAGCTGATAACCAGCACTGTTCAACGCTTCTGCCACTGCTCCACGTTCATTGTCAGCAATTTGGCCCATAACGGGGTGATCATTCCACACATTCAAATTGACGATTTTGTCCACGACATGTACATCAACAACCGTGTCTCCGAGCACTTTCAAGTGCAAATCGAACAACAATCGGCAGTTCGCAGCATCCAGCTCGTTCTTTGCCCCTCTTCGCGTCTGTACATGGACGGATGCCGTCTGGCTGCCGTTCTCATCTTGAATGGGGATGAACAATGTCACATGAGTCAGAACCGACCCATTACGTTCCGGTGCAAGCATGAGCTGCTGCCCTGTAATTTGGTGAATGAGCTGCTGCGCTGTTTCTTTCAGCGGCGCTGGCGCATCATCCATTGTTGCTAATGAGAGCAATGCACTTTTCAACGTTTCAGAAACTGCGCTATCGGCTGACCGAATCCCATGCTGCAGCGTCGCCGGCGTTCCATCGTCCATCAACTGCTGTGATCCATGGATATCTTGGAGCAAGGCTGCTGGACGTCCTTGAACCGTCGTTGAAGCGTGCGCTTGCACCTGTCCGTTAACGGGTCGGTCGCTTGCTGGTTTGGCTGGTTCACCATCATCAACTGCTTCATTTTCATTCCTATCTGCTACAATGCTAGCCGAACTTGACTCCGCAGGACGAACGGTTGGAGGTTGCGTATCATGATCAGTAATGACAGTGCTCGCTGCAGCTGTTTGCTTCGTCTGGACAGCTGTGCCTTCTGTTTCCTGTGCAGACTGCGCTGCGTCAGCTGCAGCAGCCTTATTGTCGCTAACACTTGAGGCGAGCTGTCTTGCCGTTTCATGAAGAAGCTGCTGCTCATGATTAACGCCAAGCAGCTGCAATATTTTGCCGATCCAGGCACTCGACTCATTCCCACCGCCAACTGTTGCGGCTTGCGCTGTTGAAGATGGCGATACCGCTGCCCTTGCTGCCGTATTGTCTACCTGCCCTTGTGCTGCATTACCTTTATTCGTCATGGGCTCTACGACATCATCCGGCATCTCCATCGCCTCATACGCAGCTTTCTGCAAAGAAACGGGATTAAACGATTTCGCATTTGAGCCTAGCTGCTCAGGCTTCCAGCGCTGCACGTTACCTGCGGCTTCTTCTGAACTTGCATCTGACTGCTCGACGTTAGCTAGATTTGCTGTCGATTGTTTCATCTCTGACAAGATCGCCTTCAAACGTGCCGCAGTATCCGCCAGCCCGCCGCTTTGACTGCGAACAGCACCTTTGGAGCCTTGTTGTGCTGTCCCGGCTTCGCCTTCATCTGCACTAATAAAGTCAGCCAACTGTGTCTCCAGCTCAGCGAGAAGCTGATCCACAGGCTTACCGTACATCACCTGCCGCATGCCAGCAACAGTCTGCTCCGTAACAGGCATGCCCCGACGGAGTGCAACTGCAGCCGCTTTCATCCATTCCTCTGGGTCTGTCCCCTTCGGCATAGATTCAACCGCCTGCTTCAACGCTTGCACAACCTCACGTGTCAGCGGTATGCCATCCCGCTTCATATCCTTAACCAGATCCGTCGCCCACTTTGCCTCAGGCATACCCGATGCCTTCACAAGCTGACGAATCGAATCTTCGGATGCTTGATCTCCAGCCATCTCTACCGGCTTCAAAACAATCGTCTCTGCTGTCGATTCCGGCTGCACCTTCAACATAGCCGTCTGCCCTTGAGACAAAGGTGTCTCCAGCTTAGCTCGCACTTGTAAGCCATTGATTTGGACGATGGCGTCCTTCGTTTCGTTGTCGACTTGCATGACGACGCCGCGCACGACCTGTCCAGCCTTCAGCTCCACCTTGCGGCTATCGCCGCTCTTTACGTCGCCCAGCAAGCCTCTCATCATTTGTGTAATGTTCAAGGTGTCTCAATTCCCCTCAATCTTCACGAATCTATATAAACGATATATCGGCATTCGGTGAGCGAGACTACACCATTACGAATAAAAAAATCGCCCCGGTCGACAGTGCTTCTCATAAGAAGCATGCCTTCGAGGCGAGTTCATTTCGATATTTGCTGCATTAGAACAGCACTTGCTGCTCCATCTCCGCCAAAATGTTACCAAGAAACGATTGTCGATGCATAGGGGTTGGACCAAGCGACAATATACTTTCCCGATGAAGCTTCGTCGCATACCCTTTATGTATGGCGATCCCATAGCCGGGATAGAGCATCTCCCATTCCGTCTTGCACAGTCGGTCACGCGTCACCTTCGCAAGGATAGACGCTGCAGCAATCGACTGGCTCGTCGCATCCCCTTTAATGATCGCCTGCTGCGGAATATCCAGATCGATTTTCTCCGCATCTATGAGCAAATGCTCTGGATCAGCGCCCAGCGTCTCTACCGCACGTTTCATTGCTAGTCTAGAAGCTTGCTTAATATTAATACGATCAATCTCAACCGAATCAATACGAGCGACCGACCAGTATAATGCATGCTCTAGGATGACACCATACAGCTCCTCGCGTTTCTTCTCGGATAGTTTCTTGGAATCGTTGATTCCATCTAGAATCAATCCCGGAGGAAGCACGACCGCTGCTGCGACAACGTCTCCGAACAGGCAGCCCCGCCCTACCTCATCAATTCCCGCAATAAGTGTACAGCCTTGCTCCCATAATTGCTTTTCATAATCCAGCATTCCCGCATCTCCCATGACGGTTATTTCTGGCCTTGCCTTAATACGTTGATGCCGATTCAAGAGTCAAACGGCCAAGCTTACCAGCACGCATCTCGCGCAAAATAATACCCGACGTCTTCTCAAGATCAACACGCCCGCCACTAATGAGACACCCGCGTTTGCGGCCAATCGCTTCCATAATACGAACGATCTCATCGGCTTGTTCTGTATCTTCTGGACGCTCCTCCTCGATACCGTAACGCTCAACAAGCGTATCCCAGTATCGATTAATAAGCTCGCGTGTTGCGTAGAAAGCAATATCTTCAATATCGAGAATTTGCTCTTTAATCGCACCTGTCATCGCGAGTCGATAGCCAACGATCGGATCGTCGAACTTCGGCCATAAAATACCTGGTGTATCCAGCAGCTCCATCTCTTTGCCGACCTTAATCCACTGCTGTCCCTTGGTAACGCCTGGACGGTCACCTGTAATTGCAATGTTACGACCTGCAAGACGGTTAATCAGCGTTGATTTCCCTACGTTGGGGATACCGACGATTAGCGCACGTACCGCGCGTGGATTTATCCCTTTCGCCAACTGACGGTCAATTTTCTCCTGCATCAGCTGTCTTGCCAGATCAGGAATCTCGCCAACGCGTGTACCCGTAGACGCATCAACCGCGATACATTCATGCCCCTCATATTTAAAACGCTCTATCCACGCTTCCGTCTCTCGTGGATCTGCAAGATCACTCTTACCAAGCACGATCAGTCGAGGTTTATTCAGCAAAATATCATCAATCATTGGGTTTCGGCTCGACAGCGGAATTCTCGCATCCAGCAGTTCAACAGCCAGATCAATTAGCTTCAGCTTATCTTGAATTTGTCGCCGGGCTCTTGTCATATGCCCCGGGAACCATTGAATCGTCATTTACGTCACCTCAGTAGCCAACATGCCTCGCGGACCTCTGCATTCGCAGCATCCACGAGGCATGTCATTTTTCTCAATGATTTGTAACAATCTTCGCCTTATTGAGCGGCCAGAAGATTACGTCGCTTCGGCCGATCACCTCATCGAGTGAGACGAAGCCAATCATGCGGCTGTCCTTACTCTCCGGGCGATTGTCTCCGAGGACAAAGATATGACCTTCCGGTACAACGGACTCCGTAAAGCTGTCATTCGGGAAGTTCTGAGAGAACTGACTATTATTATAGTCATGGCCTTCCGCGTGAGCTTGGTCAATTGCTTCCTGTATGTACGTCTCGTTCACTTTCTCGCCATTCACATACAAGTCGTCGCCCTCGTAACGAATCGTGTCGCCTTCAACACCGATAACACGCTTAATGAAATTGCGACCTTCCTCCGGAACGTGGAATACGATGACCTCACCACGCTTAGGCTCGCGGATTTTGTACAAAATTTTATTGACGATGACGCGTTCACCTGTCTGAAAATTCGGCTGCATCGACGGTCCATCGACAATGAAGGGCATAAACAGCAACCAGCGAATGATGAGCACGAGTATGACCGCGATCGCAATCGCTTTAACCCATTCAAAAATCTCTTTGCCGAACTTGCTTCCAGCAGCTGCTGTTGCCTGACCAGCTTGTACACCGGCATCTTCAACATCATGCTTTGTTTCCGTTACTTCCGTTGAAGCTTGATGCTGCTCTTCTTCGCTTTCGAATCGATTGTTGTCCATATGCTCACCTTCTTCGCTCAATCTTATCAGCATGACATGCGTGCAGAAACTCCCGCAGCCGTTACTATAATTATACCCATAAAACGCGAAGAGGAGCTTGTATTGGCAAGCCCCTCTCGACTATCCGATTAACGGATTTCTTTAATTCTCGCTGCTTTACCGCGAAGTTCACGCAGGTAATAAAGTTTCGCACGGCGAACTTTACCACGACGAGCCACTTCGAGTTTATCGATCTTCGGCGAGTTCACTGGGAACGTTCTTTCCACGCCTACGCCGTAAGAAATCTTACGAACCGTGAACGTTTCGCTGATACCGCCACCACGACGCTTGATAACGACGCCTTCGAACAGCTGGATACGCTCGCGCGAACCCTCGATGACTTTAACGTATACCTTCAGCGTATCGCCTGGACGGAAGCTAGGGATGTCTTTGCGCAGTTGTTCTTGCGTAATCGCTTGTACAATGTTCATCTTGTATTCACTCCTTCCCCATAGACGTTCTTATAAACTCACCGACTCCGGAATGCAAGTCAGGTCATGGCTTATAGCGGACCGTCCGACTTTCACACAACATTTGAAATTTTAACACAGTATGCGATAAAACACAATAACATATCTATTATTATTTATCACCTTGTTCATTCTTATGGGCAGAAGGACGTTCCATCAGACGCTCTTCACGCTCTCGAAGGCCCTGCAGCCACGCGCGTTCCTTCGTGGACAAATCTGCCTGTTCCAGTAAATCAGGACGCCGCTTAAGCGTCCTTAGAAGCGATTGTTCACGCCGCCACGCCTCGATTCTGCCGTGATGGCCTGACAGGAGCACCTCTGGCACTTCCCAGTCTCGGAACACAGCGGGACGCGTGTAATGCGGGTATTCCAGCAGACCTGTGCTGAAAGAATCGGTGACAGCGGATGTTTCATTGCCCAGTACGCCTGGAAGCAAACGAGCAACACTATCGATAACGACCATAGCCGGAAGCTCTCCACCAGTTAACACGTAGTCGCCAATGGATAGTTCGTCGGTTACGAGATGCTCACGAATGCGTTCATCATAGCCCTCATAATGGCCGCAAACGAAAATGAGATGCTCCTCATTCGACAGCTGTTCTGCCTTTTGCTGCGTGAACGTCTCACCCTGCGGGCACATGAGAATAATGCGCGGGCGCGGACCGTCTGCTGGTACAAGGCTTTCAACCGCTGCGAACATCGGTTCAGGCTTAAGAACCATCCCTCCGCCGCCGCCATAAGGATAGTCGTCCACCGTGCTGTGCTTGTCCGTCGAGAACTGGCGGAAGTTGACCGCTTGCAGCGATACAATCCCTTTCTCCCTTGCCTTGCCCAAAATGCTGGAACTGAACACGCCATCGAACATTTCAGGAAAAAGTGTTAATACGTCGATCCGCACAGCGTTAAATCAGCCCTTCCAGCAGCTTTACTTTAATCGCTTTGGCTTCTACATCCACATTCAACAGCACTTCGTCAATGACAGGCAGCAGCACTTCACGGGATTTACCACGCTCATCCTTGCCTTTGACTACCCATACATCATTAGCGCCTGGCGACAGGATTTCTGTAACCTGACCAAGCTCTACGCCCTCGTCCGTTACGACGGTGCAACCAATAATCTGATGGTAGTAATACTCGTGCTCTGGGAGCTCAACGAGATCGTTCTCCGATACCTTGAACGTCCAGCCTTTGTACTTCTCAATATCATTAATATTGTCATAGCCCTTCAGCTTCACAATATACACGTTTTTCTGTAATCTAGCGCTCACGATTTCTACCTGGAAGCTTGGAGCACCCTTTTCTTCATCCACGAGCGTCAATACATTTCCTTTGGCAAAGCGTACCTCTGGAAAATCGGTCTGTGGCCATATTTTCACTTCACCACGGATACCATGCGTATTAACTAATTTACCGACTGTAAACCATTTGTCTGCCATATTCCATTCGTTCCTTTCCCGACTATAACGTTACCTTTATCAGCATATGAGAAACCTCAATCGAGGCCTTTCGAAGATGAGCAGCTCTTTAATTACGTTAGCGAACTTGCCTTCTTATTTATTAAAAAGTCGGCTATTCAGCACCAGAGGCGGGCTCGTGTTCAATAGTCGACTTTTTAAAGTCAAAATTATTGTTTCCAATCTAGTCGGAAACCAATAAATTGTTATGCAGTTATGTATTGAAAAAGGGTTAGGACATTCATCCTAACCCTTCACATGGCTTGTTCGATTATGAATCGATGTCGATCGTAATCCGGCGGCCGGATTTCACCGCAGCAGACGATACGACTGTGCGCAGCGCCTTTGCGATTTTGCCCTGCTTGCCGATTACTTTACCGACATCGGAAGGATGGACGGACAAGCCAAACACGAGATTACCTCGTGCGTCCTCCTTCTCACTGACGCGAACGTCATTCGGATTATCCACTAAAGCCTTCGCTATGACAAGAATTAATTCTTTCATCTTCAGGCCCTCCGCAATTCAACAGTTATTTCTGTTGCTTGAGCTCATGGAACTTCTTCATGACGCCTACTTGCGAAAGCAGGTTGCGAGCTGTGTCGGATGCTTGCGCACCGTTTTGCAGCCATTTCAGTGCTTTCTCTTCATCGATGTTCACTTGTGCCGGTTGTGCAACCGGGTTGTAAGTGCCGATCTCTTCGATGAAGCGGCCGTCACGTGGGGAACGGGAATCGGATACGACTACACGATAGAAAGGAGCTTTGTGAGCACCCATACGTTTCAGACGAATACGAACTGCCATTTTGTTTCACCTCCTTACAAGAATCAACTGCCCTTGATCAAATGCGCGGGAATTTCATCCCTTTACCCATAAGACCTTTCAAGCCTTTCATGCCTTTGCCGCCTTTGCCCATCATGCCCGAGAATTGCTTCATCATCTTGCGCATCTCTTCGAACTGCTTGATGAGACGATTGACTTCCGCAATATTCGTGCCGCTGCCGGCAGCAATCCGTCTGCGACGGCTATAGTTCAACAGGTCTGGATTACGCTTCTCATCCGTTGTCATCGAGCGTACGATCGCTTCAACGCGGTTGATCTGCTTGTCATCGACCTTCATGTCCTTCATGCCTTTGACCTTGTTCATCCCTGGCAGCATGTCAAGCAGCTGATCCAACGGACCAAGCTTGCGGACCTGCTCCATCTGCTCGAGGAAATCCTCGAACGTGAACTCGGCATTGCGCATCTTCCGTTCCATCTCTGCTGCTTTATCAGCATCGATGCTCGATTGCGCTTTCTCGATCAGCGACAGCATGTCGCCCATGCCGAGAATACGGGATGCCATACGCTCCGGATGGAACGATTCAAGCGGCTCGATCTTCTCTCCCATCGAGACGAACTTGATCGGACATCCTGTAACAGCCTTGACAGACAACGCTGCACCACCGCGCGTATCGCCATCCATCTTCGTCAGTACAACGCCTGTCAGTTCAAGCTGCTCGTGGAAGCTCTTCGCCACGTTAACCGCTTCTTGACCCGTCATTGCATCGACAACGAGGAGCACTTCATCTGGCTGTACGACCTCATGGATTTGCTTAAGCTCTTCCATAAGCGCTTCGTCGATCTGCAGACGACCTGCCGTATCGACGATGACATAGTCGTGACTGTTCGCCTTAGCGAATTGAAGGCCTTGACGTGCGATCTCTACCGGCGACACATCGTTGCCGAGCGTAAATACCGGTGCTTTGATCTGCTCGCCCAACACTTGAAGCTGCTTAATTGCGGCTGGTCGATAAATATCACCCGCGATGAGCAGCGGCTTATGATTGCCCTTCATGAGCATCATCGCCAGCTTCGCTGTCGTCGTCGTCTTACCGGCACCTTGCAGACCCGCCATCAGAATGACAGTCGGCGGCTTGCTAGCCTTCGCGATCTTCGTTGCCGATCCGCCCATGAGCTCGATGAGCTCTTTATGAACGATGTCAACGACGACCATGCCCGGTGTAAAGCTCTTCTGAACTTCAACGCCAACAGCCTGCTCCTTCACCTTGGCGACAAAATCTTTGACGACCTTGAAGTTTACGTCCGCTTCCAGCAGAGCTAGTCGGACTTCGCGCATCGCTTCGTTAACGTCATCCTCCGAAAGCTTACCTTTGCCCCGCAATTTGCCGAACACATTCTGAAGCCTGTTCGTCAAGCTTTCAAACGCCATGATGATTCACCTGCCTTCACTATTTGTTTCTCGCTTGCTCCGCTTGCCGAAGTGATTCTGCAATCTGCATCAGCTTACTTGTATGTGTTCCGTCCTGCGGCATCGTCGCGATCTGTGTCTCAAGCTCATCCATGGCATTTCGCAATGCCGAATGACGGCTTAGAAGACCAAGCTTCGCTTCGTAATTCTCAAGAACGGTTTCTGCTCGCTTTATATGTTCGTAAACCGCTTGACGGCTAATGCCAACTTCCGCCGCAATCTCGCCAAGCGTAAAATCTTCGATGAAATACTGCATCAGAAACGTTCGTTGCTTATCCGTCAGCAGCGGCTCATAGAAATCAAACAGCATGTTCATGCGATTCGTCTTCTCGAGCGCATCCGTGTGGGCGCTGGTCACGAGTACGTCCCCTTCCGTCAAGTAAAATTACTTGACACTCACTTAACTTCTCCTATCATACAGGGCGAATGTAAGGGTGTCAAGCTTTTATACTTGTCAGCAAGGTGAAATGACTGTCAACGAGCGAAATATACGTTCATGAACGTTACTGTTGTTGTTCATCCTCACTTGCTGGCTCATCTTTGCCTTGAATAAGTCCAGCAAACAGCGCATGAACGAATTGCTCGGAATCGAACACCTGAAGGTCATTCATTTTCTCGCCAAGACCAACAAGCTTCACTGGCAGGTTCAGTTCATTGCGGATAGCAATGATGATACCGCCCTTTGCCGTTCCGTCCAGCTTCGTAAGAACAAGGCCGGTTACGCCGCTCTTCTCGCCGAACAGCTTCGCTTGACTGAGTGCATTTTGGCCCGTCGTTGCATCCAGCACGAGCAGTACTTCATGCGGCGCGCTTGGCACTTCACGCTGGATGACCCGGAAAATTTTATTCAACTCATCCATCAGATTCGACTTGTTCTGCAGTCGTCCCGCCGTATCGCAAAGCAGGACATCAACGCCGCGCTGTTTAGCCGCTTGCACCGCATCGTACATGACGGCTGCTGGGTCTGAACCCGCACTTTGCTTGATGACATCAACGCCTACACGCTGACCCCACACTTCAAGCTGCTCGATCGCGCCTGCACGGAACGTGTCGCCCGCTGCCATGAGAACGCTCTTGCCCTCGGATTTAAACTTGTGGGCAAGCTTGCCGATCGTCGTCGTTTTGCCGACACCGTTAACACCAACGAACAGAATAACGGTCAAGCCGCTCTCTGCCATTCGCAGCTCCGGATCGTCTTTGCCCTTCAAGATTTCAACCAGCTTCTCGGACAGAATCGGCTGCAGCTCGGAAGCTTCTTCGATCTTGCGGGCTTTCACTTCTGCACGCAGGCTGTCGATCAGTCCAACGACTGTGTTAACACCCACGTCAGCACTAATGAGAATTTCTTCGAGCTCCTCGAAAAACTCTTCATCGATTTTCTTGCGGCGCGTAATCAGCTCTTCAACACGCTCGACGATGGCCTTGCTCGTCTTAACTAGACCTTCTTTAAAAATATTAGTGACCGCTTCAGTCTTCGAAGCAATCGATTCTTTCAACCGTTTAAAGAAACTCATATTATGCCGTTCCTTTCCTATTCACATATCGGTAATGGTTAAGCTGTCTCCGATCCGTCTTCCATGAACGACTCGTCTTCAAGCCGTACAGATACGAGCTTCGATACGCCGCCTTCTTCCATTGTAACCCCGTAGAGAACGTCTGCTTCTTCCATCGTACCTTTACGGTGCGTCACAACGATAAACTGCGTCAAGTCCGAGAACTCTCGTAGATATTGTGCAAAACGAGATACGTTCGCTTCATCAAGCGCTGCTTCAACCTCGTCAAGTACGCAGAACGGAACCGGCTTCACTTGCAAAATAGCAAACAGCAGCGCAATAGCGGTCAACGCGCGTTCACCACCGGACAGCAGCTGCAGATTTTGCAGCTTCTTCCCTGGCGGCTGTGCCACGATATCGATACCGGTATCGAGCACACGGTCTGGTTCGGCAAGAATCAGGTCAGCGCGACCACCGCCGAACAGCTTGGCGAATACGACAACGAAGTGTCCACGAATCGCTTCGAACGTCGTGCGGAACCGCTTCGCCATCTCGTCATCCATCTCTTTGATGACCTGGTACAGCGTCGTCTTCGCGTCGATCAAGTCAATTCGTTGTGCGTCAAGGAACTCATACCGCTCTTTCACCCGCAGATACTCGTCAATTGCACCGAGGTTTACTTCACCCAACGAAGAAATCTGACGTTTCAGATCGCGGACCGCATTCTGCGTAGCGGTGATGTCCTCTGGAAGAGGGTAGCGTTCCTTCGCCAGCTCATAGCTAAGCTCATATTCCTCGCTCAGCTTACGCAGCAGGTTGTCGAGCTCCACGTCGAGGCGATTAACCGCAATTTCCGTCTGACGCATCTTGTCCTCAGTTTCCCTCAGCAATGCGCGCTGTTCTTTCGTCTCGCTTTCGCCATCCTCGAGTCCTTTGATCATATCAGCACGCTGTGCGCGCATCAAATCCGTACGTTCGGCACAATTGTCCTTCTTCAGCTTAAGCGAGTTGAGCTGCTCAATTTGGCCGACCGACTCCACGCCATGGCGCTCATCATCTTCCTTCAATTGCTGCTGCACGCCTCTTAGCGTCGTCAATTCCTGCTTCGCACGGTTCACATCGGAGCGGATTCTTGCCGCATGGTCCTCGAACGAGAATTTCTCCTGCTCCGTCTTCGCAACCGCAATCTTCAGGTCAGTCAGCTGTCCTTGCAGCTCCTCACGAGCTGTCTCGGAAGCTTTACGACGCGTTTCAGCTGCTTGGATATCAACCTGCAGCTTCGCTTCTCGTGTTGACAGCTCTTCGAGCCGCACACGAGCAGCTTCGGCAGTTGCCACAAGATCACGTTGTTCTTCTGCTTGTCCAGAACGGTCTGCGCTGTACAATTGAAGCTGCTCCGTCAACTGCTGCAGCTGCTTATCAAGCTGCAGCAATTCTGCCTTCAGCTGCTGCTCTTCGATACGAAGCTGCTCGCCGCGCTCGCGAAGCTCCTCGATGTTCTGGCTGCGGATCGATTGCTCTTTGCGAAGATCTTGCATTTTCTGCCGGAGTTTATCAGACTGCGCCCTGCATTCTGCAATCTCATCGTCCATCTGCTCAATCTGGCGCTGACGACCAAGAAGGCTAGCGCCTTTCTTCTGAAGGCTGCCGCCTGTCATCGAACCACCGGCATTGACGACGTCACCTTCAAGCGTTACAACACGGTAACGGTATTGGCACTGCGACGCGATCTTATTCGCCTGTTCGAGATTCTCCGCAATAATGACATTGCCGAGCAAGCTCGAGACGATGCTCTCATACTGGCGGTCGCTCGTTACGAGATCAGCCGCAATACCCACGAAACCGCTAATCGCGGAAACGTTACGGCGATCGGACTCCGGTACATGCCGGCCGCGAATAACATCGAGCGGAAGGAATGTAGCGCGACCGAGCTGCCGGGACTTCAGGAAGCTGATTGCTGCACGCGCTGTGCTTTCATTCTCCATAACGACATGCTGCAGGGCACCGCCGAGAACCGTCTCGATCGCTGTCTCATACTTCTCTGGTACACGGACGAGCTCGGCTACGGCACCGTGAACGCCATTCAAGCCGCCCTGCTGTTTGCGCGATGCCTTCAGCACTTCACGAACGCCATGCATAAAGCCATCCAGCGCATCCTGCATTTCTTTCATCGTATCCCGGCGGGATACGAGCGCGTCGAGACGCTGCTCCCACTTGCGTACCGTCTGCTGCGTTTCCTCATACACTTGATACAGCGTCTGAGATTGCTCGCTCTCATCGGTGTATTTCTGCTTCGCTTCCTGCAGCGATTCCAGGGTTGACTTCAAACGTGCCGACAGCTCGTGACGGCTTGCCGTAAGCTCTTCCTGCTGCTGCTTCCACTTCGCTTCCTCATCACCAATGCGTTCGATTCGACGCTGGACATTGTCCTTCTGCTGCTCTGTGTATCGAATCTCATTGCGCGCTTGCGCCATAGCGCTCAGCACGTCGAGAAGCTCCGTCTTAAGCGATTCTTCTGCTTCTGTGCCCGCTTCTCCAACCGTACCAGCTAATTGAGATTCTTCTTCTTGAAGCTGCGTGCGCAAACGTACAATCTCTTCTTCTAGAGATGCCGACTTCGCACGGAAATCAGCCTCTTCCTTCATTAAGGTAGCGATGCGCTCATCAAGAGCCGACATCGACTCTTCCAACTGGCGCTTGTTCTGCTCCAGATTGCGTTTACGTTCCTTCAGTACTTCGCCGTAGCCTTCGCATTTCTCATAGTCTTCACTAAGCTGAAGCATCAGCTCATGAAGCTGATCAAGCTCCAACTCGACTTCACGGAGGCGCAGCCGATCTTTCTCGAGCAACGCGTCATGCTTACTCACAACGGAAGCATACGAAAGCCGCTCGCGTTCGAGTTCGGCGAGCTTAGCAGTCGATGCATTCCACGAAGCATGCACCGTCTCAATCTGATGAACGTACATCGATATTTCCTGCGTTTGCAGCTGTTCACGGAGTGACTTGAACTTGATTGCCTTCTCCGACTGCTTACGCAGCGGCTCAACCTGATCCTCCAGCTCCGATACTAAGTCATGAATACGCAGCAGATTCTGTTCCGTATCATCAAGCTTCTTTTGTGCTTCACGCTTACGTGATTTAAACTTTACAATGCCGGAAGCTTCCTCGAAAATACCGCGGCGATCTTCCGAGCGTGTACTTAAAATTTCCTCAATCCGACCTTGTCCGATAATCGAGTAGGCTTCTTTGCCGATACCGGTATCCATGAACAGTTCGGTAATATCCTTCAGCCGGCATGGCTGTTTATTGATCATATATTCACTTTCGCCGCTTCGATGCACGCGTCTTGTGACCGTCACTTCATCATATTCGAGCGGCAGTGCGTTGTCGCCATTATCCAGCGTCAGCGATACCTCACCGAAATTGACCGCCTTACGTGCGTCCGATCCAGCGAAAATAATATCTTCCATCTTGCCGCCGCGTAAGCTCTTGGCGCTTTGTTCGCCAAGCACCCAGCGAATGCCGTCCGAAATGTTGCTCTTGCCGCTGCCGTTAGGGCCGACGACGGCTGTAATGCCGCGCACAAAATCCAGCTCTGTTTTATCGGCAAACGACTTAAAACCTGATAGTTCGATCCGTTTCAGGAACATGTTCTCGGATTCACCTCATCGACTATTGTACCATAATGCAGTGGAAAGGTCAGGACTGAGCTGTGATACGCCTTGCTGAGGTTGTTCAAAAAATCCGCTTTTGATCAAGAAGCTTCATCAAGAAGTGCATTCGACATCAGGTGCTGAAAACCGAACTTTTTGAACACGTATTTAAGGTGATAAACACAACAAAGCGCTGCGACAGCTTCAATTATTCCGCTGCGCAGCGCCTTTCCTTCATTTACTATTGCTGCTCAAGCTGCGTGCAGGCCGCTTCTGCGGAACGCTGCTCAGCTTCTTTCTTCGTCCGTCCAACACCTACACCGTACGTCTGCTCGCCGATTCGTACCTCGACGACAAACTCCCGATCATGCGCCGGTCCTCGTTCTTCTGCGATACGATATTCAACAGGTCCAAGTGCGCCATGCTGCGCCTTCTCCTGCAGCTTCGACTTGAAGTCCTTCACGAGCAGCGAACCGTTCTCTTCGATATGCGGGAATACCTGCTCCGAGAGAAACGTCCGTACCCGTTCGAACCCTTGGTCCAAATAAATCGCACCGATGAAGGACTCGAACAAATCCGCCAGAAGCGCAGGCCGATGACGGCCGCCCAACTGCTCTTCACCACGTCCCAGCATGACACAAGCACCAAGTCCAAGCAGTTCCGCGAACCGTGCAAGCGATGGCTCGCATACAATCGATGCACGCATCCGAGTGAGCTCGCCTTCTGGGCGATTCGGATACGTCAGGAACAAATGCTCTGAGACGAGCAGCTGAAGGACAGCATCGCCGAGAAACTCCAGCCGCTCGTTATCTTCGATTGGTTTGCCTCGATGCTCATTCACATACGAGGTGTGAGTAAATGCTTGTTTCAACAACCGCGGCTGGCGAAAACGAATAAGAAGCCGGTTCTGCAGTTGATCTAGTGCATCATGCCTCATACGCTCTCATCACAATCGTCGCATTGTGACCACCGAAACCAAAGGAATTGGACAGTGCCGTGCGCACGTCCGCTTTACGCGGCGTATTCGGAACATAATCAAGATCGCATTCTGGATCTTGGTTGTCCAAGTTGATTGTTGGTGCAATAATACCGTTCTTAATCGTCAAGCCGAGAATAACAGCTTCCACGCCGCCGGCAGCGCCGAGCAGGTGACCCGTCATCGACTTCGTCGAGCTGATCGCAACTTTATAAGCATGGTCGCCGAACGCTTTCTTCACAGCAAGCGTCTCCGAACGGTCGCCGACTGGTGTCGACGTGCCATGCGCATTGATATAATCGATCTCTTCTGGCGCGAGTCCAGCATCCTTCAGTGCACGCGTCATACAGCGTGCTGCGCCGTCTGGATCTGGCTCTGTCATATGGTGAGCGTCGCCGCTCATGCCATAGCCAATCACTTCAGCATAGATGCGTGCACCGCGCTGTTGTGCATGCTCAAGTGACTCAAGTACGAGTACGCCAGAGCCTTCGCCCATGACGAAACCGTCGCGGTCGGTATCAAACGGCCGGCTTGCTTTCTCTGGTTCGTCGTTCCGTACGCTCATCGCGCGCATGGCGCAAAATCCAGCCATCCCCGTTGGTCTGATCGTCGCTTCAGCGCCGCCGCAAATCATTACTTCGGCATCGCCGCGTTGAATCATTTTGTACGAGTCGCCAATGGAGTGGGTTCCCGTTGCACATGCTGTTACAGCCGTGCTGTTTGGACCTTTCGCCCCTGTTGCCATCGACACTTGTCCGGACGCCATATTCGCGATCATCATCGGAATAAAGAATGGACTGACGCGCTTCGGACCTTTCTCCAGCAGGATGTTATGTTGATCTTCCCACGTACCTAGACCACCGATACCGGAACCAATCATAACACCAACACGCTCTGGATCCGCATTCTCGCCAATTGTCAGACCTGCATCCTCAACTGCTTTCTTCGATGCAGCAACTGCAAACTGGACGAAACGGTCCATCTTACGCGCTTCTTTCTTATCTGCATAAAGCTCTGGGTTGAAGCCTTTAATCTCCGCTGCGATACGCGTCGGATACTCGGATACATCGAACGCTTCGATAAGCGATACGCCCGACTTTCCTTCCATCAAATTACCCCAGAACTGCTCCAAATCGTTACCGAGTGAGGTCATGACCCCCATGCCTGTTACGACAACTCTCTGTTTCATTGTGTTCACCTCTACGGACAGCGATATTGATAGCAACGCTAGGCGTTACCACCGTTGTGCGAATGTATATAGAACGAATTTGTTTCGTAAACATTGCCTAATGGCTCAAAAAAAAAGACTATATGATGGAGAGAAGTCCCGTTATAATAACGGGACTTACGAACCTTACGTATGAGATTGTATGTAATTTACTACTTCTCCCACAGTGGTGATCTTTTCTGCGTCTTCATCAGAAATCTCCAAGTCAAACTCGTCTTCCAGCTCCATAACCAGCTCAACTACGTCGAGCGAGTCTGCGCCGAGGTCATCCTTGAAGCTCGCTTCTAGCGTAACTTCTGATTCTTCAGCGCCGAGGCGGTCAACGACGATGCGTTTAACGCGATCCAGTACTTCGGACATTCCGGTTCACCTCCTCCTTGGTATTATACGAGAATTGCGGACAAAATGCCAGCGTAACCGTTTCATTTGTACCCTTAATGAAAGGTTTACAAATGTTACATGTACATGCCACCATCAATATGAATGGTTTGGCCAGTCATGTAGGACGCAGCATCGGATGCCAAGAAACGAACAGCTTGTGCGATATCGTCCGGCTGGCCCATGCGAGCCAGCGGAATTTGTCCGGTATGATGCGCTTTCGCTTCATCGGACAATTTATCCGTCATTTCCGTCTCGATAAAGCCTGGTGCGATGCAGTTCACGGTAATGCCACGGGACGCAAGCTCACGCGCCGCCGACTTCGTCAGGCCGATCACGCCAGCCTTTGCAGCAACATAGTTAGCTTGCCCCGGGTTCCCGAGCGATCCTACAACCGAAGAAATGTTAATGATGCGGCCCGAACGCTGCTTCATCATCTGACGCGTAACGGATTTGATACCATTGAACACGCCTTTGAGATTCGTCTCAATGACTTGATCGAACTCTTCTTCCTTCATGCGCATGATTAAATTATCTCTAGTAATGCCGGCATTATTCACCAAAATATCCAATTTGCCGAACTCTTCAATCGTCTTCTTGACGATCGCTTCGAACTCATCGGACTTGCCTACATTGCCCTGCACGAGAATCGCACGGCGGCCAAGCGCCTCAATGGCACTTGCCGTCTCAGCTGCAGCAGCCTCGCTGCCCGCATAATTGACTGCGACATCCGCGCCAGCTTCTGCGAGTGCAATAGCAATCGCGCGGCCAAGACCACGCGATGCGCCCGTTACGAGCGCTGCTTTACCTTCCAGACCTGCAAACATGAACAGACCTCCTTAAAGTTCTTCTTTGAAACTACTACCTGCAAGTAAATTGCTTGCATCGTAAGCATACGCTTATCCGTTTACCGACCTAAACAATCGGATTGACTGCAGCTTCAAGTGACTGAACACTGTTGATCGAAATAATTTTCACATTGCGGTCGATTTTCTTGATCAAGCCTGCAAGCACAGTGCCGGAGCCGATCTCTACGAACGTATCGACACCAAGCGCAATCAGTTTTTGCACGCTGTCTTCCCACAGCACAGGCGAATATACCTGCTCTATAAGCAATTGACGGATCGCTGCGCTTTCTGTCACAGGCTCGGCCGTTACATTCGCAATGACAGGCACCGATGCATCAGCAAACGTTACCGTCTCAAGCGTGTCAGCAAGCTTCTCTGCTGCTGGCTTCATGAGCGAGGAGTGGAACGGACCACTTACTTCAAGGGAAATAACGCGCTTCGCGCCCGCTTCCTTACCTCGTTCAACAACAGCTTGTACACCTGCAGCCGTGCCGGATACAACGATTTGACCTGGGCAGTTGACGTTAGCCAGCTCCACTGCGCTAACTTCAGCAGATACGGAGCTGCACAGCGCAGCAAGCGCATCACGCTCAGCACCGAGGACTGCTGCCATTGCACCAGTGCCACCTGGAACAGCTTGCTCCATGTATTCGCCGCGGGCACGTACTGTACGTACAGCATCGGAGAACGATAGAACACCTGCTGCAACGAGAGCGCTGTACTCACCGAGGCTGTGGCCTGCAACATAATCTGGCGTAAGACCACGGCCTTTGAGAGCCTCAAGCAGTGCAACACTGACTGTCAGCAATGCAGGCTGTGTGTTCGCCGTCTGCTTCAGTACATCATCTGGTCCGTTAAAAATAATATCCGTCATAGCGAAGCCAAGTGCTTCGTCTGCTTGTTCAAATACGCGGCGCGCGCCTTCGAATGTGTCGAATGCGTCTTTTCCCATGCCGACGGCTTGAGCGCCTTGGCCTGGAAAGACGAATGCCACTTTGGACATGGTTGTCCAGCCCCCTTCATTTAGTTTTCTCAACCCACCCAAACCCTCCCTTCCCGAAGGGAAGGCCCCAAGGGCCGCGGCCCTCTGGACACCCGCAGGACGGGTCTAGCTGGGGTTGGTGCGTGTGCCCGCTTTATGAGCTTGTTGATGCTCGTCCCTGATCGGGACAAACCAACAAGCTCATAAAGCTCCACGCGTACGTGTCTATTTGTGTTCGAGCGTCTGCACACTAGGTTCGGCGCACCTGGGGTGACTTCCTGCTGTGAGCCGCTTGTCGTCCCTGCCGGGACACGCTCTACAATTGGCGCTCCTGCCTGTGGAGGCGCGATGGCCTAAACGGCCGCGCCAGCATTTAAGTGCGGGCATTCGGGTCCCTGCGGGACCAACCGAATGCAAGAGCAAACCGAATGCAAGAGCAAACCGAATGCAAGAGCAAACCGAATGCAAGAGCAAACCAAATGCGAAAAGATTATGTAGGTCCCTTCGGGACCAGTGATTGAGGCAAATGGATCACTGTGTGATCAACATTTGCGTAAGACTAAGACAGAAAGTCTTAAGAGATAGAGCGATAACAGAAAAATAAAGACAAAATCTAAAAGCCAAACCTTAAACCAAACCGAGAACTAATTATCTTACCAGTTCAGCACCGATGCGCCCCATGTTAGGCCGCCGCCGAAGCCGACGAGGACGATTGTGTCGCCTTTGTTGACTCGGCCTTGTTCGACTGCTTCGGCCAGTGCGACTGGGATCGATGCAGCGGACATGTTGCCGTATTTATCAAGGTTGATCATGCACTTGTCTTCTGGCAGATCAAGCCGGTTGATAGCCGAGTTGATGATGCGAATGTTCGCTTGGTGCGGAACGAGAAGGTCGATATCGCTTTTCTCGAGGCCCGCTTTGCGGAGTGCCTCTTCGGCTGCACTGCCCATGATGCGAACAGCGAATTTGAATACGTCGTTGCCCGCCATATGGATGAAATGCTTTTTCTCGTCAATCGATGCTGCCGTTGCCGGCAGTCGGGAACCGCCGCCGCTAATGCAGAGCAGCTCGCCGCCGCTTCCGTCCGCGCCAAGCTCGAACGATTTGAAGCCGCGTCCTTCTTCGACTGGACCAAGCACTACTGCGCCGGCGCCATCGCCGAACAGGATGCAAGTGTTGCGATCCGTATAGTCCGTGATGCGCGACAAGCACTCCGCACCAACGACAAGCGCATGTTTGTACATACCCGTTGCAATCATGCTCGAAGCAGTTGCCAAGCTGTAAATAAATCCAGAGCAAGCTGCCGACAGATCAAAAGCCGCGGCTTTCTTCGCGCCGAGCTTATCTTGCAGCAAACATGCCGTCGATGGGAAGAACATATCTGGCGTAATCGTAGCAACAATAATAAGATCAATATCTTCAGCAGTCAGCCCTGCCGAACGAAGTGCTTCCTTCGATGCTTGCAGCGCTAAGTCCGAAGTTGCCTGATCTGGCGCAGCCAGACGACGTTCGCGAATACCGGTACGCGTGACGATCCATTCGTCATTCGTTTCGACCATTTGTTCGAGTTCAGCATTCGTCAATACGCGCTCCGGCACGTATTTGCCTGTTCCGATTATACCGACCGATTGCGTATTCAACATGATAGTCCTCTCACTTCCCACTAATTTCTTTAGCCATGCATGCCGTAACGTCACTGATGAGCGCACTGCGCGTTTGACGGATTGCATTCTTAACCGCTCTGGCATCAGAAGAGCCATGAGCTTTCACTACTAAGCCATTAACGCCAAGCAGCAGCGCGCCGCCATGTTCTTTGTAGTCCATCTTTTTACCGAGCGAACGCAAGCCTGGCATCATAATTGCCGCGGCTAGTTTCGTGAGTATGGAGCGCTTGAACTCGGTCTTGAGCGTACCCATGATCGTGCTCGCCGTACCTTCCATCGCTTTAAGCATAATGTTCCCTGCGAAGCCGTCGCATACTAGAACATCGCAATTACGCTGCAGAACATCGCGTGCTTCTACATTGCCGATAAAATTAAGCGGCGACGCTTCCAGCAGATCGTAAGCCGCCTTCGTCAGTTCGTTGCCTTTGCGTTCTTCCGTACCGACATTAAGCAGGCCAATACGAGGCTCCTTGAGACCATCTACCTGCTTCCGGTAGATGCTGCCGATCGTTGCATACTGCAATAGCTGCTCCGGCTTTGCATCCATGTTCGCGCCAAGATCCATCGCCAAGACGCCGATATTATCCATTGTTGGCATGAGCTGTGCAAGTGCAGGACGCTCAATGCCCTCCATACGGCCAACGACGAGCAAGCCTGTCGTCATGAGCGCGCCGGTATTGCCGGCAGAGATCATAGCATCCGCTTGACCTTCACGCACGAGCTGACCTGCAATAACCATGGACGATTGCTTTTTGCGGCGAACAGCCTTTACAGGCTCTTCATCAGGCCCAATCACTTCATCCGCATGTTCAATTGTCACGTTGGACGGCTTCGTTCCCTGAATACAAGCTTGAATGGCTGCCGTGTCTCCTACGAGCACAAGCTGAATATCCGGCCATTCGGCTGCAGCATCCAGTGCACCCTGGACGATTAATCCTGGTGCGTGGTCTCCGCCCATCGCATCAATGACGATCCGCACGTTCTATTCCTCCCTCATCGATGTGCTCTCCCGCGGACCGATAGATGACAAAGTTTCCTTGAAACACCATCTCTTCTCCAACGTATGTGAACACTTCTACCTTTGCTTTGCTTTTCTCCCCGGAGATAGACCGTACATAAGCTTTCGCTATACATTTCTCGCCAAGCTTGACCGATCGAATAAACCGAATATCAGCCGTTGCTGTAAGCGCGATTTCATCATCAATAACAGCGACTGCCAGCGAGTTGGCTTGTGCGAACACATGGTGCCCCCTCGCAATTCCTGTCCGGGAAAAGACGTGCTCATGCATGATTTCAAACATCGAAATACCGCTTCGATCAAGCTGCAGATCGACGATATCACCGATGACTTCATGCAGCGGCAGCGAGCGGACCGAATCATAGGATCGCTCAGCCATCAGCTTCAGCCTCTCCCTCAGCTCTGGAATAGCAAGCTCTAGCCGGTCAAGCCTGATTGTCTGGATGCTGACCTTCAGCAGTCGTGTCAACTCACGATCTGTAATGAACGGATTCTCTTCGATCAGCTTGGATAGCTGTTGATGCCGCTGACGTTTAGGCAAACGTTCGATGGCTGGCACCTCCTTTACTTTGTAATCGTGCATGATACTTTATTTATTATTCGCGAAAATCGCAAAAATGAAGTCAGCTATTATAACCTGGTACTAAATCAGTATATGAGAAATCCCCTATCGAGGCAACTCCAAGGTGTACGACCGCGTTTAAAGGTAGGTTTTATCGCCAATAAGAATTTGTTTTTCCTAAAATACCTCGGAGACCTATAAATTCTTATCTGGTGAGAAATCCCCTATCGAGGCAACTCCAAGGTTGGCGTCCGCGCCTAGAGGTAGGTTTTATCGCCAATAAGAAAATGTTCTTATGTAGTAAAAAAAGACGGCGCTAGCAGCACCGATTCAGTTCTTGTGCAGAACCGATCGATTTTGCGCGCGCCGTCCGATCATCTACAGCATCAATCGCAGATCTCACTCGCTTTTGAAAAAAATAGCACTTCATCGCGAGATGAAGCACTACGAGTGGGAAACCGGCTTATTGCGAAATGATCTCTTTCGTTTTGTAATACCCGCACACTTTGCATACGTGGTGAGCAAGTTTCAATTCTCCACATTGCTCGCATTTCACCATACCTGGCACCGCCAGTTTAAAGTGCGTACGACGTTTGTCGCGGCGAGTTTTGGAAGTTCTTCGTTGTGGTACTGCCATGTTTCCCACCTCCTTCACAGAATTACAAGCCGCTCGGGGCGGCTAGTTATTTGTTGTTGTCGTCAATGAACAAATCTTTAAGAGCAGCGAGCCGCGGGTCAATCGATCCACGGTGACAGCCGCATTCATGTTCATTCAAGTTTTGCCCGCATTCAGAGCATAGTCCCTTGCAATCACTGCTGCACATCGGCACGAAGGGCAGCTCAAGCAGCCACAAATCTTCAACGTACGGCTTCAGGTCGATGGCATCACCGATCACTTCAATCGTATCATCATCCGATTCTTCATCTTCGGGCGACAGCTCAGCGACTTGTTTGAACTGTTCATGGAACGGCACGTCCACCTTAACAGCGGCCGGGTTCAAACAACGGGAACAAGCCATCTCAAGCTCGGAAGTCAAATGTCCTTCAACGTGAATCAAGCCTTCTTCTGCTGAAACGTTAAGCTCGACCTGTATCGGACTTGCCGACAACACATCTCTGCGACCCTTCAACAGCGAATCAACCTGAACCGTCTCGCGGATAATAGGAAGCTTCCCTTTGTTCAATACTTCTTGAATACGAAATTGCATGAGATCACCCCAAACAAACAAAGATTATTATATCGACTCGACAATGGTTTTGTCAACATTTTCAGCGCATGATATGATGGTACTAACCAAGGCAAAATAGTTGCCACTGTCTTAATGGCGGCGAAATACGTTTCATGCCAGAGAAAGACAAGAGTAAGTATGAGAGTAACACATACCTACTTGGATTTAAATGATAAGCAACCGAAATGGAGGAACTCCATGCGCACGGTCGGAATTGTAGTCGAGTACAATCCTTTTCATAATGGACATTACTATCATGTACAGCAATCTCGAAAAATAACGGGCGCAGATGCCGTCGTCGCCGTCATGAGCGGACATTTCCTTCAACGCGGTGAACCCGCGCTGCTGGACAAATGGACACGCGCTGAGATGGCGCTGCGCGGCGGCTGCGATCTCGTGTTGGAGCTGCCGGCAGCCTATTCGACACAGTCAGCGGAATGGTTCGCTCGCGGCGCGGTTGCGACGCTTGATGCAACAGGCGTTGTCGATGCGCTCTGCTTCGGCAGCGAATCGGGCGACATCCGTTCGTTCCGCGCCGCGGCGCAGCTCCTGCGTGAGGAGCCTGCCTCATTCAAACAAGCGCTGAATGACCGGCTGGCAGAAGGCGTCCCTTATCCTGCTGCTTACGAATACGCATTGTCCGCTCATGCCGCAGAGCAAGGCATTCCTCCGCTTGCTGTAGCACAGCCCAACAATTCGTTAGGACTGCATTATACACTCGCAATAGAGCGAATTGGAAGTGCCATTAATCCCTATACGATTCGGCGCGAGAAGTCCGGCTACAATGACCAGACTCCGTCAGATGAATCGATCGCAAGCGCAACGGCCATCCGCAAGCTGCTGCTTGAAGCAGGCGATCTGGATGCCGCTCGTCCATTCGTACCGCAGACGACGCTGACGCTAATGAAGCGCGACCGGGATATGGGCCGCATCGCGGCGGATTGGCGTCTATTCGAGAAGCAGCTGCTTCATTCCATTATGACGCGATCCATTGAAGAGCTCGGCGAGATCCATGAAATGACAGAGGGTTTAGAGCATCGCTTGCTCCATACCGTGCGCCAGTTGAGTGAAGTTCGATTCGAATCACTGCTGGAGCAGCTTAAAACGAAACGCTATACTCGCACCAAGCTGCAGCGCGCGCTGCTTGCCGTTCTACTCAATCATAAGAAGAGCGACTTCGCATCAAATAAGCTTGCCGAAGGACCTGGTTACATACGAGTGCTTGGTTTTACCCCAACAGGACAAGCATTGCTGAAGAAGATGCGTACGTCCTCCCGCTGGCCGGTCTTAATGAGCGCTGCGGGAGCTCTGGATCAACTGCCTTATCTTGCCCTTGATATCCGAGCGACGGCAGTGTATGCACTGGGACGCGGGGCCAACGCTTCCTCACGCGATCTGCTGCGCGATTATTATGAGCAGCCCATTCGCATTGGCATGGATGCAACTGCTGCAGCTGAATAGCGTCATAACAACACGATTATAGCCATGACAACCTAACCGGTTGTCATGGCTATTTGCGTAGAACGAACAGATCCAAGGTCTATCATTCGTCTTGAGCACGTACAATGTACGGATTGCCCGTCCTCTTACGTAGGAACCGATAGTAACCGTACTTCGTACTTAATGAAAGGAGACTGCACATGCGCCGCACAATTGTGCTTGCGATCGTCTCCATCCTGCTCGTAGCAGCTGTCATTCGGCAGCCCGATGCGACCTTCCAAGCATCGCTGCAAGGATTGACGCTGTGGTGGACGATTGTATTCCCTGGCTTAATGCCATTCTTGGTACTGTTCGAGCTCATGGTTGCATTTGGCGTTACGACGCTCGCTGGTCACCTAATGGAGCCGCTGACAAGAAGGCTGCTGCGTCTGCCAGGTTCGGCAGGACTTGCGATTGCTGCAGGCTGGTCCGGCGGTTACGCGGCCGGATCGGAAGCGACGGCACTGCTGCGCCGTAACGGGGATGTAACCCGTTCAGAAGGCCAGCGCCTTCTGGCACTAGCGCATATGCCGAATCCGCTGTTCATCATCATCGTAGTCGGCGTGGGATTTATGAAGCAGCCAGCCTATGGCTTCTTAGCTCTCATTGCGATTTGGACGAGCAGCATGATTCCCGCCATTGCCGGCGGAATCAAACAAAGGCTGTCTCCCGGTCGCAGCAGGGAGACAGCGCTCAGCTCAGGCGAGAAACCGAACAGCGATCAGCGTAATCTGCTAACAAAAGCGACAACTGCGATGCAGGAAGCGCATAACCGCGATGGACGTTCGTTCGGCCAAGCGCTGGGCGATGCTACGATCAGCGCAGTTCAAAAGCTGCTTGCAGCGGGCGGCATCATCATCATATGTGCCGTCCTTGTCCGGCTGCTCGAGCCACTGTGGGATGCGGCGAGCCTGCTGCTTCATCTGCCGCATTGGGTGTTAGCAGCTCTATTAGAAAGCCATCTTGGCGCATACTCGGTGTCCAGTTCGTTCGGCGGCTCTATCAGTGCCGCTATTCCCGTAGCGGCGACTGCCGCAGCACTGTCTTGGAGCGGACTTGGCGCAATCGCGCAGACGAGCGCAGCCATACAAGGCACTGACCTTCGGCTGCTGCCTTTTATTGCAGCGCGAGCCGTTCATGCCCTTCTTGCTGCCGCGCTCGTGTTCCTGCTATGGCGGCCATTCACTTCACTCATCAAGCAGCATGCAGGCGCGCTGTCCGCTGCGCATTTTGACAATACGAGCCTTCTACCCGATAACGCGGATCGATGGATCAACGACGTTCTTATTCATACATCCGATCTATCGACGCTCTGGCATTACATCCCGGCTGCCTTACTGGCGTTCGCAATAGTAGTATTGTTAGCCGCCGTATTGTCGCTGCCATTACGAATTAAGCTCAAGCGTTAATGGGATCGCTGCAACTATTAATTAACCAAGCTGAGACAACACTTTCTCTTCGAGCTTCGTTCTCACATATGACGGAACGAGCTCCGACACATCACCTTGGAACCGAGCAATCTCTTTGACAATGCTAGAGCTCAAGTACGAGTACTTCGGGTTCGTCATCATGAAAATCGTCTCAATGCTCGGTTCGAGCAAATGGTTCGTAGAAGCCATCTGCAGCTCATATTCGAAATCCGATACAGAGCGGATGCCACGCACAATGGTACCGGCTCCCTTCGATTTCATAAACCGAACGAGCAGGTCGCGGAAGCTATCAATTTGTACATTCGGAAACTCTCGCGTTACTTCTTGCAGGAGCGCCTTCCGCTCATCGACAGAGAACATCGGACTTTTGCTCGTATTGTTCAGCACCGCCACGATCAGCGTATCGTACTGCTTCGATGCTCGCGCGATGATGTCCAGATGGCCGTAGGTAACCGGATCGAAGCTTCCCGGATAAACGGCGATACGATTGTTTGGCTCTAGCTGACTGTTATTCATCTGCGTTTCCTCCATCCTCGGATGCGTCATTGACTTGCTGCTCAGGCTGATAATCATAAATGGTCACAGCCGTCTCGCCGTACTTCGCATATTTTCGTTGGATGAATCCTCCGAACTGTTCGGGATACAGGTGCGAAGAATCGTGTTCAACGACGATGATGGCATCTGGTTCCACCAAGTTATGCGCGGCGATGCTGAGCAGCATTTCGTCCATGTTCGTCATCTTGTATGGCGGGTCTAGAAATATGTATCGGAACTGCTCTCCCCGCTTCGCCATCGCCTTCACTGCGCGATCAGCATCGTTGCGGTAAATCTCGCTGCGGTCCGCTAGGTTCGCTGCATTTACATTTTGCCGAATCACATCAATGCTTATTTTCTCACGATCGATGAAAATCGCCTTGTCCGCGCCTCTGCTAAGCACCTCAATGCCTAGTCCTCCTGTGCCTGCGAACAGATCAAGCGCGAGCCCTCCGTCAAAATAAGGACCGATCATGCTGAAGATCGCTTCCTTGACCTTATCCGTTGTTGGTCGCGTATTCATGCCTGGCACCGCTTTGAGCGGACGCCCTTTGGCTGTTCCTGCAATCACTCTCACGTTGTTGCCCCCTAACAAACAAAACACTCTCTATCAATATCGGCTATATCGTACCACATTTGATTGTTTGTAATAAAGCGCTTGAAGGCTTCAGCCTCCGCTTGAGCAGCATAACGCTTTTGATTCCGGAAAAATCCAAACGTATGTATAGGGTGATATCTTAGGTTTGAACAAAGCAACAGCCGCTCGAATGGGATTCGAACGGCTGTTTATTTGCATTTTTTATCGCTACATACGTTCTGAAACGACCTTGCCTTGCATGAATTGGATCAAATAATCAGGGCCGCCTGCTTTTGAATCCGTGCCGGACAGGTTGAAGCCTCCAAACGGATGAACGCCGACCAAAGCACCGGTACATTTCCGATTGAAATAAAGATTGCCGACGTGGAACAAATCTCTAGCAAGCTCAAGCCGCTCTCTTCGATTCGAATAGACCGAACCAGTCAAGCCGTATGGCGTGTCATTCGCAATGGCAAGCGCGTGGCCGAAATCGTCAGCCCGGATACACGCAAGCACCGGACCGAATATTTCGTCTTGTGCAAGAGTAGCCTGCGAGTCAACATCGGCAATAATCGTCGGCTCTACAAAATAACCTGCACCATCATCCATCCCCCCGCCTATCAGCAGTCGCCCTTGCTGCTTCCCTGCGGTTACGTATTGGCGAATCTTATTATAAGCCGCACGGTCGATAACAGGCCCGACGTCGGTGCCGTACAGCGCAGGATCGCCGATCGTCAGACGCCTCGTTAGGGCCGTAACGCGCTCCGTCACTTCGTCGTACACATCCGCATGTATGATCGCACGTGAGCAAGCTGAACATTTTTGCCCCGCATAGCCAAATGCCGACTGCACGATCCCTTGCGAAGCAGCAACCAAGTCTGCATCTCGGTCGACGACAATTGCATCCTTCCCGCCGAGCTCCGCGATAACGCGCTTGATCCACCGTTGTCCCGGTTGCAGCCGAGCAGCCCGTTCAACGATTCGTAGTCCGACCTCCATCGAACCCGTGAAGCTAACGAATCGTGTCAGCGGATGATCGATCAGCGAATCGCCGATTTCCCCGCCCGAGCCCGGAACGAACTGGATGACATCCTCGGGCAGGCCCGCTTCATGCATGAGCCGAACGAACCGTGCAGCGATCACTGGCGTCGCCGAAGCCGGCTTGAGTACAACGGTGTTCCCAGCGACAACAGCAGATGCGGTCATGCCTGCCATAATCGCAAGCGGGAAATTCCACGGCGGGATGACGATGCCGACGCCAAGTGGCACATACGTCCATTCATTATCTTCGCCTGGAATGCGAACAAGCGGCTGAGGGGCACACAGCCGTTCGGCTTCTCTGCCGTAATATTCGAGAAAATCAATCGCTTCTGCTGTATCGACGTCCGCTTCCACCCATGTTTTGCCCGCTTCTGCAACGAGCCACGCCGAGAATTCATGCTTCCTCCGACGCAGCAATGCTGCCGCCTTGTACAGCGTCCGAGCCCTGGCTGCCGGATCTACACGCTTCCAGCGTTCGAACGCAGCCGCTGCAATATCAACCGCTTCGGCAGCACGCTTCCGATCCGCCTGTGCAACAATCCCCAGCGTCTCTCCGTGTCTTGCCGGATTGATCGATTGCTTCATGCTTTCAGGTATAATCTCGCGTCCACCGATCAGCAGCGGGTACAGCTGGCCGTAGCTTCTTTTGATATCATCGAGCGCTGACTCAAGCAGACGGCGGTTGTCTGCCAGGCTGAAATCCGTCATCGGCTCATTGCTAAATGGACCCATCATCAAAAGCCGCCTCCCATTTGTCGTAAGTTGCCGCCTGTACATATGGAATGACGGCACCAGTTCCTGTCTATATATAAGCATCCACATCTAAAAACATGACAGCTTGCTTACGGAACGGGGACGATCACATAAACAATAACGGAGGGAAAGGAGCAGGCGAGAATGGAAATCGGCATTCGACTGTTTCGCTCGGTCATCCTTGGGCTAGCCGGCAATCCAGCAGCGGCAGCCCTCTCGCGCAAGTATGGGATGAAGCTCGGCGCAGGGCGCTTCGTCGCCGGACAGACACGGGATGAGGCACTGAACCGTGCACAAGAACTGAACGCCCAAAAGCTGGTCGTGACGATGGATCATCTTGGTGAAGGCGTGCGAACCGATACCGAGGCGGATGGCTATCGGACGGAATACTGCGCGCTCATCACGGCGATGAAGGAACGCGGCATTAAGGGCAACGTTTCACTGAAACCGACCCAGATGGGGCTCGCTCTGCACGAAGAACGGACGTACGCACGAATTCGATCGATTGCACAGACTGCGGCGGGCTGTGGGATGTTCGTCCGCTTGGACATGGAGGACAGTCCGTATACGGATCGAACGCTGCGCATCGTAGCGAAGCTGCGTGCCGAGGGTCTGACGAACGTAGGACCGGTCATCCAGGCGTACCTTAGACGCAGTGATCATGACCTGAAGTCTCTCACCTCCACTCGCACCAATGTCCGATTAGTGAAAGGCGCATACAAAGAGCCTGCACGTATCGCGTATCCGAAACGGCAGGACGTTGATTCCAATTTCAAACGTCTCATCCGTTCGCGGCTCGACAGCGGCGTCTATACGGCTATCGCTACCCATGACGAGAAGATTATCGATTGGGTCAAAGCATACGTGAAACGGCGCTGCATTCCGAATACCGCGTTCGAGTTTCAAATGTTATACGGCATTCGAACGCCGCTCCAGCTGTCGCTTGCCGAGCAAGGCTATACGGTTCGCAGCTACGTTCCTTACGGGACGATGTGGTATCCCTATTTTGTCCGGCGGCTGGCCGAACGTCCTGCCAATGTCGGGTTCGTCGTTCGAAGCTTGCTGAAACGTCGTTAACGCGAATAGGTGTTTGACCAAAGGAGGTGCACATCGATGACTCGTACTTCACCAGGTACATTGCGGCCCATCGCCATTATCCCTGCCCCATTCGACTGGGGTGCGAGCCGCCGCGGCGCCTCACAAGGACCACAGGCTATTCTACTGTCTGGACTGGAACGCAAGCTGCAGCAGCTTGGACTGCAATACGTCGTGGAATCACCTGACTATCTCCCCGATGTGTCGTTGGATCATCGAAATGAGCCTCATCTGCGCCATTGGGGCAAAATAACTGCGATCAATGAAGCGATCGCTCAGAAAACGGCGCAAGCCGCTGCGGCTGGGCAATTTCCTCTGCTGCTCGGCGGCGATCACAGCATTGCGATCGGGTCGGTCGCAGGCGCTGCGAAGAGCCGCCGACGACTCGGCGTGCTCTGGATCGATGCGCATGGCGATCTGAACACACCGAGCACGACACCGTCCGGTAACATACACGGCATGTCGCTCGCCTGCTCGCTCGGCCATGGCGACAGCCGATTAACGTCCATCGGCGGCAGCTATCCGAAGGTGCAAGCCGATCGTACGGTGCTCGTCGGTGCTCGCGAGCTGGACGAAGGCGAAAGGCAGCTTATTCGCTCCGAAGGCATCCTCTGCTTCACGATGCACGATATCGATAGACGCGGCATGGCCGCGGTCATGGACGAAGCGATCGCTATCGTGTCGGACGGCACGGACGGCGTCCACCTCAGCTTCGATATCGACTCCGTCGATCCAGGCGAAGCTCCGGGCACCGGAACGAAGGTGCGCGGCGGGTTGATGTATCGGGAGACGCATCTGGCGATGGAGATGCTGGCGGAGTCCGGCATCGTCACCTCCGCCGATGTCGTCGAGGTGAACCCTCAGCTCGATAACGGCCATCGCACCGCGCGGCTTGCCGTCGAGCTGATCGCTTCTTTGTTTGGCGAACGGATTTTATAGCTGGATGGTTGCACACGGGGGCGGTCGAAGGAGTGTCATAAACATTTTTGGAAACAGAGGTATAAATCGGGTAATTCCGGCAATCCTACAATTATCGGCGTCGAGAGATGCCGTAGACAACCGCGGAGAAGACTTACGTTTCCCCATAAGCTCTTCGTCCGGTTTCTCCTCTCCCATGAAAGGACGTCCCGAAAGGGGCGTCCGATTTTTGTTATATAGTTTTATAAAAAACCCCTTATTTAAAGGCTTTTCTTCCACAAAATCATTTCCGTTTTACTTCATTAATATATTATTGTCGACCAATTGTCGACCAAAGCAATAAAGGCAGTGAACACATGTATCTGGGTTCGCTCTATATACCGAGAGATAAAGAAATAAACAACAAGAGGTCGCTTCATGCGAAGCGACCTCTTGTTGTTACCCTGTCCAATTCATAAATCTGGAGACCGATGTCTTCTGTATTATCGGTTTCTCCCATCCTTCGATCACGCGAATCAGACCTGTATGCTGCTCAATGTATCCCAGTTTACTCAACTGCTGCAGCGATATCTCCACCTGCTGTCTAGTCCGTCCGGATAAAAGCTGTAGCCGATCAGTATCAAGTTTCGCCCACTGTTGCCGGTTCAAGTTGAATAATATTCGTAACACCTTCCGGGTAGTATCATCCAACACTTCGTATCAGCTCAACATCGACAATGCTATCTATATTGAATACACGCGGAGCCCTAGCAGTCATGCAATATGCCTTAAGGCGACTTCCCTGTACAGACAGTACTCGAACGTTTCGGATGCTAACCTGACGCTTGCGATCAATATATATCAACTGCACGAGTTTTCCAACGTACTTTTGCATCGTAATCACCTCGCTAAGATGTATGCACTCATTTTACCAGAACATACGTTCCTATATCAAGACAAAAAGCCCCGCTAGCCTTGGCTAACGAGAGGCTTTTCTGATAATCACAAGCGTTTGGTATTATTACCAATCCGGTGTTTAGCGTATCGAGACAACGAAGGTTAACCAGGACAACTCCGATACAGTAAGCGTCCGCTGCTTAACCTTATCTAGCCACGCCGCATCCGTGATCGTCTTATTGCTCAGTAACTTGCTTACGTTCGTCTCCAGCACACCCCATTGGTAATTGCTCAGTGTCATATCTTCTTCCTCCTTTGTATCTGGTGTATTAAACAAAGCCAGCTCAGCAGCTCTCCGACGCGTTAATCCCGCTAGCACTGTTCCGCTGGACTTGTTGTACTCGGGCAGGCTTGCGGCGATCTGCTCGATGGTGCGTCCAAGGCACAACTTTCGAAGGTTGCCCGCGCCGCAGTTGTAGCAGAAGCTGACCAGCGCGTCGAACTGGTTCTGGTTGAGCTGCAAGTTAAGGTCGTTCACAGGATTCTCGTAGCGCACGATGTCGGACAGGAACATCGCGTCGGCCTGCGCCTGTGTGATTGTCATGCCTGCCTTGACGTCAGAGCCGTAATGGCCCCAGCCTATGGTGTAATAGGTTTCGGTAGCTACAGGCTTGTACGCCGTAAGTTGACAGCCTTCGAATGACTTGATTAGGCTAATGCCCGCTTGCGAGATTTTACGACTCATATGTCGTGCCCTCTTTCGAAGTCTCTGGCAATCCCGCCAGGCTCGTTAAATAGCTCATAATCGTGGCGAGCAGGACGGTACCGCCCACTACTCTCCAATCCACACCATTAAATACCGTTGCCGCACCGATAGCACCGATAGCTGTTTGAGCTGCCGTCCTAATGGCGCGAATAGTTGCTGCCTTGATCCAAGTTGTCATTGACTTATCCCCTCTCTTTGTCAATCCGATCAATCCGATAATGTGCTTGCTTGGCTGACTCTTCGACTCGTGTAACGCGCTCGGCGAGAGCGTCGTACCGCTGTCCTTGTACCTTAATCTCGACGCGCATGTCGTCAACACCGCGCTTGATGTAGTCCATATCTGCGCGAAGCAGCGCATCCTTACTTGCATCGGCTGCCGTATCTTGCTTGACTGTCCTTGACTTACTTGTCCATCCCAGGATGACGCCGCTAAATGCGGCCATAGCTGATATAATTATTGCGATGATCTGTGTACTGATACGGTTCGCCCCCTCAACGTAAAGAGGCCGAGCATCTGCCCGACCTCGAATTTACAAACGCTTTGTATTATGACTTCATATCTTGGTTAGTTGGCTTCTCAAGTGAAGATTGCTTAATCTCCATCTCAATAATTGTTTCACTCAGCCACATCTCAATATCCTTCAGGATCTGTAATTGTTTAGGCCCGTGTTGCAAGGAGATCGTTGCAATACATGCTTGGATTTCCTCGACTGGATTTGCTGTGTCCACAACGAGTTCTAGTAGCGCTCTTGCTTTCATTACCCTTCACCTCCCCTCTAAATAGAAAAGCCCCCGATCTGAGTCGATCGAGGGTCTTCTGTATGCACTATTATTCTTGAGCTGCAGCTGCAGCTTCTGCTTCGAGCTCTGCTTTTCTCTCTAGAAGCAAAGCAAGTGATTGTTTGCTAGCTTCTAAAGATTTTTTGTATCCTTCAACATCTGGATACTCGGAAATCAGCTTTTCTAGATATGCAATCGTATCATTATCCGAGTCAATTAATTCATTAATCTGTTTAAGAGTATATCCTCGATACGGATTTAAGCTAGAATTAGAATCGTCCACTGTAACTCCCCCGTCAATAACTGAATCCGTAACATCGCTTGTTTCTACGGCACCAGCGGTTGATTCCGTCAAAATAACTGTTTTTTCAGATAAAGAGACGCTGTACCCCGCACTTTCGAAAGTGTTACGTAATGGCGCATAGCTCTTGCCATTCACTACGATGGCTGTATCGAATTGCTGTCCATTCAAGACAACCTTCATTTCACCCTGAATCTTCTGGCCAACTAGGCTTCGCAAGGATTCTCCATATACACTTGTTGTTATACTGATAAGCACACCTATAATCACGCCAAGCAGTAAGATTGAAATTTTCCTCACGCTATAACCCCCTAATACATGGTAATTTACAATATGTTATCATGCATCAGAACGTATGACCATTCAATTTTTAATAAATCTACGATATTTTATAACTATCCCAGTGCATTAATCTGATCTTGAAGTGATGTTAGTATTGCTTGAAGCCCTGTCACTTTGTTAATTGTTAACCCCGAAACACTAGCATACTGAAAGTTCACCCCCGCGTTAAATTCTGTATAACCTGTAAAGTAGCTAGCGGAGCGGAAGTACCATGTATCCCCTTGATGTGTATACATCCCCAAATTATTCGGACTCCATAACAGAACCCCGCCGCCACTCCTATTGATCTGAAAAGCTTGTGCATTGTCAATCCATAGATCAATCGTCGCAAGACCTGATGTTAGCTGCACATAGTCGCCTGAAGATGCAGTCCTCATGGTTGCACCTTCGATTACCCCGCCGCTTATTTTACCCGTTACATCAATGTTCCCCGAGAACGTTCCACCCGTTGCATTGATCGTTCCTGTAACCGTTGCCTGAGTCGCAATGAGCCTGCCTAACATGTCTACACGGAACGGTGCACTTTCAAAATCCTGATGACCGAGGTGAATCCCCGTCTGGTTCGCCTTGAAGACGTTGTTCCCGCTTCCGATCTCGATCTCGATGAAGTTACCCAGCGTCCCGACAACCTTTTCCGCAACAAGCCCCATCGCCGTCAGCGCCGCCTCTGCTGTATTGCCGCCGTCTTCTGTTACATATAAGCCACCTGATGACATAACAACCTGGTGCAGCGGATTATCCAGACTCTGCAGTACAATCCCGCGTTCGTCATAGATGACCTGAGACTTCGAATTATCGATGTCATATACTGCCTGTGCAGCGAAGTTCTCAAACGAGTTGGTTCGGACCTTGCCGCCGCTCATAATGCTGTCGACGGTCTTTTTGGTACTGTTTAGATCGGCAATGATGTCGTAGTAATCACGCAAATAGAAGTTGGCCAGACTGACATCCGGGTGCTTGTCCTTGTCGAACAAGTAGTCCGTCACTTCCATAACACGCGCGGTGATGTGGTCAATCTCCATCTCTTCATCGATCAAAGTCACCGTATCTCCCAGATAAGCCTCAGGCTCCTCTTCGTCGATTCGGTGCAGTGCGGCGGCGGACACGGATATATCAATAGCCGGTACTTCTTGTTCTCTTAAGGATTTGCGTGTCAGCTGCAGCAGCTCCAGCGGATCTTCAATATCCTGATCGATAATCTCGTTGTCGTAATAGTCATTCGTGTTATTCGCCCAATACTCTGCATATGGCGAAATAAGATAGTTGACGCGGATCTCTCCGTCAACGATCGCACCAGGAACGGCGTTAAGCAGCTCATATTCTTCGTCCGTCAGGTTGCTGGCCGCAAGCCCTATGAAGGTGCGACCGTCCTTCATTTGGGCGAACAGGCGCGTTGTCAGTGCCCGTGAGCTATCTTTAAAGTTATTGCTGATGATGTTTTTCTGGTACCGGTACTGCAGCCCACGATCGGTGCCGATCTGCTTGCGCACATGAATCACGAAGTTATCTGGCTCAATCTCAGCCTCGTACTTGTCCAGGACAAAGTTCAGCGCCTCCAGCGTATTCCCCTGGCCGAAGTCCTTGATGTCCTTAAGGTCGAAGCTGTCATCTAGCGAGAAAGTAAACTTGCCGCCTGTAGCAGCTGATATTGATGTCAGCAGCGTCTCGATACTGACGCCATAGGCTTCTTCGATGTAAGACGCATACGGGAATTTAAAGTCCGTCAGTTTGAACATGACATGCATACAGGTAAACTCCACAAGACGCTTTTTCCCGTCCCGCTTCCGTGCACGGTCATTAACGACGAAGAGCTGCCCTCGGTCATCCATGACATGACCTTTGATGGCTACTTTTTTGTAGTCATCACTGGTCATCGGAAGAACAAAGGACAGCTCATAATCAGAATTGATGCGGCGCCGTCGCTTGACGTCAGATGCATCGGGAAGGACGCCGATCGGTTCTTGGTTTTTGTTTAAAATCGTTAGCATAGTAACCCCCAACAGCACTATAAAGACGCTGTTTTAAATTGGTTAACGATCGAAAGTAGCATATTTGTTACGTACTCCAAGTTCATTTGATGAACAGTTACTGTGTAGCTTTCTGACTCTGAAGGCAGCTTCATTGCACACTCGCAGAGCACACTTGGAATCCCTTGCTTTGCAACCCATGCAGCCATCAACGGAGTATCATTGTCGTAAGATATCCGGCCTATGATTCCGCTGTCAGAGGGAACGTTATATGTTGACTGCCCTCTTCTGGTCATCTTACTAATAATGAACCTGCTTGCTGGATCAAATATCTGATTTTCAGGAATAACTTGATTGATATTAGACCAATAAGTTTCAGTCCAATCATACCCGCTTGAACCGTTCATATGAAAGTCAAGGAAACACATCGCATCTAAGTTGTTTGTGATTAGTGTTCTTATATACTGGCTTTCCACTTCACTGAAGGCTGATGCCCCTTTATAGTCATCCGTAGAAGCGCTCCAACGGTAATCGAAATTTCGATTCAAATCCACACCATTTGCATTTCGTCTTGTAACATTATTAAATCCATATGGATTAACAATAGGAACCACGACGAACTGCACATTAAACCTTAAATACTCTAATAATGGGCTGCTTCCCCAATTCGTATAAATCAGCTTCATAAGGTTTGCAATCGCATAAGTGGATGCTTTTTCGTCACCGTGTATGTTTGTTGCAATAATGATTTTCGGCAGGCTACGAGTATAAAATGACGAATAACTAGACCGTTGCTTTACTTCGCTGCCTTTAAATTGATACGAGTAAATCGGTAATCCGGTGCTATCGTTACCTAAGAATGATTTGCTAATATCATCAGGGTGTTCCGCTGCAAGGCCATCATATATGTTGTAAATTGCATCTATCGTGTTCCCGCTGCCGAAGCTACTGACAACAGGCGCTTCAAACCATCCGCTTATTGGTTCGGGACTAAAATAATAAGACTTTTCATTGTACGTTATACACATCTGTGCGGCTATACTAGCCAACTGACTTGTAACATTTGTTGTGTAATCCGTTGGGTATTTTCTTACAAGAATTTTATATTTATAGCCACTTTCCAGGTGAAGATCATTTCTTGTGTATGCATTGTTTTTAATATAGGTGCCATCCAGACTATATTGGAAATAGGCCCAGTGATAGTTTTCCTTATCTCTCAAATATACATTAACGATCTCTTTGCTTGAGATGCTAAAGTAGTCAACACTTCTAATACATCCAACATCTGTGTCTAAGTTAGTACCATTTGAAGTGCTGAGCGCTCCAATTTCGAATGAAGGTCTAATGAGTTTATCTGCCTTATATCTTAATGCAGACTGAGATACATCTACTTTCGGTGAAACGGCGTTATCGCCGATCTTCTCTTCCGTAATAGTCTTGTCCTTTAGATTTTTGGTACCAATGATTTGTCCGACAAATCCCTCATCCACTGTTACATAGTAAGGTTCAAAAGGTAAAATGGCATTGCCAGCATTGACTTGTGCTGTTGCAGCTTTGATATAGATTTTTTGCCCCATTACACGGATATATCTCGTACTGCTTCCTAATGTCTTAGTGGCTGAACAATCCCGTCTTGTGATAAATACTTTGTTCAAATCGTACTCCGCAAAATACAGGAACCCGTTCGCGTTGCCAACTGGATTGAACGACATATCAGAGTTAGGATTGACTGCAATAAAATCAGAAACGACATAGTCTGTATTAACCGTCTCTACCCCTGCACTGCTTATTGTTAAGTTTTGAGTACTCGTGTCGTGATTATACAGGTTGGTCGATATCTTAAAAAAGTTGGTTTTTGCAGGAGTAATGCTCCCGTTAGAGATGCCGGAAGTTTGATACATCCACCCCTGCAACCACGCTGATCCATTCCAGTTGTACACATATCCATCTGCTATATTTAACTTCGCTTGGTTCGATCCGGTTGGATATGCGGACTGAATAGCAGGTAGATCCTTAAATGCCTCCGGTGTACCATCAGATACAGATACAATCATGCTATAAACCTCTGATTTTTCTGCCTTTGTCGCAATGGTAGCAATGGTAGAAGTAAGGTCAGATTGATTTGCCTTTGTAGCCATCTGTTCAGAAGTTGCATTAAGTCGATATTGTAAAATTGGATATGAAACTCCAGTGATAGGGTCATGTCGAGCATCTACTATCTCGGCGTTACTATTACCCGCATTTGCAATTAGACCATCGAAACGTATATCTAAATCTTCTATTCGGTCTTTCGATTCACTTGTAATTTGATCGTGTTTATCTAGTTCTATTTTGATTTCCAAGAAGTTGTCATTGTGTTTCTGCAGATTCTCAGAATCCAAGTCTTTATTGATAATACGCGGTATGAAAGGCATGAAGTGCTCCCTCCTTAGTATAGGTACTTGTGTCTGAATATGAACTCGATCGTAAAGTCAGGGTTCGACGCTGTGCAGGTGATCGTTGAAACCCCCGGCTTCAACGATAAAAAAACGCCATTCGTTTGCGAATAGGCGTTCATATCATTGAGTTTGACGGTATACCGATCTCCGTTTAACAGAAGCGTGTCCGTTGCTTGCATGACGCCGCCGAATGTGAAGGTCTGTCCATCAACGGATAGCTCCAGCTGCTGTAGTGATCCGATTATTCGAATAAGCGGACGAACATCAATAGAGCCCTGATTCTCGATCTCAATCGTCTGCCCGCTGGTCGTAATGTGAAAGAAGGAATTATTGTATTCATAGCCTTGACCGAACTCAAGTCCTTGGTCGTATTCCCTCCGCTCTGTGTCTTGAAGCGATTCTGGAAATGGATCATGCATCTTCATTGGAATCGTTATATTGCCGTCGAATATGAGCTTTTCAATGGGCATCGTTCCGGCATATCGCATCCGGTACCGCCTTTTCGGCAGATCACTATATGTAACAATTAGATCCCCACGCTTAGCGTTGAATACCTGTGCGATCCGCGCCAGCTTTGCATGATAATCCAATGTCGAATCGTTTGCCATTACGACACATTCATGTGAAATGATTCGCGGGCCGTATTCCGACCCGAAATCAACCTCACCATCAACGCCCGCTATCGCGACACTGTAGTCCCGCGTTTCTGGCAGCACGGGGATATCGCGCCGTTTGATGCCAAGCCCTAGCTCGGAGAACGTCACAGATAGCCCGCTTCCTTCGATTCTGCCATCTATCATCGTTGCTTATCCCCCGCTCTCGATTGGATATTACGCATGTAGCTGTCTCGCTCGGACCAGAACACTGTGGCCGTTGACGCATCATCGATCGTTACGTCACCCGTCGACACCGTGTAATAGTTATGGTTGGTTACACTCTGCTGTGATGGCTTCTCGTATGTCGGCGTATCATAGCTCAATTGCGGCATCTGGAAGTTAAGCAGCCGCATCAAATTGCTTTGCTGGGAACCATTTAAGACGATCTCACCTGCATGTGCAATAACGGGTACCGCTTCGCCAGTCCTGCCCTGCACCTCTCCACCTTCGCTGAAGTGCTGCAGCTTGCCTGTGTCCGTTGTAATGCCATACTGCGCACGAAGCGCCGCATTACGCGCTGTCAGCCTTGCCATCTCAGCTGCGTCACCCTGAGCCTTCGCTTCCTCATAGGCATCCTTGTTGCTGTTGTACTCGGCCAAATCCTGATCTTCTTGCGACAATGACAAGCTGGACAATGTGCTCATCTTAGCTTGATAGCTCGCAATAAACGAATCGAGTTGATCCAAGATGGCTTCGTTCTTCTCGGACTCCTTCAGGATCTGCAACTGCTTAAGCGATTCAGCCTGTTCGGCAGTATCTGACGAGAAGGAATCGAAAGCGTCCAAAAGCTCCTGGTAGTGATCCTCTAATGCCTCGATCTGATCATCATATTCCTGCGTCTTCAGATCCTTCTCGTCCTCAAGCTGCTGCTTCTGGGCTTCAATTTCCCGCTTGTATAGCGTCCGCTGGCGATCGACCAGCATGTCCGCAATTTCTTCCTGCAGCTCACGACGCTCTTTTAATCCATCCGGGCCAACCGCTGACTCAAGTTCAGCAAGACGAGCCTGCTTCTTAGCTAGCTCCTTCTCGAAATCCTCATCCTCATTGGCTTCTTCCTCAGCGTCAAGCAATGCATCCAACGCCTCAATTTCAGCATCTTTCGCCGCAATGTACGCTTCTTTCTCAGCCTTGATTCGCTCAAGTTCAGCCTTTTGCAGCTTATCAATGATGGACTTCTGATTCGTTGCGAGCTTCTCCGCTGCCGTCTGCTCTTGCTCCATTAGCTCTTTTTTGAGCGCATAGACCTGCTCGTCCGCTTTCATCCGCTCTTCCGACCCTTTGACATAGCGCTGCTGGATTCGTTCCCATGCTTTCAGTTCCGCCTCAAGGCTTAACCGGCCCATTGCCTTCTCGTGTGCTAAGTAGGCTTCTGATTGGCTCATTGACTCCGTTAGTGCAGCCTTCTTCGCAGCATATACGAGCTCGTCCAGCTTCATTCGCTCTTCGGTACCGACCTTATATCGCGCCTGCAGCTTCTCCAGTATCGCAAGTTCTTCAGAAGCCGACACTTCTCGAATGGCCTTCTGATGAGACAGCCAATTCATCGAAGCATCATATGCTTCCTTCTCGGCATTTTGCTTCTTCTCTAAGATCTGCTGCTGAAGACTGTAGACTTGCTCGTCTGCTTTCTTTCGCCATTCGGTGCCTTGCGCATATTGCGACTGTATCCGTTGCCATGCCTGGAGCTCTTGTTCAAGCGTGAGCTGCCCCATCTTTTTGCGATGATCAATCCAATCTTGGGATGCCTCAAAAGCCTTGGCCTGCGGATCATCATTGGATGATGATGAAGATGAAGACTTATCCTTCGAACTGGAAGAGGAATCCGAACTTACACCATAGTTAGGATCGTTGTACAGCTTCGTTAGAGCTCCGATCCTCTGATCATACTCGTCCATCTTCTCAAAGTACTCGTCGTACACACTCGATATCGCATCTAACGCTGCATCTTCTTCAGCGACATACTGCTGGACAATCCCCTTAGTCGCTTCACTTACGCCAAACAATGAGCTGAACGGTGTGCTTGAATTGGCATTCATACTGCTTGCGAATGTTCCGTTCAAGCTTGACTCCAGCTTATTACGCTTATCCACTGCCTCATTCATCTTCGCCTTATAAGTCGCAAGGTCTTTGATTCCTTGCATTTCGATGCCGTATGCCTTCATCCGGTTTTGAGTCGCTGTGAGCGTGCTCAGCTCCGATGACTTCTCTGAATTCAGATCATCTATGGCTTTCTGGATCTTCGCCTTACGAAGCTCTTCAACCGCATCGGTTTCAAACGCCCAGCCGTCCGCTGTCTTGTAGATTTTGTCTGCAAGCTGCGGATATTGAATGATAAGGTCCGCTGCGTTCTCGGCATTCATGGACTGTGCTTTACGCAAGTCGCTGAGCACCTGGTTAAGCTGACTAACCGCGGAGCCATTGTTCTGAATCTGATCCTTCAGATCCGCAAGAGCCTCTTCTGCCTCTTCCGTGCTGTCCGTAGCCTTCCCATTCGAACCGGCCAGCTGATCGGCAGCGAGAGCCGCTTCCGCATACGATACATTCACATCTGCAAGTGATTCGATAAGCTTGTTATTCTCTGCGGTAAGGTCGCTAAGCTGGTCCGTAAGATCTTGGACCTTCTTTTCTTCAGCGGAAGTGTCCCCGCCTAGCCATACACTGCTGAAAATTTTGCGTGACCTCTCCAGTGACTCCGTTGCCTTTTGAAGCTCTTTCTGCTTCTTATCGATTGCCGCTTGCGTGTTCGACTGTTGTATCAGCAACTCATCTCGCTGATCTTCCAGTACGGCCTTGCTCGCTTCCTTCTTCGCGGCAATCAGACCATTTAGCGCATCTACCTGCTGGCGAACAGCCTGCTCCGTATATCCCGCCGCTTTTAGCTGTGCAGCACCTTCGGAGCCGAGAGTAATAACGAGTGCTTGAGAAACCTCATCGAGCTGCTTCTTCACCCTCGCGGCTTGATCTTCTGCAAGTGTGCCACTATCAAGCATCTGCTGATAGGAGTTATGCGCATTGACCAGCTTCGGCAGTAAATCAATCTGCCGCTGATACTGACTAACGAGCTGCTGGTTAACCGAATCCTCGTCTTTCAGCGCCTGAACCCGATCCCGCCGCGCCTTCTCGTCTGCTCCCATCGCAAAAGCCACGCCAGCAAAAGCTGCGCCAAGCAGCACGAGTCCGCCTGTAACAACCGTCATAACCGCTGCTTCAGCGGACATCGCTGCAGTCGCAGCCGTTGTTGCTCTTGCAACGTTCATCTGAGCTGCCGCTCCGGCCGTACTCGCCGCCGCCCGCTCCGTCTGTGCCACCGTCGAAGCAATCGTTGTCGTTGTATTGACCTCGTTGGCAGCCGTAGATGCTGCCGTTGCTGTCGCATCAGCTGTCTTCGCTGTCGTCAGCACACTAACAGCCGTCATAAGGTTAAGGACCGGAGCCTTCAATGCCTTATATGCGAGTAATGCCCCGCCAAGCGCGGCAGTCATTGCATAAACGCCTGTCGGTACCTTCGTAAGACCGATCATCAGCCGGTCGAGCGCATCCAGTACATCCTTGATACTTCTACGGAGCCCATCGTCGCCTGCTTGGTTGAATATCTCAAGCAACGATGTTTTGACCTGGCTAGCCTTGCGGGATATCGTATCCATCTGCACCTGCAGGTATTCCAGCGTAGCCCCTGATGATCCGATCGATGATGCGGTACCGAGCAAGATGTCGCCTGCATTGAGTGATGCCGCCAGCTTCGCATATTGATACACGCCGCGTGAAATAGCCGCATAAGACTCTGTTAGGTCATAGTTCTTGTTCGTCACTGCAATGGATAGATCAAGCAGAATGTCTTCAGCTTTACGCCATTGCTCCATTCCGTCTACCATTTGGGTTGTCGCAACGCCTAAACTCTCGATTTCCTTGACGGCTTTGTCCGTCCGAATCGTACCGAGTACGGTCTTCCACATGTTACCGAGGTTTTCGCCTGATAATGCCGTGTTTCGAACACCAGACGCGATCAGGCCGTTCATGAAGTCGAACGATACGCCTGTCTCCGATGCGATCTTACCCGTCCGCTGGAATGCAGCAGCCAAGTCCTTCGCCGGCGCCATCGTGTCATGCGCGACCTTCGACCAGCTATCGAGAACACGATTACCGATTACCATTGCATCGTTGGTGTTTTCAATCTGCACGCCATACTGCGACAGTACGGACTCCATGCCCTTCGTTGCGCTTTCGAGTGACACCATGTCTACAACAGATAGCTGTGTCGATTGGCGAACAAGCTCCTGCACGATACCAACGTCTTTATACATCCGGCCCCATAAGCGAGCGGATTCGGTCACATCACCGATCTGCGCACCAAGGTCATGCGCCGTCTGAATGAACTTCGTTGTCTCTTCATGCAGCCGCTGCGTGTTCACGACCATCTCATGCGTACCTTCGTTGAATGAGACAAAATAAGCCTCGTTCGTCTGCATATAGCCGGCCATATTCGACTCGATACCGACAAGCCCCTCCTTAATGGCTGCCTGCGCAACATGAATAGCCGAATAAAGCGCTTGATACACGGTTGCATGCATAACTGCGTTCTGGAACTTGTCGGCCAAACTGGTCGTATACACCGTATTTCCCGCTGCCTGCTGGTTAAGCCGGTTCAATCGAGCCTGGTGCGCGGCTGTCTGCTGTTCCAGCTTCGTTTGAGCCGTTCGAGTGATCTGCAGTTGACGATCAAGACGAGCCTGCACGAGTCGATCGGTATTTGCAGATGCATTCGCCCGATTTTGCAAAGTCTGCATTCGTGCCTGATGTTGCTTCTCTTGCTGCTCAATCGCCTGCTCACGCCTTAACACAATAGCTGCTTGCGCTCTCATCTTCTCATCGACTACCGTGTTAGTCTTGTTCATTGCGGCCGTCTTGGCGCTTATTAGCTCTGCCTGCGCACGCCGCTGAGCAACGAGTGCGTTCGACTCGTCCTGGATCTTCTTTTGCCGCTGCTCGGAACTCAGGGCCGTCTTGTCCATCGCCCGTGCCAAAGACACATATGTCTTCTCTGTAACGCTAATCTCAGCGTTCAGCTTCTTAAATGACTCTGCGTTTTGACGAGCACCACCGTCGACTACCTTGAATGCTGGTGTTAACTTCGAGGTGTCCAGCTTCAATCGGGCCCCGACCACGTCCCTATTATCGTCCACGTCTATCACCCCCCTCGATTGAAGTGTCCAAGAATCTGCCCGATAGCCGAGCGAGTCAGCTTCTTCGGTTCCTTCACTTCACCGCCGTGTAAGCGGATCTGCTCCTTCATTTCGTTCTCCATATCTTCTATGATCGCTGTGATCTCGTGCCAGTTATGGTCATACCACGGCTTCACGAGCTTCCGACGAGAAAGCCGCCCATACATCTCGGCCATCGTCATGGGCTTGCTTTCTCCTGAAGGCTCCTTACTCGGTGCCTTGCTTACCAAATAGAAATCGTTCGACCGCCGCTTCCACCAGCTCTGGAATGCAATCGTTCAGTTCCTCTCGTGTAATACCTTCAATCAGGATCATATTGAGGATTTCGAGCCACTTTTCAATGTCAGCATCCGGGTTTTCCTTATTCGTGAATACTAATGCGTACTTCAAGGTTTTCAAGCCGGATGTGTAAAGCTCGCCCACTTCTTTGATCTGCTTAACCGTACCCACACGGACCTGCTTCTTAATCTCTGTAGAAAACTGAACGATCGGTCCGATCCCCATAATAAGATCCAAGTCTTGTTGTTGCATTGTTTAGTCCTCCTCATATTTGTGTTGTAAGACAAGACAGGGAGAGCATTTACTCTCCCGCTCGTGATAATGAAAACAACTAGACCGTAATGATGTCGATTACTTTGCCATCACTGCGGTTCGCATCCAAAATTGCCAGCTCAAGCGAGTTGGCCGTTGCCGTTTTACGCTGCTGGTCAATGGCGAAGGTGCCAAGCAGCTGAGCTTTGTAAACGACGATAATGACGTCGAAGTATTCTCTTGTTTCATCATCCAGTGCTCGACCGTAAGCGACGAACTTGTACGATTTATTCCGTGTCGTTGTCGTAAGCGATGCCGATTGCGCCGTCGTAGAAGTATACGAACCGAATACCCGCACATCTTTGCCGACAAGCGATTCATCACCGAATGTAATAACGCCAGCCGCAACCGTATACTGCTCAGCTGTTGGTGCAGCTGCTACCCGCTCCAATTGCTTGCCAGCACTCTCATGGTCCTTGGAAACGACAACCACTCGCTCAGAATCTGCAACAAGAGTGGCTGCTCTCTCAAGTGTGATCGTTGATCCAGCCTTCACCGTGAGCGTTTCATAGAACGGCACCTCCATTGTTGCACCTGTAACAAGTGTCGCCCCTGTTGCTGCTACCAGCATATTAAAGTCGAGCTGTGCATTCTCCAGTTGGATGCCGGACTCCGCATCCTGCTCTGTCAAGTGAAACGCGTACTTACTCTGACCGCCATAGACCCTCGACTGCTTAGAATCAATGTTCAGGGTCAATTTGTTCAAACGCTCAAAGAATGCGTTAGGGTTATCATTCTCATCAAACAGCGCTGCGTTCGAAATATCATCTACAACCCATTGCTTGGTGGACATTTCTGGCATTTGTAGTTCCTCCCGTCAATAAAAAACGCCTATCCGTTTGAGATTTCGGATAAGCGTTTGTCGATTTCTTTAATGCGTTGATATTCATTGGTTTGTCTGTAGCCCTTCTCTGGAGCGTAAGTACCCCATAAGCCGATCTTCTTCGCAAGCTTGATCTTTTCTTGCTTCAGCTTGTCCGCTTCCGATGGCTTCGGCTGCTCCGCTGTGCTGCTTGCTTCTGTCTCATCCTGCTTCACTTGTCATCACCTCATTTCCGGACATAATCTACATCATAAATGGCCTTGTATCCTTTGATTCCAGTAATACCGGTCGCAAAGTCTGTATCATAGGCTAGATGGCAGCGGAATGAACGGAATGACTCATGCGCAATATACTCATCATGCAGCAGTTTGAAGGCACGATCTGCCATTACACGAGCATCAACACTTGTTTTGGCATAGCAGTCGATGCAGAACTTTCCCGCATAAACCATATGATTATGACCGAAGCGTCCTGGCATGATGTAGGTCTGGATCTGAGGCACATTCTCAGAGATGGTGACCGCGTCGGTTTCGATCCCTTTAATAAACCGCTTCGTCAGCAGTTCAGGCGGCGATCCGCGTTGTAGTCCCAGATAAGTTAGGATGAGCTCGTCTTGCTTCAGCACGCTATATACCGCGTCGATTAGCCCTTGACTCACTGCCTCACCTCATCTTGAAGTATTTGTGATACGGAAAATTGTCAATGACGCGCTGCAGCCCCTCTAAGATGCGCTTTCGATTCGCCTGCAGTGCGATACGAAGGAAGAATGTCGGAGGCGTCGGCCCAAAGCTCTTGTCGATATCGCCTCGTGCTGCCAACTCCTCCAAGTCAACGCCCGCATACGAGCCGCCCGATTGCTTTATGCTGCCGTCAATGCTCTTATATCGACCCTTGCCACGACCGACGACCACATGACTGCCGCTTGGCCTCAGAGCGTTCCAACTATCGCTGCTCATGTAGCGCACAAGCCCAGCGTTCTGACTCGAGTCGGCCATGAGCGATCCTTTACCGAACTGCTCAAGCCACGCCTGCCAATAGTCTGCTGTGATATGCATCGAGAACATGTCTGACGCAAGCGTCTCCAGGTGCTGCCGAATATGTTCGCGTACCTCGGGATAGTATCGGACATTGCCCTTGGCCGTCTCTGCCACAAGCTGTGACAGCTGAATAATCTCCGACAGCAGCGCATTACGTAAGTCCCGCGTTGCCGTTGAACTGTCATATCCAACATAGCCGTCACTCATCGCATATCCTCCGACAGCTGTACATGAAGCAGATTCGGGTACTTGATCCGATCCACAACATCGACCTGGTAAGCACGTCCTGCAAGCATGATTCGATCGGGGGAAATCAGCTCCGCATCCTTCGGCTCTTTCACGGGCACGCTCGTCTGCAATGTCAGTACATATTTCGTTGTTGGCAGCAGTCCTGGCTCATCTCGCAGCAGACTTGCCGAGACAAGCTGTGCGAAGGCTGGCACATCTTCCGACACAGTTACAAACTGCGGGCCTCCAATCGGATTGTCATTCCCGTCATATTCCTGCGTATGCCGCTGCAGATCCACCGCTACATTTGTCTTCAGCAAGGATGCACATAAATCCAGTTCAGTTGTATTACGAATCGTCAACACAAGGAATTGGTCATCTGTCTGAACGATGTCGCCCCGTTGAACAATTGAATCAGGTGCGAATAATCCGTTATAAACGTATTCCTTACCCATAACCGTCGTTCCCTTGGTTTCCCGTGAGAGGATAACAGCTTCTGCTTGTCCGTTGATCTGGCACGGAGTGTGCCGATGCGCGAACTGATGAAACATTAGCATCACCTCATCCTGTTCATAGCCTTCAATCGAGTAGGTCCAGATGCAGATATGACAGGAGGGCTATTCGTTCCCTCACCATTGATTGCTACAAGGCTAATTAACTCCATTGCTTCATCAAATAGACTAGCCGCCTTCTGCATCCAATTGACCGTATGCGTCTCTATCGAGAAGTCAAAATCTTTCTTTAGCTTTGTATATCTAGCAGCCATGGATGGCGCAAGCGTAGCCGCTACCATACATACAGCAGCGGCATACACAAAGTTGGCATCATCACCTGTCAGCTCGGTATAGAAAGGGATGCTGGCTATGACTTTAGCCTCCGAAATAGACAGTATGGACGGTGCATCGATAGTGGTGTTCGATAGGACATCTTCACCTACTCCAAGCCGCGCCCGCACTTCATCATGGTACGTGTCGCTCGTGAGAATCCTATTGACCATCAGTGCTACCGCCAGCATTAGCAATCGCTTGTTGAAGCTCTTCAAGATTCATTTTGGTGTACCCTGAAATGTGAAGCTTCTTTGCCACGGCCTTTAGTTCATCCAGTTCTCCCCTGTTGTCTTCTTCTTTGCTCCCACCTGCGCCATTAACCGTGTTGTCATCTGTCTGATTGTCATCTTCCACGATAACTGCTAATAGCTCACCAGTTGCAGCATTTCGGGTTTCCTTCTGAGCAATTTCAACAAGACCTGCAGGGGCATCAGTTACGATATCCCCTGCGTTATATGTCCCTACAGCATCGACCAATACTTTTACGATGACCATATGAACGCCTCCCTTACGCTACTGTGGCGAAAATATGCCAGTTCACATATTTCAGCTTTGGCAGCACCGTGGCTCCATTGATCACTTGCCATTGATCGGGATCGCCCTTGATCAGCTTCGGCAGTGCAAACTTGCCAATATGCCCCGTGAAAATATCTTCGTAGTTATTCGGGCTTGTTACCAGGTCCATCATGGTACCGGAGACGCCTTGTCCAAGAATAATGATGGCATTGTCCGGAATGAACGGATAGAAGATTCCCGCTTCGTCAATATAACCACCGTCATAAACCTCGTACTCCAGACCATTAATACTCTGACCGATGACTGTTGCCAATGTTTCAGAAGTAACAAGCTCTTTGCCGAGTGTTTGTTTGATCAAGTCCCGAATTTTCTCGTTTTGCTTAAGCAGTGAATCCACTTTCTTATTCGCTACAATTCGAACGGCTCTCGCACCGCTGCCTCTGAACTTCAGCGTCCACTCATCCAGGTCTTTCAACGGATCAGCTGTCGCCGTATTACTCCAAAGCACAGCAGCCGTAGGTTTGTTGCCTGCTGGCACGCCGTAATTAATGGTGAATGCCGGCTTCGTTTTTGTGGCTGGAATCGTAAGCGATCCCGTAAGTGATTGCCAACGCATCCACTCAAACCGTGTTTCCAGCCTCGTATTCAGGCCAATCATTCGATCAATCATATACTCTTCCGCCCAAAGCTGGTCGAGCTTATTCCCTGGCTTACGCAAAGTGGCCATCTTTTCGCGGTCAACGACCACTTTTTCACGCCATTCTTGGTTCGTGAATGACATATTCTTCACGACTGGCGGCGTGTGAATAGGTGATGGATCGTTTAGGCCAGTTGGAGGCGTCATGCCTGTGTCGTCATACGTGATGTCATATTCAATCGTCAGGCCGCGTTCTGGCTTCAGGTCAACGCCACCAGTTAATAGCTGCGCTCCCCGAAACGAATTGATATCCGTTCGAATATTTTGAACGACTTCTGTAAGAAACAATGGATCAAGTACATTAATAGCCATGTGATATATCCCCCTATTAAACGAAATAGCAAAGCTTAAGAGCTGTCTTGGCTGCTGCGTCGATACCCGTTAATTTGTCCTCTGTGAAGATGCCTGCAATCCATGCAGACGCGCCAATGTCAGTCTCAGTCGTATCGCGATCATTGTCTAAGATACAAACAGCTACCTGCGAACCGTCCGAAGCGTCAGCATCATAAGGAACATACTTCTGAGTGGCCGTAACCTTACCCAAGACCGTCCCTTTTTTGACAACGCCATTCCCTTGTGCGAGCAAGACGCCACCAGGCAGCTTGGCTTGCAAATCGGTCGAAGCCAACACTTCAATGAATTCTTGGGTATATACCGGACCCGGACCCGGCGCACCATAATACGGTCTGTTATTCATATCCATTAACCCTCCTTAATCAAATTCCCGCGGCCTGTACTTTTCAGTGTAGCGATCGCCGCTTCCCTTGCTTTCAATCGCTGCGTCTCTTCGTCATCGTCTTGTGCTGCTTGGGGATTGCCTGGGGTAGATCCGCTGAGCGCACCATTCGGAAGATCAAGGTTATCGCCTTGCGTATGGCGGCCCCCGCCTCCAAGAACGGATTTGGCCTGCAATTCATACGAATTAGCGATCTTCTCAATCTCTGTCACAGGGAGCTGGGACAACACGGCTTTCATGGAATCCACATTGAATGCTTCGCCAAGCGCACGAACGCCTGCACCGCAAGCCTCATCCGTGATTTTTTGTTTATAGGCAAGTCCATCTGCTGCCTGTGCATGCAAAGCAATCAATCTCCCAAGGATTTCACCGTTTTGCTGAACATTGAGTGACAACCTAATCTGTCCCAGCAATTCTTCTGCTCCCGTTTGGTTCGGTTGACCTGCCAATGCTGCCTTTTGTGCGTCTGTCATGCTTCCATCTCCTTTATCCGGTTCGGATAATCTATTTTCATTTTCCTGCTTCAGCACATATCCCTCGAATCCCGATCTTCCGCTAAACGAATAGAAGATGCGTCCATCGCTTGGCAGCGACTTCGCATCTTCTGATAGGGCTTCCCACTTCGCACCTGCAGGTTCTGAAGCGACATTGCTCATGCCGACCACGCCAGCACCTGGATACGCTCCGTCAAACACAAGGGAGTTCTCCATTAGATGGCCGTCATTAATCTCCACGAAGCATAGCTTGGAGTCGTATTCTCTGCCCCGGATATGGGGACATGATCCGCCGAAATATTCCTGTCCGCAAATGGAGCATGTCTGGCTGGATACCGTAAATCCGATTGAAGTATCGAATATGGTGCCCGCATCAATTCCATTAGCGATTTGGTCAACTTTGATATCTCCCACTTCTTGCCCGAGCTTCATATAGTGATCGGCATAGAGTGCAAGCTCATCGCCATCCATTTGCAACCGGCTATCGAATGTCCTACCGATCGGGATCGTCATGATTCCAAGATTGGCCCATGAATGATCCAGCAGTAGCGATATCCCTGCTTTAGCCTGAACCGCCATTTTTCGCAGGAAGTTAGGTGTCATTCGGAAGTATCGGCTTTCGATCAGTTGATCTCCGATTAGCTTTGCTGGAAATACGTAAGTTTCATCTGCGGTAAGTGGCACCAGCGCCAGTTGATTAATACGTACTAATTGTTCTTCTGTTGGCTTTGCCATTGTCTAATCACCTCCTCTCTCTGGTGGTAGTGTGTGAGCCTCGTCGTTCGTTGCCAAGCCCTGTACCCGCTTTTGTTCCAATGGGCCAATAAGCTCTTCAGGGATCGTCGATTGGAATCCAAGCGTCCATCTTGCTTCTTCTGCTGCTTCCTTAGGTGTGATGTAAAACTCACGTTCTGCCGTCAGCAAGTTTTCCATCTTCACCTTTCGATCCTTCTCGACTTCATTTTCAGAACGCAGATCGATGGGACTGTAATCAACCTCAACTATTGTCTGGGTGCCGCGTACTCTGGCTCCCATAGAAAAAGCCCGCTGCCAAAAGCGTTTTGTAACGCTCCGCGCGGACTCGACATTCTTAATATAGATTTGTGTATCAATGGAGCTGTACGTTTCTGTTGACCCCTGATGTCGTGATAGGATTGTTAGCAGCGTTTTAAGCGATGTCGCCATTTGCGTATCGATAATATCGATCAGCTTCTTAATGTCAATCATCGGCCCTGAATTACCGCCTTTAAGATAATCAACCTTTACGCTGTCCCAATGGACTAGCGCATCATCTGGATGAAGCGAGTTGAAATGATTCGTTATTTCATCCATACGCTCTTTCAACCATTTTTGCTGAGCAGCTGGGTTGGTTTTGATCTGAGCTGGCATGTTCTTCAGCATGATTTCTTCCATCATCGATATATCGAGACGAGGGTACCCCTGATTATGTACAACCGCCTTCAAGTCCTGCAGCACCTGCAGGTGGAAGAAAACGACTTGAAGAACAGGAAGCATTGGCGTTCGTCCATAGGGATCATCAACCATTGGGTCAAACTCTTCGTAGATGAATGTCGGTGTGTCGATCTTCTTATAGGAGCCGAACCATTCTTCTCCCGATCTCGGCGACGGGTTCTTTACGAATTGCCAAGGCGTAAGCCGCGATGTTCCTGTTTCACGCCGAAACCATATGAGTGATGGATCGACTGGAACAATGTCTATCACATCATTGCATGCCTCGTTCAGCACGACCTCACCTGCACATGCCCCGCGAACCATGACCATCATTCGTTGAATCGTATCGAGCTTGTCCAATGATCGGCCATGCTGATAACCAGGTGACGGCAGCGGCGAATTGAGCATGCTCTTCAAGTCGTCCAACACTCGTTGACCAGCGCTGTCATTATCTCCTTGTGCCTTTTTGGCTGTAAAGGTTATCCCGGTCTCGCCCATTCTCAAGTACGTATAGAGGGCATAGGACACATCGGGATGAACCGATATTAGCAGCTCTAACAATTCCTCTGCCGTATAACTCTGTAGCTTTGTGAGGTCCACATTATGTGCATGCTGATGCTTCTTAGGCAGCCAGTTGAAAATACTGAATGGGTTAACGCCATTTGGAACGGTTAAGCGTCCTGTTCCTGTCATCTGCCTTTTAATCGCTTCAGGAAGTACATTCATTGCCAAGGAATATATGACCTTTTGATACCATCTCATGTTTGTTCACCCCTTTCCGAAACTACGCTTAGTTACTGTCTGCCTCTTCGCATCGTTACGCTGCCGATGCTCGGAACCATAATATGTTCATCCGGTTCGACAAGGTATTCTCCAAACGCCAGAACAAAGGCATCTGCACGGTCGGGTGAGTTAAGCCCGCGCTTCTTCATGTCGTCTTTACTTTCCAACATGATCTTCCCTTTCGAATTCACACGCCATTTTCGGGAAGTGAGCTGAGAGATTAAACGATCATCATTGGGAAGCTCGAACTCTGGAACATGACCGTTTATGAAATCCGACATATTCGCTTCGAGCGTTGATCGAATTGATCCCCACATTTCAGCGCTAAGGTTTCCGTAGTAGCTATCCAGCGTCTTGCCGTTATTGTTGATCGGGACGATCTCCCAGCCTAACCCCTCTTCAGCAACGATTTCGTTCAGCCGATCGGTGACGCCGCCGCCAACGCCCGTATCATCGACTCGTATAATTACACGGTCAATGTACGGATACGTGATAAGCGTATCTTTGACAAGGCGCACAACCCAGCCGGCAGTGACCATCGTATCTTCTTTATGATGGTGCTTCTCACCAACGACCTTCTTGCCCATCCCTATATAGATAGAGGTTTCATCGTCGCCAAATCGAGCAACGTCGCACCCTACTGTCAGAACGCTGCCGCTAGGTATTGCTTTGACTTCCTTCGCCGCAAACTCAGCCAGCTCCAGTGCAATGAAGCTATCTGACTCACCACGCGGAAACTCGCCCTCGACGCGAACGCGATAGACGTCGCTGCCTTCACCGTATTTACGCTTCAGCATGGCGATGTTGTCCTTGCTCGTTCGCTTGCTGTCTAAGCTCGATACCTTGCGTGTTCGGAAGTTCTCGCGGTCCTTGTTATGCGAATCGTAGAAATAGCCGCTTGTCCGCGTTGGGTTGCCGCACATAACGAGCTTATTATCATCACCTGAGAGCGTACCGTCGATTGCTTCCATGATCTTATCTGCAACACCAGATGCTTCGTCTACGATGAATAGCATGTGGTCTTCGTGGAAGCCTTGCATGTTCTCTGGCTTTGTTGCTGTCTTAGCAGTAGCGAACCAGCGCTCTTCATGGCCGACCATGTATACCTTGGTCTTGGTCCATTTAAGGATTCGCTTCACAAGTGATGATTCAAGCCACTTGGCAACCTCGGCCCATAGCACATCGTGCAGCTGCTGTCGTGTCGGCGCGGTGCAGATGACCTTCGGATTCGGACGACAGCACAAAAACCAAATAACGAGTGCAGCTTCGAATGCTGTCTTACCTACGCCTTGTCCTGATCGGATGCTTACCCTCTTCGCCTCTGCAACGTCCTGCATTGCACCACGCTGCCATTCATCCGGTTCGAAGCCGAGTATGTCGATTGCAAATGCGACAGGATCGTCCCAATACACGTCGATGATGTCTACTAATGGAGATGTTTTCTTCTTGCGATTACTCATGTCTCTTTCCCCATAGCTTTCCGACGCTCAGCGACCTGCTTAAGAGATTCGGTCCATTCCTCAGCGTCTGACTTCTTATCATCCTTCTTGGCATTCTCCATCTTCAGCTTAGCTTGTGCGATCTGAACGTCCATAAGCTCCAACTTCTTGCGGCGCTCGTCATTCTCTGGCGCCATGCTTAGGAATTGCTTCATAGAAGAACGGAATTCACGCATCATCAGCACATTGGTCTTAGACGCATTTGCAAACTTATCATGTGCGAACTGGATCTCGTATTCTGTTTCCGTGCCATGCTTACCAGAACGTTTCTTTTTCAGTTCTTTCGTCATGTCATCACGATCGCTGACATGGGTAATTTTTTGTCCATGCAGCAGCATAGCCTCAAGAACGATGATATGGTTCCAGATCATGTCTAGCGGATCAGGATCTGATTCCTGAATCTCTTCGACGATCTGCATGACTGCCTCCGGTATGTACTTGGCGTAATAGCCATGCTTCAGCGCGTAATCGTTGCCGATCGGAGCGCCGGAACCACCTGCATTTCCTACGGAGTTCTTATTGCCTGGCTGCCCGCCTCTTCGTCGATTCTCTGGCACCTCGTCCCACTTATCGAGGAACTTCCACTTACGAATGAGCGCAGCACTTACGCTAAGCTCGTCCGCGATCTCGCCCAGCTTCATCGTTCGCCCACTCTTTAGCCATAGCTTGAGGGCTGCTGTCCGGTTCGTGCTTCTCTCCCGTGCCACTTCAATGCATCACCGCCTGTTTATCGAATGACTTTGATCCACACGACTTTACTCATGCTAAAGATGTATTCGGCCTCTGACACGAAACGTTCTGGTCCCATCGGTTCAATGCCTACGTGAATTGTCTCGACAGTAGCACAAACGATGTGGATCATCGTTTCGTTGTTCAACCTGTTTCTATTGAACATGTCCAGCAGTTTTTCAGCGTCCTCTTCACCAGTAGTAATCATCACGCCGTCTTCTAGCTTAAATTTCAATCGCATATTATCTGAACTCCTTTCTATTGGCACAAAAAAAGAGATGCCGTGTAAGGCATCTCTCTTCGTTTCTAAGCGATCTTCTGGCCGTGTGACCTGATGCCGCAATTTCCGTTTGAAAGGCCGCATTCGGTCGTTCTGCACGTCATTTCGAGTATTCGAGTTAGAATGGAACGCTCCGACCTGAGCGTTACCATTGAAATCGTTATTTTTGACGCTCGACGACGCTAAAAATCGGCCTGAAATTCGCTGGTATTCCCAGCCTTCTTCTTACATTTACTTACTCCTGAGTGAACTTCAATCCGTATTGTGTTGCACTCGCACTAAGACCACTTCTTCAGTGTTTTCAAGGCTTCAACCCACTTTTCGATATCGAGTGCACAATAGCTGTTATTGTGATGCACTCAACAGCGTTTATAAGCCCATAATTGCCTCGTCCATCAGGTCTTGTGTCATGCCAATGTAATCCAATGTGATCATAGAATCGCGATGTCCGTACATTTTCATTAGTAACGCGATGTTCCTCGGATCGCGGACGTATAATTGATATCCCCAGGTCTTTCGAAGTGTATGACAGCCTATTTGTCGAAGCCCGAATCGTCTAGCTGCCTTGTTCAACATCCGGTACGCTGTGCTCCGGTGAAATGGCTGTTTTCTAAGTCTTTCCTTCGTCTTAATCTGCCGACTTGGGAATATAAAATCGTCGTCCTTCATGTTCTTGATGTAATGTTCTAGATCCTCGCGGATTGATGGATGTATGATGAACTGCTTATCATGTACGTTCTTCTTCTCTGTTATTTGCACATGGGTCTTCCCTCTAACCATCTTGACTTGAAGCCGAAGTAAGTCAGAGACGCGGAGACCACTGTATATGCCAAAACAAAAGAATAGATAATCTCTCATGCTTCTAATTCGTAGGTAATACTTGATTCCATCTATGGCTGCCTGGTCACGGATCGGCTGGACAACCTTCATTTCACCACCTCGTTTACATGACATCTATTATTTTGAAATTGTAGTTCGCTAGAACCAAACGTATAATATCCGATAGAACCAAAAGCATTTTAGAAAGGAGGTGTTAATATGTCGGATTTTAGATTCTCGATGCCTGAGTTCAAAATGCCTGAAATTAGAGTGCCAAACATAGATCCTATTAGAAACTATCAATTGGCCGATTACCAGTACGAAATCCTCGGTGAAACTATAGCTCGATTTGAAAGCAATCTTGATGAGGAAACTGAAGTTGCCATTCAACTCGCTGCTTTCGGTCAATCCATTCTGATGAATGTGGTTGACATAGGCTATAGCAATCCATCACTTATTCATTTCTACGGATTCGTTAATGGTCAGAAGGCTGAATTGGTCCAACATGTTTCGCAGTTAAGTTTTCTTCTAACTGCTGTCCCTAAAATGGATCAAGAACAACCCGCTCGCCGGATCGGATTCATTGCGAACGAGTAGGGATCTCTCATCCCCATGGTTTGTTAGGGTGATAATGCTTACTCATTATGGCAGCCTCATTTTTCATAGATGAGGTTGCTTTTTTTCTTCTAAACAATCCGATTATTTTACTAATCACAGTTCGTAGCATCAATATCCCCCTCACTTTCTTATTTTTCGACTACTGAATTGGACTATAATGCTCTATGGTCACCGATTTTGTAGGTTAACACTTTCTTTCGGATACCATCTGACGTTCTCCATCCCATCCAGCGCCTACCTTGTTTCGAATTCGTATTAATGATTTCCGGTTCATAAATTCTAGGTGGTTTTACTCTCTTAGATCGAGTCGTGTGTTGTTCCAAGTCAGCTTCCTCCCCCAATAGAATCATGCTTTTTTTGTCGATTCTTCTTCAATTTCCCCATACATACATGGATTCATTGAACAAGATTCGAATTATTTAGAGTCGCTTTTCAGGGCAAGGCATCTGAACCTCCGATTAACTTACGGATACCGCACCTACGTTTCCCTGGCTACTTTTTTTCGCACGACTTATTTAGTTTTCAATGAACAAAAAAAGGTACAGTAGTAGCTGGAAGCATTTGTGCTTCTGCTATTACTGTACCTCGTAATTTGTCGCATTTTGGCCGCAACTTACGCGCAACTTACGCGCATTTTCTCGCGTCATTCCCACATCTGAAGGGTATTGGCTACCGCTTCGATCCCCCGATTGATCTTTCGATCAACCGTCGATCGGTGCCAATAAAATCTTTCGACCGTAGTAGTGTATGATAGCCCATTAATGTAACGAAGTTCGATCATTCGTCGAATCTCCTCATTTTGAATGAGCCGAATTGCTCGATCCGTCCTCTGAAGCTTCAACTTGTACGCATTATATCTTGCTAAAGCTTTAGGGGCAATCCCATCAAGGCCATTACGCTCAATATCTTCAACGACTGACTGCATCCGGCGATACCGAGAGAGCAACGATTTTGCCGCTCGGATCTCCTCAACAGTTGCAACTGGGAATAACTCTACCTGTCCCTCATACCGATCCCATGCCAATGCCATCATCCCCTCACCCTTTCGCAGCACATGTGCTATAATCTGGGTGAGTAGGTTCTTGTCGAAGGCCCCCGATTCTGTTCCCCAACGTCCACGGGGGCTTCGTTTTATTTAGCCGCTCCCATTTGCTCGTAATTGTACAAGCGTATATTCTCAGCTATAATCGTTGAATACATTTCTGTACGATCATACAATGGAATGTACCTATGCCGGTTATCTCCTTTCCCAGCTGCGGCAGCATACCGAAAGGCTGACGGATGCTCGCGTCCGTTACTCAGGATCGGTGCGCCGAGTTCCTGGCATCTCGTTTTGCTAAGCAGTATTGCAAAGTTATAAGGTTCGCTAGTCCATCGGGACGATGCAGCGATCCAATAAGGCAAATTCGTTGCAATGACTTCGTCTTTCGTATACCATCCTTTATCATTAGGCAACTTCGTTTCCTCCCCTCTTCTTCATAGGCTTTGTCACCCATTGGAACGCTCTTGGCTTGCCGCCTGTCGGCTCTTCTATGATGTATGAATACCCCTTTGGCACATATCCGCCTACTTCGATTTGTAATTCACCGAATACAGTATTTACACTGCTGTACATTGCAAGTGTGGATTCTCCCGAAACTATCAGTCTCAAACTCTCAATTCTCCTACCAATCCGAGTCAACTGATCAAGTGCTGCCTCAATCATTTGCAAGGCGATCTGATTCATCGAAGAGTCACTCCATTAATTCTTTTGCGAAATCATATTGCTCTTGCGTTATCTCCGTATTGAATGGTTCATACGCTTCGCATACGGATTCAAAATCTAAAGAAATAAAAGGATCAGGCCCGAATTTTTCGATTAACATTCTCTTCATTTCAGCATGAAAATTCTTGTGTTCCTCAAAATCTTGTAAAGTCGGTACAGCCAGATCTTTGCGAATGATCATATATGCATTTTGGATATCTTCCAATGTTACATCCAAATTTTCATCTTCCCAGTCACCAACATCAATGTTCGCAGCTAAGTAACGTTCTGGATTAGTTTTATTTCGCAACACCATAATTGGAATCAAGGTTAACCCTCCTGTGTATTCGTTTTGTGAAGCCTCCAGACACCAATTGCAATAACCAGCAGCATCAGACATATCTTTCATCTCAGTTTCTTGACCACAGCCTAATCATTTCATTAAAGGTTCTCCCCTCGTTCTTCAATTTTCAGTTCCAACAGGGATGTCCCGAAGATCGTAGATGTACACTTCTACATCTCGGAAGAAGTAAACTCCGTTGCGATCATCATAATGATTTTTGGTTGTCCATACTTTAGCTGAAGGGAATCTGGACTGGATTAGGTTGACCACACGCGTCCTGTTATTGTCGTTATCAATCAGACGAGGATGTCGATCACCATTTTCAAAAACAATATCGTAACCCTCCTCAATAAGCTGATTGATCCGGTCTTTTGCGTTCTTTTTATCAGTTTCTGGCGTATCGCTGTACATCGAAATATGATCAAGCATGAAGCAAAAACGTGCTTTATAGTGACCGTGCTCGGAAAACACCTCGTCCGAAACATGATGAAAGCCATAGACATCCCACCATTTTGAAACGATATCTGCCAAATATTTAAGTTGCTCTTTTAAACCATCGATCGGTTTGCCTTCCCCAAGCTGCTTTTCCAGTACACGTATACGTTCATTTGCCTTGCGAATCTGTTGATGTCGCTCTGTCTTTTCTTTAGTCAAAACACTCTCATAGTTCAAAGCTTTAGCTATTTCACTGAAATGGCTCTCTATAAGACTAGGCAGTATGCCGCTCATTTCCTGAGTTAGTTCGTCCTTATCGAGCCAATCGTGTAGCTGCTTAGCCGCGAAGAATAAGTCCTTGATTGATTTAAGACATACTGCTTTTTTGTCATCAGATAACACTAACAGTTTTTCATTGCCCATTTCGTTTCACTCCCATATATTTGCGTATTCAAACTACGTTCATTTTCCCGGATAATTAATTATTGCAAAATGGGTTACATCGGTAATTGGTTCACCGTCAACACCAAACCACCTATAAACACGATCATTTGTGTCAATCTGATGCATACCGAAGCCGATCCATAACCCACCAGAGACTAAATGCAATACATGACTTTCTGGCAACCTCGATTCGTACTTTATCCATTCAATCAATCCTAAGCCCTCCCATGTTCCTCAGTATTCAGGATGCTCGCTCACAGATTGGCCGCCCATTCAGCCTTCTTAGCATCAAATTTTTTGCGGTTTTCCTCGAACCATTCTTCCGTCACCATGACAGAAATCGTAACACCGTCTCCACGATCAATTGATGCAGCAACGATGTAACCGGCTGGACGATCCTTGCGCTCATCCCAAAGCGCGTTTACTTCTTTAAGGCCTTGGCTGAGCTTATCTCGCAAGCCTTTCGATTGGTATTCAATAGCCATTACTTCGACCATCTTGGTACCCCGGGGACTCTTCGATGTTTCGACCGCCTTAATTACAAGGTTCTTAAACTTAATGTCCAACTGGTTCATCTTCCCTAATGTGATAGCCATAACTTGTTCACTCTCCATGTTCCTCAATATTCAATTGAAATTGGCTCTTCTATTTGCTTATATTCCTTGAAAAAGATCGGTTCTATCATCTTGTCTCTAGTACCTGGCTGATTGAGATAATAAAAATGCACATATGAATCAACGTCCTCATACATTGCGTACACTACATCGCCGTCATCATCTGCATAAAACTTTCTGATGGTCCGCTTGATATAGACTGTTGGCATCCGTTTACCTTATGCTCTTCCGTGTTCATCCGGTGTATTTTCTTCGATTTTCATGTACCACGGCCACTTTATGGCATTGCCTGCAAGATTAACAGGCTTACCGACGAGTTTTGGATTAGTGGTGTGCTGCGTATACTTTAGAGTTTTTCCTTGCATATGATGTCCGTTGATATTAACTACCGCAATCTCAGCACCCCAGCCTGGCACACTTGTTACGAATGACGTTCCTGCAGGGTACTGTTCAATATCTCGCATGAGTTCCCAAAGCATCTGACCTTTCGGTGGATCAAATTCTTTAGTCGCGTCATCGAACTCGCCACTCCATACACGCTGCCGAAGACTGACCAATTCGTGCATGCGCTCGGAAAAATCTATACCCATTTTCATATATAGGATAATCTCGTTTTCAAGGTGCCTTAACAGCTTATTCTTTTCCATGTAAAGCCTCCCATGTACATCCGTATTCACATCTGTTTGTCGTGTTTTGCAAGCAAATTACGGGCACGGTTGCCTTGGTCATCTTCGGCTACTGTGAAGAACAAACCACCCTCGTATCGTCCTTGAGTCCAGTTCATTTCGTTCGCATACCATTCCAATACGCTGTGTGCTTCTGCTAACAGAACTAGTGTATCAGCCATTCCCTTCTCGTACTCCCATCGCTCTTGCTGGAGCTTCATAATGCGAGCTGCTTGGCTCATAAATCCTCCATGTTATTCTGTATTCAGCTGCATGTGTGCTGCGCAGTCCTGACAGTAAACTTCGTCGTCTATTACGATCGGATTGTCTTCAACCGTTTGAACGGCACAGCATCTTCTTCGCGGCTCGGCTTTGTAACCGCAACATTCGAACCACCAACCATCCTCCAATAATGTTTGCTTAGGCACGGTTCCTTCCGTTGCAAACTGATCGTATTCCGGCATTCGTGTCGCACGAATATCAATGTAATCGTGCCAGCTTCTTGCTTCGCTAGATTGGATAGCAGCTGATCGTTTAGCAGCAAATACAATTTGCGCCATTTCGTTACTCGGATCGCTAACGTACCAGGCCTTCAAGTGCATTCCCCCATGTCATCCAATATTCAGACTTTGACACAACCGGTCTTATTGCCGAATAATATGGTATTGATAATCTACCCCCACCCGTGTAACTGGTCCTTACACGGGTTACTTTATGTCCTTCCGTATTCAGACCTGTCCGTCAGTAGCCGCCGAACTCTGGCATTTCATCCAGTTGTCCTTGTTGGTAGGTGTGCACCTTGATCGCATAATCAGGGAACAAAGGATACTCGCCGTCTATCCAATCAGTTATCTTAAGACCATCCACAACAGTCCGTTTCATAATCAGCAGCTCGGTAAATCTAAATTTCACCTTTGCCTGTTCTCCCAAATCATTTAAAATCTCTTCTACAGCATCATCAGCCGTCAGTAAAACTGGGCCAGTTCCAGCAGGAATAATTGGCTGCCACGTCTTGACTTTGGTTGTGTTATACATTGAATTTCCTCCTCATGTCCTTCCGTATTCACGCAATGTTCATTCCGCTAGGTATTCCCAAAGCGTCTTCTGGCCTGTCGGATGCTTGTCGATCCGTGGCCGTGTCGGGCAGTCCCAGCTTCCACCCTTCGTCTTGTAAAGCTCTCGCCAACCGGCTGCCCGCAAGCTTGTACCTGGTTCCTGCGCTAGTGTGTATGTTACGATCCGACGGTAGCCCATCGATCGTGCGGCCCTCCACGCAGCTGCATACAACATTGATGCCGCATTCTTTGTGCCGTCCGTGCAGCAGCGAATAACTTCCAAGGTCCGTCCGTTGTCGAAGCCTCTCGCCACTGGCCTGCCTACCATAATCACTCCGACAACCTTTTCCTCGTCCGCAACCGCAATGCTGAATTTATGCCCTTGTGGCGCCGGATGGTGCCGATGGTATTGCGTAACAAACTCACACGCTTCTGAATACGTAGTTGGTTGTAATTCGAGCATGCTGCTCACCTCACAGATGGAAGCCACCAACAGCCTCGTCAATAATGTCCTGGTTGATGCCGATATACCGCATCGTGATCGACGGCGCCGAATGGTTGAATATCTCCTGCAGCAGCGCCACGTCTTTGTATTTCCGGTAGAAATGATAGCCGAATGTCTTGCGCAGTGTATGCGTCCCAATCTCGACCAGCCCGACCTCTGCAGCCGCATAATTAAGAATGCGGTATGCTTGGACGCGCCCAATGTTTTGCTTGGTCCGATAACTCAGGAACAGCGGTGCACTGTCCGGCATGCCCTTCGTATAAGCGTTAATGATTTCGCGCAGCTCCGAATTGATCGGGAACCGCTTTTTCTTCTTCGTCTTGCCTTCGATGATTCGGATATGCGATTTGTTCCGAACATCGCGGACGTGCAGCTTCAGCAGATCACCGATCCGCAGCCCAACGTTAATGCCCATCACCAGTAGGAACCAGTCGCGCTCCGAGCGCTTCCGCAGCGCCGCCTTCATCCTCTCCAATTTCTCAACGCTCCTGATAGGCTGCACTACTTCCATGCCCGTTCCCTCCTGTCATGGTCAATCGCTATTCATTGAGATGTATCACTACGCTCGACAACTGGACGTGCCTTTTTGAGATTAAGCATTATGATCTCGTTCTCCCCGCGCCGCAGGAACAACGCAAGGCAATCAACCTTCTTAAGCTTGTACTGCCGAACGTATCCACCACGCTGCGTCGCCCATCGCTCCGCTAGCGCCCTATCTGTCGTGTAGCTGATCCAATCCGTTTCATTCGGTCGGTGAGCACGGTACACTGTGATCGTCGCCGACAGCTGTTTGAATGCTTCCCACTCGCTCGGCTTCATGATGCTTGTATTCCGATTCTTCCTGCTGGCTCGGAACAACTTGCGCCAGAGGTTCAAGTCCGAGAATCCCGAATAGCTGACCCAGAGTGTGCTGAGGGTGAACCAATACCAGTAATCGCCGAGCTGATGTTGCAGCTTACTGAACTCAACTACGGCCTGTGGCGTTTGCTCGTAACGCATAAGACGATCAAGGGCCCGACGCTCTGCTTCGGTGCTACCTTTCCAGTCTGGGCTTATGTCGTTTGTATTGATCACTGTGGATCACCTTTCCCCAGAATGATGACGCGCTCTCCAACTTGACTGCCTTGCACCAGGAAACCAACCACCTCAGCCGAACCGCTCTGCATATGAATGATTTCCGAACCCTTCTGCTGTATCGCCACGGCCAGCTTCCTCAGCATATGCGGAGTTACTTTGACGATCTGGGACCCGCCGTCTTTGATCATTGCCGTTATGTTGATGTGCATTACTATAGCTTCTTCCCGCCATGCCGCTGCGGTCGAGTTGCATTGTAAGCCATCTTCTCAGTAATAGCTGTTTCAAGATCAATGCCGTACTGCCCGCATGCGTCGAACACGCGGATAACGATGTCGGCCAACTCGGAAGGGATGCCACAAGGTTTACCAAGCTCGTCGCCAAGTTCGCGATCAGTAGTCTCTTCGATAAAACCTTCAGGCGTTTCGTACTCATACCAAACTTCCGAAAAATCTTTCTTGTTCCGATGATCTTCCAGTGCTTCTGACGCTTCGCTATGGATCAGGGCGATAGTTTCACCGAAGCTACGGTCCTCTTCCCACCAGCCTTTTGAAACTGCATTTTCATGCGCTGCCTTAACGAGTTCATTGATTCTCATATAAATCGCTCCTTTTTTTCAATATGTTGTATCAGTTGATAGGCTTAGAATTAATCGTCATACCCATATGCCTCATCAACATAATCGTGATCTGCTATGATTGTGGCGCCAGTTGCGTAGAGCTGGAACAAGAATTTATCAAAACCATAGAATCCATTAAGAATCTGTTTATTTGTAAGTTCTTTACCACCTATATTCAAAGTGTTGAGACGACCAACATTTTTGTTCTTTTCATCACGCGAGATATAGAATGTATATTTACAGCCGTATTTACTTTCATTTCCCTCTGGATCGAAGTAAACGTGGATACCAAGGCTGAAACTATCATCGTAATGGAAGCTAATAGATTCGCCGTCCTTCTCATGATCTTCGTTTTCCTCACTTTTCATTTTTTCGATAATCTCCGAAAGCTTCCATTCCTTTTTTTCCAGAGGCGAGAACATCTTTGTTAGTTCTCTTTTTACACGTTCAACCCCCTCTGTCTGAATCTGATCATCAAGGATTTCTTGAGCTGCATTAAGAAGAAGTACATTGTAGCCAGCCAGGTTTAGTTTGTTCATATCAACATTCAGGTTTTCTTTAACGTGAGTTTCGAGTGATGTTTTGAATTCACTACGGTATCCACCAATTAGGTCATCAACAACTGAACTGACTGTTTTCTCAAGGGCTTTTTTAACCACATTTTCCACATAACCAGTTTCCGTTAATTCAGCTAATGCATTGTTCACCAATTTATTAAGGTCCATTGTCATTTTCGACATCTCCTATTTCTTTATTTTTGATATTCATTCAGGTACATAACCCTTATTTTGCATCCCATTAGAATGAATCGAAAACGCCGACTCACTTACTGCCACAAGGCATTTCAGACATTCTCCGAGCAGCTAACGGGCAATCATACATTAGACTAGCTGCAACTCGAGCTGATGCTCGCTGCCATATGAAATTTCCTTGCATAACTCGGGGAGATTCGCCTGGACGAGATACTTGGCGAATGGAGGCGGTACCGAGTTACCGCAGCGTGCAACCTGTGCCGATTTGGGATAGCTCTTTCCGTCTGCATCGCGATCTATGATATACTCCTTCGGGAATCCCTGTGCGGCGAAGAGTTCGTGTGGCTCCAGCATCCTCATACCAATGTCAACTATCACGTAATCTTGTCCATGTATCGTGACTAGGCCGAAGCGATCCTTTGTCGGTATCGTATGCAGCGGATCCGTCAGCTCCTGTCCTTCTCCAGTACCGTAATACTTCATCAGGAAAGCCCGAACTTCACCAAAATGTAACCCACCTGCTGTAATTGTCTGAATAGGTTCGGTGACTGGTTGTCCAATATTCGTTCCCTTCATCTTCACTAGGTGACTTGTAACTAGTGAAGTCTTGCCGCCACCGCCTGCCGTTATTGTCCCAACCGGCTGCTCCACGTCACTGCCGATAGACTCACCGAAGTGTCGAGCGAGATGAGCTGCCACAAGGCTGTAACGATTTGATGTATCTAATGTCAGAATTGGCTTATCCAATACCTGACCGCGAGCATCATGACTTGCTGTCTCGCTATGATATTGAGCAAGAAATGCAGCGACAAGTGAATGATGGTCTTTAGTAGTCACAGTCGGCAGTGGATCTAATACATCTGCACCTGGGCCGTTATAATTACCACCGTAGTTTTTTGCAAGAAAAGGCGTAACAAGCAAATGCTCTGCTTTCGTGGTGATCGTTGTTAAGGGTTTATCCATCTCATATGAGAGACGGTCACCCCCGAATCCGGTTTGTCCGATTCTTGCGACGTATGGTGTTACAACACCCCAACCGTTTTTCGCTGTAATTGTCTGTAAAGGCTCACTAATCTGCTGTCCACGGAATGCCTCACCCTGATGATTGACCTTAATAACAAACGGGTCAGAATTGTTGATTACGAATTTATGAATCCCCCGTGCGATCCGGCGCATTGTATTCTCAGCTAATGGCTTCCTTCGTTCAAATATGCTCATGCACTCAAGTGACCAATCGATGACATCAGCTGCCGGCACCCAAGGCTTCAACTTTTTTTGTTTCACCTCTATGCTGTTCGGATCACCATGTGTTGGCTTCGGCCAAATGATCGGACGTCCATCACAGCGAGCAATGAGGAAGAATCGCTTTCGAATCGTTGGAGCTCCGTAATCACATGCACGCAGCTCCCGATAGTCGACATCATACCCTTGACGTTTCAAAGCATTGATAAACGCTTGGAACGTTCGCCCCTTCTTGTCTGGATCGGGCATTCCGTCCTTTAACAGCGGTCCCCACGTTTTGAATTCCTCTACATTCTCCAACATAATCACTCGTGGCCGCACAGTCGCCGCCCATCGAACCGCCACCCAAGCTAGTCCACGAATACCTTTCTCCCGTGGCTTGCCACCTTTGGCTTTTGAGAAATGCTTGCAATCTGGAGATAGCCAACACAGCGCTACCGGCTGACCTTTCGTTACTTCACGCGGATCAACATCCCATACAGACTCGCAATAGTGTTCCGTATCGGGATGGTTTGCTTTATGCATCGCTATAGCAGCCGGATCGTGATTTATTGCTACGTCCACACTACGCCCGATGGCAAGTTCAATGCCGGTACTAGCCCCACCACCGCCGGCGAAGTTATCGACGACCATCTCTCGCATTAATTGCCTCATTGATAAGTCCTCCTTTTCATTCACTTAACATCTCCTGCTCATTCTTCTTAGGTAGATAGAAAGTAAACTCGACTCCGCTTCCCTCCAGTCGTGCTGTTCTGGAGTATTTAGAGATACTATACTTTTCAAAGTCTTGTATCTCCCAGTTGGTACCCGCCTGAATCTTTTGCATTAGCTCAATAGCTGTCTCTTCCGATTTGATGTGAGCATTTTTTGGTGTAGAGAACCAGTAATCAGAACGATCAACATGAACCGATATACGCACATCTGCATCAACCCCGTATAGTTCCCTAACAAGCTGCCGAATCCAGTGCGTAGCATATGCAATGGGGCTATATTTCTTTGTGGATCTTGGTAAGGGAGTAGCAGCGCGTTTCTTCTTGGACGTAAATATGGAAATACGCTCTTTCCCCCGACCACCCCCACTTTGTGCTGACCAAACGGAATACTCTTCGAGGTGCTGGGTACCGTCATAGTGGTTGTAATGGATTTCCCACTCCATAACCTCCGATATCATATCCTTCAAGGCTAATTTGGCTAGCCGTTCAGGGAATGTCCAACCGTGAATGCGTACTGACACTTCGGCTTCAATACCTAGTTCACGCTTCATTGTTTCTTTCAAACTGAATATCGCACCCGCTACAGATCGGGTAGAAGGAACGGTAGGGGTAGCGGTCCCCTTACGTTTATTAGTTCTGACCATCACACACACTCCTACCTGTTATATCTCGTCGAGCGTGACCCGTTTCTTTCCGGTTTCCTTTATCGGCTCCAAATCATCGAGAGAGACTTGCTTCCTCCCCGATGCTGACATCTTCTGATCAAACACGCTATCGAACCCACCAAGTGCCGAGAGAGATTGGAGAGCATTGCTTTCTCGCTCCTCCTTACGTTTCTTCTCTTCTTCATACTTCATCATGAGCGATTCAAGCAGCGAGTCCGGCAGCTTCGGAGATACGGACAGCCCGATCAGGTATGAATGAGTCGTGATCGAATTGGTCTGTATGACCGCCGAGTGAAGTACGCTCGGCTTCCCGAGAAACTTGTTCGCCAATGGTTTCACCTGGTCTATAATGACTGGGGAAACACTCTTGCCCTTGCCTGTAATTAAGGCGATTCCTCCGGCAATACTGTTTCTGACATTAAGGGAAGCCAGTACCTCATTCTTACCGAATAGTGATTCGATTTCGTGCTCTAAGCTGATCTCGTCAGTAAAACTGAACTCCCGTTCGTTAACGGTGATCCAGCCTGGTGTGCTCCATATCTCCATTAGCTCAGCCGAGTCAAGCGATACCTGACCGCCAAGCAGCGGCAGCGTCATGATTTCAAAGAACGTCTTCGCCACGGTTATATTGCTATAATCAAGTGCGGAGAACGATCGGTTATGGTATTTAAGCCGATTCTCTTTTTCGTAATAATTACGGATGAGCTCGTTATCTATGAGCATTACCGATCCGATTTGCTTCCTGGCAATGAGTTCTTGCAGGTACTTCAGCCCAGATAATGCATTCTTCCAAACGTCCGGGTTCGATTCGTCACGCGACGGGAGCGATGCAATAAATACTACGGTTCTCGACTTACCAGCCATCTCTCGAACCTTCACGATCCACTCGGCAGCTGTTGGGATGGACCCGTTTCCCTGTCCTCCTCCAAGTGCGACCGGAATTACAACAAGATCAGCATCTTGGGTCTCTATGGCAATCTTCTTGAACTCTTTCATATTCTTTTGTGCGATGGCATGTCCGACCGCTGCATTCTTGGCTGTCCCCTCTATCTTGCCGCGATCGGGATCAACTAGGACAATCTTTCGATCGATCCAGTCATGCTCCATCATATCCACCGTTGCTGAGTTGACCATCCATATATCCCAGCCGAAACGAGCAAGCTCCGCACCCTTGCGTCCACCGCCCTGTCCGAGCGTTACGATGTTTATATCCGGCATATTGCTGAGACGCTGCTCAACCTCCGTTCCCAATGCGAACGGGGCTATTGCCGAACGGATCGCTCCAAGGTCCATTTCTCTAAAGCTCGACTTAATCATTCTGCTCGGTTCCTCCCCTCGCACTCATGAACGCTACGAACTGTTCGTCGTTGAGCTTCACGAAGCCGCTTTTATCCATGCCTATATCATTGATAAGGTATAAAGCCAATTGCTTTCCCCTGATTGTTGGGAAATATGGGTTACTGGAGCCACGCTCGTCCCTGTAGATGAACCGTGTTGCCTCTAAGATTAAAAATGAATTGTCATACCGCCGCCGTTTCGTTGACCAATCAGGCAGGTATGTCTTTTTAAAGCCGTTCCGCTCTCGAAATTTCCAAACTTGCTGAAATACATGCAGAACATCCGGGTCTTTAAGGTTTGTGGCTAGGAGCTCAAGTGTTTGGGAACCATATTCCAAATCATCAAATGGATTCATGCCGCATTCCTTTCTTGTGGTTCTTATGGAACCACTAGTGGTTCTTATAGAACCATTAATGCCAACTTAATCGATAATGGCGAATGTACCACCAGCTCGCATCGATATCTGCTATAAGGCGGCGAAACATAGTGCTTCCTCCTGTCGGCGTTGACGATTTCTCCGCTTCAGCTCAGCAGCTGCCGCAACCCTGTATTCGATCGGTGCTTCTGGATCACGGTTGGCGATAAAGTCTAGCTCATCCCGCGATGCCACTGTCCAGTTCATCACAGCGCCAACTCCATCTGGCCACCGACTACATCATCGACGTATTTGTATTCGTCAGGCAGGCTCTGCAGCGGCCCACGGTCCATAATGCTGCCGCCTGAGCTGTGCCACGTATAAGAGGCATTGCAATACTGTGATACGACGAATGCTCGTAATACACCATTCAGAATCGCAGCGAATCGGTTATCTGTCGTTATAGCGACAACCTCGATGCTAACTCGACAGTTCTGAATAGCCCGCTGAATCATCACGAATTGCTTCTCGTATTCTGGCAATCTAGCTTCCCTCCTAATCGAAACAGTAATAGCCGCAGCCGATCCGAAAGACATCTTCCTCAGTCGCTTTGCAAATAATGAATGTTTGCTCAGCAATGGTTACCATTGTTTCTTCACCTGGCTTCAGATGCTTCAATGCCTTCAACGTCGCTAACAGTTGCCTTGCTTGCGCCGCTTCCCTTTCTTCTTCGTGGTTTACCTTTGTCTTTCTGACTTTCAATGTATTTCCGAATCTCAAAGTACTCTTCTCCCCATATGCCGCCTGTTCTCGGCTGTATTCTATGCTGTCTACTCCGGTCAATGATAAGTAGCGCTACTTCATCGGGATCTCGTTTAAGCTGTTCGGCAATGTCGAATATCCCGACGCCTGCTTTCCATAGCTCATGGAATTTGCGGACTTCGACCTCGTCCCAGGCGAAATTCATATCTTCACAGGCTAGGTAGATTTTTTGCCGACTAGCAAGCATATCAGGCTCCCTTTCGAACGGTCCGCGTTGTTCCTTTTACTCGATTGAGAAGAAGCAGCTCCTGCGGTGTGTCGCTCAGCACAAGCCAGTTATCAGGATGCAGCTTGTATGCGCTCATAAGCTCCTTCTGCTTCCTTGTGGGCCGTTTCCCTTGCTTCATGTGGTTCCCTCCTCTGGAAGATCAATCCATAAGATTCTATTCAAACTCACCTGGATGCCCTTCTAGCCCAAACTCTTCAAGCCCTAGGCGTAACCACTCGTTGAAATCCAGATCGTACAGATCGTAATCGTCTATGTACGCTTTCACGTTATACCGCCCCCCTACATTCCAGATAGCCGGTAATTAAGCTCTTGTCCGCCTTGCAGCGTGACTCTGTAGGTTTTGGACATTTCATAAATCCGACTTCCTATGCCCTCGTCGATCTCGCACATATCGCTAACTGTCCGCTCGGAGCTGATCAATAAAGGCTTATGCTGAAGATAACGGTAGTTGATAATTGCAAATAGCTGCTCTATCTGGAACGGTGTAACCTCTTTGCGCCCTTTAAACAAATCATCGATATAGAGCACTTCAGCCTGTTGTAACCTGTATACTTTCTCAGCAACCGCGTCTAGGTCACTCTTCAGATCGTTGAAACCCTCAACCCATGGAAAGTATGCAACGCCTACGCCAGAGCTCAGAAGTTTATTAGCAATCGCCATGAGCAAATGTGTCTTGCCACACCCAGGACGTCCTAGAAGAGCTATACTGTTCTGCCGGCTACTGCGAATCTCTCTGAATACATTGGCGTACTCTCGTGCCGCCTCAAACGCGTCTACTACAACCTGCGGTCTACCAACATGATTGAAGTTTCCAAACCGTTTCTGGCGGAACTCGTCAGTTATGTGGCTCGACCTCATGAGCCTTTCAACTCGTCTGATAGATTTGCACTCGCAAATTCTCCAATATTCCCGGTCGTCATCATCTTTGACGATATAGCCTTCTTCGTCTTTGCATATTGCACACTTGTATTCAGGCTCTGCGACTCCAACCTGGCTTGTCGAGGTGAGCATACTCGCTCTGGCCCGAATGGCCTCCAGATCGAACCCCTTGAGTGAATTCCCTAGGCTTTGCATTAGCTGCACCTCCCTGATCCTTTAGAGCAAATATCCCTTGCCACCCGTTCAGAATGGATTGCTCCAGTATGGATATTTTTTCTTTATCATCTTTCCCAAGCTTGTCCAGATTAGAAAGCAACAACGACACCGCTCTGTCTGTCATAGGCTTTCTGATTTTCATACGAAATTCGATAAATGAATTAAGAGAGCTGAGCAAAACAGGATTTGAAGTGTAAGCTTCAAATGCGGTCTTATCTTTTATTTCTTTTTCTTTTATTTCTTTTACTTTACTTTTATTTCTTTTACTTTCCTTTCCTTGCATTGCAATTGCATTGCTAACGTCATGCATTTGCATGTTATCGTCGGGAAATTCAGTATTGGTGCGGTCTTTATCCCACCGTTTTTTTGCAGCAGCCGATCTTTTTTCACTCGTCGTCGTTTTTTTCTCCATTCGGCGAAGCAACGATTCACTCCAAAAAAACCGACCATCTGATGCAAAAAGGTTAAACTCATTAATGCAATCTTCTACAAATTGTCTTGCTTCTTCTGCATTGCATTGCAATTCGGATGCATATGCATTCCAAATGTATTTCCCTTGCATAGATAATTTGTGCTCGTTTGCATCTCGCATCATTTCTATTAGCACCCAAAACCATGCGTACCCTAACATTTTGTATACGCTGCGCATTTGCCCAATGTCTGGGTCATGACGCGCGTTACTGTCGTGCGAGAAATAATAGGCTTCCTTAGCCATCATTCCCCCTCCCCATTCATCCCCTTATGGGAGCCATAATGCCTTTTATTCGTGCATCCGTGACGCTGACGGCGTCCTGCGTAAGTCTGCTAAACGCCACCAGTACATCACCTTTACAGTTTGCGTAATCACGGGATATTGTGTTCCCAGCACAGAAAGCAAGCGCTGCCAATAGCTCTTCAGGGTTGAAAGTACTTTCTCGTCTTAGCTGCAGGCAGAAGTCCAGCAGCGCGGTCTCTGTGTCAACACAACCGTCTCTAGCCATTCCCTCTCCCCCATGTTGTCTTAATTTGCTTCTTGATACCCCATTTGCTGATGCATAGCTAATGTTTCTAATTTCTGTGCTGTCTCTGACAATGTCTTTCTAGCCTCTAGAAACGTCAATCCAGATTCAGCAAGTAGAGCAATGATTCTATCTTGAAGCTCTTTCTTTGAAATACTCATACTTATCCCTCCTGTGAAGTTGTCAATGAGCTTGATGCACCTTACCTGCATCGTCGGCGCTCGATCCAGCCGATCGGCTCTTCGAGCTGCCGACGACAAAGGTAAATCTCAACCTTCGTCGCCTTGCTTATTTGATTCGTTTTATTTTCGCAGGCAAGGAAATCTCCTGATCTTTCAAATGTTTGCAATAGGTTTGTCCGCAATAAGGGCATGCTGGCTCTTCTGTAACGCCTCCGTCGATCGCATACACGTCCTCGCAGACCTCACAACGATAGAAGGCCATCACGTATACTTGTTTTCTCATGACGATTTCCTCCATTGCTGATTATGTCGATTCGTGTTATAATTTCTGTAAGCGGTATTACCTAAAGTCCAGTTCGCAGCTGGGCTTTTTTCTTTTTTTACGACCACTGTCCGAATCTCGAACATATTAAGAAACCCTCCGACGATCACTGCCAGAAACGATAGCGTCCCGATCGCCTGCCACCACCATGTGTGGATCATTCAATCACTCCTATATTCAATTGTAATAAATCCCTACGTACCGAGGTGTACCAATACAGGGGCTATTTGTACCAATTTGGTACACTCAAGCCTTTAAGCCGTTCCTGTCGGGCTTAAAATCCGATCAATCATGGAAATACCATCTGCTCCATACAAGTAAGCTACGATAACTTCTCGTGCATTTGTTACATCTGCCCATTCCTTGATCGTATCCAAATCCGGTTGTCTACGGTTGTTTTCATATCTACAAATGCATGCCTGCGAACGATTCATTAGATCAGCAAGTTCCCCTTGGCTTAGACCGGCTCGTTCTCTGCAGGCAGTCAACAATGAGCCTAGTGCGCGTTCCAACCCCCATCCCTCCTTTCCTTTTTACCAAATTGGTAAAATTGCATAGGGTATTGGTAAACCAAAGGTCGATATTCTGTTGTAAAATTAAGCCATACCGTTGTTCCCCTTGTACGTTAACCTCGTAATGCCACTACTGTTATCTCCATCCATTGCCCAGTTGCCGATCCCCCGGCAGCTGGGCATCCTTCTAGGTTTGGAACCCAACCCATTGTCTCCATCGCGTTTCTCCTACAATGCAGTTGCTTCAACTGCTTCAGCTTCCTTCGCTTCCATCCACTTCTCAAGTGTTTCAACGCGGAAGAATATCCGAGTCCGAACGCGGATCGCTGGGATTTCCTTGCGTCTCACCATGTCGTATATTAGCCAGCTGGATACTCCGATAAAATCGGCAGCTTCGTGAACGTTCAATGTTTGGCGCTTCATCTATCTCTTCCTTTCTCTTCCGAAGGATGATTATTAGTTAGCACCTGATTCACAATTTCTTTGATTTGTTCAAGTGCCTGTATTGTATTGGAGACCTCTTTAGCGAATGCTCTTCCTTCAAAGCTAATGTACTCTGCAATAACGATTAAATTATCTGGTTGTGGACTAGCTGCCGCTACTAAAAAGGATTCAAACGACTTTAAACTGTCTTTCATGCGAGTTCCTCCTATGACACATAGAATAATGACTTTTGGTCATTAATTTCTTCATAAAAAAGCCATTCAACTGAAACATTAAAGTGCTTGGCTATTGATATCTTGAATTTTTTACTGGGCTCTTTTCGACCAGCTTCAATATGAGCAATCATACTTTGTGAGAGACCTACTGCTTCTGCTAGCTGCTCTTGAGTAAGATTATTGCTATCTCGAAGAGCAATCATTCGGTCGTTTTTCAATTACACCACCACCTTTTATGACTATAAGTCATTAACTATGACTTGATTTTATATGACCGTTAGTCATGTTGTCAACAAGTAATTATACCAGTTAGTCATAATTCTTTATTATGACCAATAGTAATAATATGATGAGTACATAAGGAGGGTTGTCTGAATGCCAACCTTTGGTGAGAGGCTAAAAAAACTACGTGATCGAAAAGGAATATCGCAACAAGAACTGGCGGATCGATTTAACTTAAGTCAAAGCACGATTGCCTATTATGAGTCAGATAAGAAACAGCCCAGTCAAAACACGCTTCAAAAACTTGCTGATTTTTATGAAACATCGGTAGACTTCTTGCTTGGCAGAACACAAAATGAATTAGTAACTAAATATTTAGAATTACAAAGTGAAGCCAATACAGGTAGAGGAATTAAAGAACAGGGAGCAGATTACGAAACAGATGTTGGTCGTGCTTTTTTTGGAGGGTCAGACAAATACTCCGAGGAAGAGTTGGAGATAGCTCGTGCTGCAGCTGAAGCAGCGATAAAAGCCTTCCGCAAAGTAAAGAATCAAGATAAATAAGTTTCTTACCCCTCTGGGGTTTTCTTTTCAACATAAACTAGAACACACGTTCGTTTTCGGAGGGCATCATGAGCACATTTGACATTTCCTTATATAGAGAAAATGATTTAGAACGCTGGATCAGTAAGAAGTACCAAGCAGCCGGGATATTTAATGCAACTGATCTGGGGATCGATCGAGTTGCTCCTATATACGAAGTTGAGGTTAAAATCTATGAAGGGCCATCCTTTGCACAATGGCATGAGGGAGAATATTGCTTTATGTTTCTTAATAATCAAATGCCACTTAAAAAGATGCGTGAGCACTTTTTCCACGAACTCTGTCACCCTGTTCGACATGTCGGACTACAAAACGACCCCTGTATGTCCCCTCTATTCCGTCAACTACAGGAAACACAAGCAGAAGCGTTTCAACTGTATGCATCCATGCCTGCATACTTACTTGAAGAATTTACACCCTATGCAACTCAATCTAACTTTCTTAGAATATTGACAGAATCATTCCTGTTACCATACAAGCTTGTCGAACGTCGAATCACACAAATGCTTCATCGAATAAATCACACACGAAGTGCAGCCCAATTGCAGAGAGCATCTTGGTCTCCTCCCGAGCTAACTTCTTTTAAACAAACTAATGTGGACGATCGGACTGTTATAGTTTTACAAGATGACCGGCCTTCTTCCCTGCTTATTAGAGTACATCAGTATGATTGGGATTCAACTCTTTATATAAGTACCCTCAGCAGATATCAACAAACTTCAGCGGATCTGCAGGGACTAGATGCACTCTCATTTCAGGTTCCTGCTTCAGCGTACGTACTGCACCCCTCAGATCCCAATTTGATTGGTGTGCGAATGGCCGTCGTGATGAAATTTCTAGATGATATGAAGTTGCCCTTTCCTGCTCATGATATTGATTACTTACAAATACGAATTGTAGATATCGAATATGCACTGCAAAGAACCGTTAGATTACAGTACGACTGGTGATTTCACATCAGTACACAATCAATCAGGAGGTGCTAAACATTGCCTAATAAACGAAGAAGAGGAGAAAATTCTTGGCTGCTTACAGCCGAACTTGGGTATGATGCCAAAGGGAATCGCATTAGGAAAACCAAGACCATTCGAGTTAAAGATCCCGCACTCTTACGAGCCCCTAAACGACTAGAAGAATATCTAAATACCGAACTAACTAAGTTTCAAATATCGGTTGAAACTGGTGTATACATCACGCCAGGTAAAATGAGCTTCGCGAGTTTTATTGAAGAATGGAAGAAAAATTTCGTCCTGGTTGAGCTCGAAGAGAAAACGATCGATAGTTATTTATTCCATACAAATGCAAGAATCTCACCTCACTTCGGTCATATGCAAATGGACAATATCAATACAATGCATATTTTGGCATTCATGGACTCTTTACGTAAGCCACATGCCCGGTTGGACGGGAAGGGACCACTAAAGTCTGCGTCACTTGTCTATAATTATCGCGTGCTTAAAAGCATATTTTCGAAGGCTGAGGAATGGAAAGTAATTACGGATAATCCGATGGTCGGAGTTAAAAAGCCGAAGGAAGACGATATCAAGCAGATGGAAGTTTATAATGAGGAAGAAATCAAACTGCTATTCGATGCATTAGAATATGAATCCGCTCAAATAAGGGCGCTCATAACGCTTGCGTTTACTACAGGGATGCGCCGAGCTGAAATAGCCGGTCTAGAATGGTCCAGGATAAACTTTGAAGCCAAGCACTTATATATTGATGACACAATTCCTAAATTCAAGGACGGAGAGCCGTTACGAAAACCTCCAAAGAATAAGAAGTCGCGAAGAATAGCGCTATCCGAAACATTAATTACCGAACTTCAGGCACTTCAGGAGTTGCGTGCTGATGAGTTAAGTGAGCTAGATGACCAATGGGAAGGCGGTAAATACTCGTATGTATTTTGCCATCCTGATGGTAAACCTTATTCACCCGGTTGGTTTACTAAGAAGTGGATTGACTTTCATCGAAGATACAATTTGAAACCTATACGTCTGCATGATTTGAGACATACATCAGCATCATGGATGATATACAAGAAGATACACTCAGAAGCAATTGCCAAGCGCCTTGGGCATTCCAATATAAAAATGCTCGAGATCTACGGACATATTTTTGAGAGCGTGGATCAGGCAGCTGCGTCTGTATTCGACGATATTTAAAAGTGATCGCTGTCCACCCGATTGTCGACCGATTGTCGACCAAATTCGCAAAAGCCCACTCTTTTCGACTACTTTGAGCACTACTGCTGACTTACAAAACCCAATAACGACGCGGCATCCACATCTGTACCATAAGTATTCGTTCTCCTCTCCCATGAAAGACCCTCGCTGAAAAGCGGGGGTCGATTTTTTTATATTAATCTGAAAAGCCCCGCCATTAAATGACGGGGTCTGCTCAATCTCTCCTGCTTATTACATCCGTCCACCCAAAGATTGTTCAGCCATCTGAACAAGTCTTCTCGTAATATTGCCACCAATCGTACCAGCGTCACGAGTTATTAAGTTTCCATTGTAACCATCAGGCGTAAAAGCGATTCCATATTCCTGTGCAATCTCCACTTTCATTTTGCTCAGCGCCGCTTTAGCTCCTGGAACAACCAGTTGATTGTTTCTAGCCATATATGTCAACTCCTTAGAAGTATTCTTACGGTAATAATTTGTGGTATGAGTTGGATATATATGCATTCGTTTCAGAATTATTTTACGAATATAACATGATACAATTGTATATCACCAATGATATACGGAGGTGTAGCATTGTGTTTGTTGAACCAATGTTACTAGAAAAAATCGAACGTCCTTTTGACGACGAACGATATTTATTTGAACCCAAGATAGATGGACATCGCTTGCTGTTGTCATTGAATAAGGGTAAGGTGACGCTTTACACGAGGCATAGCCATGAGGTCACAAGACAATATCCAGAACTACATAACGTGCCTGTGATTAAGGACTGTGACGTTATCCTAGATGGTGAAGTAGCGAGGATGGACGAAGAGGGTTGGTTCGACTTCGAGTTAATCATGGAGCGATTCAGAGCATCTAAATCAACCAAAATCCGTGAGTATGCTCAGTCTAAGCCAGTTCATTATTACGTATTCGACATCCTATACTATAACGGTGAGGATGTTCGATCTAAACCATTGTGGGAACGAAAACTGCTGTTACAGAAGATAATGCAGCCTAACGCATACTACAGCCTTATGTTAAATGTTGAAGCACACGGGAAGGCTCTGTTTGATCTTATGAAACAAAGAAACCTTGGAGGCATCGTTGCGAAGAAACGGGATTCAAAGTATGTAGGGGAGCGAAGCTCTGATTGGCTAAAAATTATTAACTATACTTACGTCAATGTTGAACTGACTGGTTACCGTAAAAACCAGTTTGGTTGGCTTGCACAGTATCAAGGTAAAACAGTTGGCGTGATTGAGTTTGCTGTACCTTCAATGGCTCGCAAGGCATTCTATAGCATAGCCCAACAGATTAAGTGTGCTGAGGATCGAGACTTTGTATACATTCAGCCTCCTCTAAAAGCTCAGGTACGAACCCGAAATTGGACTAAAAATGGCATGCTTCGTACGCCAGAGTTCGTTGATTTTGTCGTTTGAATTCCTTCATACGGCATATAAAGCACTCTCCTTGCGAGGGTGCTTTCTTTATGAAAATAAAAAAAAGAAACCTTGCGAACCGCGCAAAGTTTCCCGCACTTTATCATAACCTATCATTTATACATGAGCAGTCGCCGCTGCGCTTCCGACTCGCGTTGCCTCCGGCACTTCGATCAATCGACCGCTTCTCACGTCATAGATATAACCATAAATCGGAATCTCGTGCGGTACCAGCGGATGATTACGAATACGTTCAACGTCGTCTACAACGCTCTGTTCCAAGTTATTAAATGTCAGAAATTCGATGTAACGAGCCGCTCTGGAGCCTGGTCCTTGCCCTACATCTTTCCACCCCTGCTCCGTCAATTGCGCAGTTTCAAGGCTGTTCTCGAGCAGGCCGCGAATCGTTTCGTTCGTGAATGTTTCCATGCCGCAGTCCGTATGATGGATGACGAACCACTCTTTCGTTCCAAGGAGTTTATAAGAGATAACAAGAGAGCGAATTGCATCATCGCTGGCACGTCCACCTGCATTGCGGATCACATGAGCGTCACCTTCGGCTAACCCTGCAAACTTCGCTGGATCCAATCTAGCGTCCATGCATGTGAGAACGGCAAATCGTCGAGCTGGCGGAATCGTCAATGCAGACTTCTCGCCGAAAGATTCGGCATACGTTTCATTTGCAGCCAATACCTCTTTCAATACATCGCTCACACTTCTCATCCTCCTAATTATATTATTCCAATATAATTACTATGAATTATAGTAGTAGAAATAACTGGAACTGTCAACATCATTTGTTTCACTTCAGTAATATTTTGGAACGAGCTGCAACCTTATGGGTAAGGTTTCGTCTTTATTGTTGACTAAGTCAGATAACCTACATAAAGGAGCATAGTTATGCGATTCACGAACACAATTATCGTACTATTAGCATTGTTTTCATTAAACGTAACGGGATGTACATCAAAGACAGCAACTGATACTAACGAAACGCCAACGCCAGCCATCTCTAAGACCAATCAAGGTGAACCTGGAGAGAAGGAAGTTGAACAAACGGATCAAACAGAAACTGCAACCGTCAGTCGAATCACGGAATGCGGTACGGTTCAAGTCGGGCAAGACGACCAGTTGCAGCCATTGCCTTTGCGTTGTATCCAAGGTCAATATGCCTTCGATGATGATCCCGAGCATCCACGATCGCTCGTTCCAGCGCAGCCTTTGGCTGACATCGATTACGCAATTCCATCTGACTTGAAAGATAAGTTGGCCGTTTATTGGATGAATCAAGGATACGGGATTAACGGTGTTCTTCTGCTTGCGCCCAAAGAATGGATCGTTCAATCAGCAGATGTTGGTGCAAACGGCTCGACAAGTATTCAGCTTGTGGACCCGGAGGATGACAAGCAGTTCGTCCAATATTTTGACAACGGGGGCTGTCAGGGCTGCTTGATCGGCAATATCGGCTCTTACTTCCCATCGCTTAAACAATGGGCAGACGAACAGGGCTTCCCTGCACAGGACATGCCTGAGATTACGGAGAGATCGTTGATCTCGCCTAATCTGATTGCTTTCAAGAAGAATTCCGCTTCGGACGATTATGAATGGCTCGGCTTGGCCTTCCAGGAGCACGGAGAGAGCAGCGGAGTATTCCGTGTAGAAGAGGCACAGCTGAAGTCAGCAAGTCATATGGCCGAAACGATCACGGGACTGTTCGGAGCATTGCAGGAGCCTTCGGATGAGAAGTAGTAGACGTGAATAGATAACCGGACAATGTGACAGTACAAAAAAAGGCCAACCAGCGATTGCTGGTTGGCTTTTTGTGAGAGGCGTTTATCCTCATTTAGAAGAACAAAATCCCCGCACTTCCTACAAGGATCCTCCCTTGCCATTCCTAGTCATGATATAATTGATATTTTCTTAATATAATCGTTTCGGAGGAACCAAAGGATATGGACTTCATTGCCATAGATTTTGAAACTGCCAATTCAAATCGCTCAAGCGCTTGTTCCATCGGTCTTGTTGAGGTTCAAGGTGGTAAAATTGTTAATAAGATTCACTGGCTAATCAATCCCTTACAACCGTTTGATGCCGTCAATATCGGTATTCATGGCATAACGCCTGCAATGGTCAGAGACATGCCAAGCTTCGTGGAATTATGGCCGCGCATTCGAGAAAAGATTGAAGGAAAACCAATCGTTGCTCATAACGCGTCCTTTGACATGAGTGTCTTACGTTACTGTTTAGACAACGGCTATATCGAATACCCGAATTTGGAATATTACTGTACGTATCAGCTTAGCAAGAGGCTAACCCCGGATCTGCCATCTTATCGGCTCAATGACTTAGCGGAAATCAATAACATACCCTTGAATCACCATAATGCCCTTGATGATGCCAATGCATGTGCCTTGCTTCTGATGAAATTATTATCCATGCATCATGCCGATAGTCCAAGAACGCTATCCTCATCTTTCGGATTTAAAATCGGAAAGCTGTATAATGGCGGTTATACTCCGTTCTCAGCGCCATCGGCCAAAAAAGCCAAGAAAACTGTCTCTTCAGAATCTGCCCCGGCACCACGTCATTCGGGAACTCACCTTATACGTGGCCAAAAAATAGGTATCTCCAACCCGAACAATCGTCTTCTAGTAGAGGTCGAATGGAATTTGCTAAACCCTGACATGGATATTGATGCTTCTTCATTCTTACTCCATCTGAATGGGACATGCGAACAGGACGGCGACTGCATTTTCTATGGAAATCCTGATCATCGCAGTGGGTCAGTTGTTTATACCAAAATCAATACGAATAAGGCGCACTTTCAAATTGATTTCAACCGAATGGATCTGCATGTCCAACGGTTAGCATTCGCACTGTCGATCTATGAGGATGAGGAACGGAATCATTGTTTCGATCAAGTATCTGAAATCATGATTCGTTTGATCCATCCATCAGCACATCAAGAAATCGCTTATTTCAATTTTGGAGAAGAACTGACCAAACAAACCGCTATCATAATAGGTGAACTATACCGCTATCAATCGGAATGGAAATTCAATCCGATTGGACAAGGCTACTTTGGCGGGTTACATGCACTTTGCCTTGATTATGGGCTGGAAGTTGAGCATACGCTGCCCGAAGTTGCTGCAGGTAATCACGGACGAGAAAACCGATAAAGCGGCGCCAGTACCTTTTTATACGCCTATATCTCCACCCACACGCAACCACTCCATCATCCGCTCGAACACTTCTAGATGTTGACCTCTTGTGGGCTGCAGATGATGGAGTGAATCCGACACTCGCTCGAGCATTAGTTCTCGTACTTCTGCCTCTATAAAAAAACCACCCGCTCCGGCAAGATCTATCCAATCAGTCCATTAATGAACCGTTATATAACCTCGCCAAACAAGAAGCAGCTAGGCTTACTTCCCAGATCGAAGACAGAAGCTTCACACTGCTAGAGCTTGCCGAGGAACATCTACTCCTGTTGATGAGCCGTTTATCGAAGCGCTAATCAACAAGTGAGTACTTTCCCGAATGGAATAAACATTTAGCTCCGATTCAAAAAAAAAGCCGCGACCACTGCACCAGCCAGTGCAACGATCGCAGCCTCCTTATTCCGTTAGCATGTCATTATCATTCCTTCGTTGCATTACTTAATAAACACAGGCTCAAGAATAGCAGCATCTGCCGTTTCACTGCCGTCATTCGATAGTTTGAAGCTAATGCTGCTAATATAGCGAAGCGGTATGTTAATCGTCTGTGTGCGTGTCAATTTACTAACCGTATACGTCTTATATTTGATCAATTTGCCACTGTCATCGGTCAAGTTGACTTCGAGCTGTACAGGCTTGGAAGGAATCTTACCCAGATCGCTTTTGCCCAAATACAATGTCCCTTGAAATCTACGATATTTCTCGTCGATCTTAAGTGTAAATTCACTTTGCGATTTCGTTTTATTGAGAAGCGTGCCCAGTTCGGTTTTCATGTAATTTCGATACGTCGCACCTGATTGACTATTGATCAGCACCGCGCCATTGAACACAACATCCGCCAAGGCGCCCGTCGTATTAACTTGTTCGACCGCAATGACATTAGAATTTGGCGTAAAATCGTTGAATCGAATCGGGTAATAGGCTGCGCCTGCCGCGTTCAAAAAGACCGTATCGCCGCTCCGGCTTGGCTGATATCCAAGCTCCGGCAGAAGCGTGCTCGGGAAGTATGTAACACCATTATCCTTTCCATCGTTCGTACTATCGATATAGATCGGCTTATTCGTTGTTGTAATCGTCTTCTTCACACCATCTACGTAGACCGTATTCACACGATTATAATCCACACTGATTTTCACCGCCGCATAAGCTGACGCTGTACCAAAGATCAAACCGCCTGCAAGAAAACCGATAATAAACTTCTTCATAATTTCATCTCCCCCACGAAATGATGATTGAACTCGTCTACCCTGTTGCAACCGTTATCGATATACTATGCCTGCTCAATCTGACTATGCAGCTAAAAGTTATCCTACTTTATTTCCTGCTGCGTACGAACCAGCCGCCAGAGCACCACGAGTTTCTCTGCCTATACCTTTCGTTATCCTCAGGAAAATAAAGGGGGTGATCATACATTAAGTTGCTCAAAAAGAAAATACTTACTTTCGGCACGAATGGAGCGAATTTCTGCGATATGTACGATTATCTTCGCCATGGGCCCCTCCCATTTGAATCTTCCTAACACAATCCCCTACAATAGAAGCGTACAATTCCATTACGCACGGCAAAGAAAGGATGGTTCAATTGCTGACATTCGAACAGAAGCTCCATAACTACGCAGACATCATTGTAAAGATCGGGGCGAACATTCAACCTGGACAATCGCTTATGCTGAACGCGACGATTGAATCGCCGGAGCTGGCGCGGCTTGTAGTGAAGAAGGCGTATGAGGCTGGCGCCTACCAGGTGAAGGTCGTCTGGATGGATGACGTTGTCTCCCGCATTCGATACGATCTCGCCCCAGAGCAATCATTCCTTGAAGTTCCGACTTGGTCCGCTGGTGAGAAGCTGGAGATGGCTGAAAAAGGTGCCGCAGCCGTCACGATCAGCTCCGCCGACCCTGATTTACTGAAAGGCGTACCGCAAGAGCGCATTCGGAATGCCGACCGTGTGCTGCGGCAATCGAACGAGAAGTACCGCCAGCTGTCGCAGGCGTTCAAGTTCAGCTGGTCGCTGGCAACCGTACCTTCCGCTGCATGGGCAGCCAAGGTATTTCCGAATCTGCCACAGGAAGAGCAGGTTCCCGCACTGTGGGATGCGATCTTCAAAATGGTGCGTGCCGATCAGCCAGATCCAATCGCTGCGTGGGAGGCACATATCCTACAGCTGCGTTCGAAAGCAACTTATTTGACTGAGAAGCAGTATAAGCAGCTTCACTATACAGCGCCAGGTACCGATCTCACGATCGAGATGCCGGCTGATCATGTATGGCTCGGCGGCAGCAAAGCGAACGGCCAAGGCGTCTGGTTCGTGCCGAACCTGCCAACGGAAGAGGTTTACTCTGCCCCGCTTCGTACTGGCGTTAACGGCACCGTATCCAGCACGAAGCCGCTTAGCTACAATGGCAACATCATCGACCGCTTCTCTTTCACATTCGAGAATGGTCGTGCCGTAAGTGCAACAGCCGAGCAAGGCGAGGAAGCGCTGCAAGGGCTGCTTGAAACCGATGAAGGTGCCAAGTATCTCGGTGAGATTGCGCTTGTACCCCATCGTTCACCGATCTCGGAGTCGAATATTTTGTTCTATAAGACACTGTTCGATGAGAATGCCTCCTGCCATTTGGCCGTAGGAAGCGCTTATGCATCCTGCGTCAAAGGTGGCGCTGACTTATCCCAGGAACAGCTGCTGGAACGCGGACTCAACCGAAGCATGGCTCACACCGACTTTATGGTCGGATCAGCTGAACTGAACATATACGGCGTTACCCACGATGGTACCAAAGAGCCTATTCTTATAAACGGAAATTGGGCGTTTTAACTCGATATTCCAGTTCTGTTTACGGAATACCGCAAAACGATTTTCGTTGCCCCTTTATCGCCATATCTGTTATGTTCTACCTAATTGCTGTTAGGTACGACTTTACATAATCGAACCTTCGCAGCTACGAAACGGGGGTTTGTTATGAATTGAATGGCAGCACAAGGGAGCAACGATTCGCTCGCATATTCGTCGTCCTATCCGTTGTCATTACCTCCTTGCTGTTAGCCGTGTTCTGGTGGCTGGCTTCAAACGGCGGTAGCGGCGGAAACTAATGGACGACGGATTAGCGATTCTGCTTCCCATCAACTTGCGATACAAGCGCAACCACAAAGCTCTTCTGCTAGTCGGAGTTCATCTCCGCTAGTCGGAAGAGCTTTTTTCTTTCCCCTTTTCTTCTTTCAGCGCATGTTCAGCCAAGGCTCATAACCAATTCAGAAGACGGTGCGACAATGACGTTACCTCAAACGCCTTTACAATTTGCTAATGAAAGAAGGAACTCACATTGAAGAAATGGAGCCGCGCTCGAAAAATATGGGTTGGCACCTCACTAGTGCTCGTCCTTACCGTCGGTACAGTTGTCTACAAGCTGGCCGATCGATATCTGATTGAACACGTGGAAGCAGTCGTTACAACAACGGCATCAACCTCCACAGTCGAATCCGCTCACGCGACCTACGATGACTGGAATTACAGCAGCGACAACGAGACGATCAACATCAAGAAGGTCCAGACCGGCTCTGGCAGCGATATGATTACCTACTTCGTTGCCGATGTCACGCTGAAGAACGGCGCTACTATTCAAACTGCGCTAGCTGACAATAAGTTCGGCCGCAACATTACGGAGAACACCTCCACGATTGCAGAGAGCAGCAATGCGGTGCTCGCGATTAATGGTGATTACTACGGGTTCCGAGACGATGGTGTCATTATTCGGAACGGGACGCTCTACCGGGATGAGCCTGCTCGTGACGGCTTAGCCCTGTTCCAGGACGGGACTATGAAGAGCTATGACGAAACAGAAGTTTCTTCTGCTGATCTGATTGCTCAAGGCGTTACGAATACTTTCTCCTTCGGTCCAATTCTGGTGCAAGACGGTGAAGTTGCGAGTGACTTCGAGCATGTCGAGATCGACACAAACTTCGGCAATCGTTCGATTCAAAATGCGAATCCGAGAACCGGTATCGGCATCATTGATGCTAACCATTATGTGCTCGTCGTTGTTGATGGCCGCTCCCAGAACTACAGCCGCGGTATGACACTGACTGAATTCGCAGATCTGTTCAAGGATCTTGGCGCAACGGACGCTTACAATCTCGATGGCGGCGGCTCGTCCACGATGTATTTCATGGGCAAAGTCATTAACAACCCTCAGGGTAAAGGCCAAGAGCGCGGCGTCAGCGACATCATCTATGTCGGTGCATAAATCAGACACCTAGAATCCATGTAAGGAGGAGATAACATGACGGTACTCATTCCATCCTACGAGCCGGACGCACGGCTGATCGGTCTTATCCATCAGCTCATCGAAGTCGATACCCCTCATATTGTCATCGTCGATGACGGCAGCGGGGACGATTATCGATCAATCTTTGCAACAGCGAAGCAGCTTGGCTGCACCGTGCTAACCCATGAACACAATATGGGCAAAGGCCGTGCGCTCAAAACCGGCTTTCAATATATTAAGAAATTAGGCAGACGCGATGGCGTAATTTGCGCAGACAGCGACGGCCAGCATCTACCCGCGGACATTATGCGCATTGCGGATGCCGTGGACAAGCTGCCGCACCATATCGTGCTGGGCAGCCGACAATTCACAGGCGAGGTGCCGCTGCGGAGCCGATTCGGCAATACTGCAACGCGCAAAATTTATAAGTTCACCACCGGCTCTGCCATTCATGATACGCAGACGGGTCTGCGCGGATTTTCCAACGATATGCTCGACTGGCTCTGCTCCATTCCCGGCGACAGGTTCGAATATGAGATGAACATGCTGCTGAAGGCTCGCTCAGCGGGCTATCGCCTGAAGGAGATCCCGATCGAAACCGTCTATTTGGAAGAAAATAAATCGTCCCATTTTCGTCCATTGGCCGATTCGATCGCCGTCTATCTGCCTATATTAAAGTTCAGCGGCGCCTCGCTGCTAAGTGCAGCGATCGATTATGGCATGCTGCTGCTCATTCATTTGCTAACAACGAACCTGCTGCTCGCAGTCGTCGGCGCAAGAGTGTGCAGCTCCCTTGTCAATTACACGATGAACCGTCGATTCGTATTCACAGATGAAGGACAGTCGCAGGTTCGGCGCTCGATGCCGAAATATTTTGCACTCGTGCTGCTCATCCTGACATTGAATTACGGACTTATGTACGGCTTAAACGAGGTTGCTCACATTCCACTTCTCATCTCCAAACTGATTACCGAAGGTGTACTGTTCCTGTTCAGCTACTGGACGCAGCGCAAGTTCGTCTATCATGAAACAACAAATAAGAAGCCTGCCGACTGTTAAGTCTGCAGGCTTTATTCTTGACTCTCCTTCGTCAAGGGCTTAATATTTCTTATCCATTCCAGAATCGCTTTGAAATAAGGCTCATCTTTATAATGTGCGGTATAGATTTCTTCAAACCCGCTGATGTCGGCGCCCAGCTGTTCCTCGACAATTCGCTTATACCAAGGCAGCACCGTAGTTGCCAGCATCGTCCGCTTCTCCTTCAGCAGCGCCTCATCCGACAGTCCATAAGAACGATAATGATCTAATATGCTCAAATACCCATCGATAAAAAACTTACCGAAGTTGTAGCCAGTCGGCTTGTTGCCTGCATACCCAAACATAGCCTTATTGACAACTGCAAAATGCGGATTATACCGCAGCGCCTCCAACTGCAAATAAATGTGATTGAAGCCGGAGCCGATAAACTTCGTCTTATCCTCAACTTGGCGATAGGCTTCGCGCTGAATCATAACGGAGGAAATAAACCCTGAATGAAGCGAAGCTGTCTCAATGAATGTGCTCAGTCCTTCCATCCGATGGACCCGGCCATCGTCATTGAGCACATTCAAGAAAAAAACCGAGCAATCGCGATTCATCTGAATGAGATTCAGCATAGGCATAATCGTTAGATCAGTGAAGAAGTCATCGTCACCATGCAGCAGCACGTAGTCCCCACGCGCATCATCCAGCAGCTTGATAATATTCCGCTCCGCCCCGATATTCTCATCGTTGCGCCAGTAACGCAAATTCATATTCGGATAGACTTCAGCGAAAGCAGCAAGCACCTGCTGTGTCCCATCTGGCGACGCATTATCTGATACAACAACCTCGAATAACGAGCAGTCGCCGATCTGATGAACGATGGTTTGCAGACAACGATTCAGGTCGGCAGCTCGATTATAGGTCGGAATACAAATCGATAGTACCGGACGCTCCCGTCTCCTGCGCATCACCGCAGCAACGTCTTCCTTCGACTTCACTGCGATCCAATCCGCTGTGTCGGTGTCGAACATTTTGATCACTCGGGCTGGGCTGCCTACAGCAACGCAATAGTCGGGAATGTCCCGCGTCACGACACTGTTCCCCCCGATGACAGAACCTCTGCCAATCGTGAGCGGACCGCTAATGACGCAGTTTGCGCCGACCCATGTGCTTTCACCGATAATGGTTGCGCCTTCCGTCTCGGTGATGCCCTGCATGGAAATCGGAATTCCGATATGCCGATATTCATGCTGGGTATCCATGATGAACGAGTGAGGACCAATCATCGCAAACCGTTCGATTCGAATTCGATTCGCAGCTGATAGGAGGACGCTTTTATTGAACTGGCAATAGTCGCCGATGATTATTTTGGGCCGCTCACCTGTTACGTCGGTACAAATGTTAAACCATGCGCCCGTCCGTACGAATACATGGCTGCCAATGGCGATCTCCTTGCTGCCGTGCATGGCACAGCCCTCTTCAATGATCGTGTTCTCGCCCAGATGGTATAAACCTCGAACCGAGTCGACGGCAACGGATTCCTCGTCTGGATCATCGCCCTCTGCTCCAGACTGTTTGCGTTCCTCCTCGCTCATCCGACCGGCCTCATTTCGTTACAGAATGACATACGACACCCAAGGGTCCGTCGGAAACCGACGGATCGTCGTATCGCGAATCGGCAGCATTTCCAGCAGCGCGCTCGTCTCGCCAGGGAACGAAGCGCAGTTCAGCTCATCGAAGCAGACGACCGACCCTTTGCCCATTCTCGGGAGGAACACTTCCAGCGCTTTCTTCGTCGGTTCATACAGGTCGAAATCCAGATAGAGCAGCGAAACGAGTAGATGCTTGTTCCGCGCCACATAATCATCTGCTGTCGTCATGAAATCACCCTGCACAAGCTCCATGTTCGGAATATGCGACAGGTAGCGCTCAGCTGTATACTTCTTGATCGAATGGTGCAACTGCTCGATCGTCTCACCTTTTAAGTCGCCCGCTTTAAATTCATCGTCAGGCTCTTTATCCTCATCGGATACGGATGGGAAGCCTGCGAACGTGTCGAAGCCGATGATTTTGCGCGTATGGTTGGAGGGTTCGTAAATGTTGGACAGCTGCGCCCACGTGAACAGCCCGCCGCCATTAAACACGCCGCATTCGACGATGCTCCCCGTTACGCCGAGCACATGCTTGAATATTTCGTGACGACACAGAAACTTCGCCAGACTGCGCTTCGTTGCAAAACGAGGAAAAGCCTCCAGCTTGTTAAACACCGACAGCTGCGACTGCTCGAACGTCTCCTCCGTCAATCGGTACGCCTCGAAATCGGATGGCCTGTGATGTTTGCCGATCATGCCCATCGGCGTGAACGATTCTGTCATTGTCCGCATGCTCCTCTCACGATGTCCTTAAATCGTTCATAATGAAAGCCCGAACGCTCCAGCAAATACGAATGGCTCCCAACCTCTCGGCAAAAAGCATCCGGCAAACCGAACCGCCTCAGCGGCACGCCCGCCCCCAGCTCTCCCAGCACCTCTGCCGCAGCAGAGCCAAGCCCGCCGATGACGCTGTGCTCCTCGACGGTGACAATCGGAATGCCTCGCTTAGCGTATTCTACAATGAGCTCCGCCGGGAACGGCTTCACCGTCGGCACGCTCGCGAGCGCCGCCTCGATCGGCTCTTCCTCCACGCGAAGCCGCTCCACCCATTCACGTGCGCGGCCAAGCGCAGTGCCCGTTGCAAGTACTGCGACCTGCGATCCCGCCAATAGTTCGATCGGTTCACCGATTGCAATACGTGTGTCTGGGTGATGCACACGTGGCTCACCTGATTTGCCGAGTCGAATATACATTGGACCTGTGCAATCGAAGCTCGCCACTGTAAGCTCACGCGCTTCAATGTCATCGCCCGGGCAGCATACGGTCATATTCGGCAGCGCGCGCATGAGCGCAACGTCCTCCAGCCCATGATGCGTCGGTCCTTGACCGCCGTAAGCGAAGCCTGCACCAACGCCGACGATACGGACGGCGGTGTTCATGTAGGCAGCATCGACGCGGATCTGCTCGTAGGCTCGCATCGTCACGAACGGGACGATGCTGTACACGTACACGACATGGCCGGATAGGGCAAGACCAGCGGCCATGCCGACTGCATTTTGCTCCGCGATACCAGCATTGACGAATCGAGACGGATAACGCTCGCGAAACGGCTCCCACACGGAGAACCCGAGATCCGGGGTAATGACGAAAATGCGTTCATCCGTCTCAGCGCGCTTCAGCAGCTCCCGTACGAATGCATTCCTCATCCCTTTCCCTCCTCGCCGCCAAGCTGCGCGATCGCATCCTTCCACTGTGCTGTGTTTGGTGATTTATAATGCCACTCGAGCGTGTCTGCCATGAAGTCCACGCCGTGGCCCTTCACCGTGCGGGCGAGTACGACTCTCGGACGACCGTTCTGGCTTCTCGTATCCAGTGCCTTGACCAGTGCGTTCGAATCGTGACCGTCGACTTCATCGACTTCCCAGCCAAACGCACGCCATTTGTCCCCGAGTGATGCAATTGACGACAGCGGCTCTGTTCGATCAAAGCCCTGCCAGCCATTACAGTCCACTACTGCAATCAAATGATCGAGCTTCAAGGATGCAGCGACAAGCGCCGCCTCCCAAACCGATCCTTCATTGCACTCACCGTCGCCCAACACGACATACGTGCGGCTGTCGCGGCCAGCCAGCCGATCCGCTAGCGCGAATCCCACACCGATTGAAAGTCCGTGCCCAAGCGATCCGGCCGAACTATCAATGCCCGGTGCTGACTTGCGGTCCAAGTGGCCCGGCAGCTGGCCGCCATCGATTGAATAGCTGTCTAGGACGTTTCGCGGGAGGTAGCCCCTTTCTGCAAGCACCGCATAGAGCGCTGTACTCGCATGTGCCTTGGAGAACACAAGCTTATCTCGATCTGGCGCAGCCGGCTGCTGCGGATCAACACGCAGGATACGGTAATAAAGCGCCAGCAGCAGATCTGCGACAGATAGCGCTGCACCGACATGCGAGGAGTTGGAACGATAAGCCATTGTGACGATGGCGCGTTTGACTGCTGCGCCCCGGTCTCGATCGATAACGTCGGCATAAGCGTCGACCGTCTGCCCAACACCTTGAGTCAGCATTGTCTGCGGGGACCAGCCCGTCTCCCGCTGCAGCTTAGCAATGTCCGCCTCCATCATCATGACCTGATCATCGCGATAAGGCACGACGCCATATCGGATCATCGGCACACGCTTATTGTCCGACGGCAGACTGCGAGGAAGCCGTGCAGCGACTGCTTGGCGAACGAGCTCTGCGATATGACGAATCGTTCGGCTCTCTCCCGATCCAAGATTGTAGACACCGTGCGATGGATAGAAACTTCGTCCAGGCTTACGAAACACTCGATTATTCGCACCGCCATACGCCATTTCAGAAGCTAACTGTTTATGTCGGGCAGCTGTAGACTGCTCGGCAAGCGCAGCGAATGCAGCTGCTGCATCATCAATGTACAGATAGTCCCAGCGCTGCTCGCCGAACGTCATCGCTGGACTTTCACCCGCCATGAGCTGACGAATCAGCCCTGGGATGAGCCAACTGCCATTATCGCCAGGTCCATAGACGCTGAAGATGCGTACCCAATAGCCGCTTAACCCATGAAGCGCAGCCTCTTCCAGCGCCTGCCTGCCCGACGCAAGCTTTGCACGTCCGTAAGCTGTCGTCGGCGTTTCTGCTGCTCCTTCATCCACGCGGCCTTCCATTTGCCCATATTCGGCTTGTGACCCGGCTCCAATCCAGCTGCTGCAACCAAGGCGCGCTGCTAGACGTACCGATTCGACAGTCGCTTCAACGTTCGCTGCTTGCGAATCATCATTGCGCATGGAACCGGCAACGCCTTCCCATCCAAGCTGCAGCCAGCTGTCGAAACGCTCGCCCGCAGCTGCTGCTGTCTCAAGCTGCGTCTCCCACTGTGCAGGCTGCATCAAATCGCCTTCCACAAGCTGCAGCGCCCCATGTCCATGCGGCAGCCGCTCGGCCTTTGAACCCGGACGGATAACGGCATAGACACGCCATCCTCTGCTGAGCAGCTCGCGGCATACAGCCGCTCCGATGAAGCCTGCTGCTCCAGTGACAACGGCGGCGCATCGCACATGGCCTCGATTGACCTCTCGCGTTTGCTGTTGTTCCATACGCGATCCCTCACTTCAAAATATCAAGCATCGAGACAATCTGTTTCGGCGCTCCTGGCAGCTTCTCAACGGCTTCACGAATTTCGGCCATATAGCCATAGCTGAATACGATGAGTGTATCGACCGGCTCCTCTGACAACCGATCGATCGCAACAACAGGAACGCGGGATTTGGGAGCAAGCAGCCCGTGAAGCCCTGTATTCGCATCACATACGTAGGAAATTCGCCATGCCGACGACATGGCCGCCATCGTCATGACACCTCTTCCGCCGCCTCCGTATCCAGCAACGGTACGTCCTTGCGAAGCCTCCGCCTCGACGAATGCATCCAGCGCTGCAATCCCTTGATCCATTTCTTGCTGGAACTTATCGTAATCAAGCGCAGACCACTCAGCCAGCTGTACCTCGCTCTCTGGCGAATGTGCCGCATCCATCGCCGCAGCAGCAATGAGCAGCGAATTGCCGCGCCGTTCATGCTCTGGCAGCAGCTCTGTTGTCAGCAGCCGGAAACCGCTGCGCGCCAGCGCACATCCCAGTGTCTCCGCTGTCCAGTAGGTGTAATGCTCATGCTCGAACAAACAGTATTCTCTACGTTCCACGATACGTGTTAGATCATGCACCTCGAGTACGAGCAAGCCGCGACCCGGATGCAGCGTTCTGCGTGCCGCCTCCAGCGTACCGGACGGATCAGGCAGATGATCGAACGTATACGTCATGAGCAGCACATCCGCTGGCTGGAACTCTTCTGGCAGAAGCGCCGCCGTCTGCGGCATGAACAGCGCCTCCATTACTGGAACACCACGAGCCCGGCTCTCCCGGCACAGCTCAGCGGAAGGTTCAACGCCGAACACTTCGGCGCCAGCGCGCTGGAAGCATGCCAGCTGTGCGCCATCTCCCGAACCGATCTCAACGACCTTAAAGCCCTCCTGCAGTCCGAAACGGTCGCGCACTGTATCCGCAAGCCGCTGCATGAACCTTGCGGCGAATGGCGATTGACCGACCGTATAGCCGTAGTCCACATAGTAGGGGGACAGATCGCGTTCACCTACTGTTTGGGACACACCGCAGACAGCACAGCGGTACACATCGATATCGGCGAGATACGGGGAGTCCGAATAACTAGGCGGACGAAGCTCCTCCGTCAGCGGCATTGCAGGCAGGTGCACCCAGCGTGTCAGCGGTCCACCTCCGCATACGCGGCAGGCATGTGCTGCCCCTTGCGGATGTGTTCCTCCGTTCGCAGCCGAAACCGTCGACGCATGATGATCGCTATCGCCATTCTTCTGCACAACTGGCTGAGCTTCGTCCGCTGCGTTGTTGTCCATCGCCTTAATCCCCGCTTTCCGCTGCTGGGTTACACACAGCTGCTGCCGTTTCATACGCCCGAATTTGACGCATGGCGAGCTCTCGCATTGGTGCGCCTTTGAACCATCGTTCATACCATGCCGCCGTATAGTCGATCGCTTCGGCTGTACTCCACACCGGCTTCCAATTCAGCCGCATGCGCGCCTTCGTGCTGTCCAGCCGCAATACGGCTGCCTCATATGGACCTTCTGGCGGCGCATCGGCGTCTGGAATGATTAACGGCGGCGCTCCTAACTTCGCTGCCATCGAGCTTGCGAGCTCCCGCACCGTCATTTCCTGGTTAACCGATGGACCAAAGTTCCAAGCCTCTGCATAGGACGATCCGTTCGCATACAGCTTCTCCGCAAGCTGCATATAGCCGGACAACGGCTCCAGCACATGCTGCCACGGACGTATCGCATCTGGTCTGCGCAGCTTAATTGGATGTCCCGTTTGCACCGACCTCACGATATCGGGTACAATGCGATCCTCCGCAAAGTCGCCGCCCCCGATAACGTTACCCGCACGTGCGGTTGCAATCGATGCGCCTCCGCTGCCATCGCTGAAGTAGGAGCGGCGATAGGCATCCACCGCCAGCTCCGCACACGCCTTGCTAGACGAGTAAGGATCAGCGCCCCCAAGCGGGTCAGACTCGATAAACCCGGTCGCCGATGCTGTTCCTGCATAACATTTGTCTGACGTGATGATGACCGCCGCTCGAACGGAAGACTGCTCCTTCACACTGTCGAGGACGTTCGCCGTGCCGCTCACATTAATTGCGAACGTCTCAGCAGGCTCCGCATAAGAACGACGAACGAGCGGCTGTGCAGCGAGATGGAACACAATATCCGGTTTCGCGTCCCTCAGCGCCTGCTGTAATCTGCCGCCATCCCTTATGTCGCCGCGCACCCACGGTATGTCATGCTCAAAACCGCATAGCCGATACATGGCTGGCGCCGATGGCATTTCGTCGCTATAACCGACAACCTCAGCACCAAGCATGCGCAGCCATAGATTGAGCCACGTTCCTTTGAACCCGGTATGCCCGGTTATAAACACCCGCTTCCCCTGCCAAAACAACTGCTCTCCGCTCACCTGCTGTCCTCCCAGTCTTCCTTCGCTTCACGCTATTCACGCCTCAGCATAAGCCGGCTAGCAGCCTCATAGACGCCACGGTGCGCTGCCCGATCGCCACTGTTCCTCCAGCAGCGCTTTATCCCGCATCGTATCCATCGACTGCCAATAGCCGGTATGCTGATAAGCTGTCAGCTGCCCTTCTCGCGCCAGTCTCTCGAGCGGCTCCTTCTCCAGCATCGTCTCGTCTCCGTCAATCCGCTCCAGCGTACCAGGTTCGAATACGAAAAACCCGCCGCTCACCCAGTGTCCATCCCCACGCGGCTTCTCCGCGAACGTCTCTACGGACAGATCGCTGCTAAGCACGAGAGAACCAAATCGGCCAACGGGCTGAACAGCTGTCACTGTCGCCAGCTTTCCATGCGAGCGATGATGGGCAAGCAGCCGATGCAAATCGATGTCCGCCACGCCATCACCGTAGGTGAGCAGGAATGTCTCATCCTCGAGATAGCGAGCCACTCGCTTCAGACGTCCGCCCGTCATCGTATCAAGCCCTGTATCGACCAACGTAACGCGCCACGGCTCAGCCTGATGACGATGAATCTTCGTCACCGTGCGCTCTCCGCCGCGAAAGTCGAACGTTACGTCCGATTCGTGAAGGAAATAATGCTCGAAGTACTCCTTGACGACGAACCCCTTATATCCAAGGCAAATGACGAAATCGGTGAACCCTTGCTGCGAGTAAATTTTCATAATATGCCATAAAATCGGCTTCCCGCCGATCTCGATCATCGGCTTCGGCCTAAGATGCGACTCTTCACTAATCCGCGTGCCGAGGCCTCCAGCTAGAATGACGACCTTCATCCCTTATGCGCCTCCCATCCGTTTGCGGCAGATCGCAACGATATACATCGGCTTGCCGCTGCGGAACTGATGGAACGGCAGCAGCTCGCTGCCTGTCGCAGCAATCCGATAGCAAGCCTCGCGTTCCACTGTCATCTCGTTCGTTTCTCTCAACCATCGCATGGCGGCAAACTGGGAATCGTCGATCCAATTTTGCCCATAGAGTGCTTCAACGGTATATTCTCGCAGCAGGTCACCTAGCAGCTCTCCGATACTATACTCGAACCGATGATGGGGATTAAACGGCTTCTCTTCCCAATAGTTCGACGCGTTCGTTACCTCACGGTTTGGCGTCGACACCATAAACAACCCACCGGGACGAAGCACACGAGCCGATTCCTGCACCCATGCATAGCCATCCTCGACATGCTCGATCGTCTCGAAAGACACAACTGCATCGAATGTGCCGTCTGCGAATGGAAGTCGAAGCACATCTCCCTGCATGAATACCATGCCGGCCTTGCCGTAATCGCGTTGCGCCAACCGAATCGATTCCGCATCAATATCGACACCGATGACAGATGCCGCTCCAGCATCCAACAGCATGCGCGAGCCATAGCCAGCTCCGCAAGCCGCATCAAGTACATGCAAGCCGGACACGTATTTCTCCGCAGCTGTATACCGCACCATATGCTCATCGTATACATCGCGGAACTGCGTTTTCACTTCTGCGTTCACAACTAGACGTTCGCCTGTAAAAGCGATATCATTCTGTTCCTTGATTTCCTCGACGCTGCCTACGGTATCTCCCGCAGCAGCGGGTATGCGAGCCTCTTGCTGCTCCGACCGTAAAGACCCCTGAATCACTTTGTCTATCTGCTCATTCTGTTTATTAGGCTTAGATACAGTGAACGCATTGCCCACGCTCTTCGCTGGAGCGCTTCGCCGTCCCAGCAGCACGAAGTAGGATGCCATCCTCTCGTTGTCCGATACATCGTCATCTCTGACGCTGGCAAGTATAATCCCTTCCCGGTCGCGCTCGCCTTCCGGCTCCAATGCAAGCGCAGGCCGCAAACCACCAACGCCCGCTTCGGCCATGACAGCTGCTGCTTCATTCACAGTGAGCAGCAGCGAAGTATCGATGGCTTCCCCTTCGGCGATCCGGTTGCTGAATCGGTAAAACCGGCGGTTCGCGCAGCCTGCTGCGATCCAGCCGCCAATGCGAAGCTTTCGTACAACCGCCGACATCGACTGCGGCAGTGCCGCATAGGCATGCGCATCGCCGATAAGCACCATATCGAGCGTTCCATCCGGAATCGCCCACTCATTCGGCCGACCGGAGCGGAATACGTTAATGCCAACCGCACTCGCAATGCGTGCCGCCGCTTCATTCCGCTCTGCACCAAACAGCTCCGAGCCCGGATATCGATGCTTGATTGCCAGCAACGTGCCGCCGCAGCCGCAGCCAATCTCCATGACGCGAAGCGGCCCTTTGGACTTAAACTCACTCTCTATCATGCCTAGCAGATCGATCCGTATCTGAAGTGCCAGCTCCGGCCGAAAGCCCCACTTGCTCATGAATTGCTCGGAATTGCCGCTCATCAGCTCTTGAAACTGCTGCATGTTCTCCCCGAACGTCACGCTTCCATAATGATGAATGAACGTATCATGGCAGAGCAGCAGCTTATACCCTGCGAGCCAAATTCGCAGACTCAAATCATCATCTTCGTAATTGCCAATGCCGAATCGTTCATCGAGCGGCCCGGCCTTCTCGTATGCCTCTCGTTTCATGAGCAGGCAGTAGCCAATCAGCTTCAGCCGCTCTTCCCATTTCGCCGGGTCGGAATGGTTATACGATTCAGCGAACGACTCCATCCCTTCGCCGTCCCGATAAGGCACCGGAATGCTCGTTAAGTAAGAGGCTGCATTCGTAACAGGCCCGACTGCACCGATTGCCGACGAGCTGAGCAGCGCTGTCTTCAGTCCTTCCAGCCAACGCGCTGTGACGAGCGTATCGTTATTGAGCAGCATCAGCAGATCGCCCGCTGCCTGCTCCAGCCCCTGATTGCACGCCCTCGGAAACCCCTCATTGCCTGCATTGGCGATGACGCGAACATCGACCTGCTGCGCCAGCCAATCCGGCGTGCCGTCGCTTGAACCATTATCGACGACGATGATCTCGTAGCTCCCCTGCTCGGTATGCTGCCGAATGCTCTCGATGCACTGCTTTGTATAATCAAGCTTATTGAAAGTGACCAGAACGATACTCGTCAGCATGGCTCCTCCGTCCCGCCGTCTGGCCCCTCAGGCCGAACCGACTCCGACGTATCGCGTACCTGCTCCAGATCCTCCGTCTGCGGCTGTGTTGTTAACCCGAGTGCCTGCTCCAGCCTCAGCTTGTTGTCGATCAGATTAACGTCGTCAGGCAAATAAGCAAGTGCTTTCTCGTTATGCTTATAAGCTTGCTCGAGCTCGCCCAGCTTGGCATAGCAAATGCACAGCTGCACATGCGGCATCCATGTCCAGCACACGAGATTGAGCAGACCCATATGAAACTTCGGCTTTGGCAGCGTCAGCGCGAGCTCATACCAGTGGACCGCTGCGTCATACTGACCTCTTTCCTCGAAGCTGTATCCGATCGAGCAGCAGTGGTCCGCCCGTGGAACCGTGAACTGCAAGGCTAACAGCAGCGACTGCATCTTCTTCTGCTTCTGATTCAGTTGATGATAGCATTCCGCCAGCTTGCTATAGGCGTACATGCAATCTTCCGGCGTCTCGTTCTCACCTTGTACAAACTGCTCATATTGCTCAACTGCTTCCGCATACATCTGCTGATCGACGAGCTCGTTGGCATAATACAGCTGATTGCGTCCTTCGAGCTTCTCGCCCCCATGAAGCAGCTTCTTCTTGAAAATATCCATGTTCCGCACCGAGTGATCGCCCATCCGTTCATGCGAGATGGCTACTTCGGAGACGTATACTCTGCCTTCGGTCACGTCCAAGTATTCATGAATGGGGTTATACCAGCGGTAGCCCTTCTCACGTCGAACAATTCGGTTGCGGCGGGCGCCGGCAGCCGGATTGCCTGCTTTATCGAAAGCCAAATGGTACTCCATAATAATGGAGTCGATATCGTCAGGCATTTCGGCAATCAGCTTCTTGAACGCCTTACGGTCCTTCTCCAGCACGATATCGTCGGCATCCAGCCACATGATATGGGAGCAGGTAGCCTGCTCAAATGCGAAGTTGCGTGCCGCTGCGAAGTCATCAATCCATTCAAAATCGAAAATACGGCTCGTGTACCGCGCCGCAATTTCTTTCGTTGCATCGGTCGATCCCGTGTCGATGATGTTGATTTCGTCGACAAGATCGGCCACCGAATCGAGGCACCTCGCAAGCACCCCCTCTTCGTTCTTCACGATCATGCACAAGCTTATCGTTATCACGGAAGACCTCCTTGCGCGCATAGACTGTTCCCTATCGTATGCGGCTCCTGTACGGTCTGCATGGACGTCTGTGCCCATCATCGCGCAAAAAAATATGCGTCCCTGGGCAGGGACGCATATTTCTTCCTTTGTTGTGAAAGTGACGTAAGTTACTCGGAACTCGATGCGATGCCGTAAAAAGTTTCTGGGCCATTGCGCGCGCCTGTCAGCACAGCCAGCGGGCCGCCAGAAATAAACGCACTATATACCGTCTCTGCAGCTGCAGGAGCCAACAAGTCTTGTGCATGGAAGCTGTATTCAGTAGAGCCGTTCAGCACGTCCAGAGCGATAGCCGATTGCAGCGTGTAGATCGTTGTGCCGCCCGTTACACCACGAACGATTTCGATTGTGAACGTATTGCCAAGCAGACCGCCGCTAATGCCAACCGTTCCCGCAAGCGTTACGATTGGGTTAGCCACGTTTTTCGTTTGCAAACCGATGATACCGAACAACTGAGGAACAGTCGTCAAGCTAACACCGATCGAGCCAGATGCATTCGCATTCATGGAACTTCTCATATCCAAAAAAGTACCCATTGCGATTCACCTCCTGTAATTCAAGATACTATACAGTATGGCGCGTTCGACTTCTGTGATTGGACAACTTACTCAGGTGAATGGTTTATTTTATAATCATCTCTGAATCTATCGCTGGCATCGGTGTCTTCCCCCGCCGGAGGCCAATCAACAGCATAACGGCCGGTATGCCAAGCTGAAAAATAAGCACATAGTTGTTCATAAAATAACGCCCCAGCCACACATGCGTCGTGTAGTTCCGTTCAAGAAGAGCGATCGTAAACAGAAGCGTGCCGATCACCCACGCACATACGGTGCGATTCCATTTGAACAACGGCTGTACGATCAGCACGACCGCCATAAATCCAATCGCAAGCTTTACGTATAGGCCAAAGAACAGCAGCAGCGTCACAATAATATCGAGTCGTTCGATAAATCCGCCCAGCTCAATCAGCTGCACGACCTGCAGCAGCGGAATCGATGACCCTTTGGCTAACTGCGGTCCAAGAACAGCCATAATCATGGCATTGCCATACGTCAGCATCGCCGTAACCGTCAAGTATCCAGCCAGCGTCATTCTCGTTACTCGCTGCTTCTCGCGCACATAGTTCCAAATCGCAAGAAACACAATGATTTGTCCAAATGGAAATACCATGATCGTCGGCAATGCAGCCCGGATAATCGATCCGAAGCCGACAAAGGGCAGCAGCCGATGCAGGTCCGGCAGCTTGTTCAAGTAGAGCATGACCGCGAGCATGATATAGCTCGTTAACGTGAGCGGGAACAAAATTTCGATTACGCGGAACAATACTTCGACACCTTTGATAACGGTGTAGCCTGCCAGGAGGCAGGCAATCAGCATCATGAGCCATCCAGGAGCCGATTCCAGCAGCGTAAGCGTCGTCAGATAGCCATATTCTCGCAGCAGATGCGTCGCCTCGAAGGCGAGCTCCATTCCATGAACGAAGGCGATGCCGCTGCCGATCCACAGCCCAAAATGAAGTCGATACAGCTCGGTTAGCCCGGCTTCTGGCGCACGATGATACAAATATAAATACATGCCAACGAGAAGCAGACCCGCTAAAGCGCCTACCAGCATAGCAAGCGGTGCATTCTGCTTCGCTTCCACACCGAGCTCATAAAGCGGAGCGCTGCCAAGAACGAACATAATGATACCGACATACAGCTGATGCGAACCGATGCGCTCCATTTTAGCCACCGCTCCTTTCTGCCGCCGTTTGTGCTCCTGCCGGTCTCTCCGCCCCTTGTAAACGTAGAAGGGCAAGCACGAGAAGAACGGTCGGTATAGCGACCTGCATCACAAGGCTAAGCTTCAAGCTGATACCAAGTCCGAGCCACAGATGGATCGTATTGTTGCGCTCCGCGAACGATGCAGCGTAAATAATCCCCCCAAGAATTGATGCAGTCCATTTCGTTCGTACACGGACAATTTCGCGCAGAACAAGTACGGCAGCCAAATAAAAGGCGGTCAGCTTCACATACAAGCCAATAAACATCAGCAGTGTGACGACGACATCCAGCCGTTCAATGAAATTCCCTACTTGCACGAGCTGTACAACTTCTAGAAATGGCAAGGAAGATGTGGCTGCCAATGGTCCCAGCACCGTCATGCTCATCGCATTCATGAACACAATGAACAGCGCACTGGCAATGTAACCCCAATAGGAGGCGCGGCGTACCGCTTTCCAGTTCGCCACGTATTTCCAGAAGACGAGAAAAATAACACCCTGCGTAAACGGAAACGAGAATATGTCTGGCAGCGCGGCATGAACGACCGGCATCGGTCCCTCTTCCATGACTGGGCGCAGCATACTCAGCCGCGAGAGCCTATTGCTTACAATAAGAATCGCGAGCGAGCAATAGCTGGCCAGCATGACGATGAACAGCAGCTGCGTTGTGCGGAAGAACGCTTCATTCCCATTCACTACCGTGTACCACGCAATGAGCAGGATAACCGCCATGATGAGCCACTTCGGATGGTTCTGCAGCAGCGATAGGGATGTCAGCTCCCCGAAATCACGCACATTGCGCATCGATTGATAGGCAAAATAGACCGCATACAGCAGCCCGATTGCAGCCGCTGCCCAGCGCCCCACCGCCAGCTGCATCAGGCCAACGAGGCTTGCATCCGGCTTACGCTGCTGCAGCATGACGAACACAACCATCACGAGCAGCCCCGCAGCGGCTCCAAGCAGCACGGCAAGCCAAGAATCCTGCTTCGCCTTACTCCCAAGCTGGAACAAGGGGGTGCTGCCGATATGAAACATAATCACCATCACGAACAGTTGATAGGTTCCGATTCGATTCATTGTCGCGCCCCCTCTGTCTGATCTCCTAGGAGCCGGCTTTGCTCTGCATTTTGCGGAACGAGTCTGTGCTCATACCCGTCCGTTCGATGGTCACTTGCACATCGGTCTCCACCTTCGTCTCCGGGAAAATCTCCTCATTCCATCGTGATGTCATGGCGTTCCACTCCTTCGGGTATTGAAGTCGGACCGCTTCGCCGAAGCCTAAAATATCCGCCTTCACCCCCTGAACCGCCTTGAAGCTATCTTGTACGAGCATCGCGATCTTGGCTGCGGCGGCTTTCTCCAGCTCTTCCACACTTGCAGGCTTGCTCAGATCACTATCGCACGGATATTCCAACAGCGTTCCTTTGGCACGGATTTGGACGTGCAGCTTCCAGCTGTCGCCGTCCTTCTTCGCCTTCAGCTTCGTCTTCGTTCGATTCACGCGCATTACAGCCTGCTCTGCCGGCTGCTCGCTGCTGCACGGAAACCACAACGAACTGTTGCGAATCTGGTTGCGCATCCACATCACGCCATAGCTATTGGTATGACTGATCCAGCCTGCGAGCTTATCCTCCCGCAGAATGCCGAGCTGACCGAGCTTGATTTTGGAACTGGAGTAGGTCTTCGACATCTTCTGCATGGAATTAAGCGGGTCCTCACCGGAAATATCAATGCTCGCCACACCTGTCGCTTTGGTTGGTCCAAGCAGATCAAGCAGCACACGGTACATCGACATATGCGGCAGCGTGGAGCCATTCTTCTCTTCATTAAGACTCATGCGCTCGATAGCCTCACCAGGAATTTCTTCCAGTGGAATGAGATGCTCCAGCACCTGACGCGCGCTTAGCTTCGTCAGGAATACACTGACCGTCTCGCGGGAATCCGGGTTACGCAAATAAGCGTCGAACAAGTTCGTCAGTCCGTGCTCCGCCGCTTGTTCGCTGACGACAATAATCTGATTTTGTGAAAAATAGAGCCTCCGCGACATCTCGTAGCTCGCCTTGCTAATCGCACCACGTATCGTATCGCCGGAAGTCGAGAACACATTAACCGGTGCCGCCCCCGTCGAATTCCCCATCCCATGACTCGAAATCGCTTGTGGAAGGACGAGCTGGTAGGACATAACCCATTTGCCATCCTTCCAATCGACACCCGATGCCGACACGATACTGATCTCGTTAAGCTCTGTTCGGCTTCCACAGCCGGTTATCACGATGCACAATAAACTGAGCAGCAGTACGCAGCAGACTGTGCATTTCAATCGGTACCGCATACCGCTTACCCCTCTCATGATGATCTATTCTCTACTTCCGCTTCTGATGGCTTGGCCTTCCGCCTTGCTGCCGATGCGGATTCACTTTGCTTGTTGCTAATAGCCGATATACACGCGCCCACCATGGCAATCGTATGATCATATCCGGCCAAACCTGGTTATATACAGGCGCGAACGGCGCCATATACGGTACGCCGAAAGATCGCAGCCCTGTCATATGAATGAGTAGGAACAACACGCCGGCCATAATGCCGAATATACCGAGCACACCAGCCAGCAGCATCAGCGTGAACCGGATAAGGCGCGACGCGCTTGCCATGCTGATCTGAGGCGTCACAAAGTTCGATATGGCCGTGAACGAGACGACTATAACCATCGCTGGCGATACTAGCCCCGCTTGAACGGCAGACTGCCCTAGCACGAGCGCGCCAACAATCGAAATGGCAGGACCGATCGCCCTTGGCATTCGAACGCCCGCTTCGCGCAATATTTCGAACGTAAACTCCATCAGCAGCGCCTCGACTAGAGCTGGGAATGGAATACCTTCCCGCTGTGACGCCAGGCTAATAAGCAGTGGTGTCGGCAGCATCTCCTGGTGGAATGTCGTGATGGCAATGAAGAGAGACGGCAGCAGCATCGATGCCAGAAACGCTACATAACGAAGAATCCGCAGAAAGGAGGAAATATCAAACCGCTGATAATTGTCCTCTGCCGAACGGAAAAAATGAAAAAACGTCGCTGGCCCGATTAACACAAATGGCGTTCCGTCGACGAGTATCGCAATTTGTCCATCCAGTATCGATGATGCGACGGTGTCCGGCCGTTCGCTGTTCATCATCGTCGGGAATGGCGTAAACGTCTGATCCGATATAAATTCCTCAATATAATTGCTCTCCAGTATGCCATCGATGTCGATCTCATTGATGCGCCGCTCGATTTCATCCACGACCTTCGGATCCGCAATCTGGTCCATATAGATGATGCCGACCGACGTACGGGTCTTGCGGCCCACGGTGATTGTCTTCATCCGAAAATCTGCGGAGCGAACAATGCGGCGCAGCAAGCCGACATTCGTGGTCATACTTTCGTTGAAGCTGTACTGCGGGCCCCGAATAACCGTCTGTGTATTGGGTTCGGAGACCGACCGCATCTCGCCCCCGCTCGTTTCGGCTGCCACCGCTTGGCCGAATCCATTCGTCATCACGAGGCATTGACCGTCCAGCAGCGCATAGATCGCATCGTCAATGGAATGAATCAGCTTCGTTGCGCCCGTCGAGATAACCCGCTGACGAAGCGTCTCCATCCATGTCGCCGGCTCCAGCGGAGCCGACCAACCCATGACAGGATGAATGACGTTCTGATGAATATGATCCTCTTCCACGATCGCTCGAATGTAGACGACAGCCATTTCCAAACCGGGCATTGCGTCGCTGCGCAGCGCTCGAATCATGACGTCTCCGCTGTTGCCCAGCTTGGCGCGAATCGATTGCAGGCTCGCCGTCAGATTGGGGCTGAGCGGTTCTAGCTTGCTGCCGTCCGCCCGCGCTTGCGGCTGCGATTTATTGCCGTTTCGGTTGCCTTTGTTTGAGCCGAACAAGCGCAAGCCCTCCTCTGCCAAGTCATTTTCCAGCTAATTCTTATTTTGGATAGCGTGTCCGACAATTATGTACAAGGCTTGTATAATACGAATGAGGACAGCCTAAACACACCTGCGTTCCCGCCAGGCGACTTATCTGGCTCAACGCAGGTGTATTTAGGCTCCTTCATTCCCGCCAGGCGGCGCTTCGGTTCTTCGTAGGTGCATTTCTGCACCTACGTTCCCGCCGAGCGGCGCTCCGGTTATACGTAGGTGCATTTCTGCACCTACGTTCCCGCCAGGCGGCGCTTCGGTTCTTCGTAGGTGCATTTCTGCACCTACATTCCGCCGATCGGCGCTCCGGTTATACGTAGGTGCATTTCTGCACCTACGTTCCCGCCGAGCGGTGCTCCGGTTCTTCGTAGGTGCATTTCTGCACCTACGTTCCCGTTGGGCGGCGCTTCGGTTCTTCGTAGGTGCATTTCTGCACCTATTTTCGCCTTCCCTGACTATGCTGCCCGTGCCGGCTAATCCACTTCTCCGCTCTCGCGCTCTGCCCCCTCGATATGTCTCATGTCAAACCACTCGCCGTCCACCATAAACCGCCCGCGATAGCTGTCAACCCGATCGACTATTCCGATTACCTTCGTCTCCTCATACGGGTGGTACATTCGCAGCTCGATTGGATGCCGCAGCTGATGCGACTCCATCATGAGCCGCTCGATCTGCTCCCACTCATGCTCATCCAGCTCGACCGGTGCGCGGCGCTTCAGTTCCTTGGCGCTGTTGATCAGCTCAAGCTTGTGCTCGGGCAGCATCATCCGGCTCGATTCCCATAGGCCGTTGCCTTGAAGTTTTTTGCTCATTTGTAATGACCTCCGATTTTGCCGGAACGATCCCGCGCTTGACCAGCCTGCGTCATCGAAACTGCGCGCATAATGACCGTATCCCCGTACTTCTCCTTCAGTGCATCTGTTGCCCGCTCCAATGCCATGAAGCGCTCCCGATCATCGAACAGCGACAGCTGGTACTGCTCGCTGTTGCTGAACTGCCCAAGCGTCACGCCAACCTTGCGAACCGGATTGCCGTCCCAATGCCGCTCCAACAGCCGAACCGCCTCCCGATAGACGTGGTTGGTCACGTTCGTCGGATCCGCCATCTTGAACTGGCGGAAGAAGCCCGTCGGCCGATCGAAGTCTGCTCCCTGACAGCCGACCGCGATCACCTGGCCCATGAAGCCTTTGCTGCGGCAGCGCTGGCATACGAGCTCCGTCAGCTCCAGCACGACGACTTTAATCTCCTCCAGCGTGCCATAATCCCGGGGCAGCGTCATCTGATGCCCGATCGACTGCGGCGGCGACTCATGCGTGCCCGGCGTCACCGGGCTGTCGTCCACCCCGTTGGCGATCCGCCAGTACAGCTCGGCGTTAATGTCTGAGTTCTTGCCGAACTTGCGCCGCATCAGCTGCTTCAGCCGCTCCAGCGGAATGGCTGCCAAATCTCCAATCGTCTCGATGCCCATCGCGCGAAAATGGTACGTCATCCGATTGCCCGCCATGAACAGCTTGCTGATCGGCAGCTTCCAGAGCGAGTCCGCCAACCGATCCTTCTCCAGTACGTAGATGCCCGAAGCGTTCTTCTTCGCGAAATTGTCGCACGCGGTTTTCGCCAATATTTTGTTCTCTGCGATGCCGAAGCGGCAGTAGATGCCCGTCTCCGACAGCACCTGCTGCTGCATGTGCTGCGCCATCTTCTGCACATCCCCGCCGAACAGATGCAGCGAGCCTGTCACGTCGATAAACTGCTCGTCGATGCTGTAGGGCTCCACCAGATCGGTGTAGGAGCGGTAAATATCCGAGATTTGCAGCGACACTCGAATGTATTCCGACATCCGAGGCCGGACAATGACGAGCTCCGGACATTTCGCTACCGCTTCTCCTACTCGTTCGGCCGTCGTCACGCCCTTCTCCTTAGCGAGCGGGCAGGCGGCAAGCACGATGCCCGAGCGCCGCTCCGGGTCGCCGGCAACGACGATTGGCCTGCCTGCGTAATCTGGATTTTGCGATTTCTCGACGCTGGCATAGAACGATTGGCAGTCCGCAAGCATCACCGTTCGTTTAACAGCCATAGCGTTTCACCGGACGAAACGTCCCACTAAGGACGCAGGGTGCATCGCCATCGGCCACTTTCCGTGCAACCGGCATTCCAACCCCTCCTGAACAGAAACGTATGTTCCCCTAATCAATCTTATTATATACAGAACGCACGTTCCTATACCAGCCCATTTTCGTTGACAAAATATGACGGAAGGCCCGCTGTAGACGCGAAAAAGCCGCCTGGGTAGGCGGCTGGGGTGTGGATGATGTGCAGGCATAAGGTGCGGCTGTCTGCGAGGACGGCGGCGCTCTGGTCGGCGATGGATAAGATACTTTTAAGTGTTCTATTAGCCCTACACCCGGTGCCTAGCGGTGTATAGGATACTTTTTTCTATACTATCCGCCCGGGCCTAGTGTTCGATGGTCGATAGTATACTTTTTCCTGCCCTATTCGCACACTTCCGGCACACCGGAGGTGGATAGCATACTTTTATCTATACTATCCGCCTGGGTCCGGTATTCGAGGAGAGATAGGATACTTTTTCCTGTCCTATCCGCGCACATCCGGTGATCAACGTTGGATAGCATACTTTTATCTATACTATCCGCCTGGGCCCAGCGTTCGAGAGGGGACAGGATACTTTTCCCTGCCTTATTCGCGCACATCCGGCACTTTGGGCAGCACTAGCACGCTAAGTCCTGCATCGGACATAAAAAGACGCATACCTCCATTCGGAGATATGCGCCTCTCATTCAACCCTTGCGCGTCAGTGATTAAACGAAACGCACCAGGTAGTAGTTCTTCTTGCCGCGGCGCAGCACGACGTATTGACCGTGCAGACGCTGCGCAGCGGTGACGACAGCTTCGATGCTCGTCGTCTTCTCGCCGTTCACGTAGACAGCGCCGCTCTCGATGTCTTGGCGCGCTTGGCGCTTCGACGGTGCCGCCTTCGATGCGATCAGCAGGTCGATCAGCAGCGGCTCTTCGCCTGCAGGCTGTTCAGCCGTTGGCATGCCAGCAAGCGCTTCTACGAGCTCGGATTCGTTCAGCTTCGTTACGTCGCCGGAGAACAGCGCTTCCGTAATGCGCTCTGCGCTTTCCACTGCTGCGTCGCCATGCACGAGACGCGTCACTTCGCGAGCGAGCTCGCGCTGCGCTGCGCGCTTCTCTGGACGCTCGCTAACTTCGGACTCGAGCGCCGCAATCTGCTCGCGATTCAAGAACGTGAAATATTTCAGGAACTTAATAACGTCGTTGTCATCCGTGTTGATCCAGAACTGATAGAACGTGTACACGGACGTTTTGGTCGAATCAAGCCATACGGCGCCCGATTCGGATTTGCCGAATTTCTTGCCGTCGCTCTTCGTAACGAGCGGCATCGTAATGCCGTATGCGTCGCCTCCGCCCATTTTGCCGATCAGGTCGAGACCCGCTGTGATGTTGCCCCACTGGTCGCTGCCGCCGATTTGGAGCGAGCAATTGTGCTCCGACAACAGACGGTAGAAGTCGTACGCTTGCAGAATCATGTAGCTGAATTCTGTGAACGAGATGCCGTTCGCCAAACGCGAGTCAACCGAATCCTTCGCCAGCATGTAGTTGACCGTGAAGTTCTTGCCGATATCACGCAGGAACGTAATGATGTCGAGCGGCGCAAGCCAGTCGTAGTTGCTCACGAGCTTCGCAGGGTTATCCTGTGCGTCGAAGTCGAGGAAGCGGGACAACTGACGCTTCAGGCTGTCCGTCCACTGCGCTACCGTCTCGTCGGTGTTGAGCGAACGCTCCGTCGAGCGGCCGCTTGGATCGCCGATCAGGCCCGTGCCGCCGCCGACCAGTGCGATCGGATTATGGCCCGCTTGTTGGAAGCGGCGCAGCATCAGAATCGGAAGCAAGCTGCCGATATGCAGGCTGTCTGCCGTTGGGTCAAAGCCGCAGTACAGCACGACGCGGTCATTGCTCATTTTCTCCAGCAATGCCTCGCGGTTCGTTGTTTGGTGAATAAGGCCGCGATATTCGAGTTCTTCCAGGAAATCGGTCGCAATGCCCGTTGCAGTTGGTTGCGTCATAAAGAACAATCTCTCCTTCGTCATGGTTCATCTTAATAGAGGTCGTTCAAAAAGTCCGCTTTTGATCACGAAGCATCACAAGAAGCGTATCTCGCATCAGGTGCTGGAAACCGTACTTTTTGAACATGAACTAATTATTGGCCGTACATCGCAAAAAAGACCCGTTCCTGTCAATAGACAGGGACGAGTCATCGCGGTACCACCCTATGTTGAACATGCACGAGGCATATTCCACTCTTGTCGGATAACGGTCGACGACCGTCTTGACCTTCCGCATGATGCGGGTTCGGACAGAAGAAGCTCCAGGACGTAATTCGCGAATCGCGCATGCTCCGGCTCGCACCAACCGCCGGCTCTCTGAGGCATGGAAACGTACGCTACTGAATTCCCTTCGTTGCTTGTTCGTATTCGTCCCTTTATACCATTGATTAGGGCCTCATGTCAATCGTGTGATCGTGAGATGGTGGTCCCGGCTCACGAAGCTCCTCCTCCACTTCCGCTTCCGGACGAAAAGATGCAGCTGCCGCAAGCTCCAGCTTATCGAGTAGAAAACCGTATTCGTTCGTCATCTCGAACGTATTCGGAAGCGGCAGACGCTCGAAATACGAGACGACGTCCGCCGCCTTCGTGAACCAATCCCCTGGCTCTGCCGGTTCGATCTTCTGATCTGGCCATGCATCCGCTAGTGCCGGGCTGTAAGGGCGCTCCGAACCAGCCTTCAATTGACCGCCAAGCAGCCGCTCCTTGTACGGTACTTGGGGCGGACGCTCGCGCAGCCGTTCGAACAGGTGTGGCGCATAATCGGCACGCGATCCTGTATGGCGTACGCTGCGGGCAAAGGCAGCCACTCCCTCTCCGATACGAGGTACAGCGAACAGCAGCGCGTACAGCCTTTTGCCAATTTCAATCCGTTCATAGAGACTGCTGAATCGTTCGAGAATAAGCCCCGCCAGCCGAAGCTCCTGCGGCTTCTGCCCATGTGCATATGGCAGCAGAATGGCATTGAGCTGGAGAAGTGACTGCATACCGAAGAACAGCGTATCAATGACATTCTTCCGATAGTACGGATGCTGCACCACTCGGCTCTCGATATAATTCTGTTCATTCACAATGAGCGCGACCGTCAGCACCGTGCTGTTACGCGTTGTCCAGAACTGCTCCCACACCGGCTGCATGAAGCAGGAAACCCGAAGCAGCGGCAGCAAATGAAACAACGGGCGGCGGATGCGCACACTATGTTCGTACAGCAGAAGCTGCGGATAGGCATCACCGAATATTAGTGCATTAGCCCGCTCTAGAAATAAAAAAATGTCGTCTCGCTTACGCTCACTGAGCAAACGGGGCAGCCATTCGCCTTGCAGATCCGTCATATTCCAACCGCCGTTGCGTGACACCATATGCGCCAGCAGCGCCCAATGCAGCTCGGGGCGCCGTTCATACATCGCTAGATAAGCGATCGTGCGTGTTACATTGTTTCGGTTAAGCCGTGCCGTCTCTCCGCGAATGTAGTCCAGCAGCGTGCGATCAGCGGCACTCAAGCTGCTTTCAGCAAGCATCTGCTGCGGATGCTCCAGCTTGCGCCAGGACGCAGTCAGCGCTGCGACAAGCGGCTGATCCAGCGGCAGTATAGAAGCCGAAGCCGCCATTGTTTGAGACGCCGACATGGCACGCCACTTGCCTACCGCGTAGCGGATCGCATAAGCAACAGCATCTATCGGCAGCCGCAGCACACGAAGCACCGCAGCAGCCGCTGCGGCACCAAGACGCCGCGCCGCGCCGCCTTGTATAAGGCGAGCAGCACGGCGGCGGTGAGCGTTCGTCACGCACATCCTTCCTCTCCCAATCAACTCCTGCGATCTATACAAGCCGCAAGCTTTGTAGATGCGATCAGATTGTATTATCTGTTAACTTTGACATATATAATCATCAACCAAACATGCGTATGCCTCGTAATCGATGTATAATAAGCGATAGCTATGATCAGAACCGCGAAAGTGCGAAATCCAGCTCGGGAGGAGACTGCTGCATGTGCGGACGCTACACCTTAACCGTTTCGCTTGAAGAAATGATGCTCCGGTTCATGATTGGGCATACGAATGTGCCCTACCATCGGCCGCAATATAATGTTGCTCCTGGCCAGCTCGTGCTCGCAATCATTAATGACGGGGAGCAGAATCGACTTGGCGAGCTGAAGTGGGGGCTTGTACCGCCTTGGGCGGACGACCCGAAGATCGGTTCGAAGATGCTCAACGCCCGCGCCGAAAGCGCAGCGGACAAGCCTGCCTTCCGAGAAGCGGTGCGCCGCAAACGGTGCCTCATCCCTGCCGACAGCTTCTATGAATGGAAGACGCGCCAAGACGGCACGAAGCAGCCGATGCGCATCGTCATGCGCGATCGCCAGCCGTTCGCCATGGCTGGCTTATACGAGACTTGGGTTGCAGCAGATGGCTCCAAGCTGAGCACCTGCACCGTATTGACCACCTCGCCGAACGAACTGATGGAACCGATTCATAATCGGATGCCCGTGCTGCTTCGTCCAGAGGACGAGCCGCTATGGCTGGACCGCAAGGTGAGCGACCCGGCTCGGCTGCAGCATTTGTTCCAGCCATTCGACGAATCGCTGATGGATGCTTATCCGGTGTCTGCATCGGTCGGCAGCGTCCGCAACGATTTTGCTGAATTGATTGAACCAATCGAGACATAAAGCCTTGCAGCGAAACGTTGACAAGACTATTAGAGTGGCGATGCCACACTTATTCGACCCTCGGTGAAAGTTTCGCACCTTTAAGCGTGGCTCAGCCGCGCTTAATTCAGCGCACGGCCCCATAGTCGCACCTGAATGGGGGGCGAACAAACAAACAGTCGGACAGAGACGCTGCTCTGACCGACTGTTTTTAAATTCCTACTTTAGCTTTTAATTCTGTTTGTCTTGCAGCTGCGACAGCAAGGCCAGAACGCGATCCACCAGTATCGCAGTCTCTCCGCGCGAGATAACGTCCTGCGGACGGAAATTGCCGGCAGGATCTCCTTTCACCAAACCAAGCGATGCCGCAGTCGCAATATCGTCGGCTGCCCACTTCGAAATCGAGCTGCCATCTTGGAAAGCTGCAGCCTCCGAAAGCGATAACGAACCGGCATCCAGGCCGAGCTTGTCAGCCGCATAGCGGAGCGCCCTCACGAGGACGACAACCGCTTCTTGGCGCGTCATCGAGTCGTTCGGACGGAAGCTGCCGTTCGCTCCTTGGACGAGTCCCGCTTCTACAGCTGCAGCAATCGCGGACGCATCGCTTCGGCTAGCAGGGACGTCAACGAATCCGGACGGACTGCTGCTGTCTGTCTTGAGGTTTAAAGCGCGAACAAGCATCAAGACGAGCTGCGAACGGTTAATCGGCGCGTTCGGCGCGAATGTATCGTTCGTTACGCCTTTGATAATACCAAGCTCAACAAGATGAGCGATTGCTTGTGCAGCGCTGCTGTTGGCAGGCACATCTTTAAAGACCGGTTTGCTGCTATTGCTATTGCTATTGCTATTGCTATTGCTATCGTCTCCACTGCTGCCAGTTCCATCGCCGTCATCCGTGTTCGTATCGCCGCTGTCGTCCTTGCCGGGGGCAACTACAATGAGGCCGCCGCCACCGCCACTATTGCCTGGCCCGCTACCGCTGCCGTTCGGGTTGGCAACGAGAAGCAGTTGACCGAATTTCTCCGTCGTGCTCCACGACATATCGGATGTGTCGCTCCAAATTCGCACCGCATCACGGACCCCATCGTCGTCCGCGTCGTCATTAATTTGGAAGTCGAAGCCGATCGTTTGTCCGACCTTCGCGCCCGGGAGTGCGATCCGAGCTTCTACCACATACCCATTCTCGGTCAGCTTCGCAGCTGACGTCAGCTGGGACAAGCTTGCGCCGCTGCCGCCAACCGACTGCACATTTTTGAAGTTAATCCGATATTGTCCATCATCCGCTTCATATGCAGCCGTCTTATGATTGTTACGATCCACATACAGCTCAACCGAGTCCTGCTCCCATGGATTGGAGCTCTTGTCGCTTAGAACAGGGTCCGTTACCGTAGCGAGTACGTAGAGGTACTGATCGTCCCATATGACCTTCGCCGTACCTGTTGCACCGCCTTGACCGTTAACCTGTCTGCTCGTGGCAATCGTCTTCGCTTTGCTCCAAACGTTCGCATCTTCATTGCCGTCGATGACGACCGAACCTGGAGCCTTCACCGCCTGCTCCGTTCGAATCGCGGTATCGGTCAGATGGACCAATCCGAAATTAGACGTATTCATGTAGGAGATGCCGGTCGCATCGTTCCAAATCCGCACGTTCTCGCGTTTGCCGTCGTCATTCGAATCGTCATTGATTTGGAAATCGAAGCCGATCGTCTTGCCCTCCGCTGCATCCGGAAGCGCGATTCGAGCTTCTACATCATAACCGGTCTCCGTAAGCTTCACTGCGGACACCAGCCGGGATGCGCTTGCATTGCCGCCGAACGATTGAACGTTCTTAAAGTTAATGCGGAACTGCCCATCGTCGGCTTCATAGCTATCGGACTTGTGATTATTGCTGTCCAGGAACAGTTCGATCGAATCCTGTTCCCATGCATTAGCGCTCTTGTCACTCAGCGCAGTGTCCGTCACATGAGCCATGACGTACAAATACTGGTCATCCCACACGACCTTGGCCGTGCCGGTCGCGCCTCCATTGCCCGCGACTTGCCGGTTCGTCTCAATCGTATTCGCCTCAGACCATACGTCTTCGCCCTCTACACCGTCGATTTCAACCGGAGAGAGCGATTTGATGGCATTCATCGACTGGATGCCATTGTCGAGCGTCAGCCTTCCGTAGTTCGCCGTGCTCGTATTCTGTGCATTGGCATAATCGCTCCAAGAGGTCACGGCATTAGCCTGATCCGCATCCTTCAAGCGAACATCAAAGCCTTTGCCGACGTTCATGTCGCCGCCTGTTATCGGAATAGCCGCTTCAACGATGTAGCCGCCCGTTTTCTCTGTTACCGTATACGTAACACCGTCTACCGCTTCGCCGGAACGCTTCAACACATAAGCTTTGTCGTCTCCCTCGATGCTTGCGGCATGCGAGTTGTTGTCATCGAGGAACAGTTCGACGGTATCATTATCGTTGATGGAAGCATCATTCACTTGCACCGTTGCGTACAAATGCGTCGGGTCCCACAGCAGCTTAAGATTGCCATTCACCTTGCTGCCGTCAATTTGCTGCGCAGTCTGATTCAGCCACAGCAGCTCCTGCGAGTGATCGATGACAGGTGTGCCTTTCGCAATTCTTACCGCTTTCGGATCCCTTGGAAGAGCCGGCAGGCGCGAAGGATCAACCAGTGCCCAGTATGTGTATTTCGCCTGCATCCGTTCATCGAACGGCAGCGGCCAGTTATTGCGCGTGACCGGGAAGGTGCGCAGCCATGTGTTCAGGTCGTCCTTGCCCCAAAAGATAACGGCTGTAAGGTCGTCGGCATGCTTTTTGAACACATCGAACAATTCTTTATAACGATACGCCTGCTTGATCGCCAGCTCCTCAGGGAACGTCTCATACGCATCGTTATCGCTCGTATAGACGCTCATATCGAGCTCCGTCACTTGCTGCTCGACGCCGAGGTCCGTGAACTTCTCGATCGTTTCGTCGATCGCTTGGATGGTCGGATTCGCAATGCCGATATGCGTCTGATGACCAACGCCGTCAATTGGAACGCCCTTCGCCTTCAGCCGCTTGACCAGGTCGTACAGATCCTGACGTTTGACCGGATTATCCGTGCCATAGTCGTTAATGAACAGCTTCGCATTCGGATCTGCCGCATGTGCGTACTCGAATGCCTTCTCGATGAACTCTTCGCCCGCGATTTGATACCATTTGCTATTGCGCAGACCGCCCGGCTTATTGTCGCCAGGCTCAATCACTTCGTTCACAACGTCCCAAGCATAGATTTTACCCTTATAATGACCCATGACTTCATCAATGTGTCTCTTCATGCGAGCAAACAGCACCTCTTTGCTGGCCAGGTTGCCATTCTCGTCTTTGAACACCCAATCCGGCGTCTGCGAATGCCAGACCAGCGTATGGCCGCGCAGCGCAATGCCGTTATCGAAAGCGAAATTGGCAATTCGATCGGCTCGATCGAAGGTGAAATTGCCTTCAGTCGGTTCCGTCGCATCCCATTTCATTTCGTTGCCCGCCGTGATACTGTTGAAATGCTTCTTGATCAACTGAGCACCCGGGCCGTTCAAATCGCTGATTTCTTCAGCGACGATGGCTGTGCCCAGCTTGAAATCGTCTGTGAAGGAATCCTTCAGATTCGGAATATCCTGCTGAATGGTGATCGGCACGACGTCTGGCACTTTCTCAATGGAGAAGTCGTCCACATAGAAGCTCAGCGTCGGATAATCGAACGATTCGAGATAAACGCCCAGATACCCGATCGGGTTAGCTACCGTATACTGGCCCTTAATTTGTACCCAGCCGTTCGCATTAGCCTGCGTCGACTTCACCATCTCGTAGGAATTTGTCCCGCCTGTCGTTCGCTGAACGACGATCGACACTGGCGTGTTGGCCGTTCCTTCAGGCAGTCGAACCCACGCCGACATTGCATACGTCTTGCCCTCTTGAATAACAGGCGTCACATCGAGCTGCGCCCCATGCCATCCCTGCTGACGATTCGAGACGAGCATGCTGTATTCGCCGCCATGAGACACCGACGTCTCGGACGTCAGCACCTCAACGCCACCGCGTGCCCCCCAGTCCTGCAGAGTACCATCCTCGAAGTCAGTCGACAGCGAGGTCGGTCCTGTCCACTCTTCTTCATCCGGAACCGTATTCGACCCGCCCGTATCCTCTGCGCTCGTCTGCGTAATCGTAATATGATCGACATAGAACGAATCAAGCGTTGCCAGCTCAAAATAAAGCTGCAAAGCCGTCACGTCACCGGTGTAGGTATAGCTCCCCGATAGCTTGGTCCAATCTCCGGCTGTAACCGGCTTGCCATAGGCGACTGAATCAAAATTAGTCGCAGTCTCTCCCGCAGCTTTACGCCCAACCGTCATATTCGCCGTCGTATCGGCTGTGCCGTCCGGCAGCTTGATATAAGCCTCGATCTGGTATACCGCGCCTGGCTGAAGCTGAGATAACAAGCTATAGCCTGGTCCGTTCCAGGTCGCCTGGCGAGCGGAGGACTTCAGCGCATGCGTACCGCTGTACCCCGTATCCGATTCGACCGTCAACGTATCCCCCCTAGCTGTCCATCCTTGCGTCGTACCGTCCTCGAAATCGAACGAGAGCGATACGGTCTCCGCCTTCGCTTGCTTGGGCGCCGCACCGAACATCGTCATCACTAACGCGGCCGCCATGAACAATGAAGTGAAGCGCTTCCATTTTTGCCTCTTCATCCATGCACCTTTCCTTTCAATGTATATTCCATAAACACCCCATAGGGGCATGCATGGCATCGTACTTTGGAGGCGTTTCTAGGTGCACCGACTACATGGCCGGCATGTGTTGGCTGTTCTGGAATGGACGCCTGCCTCCGTTACATTGAAAGTTTACCGATTGTAAACAAGTGAGGGAATTGGTCAATAACTAGTAAACTACCTTTGAAAATATTGTTTTTGCCATACAAAAAAGACGCCCCTGATGGGACGTCTCAAGATACGCCAGAAACTACAGCTGCTGCTCCTGCTGATACAGCACCGTGGACAAATACCGCTCCCCGTTGCTCGGAATGATCGCAACAATCCGCTTGCCAGTACCAAGCCGAGCCGCTAACTGAAGGGAAGCATGGATGGCAGCACCAGAGGAGATACCGCCAAGAATGCCTTCTTCCTTCGCCGCCGTCCGTGCCGCCTGGAACGCATCCTCATTGCTCACTTGGATGATTTCATCATAAATATCCGTGTTCAGAATCGATGGGACGAAGCCCGCTCCGATCCCTTGGATTTTGTGCAGTCCTGGTGCGCCGCCAGAGAGCACAGGCGAGGCTAAAGGCTCAACGGCCGCAATATGAATGTGCGGATACTGCTGACGCAGCACCTCGCCCGCCCCTGTAATCGTACCGCCTGTGCCGACCCCAGCTACGAAACCATCCAGTGTGCCGCCGAGCGACTCGATCGCTCGGATGATTTCGGGACCGGTCGTTTCCCGGTGGATTTTCGCATTGGCGGCATTATCGAACTGTTGAGCTGGAAAATAGTCCGGATGCCGCTCCGACAGCTCGCGGGCAACCCGAATCGCGCCTTTCATTCCTTCAGGGCCTGGCGTCAGAACAAGCTCTGCACCATAAGCGCGAAGCAGATTGCGCCGTTCGAGACTCATCGTCTCCGGCATGACGAGAATCGCTTTATAACCTCTCGCTGCTGCAACAAGCGCAATCCCGATACCCGTGTTGCCGCTCGTCGCTTCAACGATCGTATCGCCTTTCTTCAACCGCCCGTCTCGCTCCGCCTCTTCAATGATGCTGATGGCGATCCGATCCTTTACGCTGCTGCCGGGATTGAAAAACTCCAGCTTCAAGTAAATTTCGGCACTGCCCGCAGGCACGTTGTTCAGTCGAACGAGCGGCGTCCTTCCAATTAATTCGGTAATGTTATTCACGACTAGAGACATGGCATAACCTCCTCCGACATATTTGATAAACCATCCATCTATTTTCCAAATGCCTATGTCGGCATGTGCCGTCGCCTTCGTACTGACGCATTTGCATCCGCATGCACTCCATGCAGCAAACAAGTGCTAGCCTGCAATCTGCCCCTGCGAATGCTCATACAGCTCCCGATACTGACCGCCAAGCTCAATGAGCTCATGATGATTGCCCTGCTCGACGATCTGACCGCGGCTCATGACGATAATCCGGTCAGCTTGCATGATGGTAGACAGCCGGTGAGCGATAACGATCGTCGTCCGCTGCTGAGACACGACGTTCAGCGCATTCTGAATGAGCTGCTCCGTCTGCGAGTCCAGATTGGCGCTCGCCTCGTCCAGAATGAGCACTTTTGGCTTGAACACGATAATGCGGGCGAAGGAGATCAACTGCCGCTCGCCTGCGGACAAGCCGCTGCCCCGTTCGGACAGCTTCGTATCGTAGCCTTCCGGCAGCTTCTGAACAATCGCATCCGCACCGACGAATTCGCAAGCCGCGATCACTTCCTCGCGCGTAATCGTCTCGTCGAACATCCGGACGTTATCGATAATGCTGCCTGAGTATAGGTAAGGCTCCTGCTGGACAAGTCCAACCAGTCGATGAAGCGTTGCCTGCGGAATGTCACGCACATCCGTACCATCGATGCGGATGCTGCCCTCCTGCACATCGTAGAAGCGGCACAGCAAGCTGATGAGCGAGCTTTTGCCCGCGCCAGTCGTGCCTACAACCCCGATGAGTTCGCCCGGAGAGATATGCAGATCGAGCTCCCGGATGATCGGAATGCCCTCCTCATAGCTGAACGAGATATGCTCGAAGGCAATGTCGCCTTTCACGTCGCCAAGCACAAGCCCGTTCTCCTCGTCTACCGCTTCCTGTCCCCGTGCGGTCGCCAGCGTCATTTGTCTCAGCCCATTCGCCTTCTTCTTACCAGACTCTGAGGCAGCTGCGACATCGTCTTGTCCTTCCACGCGATCCTCAATATCGGGCTTCGTCGCAAAGATCGTCCAAATCCGCGTGATCGCCACCGTCGCCGACTGAAGCGTGTTCCACTGCTGCGTAATCGTGTTGATCGGCTGGAAGAACTGGCGGATATACGTGATGAACGCATACAGCACCCCGAATTCGAGATGATGGCCAAGCACCGCGCTGCCCCCGATCCACGTTATACACGCAACCGACAGATTGCTCAATATATCGAAGGTACGTCCGAATAAGACGTTCGTTCGAATCTCACGCAGATTGGCCTGAAAATAAAGCTTGTTGCGCTCGTTGAACTGCTTCTCCTGTTCCTTCTGCTGATGAAACACTTGAATAAGATGCATGCCCGACAGGTTCTCGGCAACGAAAGCGACCATCCGAGACAGCCTCGTACGCGCCAACTGATAGGTCGTCCGCATGAACGAACGGAACGCGATCGCGATGACCGCAATGATCGGCATTAGAATTAAGCAATAGAGCGCAAGCGTCGCATCAAGCCTGAACATCATGACGAAGATGAGCACAAGCGTCAATCCGTCGCGGAACAAGCTCAGTAACACTTGGTTGAAAAATTGGTTCAGCGCCTCGGTATCGCTCGATACGTGCGTAATGAGGCTGCCGCTCGACGTCCGATCGAAGTAGCCCATCGACTGCTTCATGATATGGCCGAACAGCTGCTTCCGAATGCGGGAGACGATGCTCTGCCCGATGCCTTGGAGCACGTTGTTCTGAATGTAAGAGAACACGAAGCTGGATAGCGACAATCCTAAGTATACGAAGCAGATGATGAGCAGTGCGCTAAAGTCGTTTTTGCCAGCCATCAGATTGTCGTCGATCGCGATCTTCATCAGGTATGGCTGCAGCAGATCCGATAAAATCGCAATGATGGTACAGCAGAGTACTAACGTGAAGCCCCATAGATGAGGCCGGATGTAGCCGGACATCGCTCGGAACGCTGAGACATACTGCGGCTTCGGCTCAGGCTGATTGACGTCCGCCTTCTGATCCATCTGCCAATTATGAATGGCTTGTGCCGGTCGCATGCAGACTTCCCTCCTCCTGAATCGCATGAAGGGCAGCGTACAGCCCCTCCTCTTCATGCAGCAGCTGGTCGTGTGTGCCTCGCTGCACGATCACACCGCCATCAAGCACGATAATTTCGTCCGCATGCTTGATGGCACTAATCCGATGCGCGATGATAATCGTCGTCTTCTGATGGCGCTCCTTCTGAATCGAAGCGATAATGTCCTTCTCCGTCACCGCGTCTACGGCGCTCACGCTGTCATCGAGAATGATGACTGGCGCGTTCTTGATCAAGCCGCGGGCAAGGCTCGTGCGCTGGCGCTGGCCGCCGGACAGCGTCAGCCCCCGCTCACCGAGCCGCGTCTCGAAGCGGTCAGGCAGATCGACGACATTGCTGTAGATTTGCGCCTGCTGCGCGGCCGTCTCTACGTCCGACAGCGCGGAGTCGCGCTTGTAGAACGCTATATTTTCCCGAATCGTCGTACTGAACAGAAAGCCATCCTGCGGCACATACGCCACCTGTGTGCGCAAGCTCTCGAGCGTTAGATCCCGGACATCCGTATCGCCATAACGAATCGTCCCCGGCGCTGGATCGTACGTGCGAAGCAGCAGCTTCATCAGCGTCGTCTTGCCGCTTCCCGTTCGGCCGATAATGCCAAGCGTCATCCCAGACTTAATATGAACATTAATATCTTGGAGGACCGGCGCTGAATCTGGATTGTACGTAAACGTCAGATTCTCGATCTTAATATCCGCATGCGAGAGATCGATCGCCTTCGCTCCGTCGTTCTCGACGATGTCGGGCTGCTGCGAGAGCAGCGCGTTAAGCCGCTCCAGCGACGCCCGCGAGCGTTGAATCGAGTTGATGACGTTGCCGATCTGCTGCAGCGGGTTCATCATCATCCGCACGTAAAGCGTCAACGCGACGAAATTACCGAGCGAAACATGCTGCGTAATCGTCAGATACCCGCCGAGTGCGAGCGCAATTATAAGTGCGATCGTGCCAAGAAGCGGGATCAGCGCTTGGAAGAACGAGGATACGCGCACAAGCCGAAGCTGATTGCGGCGAATCTGTTCGACCGTCTTCCCGAACCGCTCGTTCATGATCGGTTCAACCGCGAATTTCTTCGTCACGCGGATGCCGCCGAACTGCTCCTCAGCAGTTTCGGTCATCGTACCGAGTGCCTCCTGTACCTCCATCGACCGCTTCCGAATAATCGGACCTAGATAAACAACGATGAACGGAATGAGCAGAAGCGGGAACACCGATGCCGCGATCAAATAGACCGGAATGCCGCTAATGATCATCATCGTAACCGCCGAAATGATAAGCATCGCAGCATTCGTTGTAGCGTTGAAGCCCATGGATATCGACTCGCGCACCGCCGTTACGTCGTTCATGAAGTAGCTGAGCAGCTTGCCGACCCCATTTTTCGAATAAAACCGCTCGCCCATCCCTGTGAAATGCTGGAACAAGCCGCCGCGGACGTTGAATTCGAATTTGCGCCCGACATACATAATGAAATACATTGCGATGCCGTTGAACAGCACCGCGCCCGCGCCGATCAGAAGCAGCAGCACGCTGTAATGAATGATGAGATCATGCGTCAGCCCGCCTTGTTGGAGCTTATCGGTGAAGCTGCCAAGCACCTTCGGATAGAACACGTTGATCAGATTGGATATGAGATGAAAGCATAAAGAAAGCAAATAAAAGTACCAAGTCGCGCGGAAAAAATCGAGTAAAATCCGTTTTGGTTTCACAACGCCTTCACTTCCCTATGATGAGTCGTCTTCTTCCCTACGCTGCTGCTGTCGCTTTCGCTGCGCCCCTTCTTCGGAAATTGCAGCTCATACAGCTGTTTGTAACGTCCGGACAGCTGGAGAAGCTCTGCATGGCTGCCGCTCTCGACAATCTGTCCCTGCTCCAGCACGTAGATGCGATCCGCCTGCTGAATCGTAGATAGACGATGCGCAATAACGAGACAAGTGCGGCCCTTCAGCAGCTTCGCCAGCGCCTCTTGAATGTGCTGCTCGGACTCGGTATCAAGCGATGCCGTCGCTTCGTCGAGAATGATGATGCGCGGGTTCTTAAGAATCGCTCTTGCGATCGAGATCCGCTGCTTCTGGCCGCCCGACAGCTTCACGCCGCGTTCGCCGATCATCGTCTCGTAGCCCTGCGGGAACGACGCAATGAAGTCGCTGGCATTCGCCGCATCTGCTGCAGCGTGTACTTCCTCCTCCGTTGCATCCAAACGGCCGTAACGAATATTGTCCATAATCGAGCCGTTGAACAAAATAATATCTTGCGAGACAATCCCGATCTGCTCGCGCAGCGAGGACAGTGTAACATCCTTCAAGCCGAGGCCGTCTACGGTGATGGAGCCGCTCTGCGGATCGTAAAATCTTGCAATGAGATGCGCAATTGTCGACTTGCCTGAACCAGAGGAGCCAACGAGCGCTGTAATTTGTCCCGCTTCAAGCGTCAGATCGAACTGCGACAGGACAGACGAATCTCGATTGTAGGCAAAATCGACCTTGTCGAATACGATGCGCCCGTCAACTGGCGGCAATCGAACAGCGTCCAGCTTCTCGATAACCTCCGCCTTCGTGTTCAAAATCTCCATGATCCGCTCATAGCCCGCCGCCGCTTGCTGGATCGTATTCATAATCCGGCTGAAATGGCGAATCGGATTTTGCAGCAGACGTAAGTATGCGGTGAACGCGACGATCGTACCGACCGTCATATGGCCCTTCATCGCGAGCCATGCGCCGAACACGAGCACGATGGCCAACCCGACGAAATTGAGAAAATCGATAATCGGTTCATAAGCCGCCCGCAGACGTACCACTTGGATGTTGGCATCCATGTTGCGCTCTGTTCGCTTGGCGAACCGTTCTTCCTCGTATTGCTCGGCAGTGAACGATTTGATCAGTCGAATGCCAGTCAATGCGTTCTGCAGATGGTCGCTCACATCCGCTACCGATTCTTGAACGGTACGGAACGAAGCGCGCATCCGCTTGCCGAACAACCGCGTCGTCAGCAGCATGCAAGGGAAAGTCGCAAGCAGCAGCAGCGTTAAACGCCAGTCAATCCACAGCATATAAAGCGCGATAGCCGTGAAGGTGAATAAGTCCGTTACAAGCTGCATCATGCTGGAGGAAATCATTTGCTGAAGAATATTAACATCGTTGGTGACGCGGGACATCAGGTCACCGGTCCGATTGCGGTCGAAGAAGGATATGTCCATGCTCTGCAGATGGCGGTACAAGTCGTTGCGCAGATCGTACAGCACCTTCTGCCCAATCGAAGCAATGAGCGAAGTACTGAAGTAACCGAGAACGCCTAGCAGCGCTGCCGAGCCAAGAATACCGATGGCGATGAGAAACAGCTTGTTATAAGCCTGGTCCGGAATGATGTGGTCGATGGTGACGCGCGTTAATTGCGGAATAGCGAACTGCAGCAGCGAGATGGCGGTTAAGCAGATGATCGAGATGACCAATGCTTTCCACTGCACTCGGACATGCGCGAAAATGCGGACGAACATCCCATAGATGCTCGCCGGCTTCACTTTCTCGCCCGTTCCAAAACGTCTCATTCCGCCGCCACCCATTCCGCCGCCTGGACGGAACTGGCCGGGCATCGGATTCGGCCCGCTCATTGGGAAGCCTCCCTTCCCTGCTCCGTGCCTTCCGTAATATGCCGCAGCGATACGAGCAAACCGTGCAGAATGGTGCGCAAAGCCTGTGCTTTATCTGGATCGGTAAGCGCCGCACGTTCCGCTGCCTTGAGGAGATGCAGCAGCTCCTTGCCCTTCGGCGTCAGCCGGCGATTCCGGCGGACCCCTTCAGGCCGAGCTTCTTCCTCTTCGGCAAAACCCTGTTCCTGGCGCTCCTCGCCGGATGCATGATTCTCCTCATTGTCCCGTTCTTCAAGCAGATAGGCACGTCCGTCGTCCGTAATCTCGAACACTTTCTTACCGTCGATCTTCGATGCCGTAACGAAGCCTTGATCCCGCAGCATCTGCAGCGTCGGATAAATCGAGCCAGCGCTCGGTTTATACGTGCCGCCAGACTGCTCCTCCAGCGCTTTCATCATCTGATAGCCGTGCATATTCTCCTGCTGCAGCAGCTCCAGCAGTGCGTATTTGACACCGCCCCGGCTGAAATACCGTTTACCGGAACCATTCGTGTCCCGTTCATTCCCCAAGTGCAAAAACAATCGTTCTTCCTGCTGCCATTCCTTTGACATGTTGTATCACGCCCCATTAGCGATATATCGTATTGATTATGGTTTTATTCTATGCGATATATCGTTATCTGGCAATATCGTTATTTGGCAATCCTTCCCTGACGATCAAATCGACTAGTCTGCACGCATAACAAGCTCCAGTAAACGATCGGTTTACTGGAGCTTGTTCGCATTCCACTTATAACCGCTAGTTCGAATCGAAAACAACTACGCTCTTGAAGGCACCGGGTTGTTCTCGATAATATCCGCAATTCGATTCAGTGTAGATTCATCCAGCACGATACCGGACGCCTTCACGTTCTCCTCCACCTGCTCTGGACGGCTCGCACCAACGAGGGCACTCGATACGTTTGACTGTCTCAGAATCCAAGCGAGCGAGAGCTGGCCTACCGTAATGTCGAGCTCGCGGGCGATCGTTTGCAGCTGCTCAACCTTCGCAAGCTTCTCTTCCGTAAGCTTATTTTTGAAATTATCGTGCTTCGCAGCGCGCGAATCAGCTGGCACCTGGGCGTTCGACGAATATTTGCCCGTTAGCAGCCCTTGCGCCAGCGGCGAGAAGACGACCTGGCCGAACCCTTTCTTCAGGCCAAGCGGAATAATCTCTTTCTCGATATAACGCTCGAACAAGTTGTAGATCGGCTGATTAACGACGATACGGTCGAGCAAATATTTGTCCGCGATCGCGAACGCCTCCGTAATTTGAGCTGCTGTCCACTCGCTCACGCCTACATAAAGCACCTTGCCTTGGCGGACCAGATCCTCGAAAGCACGGAGCGTCTCCTCCAGCGGCGTCTCGGCATCGAAACGATGACTGTACAGCACATCTACATAATCCAAGCCAAGCCGCTTCAAGCTGGCGTTCGCCGACTCGATGACATGCTTGCGGGATAAGCCTCGGTCGTTCGGACCATCGCCGATTCTGCCGTATACCTTCGTCGCGAGCACATACGACTCACGTTCATAGTCACGCAGCGTCTCGCCGACTACGCGCTCCGCTTCACCCTTCGCATACACATTGGCCGTATCGAAGAAATTGACGCCTAGCTCGTACGCCTTGCGAATGGACTGGACCGCGTTCTCGCGCTCGACATAACCGCCATACGTCAGCCAGCTGCCGAGGCTGATTTCACTTACTTTCAAACCGCTTGCACCTAAGTTACGATATTGGATTGACATTTTATAAGACCTCCTAAATTTTTCTACTCACTAGATTTTCTACCCACCCAAACCCTCGGGACTTCTACCCACCCAAACCCTCCCTGCAAGGGAGGGCCCCCGGGGTTTCCAACCCCGGGACCCCGGAATGACTGGTCTATATACCGATGAGCGTGTGCTCGCTTTAGTCCCCTTCGGGACACGCTTTACGTTTGAGTACTCTAGAAACGTATAAGTGCTTGCAGACGAATTCGATGAGACCTAACATGCGAGCAAATACCCGCTTTCGTCCCTGTGGGACACGCTTTCCAGTTCTGCTGGGGAGTTACGACTTGTCGAAAGAGATTACATAAACAGTCGCGATTCGGTCAAAGTTCAGGCTTCATGCGAGAAAAACCATCAAATAAGCGCATCTGCGTTCCTTAGAGCCCTCGGGGGCTGATTAGCTGCAAATAGCGTTTCCTCGGCCCGCGCTCTTACTGAGCCTTCTGCTGCTGCTCTTGTTGCTGGTCTTGTTGCCGCTCCTTCTGTTGTTCTTGCTGCTTCTGCTGCTCCTGCTCCAACTCTCTGCGGAGCGCCCAGATCGCGCGGTTTTTGTTCTCGGGGCGCGCGAGGCCGAGGTTTTCGCGGAGTGTGGTGCCCTCGTAGGCCGTGCGAAAAAGGCCGCGGTTTTGGAGCTCGGGAACGACTTTGTCGACGAACGTCTCCAGTCCTGTGTAATAGATGTGCGGGAGAATGTTGAAGCCGTCGGCGCCGTTGTTGCGAATCCATTTCTCGATGAAATCAGCCGTCTGGATGACGGAGCCGGTGAACGAGACATGACCGTGGGCAGCCGCGCTTCTTGCGAGAAACTGCCGGATCGTCATGTTGTCCCGCTTCGCGGCGTCAACGACAACCTCTTGGCGGCTTGTAATACCCGTTGTGATCGTGCCATACGGCTTCGCCTTGTCGACGGGTACGAGGCTGTCGAGCGAATACTCGGTCAGGTCGACTGTAAAATAGTTCGACAGCCGCTTCAGCGCCTGCTTCGGATTGAGCAGTGCGTTGAACTCGTCCTCAATGTCTCTCGCCTCGGCCTCCGTATCGGCTACGATCGGGCTTAGGCCCGGCATGATGAGGAGCTGGTCTGGCGTACGGCCATACCTGGATAAGCGGCCTTTGACATCCGAGTAAAATTCCTGCGCAGCGCCAAGCGTCTGCTGAGCGGTAAAGATGACCTCAGCTGTCTTCGCAGCGAGCTCCTTACCATTCTCGGATGATCCCGCTTGTACGAGCACCGGATAGCCTTGCGGCGGTCTCGGGATGTTCAGTGGTCCTTTTACGTTGTAATACTGACCTTGGAACTTGATCTCGTACACCTTGCTCGAATCAAGCGCAATGCCAGTATCACGGTCATAGATTAGTGCGTCTTCCTCCCAGCTGTCCCACAGCTGCTTCGTCACTTCGACGAACTCGTCGCCGATCTCATAGCGCTTCGCAACATCGGGATGCTCAAGTCTGCTGAGGTTCTCAGCATCCTCCTTGGAATGACCGGTGACGATGTTCCATGCCGCTCGGCCTTTGCTGATATGATCCAGCGAAGCGAACTTCCGAGCGACATGATACGGATCGTTATACGTCGTGCTGACCGTCGCGATAAAACCAACATGCTTCGTCAGCGCCGCGAGCGCAGACAGCAGCGTGAATGGCTCCAGCCGCCGGCCCAAGCCCGAATAGTTATCCGCCATGAACAGCGAATCGAACAAGCCACGTTCTGCAATCTGCGCAATTTTCGCGTAGTAGTCGAGATCCAGATCCTCCTTCGGATTGGAATCGGGATGCTTCCAAGCAGCAGAATGATGCCCGGAGCCTCTCATAAATGCATTAAAATGCGCCTTTTTCGCCTGTTGTGGATGACTTAAACTCAAGCGAGACACCTCGTCTTTCCTCATCATTTGAATGGTCGATTATTTCAGCTCGAAGCCTCGGTCGGTCAGGAAGCCGTGCAAATGACCGCGCTGCCTATCGGAATTGAAACGTCGGAGCATCTCGCGGGACCAGATCGTCTCCTGCTCACCGCCTCTGCCAACGCCGCCCTTGCGCGTAGCATAGTAGTGGCGAGTAACTTCATCGTAGTCACGAATAGCGCTAACCACCCGCTCATTGTGATAAGTCTCCTCGTGATAGACCGCCTCAAGCGGTTGACGCGGACGAAGATCAGGCTCCTGATCGGGAACACCGATGCTCAAGCCAAACACGGGATACACAAGCGGCGGAAGTTCGAGCAGCTCCGTCACCTGCTGCGGATTGTTGCGAATACCGCCAATATAGACGATGCCATATCCGAGCGATTCGGCTGCTATTGCAGCGTTCTGAGCTGCGAGCGTCGCATCGATCGTGCCGAGCAGGAACGTCTCGACATTTTGCTTCAGCTCCACGTCCTCGTGCAGCCGAATTGCCGTTTGAATTTTGTTCAAATCCGCCAACCAGATCAGGAATACCGGACTCTCCACTATTTGTTGTTGATTGCCGGACAGCTCGGACAGCTTCTGCTTCTTCACCGGGTCCTTCACGACGACGACGCTGTACGCTTGAATATTGGAGGACGTCGATGCCGCCTGTCCGGAGAGCACAATCTGCTTGATCTGCTCCTCCGGAATGACTGTATCCTTGAACTTGCGGATGGAACGGTGGTTCTGCAACAATGCGATTGTATCGTTCATCGTAACTCTCCTTATGAGCGCGGGTAAGCGAGACCGAGGGGGCGCTCGAAACGCCTCCTCTGCCCGCCTCCTGTCGGTTATTGATCTCCATATGTCGTCCGCAGCGTCTCAACATCTTTGTTGATCGCATCAGACGTCTTGCGAATGACGGAGTTGACATCCAATCCGTTGACTGCTAGATCCTCGGCGGCCTCGGTTAGTCTACTCGAGATACTCGTCTCGAATGGATGGAAGTAATGCTCCTGCAGTGGTGTTCCGATGAACACGTTCTGAACCTTCTTACCCTGCAGCACTGGAATGTCGAGGCCGTATTCCTTCTCCAGATCTGGATTAGTAATCGCAGGAATACGACCGTTTCTTGCGAGAATGCGCTGGCCATCATCCGACAAGATCTCGGCGATAACCTGGAAAGCCTCATCCTTATGCTTGCTCTGGCTGTTCACGGACAGCGTATGGACTTGTGCCTCCCGCGTCTTGCCCAGCTGATCCTCGAAGTTTGGCGCCGGCGCAATGTCCCAGTTGAACTCTACGCCCTGCTGTCGAAGCTCCTCCAGCGGTCCGACCATGTTTGCCAGCCACGTGACGCGCATCGCAACGACCTGATCCTTCATGAACTGATCGCGGCCCCAGTTCCACGTCCCCTCTGGCGTTATATAGCCAGGGATTTCGAAAATCTGCTTATTCAGCTCGAAGATACGATGCCATTCAGGCGTATCCAGCGCTGCATTGCCGGTCTCGTGATCGAGAATAGGCAGACCTAATCCTTTGGCAAGACCCGTCAGATTGTCAACGGACAAGCCGATATAGTGAACGCCGTTCTCGGTACGCGTCAATTTCTTGGCAATCTCGAGGATCTGATCCCATGTCTGCTGCTCATCCGTTGGATATTCAACGCCGAATTTATCGAAAATATCTTTGTTATAGTAGAGCACATGCTGATTGGAGTTGAATGGAATCGCATAAATCTGGTCGCCTTTGCCCTTCGTGATCTCCGTGATGTAGTTCCACAGAATCGGCTTGATCCGCGTCACATCGAAGTTGTGACGCTTGATCAGCTCACGCAAATCCTCATAAGCGCCTGTCCGAATGACTTCCTGATGCGTTGTGGAAGACGAATAAATAATGTCTGGCGTATGAGTGGACAGCACCTCCTCCACTGTCGTATCCGCCGCTGGCGTAATGCGCTCAATCGTCACGTTCGGATATTTCTTATGGATGGGGTCGGCAATGAGCGTCTTGAACTCAGTATCCGGGAACGTACCACTTGTGCTGTAGAACGACAGCGTTAACGGCTCATCGCCCAACCTCTTGAAATCCGCCTGCTCCGCTTCAGCAGTTGGGGCGGCATCCTCCTTGCTAGAATCCGTTTGGGCAGCATTCGCGGAAGATGATTCCGTCTTGCTCTCGCCGCCCTTCCCATCACCTCCGCTGTTACCGCATGCTGCCGTCAGCATGACGAGCAGCAGTACGATGGCGCTTAGTGTAAGTTTTTTCACGATGTAATCTCTCCTCTAGTGTAATAACAGCACAGTTTTAACCTATCGATTCATTCACGGCATGAGCCCGATGGCGCTCATTCGCCGGCCGTGCCAAGCCTAAGTTGTCCCGCAGCGTATGGCCTTCATAGGCGGTTCGGAACATTCCGCGGTTCTGCAGCTCTGGAATAACCTTGTCGACGAACACTTCCAGCCCGCTCGGATAAATCTGCGGCATCACATTGAAGCCGTCCGCCGCACCATTCAGGAACCAAGTTTCGATGACGTCCGCTAGCTGCAGCGGCGTACCTGTGAATGTGAAATGACCACGCGCGCCAGCCAGTCGATTCACAAGCTGCTTCAGCGTCAGACTTTCGTCTTCTATGAGATCGAGAATGAGCTGATGGCGGCTCTTATTGCCGTTCACATCATCCGTTTGGCGTACACCCTCCAGCGACAGCGGTTTATCCAGCGGATAATCGGATAGGTCGATACCTAGCCGTTCCGACAAACGCTTAATGGCGCCTTCCTTGTTCACGAACTCGAACAGCTGATTCTCGATCTCCTTCGCTTCCTCCACCGTATCGGCCAGAATCGGGCTTATGCCCGGCAAAATCTTAAGCTGATCCGGTGTCCGGCCGTATTTGGCCAGCCTCGATTTCACATCGGAATAAAACGCCTGCGCGCTTCCAATGCTTTGATGCGCGGTGAAGATCACCTCTGCGACCTTGGCCGCGAACTCTCGGCCGCTCTCGGAGGAGCCTGCCTGGACGAGCACCGGATAGCCTTGCGGCGGCCGGGCAATATTGAGCGGTCCTTGAACACTGTAATAGCTGCCCTTGTAATCAATCTTGTGGACCTTGCTGCGTTCGATGCGCGTGCCAGAGGCTTTATCATTGAGCACCGCATCATCCTCCCAGCTGTCCCACAGCTGCTTCACCACTTCAACGAATTCGTCCGCCTCTTCGTATCGCAGCGAATGCTCAGGATGCTCCTCCCGACTGAAGTTTTCCGCCGCCGAACCAGAGCCCGTCACGATATTCCACCCCGCGCGGCCTTTGCTGATATGGTCCAGCGAAGCGAACTTACGCGCCACATGGAACGGCTCGTTGTACGTCGTGCCAACCGTCGCGATAAGGCCAATATGCTTCGTCCGGCTTGCCAAAGCAGCCAGCTGCGTGAACGGCTCCAGCTTGTTGGAGCGGCCAGAATAGCCATCCGCGAGAAACACGGAATCCAGCAAGCCGCGCTCAGCCGTCTGTACGATTCGAAGCACATGCTCGAAGTCCAGACTGCGCTCCGGCGAGGTTTCGGGAAGCCGCCACGATGCCTCGTGGTGGCCGGTCCCGTACAGGAAAGCATTCAGATTCAACTGTCTATGCTTATTACTCATGGCTCTAATCACTCCTTGCCATTGAACTTCCTCATTAATTGCTTCGTCATCTCCGTCGACGATCCAACCTACTGCCCGATTGTCGTCTTCAATGTCTCGACATCCTTGTTGATCGCGTCCGTCGCCTTCCGAATCGCCGAGTTGACATCTAAGCCGTGAATCGCCAAATCCTCCGCTGCTTCCGTCAAACGTTTCGAAATTTCCGATTCATAAGGATGAATGAAGTGCTCCTGCAGCGGTTCTCCGATAAAGACGTTTTGAACCGTCTTCCCTTGCAGCACCGGGATGTCTGCGCCATATTCCTTCTCGAGGTCCGGATTAATGATAGCAGGCACGCGGCCATTCCTAGCGATAATACGTTGGCCATCATCGGACAGAATCTCAGCGATGACTTGGAAAGCCTCGTCCTTATGCGGACTTTGGCTGTTGATGGCAATGGCGTGAATTTGCGCTTCCCTCGTCTGTCCGAGATGATCGCTGAAGGTCGGCGCTGGCGCTATATCCCAGTTGAACTCAACCCCCTGCTGGCGCAGCTCCTCCAGCGGTCCGACCATGTTAGCGAGCCAAGATACGCGCATCGCAATGTTCTGATCCTTCATAAAGTGATCCCGTGTCCAGTTCCAGGTTCCATCCGGCGTAATATAGCCCGGCGTTTCGAATATTTTCTTCTGCAGCTCGAACACGCGCAGCCAATCCGGTGTATCGAGTGCCGCTTGTCCTGTCTCCCGATCCAAATATGGCAATCCGAGCGACTTGGACAGACCGGTCAGATTATCCACCGCAAGACCGATGTAATTAACGCCATTCTCGGTGCGCGTCAGCTTCGCGCCAAGCTCGACCGCTTCATCCCACGTCAACTGCTTGTCCGTCGGATACGGGACACCGAACTTATCGAAGATGTCCTTGTTGTAATACATAATGTGCTGATTGATATTGAACGGCAGCGCGAGAATCGCATCGCCATCGCCCTTCGTAATTTCCTTGATGTAGTTAATACCGATCGGCTTCAATCGACTCAGATCGAAGTTGTGCTTCTTGATCAGCTCGCGCAAATCCTGATAGACGCCAGTTCGGATGACACGCTGCTGCACGCTGCCAAAGATAATGTCCGGCACATGTGTCGACAATACTTCCTCCGGCGTTGTTGTCGCTGCTGGCGTAATCCGCTCGATCGTCACATTCGGATATTTCTTATGGATCGGGTCCGCAATGAGCGTGTTGAATTCGGTATCTGTGAACGTAGCACCCGTGCTATAGAAGGTCAGCTTAAGCGGCTCGTCACCGAGCTTCTTGAAATCGGCCTGTTCTGCCGTTCCGCCGCTTGTATCGCCCGACGAAGCTGACGCACTGCCAGAATCCGTCCCCGCGCTTGTCTCCTTATTCGAACCGCCGCACGCCGTCAGCACCGTTGCGAACAGTACAGTGACCAACAATGCGCTTATTTTTGTCCTCATATGGCATCCACTCCTGAACCGTCTATTAACTGCTTAATTGATGGCGAACATTCGCCCGCCGCTGAAGTCCCAAGCTCTCGCGCAGCGTCGTGCCTTCATATTCCGTACGGAACAACCCGCGGTTCTGAAGCTCTGGAATAACCTTGTCGACGAATGTCTCGAGTCCCGTCGGGAACAGCTGGGGCAGTACGTTGAAGCCATCGGCTGCCTGATTGTTGAACCATTTCTCAATGAGATCGGCCGTTTGAAGCACCGAGCCGGTAAACGTAATATGACCGTGCCCGCCGTTGCTGCGATAGAGCAGCTGGCGAATCGTAAAGCTCTCGCGGCGAGCCGCATCGATAATGACCTCTTGTCGGCTGCGAATGCCGTTGAACGCCTCGGATGGCTTCGCTTTGTCGAGCGGGACAAGATCATCCAGATCGTAATCGTTCAGATTGACGGTGAACCGTTCGGACAAATTCTCAAGCGCCCGCTTCGTATCTACGTAGCTGTGCAGCTCTTCTTCGATATCGCGTGCTTCCGCCTCCGTATCGGCGACGATTGGTGCAAGCCCTGGCAGAATGACGAGCTCATCCGCCGTCCGGCCATAGCGAGCAAGTCGTGATTTCACATCGCTGTAAAATTCTCGGCCCGCGTCAAACGTTTGCTGCGCCGTGAAAATAACTTCGGCCGTCTTCGCCGCCAGCTCCTTGCCAAGCTCGGACGAGCCGGCTTGCACCAGCACCGGATAACCTTGCGGCGGCCGCGGAATGTTCAGCGGCCCTTTGACCGAATAGGTCCGACCCTTGAAGTTAATCTCGTGCACTTTGTTCGCATCGACCAGCTTGCCGCCCTGCTTGTCGTACAAAAGCGCGTCATCCTCCCAGCTGTCCCACAGCTGCTTCACAACCTCCACGAACTCTTCGCCTGTTTCGTAGCGATGCGCATGCTCGGGATGCTCGTCGCGGCTGAAGTTATGTGCAGCCGAGCCTGCGCCGGTGACGATATTCCAGCCGGCTCTGCCGCCGCTAATATGGTCGAGCGAGGCGAATTGCCGCGCCACATGGAAGGGCTCATTGTAGACCGTGCCGACCGTCGCGATCAGGCCGATGTTCTTCGTGACCGTCGCAAGCGCAGACAGCAGCGTGAAGGGCTCCAGCTTGCTGCCTCCTCCCGCATAACCATCGGCAAGAAATACGGAGTCGAGCTTGCCTCGCTCAGCGATCTGCGCCAGCTTGGCGAGATACTCGATATCGAGCTCAAGCTCAGGATGGGAATCAGGGTGGCGCCATGCGCCTGCATGATGACCCGTTGCGCGGAGAAACACGTTCAGATGCACTTTGCGATTCGATTTGCTCATTGCTAAACCACCTCTTGATTGAATTTATTCGCCAGCAGGCTGTTCGCAGGGCGTGCCAGCCCCAGATTGCCTCGCAGCGTAGAATCCTCGTAAGCGGTACGGAATAAGCCGCGGTTCTGAAGCTCAGGAATGACTTGCTCGACGAACCGTTCCAGACCACTCGGGTAAATTTGCGGCATAATGTTGAAGCCGTCCGAAGCGCCAGTCTTGAACCACAGCTCGATCGTGTCCGCCAGCTGCAGCGGCGTACCGGTGAAGGTAAAGTGACCTCTCGCGCCTGCCAGCTTGTTCACCACCTGACGCAGCGTCGGCTTCTCGCGCTCGATCAGATCAACAATGAGCTGATGGCGGCTCTTCATGCCGGTTACTTGTTCATTGGTCAGGATACCTTCTACGGTGAGCGGTTCATCAAGCGAATGATTCGATAGATCGACGCCCAGCTGCGCCGACAGCCGCTTGATCGCCCCTTGATGATCTGTCAGCCGCCACAGCTCCTGCTCAAGCTCCTTCGCCTCCGCTTCCGAATCCGCGAGAATCGGGCTTAAGCCCGGCAGGATTTGCAGCTGATCTGCGGTACGATCGTAGCGAGGCAGCCTCGCCTTTACATCCCGGTAGAAGTCGCGGGCTTCCTCGATTGTGAGCTGAGCCGTGAAGATGACCTCTGCGAATCGCGCAGCGAATTCCTTGCCCGTCTCAGAGGAGCCTGCTTGGACGAGCACCGGATAGCCCTGCACCGGACGAGCGATGTTGAGCGGCCCCTTCACGGCGTATCGCTCCGACTGCCAATCGATCGTATGGATCTTCGAATCGTCGTACAGCACACCGCTCGCCTTGTCATTGCGGACGGCATCATCCTCCCAGCTGTCCCACAGCCGTTTGACGATCTCCACGAACTCCTCCGCCGATTCATACCGCTCATGATGGACCGGATGCTGCTCCTTACTGAAATGCGCAGCAGCAGGGCCAGCGCCAGTGACGATATTCCAACCCGCTCTGCCCTTGCTGATATGATCAAGAGAGGCGAATTTGCGTGCAACATGAAACGGTTGATTATAAGTCGTCTCCACGGTAGCAATAAGACCGATATGCTTCGTGACCGAAGCAATGGCTGCCAGCAGCGTGAATGGCTCCAGCGCACCTGAATGCGCCCAATACCCATCTGCCAGAAACACGGAGTCGAGCAGCCCCCGCTCAGCAATGCGCGCCAACTCGATGTAGTGCTGGATATCAACGCCACGCTCAGGGTGCGTATCTTCATGCCGCCATGATGCCTCATGATGGCCGGTAGCAGCTAGAAAAGCATTCAAATGCAGCTTGCGCTCATGCTGACTCATCGTGATCCCCTCCCTTTTCTCTCAAGCAAATAAAAATAGCCGGAGATGCCCCTAAGGCAATCTCCGGCTATCCGGTTGATTAATACCGACAATTCTTATGAACTTAATACGATATATCGTATTGGATATGAATCTACCACGGATCAACCAAAACTGTCAACCGATTCAACCGAACTTTTTTCAGCGCAATCATTCGATCGTTACTCCACAAGCCCTGATCGTTCAACCCCTTCGATAAACCAGCGCTGCGCGAACAAATAGACAAAGAGCAGCGGCATAATGATCAGGAACGACGCCGCCATCTTGATCGCCTCCGCGTATACTGTCAGCTCGCCTGCCCCTTCTGCGGTCTTCATTTCCCCTGCCATCCGGGCAAGCGTAATCGACAGCGGCACATGCTCAGCCGTGAACATATAGAGCGAAGGGAAGTAGAAGTCGTTCCAGTTCCACACGAACGAGAACAACACGACAACAACCGTTGCCGAGCGGGCGATCGGGAACATGACGCGGAAGAACATGCGGAACGGACCCGCTCCGTCCATCCGTGCCGCTTCGTCGAGCTCCTTCGGGAGCGTCGAATAGAAAGACCGATAAATAATGACGAACAATGCCCCCTTCAGCCCATGACCGAACAGCGCCGGCACTACCATGGGCAGGAATGTATTCAGCCAGCCGAAGCTCTTGAACAGCATGATCGACGGCAGGATCGTGATCTGCGGCGGCATGATGAACGTAAACAGCAGCAGCGCGCCCCACAGCTTCTTGAATGGGAAGTCCAGCCGCGCGAACGCGTAACCCGCTATCGCGCAGGAGAATACCTGCAGGACAGCCACTGATGAAGCGAGCGACAGGCTGATTAGGAAGCTCTTCCCGTAATGCAGCATATCGGCCGCTTCCTTCAGATGCCCCCAATAAATCGACTTCGGCACCCAAATGACAGAAGGATCAAGAATATTGCGCGCATCCTTCACCATCGTCGTCATCATGTACAGAATCGGCTTCAGGTAGATGAAGGCCACGTTGATCAGAATGATATAGACAGCTGCCTTGAACAGCAGCCCTTTATCGATTTCCGTGCCGAGCACCCGATATCGCAGCAGCTCCAGGTTGCTGCGAAGCTTCCGATTGCGCTGCAGATCATCCAGCTTGCCTCGCAGCTTCGGGACGCGATTCATCCGCTCAAGCGGCACGCTGACTCTATCTAAGAATCCCATCTTGTTCTCACCTCTTTCTTAACGAGCGGTTACTTCTTGCTGCCTGACAACGATTTGTCCACGCGGCTGTACAGCAGCAGCGTCAGCAGCACGAACACCAGAATGATCGTGAAATAAATCCAAGCGAGCGCGCTCGAGCTGCCGTAGTTGGTCGTATTGACCCGGCTGACGATCGGATTGGACGGGAAGGTGAACAGATCTACGACGGTGTACATCAGATTGAGGAAAATATAGGGCACGAGTCCCGGCAGCGTTATTTTCCAGAACGTGCTCCAAGGTCCTGATCCGTCAATCCGGGATGCTTCATACACAGCAGCCGGCAAGGTCTGACGCCCCGCCAAGAAGATCAGAATCTGCACACCGGAATACCACAGCACCAGTACGAAAGAACCCATGACCTTCTGAATCGGTGCCGCCCATGCGCCAGGAACGTATTCCTGCAAATAGTAATCGATCCGCAGCGTCTCCATAATGCTGAGCGAGCCTTCCCCCTGTGCAATAAACTCCTGGACGATCTGACCCGAAGAGAAGATGACCGGCAGGAAGAAAATAACCCGAAACAGCGTCCGGCCCGGAAACTTCAAATTGAGCAGGATCGCGATCAGCAGCGAGAAAACAAGAATGATCGGAATCATCATGGCAGATTCGCGCAAGAACGGGAACAGCTCCTCATAGAGAAGGCTGCCGTTCGCTATTAATATTTCACGGTAGTGCTTGAAGCCGATGAACGTATACTGCACGCTGTTTACCGTGATTTTGACCTGATGAAAGCTCATGTAGAGCGAGAAGCCAAGCGGGAACGCGACGAAGGTCAGGAAGCCGAACACCCATGGCGCAATGAACAAGGAGCCTTCCAGCTTGCGCAGCGTCTGTGCTTCTAGTCTGCGGCCTAGTTTCATGGCTGTGTGCCCCCTTCTCTGACGACATAGTTGTTAGCGGGTACGACCAGACCATCCTTGGCATAGTCCGTCTCGTTGTAGTTGACGATAATGCGATAGCCGCCATCGTACACCGTCTCCTTAACCCCCGGAGCAAGCGTGCGGTGAGCGGTAATAAACCGATCCTGCACAGGCGCAAGCGCGGCATTCGCCTTCGCATACTCCTCCTGGATTCGGTCGATCCAATCGTTCACATTCAGGCTGTAATACCACAAAGAATAAGAACGTCTGAGATCATCTGCATGGTCGCCGCTCAGCACATACGTCGGGTATGCGCCGAACTCGATGCTGCGCAGAAACTCATCGTCCCACTCGTCACGCAGGTTCGACCATTCAAGCGTGTACGTCTTGAGCCCATGCAGCACAATCTGGGCAAAAGGAATCGATTCCGTCACGAACACATCATACGAGTAATCACTCGCAAGACGATGGATATGATCCAGCTGATCCAATGCATAGAAATTCGCATTGCTCGCAGCGACGGAGCCTAGCTGCTCCTTCGTCTCTTGCACAATTTGCTGCTGAATATCGACCACATCACCGCGGCTAGCGCGATAGCGAGAGTTGTAGTCCGTATTCACCTGCTGCGTAATGCCGTCCTCGAAATCGATGCCATCTGCGCCCAGCGCTTTGAAGTTCTTCAGATCAGACTCCACGACCTTCTTATAGAACCCTGGGCTTACATAATCACTGGCATCCTGATCATGATTCTTCGGCTTATATTCCAGTACGGTGCCCGCCATATTGCGCAGGCCGTCTCTCCGCCACCAGAAGCCATCGTCGCCATTCGTATTGAGCGTATAATTAGCTGTCAGATAAACCGGAATATCAAGCGAATGCGCGAATGTGATGAACGACTTCATCCCCTCATTGCCGCCAATCCGCTTATCGACCGGGAAGTAGCCGCCATGCGTGCTGTAGCCGTCCTGCTGCCAGCCGGCGAACAGCACCTGCTGATTTTTAATGCCGCTGTCATACAATCGGCTGACGATGGATTTCGCATCGTCGGTCGATGTTGCTTTCAGATAGGAATCGAAGAAGAGCCCCTTCTCAATGTCAGCGCCAACGAGATCGAGGAAGAACGGAATATCCTTTCTCGGCGATTGGATCGGCTTCACCCCCCGCTCGTTGATCAAGTAGTTTCGATAGGCGGCAGCCATGCCTGTGTAATCACTCTGCTCCGTCCCGAGCAAATAGTACCGAGTCGCACGCGTATCGGTGTTGAACCGATCGCCGCTGTACGTGTAGAAGCCTTCGCCCGTGCTTTTGCTAACGCTTTGATAGAAGCGCTTCCGATACTGCCACTCTGCCGTCACCCAGTTGGAGCTGCCTATCGAGCCGGAAGGCGCGGCGAAGACGTTCGCGAACGATTCGCCTTGCGTCAGAATCGCGATGAACGCTTGATCACCAGATTTAAGCCCATATACCGGCATCGCGATCCGCTGCCTATCGGTGTATTCATAGTAATAGGATGCATCCGGTCCGTAGACGCTTTCGTTGTACGTCAGCTGCTGCATCGTACGATCCTGCTGGAATTGGATGAGCGATCCCGAACCGTCTGGGAGTACGATATAACCATCCTGGCCGACAGACGGCTCCGCGCCAAACAACGGATACAGCTTAACGTTCAGCAGGCTTAAGCTGCCTTCGACGATGCCGGCATCTTTGATTCGAGTTTCTACATAGTCGTTATCCAGCTCGACTTCGATCGGGATTTTGAATTGGATCTTGGGAAAAGCGAACGTGACCGTAAAGCCTTTCTCGGTCTGTTTGAAATCCTCCAAGTATCCTTGGTTCTCAATTAACCCATTCGATACCGATGACGCCTTGTAGTTGTTCGCATTGACGTACTCGATGATAATGGGCGAAGTCAGTTGATTTTTCCAAGTGCCGGTCGCCTTCTCATCCTTCCAATGCGTCGGGTCTGGGTAGGAGCGCCACACTTTCCCCGTATCCTTCATGACGACTTGGAAATGCGCCGTAGCTGGATCGACCAGCAGCTTCAACCGATCCGACTCGGCGAACAGCTGAAAGCCCTGCTCATTCGGCAGCCCTGCCTTGTAAGGGACATGCTCGGCCGTATTGAACAGCGCAGCAGCATCCACCTTTTGCTCCACATCGTCTCCCCAGGGATTCCAGATCAGCAGCGTAATCCATCCCATGACCAGCAGCACAGCCGTGGAAAGCACCAATCGAGCTATGAGCCATCCATTCCATCTGCGTTTGCTCATCGGATAATCACCTCCTGATACAAGGAATTAATGAAGTTGATCAGCTCGTTGCTCAGACTGATCAGAATAAAGATCAGAATGACGATAATCGTCAGCGCGATGAGCGACAGCACAATGACGAAGATCGCTTCGATGAACGTGTAATTGTGTATGCCCTGCACCATCCAGATGAACAGCAGCGCCGTCCAGAGCACAATGGCCAGCTTCAAGAAATGAAAGATCGACAGTTCATCCAATGTCATTGCTCGGGACAACAATGTGACAGGTATTCCAATGAGGATAATAGGAAATAAGGCATAAGAACTGCCGTATAATACGTCCTTGAACCGTCCCTCACCACGAAGCAGCGAGCTGATTAGATAGTTCGATACTACCCATCCCACCCATATGCCGATGAACTGCACCGTCAATGGAACAAGATCGATGCCGATCTGCACCTTCGGGTTGAAAACAAAGCTCGTTCCCGCTTCCATGTAACCAAATGCGGCAATCGCAGCTGCGAGTATGATCAAGCTGCTCGCCAGGCTCGCTTTGCCTTCGTAACGAATAGAGTAAAATCCGTCGACCGGCTGCTTAATCAACACGAATAGATGACGCAGTCTGCTTGCCAGCGAATGCTCCGATGGCACGGGCAGCGACCAGCCTGAAGCGAATCTCAGTCGATGCTTGAGCTTACCCCATAGGAGCAATACAACGCCAACAGCAATAACGATGTTCATAAACAGCCCAAAATGCCGTTGGAACCACGCCAGCCGATTTTGCCAGAACGATTCCGAATAGCCGCCAATAACGCCCGCTTCATAGAACAACTGCTGAGCGCGTTGGTAGTCCTCCTGCTTGTAGGCCGCCTTCGCCAAACCGATCAATGCAGGTGAATACTGCGCATTTAGCCTTCTGACCTCGTTCCAGAGCGGCTCGCTCTCCACGTACTTGCCCTCCTGCGTCAGCGCATTCGCTTCATGTACGAGGCTGCCGAACGCTGAAGGCCGCAGCACTTGAATGAGATTGTTCGTGCCGTCGAGAATGAGCAGCTCGTTCTTCGAATTGTTCGCGATTGCAGCCGGCGTCTTCACGACACCCGTCTTGGATGTCGCGGTAATCGTATCGCTGCTCCAGAAGAACAATAGATTGCCGCTGCGGTCATATTGGCTGATCGTATTCCATATGGAATCGACTACCGTAATATTGCCGTCATTATCGACCGTAATGTCATTCAGCTGCGGGCTGAGATCCCGCTGCCAGTGCAGCAGTTCCCCGAACGACCGTCCGCTCTGCAGCGAAGCAAAATCGCTCTTGCCCGGCAATTGGTCGAGACCCGCGATGTTCAGCTTCTTGATCTGGTTCGTCTGAATTTCCTTCGTGACGGTATAGATGAAGCCTTCGCGGTCAATCGTCGAATTCGCGATTGCGCCTGGCAGCTTCTTCAGCTCGCGTTGATACATTTCACGCGTGTAGACGAACCGCTTGAACGAATCGAATACCGAGAACTTGACGCGGTTCGGTCCGAAGAAGCCGATGAAATTACCGTCCGGATCGAGCTCGACAAGCCCCTGATATGCGCCAAGCGTCGTGACGTAGATGAAGCCCCTTTTGTCCACGATCAGATTAATCGGATCATACTTGAAGGAAGCGGGGAGGTACGAGGACTTCGGACGATCGAGCGACTTCAGCAGTCTGCCTTGGGCATCCAGCGTCACGACCCGGTTATTGCCTGTATCCGCAACGTAAATGTTCCCTTCCTTATTGACGAACACGCCGCTTGGCTTCTTGAGCGGACTGTCTGGAACGGTTAGTTCCCGAACGAACTGTCCAGTTGAATCCAGCTGAACGATTCGATTGTTGCCTGTATCGGCGATATAAATATTGTCCTGCTCATCGACGAACAGATCCTTCGGCTGATTAAGCGGCAGCTTCGTCGTCGCAGTTGTTCCGCTGCTGACTGCGGCCGCATCAGCAGTCGCCAGATTATAACCAAGAACGCCCGCTGGCAAGTACGCTGCCTGCGTCTTCACGAGCTGGCCGAAGCCGTCCTTATAATACGTTTCATAAGGCAGCTGCGAGGCGAAGGCGCGCGAGCCAGAGCCAGGCAGGGCGAGAATGGTCGAAGTGAGCAGGAGAGCCAGGGCGGACACGATCCGCAGCCATTGGGTATTCAAACAGACTCCCCCCATTATTTGATGCCGGAATGCGCCATCGTAGAGATGACCTTGCTCTGTAGAATGATGAAGAAGATCAAGTTCGGAATAAGCATGATAAGCGCAGCGACCGCCGCCGCCCCCTGCCGTGCCACGTTATTCGCCAGATTGTTCGTGAGCGTCGAGAGGAAGTACGGGAAATTTTTCATCTCATCATCCTGCATGAACAACGTCGACGTCTCGATATTGCCCCACGAGTTCTGAAAGGCCAGAATCGCGACGGTGGCAATTGCAGGCATACACATCGGAATGACAATTCGTACGAATGTAACCACCTCATTCGCACCGTCAATCTTCGAAGCCTCGATCAACGAGTCCGGAATTTGATCGATGAATTGCTTGAGCAGGAACACCGCAACCGGCGATGCGAGAATCGGCAGCAGATGCCCCCAATACGTATTCATAATGCCGAGCTCGCTGACGACGAGATAACGCGGAATTTGCACGATTTCCGGCGTGAACATAAGCATCAGAATAATCGTGGAGAAGATGAACTTTTTGCCCGGAAAAGGATGCTTCGACAGCGGGTATGCACATAACGCACTAACGATCGTTACACCGAGTACGCTGAGCCCCGAGATGACCACGCTGTTGAACAAATACCGCGTCACCGGCACGATCGAATTCGCCGTCACCCAGAACAGTTCAACGAAGTTTTGCACGTTCGGCTCCTTCACGAAGAACGTCGGCGGGTAAACGAACAGCTCATGGTACGGCTTGAACGCATGGTTGAAAATATAAATGATCGGCAAAATCATAAACACCGATAAAGCGAGCATGAAGGTGTTGAAGCTGATTCGCGCGACTAGATTGGACGATCTCACAAGCTCATTCCTCCTTCGAACCAAACAAGCTCCAGCTAAGCTTGTTGGCTCCGTACATGACGATGAGCAGGAAGACGGATATCGCTGCCGCATAGCCCATTTCAAACCGGATAAATCCGTAGTCATCGATATGGTTGACGATCAGGTGACCCGCATACGACGGCGTCGGGTTCTGCCCTGACAGCTGAACGCCGATCGATCCCGTCTTGAAGGTCGTGACGATGGCCATAACGGCGCCGAACAGCATCTGCGGCTTCATCGAAGGAATCGTCAGAAACCACAGCTCCTGCAGGCTGTTGCGGATGCCGTCGATTTTGCCTGCCTCATACAGCGTCGTATCGACGTTGAGAATGCCGGCCAGCATAGCCAGGAAGCCAACCCCCATGCTCGACCACAACGTAACGGCGATCATCGAGTTCATGAGCAGATCAGGATTCGTCACCCACAGCTTCGGCACATCGATCAATCCGAGCTTCAGTAAGATGCTGTTGAGATAACCGATTCGGTCGCCCGACAGCAACGGCAGCCAGATGATCGTCATCGCAATGCCGATCGTGAGCGACGGCGTGTACATCGCAAGCGCCACCCATTTGCGTACGCTGCCGCGCAGCTTGGAGATGAGCCATGCCAGCAGGAATGCCGCTGCATAGCCCCCTGGTCCAACGATAATCGCGAACTTGAACGTGTTCGGGATCGCATATTTCAGAAACAACAGGTCCTGCGAGATCAAATATTGAAAGTTGCTCCACCCGATAAAACGCGGCCGCTCAATGCCGTTGTAGTACGTAAAGCTTAAGCCCACAGCGGCAATAATCGGAATGACGATGAACAGCGTGAAGCATATCAAGAACGGTGCAATAAACAGATACGACGTTCGAAACGACCACAGCCTACTCACTTCCATCCATCCCTTCCCAAGGCCGATCTACGACAGGTATATCCAGCTTCTTCAAGGTGTGTCCAAGCTTGTCTGCAAAGCCGAACTCCTGCTGCTTGCGCAGAAGCTCGCGATTAATGTCCCGCGCCGCCTGTTCAAGAGAGGACATATAATTCGTCGTGCCAACGACAGAACGGGTCCAAGCATTGCCCAGCTCGCGATCGAGGAAATAACCGCCCGGAACGTTCGGGATATCCTTGTACCATTTCCACTGGCCTAAGATAACGTCTGCATCCTCCTGCTTCCATGGCAGCTTGCGGAACGCCTCGACATTCGACGTGTTCCAGCGGAAGGCTACGCCATTCATCGCTTCCAGATCGGAGCCGTATTGCTCCTGCGTATCTGTCGACAGCCACCACTGCAGAAACTTCCATGCTTCCTCTTGCTTATTCGACCGTTCGAAAATAACGCCTGTCCGCTGTCCGCCGCCAGCCCATCTCGTAATGGTTCCGTCCGTCTGCTTCACGCCTGGCAGCAGCGCGATGCCCCATCGGCCATTCAGCTCTGGCGCAGCCGCGGACAGCTGGACATACATGTTGTAGTCCGAGATGCCAACCGGCATCGTCCCATTGCGGAAATGCTGATAGAAGCTTGATACTTCACGATCGATCGCATACGTGTTGAATAAGTCGGTCCACTGCTTGAACGCCTTGTAGGCAGCAGGCGTATCAAGTGCAGACTTCAGTCCGCCTGGCTCGTAGAAATCGACGCCATTCTGATAAAAGTACGTCGCGAACTCCTTCGGATTAATATAGAAGTTCATGAAGTTCTGCTGCAGCGTCGGCAGCAGGTCGTACACCTCTTCCCACGTCTGCGGCACTTCCAAGCCAAGCCGCTTGAAGATGTCCTTCCGGTAATAGAGCACTTGGAACGACTGCGTCTCCGGCACCCCGTAATAACCGCCGTTATAATAGAGCGGCAGCCACGATCCAGGGCTGAACTGCGGATACAGCTTGTTGAAGCCGTCGAGCTTCGACAGATCGACCAGCGATCCTCGTATCGCATAGTTGACCGGCAAATCCTGTGTCAAGCCGAGCGCCACATCCGGCTGGACGCCTGCGCTATTAGACATGAGCAGCAGCTCGGGATTCGGCAGCAGATTGACCTTCACTTCTATGCCAGTCTCCGGCGTGAACGATTCATCCGCCAACTGCTGCAGCTGGTCGACATAGTCGCGGCCGCGCTGCACCCAGACATTCAGCTTCGTCTGATCCATGTCCCGCAGACTGTCGCGGGAGTCGAATGAATAGCCGAAATTTTGCACGCTTCCCCACACGGTTGCCAGTAGGTTCGCTGTCATTTTCGGCGGCTGAGCTGCTGCCGGAATGATATACACCTCATCGAGCTGCAGCGACTGCTTCATCAACGTCTCGATGAAGGTGCCGAATTTCTCCCGCATCGAGGAGATTTCATCCACGTTGTACGGAATCTCCTCCGGCTTGCGCAGAAGCGAGCGAAGGTCCTTCGCCGACGTATCGAGCCCTTGGCTGATCGAGTCCTTATTGCCATTGGCGGCAACGAGCCGCTTGGACAGCACAGACATCGCGTCTGCCGCAAGCTTCATTTTGTCCGTAAGCCCCGGGAAGTCCTGTTCCATATCCCAAGTCCGGTTACGGTCAAGCGTCTTCTTGCTATTGGAACCTGTCACCGTCCGCAAATCCCAATCGATCGCATCCAGATGCGCATTGAGCCGCTCGAGATCGATCAGCGCCGATTTGACCGGAGCCAGCGTCACCGCCAGCGACAGCGTATGTTTGCCTTGTTCAAGCTTCACCAGATACGGCTGATCATTCGCATCCTGAAGCACCGTCCCTTCCCAGCTTGCGCGATAAGGGAACCCGTAAGCCTCGAACTCTTTGAACGGCACCTTGCCGTCAATTCGGATCGTTCGGAACGATGTTTTCTGCGCAATCGTGTTTTGCAGCGCGCGGAAACCAAATTTGTAGAGGCCCGTCTTCGGTACTTCGAACGTCCACGTAATTTCCTGATTTTGTTCCAGCCACCGCAGTCCGCCGACCGTATTATAAATAATGCGACCTGCATAGCGCGGTATGGAGCGGTCATTTTTGTCTGAAAACAACTTAATCGCAGGGTCATTCTTATACGTAAAATCTTCCGCCTGCAGCGTAATTGCTTCTCCTGCTGCTGCCGGTACATTTGCTTGACTCGCCTTTACTTCCTCATAGCTTGGAATCTTCTCAGCCGGTACGAGCGACAGCCGCTCGACCGCAACCGGCTCGTGACCCTGCAGCCGAATCGTATGCTTACCAGCAGGGATGTACCACTTCAGCGGTTCTGAATAAGCACCGCCAGAGTCCACGAAAGGCTTGTCGCTCCATTCCGAAATATCGGTCGAGCGAGGCCGGATCTGATCGCCGTCACTGTTCGTCAAGATCGGCCGCGCATCCTCCCATGTTCGATACAACGCGATAGCGGATGCTTCTCGATATGGATGTTTGCCATCTATCGTCACATCCCACTGGACAGCTGCCTTTCGTCCCTCTTCCTTCAGCGGCAGATAGGAAGCGTGAATTTCATACAGTGCACTTTCCGAGGTCTGGAACGAATACTCCACCCAACCGGACTTGGCCGTGTTCCATACGAGCACATTGGATTTGCCGCCATAGCTGCCCGTTTGAATCGTTTGTTCATCTGATACGCTCGACGGCGAAGAACCATCAATCTGTACCGTAGTAGATGCATCCTTAAGCCCTTGCTCCTGCCACTTCGCAAGTGCTTCGCTGTAATATGGATCTTGATCGTATTCATAATTAGCGGTCAAATCCTCGAAACGGACGTCCGTTATATGATCGTTGTCATCGTTAGCAGACCCACTCGGCCCTATGGACAAATACAGCACCGCTGCGATGAACACTAGACCCGTTCCGAGAAACCAATACTGCTTCTTCTTCATGACGACCTGCCACCCCCTCCTTCAATTCACGCGGCGATTACTCCGTCAATCGTACGCCCGTCTCTTGATGGAAGAAGTGCGCCTTCGACAGATCGAGCTCTACCTTTACTTTCTCATTCTCATTGAACCGATTGTCCGGGTCGACCCGGGCGATGAGCGGTTTCTCCTGTCCGATATCCAAGTACAGGAACCGGTCAGCTCCCATCAGCTCATTGTCTCGATAGATACCGGTAATAATCGTCTCTGAGAACAGCCCTTCCAGCTTCACGTTCTCCGGCCTAATTCCAAGTATAATAGACTTGTTTACTTGGTTATTAGACCGCAAAATATACTCCTCTGCTTCATTCACCTTGAGCTGAAATCGATTGGTCTGAAATTCTAATCGCCCGATAGGCGTTTCAACAATGCGGCCTTGAATGAAATTGATCGGCGGCGAGCCGATAAACCCCGCCACGAACATATTCGCAGGCTTAGAATAGACGCGCTCCGGCGTATCGCACTGCTGGATGATGCCGCCCTTCATGACCACGATTCGGTCGGCCATCGTCATCGCTTCGATTTGATCATGCGTCACGTAGATGAACGTCGTACCAAGCTTTTTATGAAGCTTCGTAATTTCCATCCTCATCGTCACTCTAAGCTTCGCATCAAGATTCGAGAGCGGCTCGTCCATCAAGAACAGCTTCGGGTTACGAACGATCGCTCGTCCCAGCGCAACGCGCTGCCGCTGACCACCGGACAGATCCTTCGGCTTGCGGTGCAAATACGGTTCTATCTCCAGCACGCGGCTCGCCTGCTTAACAGCCAGATCGATCTCATGCTTCGGCAGCTTCCGCATCCGAAGACCAAATGCAATATTCTCGTATACGCTTAAGTTCGGGTACAGCGCGTAGTTTTGGAACACCATCGAGATATCTCGATCCTTCGGCGGCAGCTTGTTCACCAGCTGATCGTCGATAAAAATCTCGCCCTCCGTCACTTCCTCCAGACCTGCAATCATTCGCAACGTTGTAGATTTGCCACAGCCGGAAGGGCCAACGAATACGATGAACTCTTTATCCTTGATCTCCAGCTCAAAATCGGATACAACCGCCTGCTTCTCCTTGCCATATCGCTTGTACAGATGCTGGATGCGAACACCTGCCATCATGTATCCCCCATTTCGTCCATCAAAAAGAGGATATCCGCGCTTTCACCAGATATCCCCCATTGGAACGGTAGAATGTATGCAATTCGTTATTTAATCGTCTTTGCTCAGTTAAGTACGGCTGCTCGGCCTTGTAATGCTAGGGCAAGCGCTTCATCTGCGCGATTCAGGTCATCCTCACTTAGCCGCACATGCCAGCTCTTAACCGCTTCTGTAATATGCTCCGGCTTGGAAGCGCCGAGAATAGCTGATGTAATGCCCGGACGACTGAGCACCCACGACAGCGCATATTGTGCAGGCGCAAGGCCTTGTTCCTCCGCAAGCGGCCGAATCGCCTCTGCGACGGTGAGCGCATTCTTCTGCAGCAGCTGCTCAAGACGCTGCTCGCCTGCGGCTAGGCGCGAACCCTCCGGCGGTGCCTCTCCTGCACGATACTTGCCGGACAATATACCTCTGCCGAGTGGACTATACACGATGACGGCTACCTGCTCGGACTGTACGAATGGAATGATTTCCTGCTCAATCTCACGCGAGATGAGGCTGTACTCGGGCTGGAGACTTTCGAACCGTTCTAACCCATGCAAGGCGCTGATACCATGCGCTTTCGCTAGCTGCCAAGCCGCGAAGTTCGAAGCGCCGATATAGCGAACCTTGCCCTGACGGACCAGATCGTCCAGCGCACGAAGCGTTTCCTCCAACGGCGTATTCGGGTCGAACCGATGTACCTGATACAAATCGAGATAATCCGTTTGAAGCCGACGCAAGCTATCCTCTACCGCTTTGAAAATATGATACCGGCTCTGACCGCCGTCGTTCACGCCTTGTCCTACGCGCCCATGCACCTTCGTTGCCAATACGATATCCTGCCGTCTTTCCTTCAACAATCGGCCGAGAATTCGCTCCGATTCACCTTCACCATAAACATTCGCGGTGTCCACTAGATTAATGCCATTGTCCAGCGCCAAATCTAGAATCGTCGCAGACGCCTCTTCATCAATCCAACGCCCGAATGCCATCGTCCCCAAGCTTACCGCCGAAACCTTCAATCCTGTTCTGCCAAATTTGCGATATTCCATCTGTGTATCCTCCTATCATGGTCTTATCGATTTCATGAACAAATAACTAGCTTCGAGACCTCGTTATTTGCGCATGCCAAAAATAAAAACAAAAAGAGGCGCACAGCTATGGTTATTGCTAACCATGCCATACGCCTCCAGTTTACTAGCGAGCGCTTATGGATATTGTCAAGTTAATTCCTAGTATTCCCATGCGGTGTGTTAAATTTATCACAGTCCGTTAGGCTCGTCAACCAGCAATCACCGGCCATTTTCAAAAAAACAACTCGCTCATTTAAACAAAAAAGCAGCCCGCCGACTTACAACGGTGCTGCCTTCATGCTTCGGCACGACTGTCGATTCTAACAGCCAGCCTCTAATTGTCACAACCGATGTCGCGCAGCTGGTCTGTTCCTTATCGGAACGTCGCCCATAGCTTCAACAAATGGAACGTATTGTTCGGGTCGATTTTTTGACTCAGGATGAACGTAATAATTTGCTCCTCCTGTGTATCCGTCAAATTTTCCGATAGCGCTGCAGCAGCCGACTTGACCAGCTTGCGCACCTTTGCGCGGTCCTGAAGATCAAACTTGTTCACGTTCGCAAGCATTTGCTTCATCCGGTCCTTGACGACCGGGTTTTTCATTTTGAATTTAACCCGCTCGACCAAATCAGGCCGGATGCCGAATTTCTGATAGCTCATGGGAAACACCTCCAGCCGGCGGAACGGCAACCGACCGCCGTATGTGGCAATCGCTTATACATATGCCGTTCGTCCCCAGAAGTTGCCTCTCAAGGTGAAACGACTATCGCCATCCGTGCAACGGCGTAGTAGGCTTCATTCCGGAGAAATCGAAGCGAAGGCAGAACGCTTACCTACGCTTCGATTATTAATCGAGCTGCTCGCCTTGGAATAGAGGATCCTGCAGCAATCGACTGCGCATCGAAGCCCGCTCTGGATTCGTCCAGAAATCTTCTGCCCCGGCCAATTCAGCTGCATCGTCTCTAGCTTCCTCTAATACCTCGAAATCTGCGACCATATCAGCCAACTTGAAGTCAGGAACACCGCTCTGCTTCGTTCCGAAGAAATCACCAGGTCCACGCAGCTCAAGGTCCCGCCTTGCAACCTCGAAGCCATCATCCGTTTCGGTCATGACTTTCATCCGCTCGCGTCCATTCTCGGACTTCGGATCTGCTACTAGAATGCAATGCGACTGATGCTCACCGCGGCCCACACGGCCCCGCAGCTGGTGGAGCTGCGATAGTCCAAACCGCTCTGCGTCGATAATGACCATCACCGTTGCGTTCGGTACATCCACGCCGACCTCGACGACCGTCGTTGCGACCAGCACCTGCGTCTCGTTAGCGCCAAACGCCCCCATCGCCTCGTCCTTCTCTGCTGGCGTCATCCGCCCATGCAATAGGCCGACCTTCAGCTTCGGCAGCGACATCGCAATCGTTGCATGCATCTCAATCGCATTCTGAACGTCGAGCTTCTCTGATTCTTCTATTAGCGGACAGATGACATAGGCTTGACGGCCAAGCGCTACTTCACGTTCGATAAACTCGAACACACGCTCCATTGCCGAAGGCTTCGTCCAATGCGTCTTAATCGGCTTACGCCCCTTCGGCCGTTCCTTAATCGTAGAGACATCCATATCGCCGAATACTGTAATAGCCAGCGTACGCGGTATCGGCGTCGCCGTCATCGTCAGCACATCTGGGCTCCAGCCCTTCCTGCGAAGAATGCTTCGCTGATTCACTCCGAACCGGTGCTGTTCATCGGTAACGACAAGACCAAGCGAGCGGAACATGACATCATCTTGAATAAGGGCATGTGTACCAACCGCGATATGAATAAGTCCCATTTGCAAGCCTGCAATGACATCACGCCGGCGGCGAGCCGTTAAGCTGCCCGTCAACAGCGCAACCTCGATGCCTGTCCCTTCATACAACCGCTGCAGCGATCGCAGATGCTGCTCGGCTAGAATCTCGGTCGGCACCATCAGCGCCCCCTGATAACCAGCCTTCGCAACGGCATACAGCGCAGTCGCCGCGACTACCGTCTTACCGGAGCCGACATCACCCTGCAGCAGGCGGTTCATGCTGTGCTTTTGACGAAGATCCTGCGTAATCTCGTTAATAACCTTCTTCTGTGCATCCGTCAGCTCGAAAGGCAGCGTAGCTGCGAATTCTCGAATCGTTGCGCTGTCGATCGGAAACGCCATACCTTCCGAACGCGAACGCTGCAACGATCGATAGGCTTGCAGCTTCAGCTGGAACCAGAACAGCTCCTCGTAGACGAGCCGCTTCCGCGCGGCCTGCCCTTCCGCGGTCCCATCAGGATGATGAATGAGCATAATGGCTTCACGCAGCGGCATAAGCCGATGCTTCGCCACAATATCCGCAGGCAAGCTCTCCTCGATCAGATCGCCGAACTGCACGAGCGCTTGCCCGATCGTCTTGCGCATCCACGAGTTCGTCAATCCCCCGCCGACTGAATAGACCGGCTGCAGCGTTCCCGTTCGGGCTTTGCCGCGGTCTGGAAACTCGGAATCAGACACCGTCATTTGATGACGATGCGCTTCCCACTTGCCTGTAATCGTAATTTCGCGGCCAAGCGTCAGCTGATCCTGCAGGAAGGCCCGATTAAACCAAACCGCCTTTACGAGAAAATGCTCAACCTCAACCAGACACGTCAACCGCGCTTTGCCCCGGCCGAATCGTGCCAACAGTGGTACACTGCGTATAACGCCTTGAACCGTAACCTTCTCCCCGTCTTTGGCTTCCGCCAAATCCCGCAGCCGGTAATCCTCGTACCGGAACGGATAATAGTCCAGCAAATCGGCAACCGTACGGACGCCAAAGGCGTGAAGCTCGCCTTCCTTCTGCGCGCTCACGCCCTTAACTTGCCGGACCGGAATTTGATCCAGCTTCATTCCTCTCACACCCTATGCATAAAAAGACCTACTGTTCCCGGACCGGCATGCGTGCCGATAACAGGACCAAGCTCAAAATAAGTCGTACCCTGAACGTTGAAATGGGATTTCAACAGTTCATTCATCTCATGCGCGCCCTCGATCCGCTGTGCATAAGCGAACGTCACCGTAACGGGCTCCTGGCCGTTGAACTTCTGGCCCAGCAGCTCCATAATACGGAGCATCGCTTTCTTCTGCCCACGCACTTTATCAATCGAGGAAACAACGCCGTCCTCGTCGAGCGTCAAGATGGGCTTAATGTTAAGCAAGGAACCGATGACAGCCGAGGCTTTGCCAATACGGCCGCCTTTCTGCAAATATTCGAGCGTATCAACGAGAAAATAAATTTTCGTATCAGTGCGAAGCTGCTCAAGGACAGCAATTATCAGTTCCTTCGAGCTGCCTGCTGCAGCCATTTCCGCTGCTTTCAGTACGAGTACGCCAATCCCGATTGAGGCCGATTTGGAGTCAAACACCGTAATGCGCGACTCAGCGTCTTCGATCTCCACCATCGTACTGCCGATGACAGCAGATTGATAAGTACCACTTAATGAAGCGGATAAATGAATGGAAATAATGTGTGCATCCGGCGTTTCCGTCAGAATGCGTTCATACAGCTCTTTGAACGCATTCGTCGACGGCTGGGACGACTTTGGCAGTTGGTCCGATGCGGCCAGCTTCTTATAGAATTGGTCGGTCTCAATCGTTACGGCATCTAGAAACGTCTCGTCGCCAAATGAAAGCTGAAGCGGCACCATCTCGATCCCAAACTGCTTCCGTACATCAGCCGGCAAATCCGCCGTACTGTCCGTCACGATTCGAATCGTTGTCATACGCGCCTCCTCCTTCTACCTCTGATTAGTAGTGATTATAAGCGTAAGCTTCGCTGTTATTCAACTGCGAATACGTATGGATACAGCGGCTGGCCACCTTCGAGCACTTCTACTTCCACTTCCGGATGCTCTGTGTTCAGCCACTGCTTCAGCTGGCTCGTAACGCCAGCATCTGCATCCTCGCCTGTCAACACCGTGATCAGATCGCCACCCTCTTCAAGCATGCCGCCAAGCAATGTACGGCAAGCATCGCTCAAATCCGATGTCGATACGACGATCGCTTTCTCTTGTATACCGATGAAATCACCTTCGCGAATGGCAATACCGTCAATCGACGTATCGCGAACCGCTTGCGTAATTTGTCCCGAGCGAACCGATTCTGCTGCGCGCTTCATCAGCTCGCCATTGCGTTCGATCGACTCATCCTCACGGAACGCAAGTGCTGCAGCAAGCCCTTGTGGCACCGTGCGAGTCGGCAATACCGACACACTGCGTCCTGCGAGCTCTGCGGCCTGCTCGGCTGCGAGAATAATGTTGCCATTGTTCGGCAGCAGGAAAATATGCTCTGCTGGCAAAGCTTCAATCGCCTTCACGAAATCTTCCGTGCTCGGATTCATCGTTTGTCCGCCCGACAGTACAATGTCGACATTGTTATCGAGTAAAATTTCCGCGATACCTTCACCCATGGCAACGGCAATGATGCCGAATGGCGCATATTCGTGCACCTGCTCTGGTGATGTCGTCTGCGGCGCAGCTCCACCTGTCAGCACTTCAGCAGCTGCAAGCGCTTCTGGACTTGGCAGCGAGTTAGGCTCACCATGCCCTTCATCTTCCAGCAGGTCGCGATGCTGCTCCCGCATGTTTAATATATGAATATCGATTAATTCGCCGAATGGCAGTGCGAGATTCAGCACATCGCCAGGCTTGCGAGAATGAACGTGCACCTTAATAACATCATCGCTTTCGATGACAAGGATGGAGTCGCCATCCTTCGCGAGCGCTTCCTTGAAGCGTTGCTCGTTGAATACCGGTGCATTCTTCGCAGCCTTATTACGATCGATAAAAAATTCCATGTCATATAAGAACTCAATGTCTTCCGTCGCCAAACGCGCTTGCGCGGAATGTCCCGGACGACCGGCTACTGCGCTGCGAAGACGATCAGCCATGCCAACATCCTCAGGCAATGCCGCTTCAGTAACTGCTGTTGCTTCCGATGCTTCCTGCTGCGGCGCATCCAATGCGGACAATACGCGTGCGAAACCCTCGTATATATAAACAAGACCTTGACCGCCGGAATCGACGACGCCAACCTGCTTCAATACCGGCAGTTGTTCCGGTGTGCGCTGCAGTGCCTCATTCGCTTTCTCATACACTTCACGCATGAGCTCGTCCGCAGTACCGATGCGACGAGATATCGTGACAGCATGCTTCGCCGCTTCGCGGGCAACGGTAAGAATTGTACCCTCAACCGGCTTTACAACAGCCTTATAGGCCATATCAACGCCGTATTGCAGCGCAGCAGCCAGTTGTACCGGACCTGCTTCCTCCAACGTTGCGAGAGACTTCGCAAAACCTCTAAACAGCTGTGACAAAATAACGCCCGAATTGCCCCGTGCACCCATCAGCAATCCTTTGGATAACGCTTCGACGACCTTCCCTAGATGTGGAGAGGTTTTACCTTGCAGCTCCTTCATCCCAGATGTCATCGTCAAATTCATATTCGTACCCGTATCGCCGTCTGGTACTGGAAAAACATTCAACGCGTTCACGCGCTCAGCGTTGTGATTTAATTGATCAGCCCCGGCAGCAGCCATTCGGGCAAAATCGATTCCATTAATCGTGCGCTTGCTCAACGACTATTCCCCTTCCTAACTACTTAAGTATCCGCACGCCCTGTACAAATATTTGTACTTGATCAACCTCAAGTCCGATCACATCATTGAGCACATATTTGACCTTCGTTTGAATATTATGCGCAACCTCGGATATTTTGGTTCCATAGCTCACGATTATATGCAAGTCGATGTTTAAGCGATCCTGCTCGTTCCGCACTTCGACACCGCGGGACAAATTATCTCGTCCCAGCAGCTCGGATATTCCATCCTTCAATTGCTTGCGGGATGCCATACCGACAAGACCGTAGCATTCCAATGCCGCGGAACCTGCAATAACGGCAATGCATTCATCAGTAATCAACACTTTTCCAAGTTCAGTGCTAAGCTGCAGTGGCATGGAAACTCGCTCCTTTTCCTCATGTATCTCTATTGTGGACTTTTCAACATTGTACTATAAAGAATACAGATATAGAAGCGTACACCACTTCATCTTTCAATAGATGTAAACGCATCCAAACCTAGACAGACCTGTGCCCTGGCTCAGACCGCTTTACACGTTCACACATTTGACCCATTGGCCCCAGAAACTTAATAAATGGGCGTAAAACAAAGTGTTAACGACATTCTACAATGTTTTTCGACATTCGGCTAGCTCAAATGCAATAGAATGGCTGTTTTTCGCTTCCTATCTTAAGAATGGCACTTTATTTGCTCATGAATCCGATGTCAGCGCCCCCTCAGGACTAGACAAGGAAAAGGAAATTGTGATACGATACTTGGGTATGTTTATATGCCGCTTCCTCTGGAAGTCGCAGTATTCGATGACGTATATCAAGGTATTTTCAGCGGATGCTTTCCATGCTGTTCTGCTCTGCCTCATGTGGGCGGATGCTTGCGAAGCCGTATGCTCCGCTTCAATTAAGGAGGTGTATCCATGTCTCGCAAATGTGCAATCACTGGCAAATCGCCAAGCACGGGCAACCACGTATCCCATGCTAACAACAAAAACCGCCGCTCTTGGGGCGTAAACGTACAAAAAGTGCGCATCCTCGTCGACGGCAAACCGAAACGCGTATGGGTGAGCGCTCGCGCGCTGAAATCCGGCAAAGTAACTCGCGTATAATAAGGTCTGCGTTCTGCGCAACCAACGAAAGACCGCGTCCTACGGATGCGGTCTTTTTGTTATTTGTATTTATAAGTTCTGAGAAGAATATCACCTATCACAGTTTTATTCTTTTCGTATTAGCACTCTGTCACGCAACAAAAGTAAGCTTTGCCCGTAGGGCATGCGAGTCCTAACATCTATGTATGCGAGCGCATCTCTGCCTATCTCACGTCTTCCCTTCCGGGGTCCAGGGGACGGGAGTCCCATGGGGTCCTCCCTAGCAGGGAGGATTTAGGTGGGTAGAAATTGCATGCGGCGCTAGAGGGCATGTTCCGAACATGCGTAGTGGAACATCCCTCGTGTACCATTCCACGATCGTACTATCGCCGAATCGGCCGCATTAGTTTTTTTGGAACGTATTCAAGATGGCCTTGACGAAACCGCCCAAAAATTTCGGCAGCTTGATCGTGTAAAATTTCATGCTCCATCCCTCCCCAAAGCGCGCTCATCGAAATGTGGTACTGACTGCCTACATGAATGCTGCACGAACCTGCAAACCCCAGTGCATCTCAAGAGCCTTCGTTCATGTAACCATCCTATGCATGATCAAGTCGTCCTATTCCAGAGCGGACATGAGGCTAGCCGGTTGCCGGCAGCGGGTTATCTTGAATATACATGACAAAAGCAATAATGACAGTCAGAACTAAATACCATATAATCGACAAGCTGACGAACCAAATTCGCGGTCCTACCCGATCCAGCTTGCCGAACATTTTGATCCCGACAATAAGCGCCAGCAGTGAGAACAAATATTTGATCGGGCCGCCAATCGAAGCGAACAGACTCAAGCAAAGTCCGCAGACGAAACTAAATACAATAACGATCAGCACCGTGCGCGGTTTGCGCTCATCCTCATCAAGGTCAACGTCAATGACAGGCTTCACACGTTTACTCATGCCCATCACCGCAGCGATGCGACTGCCGCAGCGCGATCAGCCGATCCGTATACATAGTTGCCTGCAACAAGCACATTCGCGCCTGCTTCACGCACGATTGCCGCCGTCTCAGCATTAATGCCGCCATCTACTTGTACGTGCATACGCTCAAGTCCACGTTCTTGCAGCATCGTGCGCAACTGACGAAGACGAGCAGCCGATTGCGGAATAAACGATTGACCGCCGAAGCCTGGATTAACCGTCATGAGAAGAACGAGATCTACGTCCTCCAGCACCGGTTCAACGGCCGATACAGGTGTTCCTGGGTTAATCGCAACGCCTGCTGGCAAGCCATGCTCCTTGATCAGGTGGATAACGCGATGCAGGTGAACGCATGCCTCTGCATGTACCGTAATCCGATCTGCACCAGCCTTCACGAAGGCCGGGATGTACAGCTCTGGCTTCTCGATCATCAGATGTACATCGAATGGGAGCTTCGTATACTTACGAATCGAATCAACAACAATCGGACCAAACGTCATGTTTGGCACGAAGTGACCATCCATAATGTCGATATGAATCCAATCCCCGCCGGCTTGCTCAGCTGCCAGTACGTCCTCTCCCAGTTTCGAAAAATCAGCCGATAAAATCGACGGTGCAATAATAGTCATACGTTAGTACCTCCGCTTTTTCTCTTTCATCTCTTCCATGAACGTTATATAGTGAGCGTGCCGCCCTGCATCCACCGTGCCTTCAGCCAACCCCTCTAGGACGGCGCAGCCCGGCTCATGCACATGCGTACAGCCTCTGAACTTGCAAGATGGTGACAGCTCTCGCATCTCGCGGAAGCAATAGCCTAAATCTTCAATTCCAAGCTCCTGAAAATCAAGCTGGCTAAAGCCAGGCGTATCTGCCACGAAACCGTTATGCCCAATATCAATAAGCTCAACATGTCGAGTCGTATGCTTACCTCGTCCGAGCCGATCACTTATCGCATTCGTCTCAAGCGATAAGCCTGGAACAAGCGCATTCAGCATGGAGGACTTGCCCACGCCCGATTGCCCAGCGAATACAGACAAGCTTCCATTAAGCTTGTCGCGCAGTTGATCGAAGCCTTCCGAGCGGCTGGCGCTCGTCAAGAATACTTCATAGCCAAGCGGTTCATAAACGTTCTTAACGCGCTGCAGCGCCTCTCGGGCAGATTCGCCCAGCTTGCCCTCCGCTTCCGTCAAATCGCTTTTACTTAAACAGATCACGGTGTCCAGACCCGCATGCTCAATATGTACGAGGAACTTGTCCAGCAGCTGAAAGCTCAGCTCCGGCTCCGTGACTGAAAACACAAGTACGGCAAGCTCGATATTCGCCACAGGAGGGCGAATTAACTCCGACTCTCGCGGCAGGATTTCTTCAACCGTTCCTTCTCCATTATCCGTCATGGAATAATGAACGCGGTCCCCGACGAGCGGCGACACGCCACGCTTCTTAAAAACACCACGCGCCCGGCATTGTACACGTTCAGCCTGCACATCGGCAGGCTGAACGTAGTAGTAGCCGGCAAGCGCTTTGACAATCGTGCCTTGCAGCTCTTTATTATTAGTCATGTTGATGGGTATCCTCATCCCCGCCATCTGGCGAGCTGTTGTCAGTTGTCTGCTGATCATTCGTTGTTGCGGTGGCATCGTCAGTTCCTACCGTACCTGTGGTTGGCTCCGACGGCTGCTGCTCAGTCTCCGTTTGCCCTTGACCTGGTATCGTCTGGTCAATCGGAGCTGAATTGTCCTCATATGTGACCGGGAACGAATCAACGAGCTGATTATCACGCATAACGGTTACGGTAGCATCCTTATTCGGCGCTACGATAACCTTTACGGAGAAGCGCTGCGTATCTTTAATTTTGCGCGTGCCCCAAGCTTTATTCTCACCCGTTGCGTCGGAGTACGTAATTTTGATCTCGCTTGTCGTACCTGCCTGCGCCGGCGAAATAAGAAGGTTGAGCGTCCGTTCAATTGCGTCCTTCGGCAAGCCCGAGCTTACTGTAATCGAAACCTCGGCGCCTTTGCCGACCTCTTCGCCCGCTTGATAAGGGAACTGGCCAATAACGGTGCCTTCTGGCTCGTAGCTCTCTTCTCTTACGATATTATCATCCGACAGTTTCAGGCCTTTCTGGCTCAGAAGCACCTTCGCTTCTGCTTCCTTCTTGCCTACCAGCTGCGGCATTTCGACTGTTTCCTGACCTTTACTTACCGTGAAATGCACGGTTTCCGTCTTCGGATCGAATTGCGCATTTGCTTCTGGCGTCTGTGCTAGGATCGTGCCCGGCTCTTGGTCGCTGAATTCCTGTGTCGTCGTAACACGTGTATCTTCGATGCCTAGTGCTGCCAGGTCCTCTTTCGCATTCGCGATCGGTTGACCGACGTAATTGCTCATCGTCGAAAGCTCGCTGCCTTTGCTGACGTATAGCTTAATGTACGCGCCTTCCTTAACCTTCATGTTCATCTTGGATTGATCATATACGTACCCTTCGGCAACATCATCCGAATACTCGTATATAACGGGTTCCTCGATCATCAAGCCTTGTTCTTCGAGCTTCAGCTTGGCTTCTTCCAATGTCATATTAATGACAGACGGAACTTGAACCTCAGGCACGTCAAGACTGTTCGTAACAGATCTCACCGCAAAGTAGAGACCAGCGATAATGATGAGCGTGGCGATGATCAACGTCACGGGACGCTTCCACCATGGCTTGCGTTTCGCATCCTCCTCCCACTCAATCTGCTGCGTGCCATGAAGGGTCGCACCAGCAGGTGTGCGTTCTTGAGAGGACTGTACAGAGCGATCGTCGATGCGCCCCGCCGATGCTGTCTGACGAATAGCAGGCATGACGCGCGTCTCGTCCAAATCATCCGCGATTGCTGTAAATACTGCCTTCGGCTCATGCAGGCGCTCTGGCAGCAAACATGTTTCCAGATCACGCAGCATATCGCCAGCTGACGCATAACGTTCGGACGGATTTTTGCGCATGGCGCGCAAAATGACGTTCTCAACGCTTTGTGGAATAAGCGAATTAAGCGCCCGCGGCTCCACGAACGTCTCCTGCAGATGCTTAAGCGCAACACTGATCGGGCTTTCGCCATGGAATGGCAGCTTGCCAGTCAGCATTTGGTACAGCACAATACCTAAGGAATAAAGATCGGATTTCTCTCCTGTGCTTGTCCCTTTCGCATGCTCCGGCGAGAAATAATGCACGGAGCCAACTACAGAACCGGTCTGCGTAATAGTCGATGCGGTCACAGCGCGTGCGATGCCGAAATCGGTCACCTTCACTCTGCCGTTATTGCCAATTAATATATTATGAGGCTTAATATCACGATGAATAATTTGATTCTGATGCGCACTAACGAGCGCATCACAGATTTGCGCAGCAATATGTACCGCTTCCTCTGGCTGCAAGGGAGCGCGTTCATGAATGATCTCGTTCAAATTGCTGCCTTCTACATATTCCATAACAATGAAGTGAACATCGTCTTCCCGTCCAACATCATAAATGCTCACAACATTCGGATGCGACAGAGATGCCGCTGATTGCGCTTCTCGACGGAACCGTCGAATAAACTCTTCGTCATGCACGAATTGCTGACGAAGCACCTTAACTGCAACCTTACGGTTAAGCAGCACGTCATGGGCTTTGTACACGAGCGCCATGCCGCCGCCGCCGATCCGAGAAATAATTTCGTAACGTCCTCCAAGCTCATGTCCGATCAATGTTCGACACTCCCCTCGATTCTGTTGGCGTCACCCTGCAAGAGCACAACGGTAATATTATCATCGCCGCCTGCATGCAGCGCCAGCGAAACGAGACGTTCCGCCTTTCCGTCAAGATCCAAGGTTTCCGTACGCAGTGTCTCCAGCATGAGATCATGGCCAACCATGTCGGTTAACCCGTCGCTGCACAGCAAGAGAATGTCTGATGGCGCAAAAGAATAGACCGACACATCGGCGCTTACCTCAGGATCTGTGCCAACAGCGCGCATGATCACATTGCGGCGAGGATGCACAGCAGCTTCCTCGGGTGTAATCTGCCCGGACTTCACAAGTTCATTGACCAGCGTATGATCGTCTGTAAGCTGTACGAGTCCTTCTGCATTTGCTTTATATACACGGCTGTCGCCAACATGGGCAATAACCGCCCGTTCACCCTCAACGAGAGTGATAATAACTGTTGTTCCCATATTGCTATATTGCTCATTGCTCGAAGCTGTCGTATACACAACTTCGTTTGCCTGCTTAACCGCTGACTGGAGCATTGCTTCGCATTCCTCGTCCGTCATTCCAGCTGCCGCGTTGCTGATCGATGCTTGAAGCGAATCAACCGTCATGCGGCTGGCCACCTCGCCTGCGAGATGACCTCCCATTCCGTCAGCAACGACTGCAGCAACTATGCCAGAAGGCAGCTGCACAGCCCAATGACTGTCCTCATTTACTTGTCGGACGCGTCCAATATCCGTACGGCTAGCAATTATCAATCCGGATCACCTCGCAGTGGATTCCATATGCTTCGCCCGCAGCTGGCCGCATGCAGCCGCGATATCGTGGCCCTGCTCCCTGCGAATCGTCGCATTAATTTTGTTCCTTTCGAGAATGCGCTGGAATTCAAAAATATCGTCGCGCGGAGTACGCACATAGTTGCGCTCAGGCACGTGGTTAACCGGAATCAGGTTAACGTGGCACAGCATGCCCTGCAGCACCTGCGCAAGCTCTTCTGCATGCTCAGGGCGGTCATTAACGCCACCGATCAATGCATATTCAAACGTAATGCGTCGACCCGTCTTCGCAATGTAGTAGCGAAGCGACTCCATCACATCGTTGAACGGGAAACGACGGTTAACCGGCATCAGCTTCGAACGAAGCGCATCGTTCGGCGCATGGATCGAAATCGCCAGGTTAATCTGCGTGTTCTCATCCGCGAAACGATAAATGTTCGGCACGATGCCACTAGTCGAGACTGTAATGTGGCGCTGACCAATGTTGAGCCCCTTCTCATGAATCATAATACGCAGGAAATTCATCGTTGCGTCGTAATTTTCGAACGGCTCGCCTATTCCCATAATTACAATACTCGATATACGCTCATTAGTTGCATCAAGCAGCTGCTGCGCCCATACAACTTGTGCGACAATCTCACCCGCTGTCAGGTCCCGCTTCAGGCCGCCAAGCGTCGAGGCACAGAACGTACAGCCGACACGGCAGCCGACCTGCGTCGTAACGCAAATGCTGTTGCCGTAGTTATGCCGCATAACAACGGTCTCGATTGCGTGGTTGTCATGGAGATTGAACAGAAATTTGACTGTTCCATCCTTCGACTCGAACTTCGTAATTTCGGTAAGCGTAACGAAACCAAACTGCGAGACGAGTTTGTCGCGCAGCGACTTCGGCAGGTTCGACATCTCCTCGAAGCTCCGTACGCGTTTGACATACAACCAGTCAAACAATTGTCCAGCACGAAAGGCTGGTTCGCCGTTGTCCTTCATCCATTGCTGCAGCTCTTCGAGCGTATAGTCATATATGGCAGGCTTTTCCGGCAGAGTAATTTTTTTTGCCATTTAGTTATCACACCTACGTCTAAAATAAGACGGACGCGTCATATACGCATCCGCTGATGATTTATTTTACCACAAACACCTATCGCAGACCACAAAGGCCCAGCTAGGCCCGTCTGCGGAGCGTTGCTATATAAAAACCGTCGCTTCCTACGTGGCTTGGCAGCAGTTGAACATCGCCGCGGAAGTCAGCTCCGACAGCCCCTGCCTCGCGCAGCGAAGCAAGCAGTTCATCCGGCCAATTCGTATCCAGTTCATAGTCGGCATGCTGCTTAAGGAAACGCTCAATTTGTTTCTCATTCTCGTCTCGCTCGATCGTACATGTACTGTATACGAGACGACCACCTGGCTTAACCAAGCTTGCAACAGAATCAATCAGCTGATGTTGAATCGAAGCAATCGCCGCAATATCATCCTCTGACTTCGTCCATTTGATCTCTGGCTTTCGAGCGATTACGCCTAGACCAGAGCATGGTGCGTCCAACAGCACGATATCGAAGCTCGATGGCGCGAATCGGCTGCCCAGCTCCGCTGCATCTCCTGTAACGGCCTCAATGCAGCTCAGTCCAAGCCGTTGCGCCTGCTGCTCCACTAGAGCCCGCTTATGTGGATGCAAATCATTCGCGATCACACGTCCCTCGTTGCGCATCAGTTCAGCCAGATGCGTCGACTTGCCGCCTGGCGCAGCACAGCAGTCGAGCACCGTCATGCCTGGTGCCGGCTGAGCCGCCTGAGCGACGAGCATCGAGCTCTCGTCCTGTACCGTCCAGCGGCCATCGCGGAAACCAATCGTGTCCGCGAGGCTGCCGCCTCTTCGAGCGACGACGCCGTAAGGAGACAGCGTCGAAGCTTCCGCCTCGATGCCAGCGTCTGCGAGCATCGAGATCGCATTGTCGCGCGTCCCGCGAAGCGGATTGACGCGAATGCTGGCGCGCGGCGGCTCATTGCCAGCCGCGCAGATGCTCTCCGCCGCCGCTTCGCCATAGGCGGCGATCCAGCGGGCAGCGAGCCACTCGGGATACGAGTGGCGGAGCGCGATGCGGCGGGCCGGGCTAAGCCCTCGCTGGCCGGCCGCCGCTTCCGACGACAACTCCTCGCGGCGCCGGATTAGGTTGCGAAGCATTCCGTTCACCATGCCGGAAATACCGGCATGTCCACGGCGCTTCGCGATCGTGACCGCTTCGTTCACCGCTGCGTGTGCGGGCACGCGATCAAGGAACAAAATCTGATAAGCGCTAAGCCGAAGCAGCTGCAGCACCCATGGCTCCAGCTTCGCGAGCCCCTTCGATGCCAGCTCAGCGAGTGCATAGTCAAGCGACAACTTACGTTGAATCGTCCCATATACAAGCTCCGTTGCAAGTCCAGCATCAGGACGAGACAGCTCTGCATGCTGCAGTGCCGTATTCAGCACAAGGTTGCTGAACGCCTGCTCTCGCTCTACCTTAATAAGTACGTCGAGCGCTACTTCGCGAGCTGTAGCAGGACGACGTTTAGCTGTTGCACCACCGTTGCCAGCAGCCCCATTCGGCCTAGAGCCTGGCTTCTGACCGGACCCCTTGCCTCCTGCTGTACGAGGCTTCGCATTTAATTTATTCGCAGGGCGATTGCCGTTTCCGACTGTGCTGCCGCCCGTTTTAGCATTATTCATTGCCCGTCACCGCCGAACTGCTGTCCACGTTCAAGACGTGCACCTTTCAACCATTCCGCCGCGGGCATCGTACGTTTGCCGGCTGGCTGAATATCAAGCAGGCGGAGTGTACCTGTGCCAGTCTGAACGACGATACCTTCCGCATCAGCTGACAGCACCGTACCCGGCGCCTGTGCACCGTTTTCTGCAGACTCAGCACGCTCTACGACGCAGCGCCACACCTTGAACGGCTCACCATTCCAAAGCGTGAAGGCGCCTGCCATCGGCGACAAGCCGCGTACTTGATCGAACAGCTGACGTGCGCTGCGGGACCAATCGATCCGTTCATCCTCACGCGTCAAGTTTGGAGCATAAGTCGCTTCCTCGTGCACCTGCGGAACTGCCGTAACATTGCCTGCTTCGATCTGAGGCAGCGTGCGTGCGAGCAGATCCGCACCTGCGATGCTTAACTTCTCGAATAACGTTCCGGATGTATCCGTATCTTCAATTGGCACCTCAATGCGGCTAATCATATCGCCAGTATCAAGACCTTCAGCCATGTACATGATGGTAACGCCCGTTACGCGTTCACCATTAATAATGGAACGCTGAATGGGTGCGCCTCCGCGATATTTCGGCAGCAACGAGCCGTGTACGTTAATACAGCCCAGACGAGGTACTTCGAGTACAGCACGGGGCAGGATCTGACCATATGCAGCCGTTACGATTAAGTCCGGCTTCAGCGATTCAACTAGCTTGATTGCTTCCTCGCTGCGCATACGTTCAGGCTGATGAACGGGAATACCGTGGTTGATTGCAGCCGCTTTCACAGGCGGCGGCGTCAGCTCACGTTTTCTGCCCTTCGGACGATCTGGCTGCGTGAAGACGGCGACCACCTCATGGCCGCCCTCCAGCACGCGTTCAAGCGAAGAGACCGCAAATGATGGCGTCCCCATAAACACGATTTTCATGTAAGGCTCACTCTCCGTCCTTGCGCCGGCGCTGCTGCTGTTGCTTCGTGATGTCGAATACGTTCTCTGCAATATCGGTGAACAGAATACCGTTCAAGTGATCGATTTCGTGTTGGAACGCACGAGCCAGATAGCCAACAGCGTCAACCTCGAACGGATTGCCGTTGCGGTCTTGGCCTGCTACAACGACACGGTTGAAGCGGCTCACATCGCCATTCAGGTTCGGAATACTGAGGCAGCCTTCTGGACCGTATTGATCACCCTCACTATGGGTGATCACAGGGTTCACCATCTCAATCAGACCGCGCTCATCGCCAACATCGACAACAATGACACGCTTAGAGATGCCAACTTGAGGCGCAGCAAGGCCAACGCCCTCTGCGTCATACATCGTTGCTGCCATATCGGTAAGCAGCTTATGCAGATTCGGCGTGAATTTCGTTACTTCCTTCGCAACCTCACGCAGAACTGGATCTGGATCTTTCACAATAATACGAATTGCCATGAAGTTTCCCTTCTTTCTTAGATGATTAATTAATTTCGATAGGATGAATAAGTACGGCGCAATCGCCGCCTAGCTGGTATCTATCTCATAAAATCATATGAGGATCAACATCAATCCCGAACTGCACGCCGCGGCCTTCCGTCCCTTGCAGGAACGGCTGGAGCGTTTTGTTGAGCAAGCCAGTTGCATCAACGTTTCCACGATATTTTATCATACATTGAAAACGGTAGCGATCTTTCATACGTGCGATTGGCGAAGCAACAGGACCAAGCACGTCCAACGCCTTGGGTCCACTCGTTCCATCCACTCTGCCATAGACGCCCGCGACGCCCGCCGCATCACGCAGCCGCTGTGCGAATCGTTCGCCAACATCGGTCAACATCGGCAGCTGCTCATGCGACATCGTGATTAGGATTAACCGGCAATATGGCGGGTAACCCATTGCCCTCCTATGCATCAACTCTTCCCGAACGAACGACTCGTAATCATGCTGCTGCGCGGTCTGAATCGCATAATGCTCCGGCGCATACGACTGGATAACGACTTCACCGGGCAGCTCATGCCGTCCTGCGCGTCCCGCCACCTGCGTCAGCAGTTGGAAGGTCCGTTCGGCTGAACGGAAGTCCGGCAGATGGAGCGAAGTATCTGCTGCAATAACCCCGACGAGCGTCACATACGGAAAGTCGAGACCTTTTGCAACCATCTGCGTACCAAGGAGCACATCCGCCTTCCGCTCGCCAAACAGCTTGAGCCATTTCTCGTGCGAGCCTTTCTCCGTCGTCGTATCGACGTCCATCCGAATGACGCGAATACCCGGGAACAGCTTCACCAGTTCTTCTTCAACCCGTTGCGTACCCGTACCGAAGAATCTGATATGCTCGCTCTCACAGGATGGGCATTTGGCAGGTGCACCTTCCGAATGTCCACAGTAGTGACAGCGGAGCAGGCGCGTCTTCTGATGATAGGTCAATGAAATATCGCAGTGCGGACACATCGCTGTGTAGCCACAGGATCGACACATGACGAAGGTCGAATATCCGCGCCGGTTAAGCAGCAGTACCGATTGCTCGCCTCTTTCCAATCGATTAGCGAGCTCTTCATACAGCTTGCGGCTGAACATCGAACGATTGCCCGCTTGCAGTTCACTGCGCATATCGATGACCTCGACCGGCGGCATTGGGCGATCTGCAACGCGTCCAGGCATCGTCAGCAGCGCAGCCGCTGCTGACGCACCGCTGCCATGCTGCGAGCGTATCGCAGTTGCCGCTGCATATGATTCGAGCGAAGGCGTTGCTGACCCGAGCACGACGGCAGCGCCGTGCTGCCTCGCTCGCTTCACTGCAACGTCGCGAGCATGATACTTCGGACTTTCTTCCTGCTTATAGCTCGATTCATGTTCCTCATCGATAATAATTAAGCCAATCGATTCGAACGGAGCGAATATGGCCGACCGAGCGCCGACCGCTACCTGCGCGCGGCGCTCTCGAATTTTGCGCCACTCATCGTACTTCTCACCGTGCGACAACCGGCTATGCAGCACCGCTACCGCATCGCCGAATCGTCCCTTGAAGCGCTCCACCATCTGCGGCGTAAGCGAGATCTCCGGAACGAGTACGATTGCCTGCCGGTCCATATCGAGGCACTCTTGAATGGCTTGTAAATATACTTCTGTCTTACCACTACCCGTTACCCCATGAAGCAGAAACGGCTTCGGTTCACGAGCGTGGACGGAAGCTGCAATCTGCTCCAGCACCTGCGCTTGGCCTTCTGTCAGCTTCAGCGGTTCAGTCTTCTTAAACAAACGCCCCGCATAAGGATCACGTTCCGTCTCGACCTCACGAATGGTAAGCCAGCCCTTATCGGCAACCGCCTTGACGACCGAAGCCGAAGAGCCCGTCTCCGCAAGCAGCTGCTGCATCGGCATCGAAGTACCCACACTAAGCATGTGAGCAAGAATATCTCTCTGCTTCGCAGCACGAGCAGGCCACTGTTCAATTGCGATCTCCGCTTCTTCTACATTATCCGGCGGGAACACCGTCAGAACCTTGCGGATACTGACTTTGTCTCGGATCGCCACCTGCTCCTCGAGCAGGCCTAATCGAATGGCGGCCTTCACATATTCGGCGGCGTCCGGAAAACGTTCACGAAGTGCATCAAGCTTGACTGCCCCACTGCGCTTCAACCATTCCCGCATGCCTTCGGGCAGCAGTACCGCCGCTGCGGCTGCAGGCTCATTGGCTTCGAACGACTCGCTCCAACGGACATATCGCTCCGCCTTGCCTTTAAGTGCTGCTGGCAGCATCGCTTGCAGCGCTGCAATCATCGTACAGCAGTACTTGTCGCTGACCCATTCTGCAAGTTCAATGAGATCAGGTCGCAGCGGCGGCAGCGGATCAAGCAGTTCGGCGATTGCCTTCAGTCTCGATCGGTCTACTTCAGCCGTATCCAGCGGAGCAAGACCAATAACGAAGCCTTGAAGCACGCGTCCTGCGAACGGTACGCCAACACGGCTTCCGGGCTCGATCCAGCCTTGAAGCTCCTGCGGCACTTCATAATCAAAAGGCCGATCCGTCTGACGGCTCGGCACATCTACAATGACGCGCGCGATCATTCGCGCACCTCCTTGGCCTCCGTCTGGGTCATCCGTTCTGACGCTAGCTTGAGCACACGCTTGGCCGCATCGAGCTTGGACATAATCGGCAAAGCTTCAACCAAACCGTCCTTGTCGTATATCCGAATAATATTCGTATCCGTATTGAAGCCCGCACCATCTTCACTCACGTCGTTGGCAACGAGAAGGTCAGCGCGCTTGCGCTGCAGCTTGTCCATTGCGTAATGATCCAAGTCTCCGGTTTCTGCCGCAAAGCCAATTAGAAACTGTGACGTTTTCCGTTCGCCTAGCGTCTGTAGAATATCGGTTGTCTTGACCAGTTCGAGCATAATCCGATCACCGCTCTTCTTGATCTTGGACTCTGCTCGTACGACCGGCCGATAATCGGCGACAGCCGCAGACTTAATGACGAGGTCCGATTGCTCGAACCGCGACAATACCGCTTCAAGCATTTGCTCAGCCGATTCAACACGAACAAGCGAGATGCCATCGGGAATCTTGGCAGTCGTCTTCGCCGCGACTACCGTTACATCAGCGCCGAAGTCGCGAGCGGCAGCAGCGAGCGCAAAGCCCATTTTGCCAGAGGAATCATTCGTCAAATAGCGCACCGGATCAAGTCGTTCCACCGTTCCGCCCGCCGTAATGAGCACTTTCTTCCCCGCGAGCGGCTTCCGTGCGGACTCAGCGAACATGTCGCATACGATCGCCACGATGGACTCAGGCTCTGCGAGACGCCCCTTGGCCACATAACCACACGCCAATTGGCCAGTCTCCGGCTCGATGAAAGTAACGCCACGTTCCGCAAGCAGGCGCAAATTGTGCTGGACAGCAGGATGCTCGTACATATGTACATTCATTGCCGGGGCTACGACTACGGGACAAGTTGCTGCAAGCAGCGTCGAACTAAGCATATCGTCCGCCAGTCCATGTGCCATCTTTGCAATCGTATTCGCCGTCGCTGGAGCGACGATGATCATATCTGCGCGATCAGCCAAATCGATATGCGTGATTACATTAGGATTCTGCTCTTCAAATACGCCTGTATGCACAGGATTACGGGATAGCGCTTGAAGCGTAAGCGGCGTGATGAATTGCGTTGCGCCCTCTGTCATCATGACATGCACATCGAACCCCGCCTGCGTCAGCTTGCTGCACAGCGCGGCGCCCTTATAAGCCGCAATACCACCCGTGATGCCGAGTACAATCGTTTTCCCTTTCATCCGATCGCTCCCTTCCGAAAACAAAAAAATAACAACCGCAATCCGGTTGTCACTTTTCTGCCGTTCTGTTCGGCCAGTATAGGGCGAGTCAAGCATGCGATATCGCCGGCAGTTCACTCGCCTCTGCCGATCTTACCTGTTCTTGTTCTTAATGGATGCTGCAGGCTCTACCGATTCAACCACGAGCATATCATGGTAAATCTCTTCAAGCGCTACGCCTACCTGCTTGTGCGACTTCGCGTTGCGAATTTCTGGCTTTGAACCTTCGCGCAGCATACGCGCGCGACGGGATGCCGCCACAACCAGCTTGTATTTACTGTCTACTTTCTCGATCATTTCATCAATGGATGGATACAGCATATCCTCTCACCTCATCTATGCTTTCTCTGAAGCTGCAGGCATTTGCGGCAGTTCGGTCATTAACCGATCCGCGCGGCAGTGCTCTGCAGTAATGATGCTTTGGATTCGCTGGCATGCAGCATCGATCTCATCATTCACGACAGCGTAGTCGTAATGCTGAAGCAGGTTCATCTCTTCGACTGCAACCGTCATACGGTGATCGATAACGTCCGCATTCTCCGTTCCACGGCCTGTAATGCGCGACTTCAACTCATCGAGCGAAGGCGGCATCAAGAATACAAATACGCCCTCAGGGAATTTCTGTTTCACCTTGAGCGCACCTTGCACTTCAATTTCAAGAATAATGTCCTTGCCCGAAGCAAGTGTCCGATCGACAAAATCACGCGGCGTGCCGTAATAATTACCAACGTATTCGGCCCATTCCAGCAGCGCGTCATTCGCGATCATATCTTGAAATTGTTCCTGCGATTTGAAGAAATAATTGATTCCATTAATCTCGCCTTGCCGCGGGCTGCGCGTCGTCGCAGATACGGAATAAACGAGCTCAGGCATACGATGACGCAAAGAAGCGCACACCGTTCCTTTGCCAACTCCGGACGGCCCGGACAAAACGATCAATAATCCTCTGTTCATAAGACTCCCCGTACTATTCGTCATTATCGTCATCTTTGGCGGACAGACGATGCGCCACAGTCTCTGGCTGCACAGCAGACAGGATGACATGGTCACTGTCCGTAATGATGACTGCACGCGTCCGGCGACCGTATGTTGCATCAATCAACATATGACGATCCCGCGCCTCTTGGATAATTCTCTTGATCGGTGCCGATTCCGGACTGACGATCGAGATGATCCGATTGGCGGACACGATATTGCCGAATCCGATATTGATAAGCTTGATTGCCATCTCAACTTCCCCCTCCGGTCTTCACATGCAAACTGCGTACGAATGAAAAATGCTTGCTAAGATTCGGAACGAGCAAGTCCCGGCTGCCGGAAAAAAGAAAGGTTTGGCAGAGCCCTGCACTAGTGTTGACGAATCCAGAGGCTCTCATACTCTCGTACCGGCATGGCAAGTGCATTGTTTATCTATTTTAAAGGATTTTAATGCATCTCACAAGCTATTTTTGTATAAATCAGCTGAATATCGGCGAAAAACACCGAAATTCGACCAAATGCTCCACTTGCGGCTGACTATCCACGTACGGGTGCGGGACTCGTCAATGACCCCTTATGCTCATATCAAGTCATTAATCCGCTTTCATTGATAGAGCAGAAAGTGGGATCGGCTGCCCGACCCCACTATTGGTTCCTGAATTATTAAAGCTTGCCTGCGAACACAACCGCCGCTGGGCCTGTCATGTACACATGATTGTCTGCCTCGTTCCACTCGATGAACAGGTCGCCGCCCTTGAGCGAAACCGTCACGTTGCGGTCTGTCAGACCGTTCAGTACAGAGGATACAGCCGTTGCACAAGCACCTGTGCCACATGCAAGCGTAGGGCCTGCTCCGCGCTCCCATACGCGCATATCCGTTTGCGAACGAGAGTTTACCGTAACGAACTCTACATTCGTTTTACGCGGGAACGTTGGATGCGTTTCAATTTTTGGTCCCCATGCCGCAAGATCAAAATTGACCGCATCGTCCACGTAAATAACGCAGTGCGGGTTGCCCATCGATACGGCCGTGAATGTGAATGTACGTCCGTCCACTTCAAGACGCTGCTCGATTACACGATCGGCATCGATCGTAGTTGGCACCTGCAGACCTTTCAGAATCGGTTCACCCATGTCAACGCGTACCGTCTCTACGACGCCATCTTTCACGTTAAGCTGTACAGGCTGAACGCCTGCGCCAAGCGTCTCAATCGTAATGTTCGTGCGGTCGATCAGCTTGTTGTCGTACACATATTTGGATACGCAGCGGATTGCGTTACCGCACTGCTCAGCCTCCGAACCGTCGGAGTTGATGATGCGCATCCGGAAATCCGCCTTTTCGCTAGGCAGAATATAAACAAGACCATCCGCTCCGATACCAAAGAATCGGTTGCAAAGCTCGATCGCCAGTTCCGATGCATTCTCAGGCAGCGCTTGTTCTCCTGCTACGACGATGAAGTCATTGCCAAGTCCGTGCATTTTCACAAATTCCATTGAAATCGGTCCCTTCTGCAAGTCATAAAAGCAGCCGCTAGCGAGCAGCCGCCGACATTTTGGTACTAGCATAATGGAAAAGGGGGCCGGACTCCATTCTCTAATTGCACATTCATTTGCACTATTCCGCTAGTCTGCACGTACGGAAACAACCTCCTGCCCCGGATCGCTCCGAGCACAGGAGGCTGCTTGATCCTTATGTTGAAGAATAAGGACTGCACTGTTCCTTTTAGAGTGAGGCGACAACCAATTTCACCGTGCCGTGGAATGTTTGCCCGATGGTGTCCACTTCGTTTTCGACTTTTTGCGGCCGGAGCTGAGCACGCTGCCGATGCCCATGACGAACGTCGGAATACCTGCCGCGACGAACACGAGACACCATTCGCGGAAGTCGAGCGGCACGGTCTTGAATACCGGTTGAAGCGGCTTCAAGTACAGAACGCCCAGCATCAGCACGAGCGAAGACAATACGGCGAACACGAGATATTTATTTTGCAAAATATTACGATGGAAGATGGACCGCGAGCTGCGGCAGTCAAACACATGGATAAGCTGAGCAAGTACCAATGTCGCGAACGCAACCGTCTGCGCCAATACAAGCTGGCCAGCATCCCCTGGCGCCTTGGACAATGTGAGCCAGAACGCGCCAAGCGTACAGACGCCGATCAGTATGCCGCGGCTGATGATTTTCCAACCCAACCGCCTTGCGAAGATGCTTTCCACTGAAGACCGCGGCTTCATCTTCATCAAGTCCTTCTCCGCCTGATCGACGCCAAGCGCCATCGCAGGCAGACCGTCTGTGACGAGGTTAACCCACAGAATCTGAATCGGAATAAGCGGCAGCGGCAGTCCCGCCATCATGGCCAAGAACATCGTCAAGATTTCACCAACGTTCGAAGCGAGCAGGTAACGAATAAATTTGCGAATGTTCTCATAGATGTTCCGGCCTTCTTCTATGGCTGCTACGATCGTTGCGAAGTTGTCATCGCTCAAGATGAGTGCGGAAGCTTCCTTCGAAACGTCAGTGCCCGAAATCCCCATTGCGATGCCGATATCAGCCGCCTTGATCGCTGGCGCGTCATTGACACCGTCCCCTGTCATGGCAACGACATGTCCTTGGCGCTGAAGCGACTTCACGATACGCAGCTTGTGTTCCGGCGATACGCGCGCATAAACGTAAATATTGTCAGAGATCTTATCAAGCTGCTCGTCATCCATCTGCGACAGCTCGCGACCGCTAATCGCAATCCCGCCTCTAGGCATAATGCCAAGCTGATTCGCAATTGCCTCAGCTGTTAACTGGTGATCCCCTGTGATCATAACCGTCTTGATGCCAGCGCGGCGGCACGTTGCGATTGCTTCACGCACCTCTTTGCGAGGCGGGTCGATCATACCAGTCAATCCGGCAAAAATAAGCTGAGATTCGGCTTCTTCCGTCGTCTCACAACGATCATGCGAGCGCAGATCCCGATAGGCAAACCCAAGCACGCGCAGCGCTGATCCTGCCATTTGCTCTGATGCTTCCGCTACCTTGCGCTTAAGCGTCGCGGTGAAAGGCATAACCTTGTCTTCCCACAGCACGTAAGCGCATTGCTCCATGAGCATATCCGGTGCACCTTTGGCGCATACGAGCCTGCCGCCCTGATGCGAGACGATGACGGACATCCGCTTGCGTTCGGAATCGAACGGAAACTCAGCGATCCGCTTGTACAACGGCTCAAGCGACTTCGCGGACATGCCCAGCTTGGACGATAATACAGTAAGCGCACCTTCGGTCGGGTCACCTTTGAGCTGCCATTCTTCCTTGCGCTCTGCGCTTTTCTTACCCTTGCCGTCTTTATCCTCCGCTTCGGCATTTCTAACGACTTCGGCATTGTTGCAAAGCGCCGCTATCTGCAATAAGCGTCTCAGCGACTGATCATGCTTCGGATCGACAGGCTTGCCATGCTCGTACGCTTCGCCGACAGGCTCATACCCTTCGCCTGTAATTTGAATAGCACGGCCGCTCAGCCAAACGCCGGTTACTGTCATTTTGTTCTGTGTCAGCGTGCCGGTCTTATCCGAGCATATGACGGATGCACAGCCCAGCGTCTCCACGGATGGCAGCTTCCTTACGATCGCCTTCCGCTTGATCATTCGCTGCACGCCAAGCGCGAGCGCGATCGTAACGATCGCCGGCAGCCCTTCCGGGATTGCAGCTACGGCAAGGCTTACGCCAGCCAGGAACATGCCATATGCCGGCTGTCCGTGCATGATGCCCGCGATAACGACGAGAACTGTCAACGCTACGGCGACGATAATCAGAATTTTGCCCAGCTGCTCCAGCCGTCGCTGCAATGGTGTTTCCATTTCCTCTGTCTTCTGAATGAGGTCGGCGATGCGTCCCATCTCGGTCTCCATCCCTGTTCGGATGACAACCCCTTTGCCTGTCCCTCCTGTCAGCATCGTGCCCATGAAGCCGATGTTGCGCTGATCGCCTAATGGCAGCTCAGGTTCTGTGATAGGATTAGCATGCTTCCCTACTGGAACGGATTCACCGGTCAGTGCCGATTCCTCAGCATAGCAGCTGTTAGCTTGTATGAATCGAATGTCGGCCGGTACACGGTCACCACTCTCCAGCAAAACCAAATCACCAGGGACAAGCTCGCTAGCTGGCACAATATCCGTATTGCCATCACGGATAACCTTCGCTGTCGGGGCCGACAGCGCCTTCAGCGCACGCAATGAACGCTCTGCTCGGAACTCTTGTACAAAACCAAGCACAGCGTTCAATACGATGATCGCCACAATCGTAATAGCATCAAGGAACTCGCCAAGCAGGCCAGAAATGAGTGTTGCACCCATTAAGACGAGAACCATGAAATCTTTGAACTGATTCAAGAACAATAACAGCGGTGAAACACGAGCCCCTTCAGACAGCTCATTGTGGCCAAACTGCCTCAGCCGTTCCTCCGCCGTCGCCCCTGTCAGCCCGCGAGCCGTATCGCAGCCTAACGATTGCTCCAGCGTCTCTGTTGGCAATTGATGCCATCTGTTCTGATCCATGCGAATAATCTCCCTCCCGCGATAAGCCGATTCGCCGAACAATACAGTTGCACAGGCGGACAGCCTTCCTGCCTCCAATCTATTCGGACAATCCGCAAATTATCCCAGCCCGGGACTTAAGTTTTTCGCTTGACTATGGCATGATAGGAATTGAGAAGCTACAGCTAAAGGAGAACCCAATCACCATGTCAATGGACGGTATCGTAATTCGAGCTGTCGTGCACGAGCTCCAATCGTGCGTCGGCAGCCGCATTCATAAAATTCATCAACCTACACCACATGATCTTGTTGTACAAATTCGCGGTGGATCGACACCAGGCAAGCTGCTCCTGTCCGCCAATCCAACCTACCCTCGGGTCCACTGGACGGAGGCGGCTTTCGTCAATCCGCAGGAAGCGCCTATGTTCTGCATGCTCATGCGCAAATATTGCGAAGGCGCGGTAATCGAGTCGATTACGCAGCCAGGCAGAGAACGCGTCATCCATATTGATATTCGCCAACGAGATGAGCTAGGCGATCTGTCGTTCAAGCGTATCATCGTCGAAATCATGGGACGGCACAGCAATATTATTTTGTTAGATCCCGCAACAGGAACGATTCACGACGGCATTCACCACGTGACGCCTGCGCTGAGCAGCTATCGCGTTGTTATGCCAGGTGCAGCCTATACGACACCACCGGAGCAGAACAAGATCGATCCGATTACCGTTATGACGGAAGAGGCATTCCAATTAGCTTGGGATCAGTCTGAAGGCGCGGAGGCGGCAGACAAAAAACTCGTCGCTTCGTTCGGCGGGGTTAGCCCGCTTCTCGCGGGTGAAATCGTACATCGCGCGGCAGCATTTTTAGCAGGGGACAGCGATCCCGTTGCTCTAACCGCGTCTGCGGTATGGCCCGCTTTTAACGAGATGATGACCTCGTTCCGCGAGGAACGCTATTCGCCGAATATCGTGACTGAAACAAGAAGCGGAAAGTCTTATTTCTCAGCAACAGAGCTTACACGGTACGAGGGCGAATCGACTTCATATGATTCCATCAGTGCCTGCCTCGAAGCTTATTACGGTGACAAAGCAGAGCGCGATACGGTCAAACAGCGTGCATCCGATCTGCTTAAATTCGTCGTCAATGAGATTGCGAAGAATAAGATCAAGCTGGAGAAGCTGAAAGAGACGATAGAGGAAGCTAAAGGTGCCGATCGCTATCGCGTGCTTGGAGAGCTGTTAACCGCCTATATGCATTCGATCAGCAAAGGCGATACCGCCATCGAGGTTATCAATTATTACGATGAAGAGCAGCTGCCCCTCACTATCGAACTGGATCCACTCATGACGCCTTCGGAAAATGCGCAGCGATATTTCCGCAAATATAACAAACAGAAAAACAGTCTGATCGCGGTTGAAGAGCAGATTAAAATTACCGAAGCGGAAACAGCTTACTTCGAGCAAGTACTTCTGCAGCTGCAGACGGCGGCGCTTCAGGATTTGCAGGAGATCCGCGACGAGCTGGTCGAAGGTCAATATTTGCGCGATCGCGGCAATAAGAAGGGCAGCAAGAAGAAGAAACCGACAAAACCTTCACTGCTCTGTTACACGTCCTCGGAAGGCATTCCAATCTTCGTAGGCAAAAACAATACGCAGAACGAATATTTGACGAACAAGCTCGCCGCTTCTTCCGACACTTGGCTGCATACGAAAGACATCCCAGGCTCACACGTCGTCATTCGCAGTGAAAGCTTCGGCGAAGCGACGCTTCAGGAGGCCGCGATGCTAGCAGCCTATTACAGCCAGGCTCGCGAATCGAGTCAAGTGCCTGTCGATACGACGTTAATTCGCCACGTACGCAAGCCGAATGGCGCGAAACCCGGCTTCGTCATCTACGATAAGCAAAAAACGATCTTCATCACGCCGGATGAACAGCGTATTCGTACACTGCCGCATACGGTTAAATAATGATTTTCACCTAAATCCTTAGTACTTCTACCCACTTAAATCCTCCCTGCTAGGGAGGACCCCAGGGGGCTCCCGCCCCCTGGACCCCGGAAGGGGCTGGTGGCCGGACTGAAGGCTGCGTAAGGTACTGCATGCTAAGAGTCGCGTGCCCAATGGGGCACAGCTCTTGTTCGAGCTCTTTAGTAACAAACAAAAAAGCGCTGCTAAGCAACGCTTTTTTTGTTTGGGCCATTATTCTATTTGGTGTGACGTAGTTGTTGAAGCTTCGAAATCACATTGGCATCGACATTGCGACCACCGATCGGACCATGGAACACGACGCCGCGCTTCTCACCATGGAAATCCGAGCCGCCCGTTGCCACAAGGCCATAACGCCCCGCCATCGCGATATACCGCCGTTCGTCTTCTGGGGTATGATCCGAATGATACACTTCAATGCCCGCAACACCGCCGTGCTTCACGATCTCTTCTACGAGATCATCGTCACCGTATAAACCTGGATGCGCAATCACGCATACGCCTCCGGCTTCGCGAATCCAATCCACCGCATCCGTCGGCAGCGGACGTGAAGGATTGCAATACGCTAATCCCTGTTCGCCTAGGTAACGATCGAATGCTTCGCGAATATCGGCAACAATACCTCGCTCGACTAACGCATCCGCAAGATGCGGCCTTCCAATCTGTTCGGCGCTGTCCGCCTTCTTCCCGCTGCGGCTGGCAAGCTCGACGATTTCCTCCAGCGTCACATCGATTCCCAGCTCTTGAAGCTTCTCGATCATCATCAGATTTCGCCGTCCGCGAAACCCTTGCTGGCGTTTCAGCCTCTCCTGCCACATGGCATCTTCAGCATTACACCAATAACCAAGGATATGGATGTCACGCCCGTGTATAGCTGTGCTGAGCTCAATGCCAGGAATGACCTGAATCCCAAGCCTTTCACCTTCGGCAATCGCTTCCGTACAGCCAGCCATCGTATCATGATCCGTAATGGCAACAGCGGCAAGTCCCGCTTCTTTCGCTAATCTAACGACGACAGCCGGTGCATGAGTCCCGTCCGAAGAAGTCGTATGTGTATGAAGATCCGCCCGTTCGTTTACAACCATTGTTTCAAATCCCTCTCTCGCAAGAAAGTTAAAAATGTAACCGCGGAAATCGGAAGCAGCGCGGACTTCAGATGAATCGAATAAAAATGTCGTCTAAAGTTAACATCCGAAAGCGGCACAACACGAATCAAGCCCAGCGCTACCTCATGCTTAATTGAGGAGGAGGACACAATCGAAATGCCGACACCTGCTTCGACAGCCGATTTCACTGCACCTGTACTGCCAAGCTCCATTACAATCTCAAGCGAGTTCGGATCAATATCTTGCTTGCGCAGCTGATCCTCCATAACAAGCCGTGTCCCAGAGCCCTGTTCGCGAACGACGAATGGATGCTTCACCGCATCGGCCAGCGTCACCTGCTTCTGCGAAGCAAGCGGATGGTTAGGGGCAACAATGAGTACAAGTTCATCGCTAAGCACCTTGTCCATCTGCATATCAGCATGGCTGACCGGCGCTTCGATAAGGCCGAAGTTAAGCTGGTTATTCATAATGTCTTCAATGATTTGTGCGGTGTTCATCACTTTCATGCTTATCGAAATATGCGGATACTCCAACCCGAATGGTCCGAGCAGCCGCGGTAAAATATATTCCCCAATCGTTAAGCTCGCGCCAAGCTGCAGCCGTCCCTTCAGCTTACTCGTAAACAGCGACATTGCTTGATCCGTCTCGCGTATGAGGTCCAGGCTCCGCTGTGCATAAGGAAGCAGTGCTCGGCCTGCCTCGGTCAGATCAATTCGCTTAGTCGAGCGCTGCAGCAGCTTCGTACCGAAATAGTCCTCCAATGATTGTACCTGCATCGTAACCGCTGGCTGCGTCATATGCAGCGCTTGGGCAGCAGCTGAAAAGCTGCCTTTCTCGGCAACCGTGAAAAAAATATGTAATTGATGAAAGTTTAACGCCATAATCTGTCGTTCCTGCCTTCCCGATCGTTCCGATAGTGGCTATATCTCACTATTATACCGCAAACCTTGGCCTGTTACCGCAAAATAAAAAGAAGCGCCGAGGGCACTTCTTTAAGAAATTGTTCGCTATTTTCTTTTCCTGCTGTTCTTAATCAGCGTCATCCGGCGAGAGTGGCGAAGCCACGAATAGTATGATTTCAAATCACGCAGCTCGATGGTCTCCGACATGCGGCCGAGGAACGTGACGACAATCATCTTATGCAGTGGATTGCCGATCAAATCCGTCTCTTTCTCAAGCTCGGCAAATTCTGCCACAAACACGAGATCATCATCAATTAAGTATACGTCTTGCTCATTGCGGTAATAAGATGCAACTCGTCCTTGCTTTAAACATTGCCACATAAACTCGGCGATATCGGCGAAGCCGGTCTTACTGGTTTCTACCCGATCCATCCAACGACTCTTAGCATGATTCGTAATTACTACGTCAGCGACTTTCTTATCAGCCAATTCAACATAAAACGGTTCGTAAGTACTCCATCTCTCGGTTAACTTGTCTCTCATCCCGACTCACCCCTCCCCGGGAAGCAGGTCTTTATTCCTAGTAATATGCTCGCTTCCATTCTATCATTCCGTGTTGATATTTCAACATAAAAATAAAGCCGAGCCAATATTGTTATAAAATGTATTACTCCTAAGTAAAGTATACCACATATATTTCACTTCGTTAAAATTAAAAATAGATAAAAAAAAATTCTCTGCGTCTTTCCAACCGGAAATACGAAACGCAGAGAATTTCACCTGTTGTTATACGAATTATATGCTGTAAGAACGAGTCTTATCCGGCACCTTACTTGCATACTCCGTCTTCAGCTCGTTGCGGTAAGACCGCTCCAGCTTGCGTACGAATGGCAGCCTCGCGATATTGCGCGATGTCTCCTCCGCACGGTCTGCATCAACATACATCACAACATAGTGCATCTTCCTGGACATATAGTGCACAGTACCGTATTTATCCAACGAACGGGCCGCCTTCAAATCCGATACCCACACAATATACCCTGTACGTTCCGACAACATGACGACCTTCCCCCTCTATCTCCGCCATCCCATGAGCGCGTTATTGATCCTGCTCGCTTATCCGCAGCCGCCGCTGCCGCAGCCGCATGACCCGCCGCCTCCGCAGCCGCTTCCTTTCGGATTCGGGTCATTGCTTGGCACCTTCACCGATTCTGAAACAGAGTCGGCAATGAGCCGCGAAACGTCATACAGCATCGTATCTACGACCTGCTCAGCCGCCTTGAAGCTGCGAACGACCTCGAACGTATCAAGGCGAGCCTGCGCCTCACGCATACGATCCTTGGCCGCATGGTAATCCGGATGGAAACGGCCGAACCGCTCGCATTCCTGGAACAGCTCCTTCGCTTTCGCAAGCAGCTTAGCGGCAGCCTGAACTTCAGCGTCTTGATCAACAACGGATTTCCAATATAAATAATCGGCGACTTCAGCCGAATGGTTGATTACCTCGCCCAACTCATAGGCCCTGAGAACTATATCGGTCATATCGAGATCCGTCATGATTTCAGCTTCAGCATACGAGACCGAATCCAATTCAAATCGCTCTTCAACCGTTGGCATCCATGCACCTTCTCTCCAGTAGAAATATTCGATCCTCTTTACTATACCATTTCGAAGGACAGAACGATAGAGCGTGCTTATAGCGGAATAATGAGACGCATTTCGTCCCACATATCAGGCAGCAGCCGCACCGGCTCATAAGCTTCCTCCGAGCGCAAATAGCCAGCTACAGACCACGAGTCGTGACTATCGTCAAGCCGTTCAGGAACAAGCTCTACAAGCCTTCCTCCCGTTCGAAGCTCAAGCGGCGCTCCCCACGCCAAAGCCTGCTCAATCATCTGCTTCCTCGTCGAAAAATGATACTGCCGCAGTTGGCCCGTCCACGCTGCTGGCCATTCCGCGGGAGCTGCGCCAGCCTGCTCTAACTTCATAAGCTGCTCATTGACGGCTAACAGCTCATACATATGAAGAGCGTGCTCGTCATAAATGAACGCTGCAGGGACAGTGACACCGGAGCTTGTTCGTCTGCTTGCTGGTTTACGTTTGTTGACTGTGCCAGTGCGAGCCGTCTCCTCAGGCTCGACTGTAGGTTCCTGACGCATCGGCGGCCATCCCGCTCGTTCCAGCTCTCGACGCACTTGCACCTCATCGCTCTGACGAATTATGAATGTCCGATCCCCAAGCCGTTCCTGCAGCAATGATGACAATGCTTCACGGCTAGCAGCCGCATCAGCAATTTCTTTGGTGTCGCATCGCAGCAGCATGACTTGTTCGATCATGGTACGTCCAGCACGCGAAACCCAGTGCAGGATGGAGTGTTCAAGCTCTTCAGGCAGCGGAACATCACCTGATGCATGCTGCAGGTCTGCTACGAGCCGCTTAGCTGTAACACCTCGTTCAGCTGCCGCCATAACTGATTTATCGGTTATTCGGTAAAATGTCACAGTATCGTCGTTGACCCATTCCGCAGCTTGTTCGACCAGCCAACGTACAGAAAACGTCACACCAGGCGGAACGATGACTTCGCCATCGGGCAGTATAAGGATCGACTCTGTAATAGCATTACCCGTTACGTCTGACCAGGGATCAATCAACCACTGGAACTTCCAGCCACCTGTATAACCTGACGTCATTGATGCCCATCCACATGCACACAACGCTTCTATCCACTGGGACAGGAACGGATGCAACGGTTCATTCATCTGGTGGCTCTCGTTTGTCCCAAGCAGCAGCAAGCCGGACGTCAGAGCAGCTTCGGCAGGATTACGGAAACCGTAACGAATCGTAAACAAACGAATCAGCTCTGCCTCGCGCACGAACGGATTGCCACCGAGCCATCCCTCTAACGTATCGGTAGACCAACTCCAAGCCTGCTCTGCGCCTTCCCGATGGACGATCAAACCAAGCCTTGCGGCAATATCGAGCGCAAGCGAGAAGGCAAACGGATATTGTTCTTGGTAGACGGGCCGAAGTCGTCCGAATGCATCTACATCCCGTAGTGCAATGATGCGAGCGATGTCTGCTGCTATTTTTTTCGAAAATAACCCTTTCGACGTTGTGTCTAACCCAATCGTATGGAGCGCTGCATAGGCACGTACCAACCTTCTCCCCAGTGGAACGGAAGAAGCGTTCTCGTCGAAAGCCAATTTCGTTTCCGACCCTTCACTGCTGCCAAATTGACTCATACCCCCTTCAGTCCGATCTATGAAATCGTCCACTGGAGAAGAGGCGGCAAGCGCCCGTCTCCAAGCTAAGTAACAGTCAGAAGGCAAAAACAACAGCTGCTCGCCCCACGACTTGCGAACCGCGAAGAGAACGCCACTCGATCGCAGATCGCGCAGCGCTGAACGTAATTCCGCTCCTGCCAGCCCGGCTTCTTGCACACAGCGAGCTTGAAGCTGTTCTTCTTGAATCGGGATCGGCCCAATGCTGCGAACCCAGTAACGGATAAGTCGTTCGGTGTGAGGAGACATTTTCGCCAGCATCTCGCGTAAGACATCAGGTCTTAGAATCGCTTCCGACCACCGCACCTCAGTCCCCCACATCGAGGCTTGATCCAAACGAGCCAACTCATCAACTGATAGTCGTCTCCGCAGTTCATTCAGCATCATGGCCCTTCTCCTCCTTCATCTGCACAGCAGCAGCCGTTAGACTGTAACGGTACCCCTGCTCGATCATGAAACGTTGGCGCTTAAGCGCATAATCTACCTCCGTTGTCCCTTCTGTCACTAGGGAATAGAACACCGCTTCGCTATGATCACGCTTCGGACGCAGCAGCCGCCCAATCCGCTGCGCTTCTTCCTGTCTTGAACCATAGCTGCCCGACACTTGAACAGCGACGGAGGCATCCGGCAGATCAACAGCGAAATTCGCAACTTTCGATACAACGAGAACAGGATGCTCGCCACGGCGGAATGCTTCATACAGCCTTGCCCGTTCCTCCTGTGCCACCTCGCCTGTCAGCAAGGGCGCACCCAGCTCGTTAGCAAGCTTCTCCAACTGCCGAAGATAAACGCCGATAACAAGGGCAGGCCGTCCCTTGTGGCGGGACAGAAGCTGCCGTACAACGGCTGTCTTATTCGGGTTCTCGGCAGCAAGCCGTGCGCGAGCCCGCGCATTGCCGACCCAATAGGCAGACGCATCATGAAGTGGAACTCGCACCTCCTCACAATGTATCGCGGCGATGTCCCCACTCTGCTCCAGCTGCTTCCAAGGCAGTTCATATCGCTTCGGTCCTATGAGAGAGAACACATCACGCTCTCGACCATCCTCACGTACAAGTGTTGCCGTCAGTCCAAGTCTGCGCGTTGCTTGCAGATCTGCTGTCATGCGAAACACAGGTGCGGGCAGCATATGCACCTCGTCATAAATGATGAGCCCCCAATCGCGCTCGCCGAACAACTGCAAATGGCGGTAATCTTGCTCCTCGGCACCTACAGCGTTTGATTCGCTTGATGCGGCACTGGTAGCCATCATATTATAGGTCGCGATCGTAATCGGACGTACCTGCTTCTGCTTGGATGAATACTCGCCGATCGATTCACTGTCTATCGTTGTTTTATCCAATATCTCCGACTTCCACTGATTTACAGATGTTAGGCTAGAGGTAAGAATAAGCGTCGCACACTGCAGCCGAGAGAGAACGCCTATGCCAACTATCGTCTTCCCTGCACCGCAAGGCAGCACAATGACCCCACTTCCGCCGCCTGCACGGCTGTCCTCGAAGAAACGGTCTACCGCCTGGCTCTGGTATTCACGGAGCTTGAACGGCACACCAAGCCGTGTTGCGTCTCTAAGCGTCACAGATAGCGTCTCCCCGCTCCGATAGCCTGCTGTATCGATGACAGGATAACCAAGCCGGAGAAGTTCCTGCTTCAATAAACCACGCCGATCCGTTCGAAGCGATATCGTTGCAGCGTCAACACGAGTACTGAACATCGAATTAAGCGACGCTTCACCGGCAATATCATTGATGATTGCCTCGTCGCCGCGCAGTTGTAAAAGTTGTTCCTCGCCATTCATCCGTTCCAGCATTAAACGGCCATAGCGCCCCATAATCTGTCGAATCGACCGGATGACCTGTTCAGCTATGGCATATCGCGCATGATCATTGAGCATCTCAATCACTTCATCTGCCTGCATACCCAATGATGCCGCATTCCACAACGCTAGATGCGTCATCCGATAGGTATGGAGCGGACCTGCCTGCTTCATGAGCTCTGCGAATACAGACAACCGTTCACGTATGCTATCATCATTCGCCGTCCGTTCATCATAAAGAATCGTCAGATCCGATAGAACGATAATCGGCTTCCCTTTCGATTCCATCATAACCTCACTCCGATTCCATAAGGACTCCATACAAGATTAGTTTCATATCCTGCTCCCCTTTTTATCCACTTCAGCCCCCGTCCATTCGTGGCGCACCCGTTTTATTTTGGTAAAATTCATAATTTTGCCATACTTGAATTGCACGTATTGTCTCGGAAAAATAAATAGGCAGCCGAGCGAGGCTCGACTGCCTGTTAAACCAATCCTGCATAGATTACTGTTCCGCCGCGCGATGTTCAGCCATACCGATTAGCAATCTTGCTGACATAAGCATCGATCGCTCGTCAATATCGAACTTCGGATGATGGTGCGCATAGGAAGCCCCGCATTCGTCATTTCCCGCACCAACGAACATGAAGCATCCCTTTCTCTGCTGTAAATAGTAGGAGAAGTCTTCACCAGCCATTATGAGGTCAGACCGCCGAACGCCGTCTTCACCAAACAATTGTTGGGCCACCTCATCGAACCGAGCCGCTTCCCCCTCATCGTTGACGACTGTTGGATAACCTTCCCGATAGTCCAGTACAATCTGTGCGCCGAACATAGCGGCTGTATGCGTAATAATCGATTCCATTCGATTTCTAATGTTCTGGCGCACTTCATTATTAAAGGTACGTACAGTTCCATTCAACACCGCTTGCTCCGCAATGACGTTGCCCGTTGTGCCAGCCTGGAACGAACCAACCGTTACAACGGCCGGATCAATGGGATCGACGTTCCGGCTTACAATCGTCTGCAGTGCTCCGACAAGAGATGCGCCTGTGATGACTGCATCAACCGTCTGATGCGGCATGCCGCCATGACCGCCGCGCCCTGTAACTGTAATTGTGAATTCATCTGGAGCAGCCATCAACGCACCGCCTCGTGAAGCAACAACTCCATAAGGAATCGGCGTCCACAGATGCACCCCATAGATCGCATCTACACCATCCAGCGCGCCGTCACGAATCATCGCCGCAGCTCCGCCGGGGCACAGCTCCTCAGCCGGTTGGAACAGCAGTCTTCTCGTTCCCTTCCACTGATCACGGTTCGATGCATACAGCCGCGCAATCGTAAGCAAAGTCGCCGTATGACCATCATGACCGCAAGCATGCATAACACCTGGTACAGTAGACGAATATTCGCAAGTTTTCGCGTCTTGGATCGGCAGTGCATCAATATCGGCGCGCAGTGCAATGCAAGGACCACTCTCTGCACCTTCAATGTCTGCAACAACGCCATAGCCGCCTACTTGCTCTGTCACCTTACAGCCAAATGAGCGAAGCTTGTCCGCGATCCAAGCAGAGGTGCGTTGCTCCTGAAACGAGAGCTCAGGATTCCGATGCAAATATCTGCGCCATTCCACCATTTCTGAGTAGGCGCTCTTCAGCTCGTCTGTAGGATCCCAGTGATGATTCATCCTGATCCCTCCTATCCTTTTGCTGTCTCGATTAATTATTAATTGTATCAGAATGGCCTTCCGCAAGGTAGTCATACAACAAATTCATTTGACAGCTGGAAGGCTTGCGCGTAAAGGGGAAACATACTATCATGAGTTAAGAATAGATACTAAGAAATGTGCAAAGTTTTACAGGCCATTTCAACTTTCTTTGTGAACTATAGGAGGTCAACTGCTAATGATTATCGAGAATACGGGATTAAACGGCATGACAAGCGACCTGGCTCATCTTGACGAATCGACGCATAAACTCGGTTTCGTAAGATGGCAATGGGAATATACGCGCGCTACATACGATTTGAAATTAGAAGATAACGCAAGCCACGAAACATACTTCGTGCGCATCAACACGCATGCAGTCGAAGGTAAACTGGAAAATCCAAACGCGGTTCTGTCGCTCGACGATGTTTATATCGGCCGTGCAACGTTCCCTCATGGTCTTGATTATGAGACGCCAGTACCTAATCAAATCTTGAATATCGCGAATCAACGTCTGCAGCAGCTTCGCGCACTGCTTGCATAAAGGCGTCCAGATGAAATCAAAGACGGGATCCATATCAAAAGGGCGGCCTGATTTTTTACTGCTCGTGCTCATTTTGCTGCTCGTCGGCTTTGGTCTCGTCATGGTGTTCAGCTCAAGCTCCAATATTGCGGTTGCGGATTCGCGTTACAATTATGACGCCCTATTCTTCACGAAGCGGCAGATCATGTTCGCGTTCTTTGGGATGATCGGCATGTTCATACTGATGAACATGCCTTATCTGTCTTTTCAGAAGGGAATTGGCATGCTGTACGCCGCGGGCTCCATCGGCTTGCTGGCGCTCGTGCCCTATATCGCAACTGAAGTAAACGGAGCTCGCAGCTGGCTGTATCTCGGAGGCTTCGGCATTCAACCTACAGAGTTCGCCAAGCTGGGACTTATTTTATATTTGGGTAGACTCATCTCCAAAAAAGGCGAGCAATTCCGTGACTTCAAGAAAGGCCTGCTGCCAGTCTTCATTATTCTCGGACTTGTTTGCGGACTGATCATGGCACAGCCCGATCTTGGCGGTTGTCTAATCATTGCAACTGCAGCAGCAATCATGATGGTCGGCGGCGGCGCGAACTTTAAGCAGCTCATGTCTGCCGGACTCATCGCAGCTGTTGCGGCAGGTTTGTTTCTATCCGTATCTGCCATGGTCAACCCAACGAAGTCTGCCTACCGTTTATACCGGTTTACCTCGTACTTGCATCCACTTGAGAACGCACAAGGGACAGGCTACCACCTTGTCCGCTCGCTTGGTGCATTAGGACACGGCGGCCTGACAGGAGCAGGATTCGGACAAAGCGTTCAGAAGCTCGATTATCTTCCGTTTCCGTATAACGATTTTATTTTTGCGATAATCGCGGAAGAGTTCGGCTTTATCGGCAGTGTCGTCTTTCTGCTTATCTACCTGTTGTTCCTATGGCGCGGCTTAATCGTCGCCCTTCGTTGCCCGGATGTATACGGAACGATCGTAGGTACAGGTATCGTCGGTCTCATCGGTGTGCAAGCCTTCATCAACATTGGCGGTGTTATTGGCGCAATCCCGATTACCGGTGTCACGCTTCCGTTCATTAGTTACGGAGGATCTTCCATAATCGTCGTGCTGCTAAGTATGGGGATTCTGCTGAGCATCTCTAGAGAATATTACAAGACGGATCATAGTAATGTCCGTTCTAAGCAAGGTAATTTCCGTGCCCGGCAGCAATAATTGCAAGAGCACAACAACAACGCCCCGTCCATGACTGCCATTGGCAGGTTGGAACGGGGCGTTGTTGTTTTATTTTATTTTACACGATGCGGATCTTGCTCAATGACTTCCTCTTCCTTGAAGGCTACGCCTTCAACCTTCACATTCACTTCTACCACATGAAGACCCGTCATGTTCTCGACCGACTCACGCACATTCACTTGCAGTGAACGGCATACTTCATGGATTGGAATGCCATACTTTACGATGACGCGCAAATCAATCGCTGCTTCCAGCTGTCCGACTTCAACGGAAACGCCCTTCTGGACGTTCTTACCGCTGAGCCGCTTCGCGAGCCCTTCCGAAATACCGCCGGACATTGCGGCGATACCAGGCGTTTCAAGCGCAGACAGTCCTGCGATTGTAGCGACGACGTCGTCGGATATCCGAATAAGGCCGGTTTGAAGTTGTTCAGTCATGTCGCTCTCTCCTCTAGTTACCATTTGATAATATTGTATCGGAACACTCGTGCGGAAGCAAGCCGCGAATGCCGTCGAATTGGGCAAAGTTTACATATCCTGCGATTTCCAGTATAGTAATGGGCAGACAAATCAATCCGTTCAAAAACGAGGTGCACGCCATTGAGACAGAAATTGTTTTTCACAGGTCTAATCGTCATGTTTGCACTCAGCGCAATCGGCCATTTCGGTCATTGGGATATGACGGCTCAGTTCATCATCTCAGCGATTGCCATCATATTCGTCGCTGGCTTCCTCGGGAAAGCAACCGAAAGCGTAGCACACTATGCCGGACAACGGCTTGGCGGCTTCTTGAATGCAACATTCGGCAACGCGGCGGAGCTCATCATCGCGATCTTCCTTGTCAAGGAAGGGCTGTTCGACATGGTGAAGGCGAGTATTACCGGCTCTATTATTGGTAACCTGCTGCTCGTGCTTGGTCTCAGCGTCCTCTTAGGCGGGTTAAAATATAAGGTGCAAACCTACAATATCAAGCTTGCAGAGCATAACGGATCTCTCATGATTCTGGCGGTCATTGCCCTGTTCGTCCCTGCTGTTTTCATTAAGATGGAGAAGTTCTCCATCGACGAAGATAAGCTCCTCAGCATAGCTGTCGCTTGCATTCTCATCGTCTGCTACTTGCTCTGGCTCGTCTTCTCGATGATTACCCATAAAGATATGCTGTCCGACGAAGTTATGAATGCCGATCATGGCGAAGAGCCTGCGTGGTCCAAAATGACATCGATCATCATGCTCGTCGTCGCTACTGTAATGGTCGCATTCACTAGCGAGTGGCTCGTCCATACACTCGATACGTTCACGCACAAATTCGGCCTATCCGAGCTATTCGTTGGTGCATTCGTTATCGCGATCGTGGGCAACGCAGCCGAACATAGTGCAGCAATAATGCTTGCGATGAAAAATAAAATCGGTGCCGCGGTCGAAATCGCCATTGGCAGCAGCTTGCAAATTGCCTTGTTCGTCGCACCAGTGCTTATCTTGGTGAGCATTCTGTTCAACCACAATTCGTTCATGGATATCGTATTCTCACCCATCGAATTGACGGCAATTGGCGTATCCGTCTTCATCGCCAAGTCAGTCAACAAGGACGGTTCGACGAACTGGTACGAAGGCGTGCTGCTCCTGATGCTCTATGTGATTCTCGGCTTCGCGTTCTACCTCGTTTAAAGATAGCTATAGCAATTTGAATCTTCGTCCTTTATAATGACCTTATCGGATTACATCGTTATTTCCGATATCTAATTTAAAGGCAATGTTACCTGCGCACAGCACAAGGTACAACCTCGAACGTCATTGTGACGGATTCGAGCGTTGTGCCTTTTTTTGTATGATCATGTGCGCCATCCCAGCGGCTTCCTGTGCCGCACACGAGGAGACGATGTCAATGTTGAGAGAAGCAATCTATCACCGGCCGAAAAATAACTGGGCGTTCGCCTACGATGCTGCACATATCTATCTTCGAATCCGGACGAAACGCGGCGATCTGACGTCTGTGACCGCTATTTACGGCGACAAATATGCATGGGAGAAAACGGTCGAGCGTTCTGAGATGCGCGTATTCGCTTCTGACGAGCTGTTCGATTATTGGGAGACGGTTGTTAAGCCCCCATTCCGCCGGCTTCGCTACGCGTTCGAACTGACGGACACAGAAGGCAACGTCGCGTATATGACCGAACAATCATTTCAGACGGAAGAACCGCAGGACTCGCTCTCTTTCTTCGACTACCCCTATATTAATCCGATCGATCTGTTCCAGCCTCCGGCTTGGGCGAAAGATGCCGTGTTCTATCAGATCTTCCCGGAACGGTTCGCCAGTGGCGACCCATCACTGACACCTGCTAAAGCGGAGCCTTGGGGCGAGGAGCCAACCCCAAGCAACTTCTTCGGCGGTGATCTGCAGGGCGTTATTGATCATCTAGACTACTTGAACGATCTTGGCATCAATGCGATCTATTTCACGCCTGTGTTCGAGGCGCCCTCCAACCATAAATACGACACGACCAACTATTTGAAAGTCGACCCAAGCTTTGGTACGAACGAAAAACTGAAAGAGCTGGTCGAAGCCTGCCACGCACGCGGCATTCGAGTTCTGCTTGATGCGGTGTTCAACCATGCCGGCGGAACGTTCCCGCCATTCCTGGACCTGCTCCAGAATGGCGCCGATTCGCAATATGCAAATTGGTTCCATGTAAGAGAATGGCCCGTATCGGTGTCCGAGGAAGGCATTCCAAGCTACGAGACTTTCGCTTTCGTCGCCTCCATGCCGAAGCTGAATACCGAGAATCCCGAAGTGAAGCGTCACTTGCTGGATGTAGCAAAATATTGGATCGAGGAAATCGGCATTGACGGCTGGCGGCTTGATGTTGCCAACGAGGTGGATCATGCATTCTGGCGTGAATTCCGTCAGGTCGTGAAAACCGCTAATCCAGAAGCGTATATCCTCGGTGAAATCTGGCATGATTCGCTCATGTGGCTGCAAGGCGATCAGTTCGACGCCGTAATGAACTACCCGTTCACGAACGCGGTGCTTGATTTCTGCAGCTATGGCAAGCTGGACGCGAAGCAGTTCGCGGATTCTATCGGCAACCAGCTCGCAGCGTACCCGCTCCAGGTAACGGAAACAGCCTTCAACCTGCTGGACAGCCACGATACGCCAAGGCTGCTGACGATCTGCGATGAGGACGAACGCCGGATGAGGCTTGCAGCCTTGTTCCAGCTGACGTTCCCTGGCGTGCCTTGCATCTACTATGGCGATGAGGTTGGCTTAACAGGAGGCGGCGATCCTGGCTGTCGCAAATGTATGGAATGGGACGAGGAGAAGCAAAATCGCGATCTATTCTCGTTCTACCAGACGGTTATTTCGATGCGCAAGGAACATGCTGCGCTTCGCGGTACTAACTTCTCGTTCCTGTCAGCCGAGTCAGGCAGCCGCTTGCTTGCCTACGAGCGTCAGGAAGGCGCCGAGCGCTTCGCTATCGTCTTGAACGCTGCGGATGAGGCAGCAAGCTTTACGCTCCCTGCTATAGGCGAAGGAGCGCGCTGGACGGATGCATTATCCGAAGGCGCTCAATTGAAGCCGAACGGAACAATTTCACTCGAAGCGTACAGCTACGCTGTACTGCGTGCGTAAGGGTTGCTTCAATAAAAATAAAGCTTAAAAATAAACAGCGGCAGCCTCGGACTGATATATCCTAGACTGCCGCTGTTTTATTGAGCTAACGTACTTCGTTGCTGAACAATACGAACGGAGCATCATTGTTTAGTTCTACTTAAGAACGATATATTTTATCGACAATATGTCCCGAAACTTTTACCCGATTGTTACTCCACCAGTTATCCTGCAGAAGAGAATAGTTCTTGTTTATCCAGGCGTTCGAACGGTGCCAACTCGAACTTTGAAATTCTAAAATAAGTAATGCTATCAATGAGTTAAGTTATATCTTTTTTGAGTTTCACTTTTGCAGGGCGTTCTGTAATTGTTTGATATCGCTGACGGGAGGCATTCCAAACATTCTTCTATATTCACGGCTAAACTGAGAAGGGCTTTCATAGCCAACTCTATATCCTGCTTCAGATGCATCTATCGCTTCCGATAATAAAAGTCGCCTCGCCTCCAGAAGCCGGATCTTCTTTTGGTATTGCAAAGGACTCATTGCAGCCACTTCTTTAAAATGGCGGAATAGCGATGCAGGGCTCATATGAACGGAATGCGCTAACTCTTCCATAGGTAGAGGAGCAGCATAATTGTTTTTAATCTGATTAATAACTCTAACGATTCGCTGCACGTTGCTTCCATCAAGCACAATCTGTTTGAGATACTCCCCTTGTTCACCCTTCAGAACCCTATAATAGATTTCACGGATGATCAACGGTCCAATAATCGGGACGTCTTCCGGTTTTTCCAACAGGCGAACGAGCCTGGTTACAGCATCGATTATATATTCGTCCGTTTCCGAAACGAATATTCCTCTCCGCATTCCCCTCTTTTTGATCGATTCGGAAGATAACTCCTTTAAAATATCAAAGATTTGCAAGGACTCCAGCTTAAGACGTATGCACAAATACGGATCTTCAGGTGAGGCTTCCGTAATTTGTGCAGAGATCGGCAAGTCGACTGAAACGACTAAATAATCGGAAGGTCCATAAGAGTAACGTTCTTGTTCGAGCATAACGACTTTTGAACCCTGCGTGACAATACAAAGCGCCGGCTCATGAACCCTAAGTACGGGCAATGTAGTCGTAGAACTGCGAATCAATTCAAGCGAGGAAATCATCGTTGAATGCACCCCGTCTTGCGCTGCGAATTTTTCAATAAGACTGGATAGCTCAGTATGTTTATATATCGCCCCCATACCTTCCCAAGCATTTTTTGTCTTTTTATCATAACTCCAGCTATCTTGATAACTCAATGCGATTGATAGGATTAGGCAAGAATGTGATTTAAATCTTCTACGAGATTGAAATAAATCTGTGTAAAAATGAAAGCAACCTAGGGGATAGCACTAGAAATGATTAAAGGGATATTAAAGGAGATTGAAATGGATAAAAGAATATGGATTTTGGCTATTGCCTCGTTCGTAGTAGGGACCGTTGAACTCGTCATTGCCGGAATCATTGATATGATTGCCCAAGATCTGAATGTTTCTGTAGGCAACGCAGGCCAATTGATTACTGTCTATTCACTCGTCTTCGCTTTTGGCTCGCCAATACTCATCAACCTTACCTCTAAAGTCGAGCGCAAAAAATTATTGACTGCTGCCATGCTTGTCTTCTTCGCAGGAAATATGATAGCGATAGTTAGCCCTAACTTTACCATTCTTCTTATTTCGAGAATTATACTTGCGGCAAGCTGCTCGATTGTAGTTGTTCTTTCTATCGTTATGGCTTCAAGCATCGTTGCATCCGAATTAAGAGGGCGCGCGATCGGCATTATTTTTATGGGAATAAGCGCATCTCTTGTCATCGGTGTCCCTCTTGGCACATTCATTGGTAATATCTGGGGATGGCGCTCGACTTTTGCTTTGGTCGGAGCTCTTACCTTAATCGTAGCCTGGGCAGTCAATCGATTTCTCCCGCAGGTTGCTCCGCGACCGGGGGTCCCGTTGCGGGATCAACTTCGAACGCTAAAGAATTCCAAAATCTTGTCTGCTCATTTGATCTCGATCTTACAGATGACTGGCCAATTCACCATCTATGCGTATATTACCCCTTTTTTGAACGAGACGATGGGGCTGTCAACAAGCATGATCAGTCTTGTTCTGTTTGTATATGGATTAGCAGGGATAGCAGGAGGATGGATTGGAGGTTGGTCCTCCGATAAAATTGGCAACGGCAAGACAATGATTATCGCTCTCCTGCTGCATTCGCTAGCGATACTCTTATTGCCTTATTCTACGGATTCAATCTTTCCGTTACTCATCGTCGTCATCGTCTGGTGTGCATTTAATATGGCGCCAAGTCCCGCCATTCAAAGCTACCTTATACAGACAGCTCCGGAATCCTCGGATATCCAGCTAAGCTTTAATACCTCGTCTTTACATATAGGAGTTGCAGCAGGCTCTATCGTCGGGGGACTGATTTTAAACTATTATTCCGTAACAATGAACACTTGGGTTGGCGGACTGATTGTTATCTTGGCTATCCTGTCAGCTATTTTCTCCTTAAGCAAAAATAGAACTAAATCATCGACCGCACACAGTAGACGTTCTTTTTGACACTGCCGAAAAAAGATGGATTATTGGATTAAACCGCGCTCTCAACATAAAAGTACCAATAGGGCACTTCGAAGGAATCTCCGGTTGTCCGACCTCCGGCAGCATAATGCCGCTTAGCTGCGTGCTGAGCATCACGCGTTCCTTGGACGGCTCGCCCCGGGACGTGCTCGATACGTTGCGCTCCGCACTTTGTATAGGTTCTTTTAATTATTTAAGGGGAGATTAATGTCAATATTAATTGACACTAATTTCCCCTTGTAATCTGTTACCTTCGCTTTGCCTCTGTCTTTTATCGAAGCTCGAGATGGTTTGACGATTACATGTCTATCGGACCAAATCATGTTATTATCGGATGGTGACAAATACTGAACAGCCATAAGGGCAGTGTCACAATGCCACTCTAATTGTTGAGAACCATTTAAGTTAGCCAAGATTCTAAATAAAATGGAGTTGATTGGAAACAAAATGGAGAAGCCAGATGAAAACTCGCTTTCAAATGAATCGCTTGATGCAGAAACGACTCGTTTGGCCCGTCTGATCCACACCTATACTCCATTTGACGGCACCTTTAGCCAGTGCATTCCCGGTCTGAACGTCAGCCGTTATTCCAAAGTAAATATTGACTACGTAAGAACCTTCAACTCACCCTCTCTGTTAATCGTTGCACAAGGCGAAAAGGTCGCCACCGTGGGGCAGGAGACCTATCAATTTGGTCGGTCGCATATGCTCATGTTCCCTGTCGCTCTACCGATCGCTGTGAAGACGACACAAGCTAGCCCTTTTGAACCTTTTCTTAGTGTAAAGCTGGATCTTGACCCACAAAGGATTGCTGAGTTAGCACTGAAAGTGTATCCCCAGGGCCTGCCTGCCGTTGGGGAAAGGCGCGCAGCTTATGTCATTAGCGCCGACTTGGGTATGGTAACAGCTGTATCGAGGCTTCTGGCGTATCTATCCAATCCCGTCGAAGCTAAATTGCTTGTCCCGCTTGCGATGGATGAGATTTTGATACGAGTCCTGCTCAGCCCTGTCGGCGTTCATGTCGCTGAAATTTGTTCTGCGGACTCGAGCATGCAGCGAATTGTTAAGTCGATTATGTGGCTTCGCGATAACTTCTCCCAGCAAATGAAGGTTAGGGATTTGGCCAAGATGGTACATATGAGCGAGTCCTCATTTCACGAGCATTTTAAGGCAGTTACTTCAATGAGCCCACTGCAATACCAAAAAGCGCTGCGCCTTCATGAAGCGAGACGTCTGATGGTATCCAACCCTATGGATGTAAACACTGCTTGTCAGCTGGTGGGATATGCAAGCACTTCTCAGTTTAGCCGAGATTACAGCCGCTTTTTCGGTGGCCCACCAAAGAGAGATGCTGCTAAATTACGTCAACAAAAGTGATGGATATCGTTTTTACAGCAAGAGCTCCAATTTCCGTATCGGACGTTCCTGCATCAGATTAATCTCTAACAGCCAGAGATCAAGTTGTATTCCGGAGGATTATGCAATAAGTGACGAGGAACTGGCAAAAACCTGAGCGATACGCAGACTATAATGAGTGAGTCTTGAGGCCGGCGATGTCAATCTTTTATTCGCAGTTCCGGTGCTTCAAGCCATTCACTTTTCAGTAATTCAAGGAGGATTTCATTATGCGTATTTTTGTCACTGGAGCGACGGGCTTCATTGGATCCGCCGTCGTGAACGAACTCATCGAAGCAGGACACCAGGTAGTCGGCCTTGCCCGCTCAGACAAGGCTGCCGAGTCGTTGACGGCAGTCGGCGCCTCGGTGCATTTTGGTGCCCTCGACGACCTCGACAGCCTACATAAGGGCGCTGCCGAAGCCGACGGCGTTATTCACTTAGGCTTCAAGACCGACTTTGCGGATTTCTCCGACGCAGTCGCAGCCGACCTGCGCGCCGTCGAAACTTTTGGCGCAGCGCTTGAGGGCTCCAATAAGCCATTTGTGTTCACCACGGGAACCTTAGTTGTCGCATGGTCGAACCCGGAGCCGATTCTCGGAACGGAGGATATCCCCGTCGACTCCAATGTACCACGGGGCGCAGCGGAGAACGCGGCGATCTCATTGGCAGATCGGGGGGTGCGATCATCGGTCGTTCGTCTCGCACCAACCGTGCATGGCCCTGGCGATCATGGCTTCATCTCCATGCTGATCGACATTGCTCGTGAAAAAGGCTTCTCTGCCTACGTGGGCGACGGGTACAACCGCTGGCCGGCTGTCCATCGCCTCGATGCGTCGCGCTTGTACCGCCTCGCAGCTGAATCAGCATCAGCTGGCTCACGGCTGCACGCTGTCGGCGAAGAGGGTATTCAATTTTGTGACATCGCCGGCGCAATCGGTCGTAACCTAAATTTGCCAGTAGTTAGCATTTCCCCTGAAGAGGCAGAAGCCCATTTCGGATTTCTGGGCCCCTTCACGTTTACCGATAACCCCATGTCGAACACTCTGACCCGGGAACGCTTGGGGTGGCGACCTGTGCACCCTGCATTGATTCCGGATATCGAACAAGGGCATTACTTCAACAACTGAACCGCAGGCTATCTCTGTGTTTAATCGTATGGGATTCACTCACAAGAAAGAAGACATCTATCTCAATACAGAGACAGATGTCTTCTTTTTCGGTATCCTATTGAGTCATTTATGCAGATCATATCAATCCTTTTAATTACAATATTCGCTCGAAATTTAAGACAAATATAGCTATAGCGCCATGAAGTACCATGTCAAGTAGAGTATTAAGCTATCCTGCCCGTTAGCGTAATGATTAACTGTGAAAAGGTTCAGCGTATCATCTATAGAGCGAAATCGAATTGCACTCCGTCTTTCCCGTGACGTTGCACTCCCACGCATCCAACACATACCCACTGAACGCAATCGGCCAGTCTTCCAACGTTATTTTCACGGTCTAATGCTTTATTTTCAGTCTAGCACATTATATTTAATCGAACATTAACCATTGCCAATCAGCCCGAATAACAACAGACGGTTCATCTCAGCCATCTTTTCTTTATAGTTTCCTGATTTTGCCCAAGATAATTGAATGGTTCCAATCGCGTTTAACAATTCAAGAACAGTCTCCAGAGAAACGGAAGAGTGAATAGCTCCTTCCTCTTTCGCAAGTTCGATAAGCTCTTGAAGCATTTGAATTCTAATTTTATTCGTATTTTCACTATATAGACTCGATAACACATGGTCCTCTACAGCGCCAGGCGAACCAAGCAATTGATAGTCCTGATCGGCGCAAATATCCATGATTTGAATGATTTTGTCCTTGAAATCGATGTCTTGGTTCATGATTTCTTCGGCCATTTGAAGTGTATTTTGCATCAAAACGTTCGCGCATTCCTTGACAATCCCTTCTTTGCTTTCGAAATAGTTATACAGCGATACAGATGATACGCCGGACTCAGCGGCAATATCCTTTATGCTGACTTGAACGAATCCTTTTTCTTTAAAAAGCTTTAATGCCGCATGAACAACTGCCGTCTTCTTTTTCTGAGTCCTTATTTCGAATTTATTCATTAAACATTCCTCCATCCCGCTTAAATCAATGTAGCACATTTCGAAAGGTTTTTAAATTTAATGGTTTTAAATTAAAAAACATTGACGAAACATTCTGATCGAAGATAAAATCAATTTGAAAGTTTTTTAATATCATCGGCACATATTTAAAAACTTTTCATATGTGAAACAACCAAAGTGGAGGAATATTATGAGAATACTGGTCTATGGAGCAGGTGTATTGGGAAGTTATTTAGCTCACGAATTAGTTCGCAATGGAAACGAAGTCACAATGTTAGCCAGAGGGCGGCGCGCGGATGAGTTACAGCAGAACGGTAATGTGATCCGTCATTATTTACAGCTCCGAACAACGGTCGATAAAGTAAGCGTGATTCGTGAATTACAGCCGGAGGATGTGTATGATCTTATCTTCGTAGTGATGAAATATCCAGATTTCGAGGCAGTCCTTCCTGCCCTTGCAGCGAATCGAAGTAAACACATTGTTATGATGGGTAATAATGCAAGTCCCATTGAAATGCGGCATTATTTGCAATCCAATAGCCCTGTTGAGAAAAAGGTTGCCTTTGCTTTTCAGACGCTTGCCGGATGGAGAGAGAACGGTCGGGTAACCTGCTTGCGCGGCCCAAAGGTGACCTTGGCTTTCGGTGGCTTAGGGGAGCAACTAGATTGGCAATCGGTCATTGACCAAGCTTTAAAGAACACAAGGTATAATACGATCACCTTTACAAATATGGATGAATGGCTGAAAAGCCACTTCATTATGATTTTGCCTTTGAATCGCATTGCCGCCTCGTATAATGGGAACCTGCGCAAAGCCGCCAAAGACAAACGGCTGCTTAACTACGTTATTGACGCAATAGATGAAGGCCATCAAGTGTTGATAAAAAACGGTTACACAATTACGCCTGCAAACCAACATCAATTAGTCCGAAAATATCGCAAGCTGTTTTTTATCGTGTTGAAGATTATATTAGCAACCCCCCTCGGCAGAACCACGCTAAGTGATAAGGCAGTGTCTTCCAATGAAATGGATATGTTGTACCAGGCTTTTTCCGATTTAAAGAATAGAGCGAACATGGACACACCAAGTTGGGACAAGCTTTACAATTACATCCCTTTGCAATAATGGAAATAATCTTGTCTCTAATCGATATTGGATGTAGCACTTGTCCTTTTCCCAGAACAAGAGCTACATTCATTACTAGAAATTATGACACGGTTCGTCTCTGGCGATTTTTACATTTGACGCTCATGGATGAGCGTTGTGCAACGCTTTTTATCGGCTTATAAACGTATGCTTATTTTGAACGAACGGAAATCACTAAGCATGTATTTCCAGATCGGTATCATACTGATTTAAAAACTTCAATAAATCGTTATTCAACCGCACAATTTCTTTGTTTGCGCTACTCGCATAATCCGGCAACATCATATCCTTAACCATTTTAGTCCGGAGCCATATCATAAAGAAAAAATCCAAAATCAAATTAGGAAGTTTAAGTACAATTTTGAGTGCAGATGGATTAATAGCAATGCCAGCTTTTTGGATTGCCTTTAAATACGTTTTTAAAGTGATTGTTATTTTATGTGCCGTTTTTCTGGTTTTGACTGTTTTTTCATCAATGATCTTATCTTCAGCATGTAAAACGCTCATCATGGCAATGTCCGATACTGAATGTGTGATTAGATAAGCTTTCATATCCTTATTAATGGAGTAGGGAAGTTTTGCTGTTTGAAATAATTTTGCAAGGTTTTCTGCACGTTCTGTCACTAAACCATTAATTTCTCCAAACCTAGTTGCCACTAGAACCTTTGGTGGAAACCGGGCATACAAAATTCCATCTTTTATTTGTCCGCCGACACCAGGGAAAGCTGGTAAAAGTCTATCTCCAACAATATCCAGCCACGAAGAAAATCCAATTGAATTGCTAATCATCGTCACAATATTTTTGCTTTGATTGTCTTGTAATGCTAACAACGCTGATTCGGCTCGATCGTAACGAACTGTAACGAAAATAAAATCATATACATCATCATTTTCAAGCGTATCAATGACATTTACTTTTATCGATTTAACCGCACCTTTTTTATAATATTGGAGGCCATTTTCTTTCAATGTTGTAAATCTATTAGAACGTGCAAACAAAGTGACGTCAATTCCTGCTTCAAAGAATTTGATTGCGTATGCGCTGCCTATAACACCTGCACCAAAAATTAAAACTCTATTTTGTTTTGCTGACATAAAACCACCCCTATTTCTCAACAATTCCTTTTAATCATCCGACAACATGTTGTACTATGTGATCATAGGTCTTTATTATTCCTCTATCAACCATCAGTTTTTTATTATTTGTCGGATGATAATCTTGTTCGAATAGGAGTATACAATGAAAAAGCAGCCAGAAATAACAGAGAAAACAAAACAAATTTTTATAGATGTTTTTTGTGAGTTATATAGCCAGAAGCCGATTGAAAAAATCTCCATTCAAGAGATCGCGAATAAGTCTGGATATAACCGCAGTACATTTTATCAATACTTTTCTGATATTTACGAACTGTTAGACTTTGTTGAAAATAATTTATTGAACTACATAAAAGAAGAATTAGCGAATAAAGAGTTGTCTCTGCACACGGTCCAAAATGCACTCCATTGTTTGGACAAAAAAGAGCATCTCTCAATGCTCAGCGCCCTCCTGGGCGATTATGGAAACGCTCGTTTTTTAAATCGCTTGAAAAGAGACATCACCTTGGATAGATTGGATTTAGACTTTCCGCAAAACCATTCCATAACGCCGTACTTGATTGAGTTTTACCTCTCAACGTCCCTTTCTTTATTTCGTCTTTGGCTCCAGCGACAAAAGGATTTATCGTCAGAACAATTTTTCAAGCTAGTGGACAACCTGTATACGAAGGGAATTACGCCCTATTCCAAACAATAAATCTACCATTCTAACCGAATCATTGTGTGGTACAATAAAAAGCTCGGACAAGCCAATTTACACATTTTGACCTTCCCTGCTTCTATAACAATTTATTTCCGTCGGACAAATGTAAACCCTCTCCATTCGTTAGCGATCGGAGAGGGTTTTAGCTGCGCTATTTTATTATAACCGTACTATAAGGCGGCATCTCAAGCGTATGCTGGTCCAGCGTCGCAGACGTGTCCGTCGTATGCGCTATACCCGTGAAAGCACCGTATGCTGTCTCATCATCAATCGTTGCCTGCAGCGGCTTGCCCGTTAAGTTGTGCACGACAAGGACACGCTCATCAGCGGTCATCCGAACATAGGCCGAGAGCCCTTTCTCGTCACCAAGCTTGAAGGAGTCAATTCCGCCGTCATGCAAAGCTTTCTCTTCGTTGCGCCACTGAATCAATTGTTTGTACCACTGCAGGAGCGAACTCGAATCGGCTTCCTCCCGCTCCACGGATACATCGCCCCCCTTCGCGAACATCGGCTGAATCCAGCTCGTCTCGTCCGCTCCTTCGAGTGATGCCGTCCATGGCATCGGCTCTCGAATACGCTCATCCGGCTTGCTGCCTGTCAGCCCAAGCTCTTCCCCATAATAGATGAATGGATTGCCCGGAAGCGTCAGCAGCATCGCCGCCGCCATGCGCGCATGATTCGCATTGCCTTTCAACGCCGTCATGACACGCTGCTGATCGTGATTGCTTAAGAATGGCGCGTCTACGAACGCCCCATCAGATGCCTGCTCATACGCCTCATAGGCTCTCATCAGCCCAAAGGCTACGTCCGGATCCTGCTCACGGTCCGCCCCGCTAATCAGCTTAGCAGCCAAGTCGAAGTTGAATCCGCTGTCGAGTGCATGGTTCAGCAGTGGTGCGATGACGGCTGTGGAATCCCACACTTCCCCTACGAGGTATACATCTGGCTTCGTCTTGACGAGTCCTGCCCGGAACTCCTGCCACCAGGCTTGATTGAGATCCTGCACTTCCTTCGTGTGAATTGTGGACGCATAGTCCCCATAGATATGCTTGGCCGCATCCAAACGGAAGCCATCGATACCTTGATCGAGCCAGAACTGCCCTGCATCAATCATCGCCTCGCGCACCTTCGCGTTATCGAAGTTCAAGTCAGGCATGCCTTCCCAAAAAATGCTCAGGTAGCGGTTATCTCCGCTCCCATGCCATGCGCTGTCCGCCCCTGCCGCGCTATCGGTCTGAACCTTCTTATCTGCTGCCGCAAAATGATACCAATCGCGATACGGGCTCGAAGGGTTCGCCAGCGCTTCTTTGAACCATGGATGCTCGCTGCTCGTATGGTTCACGACGAGATCCATAATGACCTTGATTCCGCGCTTATGCGCTTCATCCACTAATCGCTTCAGATCGTCGAGCGTACCGTAGTCCGACTCGACCTTCTTATAATCGGTTACATCATAGCCATGATAGCTTGGCGATTCTGTAATCGGCATCAGCCAGATGCCGCCAACGCCCAGCGAAGCCAAGTAATCAAGCTTAGCGGTCACGCCATTCAAATCACCGATGCCATCACCGTTCGAGTCAGCGAAGGAACGCACGAACAGCTCATAATAAACCGTAGATGGCTGCTCATCGACCTCTCCCCAACCAACGGATTGCGCTTCCTTAGCGTTATTAGCATCGGCGCTGATTGCTCCTAATTGATTATCAGTCGACCTCTTCGAAGTCTGATCAGGTGCCGCAACTTCACTTCCATCGCTGCAGCCTACAAGAAAGGACGACAGCATAAATGCCGCCGTCCCTGTATGCATCCATCTTTTCATCTTCTGCTTCATACGTCTGTCTCCCATTAACCCTTGGACGCGCCGGACGTAAGTCCTTGCACCAGGAAGTTCTGCAGGAAAATAAACAATACTGTAATCGGAATCGCGATAAGTACCGCACCAGCCGCGAACAGCGTAAAGTTACTGTTCTGGAACGAGTTCACCATATCCCACATGCCGACTGCGAGCGTCCATTTCTCCTTCGTACGCAATACAAGCCGGGCGAATATAAAGTCAACCCATGCGCCAGCAAACGATGTGAGTGCAATGTACGTCAGTACCGGACGGGACAATGGCAGCATAATGCGAACGAAAATTTGCATATGGCTTGCACCGTCGATACGTGCCGCTTCGTCCAAGCTGCGAGGAACCGTGTCATAGAAGCCTTTGACCAAGAACCCGCCGAGCACGGAGCCTGCCGAATAAACGAGTACGATTGCCGTATGCGTATCAAGCAAATTGAGCTGCAGCAAGAAGATATAGATCGCAATGAGACTCATGAAGCTTGGGAACATGCCCAGCACGAGCATAATCGTCAAGGTGGTCTGGCGTCCTTTGAAACGGAAGCGAGACAACGCGTACATGCTAAGCGTCATAAGCGTCGTCGAGAATATCATTGTCAGCGTAGCAATCTTAAGGGTGTTCACATACCACTTTCCATACTGGAACTGTTTATTATGGAAGAGCTCCTTATAGTGTGCAAACGTGAAATGATCCGGCCACAGATGCTCGCTGTACAGCGATGCACCTGGTCGCAGGGACGACAGCACAACCCACAATGCAGGGTACAGCGCGCCGATCGCGATAATGATAAGAATGATGTAGCTGATAGACAGCCTGAATATACTGTTGCGCTTCCTCATTGGATCATATCCTCCTCTTTAAACGACCGCGAGCGGCGATAGTTAATAATCGAGAACGTCGCGACGATTATGAAGATGATAATGCCGATCGCCGAAGCCATGTTGAACTGACTGAAGTTCAGCGTCAGACTGTACAGCCACGTAACGAGCAGGTCGGTATGGCCTGCATATTGATAGTCGCCATTCACTGGCGCACCGCCTGTGAGCAGGAAGATAACGTTAAAGTTATTGAAGTTACCTGCGAACTGCGTAATCAGAATTGGCGCCGTCGAGAACAGAATGAACGGCATCGTAATGATGCGGAACTTTTGGAAAGCGGTAGCGCCGTCCACTTCTGCTGCTTCATACATATCTTTCGGAATCGAAGTAAGTACGCCAAGAATGAGCACCATGGAGACCGGAATACCAACCCACATGTTAACGACGATAACCGTCACTTTAGCCCAGAATGGATCCGTCAGCCACGGCAGCGTGCCAAGGCCAAACGCCTTCAAATATTGATTGATCGGGCCGAATTGGCCGTTAAACAAGTTCCGCATGACGAGCAACGAGATCAACTGTGGAATCGCATAAGGCAGAATGAAGATCGTACGCCACATTTTTTTGAAACGAATACCCGACTGCTCGATGAGAAGCGCAACCAGCAAACCACCGAAGTAAGTAGTAAATGTTGCGACAACGGCCCAAATAACCGTCCACTTCAGAATACCGAGAAACGTTCCGCTCCAAGATTTCAACTGAATCAAATCAGCGAACGTCTGGAAGCCAACCCAATCAACCAGCTTGGCCGGTGGTATATGTCCAGGCGACGAATAGTTCGTAAACGCCAACATTATCGTAAACAAGATCGGCATAATGGTCAGGAACAGAACACCAAAAGCCGGAACCGAAAGCAACAGATGCGGGAAATAGCGATCCGTTACAAACTTATAGGTTTGAATAAAATTGTTCGTTTTGCCGCCCGTATCTCTCACTTTACCGATACGATGCGCATCATAAATGTTAGCGATATAGATGCCAACAACGAGCAAAATAATGAGCGCAATAATAAGGCCATCTATCATCAGATAAATGGAATGATCCCCTTGGATCACCTTCGTAATTTTCCCTACTTTAACTCGCTGTTGTGCTTGTTCACCCAGCGTAAACAATCCCCATAGCCCATGGCCAGCTCTTGGAATCAAATAAATAAGACTTGCTATCTGTATGCAGAGAAACAAAATACCTTTGCCAAATTGGCGGTTATATAGTTGCCCTAATCCCATCGACAGCACGGATAAAACGGCTGCGGTCGCGCGATGACGCTTCATTCCCGTCTCGCTCCCCTCCTGCAAATTCGCTGCTTCTTTTATCTACCACTTCTAGTGTAAAAAGCATCCCGCCGGGCCGATCCCGGCGGGTGCTTATCGATTGCCGCTACTTCGTGTTTACAGCGTTTGCGTCTTTGATTTGTTGTACCGCGTTGTCGAGTGCCGCTTTTGCATCTTTACCGTCGTTCCATACTTCCGACAGCGCCGCTGCCGCTGGGTTCCATACGTTGCCCATTTCCGGAATCGAAGGCATTGGCTGCGATACTGCGAATTGGTCGAGGAATGCTTTGGATACTGCATCGCCTTGGATCGAAGCATCGTTAATGGCTTCTTTATTTGCAGGCAGCGTGCCATTCAGTTGGAATTCTTTGAGTTCGGCTTCTTTGCTCGTTAAGAAGTTCGCGAACAGCTTCGCTGCTTTCGGATATTTCGTGAAGGAGTTAACATACCAAGCTTTAACGCCGGAGAACGAAGTCATCGGTTTACCTTCGATCGTCGGAAGCGGTGCTACACCATAATCGATACCGGATGCTTTGTAGTCAGCCAGCGTCCATGGACCGTTGATATCGATACCAAGCGTACCGCCCGTGAAGAGACCTTTCTTGATGTCGTACGTTACGTCGCCCGTGTTCATAGGGAGAATATCTTTGAGCGAGCCAAAAAATTTCGCACCTGCAACTGCGCCGTCATTGTTCAGACCGATGTCGTCAGCTTTCGTACCGCCGTCACCGAACAGGTATCCGCCATTGGAGCCGAGGAAGCCGTAGTTGAAATAGAAGTTACCGATTTCCCACATGATTGCGTATTTGTTCTTCTTCGCATCGTTGTATGTCTTAGCGAACGTTACGATATCTTCGAACGACTTCGGAGCGCCTTCTGGGAAGATCGCTTTGTTGTAGATCATCGCATACGTTTCTACCGTACGTGGGTAGCCGTACAGAATGCCTTCATAAGAAACGGCTTTAACCGCATTTTCTTGGCTTTCCGTTGTCGTTTCATCAGCGAACTGGTCATTCTCGAGTACGAGACCTGCCGATACAGCGCGGCCCAACTGGTCGTTCGGGAAGTTGACAAGGTCAGCGCCGAGGCCTGCAGGACCGTCTGTCGTCAGCTTGTTCACTTGGTCTGGCGACTCCACTTCTTCAACCTTAACTGTTACCCCATATTCCGTTTCGAATTGCTTCGCCATTTCGTCGATGAATTCGCGGCCCGTTTTGCTGTCCCACACGACGAGGCTCGCTCCTTCTTCTGGCGTCAATTGATCGTCTACTTCTGCTGGTGCTGGGTCATCCGTTGCAGTTTGTGTATCCGTCGACGTCTCCGTCTGCGTGTCCGTCGTTGTTGTGCTGTTGTCATCTTTACCGCCGCTGCCGCAAGCCGCCAGCATGAACACCATCGTACCAATTGCCATCAATCCAACCCATCTCTTCATCGAAAAGACCCCTCTCCTATTGTTGTTACCGAACAGATCCGCGCTCCGACTTCGACTATGCCGCTTCCAACGAGACGTACACGGGTGCAGTGTTATTCGTGCACATAAGCATGCAGCTCGCTTGTGCAAACGTTTGTTCATTTGCGTGCAGGATGCTGTGCAAATTGATGATAACAGCTGCAATTCCGACTGTTTTACCGCCCATTTCAGCATGTAAGCGTTCTATTAACGTCCTCATCATACACGACAGTGCCCACCTTTGTAAAAACGTTTGCACAAGCTGTTTTGGATGATTTTGTTTCAAAAATGGTACAAAACCACTTTTTATCTCGCGTTTCCTTAACAATTCAACCGTTTTCATCGTCCAATGACGGTTAACTAGCCTGTCTATTTACATTCCTGTTATCTTGGATTAACATAAGGTGCAGCAAGATTACAAACGATTGCACAGAAAGGCTGTTGTCGTCATGGTAACGATTAAAGATATCGCCAAGCTGGCTGGCGTGTCCCCGTCCACCGTATCGCGCGTTGTATCGAATCACCCGCGAATCTCACTGGACACCTCGCGTAAAGTAAAACAAATCATGGATGAGCTCGGCTATCATCCTAATATGATGGCTAAGAGCCTTGTTTCGAAGACGACCAATACACTTGCCATTCTGCTTCCGAGACCGGCGGAAGAACTGTTTCAGAATGACTTCTTCGGCGAGCTGCTTCGCGGCATACTGACACAAGCGAACCGAGCGGGTTACGACATGCTGCTGACAACAGCTACCGGCGAGCATGACGAGATCGAAACCGTATCACGGCTTGTACGCGGCCGACGTGTAGATGGCGTTATCTTGTTAAGCTCAAGAGTCAACGATCCGATTGTGGCCTTTCTGGCGAGTTCCGATTTCCCGTTTGTCCTGATTGGCCGCAGTGACTCCCATCCGGATGTGCTGTCTATCAATAATGACAACAAACAAGCGGCCTATGATGCGACCGTACACTTGATTACGCAAGGACATGAAAGAATCGGCTTCGTCAGTGGTCCAGCTAATTTGACGGTGTCCAATGACCGACTCCAAGGGTATCGCCAAGCGCTTGAGGCACATAAACTGCCGATTCGTTCGGATTGGACAGTAGAAGGCGAATTTCTGCAAGAAAGCGGCTATCGCGCCATGTCCCTCATTATGAGCTTGCCCGAGCGGCCAACAGCATTGGTTGTTATCGATGATGTTGTAGCATTCGGTGTTCTTAGAGGCCTTAATGAATTAGGCTACAAGGTACCGGATGATATCTGCCTTGTCAGCTTCAACAATATTTCACTGTCAGAGCTTGCGACGCCACCGATCAGCTCGATCGATATTGGTACGTACCAGCTTGGCTATACAGCCGCACAAACGTTGATTCGTGCGATTAACGAGGAGACGATCCATCAGAAGCAGATCATTATCCCTCACCGACTCATGGTCCGCGAATCGTCGCTTACAACGATAAAGAGAGGTTGACGCTTATATGAACCCGAATAAACCTTATTTGATTGATGCAATTGTTGGTAATAGCAAGATGCTCGCCGCCCTCGGGCGGACGGGCACAATCTACCGTCTGTGGTGGCCGCATATCGACTTCCCTCAGCATGCCGACGCGGTTCGCAGCGGTATACGCTTTGAAGGACAGACTGAGTGGTTGGATGATTCCGACAGCAATTGGTCGCATACTGCGGAATATGTAGAGAAAACGAATATTTTTGAGGTGCAGTCCGTAAGCAGCAGCCACTCTGTTGCGATTCAAAGCCGTTATTTTGCCGTACCTGGACATGATCTGCTTGTATTGGAGCATACGTTCACGAACCAAGGCAATCAGCCCGTTGATTTCGAATGGCTGATCCATTCTTCGTTCCATGTTTGCGAGAGCGAATTGTACAATACGACCATGTTTGAACCGTCTCATGATGCATTGGTGCACTACCGCAGCAATCATTTTTTTGCGGTCTCCAGTGCAAACGTATGCACTAAATTCCAAGCGGGTCATGCATGGCATAGCGCACAGCATGGCGAACTGAATGGCTCTGTCATCGACATGCAGCCTGACGGAGCATTAGCTTGGAAGATTCAAGCGCTCGCTCCAGGCGATGCAGCGACGCTCCCTGTCTACATCGCTGCAGGTCATGACCGCAATGCTGCATATGCAGCACTGACGGAAGCAAAGAGCAAACCTTCAGCGGAATGGGTACAGCTGACCGTTGACTACTGGCACCGTTACTTGGAAGCAGCCGCACCTTGTCCAACTGACCGTGCGGATGTGAAGCGTCTATATGAACGCTCTCAGTTGATGTTCAAGCTGATGTCCGATGAACAAACCGGCAGCATCGTTGCTGCGCCAGAATTCGACGAGACGTTCTCCCGCTGCGGTGGATATGCATACTGCTGGGGCCGTGATGCTGCGTTCATTACAACCGCTATCGACAAGGCGGGTCTTCATTCACTCTCTGATTCGTTCTACGAGTGGGCGCTGACCGCACAGGATGAAGACGGTTCATGGCAGCAGCGTCATTATCATGATGGCTCGCTTGCACCGCAATGGGGCTTGCAAATTGACGAAGGCGCTTCGATTATTTGGGGTATGTGGCAGCATTATTCGACGAATAACAACCAAGCATTTTCGGATCGCGTATGGCCAGCTGTCCGGAAAGGCGCAGACTTCCTGCTGCAATTTATTGATCCAGAGACGAATCTCCCATGTCCTAGCAATGACCTATGGGAAGAGCGTCACGCAGAACATACGTATTCGGCTGCGGCCGTCTTTGGCGCGCTTCGTGCAGCTGCTTCATTCGGACGACTGCAGGGCGATCAAGCTCGCTCACAACGGTGGGATGCGGCAGCTGATCGGATGGCTGCAGCAATCAACTCCGACTGCTGGAATGAGGACAAAGGCAGCTTCTTCCGCGGACGCAAGCTGACCGTATCCGCAGCACGTTATGCGGATGAAATCGCGAAAGGCAAAGCCGGCATGATCGAGCCTGGGCTCAAGGACTATTCGCGCCATGTGCTCGAATACGATTCGATCGTCGATATCAGTCTGCTTGGTCTATCGATTCCATTCGCTGCTGTATCGGCAGATGATCCTCGTATGGCACAAACAGCGAATACGATCGAGCAATTGTTGACCGTTCCTGGTGTCGGCGGTATCAAGCGGTATGAAGACGACAACTACATTGGCGGCAATCCCTGGATCTTGACGACGCTCTGGCTTGCCCATTATCGGATCGAAACTGGTGAGTATGAAGCCGCGCACAAGCTGCTGCAATGGGCAATCGATCATCAGACGGAGACCGGACTACTGCCGGAACAAATCGACAAAACGACAGGCAAGACCGCGTGGGTTGTGCCGCTTACTTGGTCCCATGCTATGTTCATTCTTGCTGTAACGATGCTTGCTGAACGCGGACAGATCTAATCTATATCTAATTGAAAAAGCCGCCTTCCCAGATGGGAAAAGCGGCTTTTCGTCATGCAACACTTTTATAATTTGACTGCTGCAACAATGAGAAACATCGGTCTGCGCAGTTCGTCCGCCATACCGGGGATATGCATCATAGCTGGCGATGGCACAGATTCCTTCACAGCGGTAATACGGAAGCCCGCACGAATGAGTGAATTCATATAGGTGGACACCGTGCGATGATATTTGATGACATTGTCCGTCAAGAACGACGTATCACGCATCCCTTCGGACTGGTAGCGGTCAACTGGCCAATGAAGCCGCTCGCCCTTCTCATCATAATGCCAATCTTGCTCATCGCGTGCCGTGAAGATCGGATGCTCGACAGAGAACAGGAACGTTCCTCCAGGAGCTAGAAGTCCATAAATGTTGGCGCACGCATCATCGAATGCCTCTATGTAGTGGAATGCCAAGGAGCTGAGGACTACATCAAATTGACGCCCCTCAAAGCCAATATCTTCAATCGAGCTATTCACATAGGTGATGTGAGGATCATTCGTCAGCTCTTCCGCCCGCTTCAGCATATTAGCCGATATATCTACGCCTACTACCTCGCTCGCCTGCTGCTCACGCGCATAACGGCAATGCCAACCGAAGCCGCAGCCCAAATCCAGCACGCGCTTATCGCGTAAATCGGGGAGCAGAGCTTGCAGGATATGCCACTCCCCTGCAGCCTTCAATCCGTCAATCGACCTGGGCATTTGTTCATACGCGGAGAAGAAAGTCTGATCATCGTATTTATTCTGTTTCATAGGGTCTACCATCTCCTATATACAAAAAAAGCAGTCTCGGTTGTCCGAGACTACTTCTTGTTATTCAAAGCTTCGTAAAGTTTGGCCAAATTGCGTTCAAGCTTGCTCACAATATTGCGACCCACCATCTCGTCGACGAGTCCGGCACGCACTGCGAAGTCCACTTCACGGGAGAAGCCATACATTTGCGTGTCCAATACTTCTTCATACAGCGGACATTGGCGCGTAGTCAAGTTCTCCATCTGAACTTCAATCAGCTTTTCGATTTTATTAGCATCTTCCTCAAGAAGATTGAGCGCTTTCTGGTGCAAATTATCCAAAACATCCGGTGAAGACATCGTATTCCCCCCTGTGTGCGTTCTTCGCCGTCTTCTATAAACCCTTCCTTTATATTAGACGAAAAACAAAAGAAGTACAAGGAGCAAACGCAAGGATAAACGGCTGTTACCTGCCTTTTAGCAGCGCATCACGCTTCATGCGGGACAATTCCAAGCTCATATAGGTGACAACTAATAATTTCATAAAAATGAACAAAGCGCCCCATAGGGACGCTTTGTTCTGGATATCCGGCTTTTTATGCCATTTTATTAACGATTACTCACCAATAACCGTAACGTTCAGGTTATGTCTGCTGAATACTTCAGCCATTGCTTTCTTAGCTTCTTCAGCGTCTGGGCCATGAACATGGAGCTCATACGCATGTCCGCCAAGAAGTGTCGTAAACAATCCGAGGATGCTCTTCACATCGATATATTTGTTCTCTGCTTGAAGAACGATCGAGGACCGGAATTGGCTCGCCGTTTGGGAAATTTCTACGATTGCTGCGTTGTTGGACATATGAATCCCTCCACCATGGATAGTTACAAGTAACGTCTTCATCATACCTTGAATATGAGCCGCATTCAAGAGAAAAAAGACCGTTTAAGCCAGTTATATCAATTTTTCAATCAATAAGCACACAGTACAATGGCTGTCATCCTATTTTTGTGACCTTAAACCAGTATCAGCGCTTACTATGTTAACATTTACACAATGCTTCGAACTTAAACCATTCAATGATTATGATTAAATAGGTATATCACAGGAAAAATTATATACTTAGTGTGTCATGTAGAAATCACCGAAAGGGGTACAGCCATGTTCGACCCACGTTTAGATAAGTTGGCAGATGTGCTAGTCAACTATTCAACGAGAGTGCAGCCAGGAGAAAATGTACTAATCGAAGCCTTTAACATCGACAATCCACTCGTCAAAGCAATCATCGGGAAGGTTCACCAAGCTGGCGGAAACCCTTTTGTCAACATACGCGATCAGCAAGTGACGAGAGAGATGTTGGTTAACGCTACGCAATCTCAGATTGAGACATGGACCGATTTTGATGCTTATCAAATGTCCAAGATGAATGCCTATATCGGCATTCGTGGTTCCAACAACCTTTATGAGCTGTCCGACGTTCCAGACGATAAAATGAAGCTCTACAGTACCGTTTACAACCATAAGGTTCATTCTTCGATCCGCGTGAACAAGACGAAGTGGGTCGTGCTGCGGTATCCAACGCCATCTATGGCACAATTGGCTTCCATGAGCACTGAAGCATTCGAGAAGTTCTATTTTGACGTGTGTACGATGAATTATTCGATGATGGACAAGAAGATGGACGCACTTGTTGACCTGATGAACAAAACGGACCAAGTTCGACTAGTCGGGCCTGGCACGGACCTTACTTTCTCCATTAAGGATATTCCTGCAATCAAATGCTCAGGCCTGCGAAACATTCCGGATGGCGAGGTTTATACAGCGCCTGTTCGAGACAGCGTGAACGGAACGATTAGCTACAACACGCCAAGCCCTTACAACGGATTTGTTTTCGAGAACGTGAAGCTGCGCTTTGAGAACGGCAAAATCGTTGAAGCGACTTCTAATGATACGGAACGGATTAACAAAGTATTCAATACGGACGAAGGCGCGCGTTATGTCGGGGAATTCGCTATCGGAGTCAACCCTCATATTTTGCACCCGATGAAGGATATTTTGTTCGATGAGAAAATCGCTGGCAGCATCCACTTCACACCGGGGCAATGTTACGATACTGCCTACAACGGCAACAGCTCGGGCATTCACTGGGATCTCGTCTTGATTCAGCGACCGGAATACGGTGGAGGAGAAATTTACTTTGATGGCCGATTGATTCGGAAGGACGGCATCTTCGTCGCCGATGAGCTTAAGGATTTAAATCCAGAACAACTGAAATAAAACACGCGATACGCAAACGGACGCAGATCTCCTATGATCTGCGTCCTGTTATATAACTGACCGGAAACCTATATCTCCGATTCATTCCTATCTAGAATTCATCGAATGTCACTTCGCCCGTATACGACTCCTCACGATCTTTCCCATCTGCTTGAAAATGAAGCGTGGAATGCTCTACTACCCGAAGTGGCAGCATTGAACGCTTATCCGCTGTTACCTCATATCGTGTCTCGGCCGACAATGTACTGAGCATAGCCGTAAGCTGCTGCTTCGCTTGTTGAATTTGTTTTGCTTGCCCCGATGCTTCTTCTTGTTGTCCACTTTCCATGAGTGCACTCCACTGCTGCTCCAATCGTTTCGTCCATTCTTCCTTCGCAGCAGAAGGCTGCATCTCAATGACGATGACACGTTGTCCTGAACGCACTGCAGCATTCTCCTGGTACGTCACGCTTTTCGCTGCATCACGAACCCGCTCGAGCTTCTCTAGCGGGTTTAAACCCGCCCAGAGGCCGTTAGACTGTCCATCGTTGGTTACATTGCTCGTACCGGCGTCCTGAGTCGACAGCTGCCGTACGCCGTCCTGCCTTCCGCTTGGAAGCCATCGATCTGCTCCTCGCTGCGCAAGCAGCTTCCATTGACCATTCATCGATTGTAAGCCGATTCCGCTTTTTCCGCCGCTATTGTCACCGCTGCCGGTCATCTGCACTTTCATTTCGGAATGTCCTGTCACCTCGCCCTTATAGGACAAAGAGCCAATCGTTACACCTACGGGTAGAAGAACGCCGCTCTCACCAGCGAAGGTGAACTGATCAACGCCTGCGAGCCCGCTGATGGACAAGGCAAGGAATTGATCTGCCGCCATATTGTCCGTCATGCTTCCACAGCCGAATATACCGAATACGGCTGCGCCAAACACTGTCAGCAACCATCTCTTCGATCGCAAATACCATTTCCGCTTGATCATGCTTATCCCTCCATCCTCCTGCGTGGGCTGCACCAATCAAGCCTAATGTAACCATAACAAAAGGACACTATGCGGTGTGTCCGCTAGTGCCCCCCTATCCAACGTATATACAGTTACGACCATTGTGCTTCGCTTGATACAATGCCATGTCCGCTCGGTAGAACAACGCCTCGACGCTGACCTTCTCGTCCTCGAACGTCCATTCTGACAACCCGCAGGATACGGTAACCTTCGGATCCGTCTCCTCCTCGACCTTCATGCGAATTCGCTCTGCGATGCGATAAGCCTGCTCACGGCGAATCTCCGGCAAATAAACCGCCATTTCTTCCCCGCCCCACCTAGCAGCCGTATCCGTGCCTCGAATCGAGGACTTGATAATATCCGCTACTTGGACCAGAATCCGGTCACCTACTTGGTGGCCAAACGTATCGTTTACGTCTTTGAACTTGTCGATATCGACAAGAATAAGCGAACCACAGCGATCCGTCCGCTGCTTACGCTGAATACGGTCATTCAAATAATGCCGAGCACTTAGATTGGTCAAGTGATCGGTAATGACCATCCGTCTAACTTCTGCATGTAGGGATGCATTCGACATCGCAAGTCCAATATGACTGGAAAGCACTTGCAGAAGCTTATAGTTATCGTAGGAGAAGTAATGCGGCATCCGGTGACCAACCAATATGATACCCGCAACTTCTGAACCCGCTAGTATCGGCGCAGCAATCAAAGACCTGGAGCCTGTCTCATCCATCCACCGAGAAGACACCGAGTTATTAATCAAGTAGTCCGAAATGATGACAGGCTCTTGCGAACGATACACAACCCCTGTAAAACCGTATTCAGTCGAGAAATGCTCGTTCTCAAATGAAGGCAGGCTGCTCGACATGACAACGAATTGCTGCTGAAGCGGATCGTAGCTCAGAAGGCAGCAGCAATCCGCTTCATAGATCCGTATCAGCTCGCTTGTCGTGTAATGAAATACGTCCTTGAGCTTCAGCGATTGATTCAGACGCTTCGTCAGCTCATTAATAAGCCGGAGCTCACCGATCATTACATTCGACTGCTCGTACAGCTTCGCATTCTCGAACGCATTGCCTGCCGTATCCGCGAGCAGCGTGAGCGCCGTAAAATCGGCATGATTCCACTGCGTTGCTGGCAGCTTAAGACGCAAAACGCCATACACCGCTTGCTTGCCTGTCATCGGTACGACGACATCCATCTGCCCGTGCTCGCGCATACGTGAATTCGGCTTCGCCTCAAGAAACGATTTCGCAACGAAATCACCTGTTGGATGATTAAACTGCAGTGACTGTACGCGCGGGTCGCCTTCAAGATGATCCTGCGACAAATACAGCCGGATCTGCGACTCGGGATACAACGTGATGAGGCTGTTCATCATCTCGGACAATACCGAAGCGACGTCAATGCCATCGTACAATCGTTTCGCGGCAGCAAACCAGGATGCGCGATTGTTCGCTTCCTGCTCCGATTCCCGCTGCGCCTTAAGTATATCTTTAACGAACATTCGCTCAAATCGTCTATAGAAACAATTGCGCAAATGGAACGACGCCGATTGCAGCTGGGCGGTAATGGCCTCATCGACCACTTCAGCACAGGCTGTAATGACAACAAACGGGAGCGAGTTGTCCGTCCGCCGCATAATCGGAACTGCAACAGCCAGCCATCCATCATGTTCTACCTTCTCGATAACATGCGTATCGAATGAAAGGCAGGCTGCTCGTTGAGCCACTGCAATCTGGCTTGTCTCATCGCGAACAGTGCCAGCCGTGCTGATGACAATCATATCCGGTGATATCAAATATAACGCCGACTGACTGAAGAGCGGCAGCCCGTTGGATTCAGCCATCCAGTCGTGAAAGCTGTCTTTAAGAAGCGCTATTAAGTATGGGATATCATTGTCGTTTATATCTTCAAACTCATACCATAGTTCCTGCAGTCGGGCAGGACTGGAGGCTGAAACTTCTGCGTTGCTGCTAAAATCGCGCATGGCAGCTTACCATCCTTCCATCTATAACCAGGAGTGTACAAAGTTGCATCCGTACGTTCGAATGTTTATGATTATTATCTACCTCTATCATACTTGATTATTATGAATTGTGCACTATCTGCATAGGTCTTTTGTATCAAAAAGTTGGACAAAGATGAAATCTTTTATGTTAGCCGTATGCTTGACAATGGCAGGCAAATTCCTATAGAATTTATTAATGATTATTGGGCGGGGCTTTTTGTGTCACCCTTAGGAAACAATCGCTGGTAAGCCAGCGGCTGAACTCGTTTATCAGATCTCATCGAAGCTTGCTTCTATGTAGTGAAGATTGTTTCCGGCGAAACAGCGACCCCCTTTTCAAAATCCCAATTTGAAGAAGGAGTTACACACATATGTCACGTTATACAGGTCCTAAATTTAAACTTAGCCGCCGCCTCGGCATTTCCCTGAGCGGTACGGGCAAAGAAATCGCTAAACGCCCATTCCCTCCAGGTCAACATGGCGCTAACCTTCGTAAGAAGATCAGCGGCTACGGCATGCAATTGCAAGAAAAACAAAAACTTCGCCACATGTACGGCTTGAACGAGAAGCAATTCCGCAACTTGTTCGACCGCGCTTCGAAGCTGAAAGGTATCTCCGGTGAGAACTTCATGTTCCTGCTCGAGAGCCGTCTGGACAACCTCGTTTACCGTCTTGGCTTTGCGAACTCCCGTGCAGGCGCACGTCAGCTCGTAGCACACGGCCACGTAACGGTTAACGGCAAAAAAGTCGACATCGCTTCCTACACGGTATCGCTTGGCGACGTAATCGGTCTGCGTGAGCGCAGCCGCAGCCTGAAGTCGATCAAAGAAGCTCGTGAAGCTCGCGTTCACGTGCCTAACTACCTCGACCTCAACGAAGCAGCTCTCGAAGGTAAATTCCTTCGCCTGCCAGAGCGCGCTGAGCTGTCGCAAGACATCGATGAGAAACAAATCGTCGAGTTCTACAGCCGTTAATCTTAACGACTACGAACCGCACAACAAAGCCCTTGGACATATGTCCAAGGGCTTTTTGTTGCCGCTTTTTTCAATTAACTATTCGCACTCTTCGCATCCCCAATTGGCTCAACCTCGACCGCTCTTGCCTTCCGACGCGCGTAAAGCCAATGCGCCAAGTACGTCTGTCCAATCATGAACACACCACCTACCGTCCAATACAACGGAAGAGCTGCAGGTGCAGAGAACGAGAATAACCCCATCATAATTGGTGACAAATAAACGAGACCTGCCAGCTGCTTCTGCGGTCCACTGTCCGCGTTCTGACCTGACATCCGCTGCATGATCAGCGATTGAACCAAATAAGCAGCAGCCGCGACGAGCGGCATAATGTGGTCGGTCGCTCCAAGCTTAAACCAGAGGAACGAATGCTCCTTCAACTCAGGCGTCATGCGAATCGCATAATACAAGCCAGTCAGAATCGGAAGCTGGATAATAAGCGGCAAGCAGCCCATAGCAAGTGGATTCACGCCATACTTCTGGTACAGCTGCATCGTTTCTTGCTGCTGCTTGCGAGCTGATTCGGGATCCTTCATCGAAGCATACTTCTCTTTTACTTTCGCAAGCTCCGGCTGCATCGCCTTCATTTTCTCCCGCATCGCCATTTGCCCGGTCTGCTGACGAATCATAAGCGGCATCAATGCGAAACGTACCAATAGTGTCATCGCAATGATGGAAATGCCGTAGTTGCCGCCAAACCAGTCCGCCAAGTGTTGAATAAGCTCAGAGAATGGATATACCACATAGTGGTTGAAAGTGCCTGGCGTGCTGCTGTCGATTGTTCCGTTCGCTCCGCAGCCGCTGAGCAGCGCGAGCATAATGATTAATAGTGCAATGCCGTATCGGCGCGTAATTGTAAACCCGAATGTTGTCTTGGCCATTGAATAGTTGATCCTCCTCGTATTGTAGCACTGGTGTCTGCAATCGAGGACGAACAATTGGATGTATCATCATCGGGCGATTCCTTACGCTTGACCTTCCGACATAGCCCATGCCGTAAACTCGCCCATTCTCTTACGCGAGGAATCGTCGGCTCGGTTAAGGTCAGCTCAATCTGCGCACCTATTTGCCGGTCGTGAGACGTGCCGCCGGACCACCACAAATACACATAGGCCAGAGAGTAGAGCACGCTTATCGAGAATAGATACGGTATAATATCCTGTATTTCCACCATCGGGTTCACCTCCTATCTACGCCGCATGTTTTTATCTATTGTAGCTTGTCGTCGATACCAACTGCAAGCGGCTTGCATGTTTCAAGTATTAGGGTTATGCTGGATTCGTTTGCTTTCATTAGACATTCTTCCACATTAATAACTTATTCCGTTCGGAGATGTGACCCATGCTTCAATTTGCAGGCAAATCAAAAAAATTCAAGCCTACGCCACCACAGGTACTCACATTTGGCTTCATTATTATTATTTTCGTCGGCACGATCCTGTTGGCATCAGGTCCAGCTAATACAGGCGATCCTATGTCTTACGTTGATGCATTGTTTATGGCAACATCAGCGGCGTGTGTTACCGGGCTAACGACGATTAACGTCGGCATCGATCTTACGCACTTCGGACAAGTCGTATTGCTGCTGCTCGTTCAAATCGGAGGGCTCGGCTTTACAACGATGGCCAGCCTCATTGCTATCGTACTGCGGAGGCGAATCTCATTCCGTGAACGTCTTATCCTGCAGGAAGCAATGAATCAATCCACATTGGAGGGGATCGTCCCTCTTATTAAAAAGGTTATCTACTACTCGCTCGTTATCGAAGGGTGCGGCGCGTTGCTGTTCTCTGCCCGGTTTCTTGCCGAAATGCCAGTTGGACAAGCGCTCTACTTCGGTCTGTTCCACAGTGTATCGATTTTCAACAACGCAGGCTTCGACCTGTTCGGCATGTTCCCAGACCGCGCTTCGAGTCTTATTCACTATGTAGAAGACCCGCTGATCAATATCGTGTCGATGCTGCTTATTATTCTTGGCGGCTTGGGCTTTATCGTTATTTCAGACTTGATTACATACCGTATTAACCGCAAGCTGACGCTTCACTCGAAGGTTGTTCTGACTGCTTCTGCGGTGCTGATTGTTGTCGGTACGATTGTCATCCTGATCTTCGAATATACGAACCCGAATACGATGGGTCCTCTCGACTTCCTGCACAAGCTGTCCAGTGCCATGCTGCAGTCCGTAAGCTCTCGATCAGCTGGTGTCAGCACGCTGGATACAGGTTCGCTGCGTCAGGCTACGCAGTTTATGATCGTACTGCTTATGTTCGTAGGCGCAGCTCCTGGCTCTACAGGCGGCGGCATCAAGGTTACGACGCTCGCCGTCCTTGTTGGCGCTATATACACAATGGCGCGCGGGCGCCAGGACGTCGTCATGTTCCGCAATCGGCTGGATCAGGATCGAATTCACAAAGCGATTACGCTGACGCTGCTGTCGTTTTTCTTAATCGTCATTGCGACGATGGTACTGAGTGCGACAGAGAGTGCGCCGTTCTTGAGCATTTTGTTCGAGGTGACCTCCGCATTTGCAACGACGGGCATGTCCGCTGGCCTCTCCGGCCATCTGACGACATTCGGCAAGCTGTTTATCGTACTGCTCATGTTCGTCGGACGTCTTGGCCCCGTCACACTCGCCTTCGCGCTTACAAGCACACCGGAGAAGGAGAAATTCAGACATCCGGAAGGCCGCATTACAATTGGATAATCGCCGCCTAGGCATCAACTTCCGACCCGTTTTGACGGGTCGGTTTATTGTATTGGCGAACCGTGTAATGAAACAATGGAAGAGACAGAAGCAACTGGTAATTTGAATGCCAATAGATGCCTAAGCAATTCTAATTATGCTATAATAACTCTGTTAATCAGAGGAGGAATTTGCTTTTATGACAGACGGTCAGAAGCCATCATCACCCGCGGTACATAGCAAATGGCGAGTGTTCGGACTCGTCGTTTGGATCACGTTCAAGTGGATGTTTATTTTCGGTTTAATGATCGGTTTATTCGCTGGTGGTATTGCAGCAGGCTATGTTGCCTCTCTCGTTAAGGACGAGCCTGTGCGTCCGCGTGCACTCATCGAGCAGAAGCTAGATGAAAACTCGGAGACTGGATTCGTCTATTTCAACGACAACGTCACCCCAGTCGGACAGCTTCGTACGCAGGAGGACCGGCGACTCGTTGAAACGAAAGATATACCACAAGTCGTAATCAACGCGGTGCTAGCAACCGAGGACAACAATTTCTATCAGCACTTCGGTATCGACCTTAAGGGCACAGCACGTGCCGTCCTGCAAAAGGTGCTAAATAAAGATACGCAAACGGGTGGCAGTACACTGACGCAGCAAATCGCGCGTCGTATGTTCCTTAGCTTGGATAAGACCGACAGTCGTAAGGTCAAAGAGATTTTCCTTGCCATTCGAATGGAACGCTTCCTGACGAAGGATGAAATCCTAACCGCTTACTTGAACAAGGTTCCGTTCGGTAACAGTTCGAGCGGCTACAATCTGTACGGTATTAAAGCAGCAGCAAAAGGCATTTTTAATATTAGTGATCTTAATCAGCTGAATATCGCACAGGCCGCTTATCTCGCAGGCTTACCACAGCGCCCGTCCGCTTACACCGCATATACGGGTAAGGGTGAATGGAACGAGAAAGGTCTTAAGCTGGCCATTGAGCGTCAGCACAACGTGTTGACCTATATGTTGAACAAAGGCCGCATTAATCAACAGGAATACGATGAGGCAATGCAATTCGACATCCGCTCTTCGATGGCACAGCCGTCGAAGAAAGCATACTCGACGTTCCCGTATCTCATGCTTGAAGCAGAACGCCAAGCGGCGCAAATTCTACTTATGCAGGAGAACCCAGAGCTGACGAAGGAAGAAATCGCGAAGAATGCGACACTGCTCGAGGATGCACGTGATCAACTTCAACGCGGCGGATATCGCGTGTACACAACAATTGATAAAAAAGTGTACAACCTGATGCACGAGATCGGCGAGAATCCGGACAACTTCGCTCCTGACAGTACGGAGAAAGGAATCGAGCAGATCGCTGCCATTATGATCGATCATAGGACGGGTGCGATTCTAGGTATGCTGGAAGGACGCGATTTCTACGAAGAGCAGATGAACTTCGCGACGCAGATGACCAGACAGCCAGGCTCGACAATGAAGCCAATCGCAGCCTATTTGCCGGCATTGGAGAAAGGTTTGATCCAACCAGCAGGCGTGCTTGACGACGCGCCAATTGTTCTGAAGGACTATCAGAAGGGCTTCCATATTCCGAAAAACTCGAATGACCGTTATTTAGGTCTCGTGACGGCTCGTGAAGCGCTCAATCGTTCCTTGAACCTGCCGGCGCTCAAGTTGTTCCTGAACAAGGTTACAATCCCGACTGCATGGGAATTTGCCCGCTCACTCGGCATCACGACCCTGCAGCCGGAAGATGATAATGCACAAACCGGTGTAATCGGCGGCTTGAGCAAAGGTGTAACCGTTGAAGAAATGACGAATGCATACGGTTCAATCCCGAATAATGGCGTCTTCAATGACGCTTACATGATTTCGAAGATTACCGATGCAACAGGTAAAGTGGTCTATGAGCATAAAGCTCAACCGAAACGCGTTTTCTCCGAACAAACAGCGTTTCTTATGACGGATATGCTGCGTACCGTTATTTCGGATCCGAATGGTACGGCGCACTCCCTCGTATCGACACTGAAGCAATATGGCAAGATTCCAATGGCAGGCAAGACCGGCTCTACATCTGACTACGGTGATGTATGGTTCATGGGCTTCACACCGGACGTCTCGCTTGGTGTATGGGCCGGTTATGAGAAGTCGATTCATACGTTGTCCAAGGACGGCCGTACACGCGCTCGCTCCATCTGGGCAATGATCATGAATTCTGTAACCGATGCGAAGCCAGAGTTGTTCCCAACGAAGGAATGGTCAATGCCAGACGGTATCGTACGTGCTACCGTATCCAGCGTCAGCGGCAAGCTGCCGACAGACCTGACGAAGCAAGCTGGCAAGCTTGTGACCGACTATTTCAATAAGAAGTACTTGCCGAAAGAAGCAGACGACGCGCTTGTGAATATGGCTTATATTCCATTTAACAACATCAACTATATCCCGAATGAAGCTACGCCATCAGATATGGTACGTCAGCAAGTTGTTATTAAGCGCGAGAAGCCGATCGATCAGCTCATGGCGGAGATTCAGAAAGCTCAAGAAGCATTGCCAGCTAGTCAGCGCAGAGCACTCTCATTCTACATGCCGCAAGATGCGAAGAATGACGCACCGTCGACGGTTGACCCTCGAATCGATGATGGATCGGCGCCAACTGCACCAGCCAATGTACGCTTGACTACGGTTAGCGGGACGACAGCGAACATTTCGTTTAACGCTAGTCCAGAAGCGGACGTAGTTGGCTACAGACTCTATCGAGCAGATTCAGCAGCATCTTCATTCAAACAAATCGGAACGACGATTCTCGTTGGTGAACAGACTGTATTCAAGACGGATACATCTGGTGGCAGCGGGTACAGCTACTACGTAACGGCTGTTGACGTTGTCGGTAAAGAATCGTCGCCAAGCCGTATCGTCGGCGCTAACCCGAACCAGCAGACAGCTGGCACGGGAGACGGAGTCGAAGTAATCGATCCGAATCTGGGTCTCGGAGATGTGACAGGTACCGATCAAGGAGGCGGCTCCACAGGAGGAGACACTGGAAGCAGTGCCGATAATGGTACGCTTCCTGCCCCTTCCACCCCAACGGGCTTTAAAGTGGAAGCATCTAATCTAGGCGTTAAGCTGACGTGGAACTCGAATCCGGTGTCCGACCAAGTAACAGGATATACGGTCTACTACAGTGCCGACAGCAATGGCAAATACGTCAAGCTTGGCTCTACAGCAGACACGAGTTTCGAGTACGTTGCGATTATGACAAAAGGTACGTATCAAATACGTGCCGTAAACGAGCATGGCGAGTCTACTGAAGCAGCAAGCTTCACGTACAACCCTTAAAAGCAAAAAGGCTGAGCAGGTATCCCACCTGCTCAGCCTTTTGTTATAGATACCGTGAAATGAAATTAGTCTTCAATCGTCGACAAGTCGCCTGTTGGAAGGTTCAGCTCCCAAGCCTTCAGGACACGACGCATAATTTTACCGCTCCGAGTCTTCGGCAGTTTATCCTTGAACTCGATCTCACGCGGTGAGGCGTGTGCGGATAAGCCAACTTTCACGAATTTCGCGATATCTTCCTTCAATTCATCGGACGGCGTGAAGCCTTCACGGAGCGCGATGAACGCTTTGATGATCTCGCCACGAAGCGGATCCGGCTTGCCGATAACACCAGCTTCTGCAACCGCTGGATGCTCAACGAGCTTGCTCTCGACCTCGAACGGACCTACGCGCTCGCCGGACGTATTGATGACGTCATCGATCCGTCCTTGGAACCAGAAGTAGCCATCCTCATCCATATAGGCTGAGTCACCCGAGATGTACCAGCCTGGAATGCGGAAATACTCTTCATACTTCGCATCGTTGTTCCAAATACGGCGCATCATCGATGGCCAAGGCGTTGCCACTGCAAGGTTGCCCATCCGATATGGCGGCAGCTCATTGCCTTGATCATCAATAATAGCTGCACGGACACCCGGAATCGGCTTACCCATCGAACCTGGCTTAATATCCATGGACGGATAGTTACAAATTAGCTGACCGCCTGTCTCCGTCATCCACCATGTATCGTGAATGCGATGACCATAAACCTTCAAGCCCCAACGGACAACCTCAGGATTCAGCGGCTCGCCAACGCTGAGCACATGGCGAAGGCTTGACAGGTCGAAGCTCTTCACAACGTCCTCGCCTGCTCCCATAAGCATACGGAACGCCGTAGGCGCGCTGTACCATACCGTAACGCCGTAGCGCTGGATCGTGCCATACCAATCCTGCGGACTGAATCGGCCGCCGCGGATGACGTTCGTAGCGCCGTTCAGCCACGGTGCGAACACTCCATAGGATGTACCTGTTACCCAGCCTGGATCGGCCGTGCACCAGTAGATATCGTCTTCACGAAGATCCAATACGATTTTGCCCGTATAATAATGCTGCAGCATGGCATTCTGCGCGTGGAATACACCCTTCGGCTTACCTGTCGAACCCGACGTATAGTGCAGAATCAGACCATCTTCACGGCCGAGCCATTCGATCTCAGCTTCGTCCGAAGCAGTGCTAATTTCCTGCTCATAGCTGATAATCCCATCTGCTGCTTCAACTTGTCCGAATACGATAACGCTCTCCAGATCAGGCAGCTCATCACGCTTAATGCGGCCGAGCAGTTGAGGAGTCGTAACGATCGCTTTCGCTCCGCTATCGAGCAGTCGGTCCTTCACGGCTGTTTCCATGAACGCTTCGAACAGCGGACCAACGACAGCACCCACTTTCAGAATGCCAAGCAAGCTTATATATAATTCTGGTGTGCGCGGCATGAAAATAAAGACGCGATCGCCCTTCTGTACGCCTTGCTTGCGCAACACATTCGCAAACCGATTCGAGTGCTGGCTGAGCTGTTCGAACGTCCAGCTCTCATCTCTTGCAGCATCGCTGTAGTGAAGCGCAACTTTGCTTCCTCTACCCTCTTGGACATGGCGATCGATCGCCTCGTAGGCCATATTCACTTTGCCAGTGGCATGCCATGTGAAATGCTGTTCAATTTGTCCCCAGTCAAACTGTTCACGTGCCGTCTCGTAACTACCGATATTAGAACGGTTCGTTGTTGCCGGTATACGTTCTTGATGCAAGTTGATCATTAATGTCATCCTCCCATCAAACTATGGTCTTTCTTCGTGAAAGATCGAATTCGTATTGCCCACAATCTAAATTCGTGTTCAAAAAGTCTTGTGTTGCTCCGTGATCAACAGCGGACTTTTTGAATCACCTCTAAAAGAATGCGTTTTCATTTGCATGTATGTTATTATACCATAGAGTCATACAGCAACAATATCCTTTTCAACATCCCAACAATGTGCTAGATAGGCAGTTCATTTCCGTATGACACAAAAGAAGGTGATCAGTTGGAACATTTGAAGGTGTATCAGCGGAACACTCTCCTTATTCGAGACCGCGAGCTTGTCATTGAAGGACCGATTCCACCGGAGCGTCTACGTCAATTGCATATGCACGAGCAGCTGCACGCTTTTCGTCGTCCAGCTGAACAGCTGGAAGCGCTGATCGAAATCGCAGAGCTGCCAGAAGGCCGAATTATCGCCTGCATTGACCAAGACACGATCGTTGGATATGTAACGTTCCATTATCCCGACGAACTGGAACGATGGTCCGATGCGAATATGGAAGATTTGGTTGAGCTGGGCGCCGTTGAGGTTGCTTCAAACTACCGTTCTGGAGGCATCAGCAAACAGATGATTCAGACTGCTTTCGCAGAAGGACAGCTGGATCGAATGATCGTATATACAACCGAATACTATTGGCACTGGGATTTGGAAGGCATGAAGCTAAGTGTCTGGGAATACCGCACGATGATGGAGCGCGTCATGCAGTCGGTCGGTATGGTGTGGTTCGCTACGGATGACCCGGAAATATGCTCGCATCCCGCGAATTGTCTGATGGTCCGCGTCGGTCCCGATGTGCCGCTATCGTCGGTGGAACAGTTCGATAGAGTTCGTTTCCGCCAACGATTTATGTATTAGATCTTATATATCACTTTTTCAATCGGAAAAGAAAGAAGGATCGTCCATGACGGCCAATGCCGTATTCATCCATCATCCTGACGCTGAGCTCTACCGATTTCATGAACACCACCCATTCGACCCAACCCGTCTGCGATCTACTATCGACCTGCTCATTCGCAGCAATGCGCTAGAACGAGACGAAATCATTGTTCCGCAGCCTGCAGACGATGAGGCGCTGCTATCCGTTCATCGGGCTGACTACGTACAAGCTGTACGTCATCTAAGCGATTCTACGCCTCTTACAGACGCAGCGGCACAAGCCGAGAGGTTTGGCTTATCCGATGAGGATACGCCGTATTTCGTTGGTATGCATGGCGCTGCAGCCGCCATTGCTGGCGGTTCTATCTGTGCCATCGAAGCGGTCATAAGCGGACAGGCCAAGCGAGCGTTCCATATGGCTGGCGGTCTGCACCACGCTTTTCCGCATCGCGGCTCCGGCTTCTGCGTTTATAATGACGCAGCTATCGCGATCAAACGTATCCAAGCGCAAAAAGATCTGCGCATCCTCTATATCGATACCGACGTTCACCATGGCGACGGCGTTCAGTGGGTATTTTACGACGATGCATCTGTATTCACGTATTCGATCCATGAGACAGGCAAGTTCCTATTCCCCGGTACCGGCTTCTTGCATGAAAGAGGGACGGACAGCGGTGTTGGCACTTGTATGAATGTGCCGCTCGAGCCCTACACAGAGGACGAATCTTGGATGAACAGCTTCCGAACGACGGTAGAGGAGGCCGCCCTCTTGTTCAAGCCAGACCTCATTGTGAGCCAGCACGGATGCGATGCGCACGCCTATGATCCACTCTCCCACATGCACTGCAGCATGCGGATCTACAATGAAATGCCGCTCGTCATCCGTGACCTCGCTGATCGATATACAGCGGGCAAATGGGTTGCGCTTGGAGGTGGCGGCTATGACAAATGGCGTGTCGTCCCGCGAGCTTGGTCGTTCATCTGGTTGGCGATGACCGAGCATCCGCTTCTGGAACGCATCTCTTCCGCACCTGAGAAGCCAGTCTCACTGTCTGAGGACTGGCGCAAGGTTTGGGCCGATGAAGCAGGCGGCATCGATGCGCTGCCTGAGGAATGGCTGGATGATCTGAGTCAATGGACGCCTATGCCTCGGCGTGATGCCATTGAAGCTGCGAATCAGATTACTTGTAGTCGAGTACTGCAGCAGTACTGAGACTAGGGTTCCGCCCCTTTGACCCCGTTGTTTACTGATTCAAACCAACATTTCTACCCACCCAAACCCTCCCTGCTAGGGAGGGCCCCGGGGTTTAAGCGTATGCTCCCGATGTGGTTTCCTTTCGGAAACCTTTACCCCTGGACCCCGGAAGGGGGCGCGGGATAGACAAAGGCGCGAGTGAGGTGCGGCGTGTTGGGAGTCGCGTGCCCTTTCGGGCAAGCTTTCTTTCGAGCATCAATCAAACCATTATCTAGACACAACAAAAAACATTATCTAGACAACAAAGGACAGCCTCGCGTGTGGCACGCTGGCTGTCCTTTGTTGTTTCTTAGTGCATGGAACTTAATTCGTTAGACTGCTCCGCCTACCGAATTGCGTGTGATGACTTCGTGTGGCAAAATAACTTTTGCCTGCTCGACAGCTTCCTTCTTCATCAGCTTCGTCAGAAGGCGCATCGATACAGCGCCGATATCGTACATCGGCTGTGCAACCGTCGTCAACTGCGGGCGCACCATTGACGCCATACGGCTGTTGTCTACGCTAATAACGGAGATATTCTCCGGCACTTTCAAGCCAGCATCTTGGATGCTGTGAATGGCACCGATTGCCATCTCGTCTGTAGCAGCGAATACAGCTGTTGGACGCTCAGGGAGCTCCAAGAAATATTTGACCGCTTCCACACCGGACTCATAACGATAGTTGCCCGTACGAACGAGCGACTCGTCATACGTAATGCCAGCTTCTTCGATTGCACGCTTATAGCCGTGGAAACGAGCATAGCCGTTCGACGGGTCCTGCAGCGTACCACTGATCATTGCAATACGGCGGTGACCGTTAGCAATGAGTGTACGAACTGCATCATAAGCAGCTTCTTCGTGATTAATATCTACGGAAGGAATTACCCCATGCTCGTCCGTCGTTGCACAGAGCACGACTGGGACATTCGCTGTCTTAAACGCTTGCAGATGCTCGTCCGTTACTGCGCCACCCATAAACAGGAGGCCATCGACTTGCTTCTCCAGCAGCGTATTAACGACGCGGATTTCCTTCTCTTTGCGCTTATCGGCATTACACAAAATAATATTATAATGATACATGTTGGCAATATCTTCGATACCACGCGCAACTTCAGCAAAGATCGCATTCGAAATGTCGGGAATGACAACCCCGACTGTCGTCGTCTTCTTACTAGCCAAACCGCGTGCAACAGCGTTCGGACGATAGCCAAGGCGTTCGATTGCTTCGTATACTTTCTTGCGCGTCTGCGGCTTCACATTCGGGTTATTATTCACAACCCGCGATACTGTGGCCATGGATACGCCCGCTTCTCTTGCTACATCATAAATGGTTACCGTCACGGTCCTTCTCTCCATTGCTTCGTATTTTATCGCACATCATTTTACCGTAATGATACGACAAAAATTTACTTTCCGCAATGTTCACGGAGATGTTACTCAAGTGAATCATACGTAATATGCCAGTGCGAGGTGTTCCAAACCGACTTCCCGTTCACGATAAAAATCGCTTACAGGGATGCATGTGTAATCCTAGTATGCTCTGCAATCGCATTCCATACCGGACGATCTTTCACTACATGCACGAGCGCTGTCCTGATTCAGGTCATCCCCTCTAATGAAACGCATTCACAGCCATTCAACAAAATGAATTTCTCTTCGTGTTTACTGTGCAATGGCGCTTCTATGTATAGAGGCAGTATGACTGAGCTGCGTCAAACGCTTAGATATATCGTTCTTCCATTCTTCGTCGCCGAGTTTCTCGGCTAGCGAATACAGGTCCAGCAGCATATCGATTCGCTCACCTGCGAGCCGATCAACAAACGTTGGATTCGGCTGTTTATTTCGAGCATCGCATGCTTCCACCAATATATTCGCCCACTCGTTCCAATCATCGAATCGGAACGATTGCTTCTCTGGTTGTGCGCCTAGTTTACCGATGAGTCCGGTCAAATCTGTCTTGACCACAGGAAACACCTCACTGCGGCTGCACGTTTTGCAAGTATACACGGGAACGTTATCGATTTCCACTTTTCCGGAGTAAATAACGGTACGAAGCTTCATTCCCATCTTTTCTCCGCATGAACATGTCTTTAGCAACTAAAGTCACTCCTTCACTTGAAGGGCAGTAAGCCGTTTTAATGCAACGGTTACTGATTCTACTTTTGCTGCATAAAATCCTTCTCATAATTCCTTGTAAGTTTTGCTAGTTGGCTACTCGCCGCCACCATTGCCGAATTGCTGGCACACTTACAAGCAGTACTGCTGCAGCAGCTCCGATCGCATCGTGCAGCAAATCTTGATAGTCCGTTGTGCGGCCTTCCACAAACAGCTGATGATACTCGTCAGTCACGCCATACAGCGTACATAATAATACGATAATGACCTTGTTCAACCATTTGTCCGAGCTTTTCCCGCCAAAATAATCAAACGTCAGCGCAAGCACGAAATAGGCAGCATAATGCCCCCAGTTAAAGCCCTCCATCGCAGGAAATAATTCCTGAAACCACGGAAGAAAAACAGAATTCATCTCGCTGCCTGGCTGATCGGATAGCCAATAAATTGCAGCCATGACCAGCAGAGCTGGAATTAGCCGATAAAACCGCAAGCGTGATTGCTTCATCGCTTCACCTTCGTTACAATTGAAGTGCTCATCTTGATACAAGCTTTACCCTATGATTAACGGAGAGGAGTTCAACTTCAATGAGCCTACATAATCAGACAGTCATCTGCTTGCTCGATGACGAATTCGAGGATTTGGAACTGTGGTACCCCGTGTACCGAGTTCGGGAGGAAGGCGCGAAAGTACTGTACGCCGGCCCAACCAAAGGTAAAACACATATCGGCAAATACGGTGTCCCTGCCACGGCAGATCTGTCTTATGACGAACTGGACAGCGCGTCGATCGACGGCCTGCTCGTACCAGGCGGCTGGGCACCGGATAAAATCCGTCGCTATCCGAAGGTACTTGAGATCGTTCGCGAGCTCAATGAGCAGAACAAGCCGATCGGACAAATCTGCCATGCAGGATGGGTATTAATCTCTGCGAAGATTCTAAACGGTCGCAAAGTGACCTCTACCCCAGGCATTCGTGACGATATGGAAAATGCCGGCGCTGCGTGGTTCGATGAGCCTGTTGTCGTAGACGGCAACCTCATCTCGGCCCGCAGACCGCCTGACCTGCCAGAATACGGACAAGCGTTTGTCGAAGCGCTTCGTAAACGCACTAACGCTTAAGACAACAGCAGCCGGCCTTCCAGTGCTAACGCATGGGATGGCCGGCTGTTGTCATTCATTGAACCGATGCGTCATACGCCTTTAGTTTGTCATGAATGTCTACACTCGTTCTGCAGCGTAGAAGATCCGCGAACAATTCACGGCTTTCATTCTGACAAGTATGCAGCAACCGCTCTTTCAATTCCAGAATCGCATGCCCTGACATGCTAAGCTCGTCAACATCCAACGCGAGCCAGATCGGCAGCGCGCTTAAGTCGCTCGCCATTTCCCCGCAGACGCCTACCTTGATGCCCTTGCTCTTAGCTGCTTCTACAGTCGTTCTAAGCATCCGCAGAATAGCAGGATGGAACGGATCGTACATGTAGGAAATCTGCTCATTCATCCGGTCTACAGCCAGTGTAAACTGCACGAGATCATTCGTGCCTATGCTGAAGAAATCCACTTCTTCGGCAAGCAGATCTGCGATCTGTACCGCTGCCGGCAGTTCAATCATAATGCCGGTCTGAAGCGCTTCGTCGAACGGAATCCCTTCTTCTTGCAGCTCCCGCATCACTTCTTTCAACAGCCGGTTGGCAGCGCGTACTTCCTCCACAGAAGATATGAGCGGATACATGATTTTGACCTGACCATAGTGGCTTGCGCGTACAATCGCCCGAAGCTGTGTCTTGAATAGGTCCGTCCGATCGAGACTAATCCGAATGGCACGATAACCAAGGAATGGATTATCCTCCTCTGGCAAATCGAAATAATCTAGATGCTTGTCGCCGCCGACATCAAGCGTACGAATGATAAGAGGCTTGCCATCAAGCCGTTCTGCTACGCTGCGATAGACGTCAAACTGCTCATCCTCGCGCGGGAAACGCTGGCGGTCCATGTACAGAAACTCTGTACGGAATAGTCCGACGCCGTGCGCACCGCTGCTGAGTGCCACTTCAAGCTCTTTCATCGAGCTAATATTCGCTGCGAGCTCAAGCTTCTTACCGTCCGGTGTAACCGGCTGGACATTAGCGAAGCCTCGAAGCCGCTGACGGTCCTCCCGCTCCTGCTTCTGCAGCTCGCTGTAATGATCCACTTCTTCAGATGCCGGATCGATGATGACGATGCCTTCCGAGCCATCGATGACGAGCATTTCTCCCGTCTGGAAGGGATCCTCCTGCGTATCGTCAATATCGAGGCCTACCACAAGCGGGATCCCCAGCGCTCGCGCCATAATAGCCGAATGCGACGTTGTGCTGCCGGATAACGTTACGATACCAAGTACGTGCTGCGGATTCAGATGCGCCAGCTGGGATGGTGACAGCTCCTTCGCCACTAGGATGAACGGCTGCGTATCCGACGGCAGCGTAATCTCTGGTGCACCAAGCAGATGCTTCAGCAGCCGATTGCCGACATCCTTAATGTCCAGTGCGCGCTCTTTCATGTATTCATCGTCGAGCAGATCAAACATCGCAACGAAATGGTCGATCGCTTCTTTCACGGCCACCTCCGCTGCTTTGTACTGCCGTTGGATCATTCCTTGAATTTCATTCATAAAAGCCGGATCGTCCAAGATTGCTAAATGCGCATCGAAAATCGTCGTCTCCGCCGGCCCAACAACTTCACGAAGCTCATCCTTCATCTGCTCGATCTCAAACTTAGAGGTGCGAATCCCTTCATACAATCGGTCGAACTCACGTGCGAGATCTGCGACGTCTATTTTCTGATCGGTCATTTCCCATTCCCAGTTGGGTAGAACGAACGATTTGCCGATAGCTATGCCTGGTGATGCTCCAATTCCGTTAATCATCGCTTCTCCCCCCACCGTCTCTTTCTGCTAAGACGACCGACATAATCGAAGTCTGGCCTTTTTTCACCGCTTTGAAAGGTGCAAACCGCCATGTCTTCACCATATCGGAATTTGTAATAACCATTGGCGTCGCAAGCGATTTACTCGCCTTGCGCACACGATTCAGATCAAAACGGATGAGCAGCTGTCCAGGCATAACCGTCTCGCCTTCCTGCACAACCGCTTGAAAATAACCTTTATCCGTCAGCTTCGAAGTCTCTATACCGATATGCAGCAGCACATCCAAGCCTACATCGGTCCTAATGCCAATCGCGTGCATCGTCGGGTAGATCATCAGCACGGTGCCTTTCACAGGCGACACAAGCTCTCCCTTGTCCGGCATGAACGCAACGCCTTGCCCGACAAGCTTGCCCGCGAATATGGGATCAGGCACATCCTCAAGCGGCATCATACGACCCTGCATCGGTGAGCAGAACAGCACTTGCGATTGCCCGTTGCGAATAACTTTGTTCATCTCTTCCTTAATCAGCTCAGAGAAGGTACCGAACACGACCTGCACATGTCCTCCGCCAAGTCGAATAACACCGGCCGCGCCTAGATTACGGAGCGCATTAATATCGAGCTGTTTCTCGTTAGACACCTTCAGGCGAAGACGTGTAATGCACGCTTCCATTTGTACGATGTTCTCCTTGCCCCCGATAGCCTCAAGAATAAGGGGCGCACGGTAAGGAATATCTCCTGCCCATTCATCCAGCTGCGAGCCTTCCTCGCGTCCAGGCGTAGGAATCCGGAAGCGTCTGATCGCCCAACGGAACAATACGTAGTAAATAATGCCGAACACAAGACCAATCGGCAAAATGAGCCAGCCGCGCGTCGCAAGATGCTCGTTCAGCACGTAATCGATAGCACCAGCCGAGAATGAGAAGCCGTGGCGAATACCCAGCTCATATGTAACCCACATCATGACGCCTGACAACAGCGCATGTACAACGAATAAGTAAGGCGCCACGAACAGGAACGCGAATTCAATCGGCTCCGTTACACCTGTCAGGAACGATGCGAGCGCAGCCGTTAGAAACGTTTTGCGAATCTTTGGCTTTAAGTCTTCACGCGCTTCTTGAATGATCGCCAAGGCGATAGCCGGCAGCGCAAACATCATCGTCGGATAAAGACCTGCCATATACGAACCAGCTGTCGGATCACCGGCGAAGAAACGCGGCAGATCACCGAATGCAACGGTGCCGTCCGGAGCGGTATAACCACCGACTTGGAACCAGAACACGTGATTCAACAGATGATGCAATCCGAATACAACTAATATTCGGTGTATAAAGCCATACAGAAACACGCCAAATCCGCCAGCGGAATCAACGATTTCTCCCAAACGAATTAAACCGCTCTGAATGTCATCACTTGCGCCAACCATTAACGATGAGAAAATAACGGCAAACACACTAACGAACAACGGTACAAACCGTGGCCCACCAAAAAATTGTATATATTCAGGAAGCTTAATATTTTTGAAGCGTTCGAAACTTAGTCCCGATACAAGCCCCATGATAGCGCCGATCATAACGGTCGGTTCAATATCCGGATTCCCGGCACTCGTAATCCCCTTATAAATAAACATGGCGACAAGCGCCGCCATCCCTGCCGTTCCAGCATTGCCGGACATGCCGAGCGCAACGCCTATAGCGAAAATATACGGCAGAAACGTAAAAATAGCTTGGCTTGCCAAAGCCAAATAGTCGGCCATCTGCGCCAGATGGATTCGATCCCACGGCAGCACGCTAAGGCTAAGAAATATGGATGCTGCTGGCAGAGCGATCATGGGCAGCATGAATGATCTGCCTAGCTGCTGCAGTCTTCCGAGCACGTTCACTCGCCGCTGCCTCCTCTCGTATTTCATGGTGAAACAAACTTATACGTTCGTGGACATTAGTTAGATCGTAAATGCTGCTTCGTATTTTGTCAAAGAAATGAAACAAGAAAGGCTGTTTCCAGCGTCGTTCGCCGAAAACAGCCCTTGTTCACTGACTCATCTGTACCTAGTGCTGATTCGATTCATAACCGCCAAAATGCGATATAACAGGGCCCGCTTGGTTATAAGCATTCGTTGCTTCATAAACCGGATGCTGGCCTGTATGGCTTTGCGCTGCATATCCCGTGTTTATGTGGGACGCACCAAAATGCTGCGGCTGATAGAATCCTTGGTTCAGCTGATTCGATTGATTCGATTGATTGAACAGTTGATTTACAGGACCGCTGCTGTCCTGACCTGCTTGATAGCCGTAACGGGAAATAACTGGACCCGCCACGTAATGTCCTCCAGTGCTTGCTTGCGCATAGCTATGCGATTGCAGAGGCTGTTGAGCGTGTTGTGGGTGCAGGTCGGGACCCGCTTGCCAGCCTACACGAGAAATGACAGGGCCAAGCGATTGGCTCATTGGCGTATATTGTTGATAGTGCTGATTTCCACCGAATGCCGATTGGTTAGAAAAGTTTTGATGGCTGTTCGATTGATAACCCGAAGGAATGACACCAGGCTGACCAAAGCTCGGTTGGCTTAACTGTCCTTGGTAATGAGACTGTACATAGTGGCCCGCTTGGTTCGGTTGCTGCTGTTGGAAATTGGACTGAAATTGCGAGCCTTGCTGGTTAACTGGATACATTCGATGTCATCCTCCTCAAGATGCTTGCATAAGTGAAGTCTCAAGCGATAGGGCATTTCGCCATATGATTGCTTGGAGACCTGTTTTATTGTGGCAAGAGACATCGAATAATATCACAGCATTATTTGGATTTTCCATGCGGCAGAAGAATGGAATCTTCCACCTTGATACAACGATCCATGACGACGAACAAACCGCCGTCTTGTGCAATCGAAGCTGCTTCTTCATTGGCAATCCCAAGCTGCAGCCACAACGCCTTCGCCCTGATTGCAACAGCTTCTTCCGCTACTGGAGGCGTATGCTCGCTGCGGCGGAACACGTTGACGATATCAACAGGCTCAGGGATATCGCGAAGCGTCGCGAAGCTTTTCTCGCCAAGAATGGTCTCCGCGTTAGGATTAACCGGTATAATCCGGTATCCCTTTGCCTGCATCGCTTGAGACACCATATAGGACGTACGATCCGGTTTATCGGATAAACCAACAACCGCAATCGTAATCGACCGTTCTAGCAGCTCTTTCAGCTGCTCTCTTGAAGGATGTGAATATGCCATCTCGAAGCCTCCCGCCTGTTCATGTACTTCCATATATCAAGTAAACAGCACCTGTAGGAATATGTCCGAGTTAACCGAAATTTACTCTACCCACTCCACTTGTGCGCCAAGCGCCTTCAGGTGGTCGAAGTAAATTGGATACGACTTGGCAACATGATGCGCGTCTTTGATCCGAATTGGACGCTGCGAGCGCAGGCCTACGATCGTCAGCGCCATAATCACGCGGTGATCATAGTGCGCGTCGATTTCTACGCCGCCTTCAACGCCTTCAGGACGACCATGAACGATAATTTCGCTCTGGCGCTCTTCCACATTCGCGCCGGCTTTGCGAAGCTCGTTCAGGTAATCCGTAATGCGGTCGCATTCTTTGTAACGAAGATTCTCAACGTTATAGAAACGGGATGTACCTTCAGCGAACACAGCCGCTGCTACCATTGCAAGCACTGCGTCCGTTGCAACGTCACCGTCGAACTCTACGGCTTTCAGCTTCTTGTTGCCTTGTACGCGAACTACGGCATCTTCGTGCGTCAGATTTACGTTCATCATGCGAAGCACGTCAACAATAGCACGCTCGCCTTGCTTGCTCTTCTCTTCAAGACCACGCAGCGTAACGTCAGATTCTGTAACAGCCGCAGCTGCGAGCACTGCCGCCGAACCTGGATAGTCGCCTTGTACGCGGTAAGTCTTCGCAGCATACTTCTGGCGGCCTGGAATACGATAGTGCATCAGGTCTTCGCTCGCATGAATAACGATGCCCGCTTGCTCGATGACTTCGAGCGTCTGACCGATAACGATCTTCGATTTCAGATCATGCAGCACTTCAATTTCGCTGTCTTCTTCAAGCAGCGGCGTCAGGAACAGCAGTGCGCTCAGGAACTGCGAGCTAATGTTGCCGGATACCGTAATTTTGCCGCCTTTCAAGTTGCCGCCGCGGATCGTAATTGGCAGCTTGCCTTCGCGATGCTCAATTTGTGCGCCGAGCTGCTGCAGCGAATCGATCAGATCGTCGTGTGGACGCTTACCGAGCGAATCGGGATACGTGTTCACGAACGTAATTTCAGGGCTTAGGGATGCAATCGCCATCAGGAAGCGAAGCACTGCGCCAGCATTGCCGACGTTCAGTTCTTTCACATTGCTTGGACGGCTGCCGAAGCCGGTAATGACGATTTTCTCATCATCCTCTTCAACTGTGGCGCCTAGATCACGAATGCAGCGGCGCATAGCATCGCTATCTTCGCTATGTGCAGGGTAATATACCGTGCTCGTACCTTCTGCGAGTGCTGCAACAAGCAGGTAACGAGTCGTATAGTTTTTGGAAGAGAGTGCTTGTATATCACCTTGAAGCTTAGGAGTTGGGGTTACGATAACATCCATATTCGTTGAATCTCCTTTATTTATGTTATGTAAATTGCGCAGTCCATTGCTCAATAATTGCGCTGCATACATCTTCCGGCGACAAGCCGGTCGTATCAACAGATAGTGTGGCAAAATCATACGCCGTTCTGCGTGCATCAAGCAAGCGCCGCACGTTAGCGGCAGCATCGCCTTGCAGCAGCGGCCTAGATGGATCGTTGCCTACGCGCGCAATGATATGCGCTTCATCTGCCTTGAGCGCAACGACGAACGCGTTGTCCAACATGCAGGTCCGATTGGTCTCACGCAATACGGCCCCACCGCCAGTCGCAATGACTGCTGGTTGTTCTAAGGTCATTAATGCCTGTAGAGTAGTTGTCTCTACATCGCGGAAGTAGTCTTCGCCGCCTTCAGCGAACAGCTCAGATATCTTCTTCCCTGAACGGCGCTCGATCTCTTCATCCGAATCGATACGCTGCCAGCCCAGCCGCTCCGCGAGCAGCCGAGACACGGTCGATTTGCCTGTCCCCATGAAACCAACAAGGACGATCTTGTTCGTCGTGCCAGTGCCTGCAGCGACTTTATGAGGATTGGGTTGTCCACTCATCAGAATTCTCCTAAAAGCAATTTGCTAAGCAAACGCTTAAGCATACGGCCTTATCATACCATTTTTTCCGTAAAGCCGGGTATAAAAATCTTTCTTTTGCCGTAGAGATGATAATAGTACATGTGATCTGGAAGGGGCCGTCGTTCATGAACGTTAATTCAACGTCAAATTCAAGCAATAACCCTGCAGCAATCCGCGTCAGCCGGTTGCTCGACAGCAGTTACCCACTCACCCGAGATGATGTCATCTGGCTGCTGGAATATATTAAAAAGAAAGTGGCTGACGCAGACCCAAAATTATTGGATCTGTCGCAGCCACATTTGCTTAAAACGTTTCATTCATTCGCCGAGGCGTCCATGAGTCTCATTCAGCGGAAGAACGGCGACCATGAGGTCGATCGTCTTCGCCGTTGGCTGAAGGATGCAGTGGAAAGCGTGTCGTCCCCGTTACACTAGGACAACCCCCATCCCTCTCACCTACTTAAGCCAATTAGTTGCTCATCCAGTTGTGGTGGAACGTGCCTTCTTTGTCCAAACGTTTGAACGTGTGAGCGCCGAAGTAGTCGCGCTGTGCTTGCAGCAAGTTAGCAGGCAGGCGCTCTGTGCGGTAGCTGTCGAAGTATGCGATCGCGCTTGCGAACGAAGGCACTGGAATACCTTGTGCTACAGCCGTTCCTACAACTTCACGCCATGCGCCTTGGTACGACTCAACGATCTCTTGGAAGTAAGGATCGAGGAGCAGGTTGGACAGCGCAGGGTTACGGTCGTATGCGTCTTTGATGTTCTGCAGGAAGCGTGCACGGATGATGCAGCCGCCGCGGAAGATCATTGCGATATCGCCGTAACGCAGGTCCCAACCGTACTCGTCGGAAGCAGCGCGCATTTGTGCGAAGCCTTGTGCGTAGGAGCAGATTTTGCTCGCGAACAGTGCTTTGCGCACGTTCTCGATGAATGCTGCTTTGTCGCCTTGGAATGGAGCAGTTTTAGGTCCTTTGAGCAGCTTGCTAGCCGCAACGCGCTCTTCTTTCATAGCCGAGAGGAAACGTGCGAATACCGATTCCGTGATGATCGACAGTGGAACGCCCAGGTCGAGCGAGCTTTGGCTCGTCCATTTGCCTGTGCCTTTTTGGCCTGCCGAGTCAAGGATAACGTCAACCATCGGTTTGCCCGTCTCAGGATCGTATTTGGAGAAGATGTCAGCCGTGATCTCGATCAGGTAGCTGTCGAGCTCGCCTTTGTTCCACTCCGTGAAGATTTCGTGCAGTTCTTTAGCGTCGAGGCCAAGAACCGATTGCAGCAGGTTGTACGCTTCGCAGATGAGCTGCATGTCGCCGTACTCAATGCCGTTGTGAACCATCTTGACGTAGTGACCTGCGCCGTCTGGTCCGATATATGTGCAGCATGCATCGCCGTTAACTTTAGCCGAGATAGCTGTCAGAATTGGCTCAACGAGTTTGTAAGCCGACTCTTGTCCGCCTGGCATGATGGAAGGACCTTTCAGTGCGCCTTCTTCGCCGCCGGATACGCCCGTGCCGATAAAGCGGAAGCCTTTAGCTTCGAGGTCTTTGCTGCGGCGCTGCGTGTCAGGGAAGTATGCGTTACCGCCATCGATGATGATGTCGCCTTCTGTCAGATAAGGAACGAGCGAGTCGATCGTTGCATCCGTACCTGCGCCAGCTTGAACCATGATCAAGATTTTGCGAGGAACTTCAAGGGAATTTACGAACTCTTCTACGGAGTACGTAGGCACCAGGTTTTTGCCTGCTGCTTCTTTAACCAGATCGTCCGTTTTCTCACGGGAGCGGTTGTATACTGATACAGTGAATCCTCTGCTCTCAATGTTAAGGGCCAGGTTTTTACCCATTACGGCAAGGCCGATGACGCCGATTTGCTGTTTAGACATCTGTTTCTTCCATCCTTTATCTCACATTATTTGTTTCACAATACATCCTATTGTACTCGTTTTGCTCGCTGATGAAAACCGCAGTTTAGGAAAAAAGCGCCTTCATTCATTACTTTTTCTAATCGCATTATTAAGTCTTCGTTATTCGGAGCAAAATTAAAAGCAGGTTCGGCGCCTTAAAGGCCGCCTCCCCTGCTTCGTTTGCATATCCTAACTCTTATCATTTACAATTCGTCACAGCTCCAGCTGAAGCATCTCCGCACGAAGTCCTACAAGCTTTTCCTTCGACGATGTAATCGTCTCCTCATCATTGTTCGACAACGCCTCGTATAGTACCGACAACTCATAATCGAGCTCGTAGCGTAGAACGACCGCACGTTCCTCCGCTCTTTTTGACTGGAACGCCTGAATCATCTCTTCAATCGTTACAAACGGTTTTTTCTGATAAATAATCCGATGTTCCATGCCGGACACCTCCACTAAACGTATAATTTCACCGAACATAATGTTCTCGATAACGATTTGACGGTCTTTAATCCGCTTCACGACCGCATGGCCGCGTGTGTCGTTGATTAGCTTCTCGATTAACTCCGACAGCTTCTCGTCCTTAATCAAATAGTCGCCAACAATTTTATACCGCTGCTTGATTCGCTGGAATCGAAGTTTAACTAACTTGCGACCCGTACGAATCGAGATTAGAAATTGGTATTCCGTCTCGCTCCAATACAGAGAGTAGCCTTCCTGAATCAGATCCCGAATGAGATTCTGGATTTGCCGGCGGTCGAATCGCAGCTCCAAATTGCAATATTCAACTTCGTGGCTCTTGTTCAACGGCAATCCCTCCCTTGCTTCGGTGATGATCAATCAGTAATTGGCGGAATGTTCTGACAATTACCTCTCGTATCTAGTTTATACTTCATCTTATGTTCTGGCAACTTGGATTATTGACTATTTTTGAACGTTGGAGCGCCCGATTTGTCCCGGCCGTAGACAGATCGACCATCCAGCGCGTGCTGTGACAATTACTTGTTGAGGAAGAGGGGTATTGTCATCCTATTCACCCTCCCCGCTTCATTATCCATCTTCCGAAAAAAAAGTTCTTGCTCTGCGCGTCCGAAATTTCGAACCTCTCTGCAATGGCATGCCAACAGGGCGACACAGCCTATCCGGCCGCATCACCCTCCACATTTGTCACGTCTAAACTAGCCGCTCACAGCCTGCCTGCTCGGCCGCAGTACGACCGCACCAAATGCAAGCAGCACGACAGCGAACAGCAAAATGATGAACACAGGTACTGCGATGGTACTTATGCCCCCGCCACCAGATAAACGATCCGCAGCCTCCAGCAGCCACTTCTGAGGTGTGAAATTCGCCAGCTTCTGCATAAAGTCCGGCATAATCGAGATCGGCCAGAAACAGCCGCCAAGCATACAGGTTGGTGTGATGACTAGATTTCCGATATTGCTGAGCTGCATGCTGTTGCGCACAAGGCCGGCAACCGCCGAAGCAAGACCAACCGAAGTAATTAGGAAGCATTCTAGCAGCAGAAGAAGCATTACTGGAGAGAAGCCAGGATCATAGCCGAATAGGTAACAGCATAGTCCGACCATTACAATTAACTGCAGCGTCCCTACCGCTGCGCTTCCGAGAAAGTTGCCTAGTGCAATCTGGTAGCCGCGGACTGGAGCAGTGAACATACGTGCCATCGTCCGCTGTTCGCGGTCTTCCATAATGAATGAAATTGAACGCATGACCAGCAGCAGGACGAATAGCAGCATCAATCCGATTACTTCCGGATTCGCAATCGTCTCGCCAATTTGCATATCTGCATTTTGGGTTGTAATCCGATTCTCTTGTATTGTTGCTAACAGTTGGTCGAGACTCGCTCTATCCAATTGATTGGATTGCGCGAGAAGCGCCGCGGCATGGGACATTTTCTCGGTAACTGCTTCTAATGTTAAAGCGAGCGATGCATTCCACAGCTGTTCATTCATTCGATAGAATACGATCGATGGCGATTTCCCTTCCAACAGTTGATCCGAGTAATCTGCAGGGATGATGATGGCGGCATTGATATCTCCGTCTTCGAGCGATTGCTTCAATTGCTCATCCGACCCCGAATTAACAGTTGTAATCTCATACTTCGGCTCCTGCTCAAGCTGCTTCCCTATCATCGCTCCATAGGAGCCCTTATCTTGGTTCAAAATCGTAATCTTCGGCTCTGTATCACTAGTCGATGCAAACAGCGCTACAATACCCGCGAGCACAACAGCCGGGAGCAGAAGGCTCATAAAGATATCCCGCCTAGTGGACATGACTCGGCGAATGAGCAGCAGCGCAATCGTTATACTAGGCATTGACCTTCACCACCTTCGACATTCTCGCTGCACCTACTGCGAGCAGCACAACTGCAATCATGGCAAGCACGCCAATTGGCATCCACAGATCAGTACCATCCACACCGTTCATAATGCCTCTTAATCCTTTGGTCGACCAATAATTAAGGGTGAACTTGCCAAGCTCGCCAACCGTTCCATCCAAATTCGCAACCATACCTCCGCTGAGGAAGGTCGCAACAAATATGAAGATGCTGTAGAAGGAGCGGAATGCTTGGTTGGATTTGAAGAAGGATGCCATCACGATTGAAAGACCAATACCCGCCGCAATGGATAGTAAGCATACAAGCGCGGTCAGATCGAGCCGATTGCCCCAATCAACATCATAAACAAAGGTTGTGAACGCAATGATGACAACGGACTGTGCAATGCCGAAGCAGACGACGCCTGCTAATTTGCCGTACACAACCATATTGAATCGCGACGGCTGCGTATAGATCCGCTGCAGGGTGAAGTTTTGTTTCTCGTTCTGCAAGGCGATCGTTCCCGTCATGCCTGCATACAGCAGGAACATGATCAGATTCGAAACGGCGTAGTATTGATTGGCATTCACCGTGCCGAATAAATGTCCCGCGCTCGCGCCAAGCGTTCCGACCTTTACCGTCTCTGCCGAAGCGTCCGTGCTTGTTGCTCCCACTTCTGTATTCGCCGCATTATCAATTCCATTGATCGCTGCCGCCTGACTCAAGTTCATTTCTGACAAATATCGGTCCTCTACAGCCCGAACAGCGATGTTGCGAGAATCGTCGTGTCCCGGCATCAGCACCCAATGGGCTGAATTGCCTGCTGCAACATCGTCCGAGAATCCCTTCGGAATGACGATGCCGTAATCATATCGTCCGCTCTCAACGGATTGGCGCGTCTCTTCCTCAGACTGTGCGGCTTCCACTACTGCATATTGCTTTACTTTATCCGAATGCCAGTAGTCGTCGATTGAACTGCTCATGACGCCGGTATCTTCTATAAACAGTCCAACCTTGGCAGGCTTCATCTCCCCGCCGAACGCATGACCTAGCAGCAGAATAAGGACAAGCGGCTGAAGGAACAGCGTCAGTATCAGGTTCCGCATCCGGGTGAATGCGAGAATCTGATATTTCGCAGCCGTTAAGAATGCATGCATGTTCAATCCCCTCCTTATCCTTATTGATCGCGAAGCGAACGGCCCGTTAATTGCAGAAACAACGTCTCAAGCCCAGGCTCTGTGCGTGTCATCGTTCGAAGTGAAATGCCGTATTTGTGGAAAATAAACAAAATGTCCTGCAAAATCGCAGCCGAATCTTTGCAGATGACTTCGATAATCCCTTCACCAATAGAGCCAGCTTGCTTAACGCGCGGCAAGCTGCTGATCTCTTCCAATGCTTGCGGCTCTTCGCGATCAAGCTCGAATGCCAGCTTCGTATCTTGACCTGCTAACAATCGAAGCTGCTCCATCGTTCCGCAAGCAATCAGCTTGCCTTGATCCATGACGCCGACGCGCGTACAGATCGCTTCAACCTCTTCCATGTAATGACTCGTATAAATAATCGTCGAGCCAAGCCGGTTCAGCGTTCGAACGGATTCGAGAATATGATTGCGCGACTGCGGGTCAATGCCGACGGTTGGCTCATCCATAATGATCAGCTTGGGACGATGAACGATCGCACAAGCGATGTTAAGTCTGCGCTTCATACCGCCCGAGAACGTCGAGGGCTTATCTTTCGCCCGATCCAGCAAACCAACGAACAGCAGCGCTTCATCTACCCGCTCCTTCAGAAGCTTTCCTCTAAGCCCATACAGTTTCGCGAAAAACGTGACATTTTCTTTAGCTGTCAAGTTCAAGTAAATCGCAAGCTCTTGCGGAACGAGTCCTATCTGACGTTTCACATCAATCGGCCTGCTCTTAATCGAGCTTCCTCCGACTGTGATATCTCCGCCGTTCAAATCAATCAGCCCAGACAGCATCCCGATCGATGTGCTCTTGCCTGCGCCGTTAGGACCGAGCAATCCGAAAATCTCGCCTTCCTCGATCTCAAGGTTGAGATGATTGACCGTCATCACCGAATCGTATTTCTTCACGACATCGCGGAAATGAACAATTGCGTTCATCGTATCTCTCCACTCCTCATATCTCATCTATTGATCTCATTGTATAATGGCGGCCGTGCGCCGACAGGTATAGAAAGTCATTCCTTGCGTATGACGAAAGTCATCTTCATCCAATCCTCATCCGAACCGGAATACAGGTATGCTATAATGGGTCAAAAAGTCAGATGGAGACTCCCCTCAATGACGCTGCTCATGACATGGTTACGCCATTTATTCATCATCATCCCAGCAGCTGCTACATTGTTGGCTCGCCCTGCCGATCTATCCACCAGCCTCTTCATCATCTGTGTCCTACTTGCCGTTCTCGCGGTCAAGCTTGGTGAATTATTGCCACGCCTCGCACCGATGCTCGCTGTGTGTGAGCTGATCGGCTTCGGGGCTATGTCCTATAAGTGGGACGGCTATCTGTTTCTAATGCCGTACTCCACCTTAATCGCCATCTATGCGCTATCGTTCAAACCGCGCAGCTTATCCGCGTGGGCAACCGGCGGCCTAGCTGTCCAGATTAGTGCGATGAATGGCAGAGAGCCGGAGCTGATGTTTACCGCCTGCTTGCTGTGGCTGTTGTTATCTGCTGTCCTAACGGCTGCGAAGCAGTACGACGAGAAGTCAAATCGGACGGAGCTACTATACGATCAGCTTGCTCAACAGAACGAGGCGTTGGAGGCGGCAAGACGACGCGTCGTGGAGTATGCTGCACAGATCGAGCTGTATGCACAGACCGAGGAACGCAATCGTATCGCGAGAGATATTCATGATGATCTGGGACATCGATTGATTCGGGTCAAAATGATGGCGGAAGCCGCTCTGCATCTATTCGATCACGATGCAGAACGTGCTCGCAGTACCGTCGAACAGATGCGCGACCAGCTGCAGGACAGTATGGATCGAATGCGGCACACGGTGCGCAAGCTGTCGGCATCCGATGAGGAGAGCCGCGTCTACTCGCTTGATAAGCTCGTCCGTGAAGCCAGTGACATGCTTAGCATTGAACTATCCTTCACGATTACCGGACGTCCGGAGCCGCTGTACCCAAGCATCGAATATGTGCTGTATCGTAACGCGCAGGAAGCGATCACGAATGCTGTCCGCCATGGCGGCGCGTCGCATGTTGCGGTGAATTTGGATTTTCGGCCAGATGGTATCGTGTTGTCCGTCGAGAATGATGGTTCGCTGCCTGCCCAGCCTATAACAAGCGGCCTTGGCATGCGAGGCATGCAGGAGCGCGCCGCACTCGTTGGCGGCACGATTACCTGCCAAGCGGCAGATCGTTTCATTGTGAGGACTTGGGTTCCAAGCCATCAACCGACACGCGCCTTGAATCAAGGAGGGTGAATGCAATGATTTCAATACTTATTGTGGATGATGATCCTTTCATTCGTGAGAGCATGAAGGTTATACTAGACCTCGACACGGAGTTGACGGTAGCAGGCACTTGTCAGGATGGACACGCCGCCTATGAATTCGTGCAAAAGCAGCCCGTTGATGTCGTGCTCATGGACATGCGGATGCAAGGCTGCGATGGCGTAGAGGGAACGCGATTGATTAAGTCCCTCCCTAACGCTCCTGCGGTGCTTGTCTTAACGACTTTTGACGACGATGCGTACATTGCCGCAGCCATACGGAATGGCGCTAACGGATATTTGCTCAAAAATGTCCCGCCGAGCCGAATCATCAGCGGCATCAAGACGGTTCATGAAGGCTCCCTGCTCATCCACCCCGACATTGCCCGCAAGCTGGCTGGCATGATCGGCTCTACGACAACAGATGGTTCAGCCGTTGTGAAACCACCGATTGGCGGAGAGCGAGAACGTGATCTGAACCGGTACGGTTTGACCGCTGCCGAGCAATCGATTGTCCGGCATATTGCAGACGGCTTATCCAACAAAGAAATCGCAGCCGCCCTTTATCTCAGCGAAGGAACTGTAAAAAACTATATTACCGAAATATTAGATAAGCTGGAGCTGCGAGATCGAACACAAATCGCTATTTTTTATTTGAAATTACCTGGATAAATGGAATTGGAGTGAACAACAGCTATGACAACGACCACTACAACGACTGCACTGCCCGTAGCACAATTGAGTGAGGCCGGCTTCGTGCCAGCTGACTTCGCAACCTTTACGATCGACGGCTTGGAACAGCGTATGGCTGCCATCCAGTCGCGCATTCAACCGAAGTTCCGCGCGCTTGGCGAGCGGCTTACGCATGAGTTGATGCCTGCTGCAGGGGACGAGCTGTTCCTGCACATCGCGAAGCATGCACGCCGGACGGTTAATGCGCCGAAAGACACGTGGATGGCGCTGTGCAATAACAAACGCGGCTATAAGCAGCACCCGCATTTTCAGCTCGGCTTGTTCGATGATCATCTGTTCCTGTGGATGGCGTTCATCTATGAGCTGCCGAACAAAGCGGAGATTGCTTCCAAGCTGCTTGGCGAGCTGGATACGGTCATCCGTACGGTGCCAACCGACTATGTCGTATCGTTCGATCATATGAAGAAGGACAGCATGCCTGTCGCTGGTATGACGGAGTCGGACTGGCGTGCTGCGTTGACCCGCTTCCGCGATGTGAAATCCGCGGAGCTGCTGATAGGCCGTCACATGTTGCCAAGCGATGCGACTGTGCAGAGTGGCGAGAAGCTGCTGGCGACAGCCATCGAGACGTTTGAGACGCTAATGCCTTTGTATAGAGTGGCGATGAGGTAAAAGTCGGTGACTCGCAAGCTCGTCCGCTCGGATCACACTGCGCAGGTAAATGTTCAAATTTGCTTCGCTTGGGTCACACTACGCAGACAAATGTTCTTACGATCGCTGTTGTAGCCAGATTGCATTTATTTAATAAGATCGCTACTAGGTAGCAATCCGGCTACAAAGGCGACCGCTGTCGCTTCTTCAGAATCATTTGTCCGCTTCGTGTTCCCCTATTTTTAGCTCGCTATTAACATTTACCTGCTCCGTATGATCCTCGCTGTTGCTCCCCGGCATCAGCGTGGGGAGGGGAAGATTTAAAAGCGCTGCTGGCAATTCGCCGGCAGCGCTTTTTTAATGGATTAAGCAGCTCAATGATTTCGTAACGGATGCAGCAGCGCTTATTCGTGGAATAACGCGCATGCATTGATGCTAGCGGTTGTGGGCGAGCTTATTTAGGCTGGTAGACGTGCATTGAGCAGCAAAATTACGTAATAGTCTCGTGGGCAACCGTTAGATATTCAATCGACGCGATTAGATCAGAATAAGTGCTGTGGCAAACGTTAGCGTTTACTCCACTTAACCGTTGTCTAGTAAATCAAATCTTCTCGGATTGCGATGCCATGATGAGTGCAGTAGTTGCGATATTTCTTCAGGACGGTGTAGATGTCGTCTTGGCTGGTGATTTGGTTGTCGTCGTCGAAGTATTGGAGCGCGCCGCTCAGGATAAATAGAGTGACGACTTCCTCGTCTTCCGTAATTAAGGTATGGATGTCTCCCGGCGGTTCGAACACGAAGGTACCTGGTGTCGCGACCCATGAGCGGTCTTCGTAGCGCCATCTTCCTTGTATGTTGTAGCCGATTACGGATCCGCCTGTGTGGCGATGTTTGCCAAGCACCTGATTGCTCTTGATTCGGAACAAGTAAATCCATGTCCCCGTGTTCAGATCAAAGCGAAGCGGCTTGAAATAGCAGGATTCATGGTCTGTGAAAGGAACCCAAGGCAGCTCCTCAATGTTCACGACCCGCTCTGGCAGCTGGAATCGTTCTGCAAGCTGAATCACTGCCTCATCAATGATGTTAGTCATTCCTATACCCCTTTCTTGATTCTATTAGTTGTTCGCGCAGCATCTGCATGCTTTCGGCTATGGAGCGATGTGAGGTGTCGATAATGATAGGTTTGCGATCCCATGCTTCATAGTCTCGATTAACGACTTGTTCCCACGTAGGGGGAACTAATCCTGGGATATCTATGATTCGCGTCGTAACCCGACGCTTGTGCTCTTCCTTGTCCGAGCAGATGACCTCGATTTCTACATACGGAAGTTGAAGTGACTCCGCTACCTCTCGCCATGCTTGTCGTGTCATTGGAATGGGATTAACGGTGTCTGCTATGACATCGAGACCTAACCGGAGATTGTGCGACGCAAGTCCATAACAGACCATATAGCCCTCAGGCCCTTCCACTCGAATCCCCGCATCTCGCATGGTCTGTTCTACGACATCAACTCGCAAGTGCACCGCCCGGAGCTCTCGTGCTAAAGCAGTTGATAATGTCGACTTACCAGCACCAGGTAAGCCGCTGAAGATATAGAGCATTTCGTCTGCCTCCCTTACCCTGCGCTGCACTATGAATCCAAGTGTACACCATTATTTTCCTTTACTACAATTCATTTCGACTGCGATCTACTTAATAATGAAAAAGAGTGCCCCTGATGATCGGGCACTCTCTGCATTCAACTCCAAGTTGGAGCTTTTAGTTTTGCACAACTACGTTAGCTGCTTGCTGTTTTTGTGTTTGTGTTGCATCGCTGCGCTGCTTGCGCGATTTCATGAAGAAGAACAGCTCGTAGATACAAGGCACGATAATGAGCGTGAGCAGCGTCGCTGCCGTCAGACCGCCGATTACGACGATCGCAAGGCTTTGCGAAACGATGCTGCCGCTCTCATGCGAACCAAAGATCAGTGGCAGCATCGCGCACACCGTTGCGACTGCTGTCATGACGATCGGACGCATACGCGTTGTTGCGGCTTCGATCAGCGCTTCGCGGATCGTCATCGTTTTCTCGTTCTGCTTCACGCGGTCGATCAATACGATCGCGTTCGTGACGACGATACCAACGAGCATGAGTCCACCGAATGCGGCCGTAAAGTCTGGCGTAACATTACTAATAATCAGACCGATAACGGCACCAATTGCTGCGAGCGGCAGGGAGAACAGAATCGCGAGCGGTGCGCGAAGCGTTTTGAACGTCAGCACCATAATCAGGTACACAATGAGAATCGAGATAAGTGCTGTCACTGCAAGGTCAGCGAAGTCGCCCGACTGGTCAACCGAAGCGCCGCCAACGATCAGCTTCACGCCATCTGGAATATTCAGCGCGTCCGCTTTCTTCTGAATATCTGCACCTACTACGGACAGCTGCTTCGGATCTGCAACTGCTGTGATACGTACATACGGTTTACCGTCCTTATGGTAGTACATGCTCGGCTCTTCCGTCTTCACGAGCTTCGCTACTTGCGCGATCGGCGTAGGTCCGCTATCCGTCATCACCGTTAGGTCTTTCAGATTTTGTTCCGTCTCCGGCTTAATCGTCGGCTGCAGAACAACCGAGGAATCGTGGCCATCAATATTCAGCGTACCGATCGGCATTGGATTCAGCAGCGCTTGAAGCTGCATGGCCACGTCTTGACCACGCGCTTTGAGCGGATCGATATCGAACGTGTAGACCGACTTCTTCTGTTCTTGGTTGCTGGATACTTTTAGTACGTTATCTACCGTTTTGATTTCTGCCATAAGGCTCGTTGCTGCAGTGCTAAGATCATCAAGATTGTCGCCAACGACATCGACGAATACGGACGAACCGCTGCCGCCAGTCATTAGGCTGGATGCACTTGCTTGAATTTCGCCGTTATCAAGGCTGGCACTTTGCGCTTTGATATCCGACATCAGCTTCTCTGCATCTGCTCCTTCTTTCACAAAAACCATATACGTAACAACAGTTGGCGAGGATACACTGCCATACTGTGCACTGTCTGAGCTGTTGCCGTATTGCATAAATTCTTTGTCAACCGATTGGTTGCCGATGATATATTGCTCCAGCTTGTTGCCGTTGTCCAGCACCTTCTCAACTGTCGTATCACTTGGATATTCCAACGTTACGTTCAGCATGTCTGCGCTGGAGGAATCAATAGCACCTTTCGGCATGGCTGCATAAGCACCAAGCGATCCAGCGAACAGAACGACTGCGATAAGCAGCGGGACCCATTTGTGCTTCAGATTCCAACCAAGGAATGCAGCGAAGCGCGGCGAGCCTTTATGTTCAACGGCCTTCGTGTTGCGAAGCAGAACAGCGCTAAGTATAGGTACAACTGTCAATGCGACGAGCAGCGATGCAAGCAGCGAGTAACCAACCGTCAATGCGAATGGCAGCAGCAGTGCTTGAAGCGAGCCACGAAGCAGTGCCATCGGCAGGAATACCGCTACCGTAACGAGCGTCGAAGACGTGATGGCCGTCGATACTTCTTTCGTCGCATCGGCCACGAGCTTGAACGAGAAAGATTCCTTTTGCAGCCTGCGGTAGATGTTCTCGATTACGACAATACTGTCATCCACGAGACGGCCGACTGCTACTGCAACGCCGCCAAGGGTGATGATGTTAAGCGATACGCCAGAAATTTGCAGCAGGTATAGTGTAAGGCCAAGCGACAACGGAATCGAAACAATGGTAATGAGCGTTGCGCGGAAGTTGCGCATGAATACGAGAATGACAATCGTGGCGAACAGAGCGCCCATCAGCACCTCTTGCATCATGCTGTTGACCGAATCAACGACCATATCCGACGTGCTGATCAGAATGGATGCTTCACTATCTTTATAGGTGGTATTGAGCTGGTCCACGATTTCTTGAACCGACTTACCAACCGTTACAGCATTCGCATCCGCAGCTTTGGATACGGTGAGCATAATCGTATCTTTGCCGTTCATACGACCGATGCTCTCCTGTTCCTTCGCCATCTCAACGGTTGCAACATCGCTAAGCGATACGCCTTGTGCAAGCGGCAGTTTGCGAAGCGTCTCCAAATCATTAATCGATGCGACGACGTTCACGTTGCCTGCAGCACCGTCGATATTTTGCTGACCGATGGATGCCGATGCACCACGGCTTTGCAGGAGACCCATAATAGCTTGGACCGTCAAGCCATTGTTAGCAAGCTTCGCAGGATCAGGTGTAATCGTAATTTGAGGCGCAACACGGCCGGATACCGATACTTGACCCGCACCGTCTGCTTTTTTAATCTCCGTCTCGATTTCGTTGATACGCGCTTCTTTCTCCGCATCCGTCATCGTCTGATCAAACGTTACAACGACCCATGAGATCGGAATCATCGATGTATCGAATTGGACGACGAACGGCTTCATGACGCCATCCGGCAGCTGCACATTCGCCACGCTGCGCTCGATCTCCGCCTTCGCATCCTTCATATTCGTCTTCGAATCGAAGGCAACCTGAATGCTCGCATATCCGTCACCAGTTGTCGAGAACATATCAGACTTACCCTTCGTGAATTGAACCGCCTCTTCAATCGGCCCTGTAACTTGCTTCTCTACCGACTTGGCATCATAACCTGGTGCCAGTACAGTTACAGCCACCTCGGGTTGATCGATCTTAGGTAAAAATTCCATTGGCAGTCTCGCATAACTAATCGCGCCTAAGCCTAGTGCCATTATGATTAGCAGCACTACAGCCGAGCGATTACGAAACGCCCACTCTGTCAACTTACTCATCTCTATCCATCTCCTTTAATTTTCCTCTCTCATATCCATTAGCAATCATACAGGAGAGCATGGAAGGGTCGAAAACGTCCGAAGTCGGTTTTCCGACTCGTCTATGGTTGGAGCTTCCACTCCGTCTTAAGACCGATGGAAAAATGAGTGATTACTCACTACTCAACAAACAAGAAGAGGTATATAATGGGAGTGAGTAAACACTCATTTATATTGGAATGGAGTGAACCTACGATGGGCGCACCTCTGCAGAACAGCCATCCGCCAGCCATTGTCCTACAGGATGTATCTCGTTCTTTCAATCATCGAACGATTATTAACAATGTGTCTCTTACTGTGCAGCAAGGGGAGTTGTTTGGGCTTCTAGGACCTTCCGGATCTGGAAAAACGACGCTGATCAAGCTGATGACCGGCATCGATCGGACGGACAGCGGTACGGCGCACATGTTTGGCGTTACCCTTCCGAAGCTCGAGATGCTCCATCGATTCGGATACATGGCGCAGTCTGATGCACTGTATATGGAGCTGTCTGGCCGCCAGAACATGGCTTTCTTCGGCAAGCTGTATGGACTGAAGCGAGCAGCTCTGCAACAGCGAATGGAAGAGGCTGCAGGTCTTGTCGATCTGACGGACCATCTCAATAAACCTGTAGGCGCTTACTCAGGAGGGATGAAGCGAAGGCTATCGCTGGCCATCGCACTGATGCATCGTCCTTCCCTGCTTGTACTCGATGAACCAACTGTCGGAATCGATCCCGTCCTTCGCCGATCGATCTGGCAGGAGCTGAAGCAGCTAACTGAGCAAGGCACAACGATTATCGTGACGACTCACGTCATGGATGAAGCAGAGAAATGCGATCGACTTGGTCTCATACGAGAAGGCCGGTTCATCGCAGTCGATTCCCCTGCTAATCTACTTGCACAAACGGGCTGCAGCAGCATTGAAGAGGCTTTCATTGCTTTAGGCACCCGTATGGAAGGTGGGGCGGTATCATGAAAATCGGCGCATTGGCACTGCGCATCATTCAACAATTTGTGCGGGATCGCCGTACGCTCGCGCTGCTGTTCGTTGCACCTTTGTTCGTGCTGACGCTTATGAAGCTTGTGTTCGATGGTCAGAACGTAGCGCCAGACATCGGTGTTGTTGAGCTGCCTTCGACCGTAACGGAGCAGCTAACATCCGCTGATGCGGATCTCGATACCTACACAAGCATCGATAATGCAATGGCTGATTTACGTGGAGGAAAGTTAGACGCCGTTCTGGCATTTCAGGATGGGAAGCCATCCCTCACCCTCGAGGGCAGCGATCCAACAATGAATAAAGCAGTACTGCTGCTCATACAGAATACGCTGCGCAATCAAGTAAATAGGGATGCCACGCCAGTCGTGACTTATTTGCACGGCACAGCAAATATGGCGTCCTTCGATTCTTTTGGTCCCGTATTAATTGGCTTCTTCTCCTTCTTCTTCGTCTTCCTGCTTGCAGGCGTCTCTTTCCTACGCGAGCGAACGAGCGGCACGCTCGAACGACTGCTTGCGACGCCGATTCGCAGACATGAGATTGTTGCAGGTTATCTCGCTGGCTTCGGCCTATTCGCACTCTTACAGGCGACACTTATTGCTGCTTATTCTGTCAAAGTGCTTGACATGTATATGGTAGGGTCGATCGGCTACATGCTGCTGATCAATCTACTGCTTGCACTGACGGCATTAACGTTAGGAACGCTGCTTTCATCGTTCGCGAGTACCGAGTTTCAAATCATTCAGTTCATTCCAATCGTGATCGTACCGCAAGCGTTCTTCAGTGGACTGTTCAATCTGGAAGCCATGAATCCGTGGCTGCAAAAGTTAAGCCATATCATGCCGCTCTATTACGGAGCCGATGCGATGCGGGGCATTATGATTCGAGGAGAAGGCTGGGGCGATTGGAGTGTGGATGTTTATGTATTACTTGGCTTCTCCGCTTTGTTCGCACTATTGAATGTATTAGCGCTGCGTAAGCATCGACGGCTATAACGGAGTTAAGGAGTGACGCTTACTTGGAACAACAACCTATCGATGAGTGGCTCAAGGAGCTGATGCAGCAAGAAGATCCTGAACGGAAAATGACCGATAAGCAGGCCCGAATCGTCGCGGCTGCCGCAGAGATTTTCGCCCGCAAAGGATTCGCAGCTGCTTCTACTAGCGAAATCGCACAGCAAGCTGGCGTTGCTGAAGGGACGATTTTCCGTCACTACCGGACGAAGAAGGATTTATTGCTGTCCATTGTCGCACCCGTTATGTCGCGTCTGGTCACGCCTTTCGTTCTGCGTGATTTCGGCCGGGTATTCGAGGATCGATACGACAGCTTTGACCAGTTCCTTCGTGCCGTGATCGAGAATCGAATCATTTTCCTAAAGAAGAACATGTCTATTCTGAAAATATTCGTGCAAGAGGTTCCCTTCCACCCCGACCTGCAGGAGCAGTTCCAGAAGGTCGTCATTAAGCAGGTACTCGCCCGAATGACCGTTATCGTCGACCGGTTCCGTGAAGATGGCATGCTCATCGACCTGCCTTCTTCAACCATTATTCGGCTAGCCGTCTCGACGATGATCGGCTATGTTATCGTTCGTGCCATGTACGGCGAACAAGAAGGCTCTCAGTGGGATGATGAGAAGGAACGGCAAGCGACGATTGATTTTATAATGCGAGGGCTTGCCGTTCCTGCTCCCTGAACAAAAGACGTCATTTACTAATGAAGCTCCCTTAGAACAAACGAACCCCCAGCTGCATGAGATACACCGGAGGTTGTATCCATGCATGACAGGGGGTGCTCGCATCAAACGAAAAGACAGCGGCTGCCGCTGCGTTCCAGACCGCCTACAAATTGCTGTACCATCGCTTGCTCTTGTTGGATCGATTGCTCGTGATACTTCATCAATACATCCAATAGTTTGATATCACGAGTCACGTTATATTTCAGTACAATATTTTGAAGCAATATGCACTGCTTTGCAAGCTCGTTCAGCTGCGTCTCCAATTGTCTATTAACCTGCATAAACGACTTGGACGTCAAATAATGATACAGCTTGCATAAGACCACTTTATGATTATACATCGTATGATATCTTCTTAAATCGATCTTGGAGCGGTTCGCGCCGACTTCCCGCAAATCGTCGATGAAGAAAGAATAAATATCGACTCCATATATGAAGGCTTGGCGATCGGCATGCTCATACCAATGCCAGTCATACTGAAAGCCGTTATGAATAAATCCCCCTTCTTCGGAGAAGCCGGTTATGATACCGTACATAGATGAATCCGTACCGCTCGCATACTCTTGCAGCTTCTTGATGATTCCATTGATATTGATACCTTCTTCTTGTCGGTCCTCTGCTACCCGAACCTTCATTGCACGCTTTAGCTCCCGCTCTTCAGAAGCTCTCCGCGCCTTCTCCATCTCCGCGAATCCGATCTCGATGCTGACATATTTGCCTGAAACAAAATTGTCGGCAGCATAAAATACCTGCTTGTCTAAATTATAGCCGTACACGATGCATTCATGATTCTTATGCGATATGCCGTATACATCCGTTGCTGCGATAAAGTAATGATCCAAATGAATGATCGCGTAATAACCGTCATTCATACAGGCAGTCAGCAAAGGGACTAATTCCTGTGACGCACATTCTCCTGTCATATCGATACATTCCAAGAAGGGGTAATTTCGGTATTCCGCTAAATATCGGCTCCCGTTGGCATACATCGTTCTGCAGCGGTAATAGTCAAAATAATCGCCATCGCAAAAATCCAGGTAGTTGTTATCCTTGCAGTAAGCTAATCGAAGAAATCGCCCATAGATCCATGGTTCAAGGTCTTCATACTGCGATATAATGGCTACAATATTGGCGTGATAACTATACGAATCAATAATTGGCTGCTTGTTGAACGGCAAACCTATATCCATCATGGCACCTCCTGGAAACAAGCGCCGGCAAGCTGACCTTGCCTGCTTATCCTTTCGGACGTTACTCCGGTTTCACTCCCACTATTTTGATCCACGTTTGTTTGAACATCAGCTCATTTCCGTCCCAGAAGGGGAACATGCCTGTTGACGGTTTACTTGCGTCTATATCCTCGATCAACCGATCGCGAATATCCGTTCCCGTTGCCGCATCCGTCTTGGTCAGCTCCAGCCAGCTCGTTACGTTCACGTTCACCGTAACGGTCTCCGCGACGATCCCTTCGAATCCAGCCTGTTCGAACATTGCACGCAGCCTCGACTGCTTCAACGCGAACGTATGAGAAGGATCTCTTAACCGCTCGAAGTGGTTGTAATTCTCGTACAGCTCGTCATCGTCAGGCGAGATCATATCGACGACACAGACGAACGAGCCCGCTTGGCATACGGTTTTCATCTGCTGCAATACGACATCTGGCCGTAAGAAATGATGGAATGCAAATCGGCTGACTACGAGATGAAACGACTGCGGATCGAACGGCATTTGCTCGACATTGCCTTGGCAGAATTGAATGTTAGTTACGCCCTTCGCCTCGTTCTGTCTCTGCCCTTCTCGAATCATATCCTCCGACAAGTCCATTGAAGTGACCTGTTTGACATGCGGAGCGATCGCACGGCTAAGTATGCCTGTGCCTGCCGCAACATCCAGCACATTCATATCCGGATGAAGCTGTAAACGGTTCAGAATCCATTGGAGATACTCTTCCTTGTTCAACGTAAGCTGCTGATTCGAGAAATCCTTAGCCTGCTTGCTGAATTCGTCGCGAATTAATTGTTCGTGCTTCATACTGCTCGCACCTGCCTCCTCAAAATTGCCTTGCGCCTTGCACAACCTATACGTTCAAAGAGCGCTGCTGCAACAATCCGGCAAACACATCCCATAGCTTCCCGACCGAGGAGAATGTATCCTCCGTAAGAAGCTCCGGCGCGACCTCCACGCCGAGAAGCTCCTCCAGCTCGACCAGCAAATTAATTGACGACATGGAATCAATCCCAAGATCCTGGAAGCTCTCGGAACCCGTTATTTCCACTTTGCTTACTTTCACATATTTATCCAAAACCTGCTTATACCGTTGATCCAACCTCAATCTTCCCTTCTGCTCTTACTAGCGTTATCCGGGATGCGGATACGACTTCATCGCCATCGCATACAATCTCGATCGGCGCCTCGCGGCTCAGAAACCCGATTAAGCTGGCAGTCAGCCCATATGCGCCAACATTCGTTATCGTCATCAGATCCCCCGGCCTGGCCTCAGGAACATTGCCGTCTCTAACAAAGTAATCGAGCGGCGTGCATAGCGGTCCTACTACGGTCGCTTTCTCGTCTTCCGAACGAGAGGCATTCGTGCTTGCAGGGATGAAATCCATGCCTACTTTCGGAATTCTGCCTGACCCGGTCATGCCCGATAAGTGGTGGATGCCTGAATCCAATATGGTAAACTTGCTGCCGCGGCTTATCTTTACATCTTCGACCGAACTAAGGAAAGTGCCGGACGGCCCTACAAGATATCTGCCCGATTCGAATGCGATCTGCGGGCTTCCGTTCCTCCAGCCAGGCAGCGCTTCGTCCAAATATTGTTCCAGCGGTGCCTTAATGCCGGAGAAATCGATACGTTCTCCGATTTTGGCGTATAAGGAGCCGAAACCTCCGCCAAGATCCAATAGCTGTAGATCAATTTGTAAGGCTTCAGCCATACGAACAGCCGTATCGATCGATTGGATAAAGTTCGTTAGCAGCAGCTCGGGGGACGAAATATTCGAGCCGTTAAAAATATGAAACCCGATAACGCTAATCGCTTCGGCGCGAACTGCATCCCGGTATTCCCGCAACAGAATATCCTCGTCGATGCCGAACTGGGACGATACGCCGGTCATGCTGAGACCGGACCCGGTTATGGAGTAGCTCGGGTTCACCCGAATGATCGCTTGCAGCTTCACGCCATGCTTAACCGCTAACTCGGACAGCTTCGCCAATTCACGAAGGGATTCCACGGAGAATAGCAGGATTCCGTGCTGAATGGCCGCCTCCATCTCCTTTATGCTCTTCCCGGGGCCTGTATAAATACATTGACTCGGTTCGAAGCCTGCCTGGGTCATTGCAGCTGCCTCGCCGACGGAGGATAACTCCGCATGGCATCCATGGGCCGCCAGTCGCGCTGCAACGCCGGGATGCGGATTCGCTTTGAAGGAATAATAGATGACGCTTCCTGCTGGGAGCGCTGATTTAAGCGCATCGCAGGACCGATCCACCTCTTGCAATTGATAGATGTAAGAAGGAGTGCCGTACGAATCCGCTAACGTTCTAAAGTCCATGCTTGACCCCCTCTATCCAATCCCTAAGCTTCTTTTTGTCGTACTTGCCGTTGCCGGTTATCGGGAATTGCTCCAACAACACGATGTGTTCCGGCATTTTGTAGCCCTCTAACAGATCGCTTAGCCGCTCGCGAATATCGGCAACCGTTAATGTCGAGGACAAAATCAGCGTCGCCTTCTCCTCCCCTTCGGGAGGGATCAAGGCCGTGCGAGTTACGCCGGGAATGCTGCCCGCCGCCTGCTCCACTTCGATTGCGCTTACGCGAAAGCCGTTCTGCTTATAGATGTCGTCGTTTCTCCCGTGGAAGTACAAATACCCCTCTTCGTCCATCGAGCATTGATCACCGGTAAACAGGCACCGCTCCCCCTCCGTGCCCCACATGCGAAAGCTGCGATCTGTCTGGTCGGGGCTGTTCCAGTAGCCAGGCGTGACGTGCGGACCCTTCACTACAAGCTGACCTACCGTTCCGAACGGCACAATGCTGTGCTGCTCATCGACGATATAACATGCAGTTCCCGGCAATGGCTTGCCGACGGACTTCGATTTGCGGCTATAGTCAGCCGGATCAAGAATGGATACTCTCTTGCACTCCGTAAGTCCGTACATAACATAGATCAAGCAATCCGGCAGCATTTGCTTCATACCCATGATGTAGCTGTCGGGAAGTCTTGCTCCCGTATTTGTAATCATTCTAAGCGCGGACAAGGAAGAAGCATCTCTTCTTCCCATCGTAAGCAAGGAATGAAACAAGTTCGGCAATGCCGGCAAGCATGTTACCTTCCACGCCGACAATCGTTGAACGATATAAGGGCCTGTATCCGCTGGCGAGCCTAATGCTACTGCAGCGCCTACGTTGAACGCCAAGAAAACTTGATATAAACCGTAATCGAACGATAGCGGCAGGAAATTGCCAATGACGTCGTTTTCTCTATATTGCAAGCATTGTTGAATGGCGTCCGTAGAGAAGGCGATATTATCATGGGTCGATACAATGGCTTTCGGCTTTCCAGTGCTGCCCGACGTATAGATCAGGCAAGCCGGCAAGCTGCCAGCGTACGTTTCCCCCGTCAACTCATCCCCCGCGCATTGGGTCGCAGCTTCACGGATGTCCTGAATCGTGTAAGACTTAATCGACTGAAGAGGAACTGAAGGCTCCAATGTCTGGGTATTTGCGGTGATCCAAATTTTCGGTTCAGCATCCATCAAGATATGCTCCAAGTTTCCTTGCTTGGTTTCCTCATGGACAGGGACGAATATGGCGCCGATCCGGGAAGCGGCAACAATAAGCCCCACGAGAGGTACGCTGCTTGGAAGCTGCAGCACAATCCTGTCTCCTCTGCACACGCCTTGAAGCGCCAGCCATTCGGCAAGCCGCAGGCTGTACCTCTGCAGCTCGTAATACGAAATAGATTCCGTTCTACTAATGACGGCGGATTTATCCGGAATCCGTTCCGCCGTTCTATCCAAGCGTTGATGAATCAACATATACAAAAGCCCGCCTTTATCGATGTGCTGGCAATATGTCCCGTCTACACTTTGCGCAACACGGATGCTGTCCAGACATGCGGGCCGGAGAAGAATGCCAAGAGATTGGTACCGCTGCCCACCATGTTTTCCTCATCCATGTCTTTTAAATTAATGAACACATCGCCTGCCGGACAATGAGAAATTCTTTGAATATTACTTGTGTAAAAGCGTTCATACGGAATATCCCAGTACTCCGACATATGCCGCCATATTAACGTATCGTGGTTATTACACAGAACGTGGCTGATTTGGCTGCGATGCAATTCATTCGTTGCAAGGCACGCGTCGATTACTTTTTTTGTGTTCAGTTTGAAGCTCTTTAACATCCGCGGACGATCGTTAGCTTGCGTGCAATCCCACAGGCTGGCATCGTAATACTCCGTAAACGGCTGAATCTCATAGTCATATCCGTCCCGAGATATAACGAAGCTTACTGCCGCATCGCTGCGTGCGTAGAATGGCCCGATTCTGCCTATTCCGCGGCTCTCGGATATTTTATCCGCGCTAATCACAAGAATGTCTCCGCCGGTCCGTTCGTCGAGCAAAGACATTGCCGCTCGCGCGGCGCCTGCGACGGTTGCGCAATTCTGCGCGAACATTCCGAAGAACAAGCAGTCTTGCAAGCCTAAATGATGCATCAACTTCCCACCGAAATCCTTCTCGACAGCCAGATCCTCCGAATAATGCGATACCGTCGCGAAGATTACCTTGACAATACGTTCCTTCTTCACCCTTTTGTCCGCCAAGGTTTGCCCGGCAGATCGGAGAGCCAATTCGAACAGCGATTCATCGGATTTCAAATAATGATGAACACCATGAATCCGCCTGAATTGCGGATCGCCCAGCGGAGTCTCCTGAATACCCGGAATGTTTCCGATTTCCTCCTGCTCCCCGATAGCGTAGGCCAATCCTTTAAGTCCTGCCTGTGCCATACGATTATATGGACCTCCAATATTCGCGGATTACTTGCCCAGCTTTACTGCCAGCAGTTCCTGATACATGCTCTCCATCGTATAGAACGTGCGTAGCTCGTATTTTTCCAACGCGATTTCTTCTCCCCGCAGTTCCTCGAGGAACATAATAATATTGACCATATTCATAGAATCCACGTAGCCCAGCTCGAATAGATTGTCCTGCGGCTCAATCGCAGCAATGTCCTTGCTCGTGTTCAGCTCTTTGACGTATGCGGTAAACTTCTCATAGAATGCGATGCTATCCATTAATCATCACCATAGCCCTTCTTAGTGGTCTCATACGGAGGCGGTCCTATTGCTGCCTTTCACGCCAAAGAAGTCGCCGCCCTTAAACATTTGATTGTCGGTGCCCCAATGCATCGTCTTATCCAGCTTCTTCAACAACGGAATATGCTTGGAGCAGTGAATATACGCTTCTTCGACGGATACAACGACCCACCGCTCCGCGAGGGTTCGCGTTTTCTCGTCAAGGCTGCGGATGCAGCCGGTGTCTGCCACCGCGGCAAGAAATGCTGCATTCTCTACGATTTCTGCCGTTCCGTTCACATGAAGCCCGATGCAATGTTGGAAGAAGTCAATGAGCATTAGTCCCACATGCGGGTTCTCGTGAATGTTCCCTAAGCTGGCCAATACGCCGTTGCCTCGAAACTCCGGATATGCAATCGTCTTCTCATCGACGACAACGACAAAGCCGGGCATTCCTGTGCGCAGCGATATGTCACAGTTGCCTTTGCTATCCGCCGTAGCTATAAACATGATCTCTTGCTCTTTAATAAACTCCGCCATTTGGTCATTTACATAAGACAGCATTTGATTCGCATAGAAAGCATTGGCTCTTGCAGAAGTGTTATATTTCGCTTGAAGTTCGCGTTCTCCTAATGAGCTCAAATGAAATCTCCTCTCCTAAGAGCCGCTGAAGTTGGATTTCATTCGAAGCTGGCGCGGGAATCGGAGAATCCGTCCCTCTACGATCGGCAGTTCGTCATGCAGCAGCTCGATTTCTCCGATACGGTCGAAGAATATCTGGAATGCCTCATAGAATTCTCTCTCCGCCAAGAACATTCCGATGCACTTATGGCGCCCAAGCCCGAATGCGAGATTGTCGTTATCGTTTCTGAACGGCTTGTACAGCTCCGGCTCTTCGTATTTCGATTCGTCTCTGCTGGAACTCGCCGTAACCAATTGCAGAATTGAATTTCTAGGTATCGGTGTACCGCCAAGCTCCGTGTTAGCCGTAACGATGCGAATCGTAAAGTGCATCGGAGGCTCCCATCGAAGCGTCTCTTGGATGGCAGGACGCAGCTTGGCATCATCGGCCCGAACCTGCTCCATCACTTCCGGGTGCTTCAGCAGCGTAATCATCGTATTGCAGATCGTCGCGATCGAAGTATCCGTGCCTGCGGTAATAAACAACAGAATATTCCGAAGAATTTCTTGACTCGTAATGTTTCCGTTCGGTTCTTCCGCAACGATTTGCGCCGCTACCGAATTCGGGTTACGGACTGCCTCTGCGGATGCAACCTCAAGAATATATGCGATCACCTCGTCCATCGCTTTTCTAGCTTCCGTAATGTATTCCTTAGGCTGCTCAATGAATAGGATGATTGGCAGCAGCCGTTCTCTCAGCCAAGCCAAATTGTCAGTCGGCAGCCCGAGCACTTTCAGAATGACGCGCGTTGGAATGGCAAAGGCGAAATCGTTAACAAAGTCAAAGTCGCTTCGCTTGGACAGTTCGTCGATCACATCGTTTACGACCGGCTTAATAATCTCGTTCGCGTAGCTGTCAATTTTTTTGGCAGAGAAAATGTCGGAGAAATACCGACGAATGCGATGATGGCTCTCCCCATCCATATCAAGAATGGTTGAACCGAACACATGCTTCGTCATTCGGAACGGATGATCCACCGTAAAGGTCTTATCATCAAGAAGCACTTTTCTAATATGGCTGTCCTTGAGCAGGAAATAGCTTTTATGCTTATCCGAATAATGCACCGGATCGTTCTCTCTCAAATGTTGGTAGATAGGCCATGGATTCGTTTGAAACTCATGGGAATCAATATCGATAATTTTCATGATCGCAGCTCCGTCCATTCTTCAGATTGGTTGCACAAGCGCAAGTTTGCTAAGCGCCGCTTTGTCGATTTTCCCATTCAATGTGTACGGTAACGCTTCCACAACAAGCAATTTGTCGGGAAGCATATACTTGGGCAGCTTACTGGAACAGAATACCCGGAGGGCGGTTTCGGTAATTGTATGGTGCTTATCAACCGTAACGAAGGCAATAAGCTCGTCCTTCTGCCCCTGTTGCACAACGACTGCCACATCCAATATAGCCTGATGACACGCGATAACCCTCTCAATCTCCTCTAGTTCCACTCGGTTCCCCATAATTTGAACTTGATTATCGGTTCTGCCAGCGTAGTACAAACTTCCGTCGTCTCCGATATAGGCCAAATCCCCCGTTCTGAACACGCGCTCGCCAGCATGCGGCCGCAACGGATGGGCGACTAATGCCCGATTCGTCCTCTCTTCGTTCTTCCAATAGCCGGAGAACAAGGAAGCGCCTCTTACATACATCTCGCCGATAGTATTCGGCTTGATTATCGGCTGCTGGTTGTTGTCGAACAGCAAAATCTCCGCTCCCGGGTGAGCATATCCGATCGGGATATTCTCCGCGTTACCAGGGATCGGATTAGGAACGTCCGTGAATGAACAAGCAATAGATTCCGATTGTCCAAAGCAATTAATGATTTGGTCAAGATTAGGAATGGCCCTCTGCAGCATTCTCAGATGGTTAATCGGGAATTTTTCCCCCGCGAACAGTATTTTCCTCAGATGCGTCAGCCTGCTCAACTCACCAAGTCCGTAATTGCATGTCGTGCTCCAAATGGAAGGAACGCCGTTCATCTGATAGACATGATGGACAGATAAGAAGTCGATCAATCTCTTCGGATGATGCACGAGCACTTGAGGAACCTGTACCAGCGTTCCGCCGCTCCCGAAAGCCAGCCCCATATCCAATAGGGAGAAATCGAACTGCAGCGGAGCAATCGTGCCGACTCTTGATGAAGGAGGCAGCTTACAGTAATCGACCAAGCCTTTAAAAAATGCGATTGCAGCCCGGTGGCTCATCATGATGCCCTTCGGATTACCCGTCGTACCCGATGTGAAAATAATATAAGCCAGATCCGTATCCAACAGGCAGCCTGCGGATGGCGAATCACTTCTCTGCCATCGGTCAGGACACGATAACGCAAGCTCATCGCCTTGAATAATCGCGACTAAACATTCAGGCTCTAGCGCTTGGAAAATCCGCTGCGATGCCGCGGAATGGACATATAGCTTCGCCTCGGTTTGCTCGATAATATTCTCGATGCGCCCAGTCGGCGAATCGGGGCTGACCGGGATGAACACGGCCCCAGCCATCGAACAAGCGATGATCAAACAGACAGCTTCAGGACAAGGCGCCGAGTCGATGATAATCCGGTCACCGATGCCGATTCCCCACTCCAACAATTGCTCTTTATAATGCTCCGAAACTCGCCTTACTTCTGCATACGTGAGGCGATGTTCGGAAGCTACGATCGCTAATTGATCGCCTAGCTTATCTGAATGCTGCATCCAATAATCATGCAGCAACCTCGGCTCCCATGAATTATGCTGTGTCCTCATCCTTCCTAGTTAGCAACGTTTCATTGGATTTACAGACTACTCACAAAATTACCTTAGTTTTCTAGCTCTTCCTGGCTAGTCTATAGTAATATACTGGAAATTGAAGGAGTATGGCACAATATAAAGAAATAAGCACTTTTCAAAACTACATTTATCAAGAATTAATAAAAGTGTAAATTCAAGTAAATTGAACATATTGACAGCTGATTGAAAGTTATACTAATGTAGCTTGTATTGGTAACCCAGTAATTGGATATACAGCTCGGAGCATGTGAACTTCCTCTTCCTTGGCAGGTCGGTATCTACTTCACATCATGCGAGGTGTTAATCGTTGATTCAGTTGTTGCGGCGCTTCTATACGTATGCCAAGCCTTACAAGGGATTGTTCTACCTCGATTTCTTCTGCGCCGTGCTATGCGGTGCATTAGAGTTGTCTTTCCCACTAATCGTCAATTACGTCATCGACGATCTGCTTCCTAGCGGAGACATTCAGTTGATTCTATGGGCTTGTCTCGGATTGCTCGTCGTATATGGCATCAGTTCGGTTCTTCAATATGTATTTACGTACTGGGGGCATCAGTTCGGGATTTCGATCGAAACGGATATGCGCAGGAAACTGTTCGACCAATATCAACGGCTTTCGTTCCGATTCTACGACAACAATAAGACTGGTAATTTGACAACCCGAATCACGAACGACCTCTTGGATATTGGCGAGCTGGCACACCATGGTCCGGAGGATATTTTTATAGCAGGAATGACGCTGGTTGGTTCGTTTACCTTAATGATGTATATCAACTGGCAGCTGGCGATCATGACGTTTATTATCGTTCCGCTGCTGCTATGGCTTGCCGGACTATTCTTCCAGCGAATGACGCTGGCCTATAATCATATGTTCTCGGATATTGCTAGCATCAACGCAAGAGTCGAAGACAATATTGGCGGCATCCGTGTCGTGCAAGCATTCGCGAACGAGGCATACGAGAAATCGCTATTCGCCGAGAATAACAAGAAGTTTTTCGTGACCAAAATGAAGGGCTATAAAATTATGGCCAAAAACTTCTCGATCAGCTATATGCTGACCCGAATGGTTTCTGTTTTCGCGATGTTATGCGGCGCGTGGTTCGTCATTAACGACAAAATGAGCTACGGTGAGTTTATCAGCTTCCTGCTCTTGACCAATCTGTTGTATCAACCGATTAACAAATTGAATACCGCATTAGAGTCGTATACCAAGGGAGTCGCAGGCTTCAAGCGCTACCTGGAGATTATCGACGAGGTGCCTGATATTAGGGAAGCTCCCGATGCCATTAACCTCCCTAGCGTCAGAGGGGACATCCATTATAAAAATATTACGTTCGGATACGAAGGCCATGCCAACGTACTGAGCAACGTCAGCTTCTCGATCAGGGCCGGAGAAACGGTAGCCTTCGTCGGACCTTCCGGCGCAGGCAAAAGTACGATCTGCAGCCTGCTGCCGCGATTCTACGATCCCGGCCAAGGCGTCATTACGCTCGACGGCATCGACATCAAAGACTTGTCGCTGAATTGCCTGCGTACGAATATCGGCGTAGTCCAGCAGGACGTCTTCTTGTTCTCCGGTACGCTTCGGGATAACATCGCTTATGGCATGTTGAATGCGGGGGAAGCCGAAATCTGGGAAGCGGCACGAAGAGCCCGGATCGACGACTTTATTCGATCGCAGCCCGACGGGCTTGATACGGTCATTGGCGAGCGAGGTGTCAAGCTCTCGGGAGGACAGAAGCAGCGGGTTGCTATCGCAAGAATGTTTCTAAAGAACCCACCTATCTTGATACTCGACGAGGCGACGTCGGCACTCGATACAGAAACCGAGCTGCTCATTCAGCAATCGTTGGATGAGTTATCGAAGGGGAGAACCACATTAATTATTGCGCACAGACTGGCGACGATAAAGAACGCCGATCGTATTATAGTCGTAACGGATAAGGGAATCAGCGAGCAAGGGCATCACAATGAATTGGTCACCGGCAATGGATTGTACAGCCGGTTGTACACCGCCCAATTTAGAAGCGGTTGATTGTGGATTATGAGGGAATAGGAGCTGGCCGAGCATGACATGTACGTTGATTTGCTTCCCCTATGCGGGAGGAACAGCTTCTGTCTTTAAAGAATGGGGGCATCTGTTAGGTCCGGATATACAGCTTCTAAGCATCGAAATGCCGGGGAGAGGAACGAGGTCGAAGGAAAAGCCTTGTTCGACCTTGGCAGAGGCTGTCGACGATGTCATGACTCGGATCATGGCAGCGCTTGGGGGCGGCAGGGCGCCTGTCGTTCTATTCGGACACAGCATGGGCGCATTGATCGCGTACGAAGTCGGACAACGACTGTTAACGTCAAATCAAGGCGCGGATCTGCTTGGGATTGTAATGTCCGCCAAGAAGCCGCCGCACCTACCGCTTGAGCAGATTGTACATGAGCTGCCGGACCAACTTTTCAAAGAGCGGATTATTGCTATGGGAGGCATCCCCCGAGAGCTCGAAAGCGTACTCCCTTTATTCATCCCGATGCTAAGAAACGATTTCCGAATGGTCGAGCAATACGAGGCTGCTGACACGAACAAGCAGCTAACGTGCCCCATATACACGTTTCGAGGCATTCACGATGGGCTAATGTCGGAGGAAGAAGTAGCCGAATGGGGCCAATATACAGCCCATAGCCTGAAGAGTTATAATTTTGACGGCGGCCACTTGTTCATTAATCAATGCGCAGACGAAGTATGCCAAGCATTAAAAGCTATCATATCCGCCATTAAGCGATAACTTCATTACATGTATCCAGATTAAGACAAGCTCCCCGATAGAAGTCAGGGAGCTTGTCTTTTCTATTTAACCCTACGGGTCCCTCATGTCTTGGAAAGCTTAGCTGCCTACTGTTTCCCTCTTTTCAATATGAAAAACCGGCTCGATATGTCCTCGCAGGGACATCCGAGCCGGCTTCTGCTAAGCCTAGGTGCGATTATGATGTTCTATTCCTAAGCCGCCTCTACGCCGTCTTCGTATGCGGATCATGCGCATGCTGATGATCCAGCCGTCTAAACTGTGCAAGAAGCGCGAGTGCCGCTAGCGATAGAACGCCGCCAACGACGTAGGGCAGCTGTAGATTCAAGCCGAACAGGAATGCGCCCAGCAGCGGGCCTGTAATCCGGCCGAGGCTGTCCATGGACGAGCTGAGTCCCGATGCGACACCTTGTCCGACCGTCGTCTTCTGTGTAATCAGCGAGGTCACGCAAGGCCGAATGAGTGCGTTGCCGATACCGAATACGGCGAGCGACATCGTTGCCCATCCGAGCGAATGCGAGAACAGCAGCAGGAAGAAGCCAATCGCCGAAATAATTAAGCCAAGCATAATGTACTTCGGCTCCTCGCCTTTCTTGATTCGTCTGCGAACGACGCCACCTTGGATGAGCGCGCCAACAAAGCCGCAAATGAAGAACATGAAGCCTACCTGCCCTGGCGTTACATCAAAACGCTGGATTCCAAAAAACTGCAGCGTGGCTTCCATGCCTGCAAGCGAGAACGACACGACATAAGCGAGCACGTACAAATATTTGAGCGGCCCCGTGAACGCCGTCCAACGGGAAGGCTTCTTCTCCGTTGCGGAACGTCGGCGCTCTGGCGCAAGCGATTCGCTCAGCTTCGCCCATGCGAGCAGGAATGTGATTGCGGCCAGGCCGGCTGCAACATAAAACGGCGTCTCCAGCGACACCTCGCTGAGCAGCCCCCCGAAGCCGGGCCCGATTGTAAAACCAAGGCCGATCGACATACCGACGAGCCCCATCCCTTTCGTCCGCTGCTCCGGCGGTGTAATATCCGCAACGTAAGCGACAATTACCGATGTAACAGCACCCGAGAACAAGCCGCCTAATACACGCGAAGCATACATAAGCGGCAGGTTGCCTGGTGCAAGACCAAATAACAGGAAGCTGACAGCGAAGCCCAAGACACCGGTTAAAATGACCGGACGACGGCCAATTCGGTCTGATAGTCCGCCCCACAGCGGGGATAGCACGAACGAGACAGCCGAATAGATAGCGAGCATGAACCCGGTATGCAGCTCTGCTGACCCCGTGTTTGTCGCCAGGATGAGCTCCGGCATAACCGGTATAATAATGCCGAAGCCAACGAATGTAATCATAAGCGTTGCCATAACGATAAGCAGACGTTTGTCTTTCATTTGGTCAATCCCTCCATCTGATTATCGTACCATAACAGCCGACTTGCGTGTAATGAACAAATGAAGAACGAACAGCGTCACAAGCACGACACCACTCACGAGGAACGGCGAGTGCGGCCCGTAGGTGTCCCACATTTTGCCCGACAGAATCGAACCAAACACCATGCCTGCGCCTTCAATCGTTAAGAAAAAGCCCCATACCGCGCCCCGTTCTTCCTTCGGAATCGCCTCTGCAATAAGCGCGTTCCAAGAAGGGATAATAAAGGCATAGCTCAAGCCAACGAATGCGACAACCGGCAGCACGAGAAGAATGTCTCGTGTATAGCCAAGCAGCGTAAGCGAAATAGCCGCACATGGGAACCCGATATGCAGAAACCATCTTGTGCCGTATTTGTCTACCGCTTTACCGACAGGCATGAGGCCAAGCACCGTAAAGGCGCCGCCTGCAAGCATGTACAAACTGTATTGCGCAGGTTCTAAATGCAATACCGTACGCGCGTAAAGCGTTAACACAGGTACAAGTAAGCCTAATGAGAAGTTCTGCATAAACATCGCGGGATAGAGCAGCTTACTGGCGTGCATGGAACTGCTCACTTTGGCCAAATAAGCCCGAATCCGCTCTCCCATTGGTCGAGCGTGATGTCCGCGATCCTTGTCTGAATGCTCCTCGCGTCCCTCGATCGCTCTGGACTGCTTCCGTCCAGGAAGGAAGATCGTTACCAATATTGCAATCACCATGAGCACGATGAGCAGCTTAAACGCCGGCTCGTATGTATGAACAATGAAGAAATTAATGACAATCGGTCCTGCCCCAACCCCTGTCAGCCAAGCCATGTAGACGACACTCATGATCGTGCCGCTTGCTTCAGATCCAGCAACAGCTGTCGCTCCTGTAATCACACAAGGCCATAAAGGGGACGTACCAACGCCAATTAACAAGCAAGCGCAGATGATCCAAGGCATATCATCCGTGACGGCTACGATGATAACAGCCGCGAATGTAAGCAGCACGCCAGTCAGCATAACCATTCTGTAGCCGACTCTGTCGATAATCCAGCCAAGCGGACTGCGGAACGCATTATCTCCTATATATTGAAGCGCAAGCGCCCAGCCGACCGCATAAGCCGACAATCCAAGCACCGTGCCCATATAGACAGGGAGAATGGAAACCATAAGCGCACCCTTCACGAACTCAACGAAAAACATAATAATAAGCAATTGAATAACAAACGGGGAAGTCAGCACTCTTCTTCCTGTAACAGCGGTACTTATCGACATGTGAAACTCCTTTCCTAAATCCAAGTTCAGGTTGCTGTCCAACCAGCTGTCAGCCACCGGCCAAAAACTTGCTTGCATTCCCCCCTGTTTTTGCTATACTCAACTTTGTTTGTAACTACGAGGCTAGATGAAAGGCTGGGATGAAGCGATGGATCATAACAAGACTCCGCTCTTCAGTGCGCTTCGCCGCCATGCGGAGCAAAATCCTTTACAATTCCATATTCCCGGACATAAGAAAGGCATGGGCAGTGACCCTGAATTCCGGGATTTTATCGGTGATAATGCGTTATCGATTGACTTAATTAATATCGCACCACTGGACGATTTGCATCAACCGACAGGCGTTATCGAACAATCGCAAAAATTGGCAGCAGATGCCTTCGGAGCCGATTATACCTTTTTTTCCGTCCAAGGTACAAGCAATGCCATCATGACCATGATTATGTCGGTATGCGGTCCCGGCGAGAAAATTATCGTGCCGCGTAACATACATAAATCGGTTATGTCCGCGATCATTCTCTCTGGTGCTCGCCCTGTATTCATCTCGCCTGCCCGTGACAGCAATCTCGGTATTGATCACGGCATTACGACCCGCTCCGTACGCCGCGCGCTGGATAAACATCCGGATGCGAAAGCTGTACTCGTGATCAACCCGACGTATTATGGCATCTGCGCTAACTTGAAAGAAATCGTAGATCTGGTCCACAGCTACGACGTGCCTGTACTCGTTGACGAAGCACACGGCGTGCTCATTCATTTCCATGAGAAGCTGCCAATGTCCGCTATGCAAGCAGGCGCCGATATGGCTGCAACAAGCGTGCACAAGCTGGGCGGTTCGATGACACAGAGCTCCGTGCTGAACGTTCGCGCCGGTCGTGTAAATCCTACTCGCATTCAAACGATTATCAGTATGCTGACGACTACGTCGACTTCGTATATTTTGCTTGCTTCACTCGATACTTCCCGCCGTCACCTTGCTCTCAACGGACATGAAATGGCAGAACGTGCGATTGAGCTTGCCCAATACGTACGCGCAGAAGTGAATAAGATTAAAGACCTGTACTCCTTCGGTGAAGACATCCTTGGTGGAGAAGCAACGTATGACCATGATCCAACCAAAGTAACGATCCATGTCCGCCATCTCGGCATTACGGGCTACGAAGCAGAGAACTGGCTGCGTGACCGTTACAATCTCGAGGTTGAGATGAGCGATATGTATAACATTTTGTGCCTGATTACGACTGGAGATACCCAAGAAACGGCAGAGAAGCTCATTCATGCCCTTCGCACCATGTCCGACGAGTTCCATTCGAAGGGCGAAGTGAAAGAGCTTGTGGTCAAAATTCCAGAAATTCCGCATTTGGCGCTCACGCCGCGCGACGCGTTCTACGAGGATACAGAAGTTATTCCGTTCAAAGAGTCGGCTGGACGCATTATTGCAGAATTTATTTATGTTTATCCGCCGGGCATCCCGATTCTTCTGCCAGGTGAAGTCATCTCGCAGGAGAACATCGATTATATCGTCGATCACGTGGAAGTCGGATTGCCAGTCAAAGGTCCGGAAGACCGTACGATTCAATTCGTGAAAGTAATTGCTGACGAAGAAGCGATCTTCTAATCGTTAGCTTGGTGAAAGGAAAGCCGTCCTGCAAATGCTGCCTTCGTGCGCGCTGCAGGGCGGCTTATTTGTGCATGCAGCAGCTGTCATTGTCAGCTTTTCCCTGGCCATGCTATGATGCTTGTAGGAGGTGTGCGAAGATGGGGAATCACGCTTACATTCGGCTGGTTCAAGGCTCGGCTGCTCCGTCAGGCATCACATTAGATGAGCTGGAACAATCGCTGGAATTGTATCAGGATGCGTTGAAACGAACGGGTCATCAGCTAAATTGGGAGTATGAAGATGCTGCATTTCCTTACACCATCGAGAAGGTCGTCGAGCCTTCCAGCAGTGAGCCGACATGGCTGTACTTACGAGGCAAAGCTTCCCGCTATCGACATATCGCGTTAAACACGATAACTCCAAATGAACAATCTGAAGCTGGCAGCTGTCCAACGGTACAGATCGTCCTTCCGAATGGTGCAACGCATGGCGATAAGAGCAAAGCTAACGAGCTATGCCGATTTATCGCACAACGGCTGAAGGCCGAACTGACGCTATTTAACGGACGTGTTATGTATTTCAATCCACGCAAACTATAGACATATCAGTACGAAAAAAACCGCCTGCAGCAGAAGCCGCAGGCGGTTTGTTACGTTCGTTACTATTCTTTGCTGTTTTCTGCAGCAGCAATTTCTTCGTAAACTTTCGTAACGCGATCCCATTCAGCATCATCTTCGATGCCAACGAGGAACGCTTCTTCGTTCTCTTCTTCGATACGGAAGATGAGACCGTCTTCTTCAGGATTGTTACGGTCGATCAGAACAGCGTATACTTGCTCTTCCGATTCAAACGTGTAGACCATTACCATCTCACGCTCTGTACCGTCTTCATCCGTCATTACAAATACATGCTCTTCATGCTCATGATCGTGGCCGCAACCGCAATCATCACCATGTTGATGTTCGTGTTCGCTCATGTGTCTTTACCCCATTTCGCTCATTAATACGCCGTTAGGCGCATATACCCTCGTATCGTAACATGTTCGCCCCATGTGGTCAAACGCAAAACACCGACTGAACAGAGTCAGCCGGCGCTAGTCATTATTGTACAGTTATGATCTTCTCCGACACCTGGCCCCAATCATCGTTATCGTTCGCCTTCATGAAGAAACGAACCGAGTATTTGCCGGCAGAATCAAAGAAATATTTGAAATCGCTCGTACGGAACCAGAAATTGTCCTTCGTCACATTAACCGCTTGCTGCTGGATGATTTTCTCATTGCCGAATGGGTCAAAGATCGATATTTTCACCGCAGAGACACTAGTCAGCAGGTTATCGATTTGAGCGAACACCATGAACGATACGCGGTTATTTTTATCTACGTTGCCGAACGTCACTTCTTTGTCCGATGCTTTGAACAAGAACATGTGCACATTCGGTTTGTAGACGGTTACTTTCTTCGTATTCTCATCCCACGTGGTGAGCGCCTGCAGCGTGTTGGCAATTTGGCGAAGCGGCAAGTAGGTCTTGCCATCCTGCAGTACTCCGTTTTCGTCTAGTTCGCTACCATTTACAATAACTCGCACCTTCTGTACAGTGGCATCAGCGAAAATCATACTTCCTCCCCATACGGACAGCAGCATCAGTGCAATGAGCACCTTCCTCAACTTCATAGATGTAAACCCTCCATCGCATGTCTGATGAAAGGTTATACTCCCCTTACTAGGTAAAGTTGCGCTGGTTTATGAACGAAATATGAACAAAAGTCGTTCCGACGCTAAAGGTGTCACAACCTGTAGAATTTCGCGCTTCCCCGGGAAATGGAACAACCGAAGATTACCCGTTACTGATAGTGTTTCGTTAACGGACATGGGATGCCTTTGCCGATCGCGCCAGGCTCTTGCATTCGCTCCCAATACTGCATGCCGCGTGCGCAAGGCGTCTTGCAGACGGCACAGGTGTCTGACAGGACCAGCTTTAAAAAGGCCTGTTTGCGGTCCGATGCTGATTTTTTCTTCTTCTTCGATGCTTTCGCTTTACCCTTGCTCATAGAAGTCCAACACCTTCGCTCGTATATTCATGGCGGATCTATCACCATCATATGAAGGTCAATGCGGACGCGTACCCACAATGGGCTTAGCTGTTGATAGGCAAGTAACATATAGGCAATCGTATAGATAGCATGATGGGTACCCTGCATGCTAGGATGAAGGAACACTCTGGAATTGGCTTCAAATCGAGGAGGTATTAAGAGGTGTCAGTTTCAATTACGATGATTGGGACAGGCAGTGCATTCGCCAACGCGTACAACAACAATAATGCGATTATCGAGGTGGACGGTTATCGGCTGCTCGTTGATTGCGGCATAACAGCACCATCCGCGCTGCATAAGCTGGATATTGCATTCGGTGATTTGGATGCGGTGCTCATCAGCCATACGCATGCTGATCATGTAGGGGGACTAGAGGAGCTTGCGTTTCAAATGAAGTTCGTCCATCAGCGTACACCGGTCTTGTACATCCCTGCCCCGCTTCGTGATCCGCTGTGGGAGCATACTCTTAAAGGCGGACTTGTTCAAGGTGCATTGCAATCGTTGGACGACTTCTTCGAGGTGCGGGAGCTTACGGTAGGTGAGCCGGCCGAGCTTGCGCCCGGCCTAGTCATCGAACCAATCCGAACCGAGCATATCGAGGGCCGGCTGAGCTATTCATTCCTGATTAATGAGCAGTTCTTCTATAGCGCGGATATGATTTTCAACCCGGGGCTGCTGCAGCAGCTAGTGGATGAACGCGGTGTACGCCACATCTTTCACGACTGCCAGCTTACTGCTCCCGGGACGGTTCACGCTTGTTTGGACGAGCTGCTCACACTGCCGGCGCACATCCAATCCATCATCCGTTTGATGCACTACGGTGACACGATGCCGGAGTATGTCGGACGAACAGGTCCTATGTCCTTCGTCGAGCAAGGGAAAACATACGATATTTAACGGCGCAAACAACCAATCTACTTCAACCCTTCATCGGTTAATGTTGGTGAATACAGCTTGTCCACCCGATTGCTTGGCGAGTTGATGCCGCCTTGTTCGATTCTTGGCTCGCCGTATACGTCTTCTCGAACCCGACTGCCATAAACATCTTCGCGTACTGTCAATTGACTGTGATGTGCTGTACTGGACTGGCGAGCTTCGAACCAACCATATGGATGCACCGCGCGAGAAGCCATGACACACAAAAGCAGCGCAGCCGCACTTCCAAGGGCTGCGCCGAACCATGCCGATTGCATAAATTTCAACGTTATTCCTCCATTAGACGTCGCTCGTGATGTTCGCTAGTATATCCCGATAAGAGCTTCCTCAATCTCGTCCATTGTTTTTCGGAAGCTTTCTTCGCCAGACGAATGCCTCATCATAGGCAAGTGAATCCTTGATTACAAATCGCGCCACATTCCCAATGACAACGCCAACAATTCCGAACAAGCCAATTAACCAGACAATCAAGTGGGCGTATTCCTCCGCCATTGAAACTTCCGCCTCCCATGCGCTTTCTATAACAATATGCGGCGGACAGTTTCTCTAGAACGACCAAATCTTACAATTTCGCGAATAGCGTTATCGCTTCGAGTCATACTAATGGCTGTTCCTTAGACCAACCCAATAGCGATTCGAAAGGAGTACCTTCTACGATGACTCACAATTTAGAATCGAATTACGACTGCTCCAGTGCATCCAGCGATCTGCCTGCACTCATCAGTGAGCTGCAAAACCTGCAAGCACAACATCCTCTATCCGACGAGGAGCAGCAAGAGGTGAACCGGCTGGAGAATCAAATCCGGTTTATTCGTAATAAGTGCGACATCCCACATGAGCAGTCTTAATGTAGGTTAATGGTTGAGCATGTGGTTGAAGCCGCTCATTGAGCGGCTTCTATTGTTCATGAGGTGAGTCATTAATGGGGTTATTTATTTTTTTGGATAATTTGCGCAGAAAAAGAGTAGACAACGCTATTCTGGCGTGATATATTATTTCATGTCGCTTCAATTGCAACGTGATCTGTTAGCTCAGCTGGGAGAGCACTATCTTGACAGGGTAGGGGTCAGTGGTTCGAGCCCACTACAGATCACCATATCTTTTTTAAAACAGTTAAATACCCATTATGATCTGTTAGCTCAGCTGGGAGAGCACTATCTTGACAGGGTAGGGGTCAGTGGTTCGAGCCCACTACAGATCATTACAGTAAAAACCACGATGTCTTGTAATAACAAGAATCGTGGTTTTTTCGTTGTATCATCACCTCTCCCATTGCTCACGACTGCTCCTGATTAAGCTTCTTCATTCCTGCCAATAATCGGAGACATGGATAAACTAATTTTGGTCCGTATGGATCATGACAGCTATACTTCTACTTGTATGTATCAAGCTCAATAACTTCAAGAACGCTCAATTAAGTTTCTTGTTCATGCAAGTTTCTTGCTGGTTGTTTGCTGCGTTAGTCGCTGAAGGCAACCTAATCGAATACCCCGTTGGACTCCTTAACAATGTGTATAAGACCAGCTTTACATTCGAGTTCTTCGTGTTTCCATCCTTAAGCGCAATATTTAATGTACACTTCCCTTCCGACAAGAGTTGGCTCGCGAAAACAATGTATACCTTATCCTTCTCGACAGGCATGACGATTGTAGAAGTCCTGCTTGAAGAAAATACGGAACTAATTACGTACACCAGATGGTCGTGGTATTGGAGTTTTATCACCATATTGATCACATTATTATTGTCCTACGGCTGCTATCTCTGGTTTTTCAAGAAAATGAGAGTTATTAATACAATTCATTAGATCCGCTACCTCTCTCCCCATCTCGCATAGGATATGGCGGAGGGATTTCTTATGCCGAATTACCGAATCATCGTCGATCTGTCCGATCGCCGTCTATATTTGCTCGATGGAGATGTTGTGACACGCGCTTTCCCTGTTGGCATTGGCAAAATGCTGACGGTAACGCCGACCGGCGAGTATCGTATCATCAATAAGCAGCCTAACCCCGGCGGGCCTTTCGGCGTATTCTGGATGGGCTTATCAAAGCCTCACTATGGCATCCATGGCACGAACGATCCGTCCTCCATTGGCCATATGGTGTCGCATGGCTGTATCCGAATGTACAACCAAGATGTCATTGAGCTGTCCACCCTTGTTCCAATCGGCACACGCGTGACGATACGTCCCTAACCTTGCAGCACCGAATCCAGATGGAGGCCGCCCGCTTCCGTCTGGATTAACGATAGGACACAAACCTACAAATGAACTGCAACATTCCATACATAAGGCACGTCAAGTTATTCAAATACGATCATCGAAAGGAGCCTAACCATGAAGAAGACTTTGAAATTTCCTCTTCTGATCGCGTTAATGACCAGCCTTCTCCTCCTCATCGGACAATCCGTCTTCGCTTTCTCCGATACACAGAGCGACGTGAACGCAGACAAAATCGCCAGCCTTCAGAAGCAAGGAATCCTCTCCGGAGGCGGCGGCAAGTTCCGTCCGAACGATAAGATCACGTATGCGGAAGGCATCAGCATGCTAGTGAAAGGCTTTGAGCTGAAGGATACGAATGTGTACATCAAGAAACCAGAAGCGAGCGACTACTACACGCATGTTAAAAATGACGCTTGGTACGCACCCGCCTTTATCATCGCTCATGCAGCCGGTCTTGAGGTGCCAAGAGACGTTAATCCTGCTGCTGCGATGACGCGTGAGCAGTTCGCCCATCATTTGTTCAAGTCGATCATTCGCGATCGCGACATCGCCTTCATCGAGCTGTTCGTGCAAATTAACGATGGCGACGACATCAACCCTACTTATATGGACAGTGTGCAAAAGCTTATCATCTCGCAAGTTGTGAAGCTCGACGATAAGCAATCGTTCCACCCGACCAACAAGCTCACTCGCAGCGAAGCTGCCAGCTGGCTGTATGACGGGCTTGCGTTCGCCAAGGCTCACGACGCGGATAATACGGGCAGCACCGAGCCTACAGACGCTTATAACTTGCAGCTGTCCGTTAATCCCGTTAATAAGTCGGTCAATGAAGTAACGGTAACGGCAACGGTTCCTCACCCTGGTTACGGCATACGCATTGCCTCGATCCAGTTCGAAGGCAGCAAAGCACGCATCAATGTGGAGATCGTACAACCCGACCCTGACCGCATGTATGCGCAGGTCATTACGGAACTCAAGGCTGTGACCTATGTAGACGCTTCCTATGAGCCTCAGATCGTCCTTACAAGCGATAGCAGCACTAGCAGCAGCGGCGGTGGCACGACGGGCTCAACAGGTTTCCCGAATACAGCGGTAAGCTCGGAGCCGAACACGGATTCTTCCGTCAGCAGCAGTGAAGCTCCAGCTGTTCCAATCGGTGCCTAATGGTATTAAAAGAGCGCATCGCGCTGCAACCTCCCACTCGCTCTCTGGCGATAGGCGGATTGCAGACGATGCGCTCTTTTTTTGCAAAAATACGTTATTCGCTTAACTCCGCTGCGCTTGGGATACGCCAATCAATTGGCTGCTGCCCCCAGCTCGTAAGAAACTCGTTTGTCTTCGTAAACGGGCGGCTGCCGAAAAATCCTTTGCGCGCGGCAAGTGGACTTGGATGTACGGATGAGATAACGCCATGTTTATCCGTATTAATAGATGAAGCCTTCTGCTGTGCGTAGCTGCCCCACAGAATGAATACGACCGGCGCCTTGCGTTCGTTTAATGCGGCGATGACCGCATCGGTGAATTGTTCCCATCCGAGCCCCTTGTGGGAGTTCGGCTTCCCATCCTGCACCGACAGCACGCTGTTGAGCAGTAGAACGCCCTGCTTAGCCCATGCGGTCAGCGACCCATGATCCGGCACCTCGCAGCCGATGTCTGCCTGCAGCTCCTTATAGATGTTACGTAGTGAAGGAGGAATACGTACGCCTACGGGCACAGAGAAGCTAAGTCCGTTCGCTTGGCCTGGTCCATGGTAAGGGTCTTGTCCTAGGATGACAACCCGCACCTCTTCATATGGCGTATATTCCAGCGCGTGAAACAACTGTTCCCTTGTCGGATACACGGTCTCACTCGCGTATTGCTCGTCCAACATCTGCATGAGCTGCCTATAATACGGCTGCGCCAGCTCATCCTTCAGCTTGTTGTTCCAATCCTGTTGTTTGATCATTAACACGTCCTCACCCCATCACTGCTGATAGCTTAAGTATATCGAACATGAACATGTTGTGACAATGAAGCGAATATGATTTGATTTACCATAACCAAGTGTAATATGCTCTTAGGAGAGAGAGGAGCGATTCCATGAATTCGCAAAATCAGATTGATCAACTTGAGCAGCTGAAACATTTTAAAAATAAAATTACCCGTTTCTTAATGGTGTACAAGTTCGCCCTGGACGAGATGGAGACGAAGATCGAAATCTTGAAGGAAGAATTTCATCTTTTGCATGATTACAACCCGATTGAACATACCAAGTCGCGCCTGAAATCGCCTGAGAGCATGATGAACAAGCTGTTCCGCAAAGGCTGCGAGCTGTCGCTTGATAGCATGAAGCGCAATATTAAAGATATCGCCGGAATTCGTATCACGTGCTCGTTCATCTCCGATATTTATCGGATCAGCGACATGCTGCGCCGCCAGCATGACCTGCGCATTATCGAAACGAAGGACTACATCAAACATCCGAAACCAAACGGCTATCAAAGCCTTCACATGCTTGTTGAAGTGCCTGTCTATATGTCCGACGGGATGGAGCATGTATGCGTCGAGATACAAATTCGTACGATCGCCATGGATTTCTGGGCGAGCTTAGAGCATAAAATTTTCTATAAATACAACGCAGCCGTCCCTCAACATCTGTTAGAAGAGTTGAAATCCGCTGCCGACTCCGCCAACGCGCTGGATAAACAAATGGAGCAGCTGCACCGCGAGATCTCCGAGATCAAGGAAGCGAACGCTGCCAGCGAGAGCGAAATGATCAAGCGTATTACGATTAGTAATCAGCAGTTCTCGCTGCCAAGCTCGCTGCTGGATTTGATCGTGGAAGAGACGAAGGAATAGATTGATTGGGATAGAGAAACCTCCACGGCTGCTGAGCAGCTGTGGAGGTTTTTTGTGTACGGATTAGTGGATGAATTCGCCGTCCATTACGAGCGTACTTCCGACCGCAAATAACAGTCAGAGCTTTCTTGAATAGAGAATATAAAAGTTCGTTTATTACGGTTGATTTACGCTAATACACCCTTTATGAGAATTGATAGAGCTTCATAGATTAAAATAAAAAACTCTCTCCTTCATAGGAAGAAAAGAGTTTTATGTATTTCATTCATTATGTACTTAACATAAAACAAGTGGTGCCGAGGACGGGGGTCGAACCCCACCCATCGCAGGATTTTAAGTCTAGGACTAGCCTTCATAGCACCTCTTCTACACCATAAAAAAATCGAGCGAAAATCCTTTAACCATACGGGTTAAAGGCACTTTTTTGTGTTCCATGCCCTCTACGTTCAGGAGCTTGCATACGGAGCTATGTTAGCAAAAATGTTAGCAAGAAATGATAGACCAGCACCCTGCGGTCCTGCTTTTTTTTTATTATTGCAGAACTATTTTTAGCCAACGATACACTCTCATCATTATTTACTTTACACCACATTATCTCACTTTCTTATTGCAAGGACTTCCTTATTAGTTCAATTCAAGAACCGCTCCATCCCTTCCCCGTTAATACCCATTTAATTGTTTGAAAGAACAATTTGAAATAATCTTTATATGACCACTCTTGATACTCTTGTATCTTTTTTATCCGGTATTCGATACTAGGATGGAAGTGCCAACGATTGTATCTTAAATAATATTTTTGAAACCACATTGTGTTAGAGTCTTCGGCCACTTCTTCAACCTTTAATCGCTCTAGTAATTTGAGCATCCCCTCTCGCATGTTGCCTGATAGCTTACAACTTTTTCTATCTGCACGTAGTTCCCTAATTTGAAACCAATATCCATGTTTGCTTTGAAGAAAATACAAAACAACAAAAATAAACGCTATTAGCAAAACTGGGAGGATTATTACTAAGAATAATGCGATTAAGGGAACAATCCGAAGAAATAAATCAATCAAAGATGCATAAAGCATAGTTCCAAATATAAAGCAGAAGATCGTCCCCATAGAAAATAGTGAATTATTGGAATAGTAGTCTTTATTGTGAATATGCATTAGTTCGTGAGCTATCAATGCACGTAGCTCATCATAGGATAGTTTCTCCGATGCAAAAGATGAGATAACTACGAAAGAAAGACCTTTTTTAAACCTTGGTTTCAATATAGCGTATCCTTGCGTATGATCACCAGGAAACACACAAAGGATTACATTTGAAATATCAATTTCTTGACATAGTTCTTGTAATATCTTTACGGCTCTATCGTCTTCTTCTCTCGTACGAAACCTTATATAGCTTTTAAGCCACACTTTATAAGGGAACATTCTTGCATAGATTTCACGAAAGTACTTAACGATGCCTGCTAAGGAGTTTCTCCAAATTTGTTCTATACTTGTTTTTTCGTTTCTTCGTATCTCGTGTTCCCCTAAAATCACTTTCTCCAACTCATCTGTAGTCTGAGCCCATGAGCCAGTCCATTTAAAGCCCACTACTAATGAAGCCACTAATATTAATACGTGCTGAATCCAGCTTAATTGGGGCTGATAAATGAAGAATAGTACGACAGCAGGCGCTAAATGAATCCACACTAATGAAACAATCGCCAACCAGTTAATGTTCTTTTCTCGATTCTTTCTATTTTTGATTCCAATTAAAAAATGAATCAAACGACCAGTTCCCGAAAAATTCCCCAGTAAAAAGCTAATGGAGTAGAGTAAGCCCATATTTCCCTCCGACAATCCTTAGGCTGACATAATTAAGAAGGTAATATTTTCTGCATCATGTATTCCTTATAGGTATTATTGATAGCTAAAATGTCCTCTATCACTTATAATTTCCATTACCCTATGTTTTTCTTGTTCAATTAATTGGCGCAAGTATATTTTTGGGTTTACGCCGAAGTCCGGTTTTATCCTGTTTCCTTGATTGAAATTTATTGCATCGAATATTTTCTGGGAATCACTTTTGGAAAATACGGCTTCAATCAGCGCCCCTACGCCACCATCAGCATAAGTATTAATAAATATTCTCTTTAGTAGAATATCATTAGTTGCAAACATAAAAATCTCATCCATAGTTTTTTCGTAATAATGAAAGCTACTCCAATTTGATAAATAATTAAGATCCCACGCTTGATTTCTGCACCCGGTCAGTATTTTTTCAATGTCATTACTGCCAGAATTTTTAGGGGCTTTAATTCCTGATTGATTTGTAAACAGCATTGCTGTATAAACCAAGGTGCTCTCACAGATTAATAAATATTTATAGTTCCATATTAAAAAATCCAACATCTTTTCGACTGGCGATAGTTCTGGCCGTCTACATAAATATACAACATAAAGCATTTCTGCAATGTGCATTAGCAGGTGATCGTCATCTTCATTATATTCAATTTCTGTAATAAAAGGTTCAGTCGGCAGGGGACACACAGGAATTCTATCTATAGCCGCTTCGGCTAAACGCAGCCACATCATACTTGGGTAGTAATCAAAAATATTGTTAAATTCTCTCAGTTCCCTTTTGGGCTCAATTATGTCATTTATTTTAGTAGCATACTCTTTCAATGCGAGTCCTGCGCTTGCAGGAAAATTATTCATAATCATCCATGTCATCAACAATGCGATTATTCGCATCTCTTGTTCATCATTTAGATAACCATCACGAGAAAGCTTTAACAAGCCACTCAACAGATTTCTGTCAAGCATTACAATGATTCTTTTTGAATTTTTTACATGTAATAGTTCCTTGTAATCTATATTTCCTTCACGGGAATAACTCGGATGAAAGATTAGTTGTAATTCACACAAGGTTTCCCAAATGAAACTGTACTCATCATCATCCAATACTAAAAAGCTCATAGCTATCACCCGACTCCATTTGAGGTACATTACCGTATTATGTGATTATCTTTCAAGCACCATAGGTAGCATTCCGTCCAGATATTTTTACTTTCTAAAATATCTGCTTCCAAGCATCTTCAAATTTATCCAAAAACATAGGTGCGACAAACTTATCTATATCTCTTTGCTCATTTCTTAGCCGTTCCTCTCGATGGACAGCTAAGACTAACAGTATAATTGCTTCTCTCGAATACCGTAACAATTGCATACAAGTATTTTTGAAAACATCAATATCTACAGATTTAGCCAATGTATCACTTAATGCTGGTTCTTCACAAGGAACGAACATTGAATCGTGTAATTTAAAATAACGATGTTCGAGTGCATGCCTTATATCTACAATCTGCTTGATAGCTGGTTCCAAATAGTCGTGCTTAATCTCTTTCTTTCCTACATCTTTAAACAGCCAGTATAACCCTATTAGCGGAAGGTTATAAGTATCTGCTCCCGACATTGCTTTCTTCAAATCCAAAGCATATTCATATCCACCTTTTCCTCCTTTTCTTCTTTCCCAAATACTTTTATAAGATACGTCTCGTCCCTTAATGCCAAGCTCAAAATAATCGTTAATGAAAAATGCTATTCGGTCGAATAGGGAATATAAGCTCCTAAATGCACACTTAACCATTTCGATATTTAATCCGTAAATAGGATAGTCAAGCGTATTGTACATAAAAACGTCTCTGTCTGAGTAATGTCCTCCTCGGTTATGTAGCCCATCATAAATCATAAACCTAGCGGAAACATATTCTTGCTTCAATTGATTGAACAGTCCGTGAAATTTAAAGCCCACATGAATATCTGTAACAATGTCAGGAAGATGAATGCAATCATGAGCAACCAATGAATAGTAAAAAGCATCATTAAGGGTATTTAGGAACAATGTGTTCTCTAAACACCACATTCTATAATTCTTCTCTTCACTTGTCTCTCCCAATGATATGTCTTCAAAATTATATGGTTCTCTTAAAAAATCTTCAGGGAAATTTTCCTCTAGCCATACTTTTTGCCTTAAAAACACGAGTTTTGCATCTTCATGCAACGCCCCTTCTAGTGTCTCTCGTAATAATTGGTAGGCCTCGTTAAAAAAGATACGACTATGTCCAATGTCGTAGTCATATTGCGCGTAAGTGATCAATTTAGTTGCCATATTTCCAACTGCCATGGAAAAGCGACTAGCAACTCCATGCTTTAATTGTGAAATGGATTGTAACAATCTCCCACATCGATTTAGGTCATTTGCATAATTAACATACAACATTTGCAAATAACTCGAATAATATTGTATATCTTCATCATCGGCCTTATCCCATAAATCACCGTCTTCTCTAAAAGCTCTAAAATACTCCAGACTTCTTCTGTATAAATATATGCAGAACTCAAAGTCAGCTTCATTATTATTTTCTTCAGAATATTGCATTACGCCATTATGAACTATTGCAATATAATTAGCATAAGAAGTTGCACCGTGGTACGCCAATATTGCTCTATCCAATACGGAATATTCAGGTGAAATAAGCTTTTCAAGACTATCTTCCGCTATACTTTTTAAAGTTTGAATATTTTTCTGGTCAAAAGCTTGATCTGCAATCTGTGCAATTATATCAACATCTTTATTTATAGGAATCTTACTCCCCCCTTAATGTGGCTCTACGTATATTGGAGTTAGTTATTCAAAAATTTCTTTAAATCTATACGGTAAAAACCTATTGAGAGGATCGAAAATTTTATCTGGATTCTCATAATTTATTATTTGATCTCTGGTAACCGCTCCGAAAATTTTAAATCCGCAATTATTACCATTTCCATTTTGAATTTGCCTGTTTAAATCCGCAATGTAATTCGATGGAATCTTTTCAAGTGGCACATCGCAATGAAAAATTGTAGGAATGCCTTTATTTTTTAAAACATACTGACAATTAAGCTCCGCTGCTATACCACAGATAAACTCGCTGCCATATATTAAATAATGCCCACAACTATCAAGAAGCTGATTTCTTGTCAGTGAAAGCCAAAACACACTTCTGAGATTCTATTAAGCTTGACCAATGGGAAGTGAATACTTGAATAATCTTTTTTTCATTAATCCCTTCATCTTGCAATAAATATAACGCATGATTAAGTGCATCATTTTCATTAATAGGGACAATTCCTTTTTCTAAATAACTTTCTATAAGATTAGGACGACACGCATGATACCCTCTTAGATGGGTATACGATTGTAAATCGAGTGAATGATACGAGTTTCTATTCACTATATTTGTTTCATCAAATACGAATACTCGCTTATCCATAAACTCCATCAACTCATTTTCATTAAATATATACACTAAGTCAGCAACCATGCTAAAGAAGTTTCATCGTTATAGCGGATGCCTAATGTCTGCTTAGCTTTGACTAGCGAAATTTCCTCCTCTCAAACTCTAATCGTTGAAGCTCTTTACTTAAGTCTATTATTGCCTTTGTAAATAACCACTCTTTTCCTTGGTCAAAATCATCTGTTACATACAAATACATGTTATCAATCGTAGCGTAGATGTTTTGGCACTCTTCGCTGAAGTCTTTGCACTCAGATGGTGGTATCGGCATATTTCCCGCTTTCAGATATAGCTGACTGACCTTTGGTCTAAGTGACTTGATACACCTAATAAACTCTTCTTTCTCGATGCTTTTAGACTGATATTTTTTGTATTGCTCTACTGCCAGAGTAGCATAAGGAAGCATTTCACCTATAAGTAGTTCAGCAAGTTCAATAACTTCTTCTTTCGATCCTAAATGGCTTTCAACGAATCCTTTAAATGACTTGTAACCATCATTCCACTTGATTTCAATGCCCTCTACAACTTCGTCTCCACCTAAGCTGACCGGACGATAAGTAGCAGGCAAATCAGGATAGATCCATGATGAACGGCATACCCAGTTTGTTGTTTGAATGTCTTCATGATCGTGAGCAATATAAAGCCAAACAACATGTGCCGGAGTATTACCCCATCTTTCTTTAGTTCGTTCATTCTTATAATACGTACTCTCTTTTACTTCCAAGGTTGCTTTCTGAATGATATTTCTGATAACTTCTCTGGAGTAATGACGATCCATCCGAATAATTGCACTATATCTTTTTGCCATACCAGTAGAGACATCCATATGCTGTACAATGGTATATCTTGCTTTATCCGTTGTCTCCCATTCAAGCTTGATTCTTGTCTCCCTTTGATGCCCAGCAATACAAATTCCATGCTCCCTATAAGGTAATCCATCTTTAGGACAAATCTTTTCATATGCAATAAATAATCGTGCCCAATCATGTGCATCGACTATCAAATAGTCACAGCCTATATCCATCGCGGTTGTTATAAAATCCCTTTGAGCATCGTCATAAATATTACCTACCGCCCCAAATACAATTAATCCAATATCCGGTAGTTGACGAAGTTTCAAGAACTGATGGGATACTTCACGGCTTGTCACTTTTTTATAGCTTTTTCCTTTCAACACAAAGGCGGTGTTCTTTTTTTCTCCTCGTACACACAAAGTTGTTAGGATGTCTGCAATTTCAACTGGGCCATGAGGAGTATTATTAGGATCGTAAAGAATGTCTCTCGTAAATTGTTCTAGTTCCATTTCTTCATCCAGATTTAAAACATTCGTGAGAATCTCATCGCTTATTGATGCATCAGGAATATTGATGATCTCATTAAACTCATCAATCTCATGTATTTTTATTAGTCTCCCCATAGGACACTTCACCTCAAAATAAAGGTTTTTATATTAAATTTGTTGAATCAATATCCAATGTATCCCATATTTCTGCAGATGTATACAGATGTACTATAGGCATAAGCTTCAGTGATATCTTCCTTACTGATAAATAATAAAGTAAGGCACACTCTACACTAAATAAATGCGTATCCTTTTTATGATCTAAATGATGCTTAGCACTATTATATGGCTTTATTATTCCCTTTAGATTTAAATACAATTGTCTTTCAAGTTTTAGTTTGGCGAGCGGTAATGCTAGAGCTTGACCCAGAGGAAATCTATCGATGTTAAACAACCTCTTTACTAAAGATTCTAAATGTAGGCCACTCATATGGATTATTTCTCTAGTTACCCAGTCGAAATCGCCAGGCTGCATTTTTAAGTATGCATAAATATATTGAATTGGCCGAAATATATCTCGATCCTTAATTTCGTATCGCCCAGTGTTTCCCTTGTTAATATTATGAATTCCTACGCCACCCAATTTCATATCTATTTTTATAATTTCCAAAAACAGGTTGTCGCGATTTTTACATAGAAGTTGTATATTCCGTATCTCTTCTGAAGCTAGTAGCCTACTCGCAATCGCTATTATTTCATTCTCCAAAACAGTCACTCCCGAGTTCTTTCTTGTGAGATGATTTTTGAAACGATATTTATATCATATTGGCTCAGTCAGCAGAGTTGTTCACCTATGGATTTCAAAACGAACCAAAAATTACATTATCATTTAAAATTCGCTCAATTCCGTCATTTCCCTTTTCTTTAGGACACAATTTAGGACTATAAGTCCGGAAAATAAGCAGAGTTAAGAATATTATATATCTGATACCTATGCATGATAGGTAGTCCTCGCGAGAGGCGCTATATGCATAGAGAGGGGCTATCCCAAAAGTAGGCCAACTTACTTATAATTCAGCCCAATTTATTGAAAAAAGCAAGAAAAGACGGTTCAGGGTAGTCATTCCTGAACCGTCTTTTCTATTTTTCTATCCACTGCTACCTTCTTGAGCAGATTATGGGCAAGCGAAAGCCACCCGACCTCAAGGCTTACTTTTTGCATGCCTCGAAGCAGAAACCGCCGGAATCCCCGGTTATTCTTTATTTGCCCAAACACACTCTCCGGTTCGATCATTCGTCTTACTGATAATGCGTAACCTTCTTCGCTCCGAAGCTTTTCCCGTGCCTGTTCTTTGTAACGCATGTATCGGAAGCTAACGCTAATTTCCCGGTTCCCCTGAGCTTTCGTGCAATTCGCTTTGAGCGGACATCCTTCACAACTTTGACTTCGGTAATGACGTCTTCTAATTACATATCCACTTTCTGTTTTCTCTTTGCTTTCGTAGCGATACAAGAGCTTATGCCCGGCCGCACATGTCCATGTATCTTCAACTTCATTGTACTGCCAATTGTCTACCTTGCTGATGTCTTTCTGCCAGTTTCTCGATTTCTCTTTGTGATAGGTGCTGTATTTGACTAAGGCTTCAAGGTTTTCGTTTTCCAAATACGCGTAGTTTTCTTCACTGCCGTATCCTGCATCGGCGATGATGGTCCTCGGTAGCTGGCCGAGCGTTGCTTTAGCTTTCTCCAGATGCGGTTTCAAACAGCGTGTGTCCGTTGGTCGTTGGTGCAAGCTGTAGTTAATAATGAATTGATTTTCAGTTCCGATCTGTACATTGTAACCAGGCTTAAGTTGACCATTGCGCATATGATCTTCTTTCATACGCATGAAGGTGGCATCTTTATCCGTCTTGCTATAACTGTTGCGATCGCCAAGAACCTCTTGTTGGTACTCATATCTTTGAAGGCGAGGTAGCAAATCCTTGCGAAGAATGCGAACCGCTTTTTCAGTGGTTTGTCTTTCGGCCGTTCTTGAAGCTTTACTTCCAGACGCTCAATGGCTTCGTCGAGTTTCTCACTTGTGACGGAAGAGGCGTCGCCGCCTAGTTCAGGAAGCGCTTTTCCTTGATATTCTTGTTCTTCGGCAATCTCCGCTGCTTCGATAGCAGCAAACAATGTCTGTACTTTCTCTTGCAGTTTGGCTTTTTGCTTCACGACGGCTTTGCCCCAAACGAAGGTGTACCGATTCGCATTGGCTTCGATCTTTGTACCATCGACGAAGTAATGTTCAAGCTTTATGTATTTTTCTTCAACAAGAAACTGCAACACAGCCGTGAACACGTCTTCCAGCACATTCTTCATCCGCTCGGAACGGAAACGATTGATCGTGCGGAAATCTGGACGTTGCCTGCCTGCAAGCCACATGAACATGATGTTCTCGCGAACAGCCTTTTCGATGAGACGAGAGGAGTAAATCCGCTGAGTGTAGGCGTAGATAATGACTTTGGTGAGCATTTTGGGATGGTAACTGTCTCGGCCACCGCCAGGATAAGCACTGGCGAAGATCTTGTCGTCCAGCCGATTTACGGCAGCATTGACGACACGAACGAGGTGATTCGAGGGAATGTCCTCTTCGAGATCCATTGGCAAGCAGAGTTGGTCCATGGTATATTGGATGTACAAAAGAAACAGCTCCTTTGGAATGGTTGGTGGTACTTCCATTTTACCAAAAGGCTGTTTCTTTTTGTTTGTCTAAAACCAAGCCAGCAGCGGAGCAGACGAATGATTCTGAAGAAGCGTCAGCGGTCGCCTCCCTCCTTAAGATTCAGTTTTCTTGCTCAAGCTCGCTAATTCGCAGGATTTCATCCATGAAAGAATACGAATGAGGAGATGAAGGTGGT